>DIYO01000001.1 GCA_002427755.1 Roseivirga sp. UBA6052
GACTATGCAACGGCAGATGCCACAGCAACCACAGCGGATAGCGATTATACCGCTGCGAGCGGTACATTGACTTTTGATGGTACAGATGGCGAGGTAGAGCAAATTACAGTTAGCGTAACAGGTGATACCAAAGAAGAGGTAGATGAGACCTTTAGTGTTACAATAGCCCAAATTGGAGCGGGTGGTAAGAGCGTGTCTTTTGCAAATAATGATAACCAAGCGATTGGAACGATTACCAATGAAGATGATAACACAGCACCGACAGGTTTTACGGTAACCTGGGATGAAGATCAGATCAGTGCACCAGAGGCGAGTGCGGTAAGCTTTACTTTTGCAGGAGCAGAAGTAGGGACTACCTATAACTACACGATTACATCAAGTGGTGGTGGCACAACTGTAACGGGTACAGGTACAGTGGCTACGGCTACAGATAAGGTATCGGGAATTGATATCTCCGGCATGACGGATGGTACCTTAACCTTATCAGTGACCTTAACGGATAGCTTCAGCAATGTGAGTACACCACCGCAGACGGATCAGGCTACATTGGAGACCATAGCACCAACGGTAAGTACCATTACCAGAGATGAGGCGAGTCCAACGGTAGCTCAGCAGGTAGGCTTTACAGTAACCTTCTCAGAAGCAGTTAGCAATGTAGATGCTGCGGACTTTGAAGTACCACAAAGAGATGGCGTTACCGGAGCGAGTGTAGTAAGTGTGACAGCACTGAGCACGAGTTCTTATACGGTAACAGTAGACAGAGGTACAGGAGAAGGCTTCTACGGTCTGAATGTGAAAGATGATGATAGCATAACAGACCCAGCGGGTAACCCATTAGGAGGAACAGGAGCTGATAACGGAAACTTTACTGGTCCGGAGTATCAGACCAACTCTACACCTACGGATATCACGTTGAGCAATGCGACAATCGATGAGAACAATCTGCAGCTAGATCCTATAGGAACCTTGACGACAACCGATGCTGATGCAACAGATACCTTTATCTATACGCTAGAGTCGGGAACTGGTGATGATGACAATGGATCGTTTATCATCATTGGAGATGAGTTGAGAGCGAATACAAACTTCGACTTTGAGACTAAGAGCAGCTTCACGGTGCGCGTACAAACAGAGGATAATAAAGGTGGTACCTATCAGGAAGCCTTTGCGATTACGATCATTAATGTAAATGAGGTGGCCACAGCAGTATTGCTTTCGAACAATGTGATTCAGGAAAGCGATAGTCAGGTGCCTGTGGGTATCCTATCAACAGATGGTGATCCTGATGCTGGCGAAACCTTTACCTATGAGGTAAACAATGATGCAGGAGGAGAGAATAACCTACTGTTTGTTGTAACCAATGGTAATGAGCTGGTGACTTCAGGAGCAACTGACTTTGAGACGGATACACAGTTAACAGTAGGTATAAGATCCACTGATTCCGGAGGTAATACCGTAGATCAAGTCTTTACCATCACGATTACCAACCTTGAAATTGAACCGCTAAGGAATTTTGATAAGGATCAGGCAGATGCCAGAGTGAAAAACTTCTTTACACCGAACGGTGATGGAAGAAACGATGCCTGGGTAGTAGAAGACATTCTGGATAATCCAATCAATGAGGTTAAGGTATATTCACAAGCTGGTAAGCTGATTTTCAGCCAGCGTAATTACGAGAACGATTGGGACGGAACGTTCAATGGTGAGCCGATACCACCGGGCACCTACTATTATGAGATTAACATATACAACGGAGAGAGTATTATCAGAGGATTCCTAACCATTATCAGAAACTAAGATGAAAGCCATTAGAACAACTATAAAAACCATCTTTTGCCTTATCGCCTTGATGATAGTGGCAGGTGACTTGCAAGCACAACAAGTTCCTTTGTTTAATCAGTACTATAGAATGCCTTCATTGGCCTATACAAGTGCTACGGTCTTCAATGAGAGACCAAGGCTCTCGTTGGCCTATAGAGAGCAGTTCTCAGGTTTAGAAGGTGCTCCTACGGGAGTTGCACTAGCTTATTCTACCAACCTAGCTAGTAAGATGGGACTAGGCTTTAATGTAAGCTCTACCGAAGTAGGATTGATCAGACAATTAAGAGTACAAGGAGGCTATGCTTATAAGCTATTGGATAAAGATCATCAGCTTTCGGTTGGTGCTTTGGTTGGCTTCTCTTCCTTTAGTATCAATGATGAAGTAGTAAGCCCTGAAACCCAGAATGACCCAATTCTACTCAACCTATTGGGTAATAATGGTAGTGCTTTGAGTGTAGACTTTAGTTTAAGCTATCGCTACAAAGACTTCCAATTGGATGTGGCTGCACCAACGATCATCAACGAGAGTTTATCTGATGATGAGTATGTGCAGATCAATGAGGATAACATACCTGACTATATGGTAGGAGGTCAGTACAGCTTCTTACTAAATGTAGAAAAGCAGATCTATGTAACGCCAAATGTTACTTGGAGATACAGAGATGTACTAGGCAGTGAATTTGATGTGTTAGCTAGAATTGATTACAACAATAAGTTCTCTGCTTTTGGAGGCTACAGAGGTAACTATGGTGCTACCTTCGGAGCAGGTGTTTTTATCAACAAGAGCTTAGAGTTTACCTATAACTACGACTTTGGAGATCCACAGATTCCATTCTTAAGTGATGGATTTAGTGAGTTTGGTTTGCACCTAACTATGAAAACCGCTGACGAGCGTAAGGTGAACAAGTACAGCGAAGGAGAAGCGGTTTACAACCGTGTGATAGATGAGAATATCTATGATCCTTCCATCTTGAATCCAAAGGACAAGGAAGCGCTAAAGGACTATCTATACTCTCTAGAGTTCGAAGGAAACAAGAAGGAGAGAAGAGCCAATGCTGAGCTACGGTATGAAGAACTATTTGCTCGCTTAAAGGCTCAGGAGGTAGCCAGATTAGAAGCGATAGCACAAGCGAGAAGAAAAGCAGAGCAAGACTCGATCAACGCAGTAAATGCAGAACGTGAAAGATTAGAAAGAGAGCGTTTGGCTGAAGAAGCAAGACTAGCTGAAGCGAAGAGATTAGAAGAAGAACGTCTGGCTAAAGAAGCAGCAGCTAAAGCAGCAGAAGACAACAAGTACACTAAGGCTACCAATGCAGCCATAGAGAAAATGTCTGAAGCACAGAAAGCTAGAGTAAGAGCAGTGAATAGACTAGTGACTCCGGATAGGCTGACAGAGATTGGTGTGTCAGGAGATCCTGATAGTCCGGCCTCTATCGATAGGGAAGCTTACATCATAGTAGTGGCATCATACAATCTAGATAGCAAGTACAGTAGAATCTTCTTGAACTCCATCTTAGATGAGTATGATGATGCGAGAATCTTTGCCAGTAGAAAACGTAAGCTAGACTATGTATACATAGGTGCTTCAAGTGACTACAATGCAGTGATCGCCCGCATGAGAAAGATCAGACAAGACACCCGATTCAAAGACTCATGGGTACATATTGTCAGACTCAGTGAGATGAAATTGAATTAAGATACGTACCACTTTGGTTATCATCAAGAGTTGATATACTAGAGTGTTTTTGGTTGAACGAGCCACTCGGACGGAGTGGCTCTATATTAAAAAGTCTACTCATTGATATGAAGTATTGTTATGCAAAGTCAGGAAAATTAGTCGGCTTCTTTTTGAGTAAAGACGGTTTGATAGCAAGGATATTCGATGAAGGATTCATTGGTTATTGTAAGTACGATAAGCTTTTTAACATGGAAGGAGAAGTTATAGGTTGGATAGAAGAAAACAACGTTTATGATACTGAAGGAAAGTTGATGTATTTCTTCAGAGATTTTGGTTCTCTAAAGAATTAAAAATAAAGGTCTCATATATAGCTATACAGGCATTGTCTTTCCAAGATGCTTGTTAGTTTCGGTTGAGTGGCCACCCTAATATGGGGTGGCTAATCTTTAAATTTCGATAGATTCACTAATAGATTGATGCATTTTGTAATTGCATATACCTTTTCTTCAATAATTAGATTTCAATGGATATAATCGAGTTTATAAAGCCGGCTACATACTATCTACCGATTGGTTTAACAATACAGTAAGAAGACTTCATATATAAGGATTTAATGAAAGAATTGTGAAGTGAAAAAAATGATGTTCATTCTTGTTTTTGTATCAACTGCTATTAGTTGTTTAGCCCAAAAGAATTATCCTCTCTTACAGCTAGAATTAGAAAATCCCAATAATAGGATAATAGATTCTATACAAATCAGAAATCATCCTCTCTTGCCTTCATCGACTGATAAGAGGTTTCTGCTGAAAAAGCACAAGAGAATTCATTTTGAATTAGTCAATGAAACGATAATCTATTTAGAGGGGGGTATTACTGAAAAGTTGTTTTTGGAAGTCAATAATAAATCAAAAATTACATTTTTAACGAATAAACAAGGTTTTGATTCTTTAGTTTTTAGCAATGATCTTCTCTATAAAAAGAGACTTATCCAGTATTTGGAGTTTATAGAAATAGATCATTGGAAAGAGGTTCGAGAGGCAGGACGTTATGAGGGTAACACGGATTTTTTAAATGCGACTGAAGACCTCTATATCAAGCAAACGAACCATGTATTAGAACAAAATATGTCCGATGCCTTCAGAGAATATCTGACTCTATATATAACAGCAATTAAAATAGAGTACCTTTTAAAAAAGCCTACACTGTCCACTACAAATGAGTATCAAGAGTGTATAAGAGCTTTTGATGAATTAGTTAATCGAAGACCTAAGCTATTTCTGCAGGACAAGAGAATCTGCAAATTGGCTTATCATCTTTTGCTAAATCATATTGAGACTAAAATTGATCGACCATATGAACACTTTTGGTATAATGATATCGATGAGATTGTGAAAATATTGAACGGCCTAAATAATAGAGCATTATTTAATGAAGAATCTCAAGAAATGATATATCCTAATATCATTTTCGATGTCCTGTACAAGAGTTCTATTGACCATGCTTTCAGGCTTTTTGAAAATTATCGAAACTCTTTTCCTAGAAGTAGTTCTATTGATTTCCTAAGTAGGGAATTAGAATCCTACAGCGAATTAAGACAAGGAGGCAAAATGCCTATGCCGAATTTAGGGGCATAGATGGCGACCAGGTTTCGTTCTCTGATTTCAAAAACAAAGTCGTTTTCATCGATTTTTGGGCTACATGGTGTAGACCTTGTCTACGTGAGATGCCTGATTCTGGTAAGTTACGCAAAGAGTTCGCAAAAGATAATATACTATGGTTGAATGTTTCAGTTGATAAAGAAAGACATAAGGACAAGTGGTTAAGATATATTAAAGGTTATAAAATGACTGATGCTGTTAATGTTATCCTTCAATCAAATGACCGGATAAATGATTATTTGAAGGTAACAAGGATCCCAAGATATATGATTATTGATAAAGGAGGTATCATTTTTAATGGTCAAGCACCACGTCCATCGACAAGAGAGATTAGAAGCCAACTAAGGTATGTTCTAAATAAATGATTAACATAACTAGAACAACTTGCCTATTGAAACTCCAAACCATGGTTGAGTAACATCTCTATTATTAGTAATTAAGGGTGTTATGTTGGCCTTCCACAACCAGCTATCTCCAAAATGCTTTCGATAACCAACAGAGAAGAAAAGGTTATGCAGGTTACTATCTTTAGAAGAAAAATCACCTCGAAACAGGTCATCCGCATTAGAATCTGCCCATGTATATCCTGTTCCAATCTCAATAAAGCTTTCCTCAGACAAATTCTTAATGTATTGAATGGAAAGAGGGAAAGTTAAATAAAAGAGGTTCTCTGAGTAGGCACCTATTCCAGCCCTTATGCTTACTTCTGGAATTCTGGTGAACCGTCTTTCAAAGTTTATTGAACCATAAAGGCCATTGCCAAGCGCTTCGATATAGAAAAGATTGTTGGGAATTGAAGATTCATTCTTCAAATATTGCGAAAAGCTTTCAGTCTGTATTAAAACAACAAAAGCAAAGGTTAAAACAATTCTTGTACTCATGATTTTCATAAGTGATAGTCACCAATTTTCGCGCCACTTTTTAATTTAAAATGTCTAATCAATTGAATAGTTTTTGAAAAAGTAATCTTCATTCTTAAACGTAAGAATTTGAAAGTTCTTTCCGCAGTATCCATAACTTGCTATGCATCAATATTCCAAGTTGAACGATTTTTTCAAACAATAGAATAGTTCTTAGTTAAAGCAAGGATCAAAATACTTTGCTCAAGACTCAAGAGACATGAAAGTCTCCATTCCAGTTGAAGCCTTGTCTTCTATAAAAATGATATCTGAATCGAATGAACCTGCTGGTCTATTGGGGTCAATAATGTACTTAGGAATTTTAGCAGGGCAGTAGTTGATTAGTCCTGCAGCAGGGTAAACTTGAAGGGAGGTACCTACAACTAGGAAGATATCAGCTTTGCTGGTAAGCTCTATGGCCATATCCATCATCGGTACTGCTTCACCAAACCAGACAATATTGGGTCTCAGTTGGCTTCCTAATTCACACAAATCACCTAACTCAAGTTTCCAATCATCCATTTCATAAATCAGATTTTCATCTTGAGTAGATCGAGATTGAAAAAGTTGACCATGTAAATGATGCACATTTGAACTACCGGCTTTTTCATGAAGATTATCTACGTTTTGTGTAATGATATCTACTTGATACTTGTCTTCCAGCTGCGCGAGAATAGTATGCGCTTTATTCGGTAAGGCTGTGTGAGCTTGCTTTCTTCTCTGATTATAAAATTCTAATACAAGTTCCGGATTCTTATACCAGCCTTGTGGCGATGCAACTTCCATTACATCATGTCCTTCCCAGAGGCCATTAGAATCTCGAAAGGTTTTAAGACCGCTTTCAGCACTAATGCCAGCACCTGTCAACACCACTAGTTTTTTCATTTTACCCCCTCTGACTCCCCCTAAAGTAGGGGGAGAGTTTAACTCTAATGCTAAAGATAAATTATCTAAACTAAATCAGTTATAGGATTATAAGAGGGATCGTTGTAGTGCTTTAGCCAATCTTCAGTTCCTCTTTGTTCGTGTCTAATACGTTGATAATGAATTGGATATGTTCTGTTAAGTCTACACCTAGATGATCTACACCTGCTTGAATCTCGTCTCTTTCTACCTTAGCTGCAAAGCCTTTGGTCTTCAGTTTTTTCTTTACTGATTTTGGTGTCATCCCTACAATGCCTCCAGGCCTAACATGGCAACAGGCAATGATAAATCCCGTCAATTCATCACAGGCTAAAAGTGCCTTATCCAAGTTGTTTGTGTAGGGCACATTCCACTTGGTATAATGAGCGGAAATAGCGTGAGCGATCTTTTCTTCGCCTTTTTCTCTAAGCATAGCCACTATTCTATTCGGGTGCTCTTCAGGATATGCCTCATAATCAGCATCGTGCAGCATGCCTGTAATCGCGTATTCTTCGGCATCTTCTCCCAAATGTTTGCCATATGCCTCCATCACTAGTTCAACACTGCGTGCATGTCTTAATAGGCTATCGCCTTTGGTCATTGCCGTTAATATATCCTTAGCTTCTTCTCTTGTCATTTGACAACGTGTTTTTTCATAAAAGAAATAAATCCCTGTTCGAATTTGGGATGAAGGGGAAGGTCAGGGTTTTTATAAGTAGCCATGTTCTCTGCCTGGTTAGCTGAAGATTCTTTTAAAACATGATTCATGCCTTCTATTATGAGCAACTCAGACTTCTCATTGGAGATTTGTAGTCTCTGTGCATCTTCCACACTCACTTGTAAATCTGTAGATCCATTGACAATTAAAACCGGAATATCAATCATATGGATTTCTTCCAATGGATTATACTTCATCCAAGAACACATAAAGGGCTGAATACTAGCTCTAAATAAGCTTTGAAAGTAGGGTGGAATACTTTCGACTTTTTCGCCTGCCTTAATTTTATCCATGATATCATCAGCCTCTTTCAATATGGACTCAGGATTCATGGGGTTTGATCTCAACTGTCTTTTTAGCGTTTCGTCTATGGTTAGCGAAGGACCTGCTAGGGAAACAAAGGCGTCTACCTTTCTTTCATTAGACAACCTCATGCCTATTAAGGAACCTTGAGAGTGACCAATCACAATAAACCTTTTGAATTGCTTTTGGTCTTGAAGGAAATCTAGCCATGCCATGGCATCACTAATGAAATCGTCAAATACTAGGTTAGCCTCAGCTGTTGCTGCATCGGTACTGAGTCCCATTCCTCGTTTATCGAAGCGTAGACTGGCGATGCCTAATTCTGCTAGGGATTCTGCCAGCATTTTGAGCGAATTATTCTTACCCCCAAGTACCATGGAGTTGCCGTCCTTGTCAGTTGGTCCAGAACCTTGAATGATTAGCGCAACAGCACCTTTTTTAAAGCCCACGGGCTTCATTAACATACCACCCAGCTTACCTGCTTTTACTTGAGTATAGACAGAGTCATCAATAGGTTTTTGTGCTCTCAATAGGGGAGAGCTGAGAAAAAGTACGATCAGAAAAAAAGTGAATCGTTTCATAGCTATGCATCAATCTAGTTAAAACCAATGCTAAATCCGAAACAATTCGTATGCCTGAAGCGAAAGTATGTTAATTACTTTTTCTTGGCTCTGGTTTTCTTTTTAGGAGCGTTCTTTTCAATGATGGCTTCAGCTTCATCTAATGACATATCGGTTACATCCACCGTTTTGGCTAGCTCCACCTTCACTTTGCCTTTAATGACATTATGACGACCCCAACGTGCTTTTTCGACTCTAATTCCGGCTTCTTCCCAGTTATGGATAACCTTTTCTCTTTCCTTCTTGAGCTTATCTTCAATCAGTTCTTCTATATCGTTATCCGATAGGTTGTCCCAGTCATATTTCTTGTTCACATTGATGAACATATTGTCCCATTTGATAAATGGTCCAAAGCGGCCTTTTCCTTTTTGAACAGGCTTATCTTGATAAATATAAATAGGTGCGTCAGCAGCTTCTTTTTCCTTAATCAATTGCTCACATTCCGATAGGCTAATACTCAGTGGATCAGCGCTTTTTGGAAGTGATACAAACTTTTCGTTGTATTTAATATAGGGTCCGTATCGACCGTCTGCCACTACAACCGGTAGGTCTCTAAATTCTCCAACTTCTCTCGGTAACTTGAAGAGTTCTAACGCATCTTCAAGCGTCATACTTTCTAGAAATTGGCCATGTTTTAAGCTTGCGTATTTTGGCTTTTCACCTTCATCGTCTTCTGGTGTTTCACCCAGTTGTGCATAGGGCCCAAACTTACCTAATGATACATATAATGGTAACCCGGATTTAGGATCATTACCCAGATGCCTTTTGGTGTCAGGTCTATCTTCTTCCAAAGCCTTTTCTACTAAACTATGGAAAGGGTTATAGAACGAACGAATCATTTCTTGCCAATCCTCTTTGTGATGAGCAATACCATCGAAGCGTTCTTCAACATTAGCCGTGAATGAGTATTCTAGAACATCTACAAAATGTTCCGTGAGATAGTCATTAACAACCATGGCTATGTTGGTTGGAAATAGCTTAGACTTTTCAGCACCAGTATTCTCAGTGCCGGTGTTACTTCTAACTGCGTTATTCTTAAGAGTGAGTTCTTTAAAAGCTCTTTCGTGACCTTCTCGATTCTCTTTTAGTACATATTCTCGTTTTTGAATGGTCGAGATGGTAGGGGCATAAGTGGAAGGTCTTCCTATTCCCATTTCCTCCAGTTTCTTCACTAAGCTAGCTTCAGTAAACCTAGCGGGTGGTCTCGTAAAGCTTTCTCTGGAGTAAATTCTATCTAATTCTAGCACCTGACCAATAGCCAATGGAGGCAGCATATCTTTTGCTTCTTCTTCATGATCATCGTCAGTAGATTCTAGGTATACCTTTAAGAACCCTTCGAATTTGATCACTTCACCGTGGGCAGTGAAATGTTCAGAATTGGTCGAGATATCAATCGTAGCTGTTGTTTTCTCTAATTGGGCATCGGCCATTTGAGAAGCAGCAGCTCTTTTCCATATCAGCTCATAAAGCCTTTGCTCATCATAGTTATTCCCTGTAGAGTGGACAGCAAAGTTCGTAGGTCTTATGGCCTCATGCGCTTCTTGTGCACTTTGAGATTTAGTCTTAAACTTTCTATTCTGAACATATTCAGGACCATAAGCGCTTGTAATCTCTTTAGTAGCACCTTGAACGGCTTCGTCAGATAGATTGACAGAGTCAGTTCTCATATAAGAGATCTTACCTGCTTCATAGAGTCTTTGCGCTAGGCTCATGGTTCTTGCAACCGCGTAGCCTAATTTTCTACTCGCTTCTTGTTGAAGGGTAGATGTGGTAAAAGGAGGTGCCGGAGATCTCTTAGCTGGTTTCGTAACTAGGTCACTAATGCTAAATTCAGCATTGATACAGCTATTTAGAAATGCTTTGGCTTCTTCTTCGGAACCGAACTTCTTTGGTAATTCAGCTTTTAGGGTTCGCCCATCTATATTAAAGAAGGCAGATACCTTAAAACTGCTTTGAGAATCGAAATGATCGATTTCTCTTTCTCTTTCTACCACCAATCGAACCGCTACTGACTGTACTCTTCCTGCAGAAAGACCTCTTTTTACTTTTCTCCATAATACAGGAGAGAGCTCATATCCTACAATTCGGTCTAGAATTCTTCGCGCTTGTTGAGCGTTTACTAAGTCCTCGTCAATCTCTCTAGGATTATCTATTGCTTTTTGAATCGCGGACTTGGTAATTTCTCTAAATACAATCCTCTTTGTTTGAGTAGGATTAAGTTTTAACGCTTCTTTTAAGTGCCAGCTAATCGCTTCTCCTTCACGGTCATCATCACTAGCGAGGTAGATGGTCTCAGCAATTTTTGATAGCTTTTTTAACTCCCGAATAACATCTCTTTTATCTGCTGTTACTTCATAGGTAGGAGCAAAATTGTTCTCAAAATCAATGGCTTTGTCTCCTTTAGGTAAGTCTCTTACATGGCCATAACTAGACACAACTTTATAATCCTTACCCAAATACCCTTCTATGGTTTTAGCCTTTGCTGGTGACTCGACAATGACAAGATTTTTTGACATATATGCTGAAGATTTTACTTTGAAGCGCCTCAAAGATGTGCATAAAATTTTCAAAATAACAAGGGATAAATGCATTCACCCTAGATTTTGCACATCAAAACAGGCTTTTTTTCGTTGTTTGGTTCATAACCTCAACTTATACCATATGGTTAAAAACATTCTATTAATTCGACATGCAGAGGCACAGTTTCCTGATTCAGAGACAAAGGATTTTGAAAGACATCTTACTAATAACGGAGAGAAGCAAGCAACGCTTTTAGGCATGCATATCAACGACTTAAGTCTCGAATTCGATGCTGTTTATTTCAGTCCAGCCAATCGAACAATCGAAACCAAAAATATTTTAAAAAGTCAATTGGCTTATTCACCTCAAGAATTACTAGCTGAAGAACTTTATGAAGCGACAATCAATCTGATGAAGGCATTTATAGGTAGACTAGACGAATCATTTAATAATGCGATGATAGTAGGACACAATCCTGCCATAGCTCGGCTTTTTACCCATTTTGCATTCGATGTGAAAGACTTTACTCCGGCAACATGTGCCTTACTTTCTTTTGAAGCTGATTCTTGGGCGATGCTTTCAGCCAATATGGGTACAGAGCAAGATTACTACTATCCGGGTATGAGGTGATTATTTGTTGAAAATTTTAGATCGACTTCAAGGAATTTGCTGCTAATTTTGGCGAATGAGTTCCTTGGGTAGACATATTATTGTGGAGTACTATGATTGTGCTCCAGAAGCGCTGAACGATGTCGTTCATATCGAAAAGAGCATGGAAGGTGCTGCTGAAGAAGCAGGCGCTACAATTATCAATTCAACTTTTCACCATTTCTCACCTTACGGTGTTTCAGGTGTTGTTGTAATTCAAGAAAGTCATTTAGCTATTCATACTTGGCCTGAGTATGGTTATGCTTCAGTCGACTTATTTACATGTGGAGACACTGTAAACCCATGGGTTTCGTATCAAATTCTAAAGGAGAAGTTTAAGGCGGGTCATGGTTCTGCTATTGAATTGCAAAGAGGAGAGATGGCTTTATTATCTAAAAAGCAATTCGATCTGAAACAGTTAAGAGATGACAAAAGCACTGAAGAGGGCGACCCGATAAGAACTAGAGATGTGTGGTTTACAGAACGCGATGATAAAATTGCTCTTTCATTAAAGCATGATGGTAAACTATATGATGTCCAATCTGACTACCAGAGGGTAGAGGTTTACAATACACAGGCTTATGGTAATATGCTGACTTTGGATGGAATGGTAATGACCTCGGAAAAAGATGAATACGTTTACCACGAAATGATTACGCACATACCAGCGCTAACGCATCCAAACCCCAAAAGAGCCCTCATTATTGGAGGAGGTGATGGCGGTACTGCCAGAGAAATGTTGAAGCATGAAAACTTGGATGAAGTGGTGATGGTGGAGATTGACGACAAGGTAATTGAGGCTTGCAAAGAGCATTTGCCTTCTATTTCGTCAGCGTTAGATGATCCTACATTGAACCTGATTGTTGATGATGGGATAAAGTACGTAAAGGCAGCAGCAGATGAGTCTTTTGATATTGTGATTGTCGATTCAACTGACCCTGTGGGACCTGCAGAAGGACTTTTTTCTGTAGACTTCTACAAGGAGGTATATCGTATTCTTTCAAAAGATGGCATTATGGTTACCCAAAGTGAGTCGCCTCGATTCAATAATAAGGTCTTTAAAGAAGTATATGAGGTGTATAGAAGTATTTTTGGTCAAGACAAGGTACACTGCTATTTAGCATACATACCTACTTATCCTACTGGTATGTGGTCATTCTCTTATAGTGCGAAAGGTAATGCGCATCCTATTACCGGATTTGACCAGAATAGAGTAAATTTATTTACAGAAAAGCACAAGTTGAAATACTACAACGATGGCATACATCAGTCAGCTTTTGCTCTACCTAATTTTGTTAAAGAAATGATCGGTTAATGGCAGATTTCGATCCCAATGGAGTAGGTGTTAAGGGAACCATTTTTGGTCTTCCTTATGATACAGAACAAGCTGATATTCTGATTATACCTATGCCTTGGGATGTTACTGTTTCGTACAACTCAGGTACCATAGATGGTCCTGCGGCAATTTTAGAAGCGTCTTCTCAAATAGATTATGAAATTCCTGGAGTAGCATTACCTTGGAAAACTAAGGTGGCCATGTTGGAGATTCCTGAGATGTGGTACAGTACCGGAGTCAATCTAAGATTTAAAGCGCGTTCATACATAGACTGGCTAGAGTCAGATAGTCCTAAAGATGAGCGTGAGGAAATGCTTTTGAAGTGTGAGGAGATCAATACGCACTGTGAACAGTTAATGACCTACATTCAACAGGAAACAAAATATTGGTTGGATCAGGGTAAGAAAACCATTTTGTTGGGTGGTGATCATAGCACACCATTTGGTCATATACAGGCTTTGAGTCAAAAGCATGATGATTTTGGCATCTTACAAATCGATGCACATGCAGATTTGAGAACGGCTTATGAAGGCTTCAAGTATTCTCATGCCAGCGTGATGTACAATGTCTTAGAAGAAACCTCAATTTCTAGATTAGTTCAAGTAGGGGTAAGAGACTATTGCGAAGAAGAATTTGCAAGAATTGAATCTACTGACCTTCACGTTAAAACATTTTTTGATCAACACTTAAAGGAAGAAAGGTTTCAAGGAAAGACCTGGCATCAGCAGTGTGAAGAGATTATTGCGGTGCTTCCTGAGCAGGTCTATGTTACTGTGGATATAGATGGTCTAAAGCCAGAATTTTGTCCAAGTACGGGTACACCGGTCCCTGGTGGAATGGATACTGATGAGCTTTTCTATCTATTTAAAATGTTAAAAGAGTCTGGCAAAGAAATTATGGGTGCCGATCTAGTTGAAGTAGCACCGGGTGCCACCGAATGGGATGCTAATGTAGGGGCAAGGGTTTTATGGAGACTTACCCAACTACTCAGTTAAGTACTGCGCTGTCATTCTCTTTACCAATCATAAATATTCAAGCTTCTTTTTTGTCTGCCATTGGCTTTAGCCGTATACTGCGAACTGAACTGAACCAAACTATCCTATTTTGAATTTTATTGAACAAGCTGTAGCTGATTTTGCCAATTGGGTATGGGGTATTCCGTTGCTCATACTTGTAATGGGAGGAGGCTTATTTTTTATGATTTATGCGCGTTTCTCGCCATTTCTATACTTCAAACACGCTATTGATATCTTAAGAGGTAAATATCATGAAGAGGATAAGGAAGGTGAAATCAGTCATTATGAGGCATTGTCTACGGCTATAGCGGCCACTGTAGGTATGGGTAATATATCAGGAGTAGCGGTAGCAATTACTGCTGGTGGCCCAGGTGCTATATTCTGGATGTGGGTATCAGCTTTCTTCGGAATAGCTACTAAGTTCTACACCTGTACGCTAGCTCAAATGTATAGAGGTAGAGATAGTGAAGGGAAACTGCTTGGTGGCCCTATGTATGTCATTACCGAGGGTATGGGGCAGAAGTGGAAACCGCTGGCATTCTTTTTCTGTGTATTTGGTCTTGTAGGTGCATTACCCATCTTTCAAGCCAATCAGTTAACCGCTGCCATGAACACGATTTTGGGGCCAACCATAGGCTATAATACATCAGCCGGTTTTGAGTTTATGGGTACCAAAGTGGTTTATTCATCCCTAGTCACGGGTATTATTCTAACCGTTGTGGTGTCTACTGTAATTTTTGGTGGTATTAAGAAAATCGGTAAAGTAGCTTCTAAGCTAGTGCCAAGTATGGTAGCCATGTATTTCGTTTTAGTAGTCATTATTCTTTTCATGAATGCTTCTGCCATTCCGGGTATCTTCGGAAGCATTGTTTCTGAAGCCTTTACCGGAAATGCTATTCTCGGTGGTGGTTTAGGTGCTATTATTATCCAAGGGGTTAGACGTGCTGCTTTTTCAAATGAGGCAGGTATTGGTACCGCACCTATGGTTCATGGTGATTCTAAAACTGATGAGCCAGTAAGGGAAGGGCTTGTAGCCATGTTAGGGCCATTTATAGATACTATTATTGTTTGTACGCTTACAGCTCTTGTTATTCTTTCTACAGGTGTTTATGAGCCTTATTTGGGTAAAAGTGTTGAAGGTATACCACTAACACTAGAAGCCTTTAATACGGCAATTCCGAGTGTAGGTGGCTATTTATTAGGTTTAGCTATTCTCATTTTTGCTTTATCCACACTCTTGTCTTACAGCTACTATGGGGTAAAATGTATGGGCTTCATGTTTGGGGCTAAAAACGGCAAAATTTATAACTACATATACATTGCAACCATTGTGATTGGAGCGGTTGCTTCACTTGACTTTGTGTTTACGCTCATTGATAGCAGTTTTGCTTTGATGGCTATACCAACTATGGTTTCAGCAATTTACTTAGCTCCTAAGGCTATGGCAGCGGCAAAAGACTATTTCAAGAGGTATAAAGAAGGAGCCTTTGATTAAGGATTAGATAACTCCTTTAAGAAATTTTCAAATTTTCGGGTGTCGTAATTAGCGATACCCGTTTTTGTTAGTACCAATTCTCCTTTTGTATTAATAACGAATGTTGAAGGAACATAGCCTGTTCTGAATTGGTCAGGTAAGTTAGGTGCTGAATACACGTCAAAATCAAACTCCTTTTTCTTCACCCAATTATGTGCTTTTTCAAGACTCTTGTCTTGAGAGATCATTAGAAACACGATATCCTCCGATTGTACTTTGTTGTAAAGCTTATTGATCCCCGGCATTTCAGCAACACATGGAGGGCACCAAGTAGCCCAGATATTTATAAAAATTGTTTTGCCTTTCAGATCACTAGCATTGCGTTGATATCCATTGATATCTCTTAGTACAAAGTTGAGGTTAGCATTTGTAGTTTCGTCTTGCTCAACTGAGGCATTCATTATGCCTGTCTTTAGCATGAGTCCTTGAACCCTACCAAATACTTCTGCTTGACTACCAGTAAGATAGATTACCAAGAAAATAACCACGATTACACTTAGCTCGATAAGGTCTCGTTTACTAACTCTTGGCTTCTTTTTCTCCGTCATACTACGATTTACAATCAATCTACTTCAAGAGTTCAATTTAGTTGAATCAAAAGTCAGATGTGTAACTAAAATTACTTCAAACCTTAAAAGACATTGCTTGTTTATCTCATGATTGCGTTTCTTTTTTGCGCAAATTCCTTAAACATATATAAAATGAATTTGAAGAAATTTTCTTTTGTGATTATAGCCTTAACGCTGGTGTTATCAAGCTGTGGTGCTCCTGAAGGAGTGTTTTTTGAGAATCTAGAAGATGGCCAAACTGTTTCCAGTCCTGTCTTAGTGAAAATGGGTGTAAACGGAATGGAAGTGAAACCTGCTGGCGAGATCGTTAAAGGCACAGGTCACCATCATATCATAGTTGATGGTTCATGGTTAAAAACGGGAGAAGCAGTACCAGCTAACGATACTAATATTCACTTTGGAAAAGGCCAAATAGAGCATTCTTTAGAGTTAACTCCAGGGGAGCATACCATTACTTTACAGTTTGCTAATGGTGCACACCAGTCTTATGGTGAAGCTTGGAGTAAGACCATAACAGTGAACGTTCAATAATGAAAGTTATAAATGCAGCAGGGGCTCCTCAAGCATTGGGGCCTTACTGTTCTGCAATTCGCACGGGCAATCTTCTCTTTTGCTCTGGTCAAACAGGAATAAATCCTAAAAGTAACAGGGTAGAGGCTACCGATGTTGAAGGACAGACAAAGCAGGTAATGCAAAACTTAAAGTCTGTTTTATCTAGCCAAGGATTGTCAGTTCAGCAGATCGTTAAATGCAATGTCTATCTAAGTGATATGGCCAATTTTCAAGCCATGAATGCCGTTTACGGAGAGATGCTCGAAGGACATACGCCTGCCAGAACAACTGTAGCCGTTGCAGGATTACCGCTTAATGCGCTCGTTGAGATTGAGTGTATTGCGGAATTCCCTGAATAGTCTATTTCTCTAAAACCAGTCTTCTTGGAAGCTCTTTGATTCGTTCACGAGTCATCAACATGGGCCTAAAATCACCTCTCACATACATTTCAGCCTGATCTTTGTAGTGAGGACTGAAAATATTGCCAGAGTTGCCTGTAGGTAGAATGCTTCTACTATTATCTATATCAGAAAAGTCCACTATTCTTCTGGTTGATGGACCATGGTCTGACGGATATTCTGAGTCACCATCCATGGCATATCCCATATTGTTCAATACCTCTGCACCACTTGGAGAGGCAAAAGGCCCAACATTAAAATAGGCTCTTAAAGCAGGAATGGTCCCAAAAGGATGATCGTGTTCAAGCGTATGCAATGCACCCCATGCAATACTGTTTGAATAGTTAGTTCCAAATTTCTCTATAAAATGCACTAAAGAAGCTTTAAAGGCCTTATTGATTATCGTTTTTCGATCCTCAATCGCTGAGGTATTTACATCATCCCACCAGATGGAGTTCTCATTTTTGATCAAGTAGGCCACCGTTCTCTTGTAAGCATTGGTGGTCATAAAAGCAGCAAGAGCTTCTTCTTCCATTTCGTCTTCTAGCGACATTTGCATCACACGATTGACTATTGCTTGATAAACTGCTGGTCCTTTATTTTCAAGATCGTGTCTCCCGTTCCAATTTTTCAACAGGTCGTAGAGTTGGTTTTCTCCTTCATTCTCAGGTTCGATAAGATCGAGCAGTATTTTTTGAATCTCCGCGCTGGCAGGATTAAAATCATCTCTCAGCATATCTTCCATAAACTGAACATCAACATCGTTTTTGTCCTTCAGCAACTCTACAATTCTTCTGCCTCTATCTTCCGGTAGGTAATAACCTGGGTATAACCCGTTGTCTATTGTGTCCGGTTGGTTATTCGCACTGTAGACAAAGCCCCATGGTGGGTTCTCAGCCTGAGGGTTTTGACTAAATTCTAAATAGGATAGAGGGTCGTCTGATCCATCTCCATTTAAGATCAATTTAGAGTTGACATGATCAGGACGTTTTGGAAGCTTAGCAGACGCCCAACAAGCTACATTTCCTGCCTTATCACCGTACATCACATTCAAACCTGCGGCATGAATATTAGAAGCTGCATTTCTAACATCCGCAATATTTTTGGCCGTATTGAATTGATAAGCTACCTCAAGCATTGAGTTATCTATTGCTGTTAAAGCCCACCACATCGATGTCGGTGCTGCGTCTTCAAGATTTTCAACAACATCGTTAACTATGGGGCCGTGAACTGAAGATCGAACTGCGAAAGTCTCTGAATCACTGTCCTTTACGTTTATTGTCTCTTGTCTTGATGTGAAGGTCAGTGTGTCATTTTTATACAGGTAGTTGTTGCCGCTTGAACCCACAACTTGCTCTTGGTAGAAATCGATATCGTCATTTTCAAACATGGTCAAGCCCATAGCAAGGTCTTGGTTATGAATCAATAGGCCGAAAGGCAGACCTGCCACAAAATACCCATATACCTCCATGTCAGGGCTACTTAAGTGTGCCTCGTACCAAACAGAAGGCGAAGCAAAATCAATATGTGGATCGTTGGCAAAAAGTACATTTCCGGTTATGGTCTTTTGTGGTGAAACAACCCAGCTATTACTGCCTAACCACTTAGCTACAGGAAGATTGTTTAATATTTGATTCGTCTTTTGATTGAGTGCCAAATAGGCTTCGGCATTTGGATAATTCTGAATAAGCGTGGTGGTAGGATCGATGTTTAGGTCAAGATCATTCATATATTCCGGACCAAGTTTGTCTAGCATGGCTGTTGCCCAAGGATCAAGCTTATGTGCATGGGCAAAGCTGAAGGACATATATCCAATTACATTGTATATGTCTTTTAACTCAAAAGCGGTTTTTTCAACTCCAGCTAATGAGTATTCAATAGGGGTGTAACCCGTTTCTATAAATTGATTAATTCCTTTAAGGTATTGTTCGGAAGCTCTTAAGACAGGAGCGTTTGGATCTTCTTTTAATTGACCTACCAACTTTTGAGAGTATTGATCGATGGAAAGTGTTCTAAAGAATTTGTCTATTTCTAACATGTCTGTTCCGAAGAACTCAGACAACCTTCCAGGCGCAATTCTTCTTAATAGATCCATTTGCCATAAACGCTCTTGCGCATGTAAATAACCGAAGGCTAAATAAAGGTCGTCTTGATTTTGAGCATAGACATGAGGAATTCCATAATCATCAAAATAGACTTCTACTTCTTCTTTTAATCCCTCTATCTGAAGTTTGCCTTCATAGGTCGGTTTAAGGCCTTGAGTATAGAAGTAAATAGCTCCGAATATGACTACGAGTAATATGGCTAGAACTATTAAAATGCGTTTAAGGATTTTCATGGGTAGTGGATTGAACTTTCAAATTATGAAATCCACACCTATCAAGAAAACCGAGTAGAAAATCTCTTAATGAGATTAGAAAGTGATATAGAGATAGATTACTTACTTACCCGTTTTAAACCTGCTATGGCTAGTTCTATACTTGGGTCTTCATCTATAGCTTTTTTATAAAGCACAGCAGCTTTTTGAAGGTTTCCTTGGTTCTCGTAAATCATGGCTAATCTCATATTGGCTCCTGCATAAGAGGGTTGGTTTTCTCTTACTTCGATAGTTAGATACTTCTCTAAGGCTTGAATTCCTTCTGAGGATTTTTCTCCCCACATGGCACTTGTCTTACCAATTTGATAGAGTGCCAAAGTGTTTGTCGGATCATCTTGGTACATCTTGTCATACAAATTGAAAGCTTTCTCAAACTTCTGATTATTCTGATAGAAGACACCAAGATTGAAATTGTATCGACTATCTAATGCTGCCAGTTGTTCAAAAGCTTCTATCGCCAAATCTGATTTTTCTTGCCTTTGATAGACTGTGATCAATGCTGTATACCCTCTAATTTTGTCCAAGACCACTATTCTCTTGGCCATTTCTTCAGCCTTATCCATACTTCCACCAACCATAGAAGGTGCTTGGGAATAAAATTCCATAAGGCCGTCCAACGCGTCTATTTTATTCGGGTCAATGGCTAGTGCTTTTTCATAGTTCCTCTTGATTTTAGGAGCCACCACACCTTGTCTCAATTTGCCTATATTCTGTGTATATCTTCCATAGGCATTTCCTAGCCAAGTATAATTTTCAGCACTTTCTTCATATTCAACAGCTTCTTTTAAATAATCGATAGACTCACTGTAATCTTCTTGATTGAATGTTATCCTTCCTAAGTAATATTGAGCTTTGGCGTAATCCTTTGAGCTTTTGCTGATAGACTCTAGTAGTTCTGAGGCTTGCTTGTATTGCTCTTTTTCGAACAGGGTAATTGCTTGTTCTAGTTTCTGAGCTATAATTGAATTTGTGAGGACTGAAATGAATAGAACCAGAAAAGTGACCTTTTTCATGTGCTTGAGTTTTTTTAAAGATGCGACTTATTCATAACAAGTTGCATCTTAGTTTGGTGTGTTGGACGCCATTTGAGTTAAAGGAAGTTAAGGTCAAAAAAATGATTTAAACAAAAACGCCACTCTCAAAATGAAAGTGGCGTTAATTGTAGTGAATCTAATTCTTAGTCATTATCCGGAAGACCGATATCAACATTGCTTCTGTAGTCTCCTAATAAATGCTCAGCAAAATGATACCACATCATTTGCTCGTAATAATCTCTCTTGCTACCGTACCCGTGTCTAGCACCAGGAATAGGCATATAATCGAAGCGTTTACCCGCTTTCATTAGCTCATTAGCCAATCTTAAACTGTTGGCAGGGTTCACGTTATTATCTCTTGTACCATGAGTAATTAATAAGTGGCCTTTCAGGTTCTTAGCGATAGAAGGGTTGGTCTTCACTTTAGCTTTCCAAGTAGTTTCGGTATACTCATTACCGTCCTTGTCTTTTTTCTTCTTGTCAACTCTCGTTACACCGTTGTGTGTTTCACCCCACCATTTGTTATAAACGTTGTTATCGTGGTTACCGGCAGATGAAGCTGCAGCATGATAGAAATTAGGATACATAAGCATTGCAGCAGTAGACATAAAGCCACCACCTGAATGACCAAAGATTCCAACATTATCCAAGTCAATCCAAGAATGTCTTTCTGCTAAGATCTCCAAGGATCTCTTATCATCAGCTAGCGCATAGTCTCTAAGGTTCTCATAACCATAAGTGTGGTAATACTTGTCTCTTAAAGGGCTACCGCCTCTGTGCCCCATACTTACCACAATAAATCCTAGTTGCGCTAGTGCCGTATTGTATCGACCTGTAGTCGTAAAATCATTCACGAATGATTCAGTCTGCGGTCCTGGGTACACGTAAGAAATAATAGGGTACTTTCTAGTTGAGTCAAAATCGAAAGGCTTATACATAACGCCATATAGGTCGGTGATACCATCGTCAGCTTTCATGGTGAATCTTTCAGGCATTTTCCAACCAGCTTGATAAAGAAGGCTTAAATCAGCCGTTTCTAAATCCATGATGATGTTACCCTCTCTATCTTTTAAGACAGATTTAGGAGTCATATCCACGGCAGAATAGTTATCCACGTAATATTTAGAAGACTTAGGCATAGAGGCTCTATGGTTGGCAGGCTCAGTACTCAGTGCTTTAAACCCGGAACCATCTAAGTTAGATCGGTAGATTAAAGCGTAGTATGGATCAATACCTTCTTCTCTGCCACGAGCTTCATAATATACTTTTCTTCCGGCCGTGTCGACTTGAGCAATTCTACCTGTTACAAAGAATCCACCATTCGTGATCTTGTTTTTAAGAGCACCAGTATTCCCATCGTATAGATACAATTGTCCCCAACCATTTCTTTCAGACCACCAGATCAGTTCCTCTCCTTCATTCAGGATTGCCATTTGCTCGTTTGGCGTATAGAAATAAGGATAGTTGGTGTCTCTAAAGAGTTCTTTAACAGCCCCGGTCTCCATATCGATTGATACTACATCAAGCGTATCACTTGTTCTGTTCATTCTTGACATGAACATTCTATTAGAGGTTTTACCTGGTAGATAAGGTCTAATAGTCTGGTCTGTATACTTGTCTATATCAACATCGATTTTGCTTTTGCTCTCAATGTCAAAAATGTGCAGGTGGCTTTGAGGTACGTTCTGCTCACCCGGCATTGCATATCGGTAGATTTCAACTTCTGGACGAGGATTTGATAAATCATCGATTACGAAAAGGTCTTTTACTTTTCTAGAATCTGAGCGGCTAGCATACATTTTCTTACCGTCCTTAAACCATACGCCAATACCTCTAACTTTTTTGTCTTTAGTGGTATCTGCTGAATTCGTTCTTCCTGCAGCATAACTGAACCATCTTTCACCATCTTCCGTCAACTGAATTTCTGTTGAATCAGGATCATCAGTTTTCATGAGGTATAGATTGTGATTCTTTGCATAAGAAATGTAAGTGCTGTCTGGAGAGTAAGTTCCCCAGCTCAATCTTTTCTTAGCTTTTTCTGTAGAATCACCTTTTGTGATTCTTTTGGTCATCATATCGAAATTGTAGTCGATGCTATCAACTACGAAAGTCACCGTTCTATTATCATCTTGGAGCTTAACGCCTCTAAGATTTAAATCTCTGTGATTCCAAGGTTTGCTGGTCAATTCGCTCATTTGTGCTGCAAAATCCTTAGTGTCAAACATTTCCTGTTTAGAGCGCTTAGCAGGATCTACCACGTAGAATTTCTTTCCTTCTGTTGTTGTGTAAGTATACCAGAACTTATCGCTGTCTTTAAACCACTGTGGGTTTACTCTGGTACTTTTCAACATTTTACGGATGTTGGTGGATTTGAATTTTTCAGCAGCTTTAAAGTTTGCCTTGTGTTGCTGTGCTGCAGCAGGCAAAATCATTAAAGCCATTAAAATTGTTAGTAGGCCTTTCTTCATTTTTAAAAGATTATAACCTGAATATTGAGTCTATTCAGTTGCTAACATAGTTAGTTTCTATGATCAGCGATTTGATAGGATGAGCGGGAGAGGACTTACTAATGATTGCTTTTCATTAGGTCTAATCGAAGTAACAAAAAAAGGCTGTCCGTGAGAACAGCCTTTTGTATATAGATTAAGCTAGGATTACATTTTAATTGGTAATTCTACTACAGTGTTTTCCCATCCGACAACAAGATGAGCTCCACCTTCTACTTCTTTAAACATCATTGAGAAAACTTCAATTGGTGCCTCAGGAGAACTGATTACACTAGTTTTAACTCTGGCCACATATTTATCTTCTCCAGTGGTGTAGTTACCCCAAGTATTCAATTTAGAGCTAAGAATGAATTCCCATTCTTTTTCACCCGGTACAGCAAAAACCGCATAGGTACCAGCTTTTACATCTGCACCACCAAAGTTAGCATCTTCGTAAAAAGTGATTTCAGCAGCCTCATTAGCCCCTAGTCTCCATACTTTACCATAAGGTGCTGCTTTACCACCAATCATGTTTCTTCCTTTAAGTTGAGGTCTGCTGTAGACTAATTTGATTTTTAGCTCTCTAACATCTCTTTGGAATACCTCATCTAATGGTTGGCCATCAGGAAAGTAAGAAGCATCCATAGGACTTGCGTCCATGTCTGGGAATTTCTGTGCGTTAGCCGTTAATGAAACTAATGCCACTGCGATTAAGCTGAGTAATAATTTTTTCATTTTAAGTCTGATTTTGAATTCTAAACTGTCTTCTGATTAGAAAGTTCGAAAGTACTTAATAGAAGAATATGTATGAAATGATAATTGCCGCAATTACTCCGGCAAAGTCTGCTATAAGACCTGCAGTAGCGGCATATCTCGAGTTTTTGATTTTTACTGCACCAAAGTAAACTGCCAACACATAGAAAGTGGTCTCGGTTGAACCTTGCAAAACACTAGCCACTCTGCCCGCAAAGGAATCGACACCAAATTCCGAATTGGCAAATACTTCGAGCATGGCAGCCCGAGCACCTGAACCACTTAATGGCTTTAAAAATGCCACTGGAAGCGCGTCAGCAAAATCTGTATTGAAACCGAATAAGGCAAAGAATGCTTTAAAACCATCAACTATAAAATCCAACGTACCTGAAGATCTGAAAACTCCAATGGCTACCAGTATGGCAACCAGATAGGGAATGATTTTGATGGCTACATTGAAGCCATCTTTAGCACCGTCTATGAAAGACTCATACACATTGATTTTATTCTTTAGCCCCATCAAAATAAAGCTGACGATAATACCCAGTAGAATAATAGCACTGGCCACATTGGAGATTAATGCCACTTGATCTTGTGGTATAGACTGAAAATAGAAGAGAATGGCTACTATTAGGGCGGTTAGCGTTCCTAAATAGGCCAAGACTGTTTTATTGAAGAGGTTAATTTTTTGAAATATACTTACTGTTATCAGCCCAACCATAGATGAGAAGAAAGTGGCTAAGAGAATAGGAATAAATATGTCAGCCGGATTGGCCGCACCTTCAGTAGCCCTGTAGGCCATGATTGAAACAGGAATTAGTGTTAAGCCCGATGTGTTTAAGACCAAAAACATGATCTGTGAATTAGAGGCTGTGTCTTTTTTAGGATTCAATTCTTGAAGTCCCTCCATAGTCTTGAGCCCAAGAGGTGTGGCTGCATTGTCAAGCCCCAAAAAGTTCATGGAGAAGTTCATCATCATTGGCCCAAAAACAGGATGATCTTTAGGGATTTCCGGAAATATTTTAGTGAAAAGAGGAGAGATGGCTCTTGCAATTACAGCAACTACACCACCTTTCTCACCAATTCGCATAATCCCCATCCAAAGGGTAAGGGCACCTGTTAGACCTATAGAGATCTCGAAACCGGTTTTAGCCATACTGAATGTGCTTTCCATCATACGTGGAAAGACTTCTGTATCTCCTAAAAAGATCAGTCTAATGAGGGCAACAATAAAGGCAATGAGGAAAAATCCTATCCAGATGTAGTTGAGAGCCATAAAAAAAGTCTTTCGAACTCCGAATTACGAATAAATTCAGAATTACGAAAGACTCACACGATTAGGATTAACTGATTATGGCCAGCGATAGAATGTCTTACTTACTATTTTCCAGCCTTCTTCGAACTTATAGAGTGCAAGGTAGTCGGTGAAGATTTTTTTGTTGTTCCGAATCAAATTAAGTTCAGCAATGGCGCTATTTCCATTAACGCTAATGTTTGTAAATTCTGCAGTTGATTTTGGTCGTGCATTAGGATCGTAGTCTGGCTTACTACGTCCTTTCTTTATGTTAGCCACCCAATCTTGAATACTGACTTCATTGATTCCATTGTCAGCAAATGCATGCATGATAAAGTCTTTATGAAAGCCTGCTTCGATATCTTCAATAGGGCCGCTATTATGAATTCCATTTACATAAGCTGAAATAATGACTTCTTTTACTTCTTGCTTAGTTTCCTGTGCAGATAGGTTAAAAAGAAGTGACAGAAAGAGTGTCACTATAAATGATTTTTTCATGGTCGGTTGAGTAAAAAGTTGCTTTACTACATGAACGACAGACCATCTAAAAGTTGTGTGAAACAGGCGAATAGCTTGGTTTCTTCGACAAACTACGGCTTAGAGGTTCAATATGTGGGCTGCTACTATACCTGCAGTTTCAGTTCTAAGGCGGCTTTCTCCTAGACTTACTTTTACGTAACCTGAATCTGCTGCTAGAGATAGCTCTTCATCTGAAAAGTCTCCTTCCGGACCGATAAGAACCAGATTATCTATTTCCATTTCATCCTTAAGATGCTTTGGGTTGTCGAAGTCAACATGCGCAATAAATTTATTACAGTCAAATGCTTCTTGAAGAAAAGCTTTGAGAGAAACGATTTCGTCAATTTGAGGCAATTTGGCTTTAATGGATTGCTTCATGGCGCTAATCGCTTTCCGCTCAATTCTTTCTGTTTTAATCACGGTCCTTTCAGAGTTATGACTCTTAACGAAGGATATTCTATCAATCCCTATTTCAACTGCCTTTTCTACAAACCACTCAATACGATCTATATTCTTAGTAGGGGCAATGGCTATGTGTCTATATCCTGTAGTCCTCTTTTCAGTGCGTTTTTCAATAACTGTAAAAGTGCATTTCCTCTGATTTGAATCAAGGATTTTGGCCGTATAGAAGTTTCCTTTTCCATCAATTATGGTGATCTCATCGCCTTCTTTATAACGTAAGACCTTAACCGCATGTCTAGATTCATCAGAATCTAAATGATTTACACCTTCTAGTAAAAGTGGCTGATAGAATAGCTGCATATTTCGAATTAAGTGAATTAAGGCGATATCTGGAACCGTGAAATCCTTATCTTCGATTCCATGCGGTCGCTTTTTTTTGCACAACAGCATTATAGACTTTTTCAAGCCTCAGTAATCTTGTTCTTTATAGTGATTTGGTATTTGGCCAATGATGGACTCGCATTCTGGGATGACTATACCTATCTGAAGTTCGCAAATGATGTAAATCAAGGCCGCTTTCAAATATCTACCAACCACTTTACAAGCCGATTGGGCATGATTTATCCGGTAGCCTGGCTTACCCAAGTTTTCGGAAATAGCGCATATACAGCAGCTCTATATCCGCTTATATGTTCCTTAACACTACTCGCATTGGTGTTTTGGTATGGAAACAGATATGGGCACTGGATAGGGGTAATAGGAGCCTTAATGATCTTAGTAGATTATCATACACTCACCTTTACAACACACTTATTTCCGGAAATGCCTATGGTGCTTTGTGTTTTTGGGGCATTGCTTTGTTATGATACTGTAAATAGAAGAGAAGGTGATTACAGATTATTAGGACTATTAATGAGTCTTTTACTACTAGCTGCCTTTCTGATTAAAACGTCAGTATTTATTTGTGTTCCTTTCTTCTTGTTTCTTTTTGTGAATGATTTCCGAAGAGGAAGAAATAAGCCCTTTTGGATAATATCAGCCTTCCTTATCGTATTCTTTTTTCTTCTACATGGGTTGTGGTATCAAGAGACATTCGGAGACTTTTGGTTTCGTTTCAATAATATCTCAAACAATCATGAGGCTACAGTGAAGACCTTCTTTGATAAGCCTAGTTCAGACCTTTTGAAAAGGTTGACCTATCTTCCTTTGCTTGGATTTACAAAAGGTGGATTCTTTATTCCTCTTCTGTTTGGTTTACCGGCTTTGCTGTCATTAAAGAGGAAGGATTGGTCACTTAATGATCCACAAAAGTTATGGGCTGTAGCAGCAGTTTTGATTATCACGTCTTGGTGGTTTATAAGTACAAACTGGAAGTATTACAGTCCAATGCCAACTGATACTAGACATATCACTTTTGTGATACCTCTATTGATTATGGCTGGTGCTCATTGGTGGATTAAGAAAGATGTATTTGTAAAGCTTCTTCTGTCTCAACTGAAATGGGCTTTAGTGCTAGGTCTACTCTCCATACCTTTTTACAAGATTACTAAAGCGGGAGATCGTTCATTCAAACCACTCAGTGAGATTGTTGAAGATCAATTTGTCTCTAATGATGTTTCAGAGACAATAATCACAGATGGTTTGTTGAGTTATGGCCATCCGTATTTTTATGATTTCGATGAATCTGAAGATACCTATGTGTGGTGGGTCGAGATGGACTTTGAAAGCGTCAAAATAGGGGATTACCTTCTTGTTAATTCCGGAGTGCTGAATACTCGATATGAGGAGCCGGGCTATTTGCAACTTCTGAGAAACAGCGTGATGGCGAAGAATTTAGACTTAGTAGAGATAGAGAAGAAGGGTCGAGTGTCGCTTTATCGAATTTCCAAATAGTTATTTTAGAGCATAAAAAAAGCCGCTTTAAGCGACTTTCTGTTCTGTTATATAGACTTAACCAATTTTTCTCAATTGTTCTTCACCAGCTTTCATAATAGCGTACTCACGCCATTCTTGATATTCAGTGTCATCCATAATTGAGTCAGCTGGACCTGCATTAGGAGGCATAAATTTAAATTCTGAATTCCACCACTGCTGAGCGTACTCTCTTGCCTTGTCTTTATCAACTTCGAATTGATTTACTTGACCATCACCAACTAGCCAAGGTCTATCTTGAGAGCTATATTTTTGGAAAATCATGGTTCTCATTTTAGTACCCATTTCGTCATTTCTTTCAAAGTGAGCTTTAGAGTAAGCCAAAGTTTCTGGCTCTACCATTTTATTATCCCAAAATCGTTTTGATTTAATAATTTCTGCTGACGTGAGAAGGTAACCCTCACCGAATTCTAATAAAGAACCTTCTAAATCGCACGAACGTGCAGGTTTCTTTTTCTTTTTACCTAGACCAAATAATCCCATGTTGTTTTAAGTATTTCGTTTTTAACCGCGTGTAATATGCAAATTATAATGCACATTTTCGAACACTTTTGATTATACGTGTGTAAACGATTTCAGGATACGTTGATTCCCATTAAGCGGTTTTTAGTCGTGCTATAAGGTCTATATACTTGTTCATAGCCTCTTCTTTTGCCATACCTTTAAGTTTTTCCCAAGCATTATATTTGGCCGCTGCTTTAAAATCAAAGCCCCCTGGTCTTTCTGTATTATTATCACCTTCAGTTGCTTGTTTATATAAACTGTAGATAGAAAGTAGGTCTTCGTTAGAAGGTCTTTCTGTTAGGCTATTGGCCTCTTTTACAGCATTTTCGAATGATTCTTGAATTGTCATAGGTGTTTTTAATTTAACTTGAGGCGAAATTAAACTTTTTGGTCACTCTTTGTGCTTAAGAAAACCTGTGAAGAAGCATTTTTTTAAACTTCTAATTTTATTCACCCTGGTTGCCCTAAACCATGAAAGTGCGTTGTCTCAATATTGGACGCTATATCAGGCGGGCCCCATAGTTAAAGTGGCTAGCGCTCGTATGACTTCAGACAGTGATCAAGTCTTGGTTCCAGCTGATGGTGGAGAAATAGGCTATCAGTTTGGAGGGTTTTTTAGAATCAATGTTGATCGTATTTATGTTCAAGCTGAAGCGCTTTATTCTAAAATTCAAACGCAACTAGTCTTTTTGAATTATGACGATATTCAGGGATTTAATCCCAGAGCAGAGTTTGAATTCAATACTCTTGAGATTCCGGTAGATATTGGCTATCGAATTGGTAACCTAAGACTGCATACCGGACCTTCCATTAGTACTTTAATTAGTGGAAACCGCTCTTTTCTAAATGAAATTGAAAATGTGACTTCAGAATATAATAGTAGTGGCCTGATGTGGCATTTAGGAATAGGGGGAGACTTTGATCGATTTATAGTTGATGTGCGGTACGAGGCCGGTTTGAGCAAAACCGGAGAGAGTTTAAGCAATCTTTTAGGTAGAGATTTTGTGCCTCGCCAACGACTTTGGGTTGTTAGCGTAGGTCTGAATTTTTTGGAATGATTTACCTAATGTAGCTCAAACCCAATACCAATACCGAATGAGAAGGTGTTATAAGCACCCATTCTATAGTCATAAGAGAAGATAGGTGAGAAGGTAAGTGTCTTGTTAATACAGGCGATATACTCAATGCCCATCCTGAATAGGTTATAGTCCTGAGCTTGTTCAAACTCTATTCCAGGCCCGGCAAATAACACCGTATTTCGGTTGACTTTATATAACAAATCTAATGTCAAGACTAACGGGTATTCTCTTTCAATATCCATTCCTTCTTCTTCCTTGACTTCAAAAATGAGCAGCTCCAAATCATTGTGAAGACCAAGCCCAATTCTGGATTTAAAGTAGTAGTCAATATCAAAGCCAATAGACGGAAGAACCAGCGTCTCTTTTCCCGTTATGGTTGATTGAGGAATGTAGGTGTGCATAGTGGCTATCGTTAAGTGTAGCCCATGTCTCTGTGTTTTTGGATATTCTTCTAGATGATGATCTTGAGCAAATAGCTCGGGGGTCATTATTGCTAGAACGAGGATGATTAACTGTTTCATAGCGCAATAATTTGTATGCAATTTCCACACATTGCACCAACACTTGTATGATCTAAATCATCTGATTTTCAGGTCAATCGATTGCTATGATAGAAAAATGAATTTTAAGTGCTATAAATAAAAAAAGCCACCATGTAGTGGCTTTCTTTATTTTTTTGACTCTGAAATTTCCGATGGCTATCGCTCCAGAATGACGAATAAGTCTACTTTGCAAACTGAGGCGATACAATTAGATCCTTCGTTCCATGTGTCCAACTGTAAAACCCTTCACCTGATTTAACGCCTAAATAACCTGCAGTCACCATATTTACTAATAATGGACAAGGAGCGTATTTAGGGTTACCAAAGCCTTCATATAAGACATTCATAATACTTAAACATACATCTAAGCCAATAAAGTCCGCTAATTGAAGAGGCCCCATAGGATGTGCCATACCTAGTTTCATTACAGTATCTATTTCTTCAACTCCAGCCACTCCTTCAAACAATGAAATAATTGCTTCATTGATCATTGGCATTAAGATTCTATTCGAGATAAATCCTGGATAGTCATTCACCTCAACAGGAACCTCACCTAATTTTTTAGAAGTCTCCATAATGAGATCAGTCACTTCTTGAGAAGTAGCATAGCCTCTGATTACCTCTACCAATTTCATAACCGGTACAGGATTCATAAAGTGCATGCCGATCACTTTATCTGCTCTTTTTGTAGCAGCTCCAATTTTCGTTATTGGAATAGAAGAGGTATTTGATGAAAGAATACATTCAGGTTTGGTAAATGCATCTAGATCGGCAAAAATTTTAAGTTTGATGTCTACATTTTCAGTGGCCGCTTCAACTACCAAATCAACAGTCTTTACACCTTCCTCCATATTGGTGTAAGTACTGATGTTGTTGAGTGTAGCATTTTTTGTTGCCTCATCAATTTTTTCCTTAGCCAACATGCGGTCTAAGTTCTTCTCAATAGTCTTTAAGGCCTTTGCTAAGGCATCTTCAGAAATATCAACCAGATTTACTTTGAAACCACTTTGGGCAAAGACATGTGCAATGCCATTTCCCATTGTTCCAGATCCGATTACTGCTATATGATCCATAGGTATTTAGTTTACTTTTTCCGGCTGCAAAGATAAGCAGAGAAGCCTGCCTACCAAAGCTGAGATCTATCTTAGGAATAAGCATTTAGAATTGTTGCATGAAGTCCTTCAGTAAGCATATTGGTCCCATACCAAAACAAATAGATTGTTCATGGCATGTATGATGAAGACTGACCAGAATGCCACCATGAGGTATTTCCAATTCCGGAAAAACACATAGCTCCATGCATAAATGAATCCCATAGGCAACATTACAATTTGGTAGATCATATTGTATGAATGTGCAAGGGCAAAAAGTATGGTAGCAAGGCCAATGGCCATTTGATTTTTATAGGCCCATTTCCTCATAACTGCCAATAGAATTTCAATGAGAATGAGTTGAAAGATGAGGGTCTCTATAAACGGGCCGAAGAAGACTGTAAGCATTACCTCTTTCATAAGTCCCATTTCTTCAAGAGATTCAATATAGGTCGAACTAGGATCAATGGAAGTCGCAATTTCGGACAGAATAATATTCAACGTAAATTTTACTAAGATGAGGACAAGCACCAATTGATAGACTTTCCAAGACCTCAGTTTTTGTTCCAATCGATTGAATCTGTTAGGCATTGCCTTAAGATATTAGTTTTGTCATAAGAATCTTGTAAATCGCAACTGCAACGTTCAAAGACATGAAACTAGAAATCTGTGCAAACTCAGTTGAGTCTGCCTTAAATGCTCAAAATGGAGGTGCAGATCGTATCGAACTCTGCACAGAGCTTTCTGTGGGAGGTGTAACGCCCAGTTTTGGTACCATAAGTCTAGTTAAGGATCTGCTGGAAATTCCTGTCTATGTACTCATACGACCAAGAGGAGGTGATTTCGTCTATAGCCAATTGGAAATTGAGGTTATGAAGGAAGACATACTTAAATGTGCAGAACTTGGTTGTGAAGGTGTAGTCTTTGGTTGTTTGAATACTGATAGAACCATAAATCCTGATCTTACTTATACCCTTATGGAAAGCGCTGGTTTTATGGATATTACTTTTCATCGTGCATTTGATGAAGTGCCGAACCATTTTGAGGCATTAGATACCTTAAGAGATTTAGGTATTCAAAGGGTTTTAACTTCAGGAGGTCAAAGTAACGCTCTAATTGGAATAGAGCTTCTAGGAGAGTTAGTAGAAGAGGCAGATGAAGAAGTGATAATTATGCCTGGAGGTGGTATTAGACCAGATAATCTTCTGGACTTACTCAATACCGGAGCGCAAGAGTATCATTGTTCTGCGATTGCCAAAGGCAATCAAACTTCAGACATAGATGCAATCAAAAAAATGAGGGCTATTCTTTCAGCAGAAGGTCTAAAATAATAGGCAGGTGATCGCTAAACCCTCCAACGTACTTAGGGCCTTGATAAGTTCTGAACGGCCTTTTGGCTCCTGTTGCCCCTTCAATTATTAAGAAATCTAAATCTCCAATCATTGGGGTCTTTTGATAAATAAACGTTCTTGACCTTGAGTCCATTAGATTTCCAGTCACTACAAATTGATCAATTATGCTCCATTCATTTTGAAAGCTATGCGTACCCGTGAGATACCTTATAGGATACATGAGATTGTAAAGATCCTTGTTCGTTCGAATCTCTTCAACTTCTTTAGTTATTCTCAATGCGTTTGTCATCGATTCTGCTTCAGGTTCATCATTGAAATCTCCTGTAATGAGAATATTCGCGTTTGGAGAGAAGGCGAGAACAGAATCTATTTTTTTTCTGAGAAACTTCCCTGCGTAGTTTCTTTTAGGCAGTGTCTCAAACTCTCCGCCAAACTTAGAGGGCCAATGATTGACGAAATAATGTAATGTATCTGTGTTGGGTAATTTTCCTATGACATGCAGAATGTCTCTTGTTCTGCTTGATGTATCAAACGGAAATTTTAAAGTGTAATACTCATAATTTATCAATTCGAATTTATCTGGTCGGTATATCGCAGCAACATCTATTCCTCTACGATCTTTCGAATCTTGGTGGATGATTTCATAGCCTATGGCTTTGAGTGCTGTAAATTGAGTAAGGGTGGTGAGCACGTAACGGTTTTCAATTTCACATAAGCCTATCAATTCTGGAGCTTCCCAGCCGCCTAATGCGATAAGTACTTTGGCTAATTTATTCTGTTTGTCCTGATATCTTTTCTTGGTCCAAAATCTGCCCGTATTTGGTAGAAACTCCTCATCTATGGTAGTTGAATCATCAAAGTAGTCAAAGAGGTTTTCAACATTATAGAATACTACTCTGAATCTATTATCCTCTCGTTTTTCAAGGTTTAGGTTTTCACTAGCTAGAAAAGGCTTTTTCTTTTGGCCTAATGCGGGAGTAGCATTGATCAATAGAAATATTAAAAGGTATAATATCTGTCTGTGTGTGTGGATCATTTAATAAGGTCTACCTTTGCGCCAAGAAATTACACAGAGTAAAACAGAATACATGATTGAAATCGGTAAAATTCAGGAATTAGAGATTGGGAGAACCGTTGAATTCGGCTGCTACTTAACGGATGGCGAAGGCGAAGTGCTGATTCCGGCCAAATACGTTCCTGATAATAAAGAAGTAGGCGATAAACTAGATGTATTTGTTTATACCGACCATAAAAGCAGACCTATTGCCGTAACCATAATGCCTATTGGCCAATTAGATGATATTGTTGGGCTTGAAGTAAAAGCAGTAACAGACTTTGGTGCTTTTTTAGACAATGGATTAGAAAAAGACCTTTTTGTACCGAATAAGGAGATGGCAGCGCAAATGAAGGAGGGAGGCTCTTATGCCGTTAAAATGGTGATGGACCATAAGACCAATCGTATGATAGGATCAAGTAAGATTGCTGCATTCTTAAGGAAAGATGTGGAAGGCTTAGCTGAAGGCGATGAAGTAAGGATTGTAGTTTGGCAGCAGACAGACCTAGGATATAAGGTTATAATCAACTCTGAATACCAAGGACTGATTTACAATAATGAAATCTTTGAAAGGATAAGACTTGGCGAAAATAGAAAGGGTTTTATCAAGAAGGTTAGAGAGGATGGAAAGGTAGATGTTGCACTCCAAAAACAAGGATATGAGGCAGTATCGGATATGTCGAGTATCATCATGAGAAAGTTGAGTGAGGCAGGAGGCGTTCTCGAAATGGGAGATAAAAGTTCACCTGAAGACATTAAAGAAGTCTTCGGTATGAGTAAGAAGAACTTTAAGAAAATCTTGGGTGGTCTTTATAAAGCAGGACAAATCGAAATCTTCGATTATCAGATAAAACAGAAGGGCTAAAAAAGCGGAAGGTCGGCCTGAGGAGGAGCCAACCTTCACCTAAACTACCTATAAAACTAAAACTAACCTAAGCTAATTTTAATCTTTACTGACTCATCGATTTAAACTGATAAAACGATTGCACGCAAGTCAATAAACATCAGCTTGTTGTCTGATAGGCATAAGTTATACAAAAATTTGAATAAGAGGAATATAATTTTTTAAAAAAGTTGAAAAACCAAATAAAATTAAGCAACCAATTTAATTAGTAGGAGAATCTACTAAATCGTTAGTTTGCTATTTACTTGATATTCACTTCGTTAGCAATTCCAAGAGAAGTAAATCTGATCTCTAAATATCTAGGCTCTTCCTGAGCGTTTTCACAGTCTCCTGCAGGATCTATATAATAGACATAGTAATTCATACTGCGCTTGTAGAGTTCTTGTTCTTCTGGTTGTCCCAATTCGGCAATTACCGTCTTCTGATAAAGTCCTAGTAATTTTCTTTTTACCTCCTGAACCTCATCTATCATTTTAGCTCTCTCGCCTTTACATCCCTTAATATCTTCTTTCCATTTCTTGGTATCAAAAGAACCGAGTTCAGCCTTAGGTGTACAACAGAAAACACTTAGAGATAGAAAAACTAACAGATAAAGTCGTTTCATTGAGCTTCAATTTTCGCTGGCGAAATTAGTTGCGTAGCTCTATACAACCAAGCAATTGATCCTAATATAAATAGGGTAGCTGCACCTAGAAAAATTGGCGAAAATGCGGCTCCTAAGAAATAGTACCAGATCACCAAAGGACTGGCTATGAGGCGAACATATTCTAATGGTTTAGACCATGATTTATTTTCAAACAAACCACCAAAAGTCATAGTGGCTATAATGATCATAAGCGCCAGAATTCCTTTCTGCAATAGATCTTCTTCAAAAGCCGCTAAGTTGAAGAGAAAAAGAGCTGTACCAACAAGGAGAACAATGTATTGTACAAATACATAGGTGTTGACCGCTTTAATCGCATGTAAGTCGAACTTCTTGTAGGTCTTTTGATCTATATCATAAGGGGCTCTGTACCCACCCAGTGATTCTGGAAGCCATCCAGGCTTTTGGAAAATGTATTTGATTTTGTCCGTCAATTTTGGAATCCGTTTCATATCAGCGATCATGTCGTTGTAATGAGACATGTTTGCCCAAACAGGATTCCAGCTATTTAGATTCTTAGTAATGCCATAAGTAGGCCTTTCCTCTTCTTCCTTAAATGTGCCAAACATTCTATCCCAAATAATAAAAGTACCTGCGTGGTTCTTATCTATGTATTTTGGGTTTCTGGCATGATGTACTCTGTGGTGAGAAGGTGTGTTGAATATAGCTTCAAACCATCTTGGTAGTTTATTAATGGATTCTGTATGAATCCAGAATTGGTAGAGTAGGTTAAATCCAGACACTGATAGCATAACTAGTGGATCAATACCCGCAAGCGCCATTGGTGTGTAAAACAAGAATGTCCAAATGGTTTGGGTAGATGATTGACGTAAGGCTACCGATAGATTGTATTCTTCACTTTGATGATGTACGCTGTGTCCTCCCCAGAAGAGGTTCACTTGGTGACTCATTCTGTGTGCCCAATAATAACAGAAATCGTAGGCAATAAAGGCAATAGCCCAAGTGAGTGCTGAATTCTCAATAGTGGCAAATCTAAATTGCTCGTACATGAGCGTGTAAAAGCCTACGGTAAAGACTTTTAAAAATGCTCCTGTTACCTGAGAAGTAACCCCACAATTAATATTGGTAATGGCATCGTTAAGTCTGTATGATTTGGTGGCTTGGATGCGATGTACAATCAATTCTATTCCTATCAACAAGAAATAGATTGGTATGGCAATTACTGTCGGATTTAGGTTCATAGTTTAGAAAAGTACCTCAATTTAAGTTTGATAAATGTTTTGTTCAAACCTTATGTTTATATGAGTAGTTAGGCATACCTAAAATCAGCTATCTTCGCGCACTGAAAAGCAGGGACATGGATAAATTCATTGGATTCTTTAGAAACGTTACTATTCTCCTTTTTACAGGAACGCTAATTTGGTCTTATGCTTATTTGGCAAGTCAAGCAGATTATAGCTACGACTTTGAAGGTATTGTGAGCAATGCGGATAAAAACACCTATTTTTTTGCTGGTATAGTAGTTTTCTTATTGGCCAATTTAGTTTGCAACTACTTTGTAAACACCATGAAAAAGATTTCAACTACTGAGGATGGGAAAGGGCTAAAAAACCGAAGCCTGAAACTTGACCTAATTGTATGGACCAAAGGCTTTGCAGGAGTGCTTAATTTATTCTTTGCCATTGTGTTGGTTTTTCTTGCCTTAGTTGAGATGTCAACTCAATATAATATCAATACAATAGGGTTTTACGTCTATTTAGGTCCAATCCTCATTGTGGCTTGGTTTGTCTATTTAGGGGTAATTCTTACCAAAAAGAGAGCCAAAGAATCTACTCAAAATCAATGGTCTAAATAGGACTGTAAATAGGCCATTAAAGTCAACTGTGCATTTTTGATTTTTTAATTCTAAATTCCGACTTGAATTGCGCTACAGGAGTGCATAAATCTGCTAACACCCTTAGTTGAGAATTTTGAATGGCGAAGCAAGTTGCGAACTACACCGAAGATAGTATTCGGTCGCTCGATTGGAAAGAGCATATCAGACTTAGACCCGGAATGTATATAGGAAAATTAGGAGACGGGTCGGCCCAAGATGATGGTATTTACGTATTAGTTAAAGAGGTAATCGACAATTGTATCGATGAGCACATGATGGGCTTTGGAAAGACCATTGAAGTGAAAGTATCGGAGCATAAAGTTGAGGTAAGAGATTATGGTCGTGGCATTCCTTTAGGGAAGGTGGTCGATTGTGTTTCCAAGATCAATACGGGTGGTAAATATGATTCAGGAGCTTTCCAGAAATCAGTAGGTCTAAATGGGGTAGGAACTAAAGCGGTAAATGCGCTATCTACCTATTTCAAGGTGCAGTCATACAGAGATGGTCAAACTAAGGTGGCCGAATTTACCAGAGGAGAGATCACCAACGATGCTAAAGAAACCACTACAAGTGGTAGAAATGGTACCCAGATTGTTTTTACTCCTGATGATACCATATTCAAGCACTATCATTTCATTCCTCAATACTTAGACGATCTGATTTGGAACTACTGTTTCCTTAATGCTGGGCTTACTATAAACTTTAATGGCCAGAAATACCATTCTGAAAAGGGGTTATATGATCTATTAAGCAGAAAAACCGATGCAGATAATTTAAGATATCCCATCATTCACCTCAAAGGTGAAGACATAGAGATCGCCATGTCTCATACTAACCAATATGGTGAGGATTATTATTCATTCGTGAATGGACAATACACAACGCAAGGAGGAACACACCAAGCAGCACTCAGAGAGGCAGTGGTTAAAACCGTAAGGGAATTTTACGGTAAGAATTTCGATGCTACAGATGTTCGTGCTTCCATTGTAGGGTCTATAGCGGTTCGTGTGCAAGAGCCTGTTTTTGAATCTCAAACAAAAACAAAGCTTGGTTCTCAGAACGTTGCACCTGATGGCCCAACCATGAGGACTTTCGTCAATGATTTTGTAAAAAAAGCACTAGACGACTATCTACACAAGCATTCAGACGTAGCTGATGCATTGCTAAAGAGAATCATGCAATCTGAGCGTGAACGCAAAGAGATTGCAGGTATCAAGAAATTGGCCAACGAAAGAGCAAAGAAGGCCAATCTTCATAATAAAAAACTGAGAGATTGTCGTGTACATTTAAATGACAACAAGGGCGATGAGGATCTCAAAATGGCGACCACCTTATTCATTACAGAAGGAGATTCTGCCTCGGGATCGATCACGAAGTCGAGAAATGTAAAGACTCAAGCAGTATTTAGTTTAAGAGGGAAACCGCTGAATTGTTATGGCCAAACTAAGAAAGTGGTGTATGAGAACGAAGAGTTCAATCTACTACAACACGCTTTGAATATTGAAGACGGGCTTGATGGTTTGAGGTATGAGAATATTGTAATCGCCACAGATGCAGATGTAGATGGCATGCACATTAGGCTTTTACTTTTGACTTACTTCTTACAATTCTTCCCTGACCTCGTTCGTAGGGGGCATGTCTACATTCTAGAGACTCCGCTATTCAGGGTTCGGAACAAAAAAGAAACCATTTATTGCTATAGTGAAGAAGAAAAACAGGCGGCTATGGCAAAACTAGGGGCCAAGCCAGAGATCACACGTTTCAAGGGTCTGGGTGAAATTTCGCCTGATGAGTTCAAAGCCTTTATTGGAGAAGACATGAGACTGGAGCCAATCATTCTAAGAAAGGATACCAGTATTTCAGAATTGCTGAAATTCTATATGGGTAAGAACACACCAGATAGACAAGGATTTATCATCGACAATTTGAGGGTAGAGAAAGACCTCGCAGAAGAGGCGGCATAATATGAGTGAAGAACTAGAAGGATTGAACGGACAAGAAGATGGTGAAATCAGGGATGTTATTCCGATTTCAGGGATGTATGAAAACTGGTTTCTCGATTACGCTTCTTATGTAATTCTCGAAAGAGCCGTACCGGCTATTCAAGATGGGTTTAAACCCGTTCAAAGACGTATTCTCCATTCCATGAAGGAAATGGATGATGGCCGTTTCAATAAGGTAGCCAACATTATAGGTCAGACCATGCAGTATCACCCACACGGTGATGCCTCCATAGGAGATGCTATTGTGAATATTGGCCAAAAAGACCTCCTGATTGAAACCCAAGGTAACTGGGGAGATATAAGAACTGGTGACAGTGCTGCAGCTGCTAGGTATATAGAAGCAAGACTTTCCAAATTTGCTTTAGATGTAGTCTTCAATCCGCAAACTACAGAATGGCAGCTTTCTTACGATGGTAGGAAAAAAGAGCCTATTACGTTACCGGTTAAATTTCCTTTGCTTTTGGCTCAAGGAGTAGAAGGTATAGCAGTAGGTCTTTCAACAAAAATTCTTCCGCACAACTTTGTAGAATTGATTCAGGCTTCAATCAAAGTTCTCCAAGGAAAAAAGCCTAAAGTTTATCCTGATTTCCTTACCGGTGGTATGGCAGATTTCTCTGAATATAACGAAGGTATTCGCGGAGGAAAAATAAAGGTAAGGGCTAAAATTGAGGAGGTAGACAAGAAGACTTTAGCCGTACGTGAAATCCCTTATGGTACCACTACAGGAAGCTTGATTGACTCGATAATCAAAGCCAATGATAAAGGGAAGATTAAGGTTAAGAAGGTAATTGATAATACAGCTGAACACGTAGAAATTTTGGTCGAGTTGGCTTCAGGCCAGTCACCAAATATTACGATTGATGCTTTATATGCTTTCACAGATTGTGAAGTCTCTATATCTCCGAATGCCTGTGTAATTATAGACGAGAAGCCTCATTTCATTTCCGTCAATGAAGTCTTAAAAATATCAACAGAACAAACAGTTGATCTCTTAAAACAAGAGCTAGAGATTAAGAAGGGAGAGCTGCTAGAAAAGCTCTTATTCTCCTCACTAGAGAAGATTTTTATTGAGAATAGGATTTATAGAGATATCGAAGAATGTGAGACTTGGGAAGCTGTTCTTGAAACAATAGATAAAGGCTTAGATCCTTACAAGAAGGAATTCTACAGGGAGATCACTACAGAAGATATTATAAGACTTACGGAAATAAAGATTAAGAGAATCTCTCGATTCGATGCATTCAAAGCAGATGAGTTGATGAAGCGTCTGCAAGATGAATTGGCAGAGGTGGAGCACAACCTTGCCAATCTTGTAGATTATGCGATTGCCTATTTCCAGAAGCTCTTAGAGAAATACGGAAAAGGAAGGGAGAGAAAGACTGAGATTAAATCCTTTGAAAACATTGCAGCTACCGTTGTTGCAGCCAACAATGCCAAGCTCTATGTCAACCGTAAAGAAGGGTTTATAGGTTATGGTTTGAAGAAGGACGAGTTTGTTATGGAATGCTCTGATATCGATGATATCATCGTTTTCAGGAAAGATGGCAAGTTCCAAGTCGTTCGAATTTCAGATAAAATCTTTGTAGGTAAAGACATTCTTTGGGCAGGCGTTTGGAAAAAGAACGATGAACGTATGGTTTACAATATTATGTACCTAGATGGTAAATCAGGGAGAACCATGGTCAAGCGATTCCAAGTTCTGGGTGTTACCCGAGATCGGGAATATGACTTGACTAAAGGAGAAAGAGGTTCAAAGATGCTTTATTTCACAGCCAACCCTAATGGAGAGGCTGAATTGGTAACCGTATATCTTACGTCTGGCGCCAAAGCGAGAATTAAAGTATTCGATTTCAATTTTGCTGATATCGAGATTAAAGGGCGAGGTGCAGGAGGAAATATTGTCACTAAGTATCCTGTAAGGAAAGTACAGCTCAAAATGGAAGGCAAGTCTACTTTGGGAGGTCTAGATATTTGGTATGATGAGTCCGTTGGTAGATTAAATCGAGATGATAGAGGAAAGCTCTTGGGTAACTTCCAAGCAGATGATAAGGTGCTGGTAATCTATAATTCCGGAGAATATGAACTGACTTCTTTTGATCTCACTAATCGCTATGAGCCCAATAAGATTCATGCAATTCAGAAGTTTGATCCAGATGGTGTCGTTTCTGCCATCCATTATGATGGTGGTACAGCCATTCACTACGTAAAGCGATTCCAAGTAGAGACTTCTACAATGGACAAGAAATTCCTTTTTATTGGCGAAGAGAAGGGTTCTAAATTGCTATTAGCGACAACGGAAAAAGACGCCCAAGTGGAGGTGCATTATACTGTTAAGGGAGATCGTACGAGACAAACAGCAGTTTATGATTTTGAAATGCTGATAGATGTGAAGGGTTGGAAGGCTACAGGTAATAAACTATCTCCGCATAACGTCAAAAAGGTGGTGCTACTTTTGTCCGAATCTTCAGAAAAAGTTGAGGCCAAAACACCTCCAAAAGAGAGAGCTGAGGTAACAGCTGAAAAAGAGCAGCCTAAAAATGTGGAACAGGCACTAAAGAAGGAGGTAGTAGCAGAATCAAAAGAAGAGGTTACTGAGGAAAAGAAACCGTTGAAAACGCCTCCAACTCGACTAAAGCCAATTACAAAGAAAGAAGACGATGACACCAATTATAAACCCGGTGATACGATAGATTTATTTTAATGCTTGGTAAGGGAGCAAATAAGATCAGTTGTTCTTTATAAAACCGAGATTATAATCGGTTAAAAGACATTGTTTGTTCATCTTCCAAAGCTGTTGGTCTTAGATCAACAGCTTTTCTTTTTAAAACCCATGGACAAAGAGATTCTTGAAATGTTAGAGGAATTCGTTACACCAAACAAGGTTGAAGTTATTGATCATGTTTTGGCTGAACGTACACGACATCTCACCGTGGTTTTAGAAGATATCTACCATTCTCAAAATGCAAGTGCCGTTATGAGAACTTGTGATTGTTTTGGGATACAAGATTTATACATCACTCAAAATCTTCATGACTATACGGTAAACCCCAATGTGGTTAGAGGAGCCTCTAAATGGATCACTCAACATTTATATGATAGGGAGGAATCGAGTTCGGAGAAATGCTTTGAAGATTTACGAAAGAAAAAATATCGGATCATCGGGACAACCCCTTCACCAAAAGCTGCATCTATATTAGAGTTAGATATCAATCAGCCTATAGCCATTGTTTTTGGTACCGAGAAAGAAGGACTATCTGAATACGCTAAGAATGAGGTTGATGAGTTGGTAAGAATACCTATGTACGGATTTACTGAATCATTTAATATCTCAGTAAGTGCCGCATTAATTCTTCAAGAACTGGTGTCAAGACTCAAGAAAAGCACAATTAAATGGCACTTAAGCGACCAAGAGAAGCAAGATTTAAAATTAGAATGGTATAAAAGAATCGTAAAAAGGTCAGATTTGCACATTAATAATTTTTTGAAGGAACATTCTTAAGTATGCCTCCGTTCTTAGCGGAGTTATTAAGCAAAAAACATATCTAAACTCAGATACTTTCGTTAGACAAACATTCACTAACCAGAACTTAATTCTTTGATACGCTACCAAGGATTTTTTATACTCTTCTTTCTACTAATTACTTCTACTGTATTTGGTCAAACGGTAATACAAGGGAAAGTGACTGATGCTGAAACCGGTGACCCCATTCCATTTGCGAATGTTTTGATTAAAGGCTCTAACCTTGGTTCTCCTACTGATTTTGATGGATTCTTTAGGATTGAGGGTGAAGCAGAAGGAGACTCTGTTTTAGTCTCATACATTGGTTACGAATCGAAGTTGAAGTTCTATCAGAAAGGCATAACCCAAACGATCAATTTCCAGCTGCAGCCAGAGGCTACAAGTTTAGAGGACTTTGTGATTGTAGCCAAGGAATATGAAAATCCTGCTTTTCCTATCATGAGAAAGGTGATGGAGAATAAGCCAACTAATGACAAGAGACGGTTAGCTGCATACGAATACGAGAGTTATAATAAGATTGAGATAGATGCTGATAATCTAACAGAGAAATTCAGAGGGAAAAAGTACATGCAGAAGATTACTTCTGTACTTGATTCCATTGAGGTAATTGCCGGAGAAGACGGAATGCCTATTCTCCCTTTATTTATCTCTGAATCTTTATCCAAGTTTTATTACAGAGATGATCCGAGGCTTCAAAAAGAAGAAGTACAGCGCACCCGAATTACAGGTATAGGGCTAGAGGATGGTTCTCTTATTTCTCAAGTTATCGGGTCTTCTTTTCAGGAGTATAATTTTTATCAAAATAGGATGAATATCGTGGAGCGCGAGTTTGCGTCACCAATTGGTGACGCATGGCGTATTATCTATGATTATGAGTTAGAAGACAGCCTTTATATTGGAGATGATTATTGCTATTTAATAGACTTTAAACCCAAAAATGACCAGGAGTTAGCATTTGTAGGTAAGGTTTGGATTACAAAGAATGAATATGCCATCAAGCAAATTGATGCTAAAGTTCAGAAGTCTGCCAACCTGAACTTTGTCAATCAGATCAAGATTCAACAAGAATTGGTCAAGACAGAGGCGGAGGCTTGGTTACCAGTTAAATCAAGAGTGCTCATCGATTTAATTGAAGTATCTAAAAAGGCGCCAAGTTTACTCTCAAAATTCTATACATCTAATAAGAATATTAAGATTACCGAGCCTAGACCAACGGAGTTCTTTGACCGTGCGATTGTTTTAGAACCAGATGCCAGATTAAATGATGAAGAGTTTTGGAATGAGAACCGCCATGACAAGCTAACTGACACAGAGATCAATGTAATGGCCATGATCGATACATTAAAGAATATTCCTGTGGTTAAGACAGCTACAGAATTAGCTAAGACTTTTGTTCGAGGATATGTTGAGGCGGGGCCTATAGATATTGGACCATGGCCGGTATTAGTCGGGAATAATAATATTGAGGGGTGGCGATTCAGGTTAGGTGGAAGAACGAATGAGAATTTTAGTAGGAAGTGGCAATTTGAAGGATTTACAGCTTATGGACTTGAAGACAGAACATGGAAATATGGAGGAGGAGCACAGCTTATTGCTGATAGGGAAGATTGGACAACATTCAATCTTAGATATCGCAATGATATAGATCAATTCGGTATTCAACCAGATGGTGTTACTGATCTTACAGACGGAACTGCATTTATTGCATTGACTCAATTGGGTAATTTGGTTAGACCTTTCCGTTATGAACGAGTTGAATTCGAAGCTGCGAGACAATTCTCACGTGCCTTTTCAGCATCTCTGCGATTTAGAAAGCAGGATTTCAATCCACTTTTTGATTTCAGGTATCGCATAGACCCTTCAAGAATAGATTCTCCATTAGCCAAAGACTATTCAACATCAGAAATGACTATCAGACTCAAGTATGCTAGAGATGAGGTCTTCTTGGTTAATGATAACAGTAGGTTTAGTTTTGGAACCGTGCGCTGGCCTACATTCCTTCTATCTTATACTCGTGGTTTTGAGGGTTTATTCGGAAGTAATTTTCAATACAATAGAATCAACTTAGGTGTTTCCCAAAGACTAAAAATGGGTTTTTGGGGTGTAATGAATTATCAGGTGAATGCTGGTCATACTTTTGAAGATTTGCCTTACACGCTGTACACGGCCCATATAGGTAATGAACAACCGATTTACACTGATATAGCTTTTAATACCATGAACTTCTTTGAGTTTGTTAGCCAGAGCTTTGCCAGTTTAAGAGTTCAGCATTCTTTTGAAGGATTTGTTATGAATCGCCTGCCGTTGGTTCGAAAACTTAAATGGCGTTTAGTAGCTACAGGAAGTGCTCTTTTTGGTAATGTAAGCGATAGTGCGCTTAACTTTCAGGTACTACAAGATGAGAATAATCTGCCCTTACCTCAATTCAATACTTTAGATGGTGGCAGACCATTTGCTGAAGTTGGTTTAGGTATTACAAACATCTTTAAATTCTTTAGAGTAGATGTGGTAAGACGACTGACATATCTCGAGAATCCGGGAGTTGATAAAACGGCCATTAAATTCAGTTTTGAGTTCTCTCTCTAAGGGTGAAATAATCCTGCTTTAAATAGGTTTTAAGTCCTAATTAATATTGCATATTTGCAATCCTAAAATCTTTTATCAAATCCTGGTGAGTTGTAACATCAGGTATCGATTAAAATGAGCGATCAAATCAAAATTACGCTGCCTGATGGATCTATCAGGGAGTATGCCGCTGGCTCATCTGCCATGGATGTTGCAATTAGTATCAGCGAAGGCTTAGCAAGAAATGTATTGGCTGCAGAAGTAAACGGAGAGGTGTGGGACGCAAATCGCCCAATTACTACGGATGCATCCTTGAAATTATTGACGTGGAATGATGATGATGGGAAGTCAACTTTCTGGCATTCATCGGCCCACTTGATGGCAGAGGCACTAGAAGCATTATATCCAGGAATAAAATTCGGAATAGGACCACCAATAGATAATGGGTACTACTATGATGTAGACTTTGGTGACATCGAATTCGATTCTGCCGATCTCGGTAAGATAGAACAGAAGATGTTGGAACTGGCTCGTCAGAAGAATACCTATGTAAGAAAAGATGTTTCAAAGGCGGATGCCATAGCTTATTTCGAAGAGAAAGGAGATGAGTACAAAATAGAATTACTTCAAGATCTTGAAGACGGTAGCATCACCTTCTACGAGCAAGGTAATTTTACAGATTTGTGTCGTGGGCCACACATTCCTCACACTGGTTTTATTAAGGCCGCTAAAGTACTTAGTGTAGCCGGTGCATATTGGAGAGGAGATGAAAATCGCCAGCAGTTAACCCGATTGTATGGAATTACCTTTCCTAAGCAGAAAGAATTGACTGAATATCTTCAGTTGCTCGAAGAGGCTAAAAAGCGAGACCACAGAAAAATAGGCAAAGAGTTAGAGTTGTTTACTTTTTCTGAAAATGTAGGCTTAGGACTTCCTCTTTGGTTACCAAAAGGAGCGAAGTTGAGAGAGCGCTTAGAAGCTTTTCTTAAGAAAGCTCAGGTAAGAGCTGGATATGATCCCGTGGTAACTCCACATATTGGTCATAAAAACCTTTATGTGACGTCAGGTCATTATGAGAAATATGGTGAAGATTCTTTCCAGCCGATAAGTACACCTAGTGAGGGCGAAGAATTCTTGTTGAAACCTATGAACTGCCCTCATCATTGTGAAATCTACAAATCTAAACCAAGGTCGTATAAGGATTTACCTGTAAGAATGGCTGAATTCGGTACTGTTTACAGGTATGAGCAGAGTGGTGAATTGCACGGGTTAACGAGAGTGAGGGGTTTTACTCAGGATGATGCGCATATATTTTGTACAGAAGATCAAGTAAGGACCGAGTTTAAAAAAGTAATAGACTTGGTGCTATATATCTTCGAGTCTTTAGGCTTTGAAGATTATACAGCACAAATCAGTTTGAGAGATCCAGATAACAAGCAAAAGTATATTGGAACCGATGAGGCGTGGGCACTTGCGGAGGCTGCAATCATAGAGGCAGCCGAAGAAAAAGGTTTAAATACAGTTACTGAACTAGGCGAAGCAGCATTTTATGGGCCTAAACTCGACTTTATGGTTAAAGATGCTCTCGGTAGAAAATGGCAGCTAGGAACCATTCAGGTAGATTACAGTCTTCCGGAACGGTTTGAACTTGAATATACAGGTTCTGACAACCAAAAACATCGACCGGTAATGATACATCGGGCTCCATTCGGGTCCATGGAAAGGTTCACGGCTGTATTAATTGAGCACTGTGCGGGAGATTTCCCACTCTGGTTGACTCCAGATCAGGTAGCGATACTTCCAATATCTGAGAAATATGCTGATTATGCACAAGAGTTATATAAAGTGCTAGAGTCAGAAGATATCACAGGTTTTGTGGATAATAGGGACGAAAAAATCGGTAGAAAAATTAGAGATGCCGAGGTAAAAAAGATTCCTATTATGCTAATTGTTGGAGAGAAAGAACGTGACGATAGAACAGTAGCAATAAGAAGACATGGTGTAGGTGATGTAGGAACTGAATCGATCGAAGACTTTGTTTCTTACTTCAATAAAGAGAAAAATGCCTCTTTAGGTAATTGATTCTCTTGATTATGAATACTAATTGCTATTGTTAATTAGATTTTTATGCCGATATTTGCAGTCATTTTTGAATAAACAAGGAGGTAACAATCGCTAAAATGAGAAGACGCTACCCACCAAGAGGAAGGGTAGAAGAGCCATACAAAGTAAATGGTAAAATCACTGCTCACGAAGTACGTGTGGTTGGTGAAAATGTTGAAGTCGGGGTATATCCTCTTGCAAAAGCCTTAGAAATGGCTAGAGAGCAGAGTTTAGACCTTGTCGAGATCTCTCCAAAAGCGGTTCCACCTGTTTGCAAAATTATTGATTACAGTAAGTTCAAGTACGAACAGAAAAAGAAGCAGAAGGAGATTAAAGCCAAAGCTTCAAAAACTGTAATTAAAGAAATCAGATTTGGTCCTAATACGGATGATCACGATTTCGAATTTAAGTTGAAGCACGCGATCAACTTCTTAAAAGATGGAGCTAAGGTGAAGGCCTATGTTCATTTTAAGGGTAGAACGATTGTTTATAAAGAAAGAGGAGAGATCCTTTTATTAAAGTTTGCTCAGGCTTTAGAGGAATATGCTAAAGTGGAGCAATTGCCAAAGTTGGAAGGTAAGAGAATGTTCTTATTCCTTGCACCTAAGGCAGCAAAGAAGAATTAATTTAATAATTAATATAATGCCTAAAGTAAAAACTAAATCTGGCGCTAAGAAGCGTTTCAAACTTACTGGGACTGGCAAAATCAAAAGAAAGCATGCTTTCAAAAGCCACATCTTAACTAAGAAAGAAACAAAACAAAAGCGCAATTTGACTCAAGCGACTTTAGTACATAAGTCGGATGAGAAGAATATTAAGCACATGCTTAATATCTAATTAAAAAACCTAAAGGTTTTATGTTTAACCGGAGTTTTGGTCTTAAGTATTGCCTCGTGTAATCGCCAAAAATCAAAAACTTAAAAATTATGCCTAGATCAGTTAACGCTGTAGCATCAAGAGCTAAAAGAAAAAGAATCCTTAAGCAGGCCAAGGGCTACTGGGGAAGAAGAAAGAATGTTTGGACGGTAGCAAAAAATGCCGTTGAGAAAGGTCTTGTATATTCATACAGAGACAGAAAAGCTAAGAAAAGAGAATTTAGAAAACTGTGGATTCAGAGAATCAACGCAGGAGCAAGAGAACACGGGATGTCTTACTCTCAGTTTATGGGAGCTTTGAATAAGTCTGGTGTTGAATTAAACAGAAAAGTGCTTGCTGACTTAGCAATGAATCACCCAGAAGCTTTTGAAGCAGTGGTTAAAAGAGTAAAGTAATCTTACTTTGATAATAGAATTGACCCCGGCTTAAAAAGTTGGGGTTTTTTATTGTCAAATTTTTCTTAGCAGACTATTGAAAATTTGATTCAATGCATATCTTTGCACTCCGAAAAATGGCGAGGTAGCTCAGTTGGTTAGAGCGCAGGATTCATAACCCTGAGGTCACGGGTTCAACTCCCGTCTTCGCTACAAGAAGCTCAGACTTTGTCTGGGCTTTTTTTATGGCTTAGATGAACTGATTTGTTATCTAATAAATAAGTCATATATTATTTCAGTATTGATTTTTTTACCTATGGGAAAAGTAAAATTTGTAGCTGATTTTGAAGTCAGGGCTTCCCAGAAAATGCTTTATCCTTATTTAAATTCCGCTAGTGGACTTTCTCAATGGTTTGCTGACGATGTGAATATAAACGAGGATAAGATTTACAGTTTCTTCTGGGATGGTGATGAGTTCAAGGCCAGAAAAGTAAGCCAGAAAGCGAACATTAGCGTTAAGTTCGAATTCTTGCCAGAGACGGATGAAGATGAAGATGATCCGAACTATATAGAATTAAAACTCAATGTGAATGAGCTCACACAGTCTGTATTTCTTCAAATAACTGATTATTCTGATTTTGATGATCAAGAAGAGCAATTAGATCTATATGAGAATACAGTTCACAACCTAAAAGAATTAATTGGAGGATAATTCGACTTTAACTTCTTGATCATTCGAACAAAAGGCACAATCTTTGATGCTTATTCAGCTCGATAGTTGTTGATGAAGAAGATAGATAAGCTGGTATTTGGGTCCTTTATTGGGCCTTTTGTGCTCACCTTAGTGGTAGTAGATTTTATTCTGCTTATCGTATCACTCATACGTTATTTCGATAAGATTTTTGGAAAGGGTTTAGGTTTAGATGTTTATCTAGAGCTTTTCGCCTATTTCTCTATATCAGCTTCTCCTGATGCATTTCCATTAGCAGTTCTGCTGAGTTCAATTATGACCTTTGGAAATCTGGGAGAGCATTCTGAATTAACTGCGATTAAAAGTTCAGGAATCTCTTTAGTTCGTGCATTGGTGCCCATGCTAGTCTTTGTGCTAGTGCTCACAGGATTTACATTCTATTTCAATACTAATTTAGTTCCAAAGGTCAATCTTAAGACTTATAGTCTTTTATGGGACATGAGATCAAAAAAGCCTGCGCTTGATCTAAGAGAGGGCGTTTTTTATGATGGTATTCCTGGTTACAGCATCAAGGTGAACGAAAAGATCGGTGATGAGCAACTGAAAGATATTATCATATACGACCATACTAATTCTGCTAAGAGTGGTAATACAGAGGTTATGCTTGCTGATTCTGGTAGAATGTACTCTTTTTTAGATGGAAGATATTTAGCCTTGGAGCTTTATGATGGCATCCGTTATGAGGAGAATATGCGAGAGGATTTCAAAGAAAAGAAAGAAGGGGGGAGGTTTATTAGAGATAAATTTAAGAGCTCAGTCATACGTTTTGATTTGTCCTCATTTGAAATGGGAAGTACAGATGAAAAATTGTTCGGAAGATCAAGGCTTGTCCGTACCAATAGTGGTTTAAGGGTTGGAGTAGATTCCATGCACCGAGATCTATATGTGAAAAGAGAACAATTATATAAAGCAGTTCAAAATACTTTTCAATATCACTTTTTAAGGAATAGTGAAGTGCCCAATGAGATTGTGGAGCAAAAAGGATATTACGATTCGTTGAGGCAAGAACGCATAAACGCGAAGAAGGCACTCAGGACCGTAGATTCTTTAAAGAATGATGATGAATCCAAAGCGTTGAAGCCCACTAGTCAAGCGGTCAATATCCAAAAATCTGAAGATTTTACCGATGGCTCTGTTCAAAATGATAGCGGGCAAGTAGTGACAGAACAAACTCAAAGTGCTGCTTCAAGATACCAGCGATCAGATTACGAATACCGAGAACAGAAGGAAGATAATTTATTAGTTCCTGATGTGGCAAAGGAGAAAATTGAGCGTTTATCTGCGAAGGATGTTCAGAAGTCACTAGAAAAATTCGATCGACATTATGATGTGAATCGAGGGGGCGTGCCAACCAATACTGTCATTGCTATTAATTGGGGTACTTCAAAAACCAGGGCGTCAAACAATTTAGTTGACTCTAGAAGTACAACTATAAGAGGAGTAGAAAGAGATCAAAGGAAATATCAGGTCACTATTAATCAGCAAATAGCAAAGTCTTTTGCTTGTCTCGTAATGTTCTTAATAGGTGCGCCAATTGGTGCTATTATAAAGAAAGGTGGAATTGGCTTACCAGTAATTATATCAGTCATATTCTTTCTGATTTACTATGTGTTGAATACCACGGCCGATAAGCTAGGAAAAGAAGGTGTGGTAGATCCTGGTACCATTGTTTGGATGTCAAATTTGGTCTTGTTGCCTTTTGGTTTATTCTTTTTAAGACAAGCACGAAATGATGCTAGACTTTTCGAACCTGATGTTTACGTCAACCTTTTTGAAAAAGTAAGAGGTTTCTTCAAAAGAAAGCCACAATTAAAAACAGCTTAAGTTGTTAATAGTCTGTAGAATATCTACCTTTGCGGCTGTTTTTAACGAAAAATCATTTTAAAATTTAACTAAGCATGTATTTATCAGGCGAAAAGAAACAAGAGTTGTTTGAGAATCATGGTCGGTTAAAGGCAAAAACAGATACAGGGTCTCCTGAATCTCAAATTGCTCTTTTTACCTACCGAATTAATCATTTAACTCAGCATTTAAAGACTAACAAGAAAGATCACTCTTCAAGATTAGGTCTTTTGAAACTAGTAGGTAAGAGAAGAAGATTGCTCGATTATTTGTATAATAGAGATATCGAAAGATATAGAGCAATTATCGCAGAATTGAAATTAAGAAAATAAACAACTAAGGGAGTTCTTCAGGAATTCCCTTTTTCCATTTTAAAAGCGCAGGTAATGATACCTGCTTTCCTATTTAAAAACACTTTATGTCAAATGTTATCACTAAGTCCATCAAAATGCCCGATGGCGCTGAAATTACAATTGAAACGGGTAAACTAGCAAAACAGGCAGACGGATCAGTAGTAGTAAGAAGTGGCAATACTATGCTTCTAGCTACAGTGGTCTCTTCTCAAGATGCTAAAGAAGACGTTGACTTTTTACCACTATCAGTAGATTATCAAGAGAAGTTTGCTTCGGCTGGTAAAATTCCTGGCGGATTCTTAAAGAGAGAGGGTAAACTCTCTGACCACGAGGTGCTCATCTGTAGATTAGTAGATAGAGCTTTAAGACCTCTTTTTCCTGACGATTATCACGCAGATACTCAGGTGATGATCTCTATGATCTCTTACGAAGAGAACGTTATGCCAGACTCATTAGCAGCTCTCGCGGCTTCTGCTGCACTTGCTGTATCTGACATTCCATTCAATGGACCAATCTCAGAGGTAAGAGTTATTCAGAAGGATGGCGAATTCATCGTTAATCCTACAAAAGATCTTTTAGCAGAAGCAAACCTAGATGTTATTGTTGCTGCTGATAAAGAAAATATTATGATGGTTGAAGGTGAGATGAAAGAGGTGTCTGAGGCAGAAATGCTTGAGGCAATGAAAGTCGCTCATGAGGCCATTAAAGTACAGTGTGCTGCCCAAGTTGAATTGTCTGAAGAAGTGGGTTCAACTGTGAAAAGAGAGTATAGCCACGAAAAATCTGATGAGGCTTTATTCGCTACAATGGAGGCTGCGGTATATGACAAACTTTATGCTGCTGTTTCTAAGCAAACTGCTGACAAGTCAGTTAGATCTTCTGATGTAAGAGCTATCAAAGATGAGTGGATGGAATCACTTCCTGAAGATCATGAGTACGATGGCTTCTTAATGAACCAGTACTTCAAGAAATTACACAAGAGAGCTGCAAGAAGCTTTGTGTTGAATGAAGGAAAGAGACTTGATGGAAGAGATTTCAACCAAGTAAGACCAATCAACTGTGATGTTGATTACTTGCCTTCTGCTCACGGTTCTTCTGTTTTCACAAGAGGTGAAACGCAATCATTGACATCTTGTACTTTGGGTACAAAACTAGATGAGCAAATGATTGACGGAGCTACTGAGTCTGGTTACAATAAATTTATCTTACACTACAACTTCCCTGGTTTCTCAACTGGTGAAGTAAGGCCAAACAGAGGTCCTGGTAGAAGAGAAGTAGGTCACGGAAACTTGGCTTTAAGAGCTTTGAAGCAGGTGATTCCTGCTGATGAAGACAATCCATATACAATCAGATTGGTTTCTGATATCCTTGAGTCAAACGGTTCGTCTTCTATGGCAACTGTTTGTGCGGGTTCTTTAGCATTGATGGATACTGGCGTGCCAATTTCAGGTCCTGTTTCTGGTATAGCTATGGGTATGATATCTGATGCTGAGACTGGTAAATACGCTATCCTTTCAGATATTCTAGGAGATGAAGACCACCTAGGAGATATGGACTTCAAAGTGACTGGTACTGCAAAAGGTATCACTGCTTGTCAAATGGATATTAAAGTAGATGGTCTTTCTTACGAAGTGCTTGAGCAAGCTTTACAGCAAGCAAAAGAAGGTAGAGAGCACATCTTAGGCGTAATGAATGAGACGCTATCAGCTCCGAGAGAAGATTACAAGCCTCATGTTCCGAGATCTGTACAATTCAAGATTGAGAAGGATATGATCGGAGCTGTGATTGGTCCAGGTGGTAAGATCATTCAAGAGATCCAGAAAGAAACTGGAGCTACCGTAAACATCGAAGAAGTAGACGAGAAAGGTCTAGTGAGTGTTTTCTCTGCAGATAAGGATTCAATGGATGCTGCTGTAGGAAGAATCAAAACTATCGTTGCTGTTCCTGAAGTAGGAGAGACTTACGAAGGAAAGGTGAAATCAATTATGCCATTTGGAGCATTTATTGAGTTTATGCCAGGTAAAGATGGATTGCTTCATATTTCTGAAATCAAGTGGGAACGTATTGAAAATATGGAAGGCGTTCTAGAAGTTGGAGAAGAAATTGCAGTGAAGTTGATAGGCATTGATAAAAAGACTGGAAAGTTCAGACTTTCAAGAAAAGTCTTGTTACCAAAGCCTGAGAGAAAGAAAGAACAGAAAGAAGAATAAGAGCGTTTGATAAAGTAGGAACTTTTCTTACTTTATGCTTTGTTCGAAAGTTTCTTAACGAATAATAACCCAAAGTTTGAATGAGACAGCTTAAGATTAGTAAGCAGATTACCAACAGAGAATCACAGTCTCTCGATAAATATCTTCAAGAAATAGGCAAGGTGGATCTTTTGACCCCTGACGAAGAAGTAGATTTAGCGAAGAGAATCAGAGAAGGTGACCAACTCGCGTTGGAAAAATTAACTAAGGCAAACTTGAGATTCGTGGTATCTGTTGCCAAGCAATATCAGAATCAAGGGCTTTCTTTAGGTGATTTAATTAATGAAGGGAACTTAGGTTTGATTAAGGCTGCACAGCGTTTTGATGAAACCAGAGGTTTTAAATTTATATCATATGCCGTGTGGTGGATTAGACAATCAATCCTTCAAGCACTGGCAGAGCAATCTAGAATTGTAAGATTACCACTCAATAGAGTTGGTTCATTAAATAAAATTTCAAAAACATTTTCTGAGTTAGAGCAAAAGTTCGAAAGAGAACCTTCTCCAGATGAGCTTGCCGAAGTACTTGATGTAGCGACAAAAGAAGTTGTAGATACCATGAAGATTTCTGGTAGACACGTTTCTATGGATGCACCATTTGTTCAAGGTGAAGAAAACTCACTTTTGGATGTATTAGAGAATGATATGGAAGAAAAGCCGGATACCGGTTTAATGAATGATTCTCTTAGAAGAGAGGTGCAAAGAGCACTGTCAACTCTAACTCAAAGAGAGGCAGATGTAATTACTTTATACTTTGGTCTGAATGGTGAGCATTCTATGACACTTGAGGAAATTGGAGAGAAATTCAATTTAACAAGAGAGCGTGTTCGACAGATTAAAGAAAAGGCAATCAGAAGGTTGCGTCACACTTCTAGAAGTAAAGCATTGAAACCTTATTTAGGATAAGATTTCCATTTAAAATCGCATAAAAAGGCCTTCAATAGAAGGTCTTTTTTTTTGCGTAAAATCATTGGGAACAATCCTTTGTCTAATATGTGTTAAAGCACTAGATTTGAAGATTAGGAGAAGTAAAAAATGAGTACAGAACACGTAAAAGTATTGATCATAGGATCAGGGCCTGCAGGTTATACTGCCGCTGTTTATGCATCAAGAGCTGGGTTAAAGCCTGTTTTATATACTGGTGGTCAGCCGGGAGGTCAGTTAACCACAACAAATGATGTTGAGAACTATCCAGGATATCCAGAAGGAATCAATGGACCACAGATGATGGTAGAGTTTCAGCAACAAGCTGAAAGGTTCGGTACAGATATTAGATATGGTCTTGCTACCAAAGTAGATTTCTCGGGTTATCCGCATAGAGTTTGGATAGATGATAAAACTGAGATCACCGCAGATTCTGTAATTATTTCTACTGGTGCTAGTGCCAAGTATTTAGGGCTACCATCAGAACAAGAATTTGCTAATAAGGGAGTAAGTGCTTGTGCTGTTTGTGATGGCTTCTTTTATAAGGGTAAACCAGTAGCAGTTGTTGGTGCTGGAGATACTGCAGCAGAAGAAGCTACTTATTTAGCCAACCTTTCTCCTAAGGTGTACATGATTGTTAGAAGAGATGAAATGAGAGCTTCTAAGATCATGCAAGAAAGAGTGTTAAATACACCAAATATAGAAGTGCTTTGGAACCATGAGACGGAAGAAGTAATTGGTAACGATACTGATGGTGTTACAGGAGCACGACTAGTCAATAACAAAACAGGAGAGAAGACTGAAATTGAAGTAAATGGTTTCTTTGTGGCAATCGGTCATAAGCCTAATACTGATATCTTCAAAGGCTGGTTAGATATGGACGAAACAGGATATTTAATTGTTAAGCCTGGAACTTCTCATACCAATATTGAAGGCGTATTTGCTACGGGAGATGCTGCTGATAAAGTGTATAGGCAAGCTGTTACTGCCGCAGGAACAGGTTGTATGGGAGCTTTAGATGCAGAGCGTTTCTTGGCTGAGAAAGAGTTTGAAATGAGTACCGCAGAGGCATAAATCTCATGCAGGAACAAATATGATCACGCCACGGTTATTATCGTGGCGTTTTTATTGTAGGTACATGCAACTTACCTACAATGTTTAAATAGAAAATTAGATGAAACTAGACATACTAGCTCTTGCTGCTCACCCTGATGATGTGGAATTATCCGCAGCAGGTACTTTAATCAAGGCGATTCAATCAGGAAAGAAAGCTGGAATAATTGACTTTACTAGAGGAGAGTTAGGTACAAGAGGAACTCCAGAAATTCGCAAAGCAGAAGCAGCAGAGGCTGCTCAAGTTATGGGGCTCTCAGCAAGAGAGAATTTGGGTTTCAGAGATGCCTTTTTTAAGAATGATGAGGAGCATCAGCTTGAGGTTATTAAAATGATCAGGAAGTATCAACCTGATATTGTACTCGCTAATGCCATTGATGACCGTCACTCAGATCATGGAAGGGCTTCTTTCTTATCTAAGGAAGCATGCTTTCTCTCAGGTTTAGAGAAAATCGAAACGGAATTAGATGGAGCTAAACAGAAGGCCTGGAGACCAAAAGTAGTCTATCATTATATTCAAAGCATACCGCATCAGCCTGATTTTATTGTGGACGTTTCTTCCGCTTGGGACACTAAGATGGAGGCCGTTTTGGCTTACAAGTCACAGTTTTTTGATCCAGAAAGCAGTGAGAGCGACACCTATATTTCCTCTCCGAAATTTATGGAGATGGTAAAGGCTAGAGGAGTCCATTACGGTCACGAAATTGGTGTCGAATATGGGGAAGGTTTTACGGTAGAGAGAATGCCTGGTGTTGATTCCGTATTTGATCTAATCTAAGGGGCAAGTCTATCTATTTTCCAAGTTCCGTTTTGGTTCTTGGTGTAGAGCAACCTATCATGCAACCTGCTTTTTCTGCCTTGCCAGAACTCAAAAGAAACTGGTTCTATTCTATATCCTCCCCAGAAATCAGGAAGAGGTACTTTACCTTCCTTGAATTTTCGCTTCATCTCTGCAAGCTTCATTTCAAGAATGCTTCTTGAGCTTATTATGCTACTTTGCTGAGAAACCCAAGCACCTAATTGGCTACCATGAGGTCTTGATGTAAAGTATTGAAGAGATTCTTTTGGACTTACTTTAATAGCTTTTCCGATTACGTTTACCTGCCTTTCCAGACTATACCAAGGGAAAAGTGCCGATACTTGATTGTTCTCAGTGATGTGTTTGGCTTTTCTACTCTCATAATTGGTATAGAACACAATCCCGTCTTCGTTTAAAGCTTTCATGAGCACTGTACGTTGAAACGGTTGATTATCACTATTTACTGTGCTTAGAACGAAGGCATTAGGCTCTAATACCTGACTTTGTTGAGCTTCATTAAACCATTTTTCAAATTGCAAGTAAGGGTTTTGCTCTGCTGAATCTATATCTAAAGAGGCCTTGGTGTATTCTTGTCTTAAGTCTGCTATCGAGTCTGCCATATGTATTATGTTATTGCAAATATAACTATGTGTAGCTCGAAAGTTTTGGTAAAAAGCTAGGCAAAATTGCTAAGCCTTTATAATTTCCTTTAAACGAAGTGAATGTTCGAATACGACAAAAATATACCGGAACCTGAAAGAGGAGATTTCTTGTTATCAGAACCCTTTTTAAATGACCCGAATTTTGAGCGCACAGTGATTTTGGTCTGTGAGCATAATGATGAGGGTACCTTTGGATTGGTAATGAATAAATTAAGCGACTTACAGTTGAATGATGTACTAGAGGAGGAAGTTACCTTTCCGGCATATTTAAATATTGGAGGTCCTGTTGAACAAAACACGCTACACTTTGTACACAGATTAGGAAATACAATTGAAGGTTCTGTTCAATTGAATGGAGATCTTTATTGGAGTGGTGATTTTGAACAGGTGAAATTCTTAATGAATTCGGGTTTAGTTCAAGAAGAAGATATACAATTCTATCTTGGGTATTCAGGTTGGGCGTCTGGTCAACTTAGAGAAGAGATGGATGGACAATCTTGGTTTGTACGAAAAAATGCTACTTCAAAAGAAATTTTCGATTTAGAGTCTGATATACTCTGGAAGTCGATTTTAAGAGATATGGGAGGGAAGTACAAGGTGTTTTCAAATTACCCTAGTGACCCTCGTTTAAATTAGTAGAATTATTACCTTTGAAATGTTAACGGTGCGGCATAAAAGCCGATAGCAATAGTGATTATGAGCGAAGACAAAAACTTGCAGTCAGAAGAAGAAAAGAACACAAATTCTGAGACTGAAAAAGAAGTTACAAATCGAGTTACCCCAGAAGCAGCATCAAGTTCAGGTGATGAAACTCCAGAAAAAGAGGTTGAAACAGGTACTACAGAGGAAAAGCAGGTAGAGGCTGAGACTCCTGTAGAAGATACTACAGTTGAGCAAAATTCCTTTGAAGAGACTGAAACCACACAAGAAGAAATTGAACAACCTTTGGCTGAGGAAGAGAAGAAGGAGGTTGCAGCTGATGACACTTCGGGAGAAGTAGTTGCTGAAGAAGATCAAGATAACAATGCTGAGTCGACCGAATCTGAGGATTCTTCATCTTCAGATGACGAAGTGCACGATGACGAACCTCCACACGATGAGGATGAGGTACTTCCAGATTATACTACGTTTAGTCGTGAGCAATTAGTTGATGCAATTGAAGAATTGACGCATCAAGATACATTTAAGAGATCCTCTAAAATTGTCGAAATCATTGATCCATTGTTTAAATCTATGGAAGATGAAGCCCGTAGTGCTGCTCTTGCCAAGTATTTAGCCGATGGAGGTGAAGAGGATAGTTTCGAATTCAGACATGATGAGCTGTTTAATAGATTTGATGCTTCTCAAAGACTCATTAGAGACAGAAGATCAGCCTTCTACAAAGAAAAAGAGGCGGCCAAGGAAAGAAATCTAGCTAAGAAAGAAGAACTCCTTGAACAGCTAAGAGAGTTGATTGATGGTGATAATGCTTCGACAAACATCAAGCCTATAAAAGAAATTCAAGAAGCGTGGAAAGCAGTTGGACCTGTTCCAAATCAGCATAATCGTACGCTTTGGGCTAATTACAACGCATTATTAGATAGATTCTACAATAACAGACATATCCTTTTTGAGCTAAAAGAACTGGATAGAAAGAAGAATTATGCAGCTAAGCTCGATTTGTGTGAAAAAGCAGAATCGCTTGATCAAATAGAGAACATTAAGGATGCTATAATCCAGCTGAATGAGCTTCATGAAGAGTACAAGAAAATTGGTGCCGTTCCGAGAGAAGTTCAAGAAGAACTCTGGCAAAGATTCAAAGGTGCATCAGACGTTATCTATAAGAAAAGGAAAGAATACCTTGAAGGATTAAAAGGAGAACTCAAGGACAACTTGGTTGAAAAAGAAAAATTAATCGAGGAGCTTGTAGTCTTTACTTCATTTGATTCAGATAGAATAAATGACTGGAACGCTAAGACTAAAGAGATCCTTGCAGTTCAAAAGCGTTGGGATGCCATAGGTGGTGTGCCTCGAGAAAAGGCAAAAGAGATCAACAAAGGATTCTGGTCCAACTTTAAAAAGTTCTTCTCAAATAAGAATGAATTCTTTAAGAAGCTCGAAGGACTTAGAAAAGAGAACTTAGCTAAGAAAGAAGAATTAGTGAAGCAGGCTGAGGCTTTAGCTGAAAGTCAAGACTGGGAAGGAACGGCAGAGAAGATAAAGGCACTCCAGAGAGAGTGGAAGAACATTGGTCCTGTTCCGGAAAAGCAAAGAAACCTGATTTATGCTCAGTTTAAAGAAGCTTGTGATACCTTTTTCAATAATAAGAGAAGCAGCGCAAATGAGGCTGAAGCTGAGTATGTGGAAAATCAAAAAGGCAAAGAAGCAATCATTGAGAAGCTAATTCAATTAGCAGAAGGCAAAAAGACTTCCGAAGAAGAGTTATTGGCTACTGCTGCTGAATATCAGAGTTTCGGTTTTGTACCTAGAAATGCCATAAAGACACTAGAAGAGAAATATGGCGCAGCTATAGAAGCATATGTGGCTACACTTGGTTTAGAAGAAGCAGATGCTGAAACATTAGTGATCAAAGCTGAAATGGCTGGTGGTGCTAAGTCTGGAGCTGGGGATAAGAAACTTCAAAAGAAAGAGTCTGCGCTTAGAAGAAAGATTAATGAGCTAGAAGATAATATTGCCTTGTGGAATAACAATCTCGCTTTCTTCGCGAATTCAAAAACGGCTGATAAGCTTAAGGTAGAATTTGATCAAAAGATTGAATCAGCAGAAGAGGATCTTAGAAAATTAAAGAAACAGCTTAGAATTCTAAGAAATCTCTGATTATCAATAAAGTAGAAAAAAGTTGAAAAAATCCTGTTTAAGGTGTTTGCAAATCGGAAAGTCACTTCTATATTTGCACTCGCTTTGAACGAAAAGCAAATAAGAAGCCTCTTTAGCTCAGCTGGTAGAGCAACTGACTTGTAATCAGTAGGTCGCTGGTTCGACCCCGGCAAGAGGCTCTTCATTATCAAGCACTTACAAATTTATTTGTAAGTGTTTTTTTGTTACTTGCATGCAATTTGCATACATGTCTTATTTGCACTTTGGAATTTTTTGAAATTATACAATTCTCAAGAGAATCTGCTAGCCCCATTCAATAAGAGCTTCAAGAATAATTTTATTTGTTTTAAAGCATGAAGCGGTCGACTGCTTGATTATTATTTATAAAGTCGATAGTAGCTATGCTTTATTTTTATGAATTCGGTAAAAGTAAAGATTTAGATTAATCACTCAATTTTTTATGGACAAATTTTGTCATAGACTATAGACTAGTTTTACATTTACGATGATTATATTATACAGAACACATAAATTATATGTGTAATATTTTTATTCTGTATTATTTTATTTTTATCACTTTCTATTATTATTTTTTGTAATCACTCTTTCTAGTACCTTTCTTAAAAATGTATGAGTTTGAATAGGTACAATTAGCTTATCAAAAAAATTGGATGTAATAAAGAAATGTGGAGTTGACCTTCGATGACATAGATCTTGAAAATGCCAGAGAAAGGCTTTAAACAAAAAGGTTCAACCCGACAAGAGATATTGAAAAATTATTAAAAATCTCCAACAATTAATAAATATGAAGCAAGTAACACTCACAATACTTTTGATGCTGAGCGCTTCTGGTGCATTTGCACAGTTTAATAGCTCAAACTCACCACACTTATATCATCTTGGGGGGAATATAGGTATAGGTGTTCAAAACCCAGGTTATACCCTAAGCATAGAAGGAGGAACAATTAGTGGACAAAAGGGTCTAAATTTTGGTGACACAAACTCTCGAATATATTTCCGGGGTAATAGGGCACTTGAGGGTGGTGTTGGGAGACTTCAGGTTGGCGAAGGTTATAGTCAAACTGAGCTCTATAACAATGTTAGGTTTTTTGTTGATTCTCCCACTAATTCGGCAGTGGGGTTCGATTTTTATAACGGATCAAGGAGACTGCATGCTTATGAAGCGGGAGGGATGAATGCTAGACCACTTACGTTGCATGCTCAGGAATTCTCATTTGTTAATGATTCTCAGACGCTTATATCCTTAGATCAAGATGGAAATCTGGCGATTGGTAATTCAACTGCACTAGCTAAACTGCATGTAGATGCCCCAGTTGGTTTTTACGCTGATAATGGAACTAAGAGTACTTTCAAACTATCGTATAATAATCTCCCTTTTGCTAATCACTTTATTGGAAGCTACTGGGATTATAATATAGAAAATCCGTACACAGGTCCCTCACGTGGAGGTATCCACTTTAAAACCGCAGGGAGTCACGTTATGTCTGTAACTCAGCAAGGTGGAGTGGTAGTAGGGTCAAACTCCACAGCAAGTTCGTTTGCTGTCATAAAAAATCACGGTAGTCAAGGGACTCCTATGGTTGATTTAAATTCAACAGGAGATGGAGATGTACTATATGTTCGGAACAATAGTATGCGTGAAGATATGCATATAGCTAAATTCTTGAACTCGTCAGGAACTGCCGTAGGCGTAAGGGCTAGCGGAGACATGTATCTACCAAATGGTAGTGTGTCAATAACGAAGAATAGTGGAAATACACTTCTCAATTTGTATGGCAGTAACAATAAAATTGTAGATGTTTTCAACGATGGAGGAAGAGGAAGACTTAGGCTTTATAGGACCGGTGGAACAGCACATGGGCAGTTAATGCATGATGGCACAGACTTTACTATTTCTTCGACCGCTGGCAAAGTTAAAATTCTAAATGATGCTGTATTTAATGAGAAGATAGAAGCCAAACAGGTAAAAGTTAGTGCCACTCCAGGCTCTTTCCCTGACTACGTTTTCAAAGAAGATTACAACTTGATGTCAATTGACCAATTGTCAAATTTCATTGAAAAAAATGGCCACCTTCCCAATATTCCAACCGCCAAAGAAGTAGAAACTAATGGTCAAGACTTGGGAGATATTCAGAAGAAATTATTGGAGAAGATTGAGGAGTTAACGCTCTACGTTATTCAACTTGAGAGAAACAATTTAAGACTCGAAAGACAGAACGTTGAATTTAAATCAATGTTAAAAACGGTCATCGATAGATTTGAAAATCTTGATTCAAAGGATAAACAATAAAAGTCACATTAGATAAAATGCAACGAATAGCACTCATAAGCCTTAGCCTTTTACTCTTTTTGTCTGTGAAAGGGCAAGATGTTCCAACAATTATTCCTCCATCTCCAGAAGCAACGTCAATCGTTCAATACGGAAATAATAGTGTTAATTTTTATACTGGGAGATCTTCAACAAATATTCCTATTCATAGCTTAAGAACAAATGGCATTGACTTAGCTGTAAATCTCAATTATTCAGGTTCTGGAGGAGTGAATGTTGAATCGGTAGCTTCTTGGGTAGGACTTGGCTGGAGTTTGAATTCTGGGGGAGTTATTTCTAGAACAGTTAGGGGAAAACCCGATGAAACCTATGGAGTTGGATATCTGGCATTGCCAGAGACACCTAACCCCACTTCAGCTACATTGGCTGATGAATATGACAAAATTGCAAATGGGATTCATGACGGAGAACCAGACCAATTCCATTTTAATGTTAACGGTCTCAGTGGTTCATTTTCGCTAGATAGAAACGCAAATGCCATTCAGAAAGTCAAATCAAATCTGAAGATTACACATTTAATTTCAGGAAATGAATTTGTAGAGTTTGTTATAACAGACACTAATGGTAACAGATATATTTTTGCTGAAAAAGAGCAAACCAAATCTAAATCTTGGGGTGCATCCAATTACTCAGATTACTTTACTTCAAGTTGGTTTTTAACGTCAATCGAGAATTCTTTCGGAAAAGTGTTATTTAGCTTTGAATATTATAACTCATGGCCTGATTTGGAGTACACAACAGTGTCAGCTTTAAACGTTCAAACTTCAGGCGTGGCATGGGGCGAATCACAACTGAAATACACAACTAACAAAATCAAATCAAGAAGAATAAAGAGCATAAACTCTGATAATGGAAGTATACATTTTTTAGCTTCTTCAGGAACAAGACAAGACTATTTAAACGATAGGTATCTAGATAAGATTCAGATTAAAGATGCTAATAATCAAATCGTTAAGGTATTTAAATTTAACTATTCATACTTCGACAATAATAGCATAAGCAGTATCGGAGTATCTGCATCTGGAGTTCTATTTAAAGGCGTAAATGTGGGGGACTATTATAAGCGTTTAAAGTTAGACCAAGTGCAAGAATGGAATAGCAATGAGACAGAATCAATAAGCCCTTACATTTTCTCTTATGATGAATCCCAGTATTTACCAAGTAGATACAGCTTTGCACTAGATCACTGGGGTTACTTCAATGGGCAAAATACTAATACGTTTTATGAGCCCAAATACAAGATGAAATGGTTTTTTGTTTCTGACATCAATTATGATGTTTTCGGATCAGCCAATCGAGAGCCAGATTTCACATACGGGAAAGCTGGAATTTTAACCAAAATTACTTATCCAACAGGTGGCAATACAAGTTATATCTATGAGCAAAACCAAGTAGTAGATGATAACCTTCCTAATTCTCTTTCGGAGGTAAGTAACAACTATTTGGTAAATGGAATTTGGAATTCATTTACAATAGATCTGATCAACGAACCATTTAGTATAGTTAAGCTTTGGGGAAGCAATGATCGAGAGTGTGATATGAGATATCAGATTCGCCAAGGAACAAATACCATTCTTGACGCGACAGTTCCTTGGAATGGACAGACATTACCTTCTAACAAAATTGAAACAGAATTGGAAGATGGTTCCTACGAGATTCGTTTAACCATAGGGAGTTGTGCTTTGAGTGGTATACCAAATACTAACTTTCAGTTGACCAAGGAACAGGAGACGCCTGTCACAAATAAAGATGCTGGTGGCTTACGAATAAAATCCATTACAGATAATGATGGTTTGGGACAGCTCGGTAGCGTAGTTACAAGGAATTTTTACTACAATGAAGATTCGGAAAATTCAGGTTCTCCTTCTACTGGCAGATTAGTAACCACTCCCAAGTACGGTTTTATAATCACTTCTACAACAGCAAGCGGTTCAAGTAGTACAACGGTATCTACTGGCAAGGCAAGAACTGTGAATAGTACACTTCCTCTGTTAAAAACAAATGGTAGCGAAGTAGGATATGGAAAGGTTACAGTGAAAGTATCTAGTGGATCAGAGACTGGTAAAACGGAGTATAACTTTACTACAGCTGAAGACTATCCTGATTTCATAGATGGTTTTTATAACAATGCCTTGAGCGGAGAAGGATACATAACTGGAGTAATAAATGTGGGAACTTTAGAAACATACCCATTTGCGCCAAGAGATAGTAGAGATTTATGGCGTGGTCTTTTAGTTGAACAAGTTGACTACAAATACACGAATAGCTCTTACAAAAAAGTAAGGTCTATAAAGAATACCTATAGTGCTACATTTAATGGACCCTATAATAATGGAGACAATACAACGCCATCGCGAGATCCTTATTCGGTTGCTTCTAATGGCACTAACTACGACTTTGTGACTGGTATAGTCTTTCACCCATTAGTTTCCAGTTATTTCAAAAGATATAGAATCTATAGTAATAGAGTTGATCTTAAGAAAACGGAAGTAATAGATTTTGATCCTAACGATGATACCAAGTCTTTATCAAAGCAAACAGAATATTTCTATTCTGATTTGACTAATGGATATTTTCAAGTTTCTAGAGCTGAGGTGAATAATAGTGAAGGTAGCATCTATAAGACAGAGAATTATTATATCTATAATCAGTCGGCTTCTTCTGTAAAGACGGGGATGCTTGATGAAAATATTATTGCTCCAATAATTGAAGAGCGACTCTATAAAGCTTCAACTTTACTATCTGTTAATCGTACCGAATTTAATTCTAGCTCAAGTTCATTTGCTCCTAGTGAAATTAAAACAGCTAAAGGAACCGCTAGTTTGGATTCTCGAATAAAATATAATCTTTATGATGCTGTAGGGAATCTGTTAGAAATGGAGAAAACTAATGGTTCCAAAACTGTCTATCTCTGGGGCTATAATAACACTTTACCCGTTGCCAAAATAGAAAACGCTACATGGGCCGATGTAAATGGAGTTGTCATTCAGACGGTTCTGGATTCACCTACATCAGACGCAGTTCTGAGAACCGAACTTGATAAGTTAAGGACACATAATAATCTCAATCATGCATTAATCACCACAATGACCTACCAACCTGGTGTAGGTATGACATCTCAAACCACTCCAAATGGATTGACAACGTACTATGAGTACGACTCCTTTGGCAGGCTTAAATACATAAAGGATAAGGACGGCAACATCCTCAAGAAGAATGAATATGCCTATGATGTAAACACCAACAATACAAACAATTACTAAGATGAGAGGCACACTACAATTTTTAATCTCGGTTTTGGTATTGTTTGTCAGTACTAACACCTATGCCCAGATCAAGCCAAATGGAAGCACTCAAGGTTCAAAAACATCTGGCTTACCTAATGTGTTATACTCAACAGGAGACAAAATCAACTATGTAAGGACGTTCGACTTTTTAAAAGCTATGACTTCTGAGACTGGTATTGCTACAGAGATTAGCAATTACAATATCAAGGAGACCACTCAGTATCTTGATGGCTTAGGAAGACCCATACAGACTGTTGCCAGACGGGCACTTCCTTCGGGAGCAGACTTAGTTCAATACATGATTTACGATGAATATGGTAGGCAAGTTTATCGACCTATGGCATTTAGGTCGGTTAACTCAACTGGACAATTTGTCTTAGACCCTAGTTCTAGAATGTCTACTTTCCTTAACAGTGAATATGTTGGTGAAGATATTTTTTATGCTAAAACTGAATTTGAAAGTTCCCCATTAGGCAGGCCAACAAAGCAAATGGCTCCTGGTAACAGTTGGGCAGGAAGTAATAGAGGAGTAAGCTCAGATTGGCGACCAAACAATATCAACGATCAAATAAGAGTCTGGGTAATTTCCGGTGCTACTCCTAGTAGCTCAACAGAGTATGCAGCTGGTGCCATATGGGTAAGTATTACCACTGATGAAGACGGAAATCAAACCAGAGAGTATACTGATAAACAGGGGCAAGTAATCTTAAAACGTGTACAAAAGGGCATTACCATTGCTGATCAACGGGCTTATTGGCTAAGTACTTATTACGTGTATGATGACTATGGAAATTTATCATTTGTAATTCCTCCTAAGGCCGAAAAAGTTCTTTCAGATAATGCTTGGGTATGGAATAGCTCAGATATGGCTGAGCTTATATTTCAATACAGCTACGATTATCGTAATCGGATTATCTCTAAAAGAGTACCTGGAACAGGATTAACTGAAATGGTTTATGATAAGCTGGATCGACTGGTTTTAACCAGAGATGCCAATTTGGAAAATTTAAATAAATGGTTGTTCACTAAATATGATGCTTTGAATAGACCTGTAATGACAGGGTTTATTAATAGTTCTAATTCTCGTTCAGTAATGCAAACAGAGGCTAATGCTGCTGCCATTCAGAATGTTTCAACTGAAGCACTTACCACAGCCAATGTTTTAGAAGCAAATAGTATATCTCTTTCACATCACGTTTCAGGTACCGTAACATATAGGTCAAAAACTACAATAGATTTTCTGGTAGGTTTTGATTCTAATGGCGAATACTTTGATACTGAGATTGTACCTGCTCTAAGTTCTGAGTATACCTTTGTACAAGGATATCATGATGCTACTTTTCCAAGTCTCAAGAATTATACAGAAGAGATCCTTTCAATTAGCTACTTTGACAATTATGATTTTACCACAAAAACATACGATAGCAGTAAGGAAGTAGGTTTTGAGTCCTCAGGTACAAGAAATACTGTTGATCCGGCAGTATACACAAACGCTAAAGGACTAAATACAGGAAGTCGTGTTAAAGTATTGGGTACTTCTGATCAGTGGTTAACCACAGTCTTATTTTATGATGACCGCGGTCGAGTTATTCAAACAGTAAGTGACAATCATCTGGGCGGTTCTGAAATCAATACCACGCAATACGATTTTAGTGGTAAAGTGCTTAATACCTATAGCGTTCATAATAACCCTAAAGCAAGCGGTAATGATTCACAGACCTTAATAGCTAAACGATATAGTTATCAAGAGGCAACCAGACTGGATAAAATAGAGATTAAGCTCAATGGCGAAGCGAACTATAAAACCTTAGTGACGAATTCATATGATAATCTGGGACAGCTAAACAGCAAGGTATTTGGCACTAGTTTGGAGACACTTAATTACGACTATAATGTAAGAGGGTGGCTAAATGGAATAAATAAAGATTACGCAAATAGTGGTACTGGTAGCCATTACTTTGGTATGGAATTGAGTTACGATTATGGTTTTAGCCAAAATCGATTTAATGGAAATATTGCAGGTGTAAAGTGGAGATCTAAATCTAGTAATAGTACGAGAGCCTATGGGTTTAATTATGATGCTAGTAATCGTTTATTAAATGCCGACTATACCCAAGGCACGGGTTGGCTACAACCTCAAAACTTTAGTACTACTTATACCTATGATGAAAACGGCAACATAGGAACACTGCAGAGATATGGCAATGTAGGAGGTACTTCTCTTTTAATAGATAATCTAAGTTATTCGTACTTGAATGGAGGTAAGAGTAATCAATTAGCCTTAGTGTCAGATTCAGCAGGTGATGCCGGACAATCTGATTTTATTGATGGCAATACTATAGGTAATGACTATCAGTATGATGACAATGGTAATATGAAAGATGATCTAAATAAAGGCATAACGAACATCAACTATAACCATCTCAATTTGCCAGAGGTTGTCAATTTTAACGGCAACAAGAGTATTACCTACACTTACGATGCTGCAGGTGTTAAACTCTCTAAGCAGACTAACGATAACGGAAACATTTCTACCACAGATTATGCAAGTGGTTTTATCTACGAAGACAATTCCTTACAACATTTCTCTCATGAAGAAGGCAGGGTAAGAAAGAATGAAACTGGTGGATTGGTATATGATTATTATGTGAAAGATCATTTAGGTAATACAAGGGTAACCCTAACAGAAGAAAGTGTAACTTCTCAATATTTAGCCACAATGGAGATAGCATATCGCGAGTTTGAAACTAGTGACAGTCAAGGCTTGGGCTATGTGAATATAAATGTGAACAATACGGAGGTAAATTCGTCTGCCAATACCACAGTGGACCAGTTTAATGAGTTGACTTCTCCTGCACCTAATATGGTTTTAAGAACCAATGGATCTTACAGTCATTTAAGAATAGGAGCTAATAAGATGATTAAGGTAATGACAAACGATGTGGTGAGTGTTACAGTAAGAGCATCTACAGGTGTGGTAGACGATGGTCTAAACCCCTCTGCCATAACTGCATCATTACTTTCACAAGCTTTTGGCGGTTCAGCAAGTAGCACTGGAGGGGCTGAAGGAGCCATTTTTGATATGTTCAACAATAATTTTTCCAGCATACTCAGTGCTTTTGGTAGCCAGAATAGCGGAGCTACAGATTCTTATTTGAACTGGATTATGTTCGATGAAGATTTTAATGTGGTATCTACAGGAACCGGATTTGATCAGGTGAGTACCAGTGCAGATAAAGAGGTCTTAACTTCAGGTAATATTACTGTACCAAGTAGTGGCTATTTTTATGTATATGTAAGTAATGAAGGAACTAAAACCGTTTACTTTGACGATATGTTGCTTACACATACTAAGGGAGCTCTTTTGCAAGAAGATCATTACTATCCTTTCGGTGGGTCGATAACTGCGTTGAGCTCTACAGCTCCACTATCCAAACCGAACAATTACAAATACAATGGTTTTGAGGAGCAGACTGATTTTGATCTAGGATGGTATGACTATCAGGCTAGATTCTATGATCCTCAATTAGGCCGTTTCATGCAGGTAGACCCAGCTGCTGACCTAATGAGAAGACACTCTCCTTATAACTATGCATTTGATAATCCTATAAGATTTATTGATCCTGATGGCATGATAGGAGAAGATGTTGTTTCAGGAGGATGTCCAGAAGGTTCGAATTGTGATAAACTATTGACCGCTAAGGCTAAAGCAAAGCAATATGTAGCAGATGCAAAAGAGGAGATTGGTGAGTTAGTTAATGATATTAGCAAGTCTATTTCTAATGGCTGGAGTAACCTCAAAGCAAAGGTTAAAAACTTTAGAATGCCTAAAGAGACAGAACCTTTAATTGAAGCTGAAGTTGAACAAGAATCAGGCATACCTCTAATAGCAAAAGGTGCTAACGGAATTGGATCAAAGTCTAAAGCCAGAGATGGTGGAGATGAAATAATGGAGGTAGACGAATTGATGCCAGCTATGAGTAATGCAGGTGCAGGTAAGTTAAAAGGTATGTCAGGAGATGGAGCTAGGGCTGTGAATGCAGCTACCAACATGATAGAGGAAGCTAGTAGTGGTAATGCTGCTGGGAACAATGCCAATTTAAACTCTAATGCGACTAGCACTGGTTCATCCAATTCATCTAATAGTGATTGGATAATAACTACAGATACAATTTATAATATCGCACAAAGAAACTATCCGAGAAACCACTCATATTTGGGGTCTGCTCCTGTAAATAAGGGAGATACTACAGGGTCATATATTTTCAAAGTTAGGATGAATGTTAAAACGGGTAAGAAGTTTAAAATTCATTAATGTTTTATGAAGTTCAGTCAACTCAATCTTGTTTGGATCTTAATGTTTTTGCTTTCATGTTCAAGCAATGTGGTCACGGAGAGATATGAGAATGGAAGTCTCAAAACCCAAGCAGTTGTTATAGAAGGTAAGAAAAATGGTTCATTTAAGAGTTATTATGAAAATGGCAATCTAAAATTAGAAGGCATTTATAAAAATGATTTAAGAGAAGGTGAGTTTCTACTTTATGATAGCCTTGGTTATTTGATCCAAAAAGGGCGTTTTATTAATGGATTAAAAGATGGGGTGTTTGAAGATTATTTTCAGGATGGAAATATAAAAGGCATCATTAATTATAATTCAGGAAAACTGGACGGAGAATCTGTTGGGTACTTCGAAAATGGTGATATCAAATTTCAAACTTACTTTGAAGATGATTCAATTGTTTTTTTTGAGGAATACAATAACACGGGAGAGCTTGTTGATTGGAAAATGGATTTTAATGTTGAACATGATATATTAAGTAGCGAAGATCATGTATTGACCATAAAACTGAATAAAAATAAGTTTTCGGGAGTTAGAGTGGATTTAGAAATCTTTGAAAAAAGAATATCCAAAGAGACTCTAATCGCTGAAATACAAAAAAGTAACCCAGGTAATATTGTAGACTTTCATTTTGATCCAAGTAGCCTTGATTCGACATTAATTATCCGAGGCAAAGTTATGCAGATTGAAATTATCGATGATACCCAAGAAGCGATAATTAAGAAAATTGAAGGTTTTGAAAGAGAAATTACAATTGGTAATAATGATATAAAAGGGTAAGGCTTATGATCGTATACTCGGTAACCGAATAAAGTTTGGCTATTGCTTAGTAGCGGGTTTTTAATTCCCTGTGAGTTTTAGAAAGCCTAGCATGATTGCTCCAAGACCAAGAACTATATACATCATTGCTGGCTTATCTGTGTCTTTTTTAAATAAGAGCCTGATACCTCCTATGAATGATATTAGACCAGCTATCATAATGGTTAAATATAAGTATGTAAACGAACTCATAAGAGTAGCTTAAGTTATACTCTGAATTTTTCTTTTAGCGATAAAAGCATCGATAACAGAGTAAACGTGTTCTCTGTCCTCTTCATTGAATTTACTTACTTCCAGAATGCGTTTAGCAGTTTTAGGATCTACCTCTATATCTGTTTTGCCTACTAGGTAGTCTAGAGACACTTCAAGGTAATCGGCCATCTTAGCAGCTACCTCAATAGAAGGCTTCATCTCGTCACGTTCATAGCGTCCAATAGCAGGCCCTTTAGTACCCAAGTAATCGGCTAACTCTCCTTGAGACAGACCTCTCTTTTTTCTAGCCTCTAATAACCTACTTCCGAAACTCATAAGATGCGATTAAAACGTTTAAATCAATGATAAGCTGAAATTAGAGAACTTAAGTGTTCTCAGCAAATCGTAAATGTTTTGTAAGTGAGTCATGTCCCAGATTATCTGTTTTTGATAATATTGTACGTAACTAACTGACTATCAATAACTGGTCAATAAAGTTGTTGGTTTTAATCCGGTATCCAGCTTATTAAGCAAGTGATGATATTCGCTTAGATCCTCTTTAAGCAAGTATATTTAATCCTCATGTTTCACATTATCAGATGAAGTGTAGATTCTGCTCTGGCCTTTTAAGAAAGGCTGGTAACCAAAAGAATGGAACCCAAAAATATTACTGTAAGCATTGCAGAAAATATCAGCAAAAGACATATCAATACCGCGCTTATAATCTAGATGTCAATCATCGAATTGAATCTTATGTTCAGGAAGGGGTAGGCATACGGTCAATAGCTAGAATCTTAGAGATTTCCACCACCACTGTCATCAAAAGGATAGTTTCAATTGCCGAGGGCTTTAATAAACCCACACCCATACGTAAGGGTGAATATGAGATTGATGAACGTTGGACTTTTTGTACGACTAAACTCAATCCTATTTGGATAACCTACATTTTAGAAAGGAGAACGAGCAGAGTGATTGATTTTCATGTAGGGAGAAGAACCAAAGAGGTTTTAACTCCTATGATTGACAGACTTTTACCTTTTAGTCCTAAGTTGATTGCGACAGATGGGCTTCTAGTCTACAAGGCAATTATACCGGAAGCAATACATGGCAGACAAAGGCATCAGACAATGAACATTGAAAGGTATAATTTGAATCTAAGAACTCATATTAAAAGACTTTCTAGAAAGACTATTAATTATTCTCGAAGCCTTATCATGTTAAAATCAATTCTGAGAATCTACTTTTTTAATAGATCAGATTTGGTTTTGGGAGTATCTAGTAGCGCAGAAATCAAAATTGTAAAATAAGATTAAAAACTATATATAAAGCTGGTTTTTAATATGGAATCAAACGATCTTGAAAATGATGAACATTAAGCTCTTCTCTGCTTTCTTTATCCTGTTTTCATTGCAGGTTTCTGCACAGGATTTTGAACCGATTTCTACTTTCAATGCTAGTCATCAATCCGTTCTAAAATCGAATAAAAAGTTTCAAAAGGAGCTTCAGAGGCTATTAAATAAACATGAAAGAGAGCGTGGAAGGCTATCATCTAGTATAGGAAGTGGACTAAATAAATCAATTGAATTGGACACATCTAGTCTAAAGAAAGACTCTTTAGGGATTTATCTAGAGACTTTAAAAAATCGATTTAAAGAAAAGCTCTCTCAAACACCTGAGAAACTTCCTGCTGGCAGAGAGTTAAACAGTAGTATCACTCAACTTGAAAAAATAAGTGAGCTGAGAAAAAATATCAGCAGTCTTGAGAGTCTAGATGAATTACGACTCAAAAGAATTAGCGCTTTGAATAAGCATGCCATGGCATTGAGCAATGAACTAGACAATTACAAAGCCTATTTTCAAGACTGGGACAAGTCTTTATTAGACAAAGTGTTAACCATTGAGGAAGTTAAGCAAATACAAGAAGAATTGGCTTTGGCCAAATTATATAAACTTCCGGAAGGTTATCGAAGTCAAGTAGAGCAGATTCAATCCACTAAGTTTGTGCAGGAGCAATTGCAGAATATTGCCGAAGAACTGTCAAGTTCAGGAGGAGGTATGCAGGAGAAATTTAACCAAGCGTTAGCGGAAATAGATCAGAGAAAGAAAAGATTCCCTGAATTGAAAAATCTTGCGGATACACCTAAAAAATATAATCCACATAAGGAGGAGCCATTTCTACAGCGATTAGATCTTGGCGGTAATTTTCAAATCAATAGGCAAAGACCTGTTTCAGCAGATTTGGCTTTACAAATTCATTATCCATTCGATCCTGATATTCTCATTGGTTTTGCGGGTAGCACTAGGCTATACTTTGAGAAAAAAGACTTGACCGATTTACAGCCTCAAGGAGTCAACGGGCTCAGAAGTTTTATTCGAGTCAAGCTGTTTAGAAGCCTCTTTGCTCAAGCAAATTTCGAGCGGAACCAAACTGAGGTACAGAATCCTACGGATCAAAGCATCAACAGAAGTTGGGTAAATACTTCCCTATTAGGGATTAATAACACGCTTAAACTAAACGATAAACTCAACATGGAGATATCGCTGCTATATGATCTATTCTACGATCCTCAGAGCAGTCCAAATAATGGACATTGGGTATCAAGAATAGGGTTTGTTCTGAAATAAAAAAAATAATTGACATGCTCAAAAATACACTTCTCATTATCAATCTATTCATTGTTGTTTCGATATCTGGATTTGCTCAAGATCAAACTATACCTGGCAGTCTGACATTGAATAGCGCTAGTCCTCTCTTGATTTTTAAGGATAACGATACAAATGGATCTGCAGCTACCGGTTTTATCGAATGGCGGCAGCAAAATGGGATTAGAAACGGTTGGTTAGGAGACGGTTCCAACGGTACTAATGATCTTTATTGGCAAAATGAGATGGGAGGAAAACTTAGGCTGTTTGGTGGTGGCGGCATATTAATGGAGAGTACCACTTTTTTTAATACTAATAGTGGTATTAACCCTGTTTACATTACTCGTTCGGGGGGCATAACTGAAAGTATTGAACTTTCAGCTACTGATCGTATTGCCACATTTAAGTTTAGGCAAGATGAGACTTCAGGCGATCATAATATGAATTTTATTATTGATTCTCCTACTTCTGGTAATCGCCAGTTCTTGTTTAGCAGTAATGGAGATAAGCTTAGAATTGGCGGTTCTTACGCATTAGAGGCTTATGGCTCTTCTTTAGTAAACGGAGATATATTTATTGAGTCTACTAGTAATACTCAGGGATATTTTTTAAGGCATAATGGGAATACAGTAGCTAGATTGTCTTCAGAATTGGATGGAGGTCGTCTGAATCTTTTTGATGGGAATGATACTGATGTTCAGATTAGTACTAGAAATGATCGTCATACTTTCTTTAATCACGGTGGAAATGTTGGAATAGGCACGGCAGCTCCTAGTTATGATTTTGATGTTCACGGGATGAGTCGATTCACTCAAAACATGGTTGTTGAAGGCAACATCGAATCCAAGAAAATCAAGGTGACCGCCATTCCCGGAACAGTTCCTGATTACGTGTTCAAGGCAGATTACGAGCTTATAAGCCTCCGAGAGCTTGAAAACTTCATAAACAAAAACTCCCACCTCCCGAATGTGCCTAGCGCAAAAGAAGTGGAAGAAAATGGCCAAGATGTGGGAGGTTTGCAATTGAAGTTACTTGAGAAAATAGAAGAGTTAACACTCTATATTATTGACTTGGAGAAAAGACTTAAGGAATTAGAGAAGAAATAAAATGAAGGTTATGCTCATTCCGAGAGTGTATTTCAAGATGAAGACAGGTGAGATAGTATTTAATACCTAAAGCTATACCAGTAAGAGGCTCTGTAGCAAAGATGTTCGTCTTGTCAGATTCCTGAACCTAGCGAAAGTTCTCTTTATAAACAATCAGAAATGGTTGTCCTTTTTTGTTAAATACAGTTAAGTCATTTAGTCGATTGAACTAATCTAAGAGCAGTTGGGTTTTTCTCGCAGACCTTAACAAAATGTTCAACTTACCATGTAAACTTAGAAAGTGGCTGAGGGTATGGATGATGCTCTTGTTTTGCGCTGGCTGTCCTAAAGCTAAAGCACAAAGCAAGGATAAGTCTAATGTGCCTTATAAGCCTAAAGTATTTCAGTTTTCATACCAGAAGCTGTACGCCAATAACCCATTAGGTTTTGAAGGCAATCAGTTAACGCCTTTGGAAAGGGAAGCTAATTATCGTGTAAGCTTTAATATGCTTGCCCCATTTGTGGTTAAGGATGATTTTCTACTGGGTGTTCAATTAAAATACGATCAGCAACGTTTTGTCTTCGAAAACTTTGAGACTTCTGAAACGTCAAGTTTGAGCGGCACTTTGAATCAGATTGATTTTAGAAGAAAAGGAGTGTCTCTTGTTGGCCAGAAGGATTTTAGTAATGACCAAAAGCTCAGCTTTGCACTAAGCACTAATTTTAATAGTGATCGATTCTCGCTTAGCATGGCGTCTTTACGTTCTTCGCTTACAGGGCTATATGAAAAGCAGATTAGTCCTATGACCTCAATAGGAGGTGGATTGCGCTTGAGTTATGATGAACAGGGTGTAAGGGTGCTTCCGGTCTTTACATATGATAAGACAATCAACGAGAATTGGAATCTAAGTTTAACACTACCAAAGGAAGCCATTCTAAGATATCGCCTAAGTTACAACTCATTCTTAAGCGTAAAGACCGAGCTTAATAGCTATAGATATATTTTGAATGACCCGTTGCAAGGTTATGAAGGGGTTGATTTGAGTATTGCTCGTTTAGACTTTAGAGCTTCTTTACTTTACGAAAAACAGCTAACAGATTGGATTGGTCTAGGGGTTGAATATGGCTGGAGTAATAGATCAAGACATTTCTTGGTCGAAAGAGGAAACAGAAGGAGAGATGCTTTATTGGAATTTAGAAACCCTAGAGCTCCATATGTAAAAGCCTCTTTGTTTATAGTACCCCCTTCAAAATTTATCAAATAGATATAGTTAGTACTTTTTCTCTCATTCGTTTTCAATATCTTTCATAGATGTTCGATCCGAGGAGAAGAGACTTTTTAGCTAAATCTGGATTATTCGCGCTATCATCTTTGCTGCCTTGGCAAAGTATTGATTCATTTTTTATTCCTCAGCGTCAATTTAAGTTATGCCTAAATCCTGGTGCAATTGGTGTTGAACTCTCACAATTAGAATTACTTCAGAAAGCCATAGAACACGGTTATGAGGCCATTGTGCCATTTCCGAATCAACTGGCAGTTATGCGAGACGAACAGTTGAATGAGATCTTAGATTTAATGAAAATAAATCAGATTTCTTGGGGAGCCGCTAACCTACCCTTAGACTTCCGAGGAGATGTTTTTAAATACAAGGATGGATTGGCTAGACTAATTGATAGCATCGATGCGATGCGATGGGCAGGTGCCGAAAGTATGTCTACCTGGATTATGCCCACTCATGCAGATTTGACTTATCGCAAGAATTTCAATTTACATTTAAGCAGGCTGCGTGAGGTGGCGGATATTTTATCTCAGAACAATATCAAATTAGGCCTTGAATATGTAGGTCCGAGGACTTTAATGAATAAAGAGCGCTACCCATTTATTCGTACCATGGCAGAGTGCTTAGAGTTAATCGGAGCAATAGATAGAGCCAATGTAGGTATTCAACTGGATGCCTTTCATTGGTATTGTGCTGGAGAATCAAAAGAGGATATCTTAAAACTAGATCCCAATCGAATTGTGACTGTTGATTTAAACGATGCCAAGGCTGGGAGGAATAGAGATGAGCAATTGGATTGGGAGCGTGAACTACCAGCTGATACCGGTATAGTGGATATAGAATCATTTTTATCTGCTTTAGTAGAAATAGGATATACCGGTCCTGTAAGAGCCGAGCCTTTTAACGAAGAATTGAATAAATTAGAAACAGATCAAGCATTGCAAAAGACCATGAATGCCATGAAGAATGCGGTGTCTAAAATGTACTAATCAACCTTATGCAAATAATTGAATCAGCCAAAACCTACGATGTAGCCATAGTTGGCTCCGGTGCAGGTGGCGGAATGGCCACTAAAATCCTTTCTGAAGCAGGTTTTGATGTAGCAGTATTAGAAGCAGGACCATTTTTTGACCCTGCACAAGATCAATATAGAAATCAACTTAGGTGGCCTTGGGAGTCTCCGAGAAGAGGGGCAAGTTCAGATCGAAGGTCTTTTGGAGATTTCGATGCGGCTTATGGAGGTTGGAACCTTGAAGGTGAACCTTTTACCAATGCTCGAGGCACCGATTTTAGATGGTTTAGATCTAGAATGCTCGGAGGTAGAACCAATCACTGGGGAAGAATATCACTGCGCTTTGGTCCATTAGACTTTAAAAGAAAGAGTATTGATGGCCTTGGAGATAATTGGCCCATAGGCTATGAAGATGTTAAACCTTACTACGATAAAGTAGATAAGTTGATTGGCGTTTTTGGTTCTAGAGAAAACATACCAAATGAACCAGATGGATTCTTTCTGCCAGCTCCTAAACCAAGACTTCATGAGATGTATTACATCAATGCTGCCAGAAAAGCCGGTGTTCCAGTAATACCATCACGTCTCTCTATTCTTACAAAACGCATCAATGATCAACGTGGAAGTTGTTTCTATTGTGGTCAATGTAATAGGGCCTGTTCAGCCTATGCCGACTTCTCATCAGGAACTTGTTTGATTTTCCCTGCTCAGAGAGGTGGAGGCAAAGTGGAATTGTTTACAGAAGCTATGGTGAGCGAGGTTACAACAGATAGAGAAGGAAAGGCTACAGGTGTTACTTATGTAAACAAGCTAGATAGAAAGACATATCACTTAAAAGCCAAGATTGTAATCATGGCAGCTTCTGCTTGTTCTTCTGCTCGAATTCTGTTGAATTCGAAAAGTTCTATTCATCAAAATGGACTAGGAAATAGTAGTGGAATGGTAGGAAGATATCTTCATGATTCTACTGGAGCGAGTAGAGCTGTGTTTATTCCTCAGTTGATGGACAGGAAGATTTATAATGAAGATGGCGTAGGAGGTATGCACGTTTACACACCTTGGTGGTTGAACGATGCTAAGCTCGATTTCCCTAGAGGTTATCATATTGAGGTATGGGGAGGAATGGGTATGCCGGGCTATGGCTTTGGTTTTAATCCAAACGACTTGAATAAGATTACTGGAATGGGCGAAGTTGGTGGTTATGGTGATGCTTTACGCGAAGATATTAAGCGATATTATGGGGCTGTGGTCGGTATTTCTGGAAGAGGAGAATCTGTACCGCAATACAATAACTACTGCGAGATTGACAACGAGGTAGTTGATGAATGGGGTATACCTGTGCTTAAGTTCAATTACCAGTGGACGGAGTATGAGGTGAAGCAAGCCAAGCATATGCAAGATACCTTCGAAGAGGTATTGAGTGCTACAGGAGGAACTCTTCTGGGCGACAAACCCGGAGCTGATCGCCAATATGGATTAACCAAGCCAGGAGAAATTATCCACGAAGTAGGAACTACACGAATGGGTAACAATCCAAAGACATCTGTTACCAATAAATACAATCAACTTCATGATTGTGAGAATGTATTTGTGATGGACGCAGGTCCATTCGTGTCTCAGGCCGATAAGAATCCTACATGGACTATCTTAGCACTGGCATGGAGAGCTTCGGATTACTTAGTAGATCAGGTTAAAAAGAGAAATATCTAATTATGGACAGACGAGATTCTTTAAAATCGATATTAGTCGGATCAGTGGCTGGTGGGATGCTAGTAACTGGGTGCTCACCAGAAACCAAGGAACCTGAAGTTCAGCAACCCTCAGAACCTTTTGCAGGATATGGGCGAACTGAACCAGAGAAAGAGCATGATAGGGAAGTGGCTGCTGAAATCTTCCTTAACGAACACGAGCTCGAAACTATAGCTGTTCTGTGCGATATTATTCTTCCCCCAACGGCAGAAATTGGTGGGGCCGTAGATGCTGAAGTACCGGCATTCATTGAATTTATTGTGAAAGATATGCCTTATCATCAAATGCCAGTTAGAGGAGGGTTGGCATGGTTAGATAGACATTCAAATGCATTGCATAATCTGGAGTTTAAGAAACTTACAAAAGAGCAACAATTAGCGATTTGCGATACCATTGCCTATCCAGGTAAGACCGCTCCTGATTTAATGCCTGGAGAAAGACTCTTTACAAGAATGAGAAACCTAACACTAACGGGTTACTATACTTCTGAAATAGGGATAAAGGATTTGGGTTATCAAGGAAATAGACCAGGTGTCTGGGACGGTGTGCCACAAGATGTACTAGACCAGCATGGTCTTTCTTATGACGAGGAATGGCTTTCCAAGTGTGTAGACCAAAGTACTCGAATGAATATTGCAGAGTGGGATGAGGATGGGAATTTAATCTCCTAAGATCAATCTTAAAAAACAACTGTCAAAAAGGTTAAGAGTTGGAATGCCCTTATTTATAGGGCGCTTCCAATAAATCCAGGTTGACGGTTCCTCCTCGTCCAGAACGCAAAACAGTACAGAAATTTTCCTCTGTTTGAGCAGGACCTATGGGCAATGAAGGGCATGGTGGATTTCCGGTCACGCCAGTACAGTCATTACAATTGACAGGAATTACTCCCGGATTACCTGAATTTTGTTGTAGTGGCTTATTGAAAATATAGGGAACAGGAATATTATCCAGTCCACAAGTCCAGTTTGCAGGCTGATCGGAATACATGCGAACATAAGAATTTATCCCGTGGCTGCAATCTATGCCGTAAAGTTCAAAACAGCCAGGAAAAGGGTTAATCTCAATTCCAGGAGTATTCGTACCATACTTACCATGCGAGAAAGTAGCATTGGGAACAGGGCACCGTTGTGGAATGTAGAAATTGAAATATGCGACTAAAGCTTTGCCTTTAGGGTCGAACAATTGACTGTTACTTCCCCCAAGCACGAACATACCTTCCAGATCACCCGTTTTTTTCAAAAAACTGAAATCAGAAACCTTCAAACAAGTGGGCCTGCATTTATACTCCGGATCGTCTTTAGAAAAGGTTACAAACACCTCTACAGCATTAGCCGTTCGATTGTTGATTTTAAATTTGGTGTAGTCTGTCATTATGGGCTTGGTTGAATGAGGAAGAAGATATTTATTTTCTACAACATAAGTCTAGGCCTTTAGTCTTTTTATTCGAACAGTGGTTTAAATACTCCCTTTCAAAGAATAAGAGGTGTAGGTGCAATCCATAAAGTTCAGGCAATCGATTACAAAAAACCAGCTTAAATCCGTAAAAAATTTCAATTAACTATCTGTTTATCAGTAAGATAAAAAAATGTTTCTACGATAGAAACTTGTACATCCTGTTCAGATAATATTCAGATTGACTCGGGAAGTCGATAGGTTCAATTGATGAATAAGGCCCATGGAACTGAATAAATACAGTAAGAGACTAACCCAAGATCCTACACAACCTGCTTCTCAGGCTATGCTTTATGGCATTGGTTTAACCGATGAAGACATGGCAAAAGCTCAAGTGGGCATTGTGAGTACAGGTTATGAAGGTAACACCTGTAATATGCACTTGAATGGCCTCGCAGAGGACATAAAGAAAGGTGTTTGGGATGCGGATCTTGTTGGACTTATTTATCACACCATAGGAGTGAGTGATGGTATCAGTAATGGTACTTCAGGTATGCGTTATTCGCTCGTTTCTAGAGAAATAATAGCAGATTCAATTGAAGCGGTTGCAGGAGCCCATTATTATGATGGATTAGTGACTGTAGTGGGTTGCGATAAAAATATGCCTGGTGCTTTAATAGCTATGGGTAGGCTCAATAGGCCTTCGCTCATGGTATATGGCGGAACCATTGCTTCTGGCTGTTACAAGGATAAGAAGTTAAACATTGTGTCTTCATTTGAAGCCTTAGGACAAAAATTTGCAGGTACTATATCAGATGAAGACTATAAAGGAATTATTAAGAATTCTTGCCCAGGAGCAGGCGCATGTGGTGGCATGTATACAGCAAATACCATGTCTTCAGCCATTGAAGCCCTAGGAATGTCCTTACCGTATAGTGCCTCTAATCCAGCCATTAGTAAGAATAAGATCGAAGAATGCGCCAAAGTAGGTAAGGCAGTTCGCAATATTCTTGAGCTAGACTTAAAACCTCGTGACATCATGACTTTTGAGTCTTTTGAGAATGCCATTCGCTTGATTACCGTATTAGGAGGTTCTACAAATGCGGTAATGCATTTGATCGCAATTGCTAAGAGCATCAACATCGATTTAGGGCTTAAAGACTTTCAAAGAATTTCTGACGAGACACCTATCTTGGCAGACCTTAAGCCTAGTGGCAAATATCTAATGGAGGATCTTCACGATGCTGGTGGAATACCGGCCGTGATGCGTTGGATGTTAGATGAAGGCATGCTCAAAGGAGATTGCATGACGGTTACTGGAAAGAGCATTGGCGAAAATCTGGCCGATGTGTCTCCAATTGATCCCTCAAGCGAAATTCTAAGGCCTAAATCTAATCCTATTAAGGAAACAGGCCATTTACAAATGTTATTTGGTAATCTGGCTGAAGAAGGTTCTGTAGCTAAAATAACCGGCAAAGAAGGAGAGCGATTTGAAGGAACCGCCATTGTGTTCGATGATGAATTTTCTGCTATTGAAGGTATTGGTAATGGTGCTGTAAAGGAAGGTCAGGTTGTGGTTATACGTTTTGTGGGCCCAAAAGGAGGTCCCGGAATGCCCGAAATGTTGAAACCTACTTCAGCGATAATGGGAGCGGGATTAGGAAAGAGCGTGGCGTTAATAACAGACGGAAGATTTTCAGGAGGTAGCCACGGATTTGTGGTAGGCCATGTTACCCCCGAAGCACAAGCGGGCGGAACGATTGCGCTAGTTGAGAACGGTGACAGGATCATTATTGATGCTATTGAGAATAGCATTACGCTAGATATCACTCCTAAAGAACTGGCTAACAGAAGAAATAACTGGACGGCTCCTGCATTGAAAGTTACTGCAGGAGTACTTAAGAAATACGCAAAAAATGTGTCATCAGCCTCAATGGGTTGTGTTACGGATAATTAAAAGACTATGGTAGCAGTATTAGAAAAATCGACAGAAACTAAACTTCGCATTTCAGGTGCTGAGGCTGTGGTCCGTTCACTATTGGCCGAAGAGGTCGATATGATCTTTGGTTATCCTGGAGGTGCAGTAATGCCCGTTTACGATGCTTTATATGGATTCCAGGATCAATTGAAGCATGTGTTGACAAGACATGAGCAAGGTGCTATACACGCAGCTCAGGGTTATGCAAGAGCTACTGGTAAAGTGGGAGTGGCCCTAGCAACTTCCGGACCTGGTGCCACAAACTTGATTACTGGTATTGCAGATGCAATGATAGACTCGACACCGTTAGTGTGTATTACGGGTCAGGTAGGTTCGCATCTTTTAGGTTCTGACGCATTCCAAGAGACAGATATTATAAGTATCAGTATGCCGGTCACGAAATGGAATATTCAAGTGACTAAGCCTGAAGAATTGCCCGAAGCCTTGGCTAGAGCTTTTTATATAGCCAAATCAGGTCGTCCGGGTCCAGTGTTGGTGGACATAACCAAAGACGCTCAATTCGCAGAGATAGATTTTAATTATAGAAAATGCGAACAGATCAGAAGCTATAAGCCTATTCCAAAACTGAATTTGGAATCAGTTAAAAAGGCGGCTGAATTAATCAATGGATCGCAAAAGCCTTTTGTGCTTTTTGGACAGGGCGTGATTTTGGGCAAGGCTGAGCAAGAATTTAAGACGTTTATTGAAAAGGCAGGTATTCCATCAGCATGGACACTTTTGGGCCTATCAGCACTTCCTACAGATCATCCATTAAATGTAGGTATGCTCGGTATGCACGGTAATTATGGCCCAAATAGGTTGACTAATGAATGTGACGTGTTGATTGCTGTAGGTATGCGTTTTGATGACCGCGTAACTGGGGATTTGAAGCGGTATGCCAAACAGGCTAAAATCATCCATCTCGATATAGATCCTTCAGAGATTAATAAGAACGTGAAGGTTGATGTACCCGTCTTGGGTGATTGTAAGGAGTCTTTAAGCACCCTTACCAGTTTGATAAATACCAACAGTCATCCGGAATGGCTACAACAATTTCATGAGCACGAAAGAATAGAGCAGGAGCAAGTAATCAAACCTGAGATGAATCCACAATCGGCCGAATTAACCATGGCTGAGACGATCCAACAAATTAACAAGGTTACGAATGGCGAAGCGATTCTGGTGACAGATGTAGGTCAGCATCAAATGGTGGCTTGTCGATATACGAAATTTCAAAAGTCTAAAAGCAATATTACTTCCGGTGGGCTGGGCACTATGGGGTTCTGTTTGCCTGCAGCCTTAGGGGCTAAGCTTGGTGCACCAGAAAGAGAGGTAGTAGCAGTTATTGGAGATGGTGGCTTCCAGATGACGATACAAGAATTAGGAACAATTTTTCAAACGCAAGCAGCTGTTAAAATAGTAGTACTCAACAATAATTTCTTGGGTATGGTACGTCAATGGCAGCAGCTATTTTTTGATAAGCGTTACTCCAGCACGGAGTTAATGAACCCTGATTTTATCAAAATCGCAGAGGGTTATGGTATAAAAGGAAAGACAATTTCGGAGAGAAAAGATTTGGCATCTTCTGTAAAAGAGATGCTAGAATATGATGGAAGTTATCTACTCGAAGTATGTGTCGGTAAAGAAGATAATGTGTTTCCAATGGTGCCTTCAGGAGCCTCAGTTTCAGAAGTAAGACTTTCTTAATGGATCAAGTATTTACCATATCGATTTTTACTGAAAATAGTATCGGCCTTTTAAACAGGATCACGACTATTTTCACAAAGCGACATCTAAGTATTGAGAGTTTAAATACTTCAGAGTCGGAGGTGCACGGAGTTTATCGCTTTACCATAGTAGTGAAGACTGATGAGGAGCTTGTTCAAAAGATTGTCAAGCAGATCGAAAAACAGGTAGAAGTGATCCAAGCGGTTTACCACATAGATGAGGAAACCGTATTTCAAGAAATCGCACTTTACAAAGTATCGACAGAAAAGGCCTCTGAGAACAACTTGGTCGAGCGTCTGATCAGAGACAACAATGCGCGCATTTTATCTATGGAACAAGACTTTATGATTGTAGAGAAAACAGGTCATAAAGAAGAGACAGAAGAGCTTTTAGACTTTTTGAGACCTTATGGAATCTTAGAATTTGTGAGGTCCGGAAGAGTCTCGGTTATCAAACCGTCAAATGAATTACACGAACGAATTATAAACTTTTAATTGTAATAAAATGGCTTTAATCAATTTTGGTGGAGTAGAAGAGAATGTCATCACGAGAGATGAGTTTCCACTGGCAAAAGCACAAGAAGTATTATCAGGCGAAACCGTAGCCATTATTGGTTATGGTGTGCAGGGTCCTGGTCAGTCTTTGAATTTAAAAGACAATGGCATTAATGTTATTGTAGGCCAAAGACAAGAATCAAAGACTTGGGACAAAGCCAAGGCTGATGGATGGATACCTGGAATGGATTTATTCCCAATTGAGGAAGCGTTAGAAAGAGCAACTATTATCTGCTACCTACTTTCAGATGCAGCTCAGATTCAGGTTTGGTCAACGGTTAAGAAACATTTAACAGCCGGTAAGATGCTTTATTTCTCACATGGTTTTGGGGTAGCCTATTCTGGAAAGACGGGAATTGTACCACCAGAAGATGTGGATGTGGCATTAGTAGCGCCAAAGGGTTCTGGAACAAGCCTTAGAAGACTTTTTGTCGAAGGAAAGGGCTTGAATTCATCTTTTGCTGTACATCAAGATGCTACAGGTAAGGCTAAAGATAGAATTGTAGCACTGGGTATTGCAGTTGGATCGGGATATCTTTTCGAAACAACCTTCTTAAAAGAAGTTACCTCTGATTTAACAGGAGAGAGAGGAACTTTAATGGGAGCTATCCAAGGTTTGTTTAGAGCGCAATACGAAGTGTTGAGAGCAAATGGTCACTCACCTTCTGAAGCATTTAATGAAACCGTAGAAGAGGCCACTCAGTCACTTTACCCTTTAGTAGCTGAAAATGGAATGGATTGGATGTATGCCAATTGTTCTACCACAGCTCAGCGTGGTGCCTTAGATTGGAAAGACAAGTTTTATGCAGCAACTAAGCCTGTTTTCGAAGAATTATATGCATCTGTAGTCGCAGGAGTAGAAGCTCAGCGTTCTATTGATACGAATTCTCAACCTGACTATAGAGAGAAGCTTCAAGAAGAACTTGATGAACTTCATAATTCAGAGATGTGGAGAGCCGGTAAGGCGGTTAGGTCATTGAGACCGGAAAATACTCCGGCAATTAAAGAAGAACTAGCATAATTACTCTTGGTTGAAGTATTGGGATTACTCTTGAAAGAGTAATCCCATGCTATTTTTTGGTACATGCAAACAACTACTTACATACCTAATCTAAAAGACATTATGGCTGCTCAGCAACGTTTAAAAGATGTTGTTGTGCAAACGCCATTAATGCCCAACCTTACTGCTTCAGATAAGTACGATGCAGAAGTGCTCTTCAAAAGAGAAGATTTGCAGGTAGTTCGTTCTTACAAGATAAGAGGTGCATTTAATAAGATTAGTCAGTTGTCTACCGAGCAGAGAAAGGCAGGCGTAGTTTGTGCAAGTGCAGGAAACCATGCCCAAGGTGTTGCACACAGCTGTGCACAATTAGGAGTTAAGGCTACCATATTTATGCCTTCTCCAACACCTAAGCAAAAGGTAGAACAGGTGAAGTTTTTTGGTAAAGATCAAGTTGAGGTAGTACTACTAGGAGATACTTTTGATGATGCCTACGATTTAGCTATTGAATATTCTACTAAAAATGGAAGTGAATTTATACATCCATTTGATAATGAAGAAGTTATTGAAGGGCAAGGTACCGTAGGATTGGAAGTAGTATATGACGCAATCAAGCCCATTGACTATTTGTTTTTACCCATAGGTGGTGGTGGTCTTTCTGCAGGAGTATCTGCCGTATTTAAAGAGCTTAGCCCAAATACAAAAATCATTGGAGTAGAACCTGAAGGTGCGCCTGCGATGAAGCGATCTTTAGAGCTAGGGGTTAATACCAAGATGCAAGAGATTGATAAGTTTGTTGACGGTGCTGCAGTCCAAAAAGTAGGTGATTTGACCTTTGGTATTTGCGCTGAATTCTTAGATCAAGTGGTTACCGTACCAGAAGGATTGATATGTTCCACCATGCTCGATCTTTATAACAGAGATGCGATTGTTGTTGAACCTGCAGGAGCACTTAGTTTAGCGGCTTTGGAACAGTTCAAAAATGAAATCAAAGGCAAGCGTGTTGTATGTGTGCTTTCAGGCTCTAACAATGATATATCAAGAACAGAGGAGATTAGGGAAAGGGCATTATTACATGAAGGGTTAAAGCACTTCTTTATTGTACGGTTTCCGCAGCGGGCGGGGGCTCTCAAAGAGTTTTTGGTAGAAGTCTTAGGTCCAAACGATGATATTGTTCATTTCGAGTATACAAAGAAGACATCTAGAGAGAAGGGTCCCGCATTAATAGGAATTGAGCATCAATTTAAAGATGATTTCGAGCCACTATTACAGCGCATGAAGGACAAAAACTTCAATGTAGAATATCTAAATGAACACTCTGATTTGTTCAGTTATATCATTTAATTCAATCTCAATCATTTTTCAATTCAGTAATTTTTTATCCATAAATGAGGGTATTAAAGTTTGGAGGTACTTCGGTTGGTAGTGCTGATTCTATAAAAGAAGTAAGTAAAATCGTTGAGAAAGCTGCAAAGACTTCTCAGCTCTGTGTAGTTGTATCAGCGGTAGGCGGTGTAACAAATCAATTGATTAGACTTGGTGAGTTAGCCACTGCAAGAGACCGTGCTTATGAAGAACTCCTCACCAAACTAAAGGTCAAGCATTTAGAAATATACTCGGATCTCTTAAAAACAGAAGATCCTGGCCAAATTGAAAAAATATTCAGCCAACTTGCAGAAATCTGTAAAGGGGTCTTCTTATTGAAAGAACTTACTCCTCGTACTCATGACTATATTCAAAGTTGTGGAGAAAGGTTGTCTTCCTACATCATAAGCGAATATTTCTTATCGATTGGAATCAATTCAAAGCACTTCGATTCAAGAGATTATCTAATCACTAATAAGAATTTTGGTAATGCGGCTATTCAATGGACCAAGACGAGAAAAGCGCTAGAGAAGGCTCAGGCGGATTTCACTGATGTTAATTTATTTCCTGGTTTTGTGGCCTCTACTGAAGACAAAGAGACTTCCACATTAGGTAGAGGAGGTTCAGATTTTACAGCCGCGTTGCTCGCTAATATCTATCAGGCAGAAGCTTTAGAGATTTGGACAGACGTAAACGGTTTGATGACGGCAGATCCAAGACTCGTAAAGAATGCACATTTGTTGGAGCATGTGTCATATGAGGAGGCTCTAGAATTGTCTCATTTTGGCGCTAAGGTACTTTACCCTCCAAGTATCCAACCCGCATTAAGCGCCAGTATCCCTATTTTTATCAAGAATACCTTTGATCCTAATGGCCCCACCACAGAAGTAACGAAGGCTTGGAATGAGGACGAAAGTGTTATTCGAGGTATATCTAGCATTAAAGATATTGCTTTACTTAACCTTACCGGTAGCTCTATGGTCGGGATTCCTAAATTCTCATATAGGTTATTTAAGGCGCTCTCAGAATCAAAGATTAACGTGATCTTGATCACACAGGCTTCTTCTGAACATTCTATAACAGTTGGTATTAGCATAGAAGAAGCGGAATTAGCTAAGGAGGTAGTTGAGCTTGAGTTTGAGGAAGAGCTTGAACGTAAGAAAATTGATCCAATTCTAGTCGAAAAGGATCTGAGTATCATAGCACTAGTGGGCGCTAATATGAGAAACCAAGTGGGTGTTAGCGGTAAAATGTTCAACACATTAGGAGGAAATGGTGTGAGCATAAAAGCTATTGCACAAGGTTCTTCAGAGCGGAATATTTCAGCTGTAATTCCTAAATCAGACTTAAAGAAGGCTTTAAACACATTGCATGAGAGTTTCTTCTTGTCTGAGATGAAAAGGGTAAATCTGTATGTTGTGGGTGTTGGTAACGTGGGAGGAGCATTCCTGAATCAGATTCAAAAGCAGCAGGAGATGTTGGCTCGAGAATTCCGAGCAGATATCAGAGTAGTAGCAATTGCCAATTCAAAGAAGTTCGCCTACAATAAGGATGGGCTCGATTTGTCTATAAGAACTGAACACTTGGAAAATGGTACGCCTTATCAAATTGAAGAGTTTGTAGAACTGATCAAATCAGAAAACCTTAGAAACAGTGTCTTTATAGACATTACGGCCTCAAAATCCATTGCAGAGGTTTATCAAACCCTATTAGAATCGAGCATATCTGTTATTACTCCAAATAAAATTGCTGCTACACGTGAGATGAAAAAGTATCTGGATCTCAAACGTGCAATGAAAAAGTATGGAGGAAAATTCTTCTTTGAGACCAATGTAGCTGCAGGTCTGCCCGTTATTTCAACGCTAAATGATCTGTTTAAATCAGGAGACCATGTGCATTCCATCCAAGCGGTGTTGAGTGGTACCTTGAATTACCTTTTCAATAATTACAATGGTACAAAACCCTTTGTAGAGATTATTAAAGATGCCAAAGCACTGGGATTAACAGAACCTGATCCTAGACTCGATTTGAGTGGTGAAGATGTGATGAGAAAGCTTTTGATCTTAATAAGAGAAAGCGGTAGAAAGTTTGAGATGGATGAGATTGATCAAGTTTCTTTCTTGCCTAAGACATGTGAAGATGCAGGAGATATTGATGCGTTTTATGACTTAATTCTGGAACATGAAGATCATTTTAAAGCGCTCTATGATGATGCCAGAGCCGAAGATGCACAGTTAAGGGTAGTGGCAACATTTAAAGACGGGAAGGCAAGTGTAGGTCTTGAGAAGGTAGAAAAGAGTCATCCATTCTACTTTTTAGAAGGCATGGATAACATTGTATTGTTTTACACGGATAGGTATGAGAATCAACCTTTAGTAATTAAAGGTGCAGGAGCGGGTGCTGAAGTAACGGCATCGGGTATATTTGCAGACGTTTTAAGACTCGTAAATACATAGCATGCCTAACGCAATCACCATTTTTTCTCCTTCTTCAGTATCCAATGTGGGGCCTGGTTTCGACATTCTTGGCTTCGCCTTAGACGATCTAGGAGATAAAATTACTTTGACCTTAATAGATGGTGATTATGATATAAAATCTATAGGCGCAGAACTACCATCAGACCCCGATCAGAATGTGGCTACCGTAGCTTTAAAGTCTCTAGCCAAATCATGTGGGTATCAGGGTGGTTTTTCCATTCAAATAGAAAAGAAATTTAAGCCTGGATCTGGTTTAGGTTCATCTGCTTCAAGTGCAGCGGGAGCCGTTTTTGCTGCAAACGAATTGTTAGAACTAGGATTGAGTAAGAAAGAATTGATTCCTTATGCCTTAGATGGAGAACAGGTAGCTTCTGGTCAAAGACATGGTGACAATATTGTCCCTTGTATGCTTGGAGGATTCGTAGCAGTGAAGTCTGTAGAACCTTATGAAGGTTTTCATATTGATACGCCAGAGGACCTTAAAGTGCTCATCATATTTCCTGATGTGCCCATTAAGACTGCAGAAGCTAGAAAGATCTTACCTCAAGAAGTTCCTCTAAAAACAGGCATTCAGCAAGCGGCTGACATGGCCGGTTTAGTGATTTCATTAATGACAGCCGACTATGAATTGATTAAAGGCTGCTTAGAAGATCATTTTGGAACGCCTTATAGGAAGAGACTCATTCCTTTCTTCGATGAAGTAAAAGAGATGGCTTTTGAAGCAGGTGCCTACGGTTTTAATATCAGTGGTTCCGGGCCCGCAATGTTCGCCTTTTTTAAGAAAGGTGACGATTTAGAGAGTCTAAAACATCAGATTGTGCAACAGTACAAAGGTGCTGACATTGAGGTTCGTTTTCATGAAAGTGGTATAAATAAAAAGGGTTGTGAAGTTCTTTAGTACCAATAGAAAGTCTAAACCAGTAGGGTTTAGGGAGGCGGTAATTAAGTCCTTACCAGACGATAGAGGACTTTACTTTCCTGACGTCATTCCAATTTTTTCAGCTGATGAAGTCAATCGATTAAAGCAATCTACGCTTCCTGAGATTGGTGCGGCAATGATGCTGCCATTTGTGAAGGATGAAATAGCTGAAAATAGGTTGTACGAGATCATGCAGGAAGTCTTGAATTTTGAAATTCCAGTAAAGCGTGTGTCTGAGCATATTGATGTCTTAGAACTCTTTCATGGGCCAACTTATGCATTTAAGGATGTTGGTGCTAGATTTCTAGCGAGATGTCTCGGTGAGTTTTCTAAAGACTCAAACAAAGAAACCACCATTTTAGTAGCAACTTCAGGCGATACGGGAGGAGCTGTTGCCAATGGTTTTTATGGGGTAGAAGGGGTTAATGTGATTATTCTTTACCCATCCGGTAAAGTGAGCGATTTGCAAGAGAAGCAACTTACAACACTAGGCGGAAACATTACAGCATTAGAGATAGATGGAGATTTTGATCGCTGTCAAGCAATGGTGAAGGATGCCTTCTTAGATGCTGAATTGAATGCTAAATTCAATCTAACCTCAGCCAATTCCATCAATATTGCGAGATGGATGCCTCAATCAATTTATTATGCTTGGATGGGATTTCAATTGGATAATCCCGAAGATTACCTGTTGGCTGTACCATCGGGCAATTATGGAAACATATCTGCTGGGATGCTAGCGAAAAAGATGGGTTTTCCAATCGGAAAGTTCATCGCCTGTTCTAATGCCAACGATGTAGTGCCACGTTATATCGAGACCTGCGAGTATAGAGTGAAGCCTACAATACCTACTCATGCAAATGCTATGGACGTAAGTGATCCAAGTAATTTCCCGAGAATTCAGCAGCTATATGGACATTCATATGATGCGATAAAGGGAGATGTCAAAGGGTTCAGAATGGGAGATGAAGAGATTCTGAAGACTATTCATGCTTGTGCGGAGGTAGATAGTTACACCTTAGATCCTCATGGTGCCATAGGCTATCAAGGACTTAAGCAAATGCTTAAGAAAGGACAGAAAGGGGTGTTTTTAGAAACGGCACATCCTATCAAATTTACTCCCGTAATGGAAAAAGCTTTGAACAAGCCTATGAGTCTTCCGGATTTTGCCATTGAATTAATGGCGAAAAAGAAGACCTCTGTTAAGATTAAAGAGGATTTGAAGTCTTACCTAATGGATCAATAATTGAAATGCTTCTCTGGGATATACCAGACACCATTTCTACCATCAAAACCACCACCGAGCTCTGTCAGAATCAGTCGGTCGATAATAAAAAGACCTTCCTCTGCCATTCGATCGAAATTATCTAGTCCATTGTTCGGAAAGTTTTGTCTTGTTCGGTGGATATTGAAAGATTCGGAGAGTTCTTCCTCAAATAAATTAGAAATGGCTTCGTGCCCATAAATGAAGCCTAACAATCCACCCCAAGTGGCAGTAGGATTATCAGAGTCCCATCCACACAGCGTCCCTATTTGAATAGTTTTTTTATAATCACCCTCACCATAAAAAAGGCTGACGAGACTTGCTGCATAGTTTATGCCGGCTGCAAAACAGCCATTGCAGTACAGGTTTTGTGAAGTAATATCATAGCCATCAGCCTGCTCAACCTGGTAACGTTGATAAATATCGTCTCTGGTTTTTTCCCACGGCTGGCCACTTTTGTAAAGTGCTTTTACGTAGTCATACATAGCAGCAGGGTAGGATTGGTCATCCATAAAACTTCTTGCAGAGTCTGCATTTTCGATCAGCTGTGACTGAATTGAATCACCATTGATATTGGCAGCTAATGCATGCATTCGAACGTAGAATTCAGCGATTTCTATAGCTTCTTTATCAGCACTTGTTCTGATAGGCAGGTTTGACATTTGCAGGGCCAGGTGAGGCATTCCTGGAGCTAATAGGCCAAAGATCTCGGTTGTCAGTTGAGCATCGATCATCTCGAAGTGTTCGTTGTTCAAAGCATTGCCTGTAGCAGGAGGGAGCATTCCTTCTTGCATTAGATCAAACGCTTTTTGATTTGACACCCATAAATAATTCTCTTCTTCAGGTTTGATATGCTTTAACCAACCTTCCCTGATTTGCTCAGGAGTCAACACTGATGTTTTGTGGGTATAAAGCAGATGCTGATACATATATTCAATATCAGTATCATCATCAGAACCCCAAACTTCATCTTTACCTCTAAGAACAAAGTCTATTGTCTGAGATAGGTCACTAGGTGCAGCTGCCCAAATGCTCGGTAGATCCGGTTTACCCCAATCTTCCCTAGTATAGAATTCACCTGTTTGGAACTCTCCAATATTGCCTACTTTATCCATTTCTGTGACAAGACCAGTCCAATTCGCAATGGATGCGCCTAACCAAAATCCTTTGAGTTTATCATGATAATTATTTCGGTCAATGATTTTGTCAGACATGCTGGGGAAGTAAACTGAATAGTTCAACTCAGGATCAAATCCGATTTTGTCTTTTTCACAACTCAATAGGAGAAGTGTAGCGATAAGAAAGAGGTAGTTTTTCATTATTGCTCAGCTGTCCGCTCGTAGTAGTAATTTACACTTCCGCGATGGAATCGAATACCTTTTGTTAGACTATCATTTTCATACTCAACATCGAAGTAAGCTACCGTAGATTCCATAGCGAGATTCTTTTTTGACAATGGATAGATCTCAAACCTTGTGGTATCAGCCTTTCTGGTTAAGTATAGAATTTCCTCATACTCTACTAAGGAAAAGGTATCGAGCGTAGTGGTATTTGAATAGTCTCCTATCAGGTGATGATAATCCGATATTTCATAATCGAAGAATGGTTTATTCTTGGATTGTAAATCATATTTTGAGAGTACCTCATCTATTTTACGGTAGGTTTTTAGCGCGTACTCATAAAATTTATTTGAACGAGAATCTAGCACGCCAGAACCATAAAAATCAGTTACCAGCATATTACGGAAGCTTAAATCATTAACCAGAAAATCTAAAAACTCATCACTTCCTTGACCTCGGTAGGTTAGATCCATATACCAATTGGCAGACTCTCCAGCAGCGACTCTATAATCTTCAATTTTCTTGTTTGCTGTTTCAAGTTCTTCGTCAATTAAGCCGTGAAGCTGAGTATATAGATAATTGAGATTACTAACGATATTTGAATACTCGTCAGGAATGTATTCGGCTTTGAGCATGAGCGCTTTATATCCTTCATTTTGGAGTTCAAATGAGTTATATCTCATGAGCGCCTGCCATGCCAGATATGCATCTTGCTTATTGGGGCTTTGCTCAATGTTAAGAGAATCTAAAAAGTTATTAACCACGGTGTCTTTTCCACTGTATTTGATGTAGTGATCTCCTATAACATAAATGTTGTTCGTAAGGTCGGATTGAACCCGTGCTAAGATTTTGTTGATTTCGGCCCTTTCCTTACGCGCTTCGTTCGAGTTATTTAGACTTACGGCTATCAATATGCCTATGATTACCAACGTGACTTCACCAATTGCATATAGGCTGAATTGAGCGAGTTTATTGTTTTTAATGGATTTCGACCTGATACTTCTTAAGATTCGTAACATAGATTGATTAATCAACTAATGGAAAAGTGATTTGGTTAAGAGACTAAAATAGAATCATTCGAATTTAACCTTATACTATTCAATTTGATCGAAACTGCTTAGTTTAGTCTTATGAACCTAGACCTGTTAGAAGAATTTTTATTAATCGCTTTGGACGATGACAAAGGTGGTTTTGTGATTGGCTCGACAGCCTTGCATTATGGTTTTGGAGGGGCAGTCTTACTTGAGTTAGCGCTGAGAAATAAGATCGAAATTGATGGTGAAAAAGTAATCCTCAAAGACGATTGCATGGAAACCGAACCAGCGTTGAATAAAGCCATTGAAATGCTGGATGAAGGAGAGACTCGGAAAGTGAAATATTGGATTGAGACCTTTGCCAAAAAAGCAGGTGATTTTAAAGAAGACACGCTCCAGCGATTGATTAACAAAGGAATTCTAAGCAAAGAGGAACATAAAATTCTCTGGATTATTCCAACGCAGAAGTATCCAACCCATAATATGAATCCTGAAATGAAGGTGCGAGAGCGATTAGAGGATGTAGTACAAAGAGGAAAAAAAGCAGAACCTAGAGATGTAATGCTTCTCAGTCTTATAGATGCTACTGATCTTACCAAAGAGGCATTTAGAAAAGCTGAGGACTATAAAAAGATTAAGGCCAGACTCTCAGAGGTTACGAAAGACGTAAAGATTAGTGCTGCTATCAACAAGAGTTTACGAGAGATTCAAACAGCCATAATGGTAGCGATTGCCACCACAATCGTAGTAACCACAGTTACTTCTAATTGATTATTTAAGTGATTTAAACTTTTCTTGAACAACTTCAGCTACGGGCTTATTTTCAATCTTTCCTTTTAGGTAGGAGAGTATGTCTAAATACAAGAAAGGTCTTCTCTCATATAGGTTCTCGTTCAATTTTTCTAATCTCTCATAAAGAGAAATAAACTCGCCTTTTAACTGGTCAGGCGTAATCTTTCCTGATTTCCTCAGGAAGTTGAATATCTCAGTTTGAACCGCACCCTGGTCGTTCATCTTACCGATAAACTGGAAGGTAGATTTAATCTGATATTCTAAATGAAAATCTTGACCATCTTCAAAGTGTGTCATTAGGTTTAGGATTCTTGCAAAGCAATGAATGTCTTCGCGAAGCTTTACGTCTTTGAAATACACTATCTGGTTTAGATAGAAAATGGTCTTACGGTAATTGGCATTTCCAAAGTATAGTGAGGCAAATTTATAGTAGAACATTAACACCCTTTCAGGGTCAATCTTACCTTCATATTTTTTGAGTTTTTCTATGATCTCAGGAATCAATTCCACACCTTCATTGAAGCTGCCTTCCATAAAGTGTTTATTGATTTTAGCTATGTATAAAAACTTGAAAATCAGTATTTCAGTATTCAAGTCTTTAATAAATACTTCGTTTTTCTCTAAGTCTTCAACCTCTTGAATTATTTTGCAAAATTTAGAGTAATACTGAAGGTGAAAGAGTGAGGCCAGCAGATTGCGATATCCTTTAATAAATTGAACAGGCTGTTTAGCGGCCATGTCTTCATTTTCTTTAAATAAGTTAACCCAAGCTAAAGCATGTTTATAGACTACAGGAAAATTCTGAATGATCTTGTTATACCAAACATAAGCTTGATGGTAATAGAGTTGCTCATAAAAGGTAAGTTGGTCATATACCAAATCCGGCATTTCTCTATTAAAGTACTCTTCTGCTTCTTTGAATTGGGCTTCAGTCTTGGCGTAGCCATTTTTCAGGAACAGACTGTAGAGGTTTAAGCAGAGATTGGACAATTGATGAGCAGATCGTACAATTTCTGAAGTTTCATCAGTTTCTTTAGATAGGGTATCCGCTCTGTTTTCTATGCTTCTGGTAATGAATTGCGTTTCAATGAGTTTCTCAAACTCTAATACTTCTAGAACAATGGTATGGTGTTTTGTTTCTTTAGCTATTGATTTAGCCTTATCTAATAGCTTAAGGGCTTGTTTGTAGAATCCTTTGTTGTACAACACCTTCGCATGATCTAAATACTCTCTTAGCTGAATGTCTGTATTCTGGCCTATGTGATATTGCCTAAGGCTTGCTAAGATCTGTTTGTAGAGATTTGCTTTCTGATTCGAAAACTGAACCTTGGTAATGCTAGGTGCTTTTTTTAAGATCAATTGGTCATCATAAGCTTTCATGCTTTCCATAGCATCGAAGAGTTGAATGAACTTTACTCCATCCTTATTTCCTGTTCTATTCACAAACAGACGAAAGTGCCTTTTCTCGGTCTTGGCGAGCGATTTTATAAGATCAAAAAGTGGGTCGCTTTTTGGATTTGCCATTGTAAATAAAACTCAGTTAATAAACTGATAATCAATAAGTTAAAAATATTGAGCTTGAATTGAAATAGTAGAAGCAAAGACTTACCTCATTGTATCGCTATAGGCTCAATCTAAATTCATTATAGGGTAAAGCGAGTAAAACCCTGTTAGATCAAAGAAACAATGCAAGATCAAAAAATACAAATCTTCGATACAACCCTTAGAGATGGTGAGCAAGTACCTGGTTGTAAGTTGAACACAAAGGAAAAAGTTGATGTAGCAGTAAGACTAGAGGCGCTTGGTGTTGATATTATTGAAGCGGGTTTTCCAATTTCAAGTCCTGGAGATTTTGAGTCAGTTGAGGCCATTGCAAGCGTTGTCAAAAATGCGACTGTCTGTGGTTTGAGCAGAGCGGTTGAAAAAGATATTATTACGGCAGCAGAATCCTTAAAAAAAGCGGTTAGACCTAGAATTCATACGGGTATTGGCACATCAGAATCTCACATCAAATACAAATTGAATTCTACTCCTGAGAAAATTGTGGAGCGTGCTGTTGCAGCTGTTTCGTTGGCTAAAAAGTATGTAGAGGATGTAGAGTTCTACGCTGAAGATGCTGGTAGAACTGATAATGAGTTTTTGGCCTATATCTGTGAACAAGCCATCAAAGCGGGCGCAACAGTTCTAAATATTCCAGATACTACAGGATACTGTCTTCCAGATGAGTATGGTGCTAAAATCAAGTATTTAGCAGACCATGTAAAGGGAGTTGGGAACGTTACAATCTCTACACATTGCCACAATGATTTAGGAATGGCAACTGCTAACTCTATTTCAGGTGTGATTAATGGTGCAAGGCAAATTGAGTGTACCATTAATGGTATTGGAGAAAGAGCAGGTAATACTGCGCTAGAAGAGGTGGTTATGGTTTTGAAGCAGCATCCATACCTTAAGAAATCTACAAATGTTGATTCCAGGCAGTTAAATGCCATTTCTAGATATGTATCTGATACCATGCGCGTTCCAGTGCAGCCAAACAAGGCAATTGTGGGAGCTAATGCATTCGCTCATTCGAGTGGTATACACCAAGATGGTGTAATCAAGAAAAGAGAGACTTATGAGATCATCGATCCAAAGGAGGTTGGCGTAGATCATTCGTCAATTGTGTTGACTGCTAGAAGTGGAAGGGCGGCTTTGGCTTATCGCATGAAGAACATTGGTTATGAATTAACACGTGATGAATTAGATCACGTTTATAAAGCATTTTTGGAAGTAGCGGATGCCAAGAAAGAAGTGGCAGATGATGATTTGCATCAAATCGCTGAGAATAGACACAAAGTAGCAGTTTAGAGAAATGGCAAAAACCCTTTTTGACAAGGTTTGGAATGCTCACGTGGTGAAGCAGCTCGAAGGAGGCATAGATGTGCTGTATATAGACAGGCACTTGATTCATGAGGTTACTAGTCCTCAGGCATTTTCAGAATTAGAAAATCGTGATTTACCCTTATTTCGAAAAGAGAAAATGGTGGCAACACCGGATCACAATGTGCCCACAAAAGATCAACACCTTCCTATTAAGGAAGCTTTATCAAAGCATCAAGTTGATACACTCATTGCGAATTGCGAGAAGTTCAATGTTGAATTATATGGCTTAGGACACCCTTTTCAAGGGATTGTACACGTGATTGGACCCGAACTTGGCGTTACGCTTCCTGGTAGAACTATGGTATGTGGAGACAGCCACACGTCTACCCATGGTGCCTTTGGTGCTATAGCTTTTGGTATAGGAACTAGTCAAGTTGCGCAAGTGATGGCGAGTCAATGCTTGTTGCAAGCTAAGCCTAAAACCATGCGTATTACGGTCGATGGAGAGTTAGGTAAAGGTGTGCTGGCTAAGGATATTATCCTTTACATCATTTCAAAACTTACTGCCGCAGGCGGTACTGGCTACTTTGTAGAATATGCTGGTTCAGCAATTGAGTCTTTAAGTATGGAAGCGCGAATGACCATCTGCAATATGAGTATTGAGATGGGTGCTAGAGGTGGGATGATTGCACCAGATCAAACGACTTTCGACTATATCGAAGGAAGAGAATTTGCACCTCAAGGAGAGGCGTTCGAAGAAGCAGTTGCTTATTGGAAAACGCTCAAGACCGAGGAGGGAGCAACTTTTGATAAAGAATATCATTTCGATGCAGCTGATATTGAGCCTATGATTACCTACGGTACCAATCCGGGCATGGGGATTAAAATCACAAAAGAGATACCAACGACACTGGGAGAAGGCAATCAAGACAGTTTTAAGAAGTCATTGAATTACATGGGTTTTGAAGCTGGTGAATCTTTGGTAGGTAAGCCAATCAATCATGTGTTCATAGGTAGCTGTACCAACTCTAGAATTGAAGATTTAAGAATTGTAGCGGATTACGTTAAGGGCAAGCAGAAAGCCCAAAATGTAAGTGCTATGATTGTTCCCGGTTCAAAACAGGTAGAGAAACAAGCGAAAGCAGAAGGCCTTGATAAGGTTTTGGAAGCTGCTGGTTTTGAGTTGAGAGAGCCGGGTTGTTCAGCCTGCTTAGGTATGAATGAAGACAAGGTCCCTGCTGGTGAATACTGTGTTTCTACTTCTAATAGAAACTTTGAAGGTAGGCAAGGACCAGGTGCTAGAACGTTGCTCGCTAGTCCATTAGTGGCGGCAATTACTGCAGTAGAAGGAAAGATTGTGGACATTACTAAACACCTAAACTAAGATGGATAAGTTTCAAAAAGTAAAAAGCACGGCTGTGCCGCTGCCAATTGAGGATATCGATACAGATCAGATCATTCCAGCTAGATTCTTGAAAGCCACTTCAAGAGAAGGCTTTGGAGATAATCTTTTTAGGGATTGGCGATTCAATCCGGATAATACGGAAAAGGATTTTGTGCTGAATGATTCCACATATTCAGGGAAAGTACTTGTAGCCGGAAGGAATTTCGGTTGTGGTTCTTCAAGAGAACATGCCGCATGGGCTATCCACGACTTTGGTTTTAAGGTAGTGGTATCCAGTTTCTTTGCAGACATTTTTAAGGGGAATGCCTTGAATAATGGCTTACTACCTGTTCAAGTGAGTGATGATTACTTAGCTGAATTGATTGAAGCAATAAAGGCCAATCCGGATACTGAGGTAGAAGTTGATTTGGAGCAACAAGTGATCAGTTTCAATGGTAATCAAGAGCTTTTCGAGGTGAATGCCTACAAAAAGGAATGTCTATTGAATGGGTATGACGATATAGACTTTTTAGTGAGTATAAAACAAGAAATTGAGGCCTATGAGCAGGCTTCTGAAGTAATATAGAAATGGGAGTTACTAAGAATATAGGAGTATTGCCGGGTGATGGTATTGGTCCTGAAGTAGTTCAAGAAGCAATTAAAGTGTTAGATGCCATTGCAGAGGCCTATGGACACAAGTTCAACTATGCATATGGCGATGTAGGAGCTGTTGCGATTGATAAGACGGGCAATCCACTGCCAGACGAAACCTTAAAGGTTTGTGAGAAATCAGATGCCTTTTTGTTTGGCGCTATCGGTCATCCGAAATACGATAATGATCCGAGCGCGAAAGTTCGACCAGAACAGGGTCTTTTGAAACTTAGAAAGAGCCTAGGACTCTTTGCAAATATCCGCCCCGTAACCGCATACGATAGCCTTTTGCATATGTCTCCTCTTAAGACAGAAAGAGTACAAGGCGTAGATATTGTGGTATATCGTGAGCTAACAGGCGGTATTTATTTCGGAAACAAAGGAAGAACTGAAAATGGTGCTTATGACCATTGTGAGTATTCTGATTTTGAGATAGACCGCATTTCCAAATTGGCTTTTGAAGCAGCTATGAATCGCTCCAAGCGAGTGACACTTGTAGATAAGGCGAATGTTCTTGAGACCTCTAGGCTTTGGAGAGAACGTGTGAACGAGATCGCCAAGGACTATCCTGAAGTAGAATTAGATTGCATGTTTGTGGATAATGCCGCTATGCAAATGATTCAAAACCCTAAGCATTTCGATGTGATCTTAACCGAGAATATGTTTGGAGATATCATTTCAGATGAAGCCAGTGTAATTGGAGGGTCACTAGGATTGCTACCTTCAGCGTCAGTAGGAGAGAAGACGGCCATGTTTGAACCAATACATGGTTCATACCCTCAAGCTGCAGGTCAGAATATTGCCAATCCTATCGCCACCATACTTTCTGCAGCCATGATGCTCGATCATCTTGGACTGATTGATGAGGCTATCGATGTGCGTCAAGCGGTTAATTCATCCATGAGAAATGGCATGGTGACGCAAGATATTGCCAAAGGTGAAGGATTCGGTACAGATAGAGTAGGAGACTTTATTGCCAACTTTGTACTAGACGGTGAAGAGTCTTTGGCTACTTCTAATATGAAGCTTGGTATAAGTACAATTATCTAATTCCAAATCTTATTTGAAATCCATACGTTAGCGGAGTAATTAAACTTACTCATATGAAACTAGTGTGTGGATTTTTACTTTTTCTGCTGGTCACTTCAGTACAAGCTCAATCAGAGGCTTATTTAAAGAAGAAAGCCGATAAACTGGCGGTAAAATCACCTTTTGAGAAAATCTGGGATGACGAACTTCCGGCTGAGGTTGTTTTTAAAGATGAAGAAATCATAGCCTTCGTTCCACTGAGAAGACAGACTCCGGTACATTTTTTAGTGGTTCCAAAAAAGCGAATTCCGACCATCAATGACTTAGAAGATGAAGATGCCTACTTAATCGGAAGAATGTATCAAGTAGCAAGGGATCTAGCCAAAGAATATGGTGTTGCAGAGACTGGATATCGATTGGCAATGAACAATAATGAAGATTCGGGACAATCAGTTTTTCACATCCATTTACATCTTTTGGGAGGAATGAAGACCGGACCTATGGTTGAACAGACTTATGTAGATCCGAGGAAAAAGGATTGAAGAGGAACAAGACTTTAATTCTTGAGTTTTCTATTTTCTCTCAGAATTCTAGAAGTTGAGTAGAACTTAGACTTTATTGATTTTAAATAGAGAAAAGAACTTACTGAAAGAGTTAAAGCGATAAATGCCCATTCCATAAAGAGCTCCCCTGAAGCTCTGTACTGAATTATGTCGAAATAAATACTGAAGGGTATAAGAACAAGACTAGAATAGAACGCTGCTTTTCCTTGCTTTAGCTTTTGAGTTAGGTAGAGTCTATGGATTTCTAGATTATCGTGATCATTAAAAGCTAGAGTAATTTCTTCATCTTTGAATCCTGAGTTCTTCAGATACTCTCGAATTTTACCGTAGTCATACCCGTCATTTTTATAACTATCTATTAAATCTATTATCCTTTCTGACATGTGTTCATTAAATAATCATTCGAAGATAAAATTTTAGGTATAGATATTATTCATTTTATATTTTTGCCCAAATAAGAATCCGAAATGGGAAGAGCATTTGAATATCGTAAAGCAGCTAAGATGAAGCGCTGGGACAAAATGTCCCGAATATTTCCAAAACTAGCTAAGTCTATTACTATGGCGGCTAAAGAGGGTGGTCCAGACCCGGATATGAATTCTTCTCTTAGAACGGCTATTCAAAATGCTAAGGCGCAGAATATGCCTAAAGACAATATCGATGCGGCCATTAAAAGAGCAACTAGCAAAGATGTTGAAGCTTTTGTAGAGATTAACTACGAGGGTAAAGGTGCTCATGGTGTATTGGTTTTTGTGGAATGTGCTACTGATAATCAAAATAGGACTGTAGCAAATGTCAAGTCTTATTTCAATAAAGCAGGTGGAAGTCTTGTACCCAATGGTTCTCTAGAGTTTATGTTCTCAAGAAAAGCTGTATTTGAGTTCGAGAAAGTAGAAGATACAGATTTAGAAGAACTCGAATTAGAATTGATTGATGCGGGTTTGGAAGAAATAGAGGAGCAGCAAATTGATGAAGATGAGCCTGCTAAAGTGTTTATCTATGGTGACTATACAAATTTCGGTTCCCTTCAGACTGCCATTGAAGGTTTGGGTATCGATGTTAAAAACGCCAGTTTGAAGCGATTTCCAACCACCCCGGTTCAGTTCAACGATGAGCAATTAGAAGAAATAGAAAAGATGTTGGATAAACTCGAAGAAGATGATGATGTACAAGCCGTGTACACGAATATTGAGTAATTAATTCCCTCCCAAGAATTTCAAAGCCTCTATTAGTTTTCTGGTAGGGGCTTTTTTTTAAATCATTCTGAATGAGGAACGACTGCGGCAATCTCCTTTTCTATGAAGGAGACTGCTTCATACCTCGTAGTGACGTTCTTTTTTTTCATTTGGTCTTAACTTTTCACTCGTAACTATTAGCTCGTAACTCAAGCCTCGATGAGTTTGGCACGCTTTTGGGAATAGACCAGTCAAGTCAATCAAATAGGTCAAAAAATGAAAAAACTTTTACTCTTAATATCTGGCATTGTGCTACTCAGTAGTTGCGATGTAATCGTTATAGATGAGGCACCATTCGACCCTAGGGATATTTATTTGGGACGTTATGAAGCCGAAGAATACAGTCAGACTTTCGATTTGCTGACTAGATATAGAATGCGAATAATTAAGGATGGATATCCTTATAGTAATGTGATTTACTTAAGAAACTTCTATGCAGTAGATATTGAGGTTTTCGGGGAAATCATAGGAGAAAGAATTAACATTCCTCGACAAGAATCCGGAGGATATATTGTTCAAGGAAGTGGAAGATATGAATATGGAGATGTGCATTTGAGTTATTCTGTTGAAGACGCACTCTCAGATAGCGGTGTAGCAGATTTTTGTAGCACTGTACTATTCAGAGATTAATTGTTGTTTTGAGTTTGATCTAGCCCGTACCGTTTATTCGGTATGGGCTAATCTGTTTTTAGACCTTATGATTTTCTATACCGTTCATAGAACAGGCTCCAAGTTGCTACATACAACTTCCTATATTCGCATCCGTAGAAATAGGATCACTCGACTACACTATGAAACGACTCACTAACCTGTTGCTTTGCATTTTCTTATTATTTGCGTACGATGCAATAGCGCAGGCCCCCAAAAAGCTCAATGCAGCTGAAATCAAACAGGCTTTAAACAAGCTAGAGGTCTTAGGTACAGCCATGTATCTAGCTGCCCATCCAGATGATGAGAATACCAGGATGATTGCCTATCTGGCGAATGAACGTAACCTTAGAACGGCTTATTTAGCCATGACGAGAGGAGACGGGGGTCAGAATTTGATTGGAACGGAAATTAGAGAGTATCTGGGTATTATTAGGACGCAAGAGTTATTAGCGGCCAGAAGAAGAGACGGTGGTGAACAATACTTTACAAGAGCCAATGATTTTGGGTTTTCGAAAGATCCTGATGAGACTTTAAAGATTTGGGATGAGGAGCAAGTCTTTGCTGATGTTATTTGGAACATCCGTAAGTTTAGGCCAGATGTAATTATCACACGGTTTGATACTGCAAGAGTACCAGGGGGAAGAATGCATGGTCATCATACCGCTTCAGCACTTCTAGCTCAAAGAGCATTTGACGCGGCCAACGATCCAAATGTTTTCCCAGAACAATTAAAATGGGTAGATCCTTGGCAGCCAATTGGCTTATACTGGAATACGTACAACTTTAGAGGTAATTCTACTGAAGATAGAACCGGTCAGAAAGAGTATTTTCCTGTAAATCTTGGAGAATACAACGAATTGCTCGGGAAATCTTACGATGAAATATCGGCTATAAGTCGCTCCCAACACAAATCTCAAGGTTTTGGAAGTACCGGCAGGAGAGGAAATTTAGGAGAGTACTTCAGACACTGGAAGGGAGAACTTCCAAAGCAAGATATTCTGGAAGCTGTAGACTTAACCTGGACCAGAGTAGAAGGAGGTCAAGCAATAGGAGCATTAATTTCTAGGGCAAATGACAATTACGATTTAGAGAACCCCTCAGCCATAATTGGTGATTTAATGGAGGCTAGAGAACTGATTTCGAATATCTCGGATGAATACTGGAAAAATGTAAAACTTAAAGAACTAGATCTTATCATAAAATCGGTTTTAGGTCTTTACCTAGAAGTTGTTGCGAGAGACTTTAGTGGGGTTGCAGGAGAAACCATTGAATACAGTGTTGAAGCAATTAATCGTTCAAATGCGAATGTGAAATTGCTAGATGTTGAGTTCCTTGATTACGATATCTCAAAAGTCTTTGGGAAAGAACTGCCTTTTAACATACGAGTGCAAGAATCGGGTCAGTTGACATTAAAAGGAGAGGATTCACAGCCCTATTGGTTAGTTGATGAAGCAGCATTGGGCATGTACAGAGTGGATGATCAAAGTCTAAGAGGGCTGCCTGAAAATCCAGCGGCTATTTCGGCACATTTTAACTTAATGATTGAAGGCAAACCTTATACCTGGAAGACAGACCTTGTTTTTAAAAGAAATGATAGAGTCGATGGTGAAGTCTATCGTCCTTTTGTTATAACACCTCAGGTTTTTGTAAACATTGAGCAGCCAGTTTCAATTTTCGCTGATGGTGAATCAAAAGTAGTTGATGTGGTAGTGAAGTCGGGTAAAGACAATGTTACTGGATCATTGAATATTGATTTACCAGAAGGATGGCGATCAGATATCAATAATCTCCCTATATCACTGAAAACCAAAGGAGAAGAGAAAAGAATTAGAGTGAATGTGCTACCACCAGCTAATGCATCTGAGGGTCAAGTCAAGGCTTCTTTCAACATTGGTGGTCAAGTATACGATCGTGGCCTTAAGATTATCGACTACAAGCACATTCCAATTCAAACCATTTTTCCTAAAGCAGAAGCAAAAGTGGTAAAGCTTGAATTGCAAAAGAAGGGGCAATACATTGGATACATTATGGGATCTGGAGATGCGATTCCTCAAAGTCTGGAGCAAGTAGGATATACAGTAGATATTCTTGATCCGAATAGTATAACTGATGAAGCAAGTCTGGCCAATTATGATGCAGTAATCGTTGGTATACGGGCTTATAATACGCAAGAACGTATGCGCTTTATTCAACCTTGGTTAATGGAATACGTGCAAAAAGGAGGTACTGTAATTGCGCAGTACAACACCTCTATGAGGAACAATATGGAATTGGGGCCATATCCATTTTCAATATCTAGAGATAGGGTAACTGTTGAAGAAGCTGAGGTGAGAATTTTAGCGCCTGATCATCCGCTCATTGATGGGCCTAATAAGATTACCTCTAAAGATTTCGAAGGTTGGGTACAGGAAAGAGGTCTATATTTCCCTAATCAATGGGATGAGAGATACACTCCAATTCTATCATCGAATGATCCCGGAGAGACTCCAAAAAATGGAGGATTATTGGTGGCACAATATGGCCAAGGTTACTATGTGTATACTGGCTATTCTTGGTTTAGAGAGCTACCGGCAGGTGTAGCCGGAGCTTTCAGGATTTTTACAAATATGATTTCTTTGGGTCAGGATCAACCGAATCCAACTAAACTTCAATCCATTGAAAACAAAAATTAATGCAGTCGAAAGAACAGAATAAAACTGATTCTCAAGAAGAAAAGCAAAATTGGACTAAGATGTATGTCTTAGTTATGGCGGTGCTTGCCATTCAGATTGTATTGTATTATTGGTTTACCAACACTTTTTCATGAACGCAACTAGCATTCATACCCTAGACTGGGTTGTACTTTTTGGAACTCTGATTTTTATAGTGGCCTATGGTGTCTGGAAAACACGAGGCAAACAAGATATGGAGGGTTATCTCAGAGGAGGTAATGATAGTAAGTGGTGGGTGATAGGTCTCTCCATAATGGCAACGCAAGCCAGTGCAATAACCTTCCTCTCAACTCCGGGTCAGGCATTTAATGACGGCATGCGTTTCGTCCAGTTCTATTTCGGCTTGCCGATTGCTATGATTATTATTTCAATCTTCTTTCTACCACTTTATTACAAAGCCAAGGTTTATACCGCTTATGAGTATTTGGAGAGTAGGTTTGATATGAAAACTAGGATGCTTGCTGCATTTATCTTCTTAATTCAAAGAGGGCTTGCCGCAGGAATTACCATCTACGCACCTTCAATTATTCTTTCTACTCTTTTAGGTTGGCCTCTACAGGCAACCACTATTGTAATTGGGGTGCTTGTGATCATTTATACAGTGTCTGGAGGAACTAAAGCTGTGACACAAACACAGAAACAGCAGATGGCTGTAATGATGGGAGGGATGATCATAGCAGGTATACTTGTAATTACTTCTTTACCGGAAGGTGTAGGCTTTAAAGATGCCTTAAACGTTGCAGGCAAAATGGGTAAGCTTAATGTGGTTAACTTTGAGTTCGACCTTACTGATAGATATAATTTCTGGTCTGGTGTTACAGGAGCGGTTTTCTTGTTTCTGTCTTATTTTGGAACAGACCAGAGCCAAGTACAGCGCTATCTCTCCGGTAAAACATTAAAAGAAAGCCGCATGGGCTTAATGATGAACGGATTACTCAAGGTTCCAATGCAGTTCATCATTCTTTTTATAGGGGCTATGGTCTTTGTCTTTTATCAGTATAACCAGCCACCAGTTTTCTTTAATGAAACGGTAAGGCAAGAGATTCTTCAATCAGAAGAATATGCAGAGGAATTCAGAGGATATGAGATAGCTTATGAAGACGTATTTACAGAAAAAAGGCAGCTTGTTGATGAGCTCAACTCAGCTATAGATCAAGATAACGAGACGGCTGTTCTTGTTGCACAAAAGGAATTAAATAGGTTAGAGGCCGAGGGCTTAAGCATTAAAGAAAATGCTAAATCATTAATTGAGGAGGCTGATCTAGAATCCAATGATAAAGATTATGTATTCATGCGTTTCGTTATGAGTACCATGCCTGTCGGTATTGTAGGTTTGTTATTTGCCGTAATATTCTCTGCGGCTATGTCTAGTACTTCTTCTGAGCTGAATGCCTTAGGGTCAACCACTACGATTGATTTCTATAAAAGAAGGATTAAGCAAGATGGTGATGACGAACACTACTTAAAATCTTCTAAGATGTTTACGCTTGGGTGGGGTGTAATAGCGATAATATTTGCTAGTACCTTATCCCTATTCGAGAATCTAATACAGGCTGTGAATTTGATCGGATCTCTGTTTTACCCGATAGTATTGGGGATTTTTGTAGTAGCGTTCTTCTTCAAATCAATTAGGAGTAATGCGGTTTTCATTTCAGCAATTATAAGTCAGATCATTGTGATACTCGTACACTATTTAAACGTTCAAGGAACTGCTGGAATATTCACTATGGGCTTTCTTTGGTATAACGCTTTCGGATGTATTTTGGTGGTATTGATTGGGTGGCTATTAAACAGGTTGATAAAATAACATATGTATATATGTTAAATATTACATGTTTGATATAAGCTCACTTTCACGAAGAATCTTTTCGTGCTTTCTATGGTCAATTGATGATAATAGCTCAGGGCTATCAAGCAAGTCTTTACACAACACTACATTTTCAGAGAGTAATACGTTTTTCTCTTTTTTTGTTAATGTCCGAAGGCAGGTGATAGGGTAGTAACCCGAAATTGCAATCCGCTCCTTTAAATTACCTTTCTTGGGATAATCCCATGCCATCAATCTGAGACCTTCACCGGCAGCATATAATTCCGCGTCAGAAGTAAAACGTGTGTTGGTTGCTATCCAGAATTCATAACTGTATTCATTGCCTTTGGCCTGTTCTACTTTGCAGATGTCATTGAATCTAGAATGAACGTATAGCGGCACTTTAATATCAGATTTATACCCTGCATGCGAATGATGCTTGCATTCTACCAATAGTCTAGTACCATTCATACTGCCCACCACATCAACCTCATGAGCCACATTTTTACCATTTAGCTTTCTGCCGACTTCTACTTCGAAACCTTGGAATTCAAATAACCTAGCGATAAACCTTTCAAAAGGATAACCAGAAGGACCTAGTTCTAATATGGCCGTTTTAAGTTTATATTTTCCCGCCAAGGTGTAGCTCTCCTTCGCAAGAAACTGGTAAGCCTTTTTATAGATAAGCTTAGTTGTGGTTATCTCTGGAGTATCTTGAATGATTTGATAGCAGATCTTATCAATGAGTTCTTCATTGGCTCCTGAACGGAATAGTGAACTTGCCAATTTGTCGTGATTAAAAGCTTCTTTTTCATTGTTAGCTTTTAGAACCCATTTCTCCATCATAGCTGTCGAAAATACGAATTGTTCCTTAATTTGAAATCGTGTATGCTATAGTCGACATAGAGACCACTGGTAGTTCTGCAGCTCACGGTAAAATCACAGAAATCGCCATTCTTATTCATGACGGTAAGAGAGTGGTAGATGAGTATCAGACATTAATTAATCCGGAGCAGGGTATTCCAATTGGTATTACCTCATTAACTGGCATAAGCAATGAAATGGTTTATGATGCCCCAAAGTTCTATGAGGTTGCAAAGGATATTTTGCTCATGCTTCAAGGCAATATATTTGTAGCGCACAATGTCAATTTTGATTATTCCTTTATCAAGAAGGAATTTCAAGAATTAGGAGCGTCTTTCAATTTACCCAAACTTTGTACTGTTCGCTTGTCAAGAAAGATCTTTCCTGGTCTTAAGTCTTATAGTTTAGGTAGGCTGGCCGAGCATTTTGGAATTGAGAATGAGGCAAGACACCGAGCTATGGGAGATGCCCGAGCGACTACATTCTTATTCGATCTTCTCCTCGAAAATAATGAGGGTCAAATAGAAAGCTTTCTTAAGCGAAACTCAAAGGAAGCGGATCTGCCTCCAAATCTTAGAAAAGAGACTTTTCAGCAATTACCTGAACTTACTGGTGTGTATTATTTTCATGACGAACATGGTAAAGTACTCTATGTTGGAAAGGCCAATAATATCAAATCGAGAATTAGAGGACATTTTTCAAATACCGATGTGGTATATAAGCAAGGCATGAAAGACCTTATTTATGACATAACCTATGAGTTATGTGGTGATGAGATGATCGCCTTTCTTTTTGAGTCTTATGAGATCAAAAGGTTATTTCCACCATTCAATAAGGCACAGAAGTTTCCTACTACCCGTTATGGTATTTATCATTATCAGGATGGTAATGGAAATCATAGACTTTCAATTGGTAAAAAGCAGAAGGGATATCAACCGGTTAAATCTTTTACCTCTTTCGATAAGGCAAGAAGTTTTCTTATTCAACTCGTTAAAGAATATCAATTAGATCCATCACTATGCAGTCTACCGGCAAATGTTATGAATTACTTCGGGTATTCCTTTAGCCCTGTTCAAGATGCAGAGTTAGCTAGCAGATTTAATAAGGCCTTGGAATCTTTGTCAGGAGAGAAGACATACTGTTTGTTTGGAGAAGGAAGAACTATTGGTGAGAAAAGTGTTGCGCTTATTGAGGCAGGAGTCTATAAGGGGTTTGGTTTTTATACAGATGAGTTCTCAGCAGAAAATATGGAGGATATCAAACAGATTATCACTTCATATCCTGATAATCCAGATACTCAGCGTATTATCAATCAATTTAAAGAGAAACGTAGGTTTATCGAATTTACTTGATAATAGGTATAGGGTAAGGCAGTTTAGAATTGTATAATAGCCAAGGAAAATGCCAACAAGGATTCATTTTTACCGTTGATATAAAGAGTTGATTTTATTTAATTTATATATCAACAGTTAAGCACAAAATAGAGTTAAAAAGGCGGAAGTCTAAAGCAATGAAAAGAACAAAAGAAATCGGGGGTAAGCTTTTAAAGTATGCTGAAGAAACTATTCAACATAGGTCATCAGAAACGTCTAAGAAGATCAGAAAGTATGTTGATATCAGCAGAGAACTTTATTACGCTAGTAACCTGATGGCTGGTCATAAGCAAATCAAGAAGTATGTTGACTTGAGCAAAGAACTATATCATGCTAGCAGTTTAATGGCTGGTCATAAAAAGATTGTGGTTTCCGAGTCATAATTATTCAAGAATACCTTTCTCTTAATTTTAGTACAGTTTTTTAGTTTTGATTCCGTAAAGAATTAAATTCACGGGATTTCTTTGTAGGGAATTTGTTGAACTGTTTGTATTAAACAGTACGAAACAATGGATCAAAACACGATAGGTGAGATTTTTTTGATATGTCCTTTCTCCCATAAAGGCCTAAGATTAATGGGAAAGGAAGAATTAGCTACAGTAAACGCTAAGATTACTGCTGGCGAACTGTTCTTTTATCCGGGTGTGCCGGTTGAGATAAAGCTCAAGAAAGCATACGTTACTGAGCATTCTACATACATCTATCCAATCTTCGATAACATTATCTGTTTAAAAAAGGAAACGGCTATAGTTCCTAAAAACAGAACTCAGAACCCATTGCTTAGAGTCTCAGAAGGTATTGTAGAAGCCTTTTATACTCATTACAGGTTGCGCAGAAAAGACAAATTGAAACCTCTGCCTGAAGCTTTACCATCTACTAAAATTTCCAATGATGAGCTAAACCATTTGAAGAGGCTTCTACCTAATGCAGGTGGTGTTTTTATTAGTGGTTGCTCTAATTCAATTGATACTACTCACAACATAATTTTTGGATTAAACTATCAACAAGTAGTTCATTTCGATCATCAGATTGATAGGCTTAAGCAATTGACAAAGGAATTAAACAAGGATTCTCTTTTTGTTTTAGGAGAGAAGACCAAATTCCCTTTCAACCAAAATAGTATAGCTGCGATACTTAGTATGGATGATATATCAGTTTATGAAAAGGAAGATCAAAAACAGGTATATGAGGATCTTAAAAGAGTTTTGACTCATGAAGGTAGTTCTGTAATGCTTTACGACAAGACAAAGAAATTACACGCTGAGGGGAGTATGAAATCTGACAAGGTAATAACTAAAGCAAAGGGCTTTTTTAAACCTTGGAATAAACAGAAGGTAGCCGAGATTCACTTTCAAGGAGTAGATGTATCAAATGGTCAGGATTCACAGACTGACGAATCTTTCATGTCGAAAACATCACTCGGCAGACAAATGCTATAAAAAGAAACATCCCTTTCAAACCTTTAACTCGTACTAAAGGTTAAAAACGAAATTTATATATGAAGGCGAAGATATTATTGCTCTCTGGCTTAATCGTTATACTAGTTACAAGCCTTTTCGCATTACAAACGTCAGATGTTGTTGCGCAAGAGCAAGAAAATAAGAAGAAGGAAGATTACGAGATCAAGCTCTCCGAGGAGGAGTGGAAAGAGCGATTAACTCCTGAGCAATTTTATGTATTGAGAGAACAAGGAACGGAAAGAGCTTTTTCTGGTAAGTTGAATAAGTTCTATGAAAAAGGTACTTACTATTCTGCGGCATCTTTACAACCTGTTTTTAGTTCTGAAACCAAATACAATTCTTATTCAGGCTGGCCAAGTTTTTGGCAACCAATCGATAAGGCTGCAGTTAAATTAGTGAAGGACACATCTTTTGGAATGGTGAGATGGGAAGTTGTTGACAGTAAAAGTGGTTCTCATTTAGGACATGTATTTGAGGACGGACCAGACCCAACAGGACTCCGTTATTGTATCAATTCTGCTGCATTAATTTTTGTCCCAAAAGGTGAAGAGCCGCCTAAGTTTAAAAAACCTGAGAACTAGTTTAGCACTAGAAAATAATTAATTAACATTGGCCTGTTTTACAGGCCTTTTTTATTTGATATGAACGAACCAAAACCATTAAACAGCGTAGCCGAATTTCATAAGACATTTCAGCATCCAATCTTAGATGATCCTCAAATTCCCAGTGAGGAAAGATGTAAACTTCGAGTGGCGCTTTTACAAGAAGAACTAAATGAACTGAAAGATGCTATTGCGGATAATGATATCGTTGAGGTAGCCGATGCTTTGGCAGATATTCAATATGTATTGTCAGGTGCTATTCTTGAATTTGGCTTAGGTAATAAATTTCAGGCTTTATTTGATGAGGTTCAGCGATCTAACATGAGCAAAACGTGTAGTTCAATGGAAGAAGCAAAAGCTACTCAGAAGTTCTACATGGAAAAGGACGGAACAGAAAGTTATGTTGAGGAGCATGGTGGTCATTTTCTGGTTTACAGAAAAGGAGATAACAAAACTTTAAAATCGGTTAATTATTCCCCTGCCGATTTAAAAAGCATTATAGCTGACCAATAATTCAAACCTTTTGACCTTACAGGTCGTTCATCAGCTTCATAAAGAATTATTATGCAATCATTGTTATCATTATCTATATCGTTATTGCTTTCACTTTCTTCATGTGCCAATGAGGCAACGGTAGTTTCAGACCTGACTCAGGTCCAAGAAGGCACTGAAGTGGCCACATTTGCCGGAGGATGCTTCTGGTGTACTGAGGCAGTTTTTGAAAGGGTTACTGGCGTTGAAAATGTAGTGTCTGGCTACTCTGGCGGACAAGATGAAAACCCTACATACAGGAAGGTAAGTTATGGTTTATCTACTCATGCTGAGGCCATTCAGATCTTCTATAATCCTGAAATAGTGACCTTTGATGAGTTATTAGAGATATTCTTTACTGTTGCTCATGACCCAACACAGGTAGATCGTCAAGGTCCTGATGTCGGTAAGCAGTATCGTTCTGCTATCTATTATCATAATGCTGAACAAAAGGCATCTATTGATAAGATTCTTGCCAAGTACAAGAAGGAGGAGAAGTTTACTAAACCTATAGCTACTGAGATTGCTGCTTATGATAAGTTTTGGATGGCAGAAGACTATCACCAAGATTATTATGAGCTTAATCCAGGTAATCCATACATCATTAATGTAGCGGTACCAAAAGTGAAAAAACTAAAAAAGTATTATCCGGGTAAAGTCAAGGATCAATATAAAAACGTGCGTTAAAGTTTAGAGAGTGCGATGAGGGTTTTAGCCCCTCTATTCTTAAATCCAGATGTACCAAAAGGCATTTGTTCTTCAATTATGTACCTGAGTTCTTCCTTGAGCTCAGGTATTTTTTTTACGATGTTTAAAGCCAAGGTCATTGAAAAAACTTTGATTGCTACTTTTTCATTATTGCTGCTTAAAGTCTTAAACGCTAAATCATAAGCTTCTCCCCACAGATCTTCTGCCAGCTCAATCTCAGATAAATATCGGATGGTATTTCTCTTAACAGCGTCATGTATTTTGGGTGTCTTTAGGTGAGCTATCATTTGAGCGTGAAAGGGTGCAATAAGTTGAGGTTCTGCTCTACCTAGATCACCAATAACCCAAGCGGATCTTTGTTTAATCAGACTATCCCCATTAAAGAATAAATCCATCAGCTCTATTAACCGTTCAGGGTTTTCCATAATGTGGAAAACAATTTCATCCGTATTACTTTTGGAATGATCGGATAACAACTGTTTTCTGATGTCCATATTTTTAATTTGTATTTTTTAGTCAACTTTAATATCGGTCAAAAGCCTCAAAAATGGATATACTTCTTATCGTAATTGGTGTTATATGTACTATAGTTGGGATTTTAGGATGTTTCCTTCCTATCATTCCTGGCCCACCCATAAGCTTTCTGGCACTTGTTCTATTGGACTTAACCGAAAAGAACCCTTTCGATTCAAATACCCTTTGGACTTGGGGAATTGTGACTGCTGCTGTAACGGCTCTAGACTATATTGTTCCCATTTATGGGACTAAAAAGTTTGGTGGAACTAAGCGGGGTGTATGGGGAAGTACCATTGGACTTGTTATTGGCTTGTTCTTCTTTCCTCCATTTGGAATTATTATCGGACCCTTTGTTGGCGCATTTTTAGGAGAAATGAGCAATGGGGATACAGATAATAAAACCGCATTACGCTCTGCTTTTGGCTCTTTTATCGGTTTTGTTGTAGGTACTTTATTAAAACTAGTCGCTTCTGGTTGGATGGCTTGGTTATTTTTCACCAATATTTTCTAAGAAATATTTTAATGACATAAGCAGCCTTTTGCCAGACTTTCATGTAAGGTCAAGTACAAACCAATAACAATGTACAGAAAGACTTTACTTTTTTTAACGAGTTTATTCCTCTTGGCTGCTTGTACCTATGACGTACAGCCTACTCAGGAAGAATGCAGTGATGTGTTGCAGATTACTTTTAGCAACCAATCAAATGCGAATTGTGGTCAGTCTGATGGAGGTTTCAATGTAGAGGTCTTCGGAGGAAATGATGAATACACTTTCCAATTAGGAAATGGCGCACCACAATCTAGACCAGTATTTAGCGATTTACCAGCCGGTAATTATGTTGTTAACGTACAATCTTCCAATGGCTGCGAGGCATCTGCTACAGTTCAAGTTTTGAACAGTGATGGTGTAAACGCAACCTTATCTTCTACCAGTAGTGACTGCGATAATCCTTCAGGTACCATAGCAGTAACTGCAACTGATGGCTTAGGTCCCTATGAATATCGATTGAATGACGGTTCTTTTCAGCAGTCCGCCACATTTAGTGCTTTAGCCCCTGGCGACTACGATGTTACAGTAAGAGATGCCAATGGCTGTGAAATTGAATTAGATGCGAACATATCATCTGATGTAGTGTTTGCTGATATAAAGAGCATTGTGAGTCTTAATTGTGCGACTTCTAATTGCCATGACGGTACAATCTCTCCAAATTTCACGATAGACGCCAATATTACCGGTAGAGCAGGAAGAATACAGGCAAGAACTACCGCTGGCACAATGCCACCTGCAAGCAGACCAAGACTTACCTCTGAAGAAATTGAAGATATTGTATGTTGGGTTACCGATGGTGCTCAAGGAAACTAATAAATTATGAATAAGAAGAACTTTTTAATAATAGGAGTACTATTCGGATTAGTAGTGGCCTATTTTGTATGGTCGAATTTTTTTAGCACAGGCCCGAGTACTTCGCGTTTGAGTACTGATTTCGAACTTTCTGCAACAGAACTCTATGAGGCCTTTGATAGAGATGAAGCGAAAGCAAATGAGATGTATCTAAACAAGATTTTGGAGGTTGAGGGCACAGTGACTGACGTTGTGAATAGCGATGATCTAAAACCAAGTATCAGCTTACAAACGAACGGTTTCGGTGTAATTAAATGTTCATTCGAATCAGCAGAAGCGTTAGGTGAATCTGAAATTCAAGTAGGCGTAACTATTAAGTTAAAAGGAGAGTGTATTGGTTATCTGCTTGACGTACTCTTGACAAACACAATTATTATAAACGACTAAACATCAGAAAATGAAAGCTATATATTCACTAATGTGCCTATTGATGATCGTATCACTAAGTGCACAAGATCGTTACCTCACCAGAACTGGCGAGATTACTTTTTTCTCAACCGCTCCTTTAGAGGACATTGAAGCAAAAAGCGACAAGGCACTAAGTATTGTTGATTTGGCTAAAGGCCAGGTGGCTGTTGACATGCTTATGAAGTCGTTTGAATTTGAGAAGAAGTTAATGCAAGAGCATTTTAACGAGAATTATGTCGAATCTGATAAATATCCTAAAGCCAAATTCTCAGGTACTTTTAATCCGTCAGATGCGCTGAAAGCTATGGAAGATGGCGTATACGAATTGGATGTTAAAGGAGAATTAACGATTCATGGTGTAACAAATCCTGTCGATACCAAAGCGACCTTAAGTGTAGAGTCTGGTAAACTGAAAGGTGAAGTGAAATTCAATCTAACAGTAAAATCATTTGATATTAAGATACCTAGTGTAGTTGCCAAGAAGATTGCCGAAGAAGTAGAAGTTACCGGAATCTTTAACTACGAACCTTACAACTAAAACCATGAAAAGAATCTTAAATACACTTCTCTTACTTCTTGCAACCAGTGCAATGGTATATGCACAGGAAGATTTATTAGACATTCTTGATTCTGAACAAGAAGAAGTAGAAACTACGGTAAGCTCAATTTTTAAGGCTCAACGTCTCATCAATGGTCATACAGTGGTTACAAGGAAAGCAAAAGAGCTCGAATTTTTAATCTCGCACAGGTTTGGACGAATCAATGGTGGCATAGATCAGTTTTTTGGGCTAGATCAAGCGAACATTCGTTTCTCACTTGAGTATGGAATTACTGACAAAATTACTGCAGGTGTAGGTAGAAACTCTTTTGAAAAAGTATATGATGGTTTCGTTAAGTATAACCTGCTTGAACAAAAAACTACAGGTACTCCTGTGGCTGTTACAGGGTTCAGCAGCATGGCGATAAGAACTGCAGATAACTTTGCTTTCGATGATGATGATTTCAATTCCAAAGTTTCTTATACGCATCAATTATTCATTGCTCGCAAAATGAATGAAAACTTGTCTTTACAATTGTCGCCCACATTCGTGCATAGAAACAAGGTTTTAGATACTCAAAAGAATGATTTGTTAGCTCTAGGTATTGGCAGTAGATATAAGTTGTCTACAAGAATGGCGATCAATTTTGAGTACTACTACAGACTGACTGAAGAGATCACCACGGATTTTAAAGATGCTATCGGAGTAGGAGTAGAAATAGAAACAGGAGGGCATGTTTTTCACCTGCAACTGTCAAATTCTAGGTCTATGGTGGAAAGAGGCTTTATAACAGAGACAAGGGGAGATTTCTTTGGCGGAGATATTCATTTTGGATTTAATATTTCCAGAGTTTTTTAAAACTCTTTCATATAAATCGTGCGAGCCTGGAAACATTGTTTCCGGGCTTTTTTATTTGTTTCCACACAACAAAATATAATGCTACTTTTGCGGAGCATTTTGAACAGGTGTTATGGAAAAGAAAATTGTAAAAGTAGGAGATATTGATTGTGGTGCTGATGAGCTTTTTGTGATCTCAGGGCCTTGTGTAATAGAAGAAGAGTCAGTTATGATGAAAACCGCAGAGATGCTCAAAGAGGTATCTGAGCGCTTGAACATCAAGATGATCTATAAATCTTCGTTTCAGAAAGACAATCGTTCTACTGTAGACTATTATAGAGGTCCAGGACTCGATGAAGGCTTAAAAATGCTTCAGCGAGTAAAGGATGAATTTGGTTTCCCTTTACTTACCGATATACATTATCCTGATCAAGCGGCACCTGCTGGTGAAGTGGTTGACGTAATTCAGATACCAGCTTACCTATGTATGCAAACGGATCTAAACGTAGAAGCAGGTAAAACAGGAAAAGCAGTTAATGTAAAGCATGGTCAATTCTTAGCTCCTGAGAACATGAAAAATCCTGCAGCCAAGATTGCAAGTACAGGAAACGAGAACATTATTTTAACGGAGAGAGGATATACTTTTGGTTATAATGACTTGATCGTAGATCCTAGAAGCTTTTATCATATGAATAAGCTGGGTTATCCTGTAGTATTTGATATTACGCACTCAATTAGGAAATACGGAATACCAAGTGCAGACGCAAAAGGTGGTGCTAGAGAATTCCTGCCTGTTTTATCAAGAGCGGGGGTTGCTGCTGGTGTTGATGGTGTTTTCGTAGAGACTCACCCTGAACCGGAAAAAGCACTTTGTGATGCTGCCAGCCAATTATGTGTGTATGACCTAGAAGAATTCTTAAAACCAATAATAGAGATACATAATCTAGAAGTAAAATACAGAGCTTAATAAAGGCAACAGCTTCGCATTATTATTTTAACTTTGCCCCACAAATTTTAGAAAAAGAATAGAATGGAATTATACCTCGATTCAGCCAACCTAGCAGAGATTGAAGAAGGATTCAAATTAGGTTTTCTTACGGGTCTTACGACCACACCAACTTTTATGCACAGAGATGGTGTTAAAGATATTGATGGCATGATTTTGAAATTGGCCGATATGGTGCCAATTCTTCAAATTGAAGCCTTAGGTGAAACTGCTGAGGAAATTGTTGCAGAAGCACATCGTCAATTAGAGATGGGCCTAGACCCAAAGAAGACAGTATTTAAAATACCTGTTTCTTTAGAAGGCGTAAGAGCTTGTAAGATATTGACAAGTGAAGGGCTTATGGTGAATGTACACTTAGTGTATACTATTCAGCAAGCTTACATGGCCATGCAGGCTGGTGCTACTTATGTCTGTCCACTAGTTGGTAGACTGCAAGACCAAGGTCATGATGCCTTAGGACTGGTACAGGACTGTGTAGAGGCGGTAAACTACTACGGTTACAACACCAAGATTATGTTCTCTTCTGTTAGAAACGTAGAGCATATCAAGAATGCCATTCAAATTGGTGTTCATACAATTACTGTTCCTTTAGGAATCATGAAGAAGTTGACGGACAACCACTTCACTCAATTGGGAACTGACCAGTTCTTTGAGCACACTAGGTTGATGACCGTTAGAGTTAAAGATGCTATGAGAAATGTAAATCCAACAGTTTCTCAGGACTTATCTCTTGGTGAAGCATTATTGAAAATGACTGAGTATGGTTTTGGTGCTGTTTCAGTTGTGGATGCTAATGATAACGTAATTGGTGTATTCACTGATGGTGATTTAAGAAGAAGTTTAGCTGAAGGAGCTAGTATCTTAAGTAAAAAGATGTCTGATTTCGAATACAGTGAGCCAATTTCAATAGAATCAGATGCTTTGCTTTATGATGCGAATGACTTATTACACGCTTCTAAAGTAGATACCATACTCGTTACTGAGAATGGCAAGAGCATTGGTATGTTCGATATTCAGGACATAAAATAAGCCTTTGCAACAGCTTGAAAATATATTTGAAAATGTAGGAGGAGAATTCGTTTCTCCTCTTTCTGTTATATCTGAAAAGCTTTCAAGAGTAAAAGCCTTCATTTTTGATTGGGATGGAGTATTCAATGATGGCACCAAACACCTAGAATATGGCAGCCCTTTTTCTGAGGTAGATGCCATGGGTACCAATATGCTGAGATTTGGTTACTACCTAACTCATGGGGAAGTGCCACAAACAATCATCATATCAGGAGAGAAGAATCAATCCGCTACAACACTGGCTACCAGAGAGCGATTTAACGCTTTTTACTCGAAGGCGAAGAATAAAGTAGTGGCATTAGATCATTTCTTGAATGAAACGGGTATTGAGGGTCAAGAAGTATGTTTCTTCTTCGATGACATCCTAGACTTATCCCTGGCTCAAAACGTAGGTTTGAATATTCAAATAAGCCACCCGGGAAAGCCATTGTTTTCTCATTATGTCAAGAGTCAAGAAACTGTGGACTACAGTACTGGAAACCCCGGTGGGCAAGGAGGAGTAAGAGAGGCGATCGAAATGCTCTTAGGTGCTCAGGGTATTCATGATTTGACACTTGAGAAGCGTGTTGCTTTTGAGGGCGCCTATGCTTCATATCTGGAAAAGAGACAGTCACAACAAACAGTTTTTTATACATACGCTGAAGGCGAGATTATAAAGCAATGAAGATTTTAGGTGTAATTCCTTCGCGATTCGCATCAACTAGATTTCCTGGTAAGCCATTGACTGATATTGCCGGTAAATCAATGATCCAGAGAGTCTATGAGCAATGCAGTAAAGCAGAGTCATTAACGGATTTAGTTGTAGCCACAGACGACAGCCGAATCTTCGAACATGTGAGTGAATTCGGAGGTAAGGCGGTGATGACCAGCACAGACCATCCCTCAGGCACAGATCGTTGTATGGAAGCTTTAGATAGGGTAGAAGGTTCGTTTGATTATGTGATTAACATTCAAGGAGATGAGCCTTTTATTCAACCGGATCAGATTAACAAAATTGCCGATTTGCTTAATGGAGATACCCAATTGGCTACATTGGTAATGCAGTCAGACTCGTTAGAACATATTTTAAGTCATGACGAGGCGCATGTTGTTTTTACTAAGGACATGAACGCACTATATTTTAGTCGTGAACCTATTCCTCACCTTAGAAATCAGGATCCTAAAAATTGGGCGATCCAAGAGCAGCACTATTTACAAATAGGTATCTACGGTTATCGTGTAGATATACTCAAAGAAGTAACGCAACTTTCCAAATCAAGACTTGAATCAGCCGAATCCTTGGAGCAGCTGAGGTGGCTTGAAAATGGTTATCAAATCAAACTAGGCTTAACAGACCAACCATCTTTTGGAGTGGATAAGCCTGAGGATGTTGATTATCTAGTAAAGCGATTTCTCAGTTAGTATTACTTACTGACTTTTTGATTTTTGTCGCTCCATAAATGAGACATAATAAGCGAACAGCTTTTTGTTTCTGTCAGGGTCGTTATTGAACTTTTCGAGTAGGTCAGGCTCTATGGACAGAATTTCTCTAAGCCCTTTTTTAGTTAATCTACCAATTTCACCATTAGTCAGACTAATAAGTCTGCGTGAAAGTGAACATGCTCGTGATCCATTCACAATGTTACAGTCTCGGTCTTCATAATAACTTACAGGAGCCAAGTACTTTATCTTTGAAAATTCTGTTTTCGGGCCTAGCTCAGGTTCAAAAGGTGATAGATAGATAAATTGGCCATCAGAAAAACCATATACAGTACCTATTTCTTTACCCTTCTTTTTAGAAATACCAATTCTATGGTAAACAACAGAGCCTCCCATATTCAATGCGCCATATCCTCTTTTCTTTTCAGAAATAGAATAATCAAATGGTAGTGAAGGTGCATTGTTGACAAACTCCTCAAAGCTTTTATAGATACCTGGTTTGTAGTTGTTTACAGCGTTTAAGATAGGTGTTTGGGCTAAGGTCGAATTATAGTTCAATGAAAACAGCAGTAAGACTAAGATAAATTTGAGTTTTTGCATGCTCAAATCTATACGCTTAAGCTTTTCTATCTCAACGGTTTATATAAGTATAGCGCCTTTGGCGTAATCAATTACAATTAATTTAAGTCGCTACCTTTTAAACTCTTAACGTTTGTTGCGATAATCACACTATTTTCAACTTTTATGTCTTCAATTATTTTGGGTTTTTTACCACATTCTTGAGGAAGCATAATCGATTATAATTGTGTAATGGAAATGCAGTGTTTTTATCTGGACCTGTCATGATTATTTCTTTTATCTATTACAAAGTTGTTCAATACTTTCGGAACAAACTTGACACTTCTAGTCAACCTTTTGACATTTGAAGTCATTCGGAACAAAAGAATTTTAGAGTTGGTTATTAGACAAATTTACCTTTATGACTTGGCTGAAACATTCATATGCCTCTAAACTTCCCAATACCCTTTTCTCTAGTCAGGAACCTGAGCCAGTCTCAAATCCTAGCATTGCTTTATTTAACGAAGTGCTGGCCAATGACTTGGGTGTAGCTGATTATTTGAAAGAACGTGATGTTCTCAAGTTCTTATCTGGAAATGAAATAGTCGAGGATAGTCTACCTATTGCACAGGCTTATGGCGGGCATCAGTTTGGTCATTTCAATCGACTAGGAGACGGGCGCGCAGTACTCCTAGGAGAGATAAAGGCTCGGGATGGTTTGTATGATCTCCAATTGAAAGGTTCAGGGCAAACACCGTATTCAAGAAGGGGAGATGGTAGGGCAACCTTCTATTCTATGCTCAGAGAGTATTTGATTAGTGAAGCGATGCATGCCTTACGAATTCCAACCACAAGAAGCCTGGCAGTTGTTCAGACTACAGATAAGGTTTACAGAGAGCAGGTAAATGAAGGTGCTGTTTTATCGAGAATAGCGGCTAGTCATATTCGGGTCGGTACTTTTGAATATGCCCGTTACTTTGGCGAAGAAGGTGATTTAGAGGCATTGCTTCAATACACCATTCAAAGACATTACCCTGAGCTATTTGATCATCAGAATCATGCGCTGGCCTTGTTGGAAAAGGTAATGACAAAGCAAAAGGATTTGATTATCGATTGGTTACGCGTTGGTTTTATTCATGGAGTTATGAACACTGATAATGTGACCATCTCAGGTGAAACCATTGATTACGGACCGTGTGCCTTTATGAATGCTTATCATCCTAAGACCGTTTTCAGTTCTATTGATAGAGAGGGAAGATATGCTTTTGCGAATCAGCCGAATATTGGTTTCTGGAACATGCGGGTTTTTGCCAATGCACTACTTCCGCTGATTGATAAGAATGAAGAAGTTGGAAAGGTAAAGGCTCAAGAAGTGCTGGAAGACTTCCCCGATGACTTCTCGAAAGCCTATTTCAAAATGATGGGAGATAAGCTTGGTATTGTTAACCAAGAGGAGAGTATTCGCGATTTAGTTCAGGAGTGTATGTTGATTTTGGTCAATCAAAAGATAGACTATACCAACTTCTTTAATGAGTTAAGAAGGGGTGGGGAGATAATAGATAAGCTTCAAATGGAAGAGGCTTTTACGGCTTGGTATGCTAAGTGGCAAGTAGCTCGACTTAGAGATACTACTTTAGAGGCGAGTGAGGCGCTTATGATCAAGAATAACCCTGTTGTGATACCAAGAAATCATATGGTGGAAGAGGTCTTGAATTCTGCTGTATATGGTAATATGAAACCATTTCACGAGTTTTTGAAGGAGTTGTCAACGCCTTACGATGATACCACGGCCATTCAATTTGTGCCACTCAATTATGACGCAGGTTATCAGACTTTTTGTGGAACATGAGTTATGCCATTTAAGTGCTTTTTGAAGGTATTATCACTTCAGTTTTGTACCTGTTAACCTCGAGAAACTAACACTTTTGACTTGTCCATTATCTATACTGAACTGGTATCTAGTTCCCGAGTTTCGGTTAAAGAATGTGCTATCTGATTCTGGCCATAAAAATATGGGAGGGTCTGAAAATATGCTACCAGTTAGCTCTAATCCGTCTTCTTTAACTGCTACTTCCATTTGTCCATCTTCTTGAAAATCAAACACTCCTGTATAAGCTTCTAGTTCTTCTTTTGAAAGTTCTTTGAAGACTCTTGTTCTTGGTGAATAACCAGGTAGTCCATATTCTTGTGCAATACTCATTAAAGTCTCTCTAATAATGGTGTTTCCATTCTGAGAATTCACCATGATTACTACAGCATTCGGGGTCTCTTTCCAAACGGAGACATTTGCTCTAAAGCCTTCATCGGCTCCTCCATGGCCAAAAAAGTGTTCCAGCACATAAGGGCCAAGGCCTTGAGAATCTTCGTTAGGTGTGAGCATTTCGTTGACAATACTGGCTTTTAGCAGACCATCCTCTTGCGTCTGGTATATCTTCTGAATTGTTTTTGCCCATAGAATAAGTTCGGATGGGGTAGTCCACAAGCCGGCAGCTGCCATTTCAGGATAAACCCACCATTTGCCCTCCACTTGAGAGCCATCGAAATTATAGCCGGTGGCTGCTCTTTTATGGAGATTATCAGGCAAAGGGTTTTTATAAGTGCTAGAAGCCATGCCCAATGGACTCAATACATGTTGTTTCATGATTGAAGGGAAATTCGATTGATCGAAATCTATGATCATCTGCTGCAGCACGCTATATCCGCCACCTGAGTAGCTCCAACTTCCTCCCGGTTCTTTATAAACACGAACGGGTTCAGTATTTCCTTTACCATCTAGTATGTTAGGCAGACTAGGGATGGTTTCACCTCTTTTATAGCCTAAAAAACCGCTTACTGTAAGTCCGGCAGTGTGATTTAGAATTCTTCTTGTAGTTACTTTTTCTTCAGTTGTGAATTCATTAGAAGGAACATTCCAAGTAGTTAAATAGGTGTTAATATCTTCGTCTAAGGAGATTGATTCATTACCTGCTAATTGCATGGCTCGCGTAGCAGCAACAGGTTTGCTAATAGAGCCTGCCTGGAATAAAGTTTCTGTGTCAACCTTTCTATTTTCTAAGCTATCGGCTATTCCGTAACCTTTTGCCCATTCTAAAACACCGTTGTTGAGAACAGCAATACTCACACCCGGTATTTTCAATTCGCCCATACGTTCCTCAATGTTGAAGGTCTTTTGGATGATGCTATCTCTATAATGGATTCTAAGGTTTGATTGCAGGCCGTTCTCAATGCGATCAATTCTGTCTGCCAATGCTATTTGTTTATCAACTGTTTTAGAATTGCAGCTAGACAAAAGGATGATAACAATTAGGGATAGGAACTTTGGTTTACTGAACATGCTTAGCCGGTTATTTTAACTAAGACTATATAAAGAGGTGAATCATTACACATCTAGGCGAGGTAATTTCTTTCCTTTGCTAGGGGAGAAAATTCTTATTTAGCGCTATTCATTGCCAACCTTCCGTGGAATAAAGCTTCAATTAGTTAGTACGGATCTCTAAGTTCTAGCTTTTAAAACTGCTTTCTGGTCATTTCTCGTAATCAATACTATGAATCTTCCAGACCAAGGTGGCAGCCGGTGTCTTCACTTCCACTTCATCGCCCACTTGTTTTTTGAGTAGGGCTTGTGCAATGGGGGAGTCTATCGAGATGTAATCTTTCATGCCGATGAGCTCTTCGTAACCTACGATTCGTAGCTTCTTCCTTAAGCCTCTATGATTTTCGATATCCACCCAAGCACCAAACATAACTTTTCCTTCTTGATGCGGATGGTATTCTATGACTTTAAAATTATCGATACACTTTCTCAGATAGAGTAGTCTTCTGTCGATTTCCCGTAGTCGCTTTTTATTGTAATGGTAATCAGCATTTTCTGATCTATCGCCCAAACTTGCAGCCCAAGATACTTTTTTGGTTATATCAGGGCGCTCAACTCTCCAAAGATGATCTAGCTCTTCCTTAAGTTTTTCCATCCCTTCAAGGGTGATCATTGGGGTTCTCATATAAACTCAGTGAAAAATGGATTGATATATCTATTCGGCTGCAAATATAGCAGTGAATGTAATCTATAGAGTGCTTTACTTGGTTTTACTTATTCGTTCTTAAGCGCTCTTAATATGGCTCTTGACGTTCTACCCAAATTAGTTGCTCCACGGTTATAGTTACGCATCAATATCACCCCGTATTCACTCTCTTTATCATAAGCCATATAGCAGTTATAACCGGCTACAGAACCTCCATGACCAGCAGTTGATATTTGATCATCTGTAAAAAGTGAAAGTCCATATCCATAATTATTTTCAGGTGTATGACTAGATACCATGGCAGCTTGGCTTTCTTCACTAAGTAAATCTCCATAACCCATTATGGCATTCATAAACTTCATTAAGTCGTTAGGAGTGGAGTATATACCACCATTCGGTACTTTGTAACCTCGACCTGAATGCTCTAATGCTGCTCTTTCATTCACTTCTCCTTTGCCATTGCTTTCCATACCCACCGTTAATTGGGCTAACTTAGTCTCGGGTATAATCCAGTAACTATCATTCATTGCTAGTGGCTTAAAGATCATGTCTTCTACCATTTGCATAAACGGTTTTTCAACTGCCCTAGACAATGCCAAGCCCAGCATCCCAAAACCTATGTTAGAGTAGCTATACTCCACATCCATGCCCGTTTTAAATGAAGTATTTGGTATAGATGCTAATATTTTCTCTTCCCATTCTTCAATCGGACCCGATGCAGCACCACGTAAATTCGGCTCTCTAATAAGTCCTGATGTATGACTCGCTAAATGATGGAATGTGATTTTTGTTGTATCTGAATAACCTTGAAGATTGACGATTTCAGGTAGATATTTTTCAACGGGATCATCTAATTGAATGACACCTTGATCCACCAATTGAAGCATAAGGAAAGCAGTAAAGGTTTTAGAAATGGAGCCTGTTCGATAAATTTTTGAGGGGTCAGACAAAACCTTGTTTGTATAGTCTGCATAACCGTATGCACCAGAATAGATGGATTCTTTACCTTTTAGGATTGTAATAGATATACTTCCATTGTTTTGATCTGAAGCAATATCCTGTTCGATTTGATTTCGATATTCTTCAAGTACTGCCTCAACTCTTGGGTCAGTCTGTACTGAAGTACAGGAAAAGAAAAAAGTAAATGCCAGAAGAATCGCAAAAATTGATTGCGGCTTATTAGTCATAGTTTTCAGGTTTTAAGAATGATAATAAGCCATCTGAATGGGAGTTCTAAATGGATTTAGTACCAACGGCTAGAGTCACATAAATATCATATACAGCTAAGACTCCTTTAATTCATCCAAATCGTATCTAAATTCATCTATACGTGCTTCTATGGCTCTTTTAGCATCATCAATGCCTTGGTTGTATAGTTCTTTACCTGCAGATTCTATAAAGAAATTGAAAAGGTCTGTGGCGGCAATTACACCAATGCGCTCATCACGTTCACGATCAAAAAAATCTATCAACTCTTTAATGATAGTTTGTCTTTTGTCATCGGGTATTTTATCCCATTTGCGTAAAGCACTCATGATTTAGTATCTATTAGTGAATTTGAATTGTATGAATAGTTATTCTCTTTTTAGCACCATTCGCTGCATGCTTGTGATATTGTAGTTCTCAACTGCAGGGTGGCTTTTTTCTAAAAGTGTTCCGGAAGTGAGTTCGAATATGATTTCATCGCCTTTAAACTCATAAGTGGATGTGATCAAAATGCCTTGAGTGACAAAACTAGAATGCATCTTATGATCGAACAGATATTGAAAGAGAAGCAAGTTATCACCCTCATCAATTGTGAACTTATTAGGCTCATCAGGATTAAGAACCAATTTGTAGTCTTTAGTGACTGGCCTTGTGGGAGATAAGTAGTCTGTCTTCCATGTATAGCGGTTATCATCTAAACGCTTAACAAGGTGCTCAACCAAAACACTATCAACCAATATTCCTTTTTGATAGACCATTAATTGTCCTTTCCAAAGCCCTTCATAATCCTTAATGTCCAAGCTTTGAGACTTAGCTGCAAAGGAGAGGAGTATGCCTAAAGCAAAAAGAAAGTGCTTCCGTGATAGAATCTTCATCAAGATATCATTCATGTCTCTTTAAGAGAGACTTGTATTAGCTTATCAGAGCTATAAACTTAATAAAAGTGTTTACCACCCGGTTCTATATTCTCTTTTCACAAACTGATTGGCTTCATCGAAGTTGGTAATTTTCATATTAGGCCCATCCCAAAGCAATTTGATGTACCTGCCAGGATATTGCCAACGTCCATTATTGCCTTTCTTTCTAATATCGAAGCTTCTAAGCGCCAGATTTCCCATAAGAATAGATTCTGTGAGAGGCCCTGCAATGTCAAAGTCTGAACTACATTCTTTTTGCTTATATCCGGCAATGCAGGCATTTACCCACTGCACATAATGTCCTTCAGGCACTCTTGGTATGGTTTCCTTCACATTTATGGCATCTGTAAGTTTGGTAGGTATGAGTTTAGGATTGGCTCCATAAGTACCACACATCATGGTACCGCGCGTACCCTTCATAATTACTCCATTGCCACCATCACCCATTCTTTCATTAGGTCCAAGCTCTTCAGGGCGTGCCGGTTGAATGCCGCCATCCATCCAATGCAGTTTAACTGCTGGTTTATCTCCTCTTTCAGGGAATTCTAAGATGATATGAGAAGAAGGCGGGCAGCTTTCCGGGAAATATCCTCTGTTAAATTCACCAACATATACAGAACCAACAGATGCTTCAACCGAAGAAGGATAGCCCAATTCTAAGGTTTTAAAAGCCGGTTCTATGATATGGCAAGCCATGTCTCCTAAGGCACCTGTCCCATAGTCCCACCAGCCTCGCCAGTTAAATGGAACTAAGTTATCTACATAGTCTTTCTTTGGAGCCGTACCTAACCAAAGGTCCCAGTTCAATTCTTTAGGTACATCGGCTTTCTTTTCGGCCGGCCATGCTATGCCTTGAGGCCAAACCGGTCGATCTGTCCAACACCATACTTCTTCCACATCTCCAATCAATCCTGCTTGATACCACTCTTGCAATTTTCTAACCCCATCTCCGGAAGCGCCTTGATTGCCCATTTGGGTAACTACTTTGTATTTATGTGCCGCCTCAGTTAATTGTCTGGCTTCAAAAATATCATGAGTTAAAGGCTTTTGAACATAGACATGCATTCCTCTTTCCATTGCTGCCAAGGCTTGAATAGCATGCATGTGGTCAGGAGTAGCCACAGTTACTGCGTCTAGACCAGATTCCTTTTCTAGCATTTCGCGGTAATCATGATAGTAATTGGCATCATTAAATGTTTCACGAGCTCGCTGAGCTCTGCGATCATCAACATCACAAAGCGCTACAACTTTGGCATTAGGGCTTTTTGCAGGTTCTGTTAAATCAGTATAACCTTTACCTCCTACACCTATTCCACCGATATATAAGGTGTCTGAAGGTGCTGTATAACCTTTACCTAGAACATGTCTTGGAACAATTGTAAAGGCTGCTCCGGCAAAGCCTAATGTTTTAAGAAAATGTCTTCGGGAGTTTTGATTGTCTTTAGCCATAGGTTGAATATTGAAGATGAAATAATATAGGGAGTTTTGACTATCAGAACAAGGAGTAAGTCCCTCTAGGGTCAGCTCTTGTTACTCCAAATTGAGCTTAGATCTATTGGACTCATACTGGTTATAAATCATGAGAATGATTAAGCCAAAAAGTACAGCAGCTACAATGAGTACAGTATTTATGAGGCCATCAACAGAGAAAGAGAGTCTTATGAGTATGGTAGAAATGATGAAACCAGAGTTTCTGATCACTTTATGAAATTCATCGGTATGAAAGAATGACACGAGCAAGAGAATGACGTCTACTATGATGAGTAGCGTGAAAAATTCATCAAAGAAGACATCGTTAATGTCTTTGAAATAATAGCCAAGTGTTTCGGTTGACAGTTTATCTATTATCCAAGTACCGAAGGTATAGCTCGCAAGAGCAATTAGTATAGGTACCAAAACAAAGGCTAGGCTCTTTTTGAAGATGATAAACCTGTTAATTTTCTCGTACTGTTTAGGACTCTTATCAGAGGCAATTGTTAGCCTACTCCTAGAATGGAATAAATAAAGTATTCCAAAGAGAATTATTGATGCGATAATGTCATAGGTGAACTGTAAGTCGTATTTGATTTCGAACCAATCTGAACTTAGTTCAAGGTTTGCCAAATCCTTGAAGATTCTTCTAATAACAATGAGGGTTATGATTTCATATTGTTTTCTGATGTAAGTCGTAATTGACTTGGGTAAATAGTAAATCAATAGATAAACCTCATAAACCAGTATAAATGAGAATGGCGTATAAATAGCCGCAATAGGGCCGCTCAAGAGTGCTGAATCTTTAAAACCCTTGATTATGCCAAATTTGCTTAAGTATATTATGGTTAAGTGGACCAAGAAGCTCAGAATGGCGATATAGAGTACCATACGTTCTCCTTTGTGCTTTGCTTTTTGCGAGAGCACTTTATCGAATAGTATGGAAAGCCTTTCGGTCATTTGACACTGTAACAGCTTGTATAACAAGTTGTTTAAATGACCATATGGGCTACAGGCTAGATTTAGAATTCCAATTTGAAAGTTGTTCCCACTGAAGTTGACACTACTGTTATAGTACCACCATGTAACCTCATGATTTGTTTTGAAAGAGAAAGTCCAATGCCTGAACCACTTTCTTTGGTTGTAAAGAAAGGAACAAAAATATTCTCTAATATTTCATTAGGGATGCCAGGTCCATTGTCTTTTATCCAGATCTCTTTCTGATCTTTGAAGTCGATCACTCTTAATTCTATACTCGGTTTGCTTTGTTGCTTTAAGACCTCAATGGCATTTTTTACCAGATTGATTAGTACTTGATCGATAAGAGCAGAATCGATTCTAAATACTGATTCTTTGCTCGAAGAGACCTTCCAGTCAATTTTGGCTTCTGATAGCTGAGGCTTAAACAATTGTTCAATCTGATGTAGCTTATCATGAATATTGACTTGTTCAAAAGTAGGCTTAGGCACCTTGGTAAGCTGGTCGTAGGTCTTTACAAAGTTGGCTAGACCTTTTGAGCGGGCCTCAATTGTTTCTATTCCTCCTACTAAATCTTCAATGGCTTCGCTATCTAATTTGTCTAAATCGGGTTTTCCTTCTTCGTCTTTAATCATGTGAAGAATTACATCGGAAAGCGTGGAAATCGGGATTACCGAATTCTTGATTTCGTGCGTTAAGACACGTATCAACTTTTGCCAACTTTCGATTTCATTGGCCTCAAGCTCACTTTTAATATCCTGAAAGGAGACGAGCTTATAGGTCTTGTTCTGCAATTTGAAAACCGTAGCCAAAGCGCTGAGATTGTAAGTGTTTTGATTAAGCTCCAGTTTAATCAATCGCTTTTGTCCGTGTTCCATGGCTTGAAGCTGCCTGGCTAGAGATGTTGAAACAGTTTCGATCGTCTTTATCGATCCTAATTGTTGCTTGTTGAATAGTTGTCTAGCCGCTTGATTACTTAGCTGCACTCTTTCTTCTTCATCAAAACAAATTACCGCCACTCTAACGTGTTCAACTACTGTTTGCAGGTAGAGTAGATTGGAGGCTTTTTCGTTTTTGAGTTGTTTAAGGACATTATTAATCTCGTGGAAGGCAAAATTGAGGTCGCTCTTAGACTTGTAGTGATAGGTGTTGGTGAAATCTTGCTGTTTTATCGCCAACAAAAAGCTCGCTAATTCTCTTCTTGATCTTTCCACATAGCCCACTAGATTAACAAGTGTAATGATCAAGCCCAATATTAACCAAAAGGAGACTAACCAGAAGTGCGTTTGAGTAAGTATATAGATCGCTGAGTATCCAAATAGTAAAACCAGCGCTATCCTAAAGATGATCTGCCAGCGGAAGTATTTATACTCCATTTAGTCTGTGTTTTTGTTCACGTAGAACACTAACAGTCTAATATCGGTGTCGAGCATATTTTTACAACCCCATCTAATACCAAAATTGATATTCATTAAGGCTGATTCGTCATAGGTATAATATGATGTGGCTGCTTTATATCCCATCAATTCTGTTTCAAGACTAATGGGGTCGAGGGTACCAAAAACATAAGCTTCTTTTTGATCCTTTACTGAGAAGTAGGGGATACATTCTGTTTTGGCCAGCATATACATTCTTACCGTAGTGTTTTCATCAATCCGAAGATAAGTCGTCATTGAATTGTCAATGCCTTGTACGTTGTATCTGTAAAGGCCGGCAAAAACCCACTCATTGCTCTGATCTTTAAGTTGATTATCACGAATTACTCGGGCAACCTCATCAATTGACGGATCTTGATCTTGGGCTAGTGCGCTGAGGCATAACACCATCAATAATGAAAGGAGTGTATATCTCATGAGGTTGAGGTGATGATTGAAAGTACGGAATTCTTATGCAGAATAAAAGTTACAAACCGTACTTGGTCATTTTCCTATATAAAGTACTTCTTCCTAGCCCTAATGTTTGAGCTGCCTTAGTTAAATTTCCTTCAGCATTTCTAATGGCATTCTGAATTGCCTGTTTCTCCATATCCTCAATATTGTAAGAGTCAGAGGCTATAACATTCTGAGATGGCTTTTCTATCAGTAAAAAGTCTTCAGGAGCTAGCAGATGAGAATTAGACATGATGATGGCCCTTTCTATGGCATGTTGTAATTCTCTCACATTTCCAGGCCAAGAGTAGTTCTTCAGTTTTTCAAGAGTCGTACTATTTAGCCTCATTTTGGCTTTCTTATATTTCTTGCCATAGAGCTTTAAAAAGTGTCTGGCTATGGGCTCAATATCTTCTTTTCTTTCTCTTAGCGAAGGAATTCGAATTTCTACTGTATTGATTCGATAAAGAAGATCTTGCCTAAATGTTCCTTCTTCAATCATCTCAAGCAATGGCATATTGGTGGCAGCAATTAGCCGTGTGTCCAACGGAATGACCTTATTGGAGCCTACTCTTGAAATTTCTTTGAATTGAAGAGCTGTAAGGAGTTTGGCTTGCATCGGAAGTGAAAGGTTTCCTATCTCATCCAAGAAAAGGGTACCCTTATTGGCCATTTCAAATCTACCGGGTCTGTTTTCTTTAGCATCAGTAAATGCTCCTTTTACATGACCAAAAAGTTCAGACTCAAAAAGTGTTTCCGAAACTGCCCCTAAATCTACTTTTATAAAGTTTTCAGTATTTCTTTCAGAAGACTCATGTATTGCTCTGGCTACTAGCTCTTTACCGGTCCCATTTTCTCCAGTTATTAACACGTTAGCATCGGTCATAGCGACTTTGCTAATCGCCTCAAAAACAGGTTTCATGGCAGGGCTAACAGAGACTATTTCTCCAAATTCTCTGGACTGATCTTTTACTGCTATCTTTTGACTGGTCTTTAATTCTTCAATCTGTTTTTTGCTTTCGCTGAGTTTGAAGATGGCTTGGACAGTGGCTAGCAGTTTTTCTTTTTGCCATGGCTTTACCAAAAAGTCAACAGCGCCTTCTTTCATGGCTTCTACCGCTATGTCGATATCGCCATATGCTGTATTCATGAGCACATGAGCACCTGGATCTTTTTCAAGAATTCTCCTCAAAAGTTTTATGCCTTCTTTACCACTTGTAAGACCATAAGAAAAGTTCATGTCTAATACGATAACATCGTATTTATGCTGATTCAAATGAAAGTCTAGTTTCAGTGGATCTTTTTCGGTAATGACTAATTTAAAGTGTTGCTTTAGAATCATCTTGGCTGTGTAAAGCACACCCTGGTCATCGTCTAAGACTAATATCTTGCCATCTACCTTGCTCATCTACTTTGGTACTAGTTTTTGGGAGGTTGAATGTAGGAATTGTCTCATATTGACACAAGTTAGCGTGTCACTTTGAGACGAAAAAATACATAAGCGATTGCCTTGATATCATAACATACTGATAGATAGGTGCTTATAATTATGGCACGTCTTATGAACTAAGCTGAGTAAATTTTTTATCTGATGTTCAAAAACTATTTCAAAACAACACTTAGATCCCTTAAGAGAAATAAAGCCTTCTCTGCTATTAACATCTTTGGTTTAGCTGTAGGGTTAACGGCAGCCATTTTGATTTTTCAATATGCAGGATTTCAAAAAAGCTTTGATCAATATTTCCAAAATCACGACAGAATCTTCCGTGTGATGAATGAGCGGTTTGAAGGGGATAAAATGATTCAGCGTGGTCAGATTACCTATTCTGCAGTTGGGCCTCAATTGGTAGAAGATTATCCTGAGGTGGAAGTAAGTACAACGATGAACTTCTATACCAACTTACTCATTAGGTATGAGGATAATAAATTGGTACAGAACAGAGTGCCTTTTGCCGATGGGAACTTTTTCAAAGTTTTTGATTTTGAGTTATTGGCAGGAACTCGAGAAGGTATATTAAGCGAGCCACTATCAACTGTGCTTACAGTCTCCGCGGCAGAAAGACTTCTAGGTCCTAAAGATGCAATTTCGGATTACTTAGATGAAGTAATCTATTTCCATGAAGATGGATTCAAGATAGTAGGCATTATGGAAGATGTATCTCAAAACAGTAGCCTTGTTTTTGATATGTTACTTTCACGTGAAAGCCTAATCAATTGGTGGGGAGAATCTGCACGCTTTTCATGGGTAGGCTCTGATTACTTCCACTACATCAAATTGAGTGAAGGTGCTAAGGCATCTGATCTAGAAGCGAAATTAGGCGACTTTAGTAATAAATATTTTAAGGGTGATGAGGTAACCGGAACTTTTGAGAAATTTCATCTTCAACCTATTGGAGACGTTCATTTAGATGAATCTTACGAATATGAGAATCATAGCACCATGAATGGTGGCTTGATTAATATCTTGATGCTCATTGCCTTCTTTATCTTAATCATGGCATGGGTTAATTATATCAATTTAACCACTTCCAGAGCATTACATAGAGCCAAAGAAGTAGGCATGAGAAAAGTGGTAGGTGCCAGCATTTGGCAGTTGCGCTATCAATTCTTACAAGAAGCAGTAGTCGTGAATTTGTTGGGATTGATTTTGGCTATCACGATTGTCCAAATCTTCCAACAGCAGTACAATCAATTTACTGGAGTAGAGTATTCTCTTTTAGATACTGTCATACTCGAGTACAAAGGGGTTTCCATTTTGTACTGGTTCATTGGAATATTCATGATTGGAACATTAGCCTCTGCGGCATATCCGGCTTTTATTTTAAGTGCATTTAAGCCTGCCCAAATTCTAAAAGCCAATGTTTCAAAATCTTCATCGGGTAATGTTTTGAGAAAGGCTCTTGTAGTTTTCCAATTTGTGCTTTCTACTTCCTTAATAGCTTTTACCGTAATTGTATCAAGCCAGACAAGCTTTATTCGCAATTACGATCTAGGTTATGACACGAGCCAGATAATGAATATTAATGGTCCAATGGATACTGATTTGGACACCACTTTTGTCACAGCAATTCACGCCTTTATAGATGAATTAGAAAGCAATTCAATGATAGAAAAGGTAGGGATAACGGGAGCAGAATTTGGGGCACAGCTATCCAGAACGTTTAATGTAAGAAGAGTAGGGAGTAACCAACCTGTAATGTTGAATAGACTACCTGCCAACTATGGATTTATTGATGTTTATGATATTGAATTACTAGCTGGCAGGGGCTTTAGGAGAGAAGATCACAATAAGGATGGCAGACAAATCGATAAGCTAGTATTAAATGATAAGGCGAGAGAGTTGCTAGGCTTTGAAAGTGGTTTAGATGCTATAAACAAAAAAGTTCAGCTATTTGGAAGAGAGTTCTCTGTGGTTGGTGTTACTACTAATTTTCATTTCCGTTCTGTAAAAGAAACTGTTGAGCCTATTATCATGCTACCATTCTATCAGGTGGATGGTGATATCTATCACATTAGGTACAATGCCAAAAACACGCAAGAAGTTGTAAGTTTTGTAGCCGAGAAGTACGAGGAATTCTTTCCCGGAGATCAATTTGACTATGGCTTTATGGATGCTAGAGTACAAAGTGAATATGAGCAAGATGTTCAATTTGGTAAGGTATTCAATGTCTTCTCGTTAATCGGAATTTCAATTGCCTGTTTAGGGCTGATTGGATTGGTAGGCTATTCGGCAACTAGACGAACAAAAGAGATAGGTGTAAGAAAGGTGCTTGGTGCAAGCATACTCGATATTCTCAAGGTGATCTCAGTTGATTTTCTGATGCTTATTGGAGTGGCTACCTTACTGGCATTACCACTAATCTATTTGGGCGCAAGCGACTGGTTAAACTCATTCCAAAATAGAATCAGCTTGTCTATATGGTTCTTCATTATACCAACTTTAGTGGTTTTCGTGATCGCTTTGATGATCATACTTTCTCAAACTATCAGAACTGCACAAGCAAATCCTGTTCAATCACTTAGAGAAGATTAATAATGCTTAGAAACTACTTTAAAACCACTTTCCGTACACTATCCAAGCAAAAGGTCTTCACATTTATTAATGTGGTCGGGTTGGCTTTGTCAATGGTGGCGTGCCTTCTGATTCTCAAATACGTAGAGTTTGAAAGAAGCTTCGATCAATTTCATGACAATGAAAGTCAGTTGTATCGTGTATTTCGAGTGGCTGAAGGTGAAAGTATTGATGATGGCGTAGTTTCTGTTTTTCCGGGCTTAACACCAATAATGAGGAATGATATTCCTGGTTTTGAGCATGTGGCCAGAATGATAGGTTCAGATAAAATCTTTCAGTCTTTTGCATTAACAAGTTACAAGGGTCAGGAGTCGAGAACCTTCAATATTGATCTCCCTTACTTTGCAGATCATGATTTGCTGAACATCTTCAGTTTCGATTGGAAAGAAGGAGGAGATAGCGTAAAGCTAGATGCACCTTATCGGGTAATTATATCTTCTTCAATTGCTCAGAAGTTCTTTGGTAATGAATCGGCATTGGGTAAGACCCTCCATCTCAAAAACCTTAAGGCTGATCTACTAATAACAGGTGTTTTTGAAGATTGGCCTAAAAATTCGCATGTCAATTTTGAAGTAGTATGTTCCTTTTCTTCATTGCCAAAAGAGTGGAAACTGGACAATGATTTCGGCTGGGGTAACTACTATACCTATGTAGAGCTATCTGATGGTGCTGATGTTAAAGCGCTAGGAGAGAAGCTAACTGAAGAAGCTTGGGCGAGAGAGCCTTGGTATGAGGAAGAAGGCCTAAAATTCATGCTTCAAAGCTTGAGTGGAATTCACCTTGATTCTCATCATTCTTATGAAATTGAGGCAAATGGAAACAGAAATGCTGTTCTTTTTCTATCGATTATCGGTGTATTTATAATGCTGATAGCTTGGGTGAACTATGTTAACCTAAGCACCTCTAAACTTATTGATAGAGCAAAAGAAGTCGGTATAAGAAAGGTGATGGGTTCGCCAAAAAGCCAGCTGATCGTTCAGTTTCTTTTGGAATCGCTTGTTATCAATACGATAGCCATCATTCTAGCGATCACGATAATTCAGCTAACCGTTGGTTTCTTTGAAGATCTTTTGGCTATAGACCTAGACTTTTTTGGTCCTCGACATTTATTAAAAACAGGTCTAACCTTATTAGCTTTTACTGTTGGCGCCTTGCTGTTTGGTTTATATCCATCTGTGTTATTCGCTAATCAAAAGATTGTTACTGTAGTAAAAGGTAAGTCTAAAGTTGACAAAAGAGGGCTCGTTTTGCGTAAGGGTCTTACGGCATTTCAATATGCTATTGCCGCTCTATTGCTGTTTGGTACACTCGGTATAAGCCACCAACTATCATTTATCCAAAATCAGTCTTTGGGTATGAATATCGAACAGACTTTAATTGTTAAGAAGCCTTTTATAGAACAAGGTGAGCGTCAAACAGCTAAGAGCACTTTTATCAATAGGGTCAATCAATTATCAAGTGTTTCTGCGGTAAGTGCCTCTTCTGAAATCCCAGGCAATTACATCACTTATGCGCGTTGGGTAAGGCTCGGTACAGAACGAGATGTGAAATCTACCTACGGCAAGGTGATTGCCATAGACTCTGCTTTCATAGATCTTTATGAAATAGAGGTAAAACACGGCCGTGCTTTTTCATCGGAATTTAACGATGAAAAATCTTTACTCATGGGCTTATCTACAGCCAATGATCTATTTGACAATGAAGTTGAATCTTGGATAGGGAAGACAGTCTATTACATGATGGAGCCTTATGAGTTAGTAGGGATCGTAGATGATATAAGCAATGAATCGTTGAAAGAGGAGAAGGAACCACTGTTTTATACCAATCACGATCGTGTGAGGTTCTTTTCCATCAAACTGGGGACTGAGGATTTACCCAATACCATTGCGTCAATAGGTGAGATCTTTAATGAATCCTTCGAATCTAGTCATTATGATTATTTCTTTCTTGATGACTACTTCGACCGACAATATGCTGCTGATAGACTGTTTGGGAAGATCTTTAGATTCTTTTCTGTCCTCGCCATTATCATAACGGTACTTGGATTGTTCGGACTCTCACTGTACAACATTACTCAGCGTTCAAAAGAGATAAGCATTAGAAAAGTATTAGGAGCTGAGGTTACTCAATTGTTTAGACTGCTTACGCAGGAGTATTTCATATTACTTCTGATCTCTCTTCTGATAGCACTTCCTATTGGTACTTACTTGCTCAAGCATTGGTTGGCAGAATTCGCTAACCAAATGACCATAGACGTTAGTCTTTACCTAATTCCGGTTGCCATTTTATTACTCTTAACGCTTGTCACGGTCTGTTATCAAGTACTAAAAGTTGCGCAAGCGAATCCTGTAGAATCACTTAGAAACGAATAGTCAAATTCACAATACAACAACATGAACAAGAATCATTTTGCCATCGCATTAAGAAACTTTAGAAAGAGAAAGGCTTTTACCTTCATCAATACGCTTGGTCTAACCGTTGGCATGACGGTCTGCCTATTGATTTTGGCTTATGCCAAATACGAGATGAGCTTTGATAACTTTCACCCGAATTCTCAGCTGATTTACAGAACATCTGTAGACATCTATAATGGAGATGTGCTTCAAGATAGAGATGCACAATGCTATCCTGCCTTAGGTGGCTTAGCTGTAGAAGAATTCCCAGAGATTGAAAACTATGGTATGGTGAGACATATCGGTAGAATACTGTTTAAAAACGAAAACGTAGCTTTCAACGAAGACAGGGTGTATTTCGCTAATCCGGGCTGGTTGGAAATATTTGATTGGCAAGTAATCAAAGGAAACCCTGAAGAAGCTTTGACTCAGGCAGATAAAGTGATCCTAACAGAGACTATTGCCAAAAAGTATTTTGGTGATGAAGATCCGTTGGGCAAGAAATTATCGCTAGTTCCAGGTGGGGGAGAAGTGGAGATGGTCGTTTCTGCTATCATCAAAGATGTTCCTGAAAACACACACTTGAGCTTCGACATTCTTGTTTCTTGGGAATCAGGCGTGAAGTATCTAGGTTGGGAATTAGAGAATTGGAATGGTAACAACGAATTCGTTTATCTCTTGGCAAATCAGCCATTGAGTGATGATTTTGACGAGCGTCTAAATGCCAGTATAGACAAACGTGTTGAAGCCGATAGAGAAGAGCTTATTGTAACTCAGCCTTTAACGGATATTCATCTCTATTCTGATAGATCTTACGAAGCGGAAGCTAATGGAGATTATAAGATTGTTCAAATACTCTTGCTAGTAGCAGGATTCGTACTGCTAGTGGCTTGGGTTAATTACATCAATTTAGCGACAGCCAAATCATTAGAAAGAGCTAAAGAGGTAGGGGTTAGAAAGGTATTGGGAAGCTCCAAATCGGAGTTAGTATTTCAATTCTTGACTGAGTCATTTTTGATCAATTTCTTGGCCTTGGTGCTCACCTTTACGCTCTTACAAGCTGTATTGCCCATATTCAATCAGTTCAGTGGTTTATCCTTAAGCATTAACCCATTAGCTGACACGCAATTACTCTGGCAAGTGTTGACGCTCTATTTTGTTGGGTCATTTGCTTCAGGTTTATATCCTGCATTTATTCTCTCTAATTATAAGCCATTGGTAGTGTTAAGAGGTAAAATGAGAGACTCCAAAAAGGGTTCGTTGTTGCGTAGGTCTTTAGTTGTATTTCAGTTTTTAATTACCATGCTTTTGCTTGTGGGCACTATGACCATTTATCAGCAGGTGAATTACATGAGAACATTAAAGCTGGGATTTGATAAGGAACAAGTTTTGGTACTTAGAACGCCTCTTTTACCAGATGGTGATGATGTGATTTCGATGAAACTGAATTCATTAAGAAATGAACTAAATCAACTGCCTGAGATTAAGAATGTAGCTTTTTCAGAAACTATGATGGGCAATGGTACAATTGATTTAAACAGTACAACCGGCCTAGAATCTTTGGAAAACAATGTAGGAGGGAACCTTAACTTCTATATGTACCGAGTGGACTCTGCTTATTTCAATACACTAGGTATAGAAGTGTTAGCAGGAAGAAATTTTGATAATAGCCTAGATGCTCAAGCCTATGCGAAAGACTCGCCATTAAATCACGGTTTGATTCTTAATGAGACCGGAAGAAAATTATTAGGTTATGAGACTAATGAGGCGGCTATCGGAAGTCCAGTAAAGTTGAATTGGGAAAGAAAGATTATTGGCGTGATATCTGACTACAATCATAATTCACTCAAAACAGACGTAGATCCGATGTTCATTATGTTTGATAAGAATTTAAGTTCGGCACAGTATGTCTCTATTAAACTAGAAGGTGCCAGTGATAATTACAGCGCTTTAATAGAGAAAGTGGAAAGGACTTATCGAGATATATATTCAGAAAGCGATTTTGAATACTATTTCTTAGACGATAAGTTTAATCAACTCTATAATGCAGATCAGCAGTTTGGTGTCATCTTTACCTCATTCTCTGTCATTACCATTTTTGTGGCGATTCTAGGCCTTTTTGGATTGGTATTGTATGAAGTGCAACAACGAGTGAAAGAGATTGGGATTCGAAAAGTCTTAGGAGCTTCCGTCAACTCAATTGTGCGTTTATTCTCTATCAATTTCTTGAAGCTTATCGGGTTATCTATCCTGATTTCTTCGCCACTAGCCTTTTTAGGTATGGAGGAGTGGCTTTCTAGTTATGCTTACAGAATTAGTTTCAGTATTGAGTATTTAATCATACCAGCTGTTGTGCTAGTTATTATCGCTTTAGCCACCATATCAATACAAGCCTTGAGAGTGGCACATAGTAATCCGATAGAATCGTTAAGAAACGAATAAAAAAAAGAGGCGTAAGGAGATTTCTCCTTACGCCCACAACCAAAACATACTACGTATATAATCTTTAATTTCCTCTACGGTTACCGCCTCTACGTCTTCTCTGTGGTCTGTTCTCTTTCCACTCTTCGTATTTAGCCCATTGCGCTTCAGAAAAAATACTTTTTAGCTCTTTATCCATTTCTTCTTGAATCTCCTGAAAAGCCTCTCTCATGCCTTCTCGGCTTCTTGCCGCCATGGCCTCTTCCATTTTTTCTCTACGTGCTTCGGCAGAAGATAAGAGTACCTCATAAGTCTTTTCGTATTGCTCATCTGATAGGCCAAACTCTTCTTGCATGCGCTCTGCCTGAGCTGTTGCTTGCTCTTCTGGTGACAGGCGTTGTCTCTGTCCTTGGCCACCACCTCTTTGTGCTTGCGCTGCAAATGCTACTAGCATCAGCAGACTAAATAATATAAATGTCTTTCTCATTGTCGTTCAATTTCAATGCTTTGATTAACAAATGAATGAAAGGTTTAATTGGTAAGAGATTTTCTGGTTTTATTCTAGTCTGTTACTAAACCCAAAAGGGAAATTGGATTGTTGTTGGCCAGTTGTAGGATTAACTTTCGATAACCACATATTGAAATATTTGGCAGTGTTGCCATTACTCACAACAGGTGCCATAGCTTCAATAACTTGCTGACGAAATTTTTGATCTACCGAAGGCCTGAGCTTTTTGAGCTCTTGTTTTTCATACAAAGTTCGTTGCTTGGGGCCCTTTGAAGCAGCTCCTCCAGTCAAACTATCCAACTCCTTTATTCTTTTATCAAAAATCGGTACTATGGCTTGAAAGAGACTGGCATGCCAACCTTCGGATTGCCGTAGTTCCTCTCGAAATTTTTTGAGCTCCGATGGCGATCTTTGTCGTCCAAGATTGGGGTTAGATTCGTAAATTATAAATTCTTCCAAGTTTCTGACTAAACCTCTAGCTTGTTTATTAGCTAAATCAGAATACTGTGGAATGTACAACTGGCTTTGACGCGGTTGTTGTTGCTGTCCGATCGCAGGAAGAGATAAAGTAAGTAGTATTATGAGAGTTCCGATTTTTTTCATTTTGAAGTGTTTGTTTCGATTAAGTTATTCAATCAATAACAAAAAATGAAGGCAACAAAAATAAGATTCTGCTTCTATAGCGGATGGAATTTTTACTTACAGCATTAATGAAATATAAGTCTAGGCGATCTCTCCAGAACCAATGAGTTCATTATCATCATACCAAGCCACAAATTGTCCCGGTGCTATGCCTCTTTGGAACTCATCGAAGATGATGTAGATTCCATCAGGTTCCATAAAGAGCTCAGCCCATTCTAAGAGCTGGCGATAACGAATTCTAGTTAAGAACCTTTTAGCATAACCAACCTCCATTTTTAGATCTTCTCTCACCCAATGCATTTCAGCATTCGGAACAAATAAGCCTTTTCTGAGCAACCCAGGATGGTTTTCACCTTGGCCGGTATAGATTACATTATGCTCTGTATCCTTTTGAATAATGAAAAGAGGTTCTGGTGTTCCGCCAATACCAAGCCCTTTTCTTTGACCTATGGTATAGTAATGGGCACCATTGTGTTCACCCACCTTTTTGCCATCCTTAGGAGTATAGGTATAGGGCTTTGTCAAGAACTCTAATTCTTCTCGCTTAGAGTCGAACACTTTATCACCGTTGATTCTGAAATCATCGAAATTTGAATCTGTTGCTGCTAGCTCTTTAACAACACCTGTTTTAGGCTGCAACTGCTGCTGAAGAAAATCCGGAAGTCTGACTTTACCGATAAAGCATAAACCCTGAGAATCTTTCTTTTCAGCAGTAACCAAATCCAATTCTTTGGCAATCTCTCGCACCTGAGACTTCTGTAAATGTCCAATAGGGAAGAGGGCCTTGCTTAATTGCTCCTGACTCAATTGACATAAGAAGTAACTCTGGTCTTTATTAGGATCAGCTCCTGCCAGAAGCCTGTGAATTTCTTTACCATCTTTTTCAATGGTTTCTTTCTGTACGTAATGTCCTGTAGCTACAAAGTCAGCTTTCAGTTTCATAGCCGCCTTTAAGAAGATATCGAACTTAACTTCTCTGTTGCAGAGAATGTCTGGGTTAGGGGTTCTTCCTTTCTCATACTCAGCAAACATATAGTCGACTATACGTTCTTTGTATTGCTCGCTGAGATCAATCACGTGAAAGGGAATGCCCAACTTCTCTGCCACTGCTAGTGCATCGTTGCTGTCTTCTATCCAAGGACACTCTTCTGAGATAATCACCGAATCATCTACCCAGTTGCGCATGAACATAGCAATTACCTCATAGCCTTGCTCCATTAATAAATGAGCAGTTACACTACTATCAACACCACCAGAAAGACCTACTACAACTCTTTTTGCCATGATTCTTCTTAATTACGAAGGCTAACAACCAAAACGCAAAAATAGTTGAATTACAGAGAATTTATTCAAAGAATATTTCGCCACTGAATACCATGAAATTCCAAAGTATGTGATTGATGATGGCATACCTCAAGCCGAAACGAATTCTTACGATACCCAAAGAGAGACCACCAATAAGCTGAGAAACTACCATTATAGGGTAGAGATAAATGGGAATGGATTTAAAATCGAAATTGAATATATGAAACAAGCCAAATGCAATAACGCTGAACCAGAAGATGCTTTTTGCATATTTAGCATGTATTTTTTTGGGTTTAATTGTCTTCAAATTATCCCAACTATTCACAGACGCAAAGATTGAAAATATCAAAAGTACGAGTCCAATAGGCCAATAAATGCCAATTGATATCAAGGCAATGCCATAAAAGAATAGTTTGAAATGCTTTTCACTATAAACTAATGGCCATCTAAAAATCAGCTCTTCAATAAATGGTCCTAGCAATACACCAAATATTAAGATTTCTGATTTGGTCTCTATTCCCATGTCGAAAGTCTCGAAATAACTTTCGAATAAATAGTAAATAGGGAGGATGAGTGTGAATGTTAGGATGATCTCAGCTATAAAGTAGACGCCTATCGTTCGCTTGAAATAATCCTTATTCCAGCCTCTGCGAAGCGTTTTGAGGGCCTTTTCTCGCTTGATTAGGCTTTTGATAAAGCCAAATTCATGTTTGATACTATTCAAATGCGTGTGATTAGGGGCGTTTATAGATAACACTAATGTATAAAAAAAGGCAACTCATTGAGTTGCCTTTCTACTTAGGTTAAGGTTGAAGTGGTGTTGTTATCTTTTCTTGATATCAATCGCATTTTTGGTTTTATCAACCTGTGGATTTCTATTCAAGAATTCGTCATATAATCTAATTTGTCTAGACGTCATTGGTACCTTATATCCATCGATGAATAAGTCAGTGATCTTAGTAGACGTCTCAAAAGGATCTCCTGTAGCCACAAACACATTTGCTTTCTTACCTACTTCAATAGATCCTAATTGGTCACCAATGCCTAAAATCTCAGCAGCGTTGATGGTGATCGCTTTAAGTGCTTCTTCGCGTCCCATACCATATGCAGCTGCAAAACCAGCATGATAAGGTAGGTTTCTTACGTTTTCAGCATCCATCGTTCTGATGGCTACTTTAACACCGGCTTTCTGAAGTAAACCAGGGTTTGCATAAGCAGCATCAAAGCTATCAGACTGACGAGTAGGTACCGCCTGAACAGGGCCCGTAATCACAGAAAGACCTGATTCAGCAATTTCGTCTGCTACTCTCCATCCTTCAGATACACCTGTTAATACTACTTGTTTGTAGCCTCTGTCTTTTACCCATTCTATAGCACTTAAGATGTCTTTCGCTGCATTCACCTCTAAAAAGAGCATCATTTCGCCTTTTACAACTGGCACAAGTGCTTCAATTTCAGGATAAGCTCTTACATCATCGGCATTCTCGATTTTAGCATATAATTCAGCTTTGTCCCAAGCATCGTTAACTTGCTTTAAAGCTCTTTCCTGACGCTTCTTCACTTCTTCAGGAGAGAGTCTTCTGAATCTTCTTCCACCGGCAGTAGAAGGGAAGTTCATTACAACTCCTTTTGAACCGGCATCCATTTGATCAGGCGTATATCCGAAAAGATTAATGCTAGCTGCAGTACCAGGTAAAACGCCTCCTCTTGGCATAGTCCAAACGGTTGTTACACCACTAACTCTGGTTACAGGTATGGCTACTGAGTTTGGGTTAACTGCGGTTAAGGCCTGCATTTGAGGTGTAAGCGCACCAAATTCTCTATAGTCATTGGCTTCTGCTATTGAACCAATTTCAGCCAGACCTAAGGTTGTACCACCATCGATCATACCCGGATAAATTTCTTTTCCTTCTACATCAATGACCTCTGCATCTGCAGGTATAGATACATTGGTTCCAACTGCTTCAATAATTCCATTACTAATTACCAATGTGCCATTTTCAATTACACCATTAGTAACTGTATATATTTTGGCATTTGTTAAGGCGAACTTACCTCCACGCGCCTTCATTACTTGATCATCTTCTTGTGCTGTGATAAGCATTGGCACCAAAGCCAAAAGGCAAGCAATAATGTTTATTCTTAGTTTTTTCATGATCTCTTAGTGCTTATGCTTAAATAGGTTTGCTCCGAAGAATTGTGCGGTACCTTCCATACATCTATGTCTGTAGTCCATTTTCTCAAAGAGTTGAACTTCGTCAATAGAAGACTCAGGATTGATGAAAATACGCTGATCAGATTTGTCATTGTTAATGTCGAAGTATTTCACGCCATCTATGTATGTCATTTGCGGTATAGCATAGATTGATAGGGGATGCGCATCGAAAACTGCGATATCAGCATCTTTACCTTCTTCAATTGAACCTACACGGTCAGCTATACCTAATTGCTTAGCTGGATTTAATGTAATCATAGCCAGCGCAGCATCGTTAGATAGATTTCCATACTTCTGCGTTTTAGCCGCTTCGTGGAATAGGTGTCTAATGAGCTCACCAGAATCAGAGTTGATTGAGGTTAGCACACCATTCTCTTGAAGGATAGTCGCGTTGTAAGCAGTTGAATAGTATACCTCTAGTTTATATGCCCACCAGTCAGCAAAAACTGATGCACTTGCACCAAAAGCGGCTAACTCAGGTGCTACTTTGTATGCCTCATTTGCATGCTGGAAAACAATAGTAGGGATATCGAAATCACTGAATACTTTCATCAACATATAGATTTCGTCTGCTCTATAAGAATGGCAGTGAACAATGATATCACCATTCATGATATCAACTAGCGTCTGCATTCTGAGATCATACTCAGGTGCTACTTTTCTAGGATTAGTATCCTTATTGTACGCTTCCCATTTTTTCTCATAAGCAACGGCCTGAGTGAATGAGCTTCTAATCATGTTCTCAACACCCATACGAGATTGAGGCTGAATACCTCTTGCTCTACCACCTCTTGTAGGATTTTCACCTAAGGCAAACTTGATAGTTCTTGGCGCACCTTCAAATCTCAGATCGTCTGGGTTAGTAGTACCATATCTTAACTTCATGGTCTCATTCTGTCCTCCAATAACGTTGGCAGAACCGTGCATCAGGTGAATGCTTGTTACTCCTCCAGCTAATGCTCTATAAATTTGAACATCAAGCGGGTTTACAACATCTTCCATGCTTACTTCTGAAGTTACTTGTGAAGTACCTTCATTGATCGCAGAACCAGCAATATGAGAGTGAGCATCGATTATACCTGGCATTAAGAATTTACCTGAGATATCAACTACTTCAACACCTTTTGGCGCTCTTAAGTCCTTACCGATTTTAGAGATTTTACCGTCTCTTATAAGAACATCTGTGTTTTCTAGTTCACCATTGGTTATGGTGAGTACCGTACCATTTTTAAATAGTACATCTCCTTTTGGTTTTTGTGCTAAAGCCAAAGTGCTCAGCAAACAAAGTAGGAGGGTGAATATATTTTTCATCTTTTTCATTTTTTCAATCCTTACTTACCGTCTTCGTCTTTAACAGCTTTTAATGGGAAAGACACGTTGAATGCAGCAACGGAGGCTTCTGCATCAAACTCCTTGCCTTCAATAACTCCCTCTACAACAATCTCTACAGATTGGCCACCAGCATCAATAGACATAGAAAATGTTAATTCGCCATCTCTATAGTTGATGTTGTTCATGTTCTCATCAGGCGAACCATCTGTACTGGTAAGTACACCACTTAATTCACCATTTTCCATTTTGATAATCATTTTACCTGTTTGTTCCTGTCCAGGAACCTCAAAGGTATAACTCCATGTGCCTAAGACAGCAGCAAACGGACCACCTGCTGCAGGCGCTTCATCTGTGCTTTCACTATCACTTTTTTTCCTAGCCTTTTTCTCCTTTACCTCATAAACATGCTTATCTCCATCGACAAACATCATTTTGATTTGAGAATCTTTGGTAAAATATGGTGCAGTTGAAACCAATAGATTGGCCATTTTGCCAGACTCTACTGTTCCAACAATATCACTAATGCCAAATGCACTCGCAGGGTTTGTCGTTAATGCGGCCAAAGCGGCATCTTCACTTAAACCATTCTCTATGTAAGTAATTACGCTAGTCTTGATTTTGCCGGCAGAAGCACCTCTTGCAGAGAAACCGAAAGGAATACCTGCTTTTTCCATATCAGCAGCTTGTGCTACATACATGTTGTAGAATTCCATTCTTCGTTCTTCAAGCCTAGAGACTTCCTCAGACTTATCATCATCTTTGCTATCCTTCGGTTTATTAGGTAAATCTAAACTTAGGAACACATCTGCGTTAGCTGCTTTCAGGTCTTCGATTACATAGAAGCCTTGCTTAACACCAGCAACCATAATATTGAAGCCTAGATCATTTTTTAATCTGATTGCTCTTCTCACATCTAGCATATCATCTGCATCGAACATGATAGCTTTGTCTTTGGCGATTACCGGATGGAATGCATAGCTCACACGATCATTAGTCGGTCTTTCCATTCCAGATGGGTTTTGAGCATATAGCTCAACGTGTTTTTTATGTAATTCAGCATTTCTATAGAGGTTTCTGAATTTAGCCATAATACCGAGTACGTTACCTGGGTAAGCTCCTGGAGCACCAACAAACTGTGAGTAAAGAGAAATGTCTTTAGCCATCAGAATATCATCCATATGCTCAGCATCATTTAAGATCAAGAGTGATCCGGAACCTGGAAGCATTCTGCCATATGGTACGGCATGAGAAATACCAAAGCCAACTTTCCTCAAATTAGAGATGGTGTTGCTATTGATATCAATTTGTGATACCACGCTATTTTCAGGTGTAATACCTGCATAATCATTTGGCGGATCTGGAGTAAAGAGATTTTGAGGTCTCTGAGGGTTGTCAGGGCGTTTTGCTCCGGTATTTGACATGCCATCAATAAAAGCCGGATAAATATATAATCCTGTTGCATCGATGACTTCTGCATCTTCCGGGATTGTAACGTTCTTACCAACGTTTACAATAAGCCCATTCTTTACAACAACTGTGGCTTCTTTTAATTCACTGCCAGGTTTGGCTATTAGAGTAGCATTGGTGATAGCAAATGTTCTGGTAACTGCTGATGTACCTGTTGGGTCACTTTGAGCATATACATTAGAACCAAACATTACCAATGAAAGAGTCAGCGCCAAATAAAGGCGAAACTTACGGACTGGATTCATATAGATTGATTTAGTTTATTCAAAACTCTAATATACTCCGTCTCCGCTGTGATATCAAAAATCTTCTATGAGAATGGTAGGAATATCGTATGTAGGAAATAAAAATTTTTAGCAAAAGGCACTTATGAATTGAGAGTATACACTTATGAACTAAGACACCTAGATTCAAGGATTTTAATTGCAATCCCCTAAATTGTGTATCTGCTGGGCGTGAAAATTCGCTTATGAACACAATCAAAACTACTAGTAAAGGCCTTTTACTCCTGTTGGGCCTGCTTTCTACCATTGCTTATGCGCAGAAGAGAGAGCAAAAAGAATTAATTCGTGAGATTGATTCACTCTATCGTGTGATTTATACACATAACTATCAGGATACACTTTCTTATGATACTGCTTTTATAAGCTTTGAAGCTAAGATCAATGATTTGATCGATGAAGGTATGACGAGCGGTCATAAGGGTGCCTTTTATAAAGCCAATAATGTGCTTTTCATACATCTTAAATATAAAGATGCCGATGAGGAAACGTTGGACTTGCTCAATAATACAATCGCGCATGCGGTTACTAATGGAGATACGGTAGCACATGCACAGTTTACTTATTTGGTGGGTAACTTTTATAATCGTAAAGATGAATACGATTCATCCCTAAAGTATTTTGAAGATGCACTCAGAATAGCTGAAAGTATTGATAATAAAGGGGCGGAAGCTGCAGCCGTGAATGCCATAGCAGTGACCTACGCTAATATCCAAAGAGACGATTTGGCCCTTGAATACTATTATAAATCGATGGAGGTGGCCAAACTGAGTAAAGATTCAACTCAAGTGCTTACCTCATATGGTAATTTGGCTACTGTTTATGGTCGATTAGGAAATGCGGACTCAACTTTGCATTACGCGGACATTGCTTACCGAATGGCTCAAGAAGATGTATTTGATGAGCCAGCCATAAGGTTACATGCTCTAAATAGCCTGACAGTAGGGTCTTATTTAAAGGGGGATTATACCAATGCGATTAAGTATGCCGATATACTGACAGAGCAGGTCGTTCCTATAGAGGAATACGGTTTTTTAATCACGTCAGATCTATTTAGAAGTAAGTCTCTTAATGAACTAGGTAGGAATAGACAAGCGCTTGATTTTGCCAGATCAAGTTATAAGTATGCTCAAATTCAAGAATCTACTCCTGCTGAAGTCAGGTCTCTTGAGTGGTTGATTCAACTCTCTGAATCGCAAGGGATTTATGATAGTGCCCTTTATTATCAGAAGCGATTCTCATTCATTCAAGACAGCATCGCAAATATTGAGACCAATAAGCGAATCGATGCATTGGCTAATAGATACGAAACACGACAAAAAGAGAAAGATCTAGCTGCATTAAGGCTACTCAAACAAGAAGAAGAAGAGAAACAGAGACTCTGGGTCTACATGTTAGTAACTGTTATTGGGTTACTCGTAATGGCCAGTTTATGGATTTATAACTACCAAAAGCGTAGGGTTGAACAAGAGCGATTGGCGCAGCAGAAAGCACAGAATGACTTACTCAGATTCCAAATGAATCCTCACTTCATGTTTAATGCGCTTTCCTCAATTCAGCTGTTTATGATCAATAAGGGGCAAGGTGTGAACGCGTTAGAGTACTTAAGCAAGTTTGCGAAGCTCATGAGAAGGATTCTGGAAAACAGTCGAAAAGACTTGGTATCTCTTGAAGATGAGATATCAACCTTAAGGCACTATCTTGATTTGCAGAAAATGAGGTTCGATAATCGATTTGAATATAGGCTAACGGCAGATGTAGAAGAAGATACTGCAGAGCTTATGATTCCGCCAATGTTTGCGCAGCCATTTATCGAAAACTCTTTAGAACATGGTATAGTAGACAAAGAGGATGGTTTAATAGAGATTTCGTTCAAGCAAATTGGAGATAAGCTAAAGTTTATGGTTACGGACAATGGTATTGGTTTATCAAAGTCTATGTCCATGAAGAAAGACGTTACTCATGAGTCGATGGCTACAAAAATTACCAAGGATCGAATTGAGCTGTTGAGGAAACAACTTAAGAAAAATATTACCTTCAATGTACGCGATAGGATCAATGATACACGAGAAGTAATTGGTACTCAGGTTACCTTTGAACTACCATTACAATACAGAATATGAGGGCCGCTATAATCGATAATGAGAGCAAAGTAAGAGAATTGCTAAAAGCACTTCTTGTTACCTATTGCCCGTCTGTAGAATTGGTGGGAGAGGCCGACTCCATGCAAACCGGGATTCAGCTCATCTTAAGAGAAGATCCCGATTTAGTATTTCTAGATATTGAATTAGGAGATGGTACAGGTATAGAGTTGTACCAGACTTTTAAGACATTTCCTGCGAGAGTAATTTTTATTACGGCTCACGATAAATATGCTATAGATGCATTTAAATGTAGTGCTTTAGATTTTCTGCTTAAACCTATTGATCCTGAGGAGCTTGTGTCTGCAATTAAAAAGGCTGGAACACTTGAAATGATTAAGAGTCTGGAGCGCCAAGTGGCGGTATTGAAGAGTCATTTAGGTGCCACTAACGATCAAGCATTAAAGATTGTCTTATCAGATTCTGAGAGCATTCATATCGTACCCATCGATAATATCATGTGGTGTTGTGCCGAGGGCAGTTATACTAAATTCGTTTTGAGTCAGGGAAGAGATATTCTTGTTTCGAAGAACTTAAAAGCTTATGAGGATATGCTCGATTCCGATAAGTTCCTCAGAATACATCATTCCTATTTGGTAAATGTGAGCCATATTAAGCGCTTTGAGAAGAGCGAAGGCGGGGTGCTTGTGATGGATAATGATAGCATTCTTCCTGTATCAGTAAGAAAGAAGGATAACTTAATGCAGTTACTTAAGAACTGGAATAGAAATACAGTTGTAAAGTAATAGTAAGCACATATTAAGCTTGCAAGTTCAGAAGCAAGTTCCAGAGAATTTATCCCGTTTTATTTAGCCAAATTCATCTTAAGGTTACAGTGTAAAACTTTGGGACCACAGTATAGGAGTGGTAGCAATACGGCTCCCGTATTTTGGTTGTGTCAAAAAAGGACCTCTAAAGGTCCTTTTTTCAAAACATCACAATTCAGTCGAATTAGTTGATTCTTAGAATGAGGAAACGGCATCTAGACGAGATGCCGTTTGTTTTATGCTCTTATTGTAACATAAATAACACAAGAACTTAGTTTTCTTAGGTTGATTTGTGGAACCTTAAGTGTTATATGAATCTTTACATAAAAGGTTTTCAAGAAAGTTATTTAGGGTGAGCGAAATTAATTATGTTCGTCAGACCACGATAAGTTAATATGGTAAGTTGGCAAACAGTACAGGAAGCATATACAGGCTATGCTGATTACTTGTGGAGAGAGATCACCTTTCAGTATGATTACAAACCTCTTTGGCAAAACTACTTTTGGCTTCTCATTTTGATTTCCTTGTTCTTTTTTACTTGGGAATGGATAAGGCCTTGGAGAAAAGAACAACCGAAGTTTCGAAAAGACTTTTGGTTAGATGCCTTTTACATGTTCTTTAATTTCTTTCTGTTTACGCTCATCATATTCAATGCGCTGTCATCGGTTGTGGTTGATGCCTTTAATAGCCTTTTAGGCGTTTTTGGCTTGAGTAATTTGGCTGCGATTGAAATCGGAAGTTGGCCGGTTTTTGCGCAGTTATTAACGCTCTTTGTTGTTAGAGACTTCGTGCAATGGTGGACGCATAGGCTACTTCATAAGGTGCCATTCTTGTGGGAATATCACAAAGTACATCATTCAGTAGAGCAAATGGGTTTTGCTGCACACTTGCGCTACCATTGGATGGAAACACTGGTTTATCGGTCTATCGAATATATACCGCTGGCCATGATTGGCTTTGGAATAGATGATTTCTTCTTTGTTCATCTGTTCACTCTTGCTGTTGGTCATTGGAATCACGCGAATATTAAAGTGAATATTGGGCCACTTAAATACATCTTTAATAATCCGAACATGCATATGTGGCACCATGCTTATGACATTCCTGAAGACAGGAAAGATGGGATCAATTTTGGGATTACTTTAAGTCTTTGGGATTACCTTTTTGGAACAGCCTATATCCCAAGTAGTGGTCAATCTATCAAACTAGGTTTTCCGGGAGTTTCTAAGTTTCCAAAGACATTCTGGGGTCAGATTACTCATGGATTTAAAAAGAAATAAAAGAGCCCTGTAATTTCAGGACTCTTTCTAAAGCATTAGGTTTAAGTGAATCAATAGTTTCTTGATCTTCTATCTTCTCTGCGTTCACGACTATCTTCCCTACGCTCTCTTTTGTCTTCTTTAAGTTCAATTTTAGTGGCAGCAATATCGGCCTCCATGGTTCCAATAAACTCGTCTAAGAGTCTTTTGCTTACGATTACTTTCTCACTACCTGGTGCATCATTTAAGATCGAGTAGGTCTCCAAGGCGATCAATATTTCTTTTTGACGAGCAGTTCTGGCGATCTGAACTTTTAAGTCATATTGGTCATCCTTAACATCTCGTTGATCATCTCGTTTGTCTCTTTGATCATCTCTGGCAAATTTGGCCCTGGCATAGGATCTGTCTCCACTTCTGGCCCTTACATTGGAACGTCCTGCCTCTCTCCTTGAAGCATTTGCTTCATTTTTGCTTCTTGCTACTTCTCTTTTATCTTGAGCAATTTTCCACTCACTCTGTTCCACTTCGCGCCTCATGTCATTTAGAATTGCGACTTTAAAGGTTCTTGCTTTCTCTATTTGTTCATTATCCAATGCGATTTGAAAGCCTGAGATTTTTTCTTTGAACGAGTCAAGTTGAGCTATATCTTTTTCGAGTTGTTCTTTGCCAATCTTTATTTCTTTTTGATTATCAGCAGCTTCTTTGATGTTCCTTACACTTTGAGCATTAGCACTAACTGAGATGAGCGCTGTGGTAATGACTATGATTCCTAAGATTTTGTGCTTTTTCATATTTCCAGTTCTTTTACTTTTAGACGCTTATTGAACCCAATTTTTTCTATTTAGATTGTGAAATGACCAAATGGTCAATTGTACTGTTCATATAACAAGCTGAATTGGCCAGAATTAAAATTTGATTCCCATGAAAAAACAAATCACTATCGCCTTAATTTTTCTTTCATGTTTAAGTCTTAACGCTCAAGAAGCCAATGCCAAAGATGTTGAATCTATTGATTCAATTTTGGCAGCTTTATACGATGTAATTTCAGGACCTGCTGGTGAAAAGCGAGATTGGGATAGAATGAAAAGTCTTTTTATTCAAGAAGGAAGACTCATGCCGAGTGGACAGAATGCACAAACGGGTGAAGTAGGATACAGAACTTGGACCGTTCAACAGTACATAGATCAAGCAGGTACTAATTTGGAGCAAAATGGATTCTTTGAAGTAGAGATTGCTCGAAAAGTAGAGGAGTATGGTACAATTGCCCATGTATTCTCTACATATGAGTCCCGTAGAACATTGGATGACGAAAAGCCTTTTGCCAGAGGGATCAACAGCATTCAATTGCTTAAAGGAAAAGACCGATGGTTTATAGTAAGCGTCTTTTGGATGGGGGAGAGTGCTCAATTTCCTCTTCCTAAACGCTATTTAAAGTAGCAGATCAACGACAGATAAGGCCGTTAATATCCGTAAGGCCTAAAGGTTAAATTAATTCTCGGCTTTTTGTATTGCTCATCTATAGGCAGGGCATGTTCGTACAACTCTTGGCATCCTTTTCCCATAACAAATAAGCTTCCCTGTTGCAGAATGATATCAGTTGTCTTGCTACTCGATTTCTCCTTTAGACTGAACAATCGTTCTTCTCCTAAACTCACTGAAGGTATAATGCTTGTATCGCCAAATGCTGGTGGATCTGTATGATAATCTACACCCGTATTTCCATCTGGGTAGTAAATGCCAACACATACTTGAAAGGTTTTTTGGATCAAATCTTCTACTTGGTGTTTTACATTTTGGAGATACTTCGGCCATGGTTTTACTATACCCCAAGCTTCAGTAGGAAAAACGTTTTGATCAATTAGATCTTGGTCTGTAAACATAATTTTACCCGTATCTGATACATAATCACCAATTCTCAAAAAAGAACTATCTAAGCTTTGAACGGAAACCAGTTCATTCCAGAGCGAATTATGAATGTCATTCGAAATGAAATTTGGGTGATATGCGTATTCGCATTTCAGGTCTAATTGCATGTGTTGATTTTGCGTGGTGTCTATTTATTGATCTCTGAATTTAGCCTTTTTACGGAAGATATAACGAGCTAAGTAATCAACTTCATCATTTTTAATGGCTTGAATGAAGTCATAACCTATATCTGACATTTCATTGAGCAAATCTGTGTGGTATTTAACACCCGATCTTTTCTTGTCCTGTAGGTAGTCTTCAAGCTTTGTTAATGCCTTTTCATCTCGTGATTTTCTTCTACCGTCAACCTCTAAAATACGCCCGCTGGTACCCCTGGTAAAGACTTCTGTTTGAATCACAACATACTCTGGTAGTTCTTCAATGGTAAAACCTCTGTTATTAATTGTGAATGAAAGGTTGAAAGCGAGAATAAGGCAAGTGAATCGTAATATCATATGAATCAATTTGGATCACATAGGAGCAAACTTCTAGCCAATAATGGTTTATATATTTGCCTTCAGTGCGTTCAATCGCTCTTTGTATTTCCGTCCGACAGGGATTTCTTGCCCATTGATTATAACCTGATCATATGCCAATGAATCAATTTTGTTGGCATTAATGAGAAATGAACGATGACAGCGAATGAATGAATTGGGAAGCTTTTCTTCCAAGTGACTGATCTTCTCTCTCGTAAGAATAGGCTCTTTTCCATTCCAAATTTTCACATAATCGGAAAGACTTTCTATATAATCGATTTCACTGAGCCTGATCTGGTGGTTTTGTCTGTTAGCTCGGACGGTGATGGTTTCCTGTAAGTTAGCTTTAGCCTGTTCAGCCAAAGTCATTATCTCTTCTTTGCTTTTCTGATTGGTTTGGTACACCTGAATGAAACCAAATAGGAGTACGATGAGATAGATTACAAACTGAAGCTGAATAACATCTTTTACTAATGGGTCGAGTAATTGCCAATTGAGATTAGTCAATAGAACGAATGCCCCTGTAATCACTGCTTGCGAAAGGGCTACCGAAACAATGAGAGCATAGAAACTATACACTGCAAAACTTAAATACTTTTTTTCGCTCAGGTATTTTGGGAATAGATAGTTGTTGAAAAAATAAGCTGTTCCAATGGCTACTGGGAAAAGCATACTAGTAAAGTAGAATGCATCAACGAAGCTTTGCCATTTAGAACCAAAGAGTCCGTTCAGGAGAATAAAGACGAGTATCCAAAAAAGTAAATGGTGAAATGGCCTATGCATCCTTTATTAAAACTATCTGGTCAAAAGTGTTAAATTCCTTGGGTAAAAATAAGCAAATACGATAGACAACAGCCCAAGCAATGGATTCGACATATCAAGATAAATGGTGCCTACCTAGCTTTGAGATGTACTAAACAAAGTAAAAATTATGGTAAAATTATATAATGAAGGTGGTCCTGTTTTTATGGCAATTCTTACACTTTTAGCTTTAGCTATAGTCGCATTTTCGGTATACACTTATTCCAAATCAAACGTGGATCAAAACGAGGGTGTACATCTGAGAAGACTGAGAGTAATTAAAGAAATGGGATTGTTGAGCTTGGTATTTGGGTTTTTTACCTTATGCTTAAGTTTTGCGGGCATGTTTGATGCCATTGAAGCGGCTAGCCATGTTTCATCAGCTGTTTTAGCGGGTGGCCTAAAAGTGATGATGATTCCTGTAATCTATGGATTTATCCTTTTCTTATTTTCAAGACTATTGCTAGTAGCCTTAAGTTGGTTGAAGAGGGCTTGATTTGCAATGTTGATTGAAGGCTATGTAGAAAAAATGCTTCTCATGGTGTATCAGTTGACCTTGAGAAGCATTTGGCTATAATAGAGTACTTAGTTGTTTTCTACTTATAGATCTCATTTACTACACCGGCCAATCTAACGCCTGCTTGCAAGACTCTCTGCTTTACAATATCAAAGTTCTTGAACGAATAGCCGTATCTCAATGTACTATCAACAGGCAACTCATAAACTTGATCTCTGTAAGACATAGACTCTGTTGCCCAGTCTCTTACAGTAGCGGCTTGCCACGACTTTACCTCAGCATCCGAAGGATGGTTAATCCAGTTAGCAAATTCAGTATAGCTGAACTGCTTGCCGTCAATCATTTTAGTATCCCAAACGCTGTGCAGGTTTGTACGGTCATTAAACCACTTTACCCTTACATCATTACCCCCTCTATCTTTTCCATTACCAACATGAAGGGGTTGATGAATATCGCCTACCAAATGCACCAAAAACTTGAGATTAGTTGCCTCCTGTTCAGGACTAAGACCACCTTCTTTTAATTCTTTGATCACTTTCTCTAGTGCCCAAATCACATCACCACCTTTTTGAGTTGGTGCTTCTTCATAGGTCATACCATCGGGAATGGTGCAGTAGTGCCATGTGTTGGCATAGAAGTAAGAGCGATCTGATCTGATTTCGTCCATCCATGTACTCACTTCGGCAAGTGTTTCATGACCAAGCACTCGTTTAACCTGCTTTTGCGCCTTTTTCGTTAACATGCCATCAGCAATATGGCCAATGGTTCTGTGCCCAATTTGCCCCCAAAATATAGGAGTAGACGAAATTGTAGTGAAGGCAATAGCCAAAGCCATTACCAAGGGTAGCTTTTTCATAGTTGATCTTTGATGCAAAGATAAAAACGGGCTTGAAAGGTTAACCCATTCCTTTGAGAGATTCTTTGCGTTTCACGAATCCCTGAGCTTTGCGAAGGGTCTCAGTAAATTAGAATTATAAGAGACTTGAACAATCAGATTCTTTCGATTATTCCCGTGGCTATCTGAGTTTCTTGAAAGAACGTGACTAATTATGCTCTTCCCACCAAGACTTAGAAGCAGGTGGCTCGGTCATGTTTACAATTTCTCCGATTCTTGGTGTGGAGATAGATTGCTCTCGCTTTTTGGCTTCAAGCACGATTCTTTCAATAGGATCTTTCCAATGATGCAAGGCTAAAGGAAATCCTGCCCAGTGAACAGGGGTAAGCACTTTGGCTTGTGCATGGATGCCCTCTACAACGGCTTCTTCCGGATACATGTGAATCGCATGCCATAACTCGTTATACTGACCATCTTCCATGAAGGCCCAATCGAACGGCCCAAGCTTTTCACCCACTTCTTTAAAGTGTGGGCCTTCACCACCATCTCCACTCCAATACACATTGAAGTCTGGCGTCTTAAATACCCAACCTCCCCAAAGTGATTTGGCTCTATCGGTTAAGCCTCTACCGGAAAAGTGTCTACTAGGCGTGAAAGTGATATCAATGTCTTCAAACATTGTTTGATCCCACCAATCGAATTCTTGTATCTGCTCTGAAGGAATCTTCCATTTGACTAGATGTCGTTTTACCCCAAGTGCTACAAACCAAGTTGTGGTTTTGCTCCTTAGCTTTTTAATGCTGGCATAGTCCAAATGATCGTAATGATCGTGAGTGATTAATATAGCATCAAGATGAGGTAGCGTATCTATGATGTCGAGTGTGTTTTCACTAAAACGCTTAACGGCAAATGGAGCTACTGGGGCTGCATTTCCACCAAGCATAGGGTCTATCAAAAGGTTTTTACCATTGAGTTTGAGCAATAAAACAGAATGCCCATACCAAACAAATTTAGGCTTCTGGTCTTTGTCCCATTCTGCTGCATCAAAAGGAATAATAGGAATTGGTTGTTCGGGTGCTCTTCCTTTTCGATCGAAGAATTGTTTTCTCAGGAGACCAGGAATCTGTTTAAGACTCAAATCCATGTTCGTCTCAATCTGATTCTCGAATATCTTACCATTCCATTGAGGTGATTTGCTGAATCTATCCAGCTCGTCCTTACTTAACTTTTCGCCAAACTGTGGGTTGAAATTGAGGAATAACCAAATGCTGAGGAAGAGTATGGCTACAACGATTAGGGCTATGAGCATATATGGTTAATGTGTTCTATATTGAAATGGTTTAAACTAGTCCATAACGTCACTCTGAGTGTCCCGAGAATTCGGGACCGAAAGAGTCTCGGTCTTACCAATACAGGACTTCTTCTGAAAGATCTTTCCATTCAGGGTTAAATCTGGATATGAGTGTTTCTTTATTCTTTCTTGTCTTATTCTTGATCTTCTTTTCCCTTTCAATGGTTTCTTCTATGGAAGAAAGATGTTCCATAAAAACCAGTTTGTTCAAATTGTATCTAGAGGTAAAGCTTTTAGAATACTTCTTTTCTAAATGTTCCCTTAGTCTTGATGAAATATCTGAAGTGACACCCGTGTAGAGAGTACTATGAGATTTATTAGTAAGAATATATACTGTTCCTCCTCGTGCATGTGTCATGGTACAATTTAATGAGAATCTTTCGATTGTCCTTTGGACTCCTGCGCCATCGCTGAAGCTTTAGCGCAAGCGTTCAGAATGACGAATCGAATATTCAACGTCACTGCGCCTTCGCTGTAGCTTCAGCGCAAGCGTTCTGAGCGTCCCGAGCATTCCGGACCGAAAGAGTCTCCCACTCTGATAACAAGATTCTTTCGATCATTCCGATAAACATCGGAATTCCTCAGAATGACGATCAGCGATTACATATTCAAACTCACCTCAAGCTTTTCGACTTCACCAGACCTCTTGAAGAGCATTTGGCTTAAAGCAGCACTGCAAATGGAACCAGAAATCGTCTCTTTGTCTCCTGAAGTCATGGTAGCTGAGATTGAATTCTCATCAGCCAAAGTATAAATTACCGGTACTTGACAGTAAGTAAATACTAGTGAGTTAGCAGGAACTGAGATCTTTTTGAACGATCCATTAAGATCTACATATTCAAAGTCGATCGCCTCAGCTATAAATTCTGATTTATCAAGGATGGCAGGAGAGAAGCTGATGCTTCCATCATTTACATCTACACCTAGTTCGATGATTCTGCTGATTACATCTTCTTTTACTTGGCCCGTCATGCCCGGTTGTTGTGCTCCTTTGTAGTAAGGCGTGTGCGAGTAAGGATCAACACTAAAGGCACCATAAACATCAGGCGACTTATGAACACCAATCCCTTCAAATACATCATGACAATGCGCTTTTAATCCTGAAATGGTATCTATACTTACACCAGCATCAATGGCTTCAAGAGTGCACTCTTCAACTGCTAAAAGCAACTTAGATACCATGTGCCAATAAATCGATCCTAAGCCCTCATATCCATAGAAGGTTCCTGATCTACCGGTGAAGGTCTTATGATTGAAAACGCCTTCGTAAATCGCTTGTATCGCTGCTCTATCTTGTTCTACAAGCTCGGTATATTTGCTATCTAGTTTATTGAGAGCGTTATCTAATTCAAAGCTATTTCTAATCGCACCGTGGAAATGATAAACGCCAGCAACATCTTTTTCAATTACCGTAACATCACCATCCGCCACTAATTGCTTGAGCAGGGCAGATGCATCTACTTCCTTGGCAGGTACCTGATTACGATCAAGGAAACCTTTCAATTCTTTGTTTGGATAAAGAATATAACTGTTCTGATCCTCTCTATAGATGGCACTGGTTTTCATGGCATCCATCAACCCTAAAACTTGATCAGCATTTAGGTATCCCGAACTCAGTACACCCACTTGCCCCTCGAGCATTTCGTCTAGGTAGGAGACACCGGCTTCATTCTCTTCCAGATCAACAATATTGTAAGCATGATAGAGCTTATCCGCTCTCTCATTCGATTCAATAGAGGCTTCTAGGTACTGATTACTTAATCGGTAGAAAGCATCAAGGTATTCAGTTGATAGTGTTGATTTACTTCCGCTGAAGCCATTATCGTAAATAGCATCTCTAAAAGTAGTAGCGGCAGCACCTAGTGCATCCATAAATGCTTTTCTATCCGTTTTGCTGAAGCCAGATTCTAATTTATCCTTGTGCTCCTCTAGTGCTGCATTGATTGCTGAGAAGCAGTCGTAAAGTTCTGTTGAGATGCTTAGTTCTTGCTTATCTGTAGTTGCTAATACCTTATTGAAGAAGGCTAAGAATCTACGCAAGTAGTAGAGCGTTACCATACTTACTCCATTACCTACAAGTGCGTTATTGGCATCGTTCCATTCAGGTCTTTGGGTATTCATCCAAATACCGGCATCAGGAATTAGGTTAGAGATCTTGGCTAGGGTAGTGGCTAAGATCTTTTCTATAAAGTTGACATGGTATACACCTCCATTTTTGTCAGTTAACATGGCACCATCAGAACCGTTAGCATCTCTTGCTGCTCTAATCTGAGCATCCCATTCATGATCGAAAATAATGGTGTCTTTCGTATTCTTAAGAATGTCTTCGTATCCTTTGATTTTATAAGGAACAGCCGCATAGGTAAAGGTTTCTTGAGCAAAGAGCGCTTGTAATCTTCCAGGTTGATGCTTCTCGATGAACTCTAAGAATTTCAATAGATAGATAATCTGGTGATCCCCCCAATAACCGATGTAACTCCATGGATCGTCTGGTTCAATAGTTTCCCAGTCAAAGCCATGCTTCATAACTCGGTAAGGATTGTAGCCATCGAAGGTTGAAGCATTCAAGAAACGGAAAATCATACCTTCCATAAACTGCGGATAAGCAAAGGCTAGAGCTTCCCAGTTCTGGAAAATATCTCTCCAGTTACCCTGGTAATCTAAAATCTTCTCACCTGTATCTTCATTTCTAGTATTGATAGAGAATTTGTTCCATGGCCTACTCGGGTCGCCATGTCTACGGCTAAACTTCAATGGCAAATACTCACTCAGAAGCCTTGTCAAGGAAGCATCCTTACTATCGTTGACTACTTTCTGAAGTTCGCTTAGTGTAAATTCATCAGCTAAGGCGTCTACAGCAGACTTATGCTTAGCAAATACTTCTTTATTGGCAGATTCTAAATACTTGAGAACATCCCATTTTTCGATTTGATAGTTGTTGTCAAAAATTCCACCACGCATGATGTTGAACATGACATTGGCGAAATGACGAACGTTCTTTAAGGTATCTGATGACTTTTGCAGACCATCTGCAGCAGCAGTGAGCCTGACTAGTTCTTTGGTATTTTCTTCAATGTCGGCATTTACCCGCTCCTCAATACCGGCAGTAGAAATATCTTGAATGATATTCGCTACCGTAGGGTGGTTCTTGTTTACGTCCGCTACAATTATCCAATCTTGACTCGCGTTGCTGCCAAGATCAAAAGTGGACTCAACCAAATATGCCCCTTTTTCAGCTTTTACATCAGTTTCCTGAGTAGTAGCTTCGCCAGCTTTGAATGCTGGAATTTGTTTTGATGTAACCAGAACCTTAGCATTCTCAAGCCCTTTTTGCCAAACCACATTTGCCTTTAGTGCTTCACTAGGTTCTGCTCTGTCTACTATAATGGCACTTAAGGCGAAAATGCCTAAACCAGACGCTGGGTCAAGTTCATTTCTTTTGTAGGCATCAACCAGATTGCTCTGCTTCATTTGCAGATCACTACCTACACCATAAGGGATGATGTTTTGTAGTCCATCGAGCAATCGGATATTTCTTGTGTCACCATTATTGGTAAGACTAGCTTTTTTGATGAAACCATATTTATCTGCAGAGCTCCATTCGTATCTAAAGGTTAGCCTCAAGTCGTGGTTCACTTCTTCAAAAGCTACCTTATTACCATACTCATTCTTGTAGAGGTTTCTTGAGATATTGAATTTCTCTTTACCAAATTGACTAAATGGTTCCCAGTTGATCAGTATACCATTTTGATTGAGCTGCACTACGGTTTTAGGACCTGTAACCTCAGTGGACTCAACAATTTTATCGTCAGAGTAATAGGGGAATAGCGCAAATTCCGCATTCTTTCTACCGGCTGTTAAACCGCCATTACTGCCAATAAACATCCAGTGGTTAGAAGCACTTACTATGCTCATAAAGAAAGGACGAAGCCTGTCTGAATTTTCAATTTTGAAGAAAGTTTCTCCATTGATTTCAATAGGCTGAAGCGAGTCTTGTGATTGCGTTGAGGTCATTACATCAATTTTTTAAGGTTGAACTCTCTGTCTCAAAATACAAAAGGTATTTCAAGAAAGCGCCTGAAATTATGACCTCAAAATATATGATAAGAAATCGATAAAGATTATCGTATTAATCGTTTGCAATCGATGCTTAGCGTCACTCCGAGCTGGCAGAATTGGTGCGAAGAATCCCCCTATTTCATTAGGGAGATTCTTTCGAACGTCCTTCGGACTCCTCAGAATGCCTTTAACTACAAGACAGTAATGCTTAAACTCCTAATTACCTGATATACTAATTACTGATTAACTTCTACTGCCCACCCGTCTTCTCAATCTCTATCTTACGATCTTGACGTTGCAGAGCTCTATTAAACTGCTGGATATCATTTTGAATCAATTCATCAAACTGCTCAATGGCGGCCTGTAAACGCTCATCCAACACTTCATAAACTTCACCTTGCTGGTCAGTGGGTTTAAAGTCAATGCCACTGCTGTTAATATCACTGGCCAATGCACTTAATCGGCCATAAAGCTTAATAGGAGAGCGGAAAGCATCTTCTCTGGCACCTGTTAAATGGATGTCATAAAGCTTACCGGCTATGTCTTCAGCAACAGCTTTCAGTCTTACCGCTTCTTTTACTGTGCGGTTATTTCCACCTTCTTCTATAATGGATTCCAATTCTTTACGCAATACTTCTATCGCGTTGATATTAGAAACAGCCACATTCATGGCATCTCTTAATTGCAGAGAGAATGAAACCTGAGCTTCTATATCCGCTTGAGATCCTACAGCATAAGGGTCTTTTAATACCTTGAATGGCTGCTCCATGGTGTTGAGTACATTACCGTCTTTATCTTCAATTGAGATCACGGCATTGTAGGTGCCTGGCGCTACTCTTGGTCCGGTCTGTCCGGCCATTAAGTCTAGATCCCATTGTACCAGTGGTCTCCATCCTTCACCGTTCAATTGTACCCATGGTCGTCCTGGAGGTGCTACTCGTAATTTTGGACGGTAGGTGGGTTCATAGCGTAAATCCCATGTCGAGCGGTTAATGCCTTTATTCGTTCTGCCGTTTAAGGTTCTAATCACTTCGCCATCCAATGCTTTTACTTCTATCTTCACACTGCCTTCCACTTTTTCAGGTAAGAAGTAATTCATAATTACTCCATTCGGTGGGTTTTGGCCGGAATTGAAGCTAGGTCCATCAGTTTTAATGCCTTCCTTCGTGTTGAATCGGTAAGTGTCTCGAATGCCAAATAGTTTGGGCTCGTTTTGGGCTTGATCGGCATTTCTTACAGCTGCCAAATCATCTAAAATGTAATAACCACGTCCGTAGGTACCCACAACCAAGTCGTCAAATCGCTCTTGAATGTCTAACCAATAGACAGGGGCAGGAGGTAGGTTTAAGCGAAGACGTGCCCAGTTTGCACCATCATCGTGTGATACGTAAATACCCTTATCAATACCGGCATAGAGCATGCCTTTTCTTTTAGGGTCTTCTCTGACCACATGCACAAAGCTTGACTCTGATTTAGGAATACCATCTGAAATCTTGGTCCAAGACTGACCGTAATCTGTGGTCTTGAAAATATACGGATCAAAATCACCCATCTGATGCAGATCGACAGTGATATAGGCTGTAGCAGCATCGTAACGAGATGGTTCAATATTGGCAATTGTACCCCACTTAGGGAGATCAGGGATATTGGCTGTTAAGTTGCTCCAGTTCTCCCCACCATCTTTTGTGAGCTGTACTTGGCCATCGTTTGAGCCTACCCAGATCAATCCTTTTTCAAGTGTGGATTCTTCAATGGCGAATAGCGTAGCACCATCAAAAGTCATAAGGTTGTCTATGGCTACACCACCTGAGCTCTGTTGGTGATCTTTCAAATTCAATGTCAAATCAGGAGAGATGATTTGCCAGCTTTGGCCACCATCGTCACTTTTATGCACGAATTGACTACCCACATATACTCTGTTTTTGGTGTGTGGGGAGAAGCTTAAAGGGAAATTCCAATGCCAGCGATACTTCATATCGGCAGGAGCCCAGCCATAGCCGGCTTCAGGCCAAACACGTACATCTCTAGAATGCCCTGTTCTTAAATCGTGACGATCTAAACCACCATCGTAACAGCCTGACCAAATGATGTTATTATCTACAGGATCTGGTTTGGCAAAGCCTGATTCACAGCCACCCACACCTTTCCATAAACCGATAGGAATGTATCCTTGAAGTGAATTACTCGGGCCCATGTATGACCAACCATCCTGACGGTTACCGAATACATTGTAAGGAATTTGATCATCAGTAGATACATGATACATCTGTGCAATAGGTAAAACGATACGATTGAATGATCTACCATGGTTTAAAGTCATGCTCACGCCACCATCATGCGCGACTAAGTATCGGTCAGGATTGGTTGGATCAATCCAAATGTCGTGGTTATCTCCACCACCTCTAGGGGGTCTGCGGTTTCTTGTCTTACCACCGTCTAGAGAGTGCGTGAATCTTACGGTCATGGAGTAAATCTCATTAGGGTCACCCGTATTCACTCTTAGTCTTGTGTAATAAGGTGCTCTTTCGTTCCAATCATGGTCACGGCTCATTAAGGTCCACGTTTCTCCCTTGTCTTCTGAACGCCAAACCTCTGGGCTTTCAGCCTCGAATAAGGCATAAACAATGTTTGGGTCACTATATGAAACATCAACCGAAGTCTTTCCTACAGGACGCTCTGCACCAAACTTCATATTGCTGGTATTTAGTGGTTTCCAAGTATCACCACCATCAGTTGATTTGTAAATACCACTGCCTTCACCACCTGAATTCAATCCCCAGGTGTTGATGTGAATCGACCACATAGCGGCATATAATGTGTTTGGGTCTTGAGGATCAATGGCCAAGTCAGAAGCACCCGTGCCTTCATCAATAAATAGTACTCTTTCCCAAGTATCACCGCCATCTTTTGTTCTGTAAATACCTCTTTCTTGTTGCGGACCATAAGTATGACCCAAAGCTGCCGCATAGACTACTTTAGGGTTTGTTGGATGCACGATCACACGACCAATCCTACCTGTTTTTTCCAGTCCTTTGTGTTGCCAGCTCTTTCCGGCATCAGGCGAGAAGTAAATGCCATTACCCATGGCGTGTGCCGGACGAATCACGAACGTTTCACCAGTACCTACCCAAACTTGATTTGGATCAGAAGGCGCCAACTCAACTGCGCCAACAGATGAGATGTCCTGAGAATCAAAAATGGGCCTCCAGTTAATACCGCCATCAGTGGTTTTCCAAAGTCCACCAGAGGCTGCTCCAATGTAGTTGACCATTGGGTTTCCGCGTTCACCAACAACGGCAATCGCACGGTTACCTTCTGGGCCGATAAACCTAAAACGATGATTCCCTAAAAGTTTGTCGAATTCATTCTGTGCTATAACACTAATTCCTACGAGTAGGAAAAGGAGGGAAAGGGTGAGTTTCTTCATGATACATCAAGGTTGAATGGTAAGTTAATGATTGTATGGAATTGAGGAAGTAGGATTGTGATAATGATTATAACAGTAGTTTGAATGGCGGATATGATAAACGTCATCCTGAACTTGTTTCAGGATCTACTTTTCCTCAAATTCAATCATGCGATACTTTTTAATCTTATGCTTTTCCCTTTCATTTTTTGCTCAAGCTCAGACAGGTGAGGGGCGTTATACTTTTGTGTTTCTGAATACAAATACAGAAAGACCCCAATTGCCTCAAAAAGAAGTGGATAGCTTACAGGCTGGGCATATGGCCAATATTGGCAGGTTGATTAAAGAACGCAAGATGATCGCAGCGGGTCCATATTATACAGGAGGTGGAATCTTTATTTTCGATACCAACCTAGAAGAAACGCAGGCGGTTTTAGATTCTGATCCTGCTATTGCTGCTGGTAGATTTAAATTGGAAGTATATCCTTTCGATATGTTAGAAGGAGAGATTTGCACCCTTTGGGATAAGGAGGAATCTGAAGTACAAATGACTACCTATCAGTTTGCCCGCTTTCAGCCCGATTCAGACTTTAGCAACCTTTCTAGAGAAAGAACCAATCGTTTAACACAAAAGCATCTGGCCAAAATGGCTAATGAAGTGGAAGGTTTTGAAGTACTTGGGATATTGAGTTTTACAGGGAATCAAGGTCAGGTAGCAATTTACAAAGCGAACGATGAAGATGGTCATGAAGATTTACTCGCTAATCATCTATTTGTAAAACAAGGTATGATGACCCTCGAACATAAGAAACTATACTTCGCTCAAGGGGTGTTCTGTGAGAATTAGTCTTGGGATGTAGGTTTATATGTTCTTAGATGCTGAAACAAGTTCAGCATAACGTAGGCCTTAAGGTCCAAAGCAAGTTTAATATTTAAGTCGAACCCAAAGAAACAACGTTTTTACCTATCACTTTACGATCCATTAGATCACGAATGGCTTGACCACCTTCTGACAGTGGATAGGTTTTATGAACATGTTGCTTGAGTTTGCCTGATTGGATCCAACCAAGTATTTGCTGAAAATTCTCCATGCTCTCTTTAGGTTGTTTTTGTGCAAAATCGCCCCAAAACACACCTACAATTGAAGCTCCCTTGAGCAAAGGTAAATTCATTTTAATCGCTGAAGGTGCACCAGCCGCAAAGCCTACCACTAAATATCTACCTCCCCAAGCTAAAGATCTTACAGCGGGTTCTGCATATTTATCGCCTACAGGATCATAGATAACATCGATACCTTTTGGGTGATCTGTTTTCATGTAATCACGAAGATCGGTAGTCGAGTAGTTAATTAATTCGTCTGCACCCGATGCTTTGCATATGGCTAGCTTTTCATCAGAACTCGCTGCTGCAATTACATGGGCCCCCATAAGTTTTCCAATTTGTACAGCTGCGAGCCCAACTCCACCCGCAGCACCTAATACTAAAAGCTTTTCACCTTCTTTTAATTGGCCTCTCTGCTTTAATGCATGCAAAGAAGTACCACAAGTATACATGGTAGTAGCTCCTGTAATGAAATCCATGCCTTCGGGCATTGGCAGGCATTTGTGACCGTCAGCTGCGGCATATTCAGCAAAACCTCCCCAGCCAGTTAAGGCGAAAACAGGATCGCCTACTTCAATGTGCCTCACCTCTGAACCAACTTCTTCCGCAATACCGGATACTTCTCCTCCGGGAGCAAAAGGTAGTTCAGGCTTAAACTGATACAAGTTTTGAATAATAAGTGTGTCCGGAAAGTTTACACCACAAGCTTTAACCTTAATCAAAACCTGATGCGGGTCGATCTTGGGTTTGTCAATTTCACTTAACTCTAATTCTTCAGGTAATCCGTGTTTAGTACAGAGGAGGGCTTTCATTTTTATTGGTAGATGTAGAATGTCACATCAATTTGCTTAGAGATTTTCTGCTTTTCAACATTAAAGTCTCCGAAAGCCATTTCCTTACTTGCATCCATTTGAGATATTCCTCTTAACTGGACTCGGGTTCCTTCATTAAATGGATTGCCTTGGGTGTAGTTAACTGAACGAACTTTACCAAGCTTGAAGTCTCCGGCTTTACCTAATAGTTTACCTTGATAACGGGCATGATCAAAAGCCATGTTTATAAGATCTTCCTCAATGGCGGCTCTACTTTTATCACTTATAAAACTCCGCGTACGAATATTGATTTTGCTATTAGTTCGAGTAATCAGATTGAGTATTTTTATGATCTCTTCTTGCTCATGAGATATGGTGAGTACCAATGACTGAAAAGCCGAATAAGTAGTGTTTTTAGTCTTATCGTATCTGCCGTCATTAACGTGAGTACCAAAATCTTTAGTTTTTATACTATCTGACTTAATCTCAGTTTGAGAGGTAATGGCACTTATGACTTTGTCCATTGCATCGTTCAATTGTTCAATAGAGGTTTCCATAGAACCTGTAGTATAAGTAAACCCTATATTGAACTCAAAGAGATCAGGAGCTACTTCAATTTCCGATCTTCCGATTACATGCAATGTGTTTGCTTCCTGTTGCTGTGCAATTGCTGCAAAACCAAGAAGTAATAAGGCGAGTGTTGTTATATGTTTTTTCATTTTGTTCCTTTTAGAAGGTAGGCTCTACAAATGCCAGGCCAGTTGGATCATTTACGATATTTATCGTTAGGACTGATGCCTTTGAGAATCATAGGAATGATTTGTTCAAGCTTTGCTTGTCTCGTGGCTTCTCTCTTTGGAGAACCTACAAATTCAGCACATTCTCTCTTTCTCGTCAGATTAAATGCCTCGAATTTCAAACGCAATTCTTCATTGTTATCTAAGGCATGCTGTAATTCAACAGGAATCTCTAATGGCTTCTTTTGTGGCTTGATTTCTTTTCCGACTTTGGCATTTGCAATGGCTTCGTCTATATATGATTTGATGAGATCAGTTTCGTTTTTAATCTCCTCCAACGTTTCAAATCGCCATTGTCGCATGGCTTGAGTTACACCTTCTTGTGCATTCATTAATCTTTTGGCTTCATCTTTCAAGAGAGCCCCTTGATAAAACCATAAGCCCACATAGGACTTGAATGAACCGAGCCCGACAACATTTTTACCTGATTCCGTGTAAACAGGAGCTCCCCATTTTACCGTTTCGTTTAGGTTCATGCCTTGAGCAATAGAACGGAGTAATTCTAATTCTACCTTATGATTAAGGTGTTTACTAATGTATTCGTCAACCGTCTTATTCTTCTCCATTTTAATTCAATTAAAAAGTGACAGAGAAGATGCTAAAAACTGCCTTTAATCAAAAGGAGATCAATTATTTCTTGCGGCTTCTATTAGTCTTGTGGCGTTTTCTCCGGCTAATTGCCAAGTTAAGCATCGCACACTTCCGCCCATAGCACAAACCCCTTGCGCATCAACTTCTATTACATTCTTAGCAGTATTAGATCGAATAATGCTTAATGCTTCAGTTTCATGAGGCATGTTAAAGGTGGGAACATAAATGTTCTGAAAGGTAACTGTGGCATTGAGATTAACCCCACAAGCCGATTCAAAGCCTTCCCAAATACCAGGAGGATTTTGAGTATATGCTACAGGAACCTCAACAATATTTGCTGATGGGAATGCACCTGTTAGTTCATTCATCACTTGTGTTTTGAAATCAGCATCTGCAGAGTAATCATTTACTAATAAGGTATTGGCGTCTAGCCAGCTTACCATGCCATCTGAATGCGCGAGTACCTCTTCATCAGGAGGGAGGATGGCCACTTGTGTTAGACCTAGGATGTCTTTCAGCACTTGTACTCCTTGCTCATAGGTTAGGTTGTTGTCCTCTAAGAATCTTGTGGTTGTTACCGCTGCACCAGCATAGTTGTCAACCAGATTACCACCATCTATTAAGTACTGATTAGCGTCCATTTGAATGCTGTTAGATTGAGCGAATGCAGTAAAGCTATTTTGTACTTCTATGCTTTCTTGCCGTGTCATCGATGCCCAAGTATATCGGAAACGTTGTGGATTAATAGGGTTGACAGTACTAAAATCGCGCATCCATATATCGTAAACCTCAGCTTCAATGAGTACATCAGCAGGTAACTCATCTTCATAGAATCGCTTGGTTTGACTATCTGTGATGATGACCACATTGTCATTACCCATGATAGCCTTCGCATAATTGATTTGAAACTGTACAATCAAATTAAAGGCATCTCTGTAATATGTATCATTGACTGATGGTGCAGACATAACCAAGAGCATTCTATTCTCATTAGTCTCATTTGTTAATGTAGTCTGATCCGGCTCAGGATCTTCACATCCAAATAGGAGACTAAGAAGGGGTAATAAGAGTAGTTTCATGGATTTCATATACGTTTTGGTTTTGACTCTGTATACGATTCATCTGGGTTTTCCCTACCTACTAAACTACTCTTTTAAGAAGATTAAAACTTTTAGCTAATATTTGTAGTATTATATACTAATATATTTAGTATATTTGAATCATGATGTTTAGAGAAACCCCGGAAATGTTTTCGTATAGTGCTTTAAGTGAATACTTGATTATCGCTTTGCCTTATGCAGAAATAGGCGAGGAGGTAAGGGTTTTTAAGAAAGATTTCTTTAAGCAGTATGGGGCTTACTCCGGTCAGAATTCATGTGCTCATATTCGGTTAATGTCGTTCTTTCAGTCAGAGGAAAGACAAGAGAAGATATTGCAAGAAGTACAAGGAGCTTTGGATCAAATAAAACCATTTGAAGTGTTTTTGAATGGTTTTGGATTTAATGGAGCACATAGAGATGTGTACTTAGAGGTATTGAATAAGCAGTCGATTATAGATGTGTATGATACGCTCCGTGTAAGGTTATTCAACGCTTTAGTTTCTCTGGCTTTTTTGAACAGTAGATACGAACCTGTAATGGGAGTAGCGCAAAGTCTGAGTCCTTTACAGTTCTTGAATGCTATCCGTGATTATGAGCAGATAGCGTATACTAATAATTTTAGAATCTCTCGGTTGCATGTGCTAAAAAGAAAGACACCATTTAATACCTGGGAGAACTTGACAGCATTGCCCTTTGCTAAATCAGAAGGAGAGTTGCTAGGGCTTTTTTGATTAGTTGTCCGGATACATGGGCATGTTCAGGTTAAAAGTTTCGACAAAGCATTTGCCTAGGCTCCCAAATCCAAATGTTAGGTGAACACCCTTTAGTCTCCGTCTTTGTGCCACTGTGCAAGGCGGAGATTACTCAGGGTGGTGAGGCACTCCAAGCGAGTGATGTGTGGAAGAATGAATCAACATATTTCGAAGACATAAATGAGAAGTTTTAAAAATTTAAAGATCATTGAGCAGGGTATGCAAATTGTCTCGGCTACCCACCAGCTCAATACACAGTTCTCTCAGACCAACCTCTCAGGTCTGATACAAGAAATCAATCTATTGGCCATTGGGATTCCTTCCATAGTGGCAGAAAGTAGCAAGCAAGAAGGTAATGCGCCTTATCAGCAAGGTTTACAAAAAGCATTAGACTCTATTCAGCATATAGAAAGTAAGTTGTCTGCCATTACGGAGTCCAAACCAGCTCTAAAAGCGGTTGAGTCTCTGCTCAAGAAGGAAGAGAGGCTTTTAGAAGAGGCCTTAGATGCATTAGATGTTAAGGAGGTAAAGCGACCTGCCGTGCGTAGTAGGCTTTCGCTTTCAGATAAGTCTAGACCCGCTATTTCTTTACGGTTAACTCAAGGTATGCAGCAGGAGCTGTTTTAGTATTAGTTACGAGTTATGAGTTACGAGTTATGAGTTACGAGTTATGAGTTACGAGTTTGATATTCTATAAATACACGTATGAAAAATTTTAAAAATCTCAAAGTCTGGCAGAAGGGCATAGATATAGTTATTAGTTCCTATAAGCTTACAGATCTTTTACCCAGCCATGAGAAGTTTGGTTTAGTGTCTCAGATTAATCGGTCTGCAGTGTCTATACCTTCAAATATTGCAGAAGGATCTAGCAGAGACAGTAAAAAAGATTTTAATAATTTTTTAAGAATTGCACTTGGCTCTTCTTTCGAACTAGAGACCCAAGTCTTAATTGTTGAGAAGCTGTCTTTAGTTGATAAAGATCTTTTAGCAAGTCTAAAGATTTCTATTGATGAAGAACAGAAGATGCTAATGGCTCTTATGAAAAGCCTAAAGAACTAGTCTTATATAACTCGAGACTCGAAGCTCGAAGCTCGAAGCTCGAGCCCCTCCATGAAAATCATTCACAATCCATCAGATCAGACCATTATGCATATGGATCTGGATACTTTCTTCGTGTCCGTAGAACGCTTATTAGACAGCCGTTTGAACGGAAAGCCTGTGTTGATTGGTGGAGTGACAGATCGTGGGGTGGTGGCAGCTTGTAGCTATGAGGCTCGTGCTTTTGGTGTACACTCTGCCATGCCCATGAAACGGGCAAGAGAGCTTTGTCCTGAGGCTATTCAGATTCGTGGTAATTCAGCTACCTATTCCAAATACTCAGAGATGGTAACGGAGATTATTAAAGAGACAGTGCCTGTATACGAGAAGACCTCTATCGATGAGTTCTATGCAGACCTTACAGGCATGGATCGCTTTTTTAATAGTTACCAGATGGGCACGGAATTACGTCAGCGTATTATTCATGAGACAGGCTTGCCTATCTCATTTGGCATGTCTAAGAATAAGACAGTCTCCAAAGTAGCCACGGGTGTTGCCAAACCCAATAACCAACTAAGAGTAGACTATGGCGAGGAAAAGCCTTTTATGGCGCCACTCTCTGTAAGTAAGATTCCTATGGTGGGTGAGAAGACCCAACAGACACTTTTTAGCTTGGGGGTTAAGATTATTAAGACTATTCAAGAAATGCCCGTAGAGTTGATGGAAAGGGTCTTGGGAAAGAATGGAGTGAGTATATGGAAGAAAGCGAATGGTCTAGATAATTCGCCAGTAGTACCCTATAATGAACGAAAGTCGATCTCTACAGAGCGTACTTTTGATAGAGATACCATAGATGTGATTAAACTCAAAGGTATTCTTCTAGCTATGGCAGAGAATCTCGCTTTTCAATTAAGGAGAGGGCAGAAGCTTACCTCTTGTGTTACAGTCAAGGTTCGTTATTCAGACTTCAATACCTATACTTTACAGTCTCGTATTCCTTATACATCTGCAGATCATTTATTGATTGAGAAAGTCAAAGAGCTCTTCGATAAACTCTATAACAAAAGACTATTGGTTCGCTTGATTGGTGTTCGTTTTAGTCATCTAGTAGAAGGTGGTTATCAGATCAATCTATTTGAAGATGCAGAGGAAATCATCAATCTATACCATGCTATGGATAAGATTAGAGATAAGTATGGAGATAGAACAGTAATGCGTGCATATGGCATAGAAGCACGCACGATTAGCCGATTCAATCCCTTTACAGGAGAGCCCCCACCGCTCTTGGCAAACCGAAGACAATAGTCACTTATCGAAGAATAGCGTCAGTTATCGAAAAATAATTCCAGTTATCGAAAGAAACCGACCAGTTATCGAAACTGACCAAATTTCGCATGATAGATGCCGTTTTTTGCTAACTGTTATGCCGAAACACCATTTACTTATCAGTAAAGAGGGCACGCTTGTTGGGAGATATGGGGTGTCTACTTATCTAATTGAATATTTCAATTTAGTAGTTAATGAGTCTGTACCTAAAACCTTATTTGAACAGATACAGGTAGCGCAAGAGAAGACTTCTAAAATCGAACTTGATGGACAATCTTTCCCAGTTTCTATTGAACCTTCGGAAGATTTATATCAAATTACCTTTCTACACTAAATACGTATGAAGGTTGCCAAACTCGTTTAAACAGGATAAATACAAATTACTCGTTGAAGCTGCCAACGACATCATATATGAAGTCGATGCACATGGTAAGTTTACGTATTTAAATCCTAGAGTTAGAGAAGTAACCGGATACGATGAAGAAGAGATTATAGGTAAAAGTTTTCTCTCTTTTGTAAGAGAAGATTGGCGAGAACGCACCTTAGCCTTCTATCAAGATCAAATCAAGCATTCTGTACCCTCCACTTATTTTGAATTTCCATGCATTTCCAAAAATGGCAAGGAGCTTTGGTTAGGTCAAAATGTTCAACTCATTGAGAACGAAGTGGTAATCGAGGGTTTTGTAGCCATTGCCAGGAACATCACAGAACGATATAAGTCACAGATACTTCTTAGACAAAGCGAGGAGAAATATCGAGGCATCATTGAGAATCTGCAGTTTGGATTGATGGAAGTTGACCTAAATGACAGAGTGGTTTATGTGAATAAACCCATGTGTATTCTTACAGGATACACACAAGAAGAACTTATTGGCAATGTAGCGTCAGATCTACTAGTGAGTGACACCACGAGAAAGGTCATAGACGAAGAACACACTAAGCGTAATGAAGGCGCTGCAACCGTTTATGAAATTCAATTAAATCATAAAGATGGTTCTCCACGCTGGGCATTAATTAGTGGTGCCCCAATCTATGATGCTGACGGAAATATTCGAGGATCCATCGGTATCCACATGGATATTACGCAGAAGAAGAAATCAGAGGAAGTCCTTAAAAATACGCGTGATGAGCTTGAAAAGCAGAATTTCAAGCTTCAAAAGAAACAACAATACCTAAATGCTATCAATAGTTTTGTTACCAAGTTGCTTGAAGATGAAACCATTGATGAGATAGCTTGGGAGATTGCCGAAAACGTTATTGAAGAGTTTGGTTTCGAAGATTGCGTGATTTACCTGTGTAGTGATGAACTGGGCGTATGTGTACAGCAGGCTGCCTACGGACCAAAAATGGAGAAAAACAGGTCGATTGCAGATCCTATAACGATTCCATTTGGTAAGGGAATAGTTGGCACGGTTGCACTTACGGGAAAAGCTGAGATTGTTGCAGATACAAGATCAGATGATCGTTATATTCTAGACGATCAAATGAGATTGAGTGAAATGGCTGTTCCAATTATTGCCGATGACAAAGTAATCGGTGTAATTGATTCAGAGCATCATCAACGTAATTTCTACACAAAAGAGCATTTAGATACCATTACCACAGTGGCTAATCTAGCAGCTAACCGACTCAAAAATGCCATAGCGAAACAAAAACAGCTCGAGGCTGAGGCATATCTCAAAGAGAATGAAAGAAAGTTAAGGTCGATTCTAGATTCTGCCATTGATGGTGTAATCACAATTGATGAGAAAGGAGAAGTAATTGACTGGAACAAATCTGCAGAAGCTATCTTCGGTTACAAAGCCAGTGAAGTCTTTGGTAAGAGTCTTACAAGAACTATTATTCCTCCTGAATATAGAGATGCCCATTCGGCTGGAATGAAGCACTACAAAAAGACTGGAGAGGGACCGGTACTCCATCAGAAAATTGAGATTTCAGCCATGCGGAAGAATGGGGAGCAGTTCCCAATAGAATTGGCCATTATACCTGTTAAGAGTAAAGGTGTGACTACTTTTACGGCTTTTGTAAGCGATATAACCGTTCAGAAGAATGTTCAAGAAGAGATGGAAAAAGCGCTTGTAAAAGAAAGGGAATTGAATGAATTGAAGTCTCGATTTGTCAACCTTACATCTCATGAGTTTAGAACACCTCTAACCACAATCAAGCAGAACACAGACTTAATCAGCTTCAAATTTGAGAGCTTATATCCAGGAGAAGAACCTGTTCTTGATAAATATGTCAAGCGTATTGATGGTGAAATTGATCGTTTGAGTGGGCTATTGAATGATTTGCTACTCTTTGGTAAAATTGAGTCAGGTAAGGTTGAAGTGCACAGAAAGCATCTTGAGGTAGAAGCCATATTTAAAAATGTGGTAAAACGAATTTCTTCTAATCAGACAGGAAGAAGCTTTGGATTTAAGACCACAGGAGTTCCTCATAAAGTAAATGCTGATCCGAAATTGCTGGATCATGTATTGACTAATCTGGTAAGCAATGCCTTTAAGTATTCCCAAGGGAGAAAAGATCCGGAATTCACTTTAAGCTTCAATGAAATCGGTAAAGTGCGTTTCCACATTAAAGATCATGGAATAGGCATTCCGCAAAAAGACCAACGCAACCTATTCCAGTCTTTCTATCGAGCCACAAATGTTCAGAACATTCAAGGGTCTGGTTTGGGCTTATCTATCGCCAAAGAATTCACCGAAATGCACAACGGGCATATAGATGTGAGCAGTATAGAAGATGTAGGTACAGAATTTATTGTAGAGATACCTTATTAATGACCAAAGTCATTATTATCTTATCAATGAATTGCTAAATTTTCAACCAAACATTATTCTATGAGTAGTCTTAAGGTCCTTATCGTTGAAGATGATCCAATGATCGCAGAAAGTCTTCAAGATATCTTAGAGTTATTAAATCATTCTGTAGTAGGTATTGCCGATAATGCGGATACAGCTATTGAAATGTGTAACGAACATGATCCTGAACTGGCCTTACTTGATATTCAAATTGCAGGTGATATAGATGGTATAGAATTGGCTGAGTTGCTTACAGATCAGTTTGATTTCCCGATCATATTCAGTTCAGCTTTTGCCGATGAGAGAACTTTGGCTAGGGCGAAGAAAAGAAAGTCGTTCGGTTATTTAGTGAAACCTTATGGTGCAAAGGATGTAAATGCGGCAATAGAAGTTGCTATGTCTGCATTTGATCGCTTGAAAGAGGCGGAGGATAAGCCTCAGCTGACTAAAATTGTTGATGATTATATCTTTCTAAAAGTTGATTCTAGGCTCATTAAAGTAAAGATCAATGACTTGCTTTATGTTGAAGCGAAAGGTGATTATGCCCTCTTTAAAACGGCTGAGAAGGGGTATATAGTGCACTCTACTATGAAGCGAGTTCAAGAGAGGCTCGAGGAATATAATTTCGTAAAAGTGCATCGCTCTTATGTGGTTAATCTGTCTAAGATCATAGACATAGAAGAATCTAACCTTCTCATTGAGAATAAAGTAATTCCAATTTCTAGAGCGAATAAGGAGAATCTAATCAAGAAGCTTAATCTCCTTTGATAAATACTTACATATAAGGTTGACTTACCAATGAAGTGACTACCTTTGTGGCTCACTTTCAAGCATTTTTATTGAGTACGTTTCATAAACTAGGGCTTTCAGATTCATTATTGAGTGCTCTTGATCAACTCGGTTTTGTCCAACCTACCGAAATTCAACAAAAGGCAATTCCCTTTCTTCTTGGCGAACAAGACAGAGATTTTATTGGCTTAGCACAAACCGGTACGGGTAAGACCGCTGCGTTTTCTTTACCACTTATAGAGATTACTGATTTAGGAATAGATCAAATACAGGCTGTTGTTCTTTCACCGACTAGGGAATTGGCTCAACAGACTGCAAAGGAAATCCAAACGTTTACTGCGAAACTTAAAGGATTTAGGTCTGAGATTGTGTACGGGGGTGTAGATATTCAAAGACAAATTAGAAATCTCAAAAATACGCCACATGTACTTATAGCTACACCAGGTAGATTGCTTGATTTAATGAGAAGAAGAGCAGTAAATCTTAGTGGGGTAAAGAAAGTAGTGCTAGACGAGGCTGACGAAATGTTGAACATGGGTTTTAAGGAGGATATTGACAATATCCTCGAAAAGACGCATGACTCAGCTTCTATTTGGTTGTTCTCTGCAACTATGGCCAAAGATGTTCGTGCTATTGTAAATAGCTATATGAGTGACCCATACGAGGTTGCTGTGAACACCAAACAAAAGACCAATACTGATATTAGTCATCAGTATGTTGTTACAAAGACCGGCAATAAGCTAAGTGCTATTCGTAGGTTTTTGGAGCTTTATCCTGCTATGAGAGGGGTAATGTTCTGCCGAACAAAGAGAGAAACCCAAGAGATAGCGAATCAGCTTTCTGAATATGGCTTTGGTGTTGAGGCATTACACGGAGATCTGTCACAAAACCAGAGAGATGCGGTAATGTCTAAATTCAAATCTCGTAGCATGCAATTGCTTATTGCCACGGATGTTGCTGCTAGGGGTATAGATGTGGCTGAGTTAAGTCATGTGTTTCATCATAAATTGCCAGACCAACCTGAGAACTACACGCACCGTAGTGGAAGAACCGGTAGGGCAGGTAAGAAAGGTATTTCTATTGCTTTCATTAATCCTAGAGAGAATCGAAAGATTAGGGAACTTGAGAAGCTGAATAATATCACATTCGAGCTAATCGAAGTACCTACGAAATCTGAGCTTCAAGGCGTAAAAATCAATAACTGGGCAAATCTAATTCTCGAAACTAAGGTAGACGAGCTGGCAGAAAAAGTGATGCCTGAAGTTGCGGATAAGTTCTACCATTTGTCTAAAGAAGATTTACTAAAAAGGCTTATTTCTACTCAGCTAGACCATCTTATGAGTCAAGATAAGGAGGCTGAAGACATTAACGAATATGATGGTAAAAAGCCGAATGTATCTTCGAAAAATGAGACTGAGCGTTACTTTATTAATGTAGGGGCAATAGATGGTGTGACTGCAGGAGATCTAGTTCATTTCTTATCAGATATTACTTCGATTAATCGAAAGCAGTTCAGCAACTTTTCCATTCAGAAGAACTGTAGTTTCTTTGACCTGCGTGCTACTGAGCCACTAGATTTTGATAAGCTTTTTGAATATGTAGAAGTGAATGGACGCTCTATTCGAGTAAATAGAGATGTAGATACGCCTAAACGAAAAGGAAGAGGTGACAATAAATCAAGGACAAAACAAAAGCGATCTCACTTTTCCGCTGATCCTGTCAGTAGGAAAGGAAGAAACCGCTCTAAATCTAAAAGAAAGGGAAGAAGGTAGCCTAGTCGGCTACCTTAACAGTAGACAAATCTCCTTTATATGAAGTTCTTTTGGCTTTATCCCAAGTAACTTTCTGATTTCCTCTGAAATATCTGATCCAGCCTAATACTACACATATGTGCATGAATACAAAGTAGTATGGGATATGCAGCCCTTTGATTTTGGTTTTAGCTTCACGCAATGCATAACCAACAAAGGCAATCAGGTAGAATATGGTTTGCAGTCTAAACATCAGATCAAAAAACCATGACTCACCGGCAAGAACGACAGCTGCAATAAATGTGCCTACAAGAGCAAATGGCATTAATGTCCATCTCAATGCCCTATGGGATACATACTGGAATGTCAGTTTACCATATTTAAAGAAGTTGAGCAGCGGTAAAAGCTTAATTACAGCTTGAATACCTCCAGCACTAATTCTTACTTTTCTCGTTTGTTCATCGGCCATGGTAGCTGAAGATGTTTCCATTGCTAAAGCTCCAGGTTCGTAGGCTACTTTATAACCTTGAGCTGCTAATTCCATGGTAATGATGAAATCTTCGATCAGTGTGTTTTTATCAACAGGTTTATATAGGTGAGTTCTTATGGCAAATAATTCACCAGCTGAACCCACCATGGTGTTGTACTCAGAATCTTTTCTTTTTAAGAATGACTCGTATTTCCAGTAAAATCCTTCTCCGGTTCCACTGGCAGAGTCTTCTTCTTGTTTTAAAATCGTTTTCTCTCCAGATACGGCCGCTATGTTAGCATCTTGGAAATGGTTAATCATTTTTCTCAAGCCGTCTGGATTGATCATCACATTGGCATCAGTAAATACTGTATATGGTGTGTCGATCAGTGGCATAACTCTATTCACAGCCGAAATCTTACCGTTTCTAGGTGCTTCGAAGAACAAAGTAGCTTCAAGATACTTCTCAATGATATGATTAGTACCATCACTTGAACCATCCGTTACAAAGGCTACGTTTAACTTGTCTTTGGGATAGTCCAAAGCAAGTGAGTTTTTAATCTTGTCTTCTATTATGTCTTCTTCATTATAAGCTGCTACCAGAAGGGTGACAGGGGGAAGATCTGAGTCTTCCAGTGTTGGTAGATTAGGCTTCTTTTTTTTGAACTTAACTAAGATGGCTAAGATTACGCCATACCCTATAAAGTGATAGAATATGATAAAAACTGAAATCCAAAATAGAGCTTCCATAACTTTTAATTTATAATACTAAGTTACTCACCTAGAGTCCTTTAATTAGAAATTATCGTTGAGTGTGCAACTATTATCGATAACTGACAGATTCCTGAATTGTTAGGGCTCATATTTTTTGGAATCCAACACGGTTTAGTATTAATCCGTGATAGAATGCTTTTATAAATGCCTTCAAATGCTGGTATTCTCTTTTTGCAAGGTGGAATAATAGGTTCTTAGGAAAGGCTAGGAGTAAAAAATAGGCTAGAAATATTAAGTATTGCTTCTTAGCGGCTTTCCTCATGAAATGAATCCTATTTCGGTTTTGATAATAAACCTTCAATGGGCTATTCTTACCTGTACTAATTGATTCTTTGTGTAGAATGCTAACGGTTGAGAGTACTTTTAATGAGTAGCCATAAGACTTGATAATTCGAGACCAATCTAATTCTTCATAGTACAAGAAGAATTCTTCTGGCATTAAACCACAGTCTTTAATTACTTCTCTAGGAATCATAACTGCAGCTCCATGAAAGTATGCAGTATCTATAAACTCCTCTTTTGGTTGCTCATGTATGAGTTCGTTTCTGCCAGTAAATTTGCTCACTTCAGTAAATCCAGCAAACTGAATTTTATCGGGATGATCGAAGTATTTAATAAGGGGTGAAATAGCACCAATCTTATTAGGGCCTTCGAATCTTTCAAGCAGACGTTCTATCACGCCATCTTCTAATTCAGTATCGTTATTCAGTAGGAAGATATAGTCTCCTGTGGATGCTTTGATACCAATATTGTTTCCTTTCGCAAAGCCCGCATTGTCTTTTACATTAATCACCTGAGTATTTGAATAATGTGATTTGTACAAACCAGCGTCATCATGCACTTGTGCATTATCAACTACAACTACTTCTAGATTGGGATAGCTTAGTTTATCGATGCTATCCAACAATTCTGTTGTGACTTTAGGTTGCTTATAATTAACTGTTACGATGCTTACTTTAGGAGTTTTCATATCTGCTTAATTGAATATGACTTCGTTTTGAACGATGGTTTTCTTTTTCATTTTTTGTCTTAGCTTAAGCTGAAACTTGATTGCCTGAGTCAAGTCTTTCAATGGACGGACCGGTGAGTGTTTTTTCATAGAGATCTGTCCAATGGAGATGGTGAGAATGATACTAGCTGATGTAGCAACGGCAGCACCTGTAACACCAAAGCTTGGTATCAGAATGATGTTCATTACCACATTTACTACAAAGCTGGCTACTAACATGTATAGGTTAATACCTGGTTTACCCATGGCATCTAATGTGAGTCCAAATACTCTACCTAATGGTTTGAACATCATACCAATGGCTAATAAGGCGATTAGTGGAGCAGCTTCTATATAGTTTTCATCGGCCATAACATGTACAACCGTTTTATTAAGAATCATTAATACAATCGAAATGGGTACAACGAACATCAGCAATCGCATTAACGACATGCCATATTCATTCTTTAGTTGCGCTATATTTCCACTTCTGAAACTCGCAGTAATTCTAGGGTAAATGACCTGCGATAAAGCATGCAATGGCAACTCTGCGTAATTCATGATTTTTGTCGCAAAGTGATACAAGGCAATTGAAGCCGGATCTAAGAAATAGGCGATCATGATAATATCTGCCTTGTGGAAAAGCATGGAAAGTAGGTTTGTTCCTGTGGCATACTTCCCAAAATGAAAGAGTTGAATAATGTGTCTCTTTTTTGGAGCTGTAAAGTGTAGTTTGGCTACATAGAGGTAGTAAATAACAGCTGGGAGTAAACTCACTGTTTGGATGTTTACAATATCTACTAGAGAGATCTGGTCTGCCGTAAATCTTACAATTAAGAGTACAGTTACGAATGTTATAAAGTAGATCAGGTTTACTAGAAAGTAGGTTTTGAATTTTTGCTTTGCTTGGCAGAATGTGGCTATAAAGAGTAAAGATCCTAATACCACTAACCCTTTCCAGGCATGTCTTAGAATTTCAATCAAAGCTTGGTCCTTTGTAAATAATGAAGGAACAAATGCTAAAAGAAGACCTAAAATCACCACAATTGTAAAGTTCAATGCAGTACCTGTAGATTTAAGAGAAAGGTTAGTAGGGTAGGCCACCATTAATCTAGATAACCCATTTTGCACCATCCCTTGACGTATAGAGTCTGCTATTGAAATAAAAGTGATGTAAAGTGCCCAAGTACCATAAACTTCTTTGGGTACTTGGTTTACAAGTATGACGAAGAGTAAAAAGTTTGCCATCAGGAAGGCAACTTGTCCTCCTAGTGCCCAAATGGTTTGGGATGCAAATTTGCTCTGTAGCAGTCTTTTGATCATTATGCTGAAAGCTTAGTGTAAGTATCAATGGTCTGGTCAGCAATCTTATCCCAGGTGTAGCTTTCTTCTACTTGAATAATGCCATTGATTCCCATTTTATGAGCCTCCAACGGATTATCTGAGATGTATTTCATTGCTTTGATGAACTCTTCAGGTTTCTCATGATCACATAAGATTCCGTTAAAGTTGTTTTTTACCGTTTCTCTAATGGCCGGTATATCGGATGCGATAACAGGTATGGCATGGGCATTGGCTTCTAACAGAACGATACCTTGTGTTTCATAATGACTCGGAAGGATCAAACCTTGATAGTACTCCATAATCTCATGGATTACTTCATTAGATCGTTCCCCTAGGAGTCTAACCCTGTCTTCTAGTCCTTTTTCTTTTATAATATTCTTAATTCTCTGTTCGTATGGGCCACCGCCAATAATGTCTAGTACAATGTTAGGTCCTGCTTGATCCATGGCGCTTACAATCTTGGCTATCCCTTTTACAGGGTGAAGACGACCTACAAATAAGAATCTTGAGGTTTTAGGTATAACTAGCTTCTGTGCTTCGAAGCCACCTTGAACACCATTTGGTATTACTTCTACTCGTTGCTCTTTGCCTCTAAACTCATCTATGTGAGCTTTTAATGATTGACTCACTGAAATATTGAGCTTAGAAGCATTCATTAATCTTCTCTCAAAGATTCTAGCTAAGACTTTGTGGAATTGACGATTGAAGTTGTACCACTTGAACCCTTTGATTTCCATTTCAATCAGTCCATGAACTGTAGACATCAATTTCTCTCGAATGGCTTTTACTGTATAGAGTAGGTAACCACTTCTACCTTGTGCATGAATGATATCGAATCTTTCATGATTGTTTTTAACCCAATTCTTGGCATACCAGTTGAATGAAATCTCTTCAGCTGCTATACTAATCAGTTTGATATATCTTCCTGGGAAGTAGGGTAGGCTAACAACTTCGATCCCTTCTTTAACAGTAGTAGTTTCGTTAGATCTATAAGGTCCACCGGTTAAGATGGTTACGTTATGACCTAGTTTGTTCATGGCTTTACCTAGTTCCCAAGTGTGTGTTTGTATACCGCCTTTGAATGTCCAAGGCATTGTTTTACAAACGAGTAGAATATCTAGTTTCATGACTTAAGTGTTTTTTTGGCTTTTTTTTTGTCTATTTCGGCCATCTCTTTCTTTGAGATATTTGCTCCGTATAGCATTGCAAGAATTGCAAAGGGTAGGAGTATGGGCCATGGCATTCCTTCAAACATTATTTATGTGCAAACTCGTGCTTTGTGTGGATGAATGTCTTTCTCGATTTGTTCATGAGAGAAAGCGCTTTAAACGTTGAGAACACCAATCTTGGTAAGGAGCTCAATATTCTAGTACTGTTCTTCATGAGTGCCATAAATGGTAGTACTAAGAAGTATGAGCCAACGGTTGCTACTAATCCGGCAAGTCCAATGAATCCCAATAGAGGGCTTCCAACAATAAAGCCGAGTGCACTAAAGAATGCTAACCCAAATGGAGTTAGAACCCTTGGCGGAAGTGCTAGCTGCATTACTTTATGGAAGTAGTCGAACTGACCTCTGAATAATCTAGTAATTGCACTGCCGATAGACTTAAAGAAGAAAGTATACTGTGCTTGTAACCAGCGGCCTCTTTGTTTGGCAAATGAGCCTGCACTAGCTACTTTTTCATCGTATACTACTAAGTCTTCAGCGTAGTGTATGTATATGCCCAGTTTTGTAAGGGCTAATTCTAATTCCTTGTCAAAACCTCCAATAGCTTCTAGCTTGTATATGAGGTCTTTGAATATTTGATAATCGAATACCATAGAAGAACCTGACAGCTTAGAGGAGAATCCTAATCGATTTGCTCCTTTACAGAGCATCTCTGTATTCGCAGATTCTGATAAACCGTCCATTAAGGCGATAGAGGTTTGTTCGTTAGCTGCTCGTCTAATCCCTTGCACTACCTTATGTCCGCAGCTTAGATAATGACTACTTCTGAATAAGTAGTTTACATTGGCTGTATTGTCAGCATCAAGAAGAACAACACCGTCATAATCGCCATCATATGCAGTCATGGCTGACTTTAAGGATTTTACCTTTGTGCTTTTGTCGAATTGAACTTCATGAACTTTAGCACCCATGTTTCTTAATACAGCATTAGTTTCTGGTTTAAGTCCATCACTGATTACCACATAATCGAATTTAGATTTCGGATAGAGGTATCTCAACGCCATGTTCTTTTTGGTGCTGTGGGTGATCACGGCATCTTCTTTATAAGATGGAACGAGGACCAAGAATTTTCTTGGCATCCCATCGAACTTACACATGGGTTTACCTTTAGCTTTAGAAGCAAGCGCTAAGACGAGTTGGTACAGGCCACTTATTGCTAAATAGGCTGTAATAACTATTGCGAGGGTTAGGAATATCGAGGACATAATTCTTCTTTTTAATTCAATGTAAAATTACCTCCTGATGGCCTGAAATAGGGTTTTATGCGACCATTCGACAATATTGCATGACGAATGACCAAATGCTTAGACGAATGATAGTGGTGATTTTAAGAACTAATTGTAGTCAACTGAACAGTGTTCAGTTTAATAATTGGACCTAATTAATTGACAGATGATTGGAGAAAAGAAACGGTATAAGCCCTAAATAAAAAAAGATCTTAAACTGATGCTTAAGATCTTCATTTATCCATCGTCTTGATGCCGGTATTTATAGCGCGTGAGTAAGAACATAAATGGAATCATCATGTTCAGAATTGCTCCGGTTGGCATTTGAGCAAAAACCTGGTTACCATAACTACAGAATACTACACCCGTTAGCGATGCGAAGAATGCCATGGCATAGGTCTTTTCCCGTGTATTTGGCGAAGCCATAATTCGGGCACCAGCTCTACCCATTGTATAACCAATAATTACCAAGTGGAAGGTTAAACCTATAATACCGGTTTCGGCCCAGATTTTAACATACCAACTATCTGTTGCGGTATTGGCCATAAGAGAGTTAGGATTGAATCTGGCTCCCCAGAATCCGGCTGTTCCTACACCACCACCAAATGGCTTATTCCTCAAATACCTAGCAAAGGTCTTTTGGTTTTCGTAACGTACATTCAGCGATGCATTATTCGGATCAAGCGCTGTTCGCATTCTCCTTACTTGCTCAACACCTTGAAACATGAAGGTATATTTCAGAATAACGAATATGGTGATCATACCTATTAGGCCTGCCATCAAAATCTTGAAGTTTTTGATTAAAACTAAGTAGGATAAGGCACCTGCAGCAGGTACCATTAAGGCGCCACGCGTTCCTGAAATACCGAAGCCCATTAAGAATATGATCGCTAGAACACCGTATAATATCCGTTCTCTCATCTTAAATGGCCCCATAGCCAGTATACCACATATCAGTAGCATCATGGCCTGAGAAGCTCCAAATGCGCCTGCATCCGAGTAGAATGAGAATGTTCTTAATACACCGTGAAGGATATGTTCTTCAGCGTGGTCTAGATCGTATAACCAGTAGTTCTCAGCTGCGTCTAATCCAATTATGTTTTGTTTAAAGCCCCATGCCGTTGCTAAAAGTGAAATGATAAATATGATTCTAATGAATAGTTTGATGTCTTGATCGCTACGGAATAAGATAAAGATCAATGGAATGGTAAGCATGTTATAGAATCCAATGGCACGCATAGCGTAAAACCATGCGATTGGCCCGTTACCGGAAGGGTTGACTATTTCGAATACCAAATAACCCATCCAACCACAGGTCAAGTAGACTATATCATTCTTTAAGTGTTTCTTTTTGAATTTGACTTTCTTATTGAGAATTACAGAAAGCCAACAAAGCAGAAGTAAGATGTCTACGGTTAACCCCCACGGGGCTGGAACGTACCTACCGAGTCCCGCAATGAAGAAATTCATAATAAGTACTGCCCACACACCAATCTTAGGATTGTCCCAGAGCATACCTAAAAAGGCAAAGGCCACAGGTAATGCCAGAAGTATCATGCCACCCATTAGCCCCATGACTTTCATAAGTAGGTAGCTTACAAAAGCAATACCCACAAAGATTAAAATACCTTGCGGGGTTCGTAATTTATCTACTCCGGTTTTGTCCCTTAAAAAAGCGCTATCGTAGTTGGTTACTTGCACATTACAAAGGTACTAATGGGGTAGGCCATAAACGGATTGTTTGGATAACTGACCGTCAAACGTAGATGAGTAACAAGAATCTACGGTTAAGCGCAAAGTAGCCTTGAGAACATATTTGAACGCTGATTCCATGAGTTTCTTTGGGCGAAAGTTATACGCTTGTGAGCTTTCAATCGGCTGTTATATTTCAGTTGCTTACGAATCTCCTTTACAAAGGACTCTGGATTTTCAGCTACACCAATCTGGTTGCTAAAGTCGGTTAAATCTGCGAAGTCTGTGCTCACCACAGGTTTACCCATAGCCAAGTATTCATTAATCTTGAGTGGGTAAATCGCAGCTGTTAATTCATTCTTTACAAAGGGTATTACACACAGATCCATTTTACCAATATGCTCGGGTAGAGTTTCTTGAGGAACTGCACCATGCAAATTGAGTCTCTTTTCTACAGCCTCAGGAATTATCGTCTTCACAGGTCCATAGAAATCGAATGTATGGTTAGGTAAGTTATCTTGAAGGTATTTAATCAACTTAAAGTCAATACGGTCGTCAATAGCCCCTACATAGCCTATAGAGCGTGTTTTAGCATGATGTTTCGGTACACTTTGAAAGATATCTAAGTTTACCCCATTCGGTACTAATTGGCAATTTTCATTGTAGTCAGACTTCTTCTCCTGGAGCTTTTTACTGCTTGTTACTACTAGGTCCACTTGCTTCATGAATGCCTTTTCATAAACCGGTCCGTGTTTGCCGCTCCAATTGGTGCCGGCAATTTCATCATAACAGTAGTAAATTGATTTTTCTGCTTTCCACGCTTTCTGAGTCATTAAACCATAAACAGGATTAAAAGCATTTACTAGAGTAAAGGAGTCGAGTTTCAGTTTACGCTTTATATACTTGATCCATAGTCTTAGCCAAGCGCCATTTACTTTAGATACAAGTTTGAAAAGCTTAGGATTTGAAATGAAGGTACTTGGTAGAATAGGAGGCAGGTTAACTACCTCTATTGTGCCAAATTTGGTTTGGATTTTTCTTACTCTGGACTTTAACCCTAAGACACGCTTTTTTGGTGTATGAGGGTTCTTTAATACATCTTTTAATGTATAGTGATAGTCTATAAAAACTACTCTATGAGAGCTTGACAGCCTCGTCATCAATTCTATAGTAGACTTGACATAAGGGGTGTCCCAAGCCGGGAAGCTGTGACAAACCACAGTTCTTCTCGTATTAGTTTTAGTTCTCGGTTTTCTGTTCTTAAAGACCTTCATTTCCTTTATACTTTAGATGATTTCAATCCTTGTGTTACTAATCTGAATGCTATTGCTCTAATAAAGCCTCTGCGTTTTGGTACTTCGCCTATCACTTGTTCTAGCACATCTGTGCTCACTCCGTTTAAGAAGAGTAATGGTTTTTTACCTGCTAGTTTGGCATAAACCTCAACTGCATGTTCATCGGCCGGAGTCCACTTTCTGTTAGCTCTCGCCACCAGAATGTGTACATCGGCATTTTTTACTACCTCTTCTCCGTAAGGTTCGTGAAGTATTGAGGCTACTTTTGTGAACTCAAATTCTCTGTTAGGCGTACCTTCTTCTACTGCTAAGTATTTTGAGAAGTATTCCTTCAAGTGTTCCATTAAGTATCCTTTTCCTTCGCCTCTTTGAGTAGAGATAATGTTGACTCGTTTAGGTGTATCAAGCCCTTTCGTTACCGCTCTAATTTGCTGTATGAATAGGTTGAGTGCTTGTTTGTTGACTGCTTCGAAGTCTACTTTAGCTCTCTTTAATTTTCTTGGTTGTTTAGCCAGGATACCACCAACTTTTAATTTGGTTTGTTCTGCGGCTTGTTCTGGGTTTTTCAAGCTGCTGTCTAAGAATTCCATTGCGATTAATAAGGCACCAGGCAATACCATACCCACCATAAAGGCGAGTACCACCATCATCATGGCTTTAGATGCACTTGGGTTAATAGGATAGTATGGTGCATCTATAACCTCTAGGTTACTAGACATCATGCTGCTGTATTTATGCAGCTTAGCTTGGTTGTAGCTATGAAGGTTTTCTAAATACTCTTTCTCTGCTACACCAATTTCTCTTTCAATTTTCTTTAGGGTAGAACCTAATGGAGCGAACTCATCATAGATTTCTCTGAATTCTCTCTTTCTCTTTTCCATTACCGCTAGCTTAGCTTCTGACTCTTCTTTTGCAATGGTCTGGTTTAACCATTGGGTAAGCAAGTCCTTCGTCTCAACACCTTCAGAAGTTTGATTAACCATTACCAATTGGTCTGCCATGTTATTCATTTCGGCTTTCAAATGGTTGATCTCTCCATTAAGGCTAGACTTTCTGATAATTCTTTTGTCATTAGGAATGGAATCCATTACTAATTCGAGCTCTGTTAACTCAGCTATGTTTTTAGAGATTAAGGAGCGGTTCTCAGCAATCTTAGCTTGGATCATTGGAATCACATCCTTGTCACCCATTTCTTGCTCAATTCTTGCTAAAGCAGATCTGGCACCAGCTGCGATTTTAAGCTCTTCTTGATACATTTTCTCTAGTTCTTCTTTGTGACCTGAGATGTATCGTGTTTGCTCGTAGTAGTTAATAATGCGATTAGAAACTCTAAAGTCTAGCAGGGCAGCCTCAGCATTTTTTAATCTTCTTGTAGATTTAGCTACAGCATCGGCAAAGAAACCTACAACAGATTCTGTTTGGCCCTCTTTGTTTAATTTATGGGCAGAAATAAAGATATCTGTTAATACTTCTAAAGTTCTTTGGGCAGCGTGAGGATCTATTGAAGCATACTCCATTCTAATCATATCACTGTTGCCTTTTCGGCTTACCGTAATGGTTTCCATTTGCTGAACCCCGAAAAAGATGTTGGGAGAGTTTGTTAATGCATAGATATTATTCGATTTATCAGCTTCTCTTATCTCAATGATTTTTCCTAAGATGCGATCCTTCGAGTCATCTTCTTTTACCTCAATTGGTAGGTCTTTAATTGACTCCAAAAAGTCTGGGTAGTTTTCTGGAAGAATATTGAGCTTACCTTCTTTATGCTCGTATAAGAACTCTGCTAATAGAGTGGCAGATAACAGCTTATTCGTTTCGTATGAAGTGGCTAGAGTAATTAAGTTTTCTAAGTCGTTATTCGTCTTAGCGTAGTCAATTCTTCCACCTCCGCTGCTTTCAATACTATATCCAGAGATAAGTCCTGTGTTTAAGAGCGTATGCGTTGAATACTCTTTTTTGGCATCTTTGGTACCATTGTAAGCCAAGAAGGCTAGTAGGAAAGCCGTAGCTGCCATGATGTAGAAGTTTCTAACGAGTATTCTTATGATTTCTAGAATAGTCATGACTTTACTTTAAGATTTCTTCACCCACTAATTCTCTAAGCATTCTGATGTTAAACCAAGCCAGGTTTTTGGTTTTGTCGTATTCCAATTTGGCCATGTAGGTTACATCTAATGCGGTACGATATTTTTCAATATCTAGCTTACCTGCTTTGAAGTAGTTCTCACTTACTTTCATTGCAATGTCATTGGCCTCAATTACCTCAGCTTGTGTTTTAAGTGTAGCTAAGATGTTTTTGAGTTCTGTATACAAGCGAATCACCTCGCTTCTGATTAAATCTTTTTGCTCTTGTTTCTGACCTTCAATCTTCTCAATCTCTAATTGATTGATTTTGATCTCGTTCTTACGAGAGGCTACAGCTGCGAAGGGGAGTCTTATATTTAGACCTACATTGTAGGTCATGTTTTGAGTAGTAGCGTATGAAGCCGTTTGGTCTGTTCCTTGAATGAGGTTAGAACCAATAATGCCATTACCATAATTGACACCGGCATTGGCCGAGATGTGGTTCAACCAATTTTTCTTGGTCATCTTATTCTGTTCAACAAAGATGTCTTGTTGGCTTTTCAGGGCTCTTAGACTGGTTAGATTTTGCTCTGCCAATGTCAATAGCTCCTCTAGTGGTTTAATCCGTTCAATGGCCAACTCACTTACATCTTGACCTTGACCTTGAAGCTGTCCTGGCCAAACGAAGATGAGTATCATTATGGTTATTAGTGTTTTCATGTCTTAAGTGTTTTTCCAAGGAAGCTTGTTGGTGTTTAAGTCTTGGTATTCTGGTTTTGGTCTAAGCTTCTCTTTTTTGTTTTATCTCTTTATATCATACATTCTCTTGTTGTAATGCTGCCATTGGCGTTTTGATTAAGATCTTAATGTCCATGAGCAAGTTGTGAGTCTGCGCATATTCAATGTCTAAATCAATTCTGCGTTGTGGATCTGCATTTTCCTTACCGCGTTCGGTTACTTGCCAAAGACCGGTTAAACCTGCAGGGCCCAGGAATCGGCCAACTGCTGAATCTTTAGTAAGTTTTTCTGCTTCGTATAATGGAAGAGGGCGGTTACCAACAACGGACATATCGCCCACAAAGATGTTCCATAATTGAGGGAGCTCATCAATACTTGTGTTTCTAATGAAATTCCCAACTCTTGTAATTCTAGGGTCGTTTTTGAACTTGACGAAAGTGTTACCACTGTTGTGCATTTTATTCCATTCGAATTCATGCAAGCTGGAGTAGCTATCATCTTTAACTACAATGTCGTAATGCTCTGCATTAGCGATTACACTGCGATTAAGTTTACGCTCCTTAACTGTAGTGTCAGACTTTTTAGCATACTGATTTAAGTGCTTCATCTTATCGATGAGCTGATCAGCATTCTGACGCATTGACCTGAACTTGTAAAACTTAAAGGTGTGATAGTTTTGTCCTACTCTGTAGGCATAATAAAAGATAGGCCCTTTAGACTCTAGTCTAATGGCTATGGCAACTATTAAGAACAGTGGACTTAAGAGCAATAACAGTATACCTGAAACCGCTATATCGAAGGCTCTTTTTATAAATGGAATTCTGCGTTTAACTTTCATCTTCTTCAGGTTTAATTACATTACAAAGCTACCGCCTGTAGCGCCCTTTATCAGATGTATTAGATGACTAGCAGAATATGGCCGTTAATTGTTCGTCTGGCTTAGATAAGTGTTTTTTGAGATCTAGGAGGCTTATTGAGCCGTAATTAGGAGTGTTTTGTTCTTTTGATTTGATATTAAGACAGTCTTTGGCGTTGTAGTTAGCATGGTTCTCTAAGTGTCCTCTGGCTATCGCACTTGCGCTATACCGACACATCTTTTGTAACAGTTTACATTCTGCGTAGTGGATGTTACGTTCCTTAGAAAGCAAATCTTGTAAAATAGAAAAGGGCACTACCGTATGTAGTGCCCTTGACCAAAACCAACACTTAACACTTAAAATCTCACATATAGGTGAGCTATATCTCTATATCCAGATTGTTCAGTATACCAGTCCATGTAACTGAAACCACTGCTTCTTGCCCAATCGCCAAATCTCAGGTGACCATTCCTAATGTCTTCTTGTTCTTTAGGATAAACAAAGCTCTCAGGTAAGTGAATACCCCAAGGCAGAGCTGTTCTAGATTTGTAATAGATTCCTAGTTCCACATCTGAAGCATCATCTTGAGTGCCTAAATAATCTCTATCTAAGAGGTCTGTTGGCGTGTATCCAGGTAAGTGGACTTCTCTACCTCTTTCTTGATTAATGTAGACGAATGGATTGTATGGTGCACTTCCGATTTGTTCGTGCGATTTGGGATTAGCGAATTCTATATCAAGGGTTATATCGAACGGTTCGAAGAACGGATCTTCATCTTTAGTATTCACGAATCCATTTGTGTCAAAATGATCATGAACATTACTGGTAACAATGAATACTGCTTGAGCTTGTCCAGATTCAACCCCGTTACCTGCCATCTCAACCGTATTATTAATTTGGGCACCGGCTACCGAAGTAATATCACTAGGAAGCAAGTCAGTAGAGAATCCAAATCCATTTCTATATCCTGCTCCAATTGCTCTAATCTTAAAGGTTGGATGCATTGATACGATTTCATTGTTTGCATTCATAGTGTGCTTGAATCTGTAGTCAATTACTAGGTCATTAAAGTCATAGTCTCCAAAATCCGGCCAGTTATCCTCAAAGGCGAATGTACCATAGGTAGTTGGTGAAGGGTAATATGTATCGTAAGCCTTGTTTGGATCATTAGGGTATTCATCCAGCGGATCGTTAATACCATCTCCATCTGTATCTTCAACTTCGGGACTATCAACCGGACTCACGTTTACTGTGCTAATGGCTTCAACAGGGTTTGATGTTACATAAACTATTGCATCATTAAAGTCATGATCACACCAGCCTTCTGTTCTTTTTACATCTTCAAAACCAACAAGGAATAATTCATTCTCAGCATCCCATAGAAGTACGTTGTGATGTTGCAAATCAGCATCTTCTTCCTCATTTAAATGCTTATCTGCATAGAACATCCAGTTAGGGTCAGAGGCGTCTCTACCTGTCCAGGCATCTGACATCATGACTAGACCAATTGTAGTTCCAGGTTTAAATCGACCAATGTTAACTTTATCTCCAGAAGTTAAACCACCACCAGACCATCTGTAGGATAGGTTAGGAAAAATTACGGTTACTTCACCTACTTCTTCTTCGTTTTGAGGAGCCTGACCAGTTGGATATGTGTAGAAGGCAATGGCATTTCTAAATCCTGCACCTTCGTGAACAAAAGTTACCCATACATCTGCTGTGTCAACTATTTCCAGCGTAGAACGCTTTGTATTTGATAAGTAAGTTGGGTGATAATCAGGAACAGGCTGTCCTTCAGGTAATGAGGCGTTCACATAATCTAAGAGCTGTGAAGAGATTTCGTCTCTTTCAGATTCTAGATACCGTGGCACTCCCCACCAGAATGAGTAATCTCCTAGGTAATTAATTGTCACATCGCTAGATACAGCGTTTGAAAATTTTACGGATCCAGGAAAGGCAGTTGAGCCAGAATTTGAGCCAGATTTGTCTTCATCAATGGCTGCTGTTGTTAACTCACCATATTCAAATACCATTTCTATTCTATTATTGTCAACAGGCACCATTACATTATTAGGAATACCAATGGTATTGGTCTGAATAATTACCTTATCAATGATGTCTGCCAATGCAATTGAGCTATTTACTTCTCCATGTGCATTGGTAAATGCAGTAAAGATTCTCTCAGAGGGCTGATTATCTTCAACTTTCCAAATCGTTGCTTTAATTCCTTTAAAAGGAACTCCCTTTGTATCCTTAAATGATAAGGTGATGTTAGTGGAGCTTGTGCTTTTGAAATCAAAAGACGCAAATTCATTATTAGAATTTGTGTCATTATCGATGTTCACTTCCGGCTCGTTAATACAACTAACGAGTAGTGTACTTGCTAGAAGTACATATAATAAATGTTTCATATCCTTACGTTTGAGTGTCAAGCATTTTATTTCGCATAGCTATACCGTTTAGCCTATGAGACTAATGCATGATTTCAGTGTAGGAAGTGTTGAGTGATGATGGACTGCTTTAAACCCTAGCCGAAAGCACAGTCAAAACTTTCGACATAATGGAGTACCGTATTACTTAAGCTACTTTTCTCAATGTGGTTGTTGCAGGTACTGCACCCATCATTGATTCCATTCTCATGTTTAATTCTTTAGGATTGAATGGTTTACTCATAGTGTCTTTAGCACCAAGTGTAAATGCATCAATTCTTTGCTCACTCTTATCGTCATCGGTTAAGATGAATAGGGGAGAATCTGCCCAGTTGTTCTGTCTGCTTAATGCGTTAAGCGCAGTTACTTCCGGACTAGATTTAGCATGATAGTCTGCCAAGATCATTTGCGGAACTAAACCAGCATCATGGAGTTTAAGTGCTTCTGTAGGAGTCTCTACTGCCACAACTTCGTAGGTCTTGCCTAAGTAGTTCTCTAGGAACATTCTCATCATGGCGTTATCGTCTATTACTAATATCTTTTTCATGTCGGTGAAACTTTAATTATGACTCAAAATTAGAGTAGGAATGGCTGCTATTCTTGAGGATTAGTCCATTGACGTTCTCCTTTCGATAATTGGAGCCACCGAGCCGTTAATTGAAATTTGACTTATTTGAGTTGTTAGAATTCAAGGGTCTATAAAATGAGAAAGGCGCTCTTGTAATAAGAGCACCTCTCTGCCGGATCACCATGAAAATATTTTTAATTCATAGCCAACTATCTGCTGTATAAGTGACTTTGGTTTCGGTAACCATTTTGAGATCTATACCAGTCTAGATAACTGTATCCATAACTAATTGACCAATCTGTAAACCTCAAATGTCCTGATCTGATATCTGCTTTTTCAATAGGATAGTCGAAGCTTTCAGGAAGATGTATTCCCCATGGTAATGCTGTTCTTGATCTGTAATAGATGTTACTGTCAGGATCTGAATTGTCATCAAGAGTTCCGAATAAGTCGGTATCTACTAAATCCGTTGGCGCATATCCTGGTAAGTGTACTTCTCGCCCTCTGTCTTGAGAAATGACCATGAACGGGTTGTAAGGCACGCTACCAATTTCACCATAAGATTTAGCTGAATTGAACTCTATGGTTAAAGTAATTTCAGCTGGTTCAAAATATTGAGAGCCCATTTCAGTATTGACAAAACCGCTAGTGGCAAAGTGATCATGTACGTTGTTAGCCACAAGGAATACGGCATTGGTTTGATTCGCCTCAGTACCATTTGCATTAAGTGTAAATGCGCTACCATTGACGGTATGGCCTGAGGTGCTCTTGATATCTGATGGTAAAAGGTTTGTGGCAAACCCAAAGCCATTTCTGTATCCCGCGCCAACAGCACGAATCAGGAATGTAGGTTCCATTTGTACCACCTTGTTTTCTCCATTCAAAATGTGTTTGAATCTATAGTCAACAACTAAATCATTGAAATCATAGTCACCAAAGTCTGGCCAGTTGTCTTCAAAAGCAAAGGTGCCATAGCTTGTAGAGGAAGGGTAGTAGCTATCGTATGCCTTGTTCGGGTCGTTAGGATATTCATCCAACACATCATTAATACCATCTCCATCTGAATCTAAAGTCCCTGGTTTATCAACCGGGCTTACATTATCAGTACTTATTGCCTCAACAGGATTAGAGGTTACAAATAAAATGGCATCATTAAAGTCTTGGTCACACCAATTTAAATCACGTCTTACATCTTCAAATCCTAATAGGAATAGTTCATTGTCTTCATCCCAAAGCAATACGTTGTGCTGCTTTAGATTTTCATCTGATTCCGGATTAAGATTTTTGTCGGCAAGAACCTTCCACTTATAGTCTTCGGAATTATTACCATCCCAGCCATCGGCCATTAGGACTAGACCAATTGATATTCCTGCTTCAAACTCACCAATATTTACCTTGTCTCCAGTGTAAAGCCCGCCACCTGAACCAGCAAAAGAAAGATTAGGGAAGATTACATTAATCGTTTCTATGTCATTTAAAGATTGAGGGGGTGTGCCTGTTTGATACGTGTAGTAACCTATGGCATTTCGAAATCCGGCTCCTTCGTGTACAAAGGTGATCCAGACATCAGCGGTTTCAATGATATCAAGCGTTGTCTTCTTGCCATCGGCCAAGAAAGTGGGATGATATTGAGGAACCGGCTGACTCTCAGGAAGAGAGGCATTGATGTATTCCAAAAGAGTTGCGGAGATTTGATCTCTCTCAGCCTCAAGATATAATGGTACGCCTTGGCTGTTGTAGTCTCCTATGTAGTTAAATGTAGTTGTATTGGCACTTGAATATGTAACAGAACCAATTCCACTAACCCCTGAAGAAACTTTAGCTCCCTTTGCACTATAAGACTCTATTACATTTGAGTTGATTCTACCATAAGAGTAGTCGTAAGTAATATTGCCGTTACTTATCGGTGTCACAATGTTGTTGGGTATACCAATGAAGCTGGATTCGATTATTACTTCTTCTAAATAAGATGGTAGAGATAATGATTCGTTGATCTCTCCATTGTAATTAGTGAAAGCAGTGAAAATCTTACGGTCTTTGGCTGTACCATTCATTGTCCAAATATTCACTTTGACCCCTTTAAAGGGTTCACCGTTGATATCTTGCAATAGTACCTGAATGTCAGTACTTACTGTGCTCTTAAAATCGAATTCAGAAGATCTCGCAGATTCTTCTTGTTGATCTCTCAGTATTTCCGGTTTGTCTATACAGCTTGTAACTACTATAGCCAGAAGCATTAGAATATGTATCTTTTTCATAATATGTGTTTTAGGCTACGTTCTGCAGCTGTTGAATTCTAGTGGTCTGATTAAGAATGGCGGTAATTCTGAGGTTAAGTTCTACTGGATTGAAAGGTTTGCTAAGTGTGTCGCGCGCACCAATTTCAAAAGCAATGAGTCTCTCGCTGGTATAGTCTTCATCAGTAAGAATTACTAATGGGGTGTTTTTGATTTTAGCCTTGGATGAAAGGTCCTTGAGGATTTCAAACTCATCTTCTGACTGATTTTTAAAGTCAGATATGATGAGGTCGAAACTAGCATTTTCGTCCTTAAAATAGGACAGCGCTTCTTCATGATCGCGCGATAGTGTAATCGAATAATCGTTAGTGAAGTAGTTTGCCAAGAACATCGACATCATGTCGTTATCCTCAATTATTAGTAGTTCTTTCATTATCTCTTAGTTATTAGCGATTCAAAAAAAATGAAGTGCTTGCAGAGACTTATGAGTTGAGTTTTAAAGTTTGGTGGGTTGAGGAGTTGGCAGTTTTATAATCAGCCTAATGATTTGTAATGGGAAAGAAAGGGTCGCTAAGATCTTTCTCTTTAAAGCCATGGATTACAAAGGTTTTCTTATTCTTTAATCCATTTTTATCGATGATAGGAGTTTTGATTTCCTTTAAGTAAGAAGAATCCTCCTCTTTTTGGTTTTTACGCTCTTTGTGGTCTATTGCAGCTTCCACCAATTGCGGTAGTTCAAAGCAAGCAAGAACAAAAAGCGATAACAAAACAATTCTAAATATGATTCTCATTACTTCTAGATTAGGCTGCTTTTCTTAATAATGTTCTACTGAAGTCTGCTTGGCCAATAATGCTGGCTAAACGCATATTCAATTCTTTAGGGTTGAATGGCTTACTTAAAGTATCCTTAGCGCCTATGCTCAGCGCAGTTAGTCGTTGATCACTTTTGTCTTCATCAGTTAGAATAATCATTGGGATGTTTAGGTCATTAGTTTGACCTGCCACTTCCTTGAGTCTGCTGTATTCTTTATTAGTATGCTTCTTGAAGTCTGAAATAACGGCATCATATTCTTCAGTCATGCCAGTATTGAGTTTAATAATGGCTTCACTTGGTGTACTTACTTGCTCCACTATATAGTTAGTGTCAAAGTAGTTAGCCAAGAAGGTTCTCATCATTAAGTTGTCGTCAATTATCAGAAGCTTTTTCATGTTATTTGGCGTTTTCTTGATTCAAAACTATTCTAAAGGCTACTATTCAAGCCTATAATCAGATTATTGGTACAGGTCTTTCGATAACTGGTTCATATTTTCCGATAAGACTTCTTTCATAAAATATTTTTCAAAGAGGGGGTGGGGTAAAAACTAGTCCACAGTATTTAAGGTCGATTGCAGCCAAATGAGTCGATGCATCTGGCGCATTCACATTTAGAATAGCGAATCTCAGTCATACGGATTGAGTCTTTCTCGGTTAGTCGATTTTAATGATGCCGGTGTACTGTTTTGGTCGTGGTGATCTTGCGATTTGAACAGCACCGAGCACTCATTTTCTAGCCATACCAAATGTTGAACCTTATACCTGAGAATGCTGAATTGAAATGACAGTATTCAAACCATAATAATGATAAAAATGACGAAAATGAGAAGTTTGATTGCCCTAGCAGCAATCGCTTTAGTGGCAGGACTAATGTCTTGCGACAACCAGAATGCAGACGAAATTCCATTGGAGGAATTATCAGTTGAAAACGCTTCAAGACTGAGAGCTGCCGTTGCTTCTAACACAGATACAACGGCTATGGACGATTGGCAAGAGATAGAAGTTGCGGCACTACCTGAGGCTGTAACAACTTACATTACCGATAATCATGGTGGAGAAGATATAGATGAAGTATTCCTTACTAATGAAGGAGAGTATGTAGTGCTTTTGGAAAATGATCTTGTTCTAGTTTTTGATGCGCAAGGTGCGTTTCTCGTTTCTTATGAACTAGATGACTATGACTGTGATCACCAAAGGGTAGAAGTACCTATTGAATCATTAGCTCAGGCCGTACAACAATACATTGCCACTAACTATGCTAACGAGACAATAGAAAAGGCATGGGTTAATAGCGATGGAGAAACGGTAGTTAGGCTCTCTAATAGATTAAGAGTAGTATTTGACGCTGATGGCAATTTTATTGAGGAAAGAAGAAAGAATAGAAGAGGAGATGAAGATGATTGGGAAGAAGTTGAAGCTACTGCTTTACCTCAAGTAGTTCTAGATTATATCTCAGCAAATCATGCGAATGACCCAATAGGTGAAGCATTTATTAATTCAGATAATGGAGAAATCCTTGTGATACTAGATTCTGATACCGGTTTATTATTCGATTCTGATGGTAACCACTTAAGAACGTTTGACTATGATGATCATGACGAAGATGATGATTGGGAAGAAATTGCCTTGGCGGATTTACCACAAGCCATTACGGATTATGTAGCTGCAAATTACCCGGGTATAGATATGGAAGAAGCTTATTTCAGTGATGAGGAGCAAGAATATGCCGTAGAATTAGCAAACGATGTGATCTTGATATTTGATGCTGATGGTAATTTTATTGAGGAGTATGACGAAGAAGATGATGACGACTATAGACGTGTGAAAAACTCTGATTTACCACAAGCCATAAAGGATTACATAGCGACAAACTATGCTAATGAAACGATTAGAGGGGCTGTTTTCTCAGAAGATGATCAAGAGTTCATAGTATTCTTAACCAATAGAATTATGGTAATCTTTGACGCTGACGGTAATTTTATAGAGGAGGATGAGTATGATGAAGACGTTAGAGATAGAAAGCATTGGGAGGAGATCGAAACTTCTGAATTACCTCAAGCTGCACTGGATTATGTCGCTGCAAATTATGCGAGTAAAACGCTAGAGCAGGCTTTCTTCAACAGTAAGTCTAACAGATATGCAGTAGAGTTTGAAGATGACACATTCGTGATCTTTGACGCTGATGGTAACTTTATCAAAGAAGTAAGAGATTAGGATAAAACATCATAGAAGAATTGACCTTTGATGACGATTGGGCTGCCGAATGGCGGCCCTTTCTATTTAGAACCAAACTCTGAAACTTAAATTAGGAGTAAACTCTAAAAAATACTTTGTTCTTTCAAATAATACGGGGCGGTCTCTGTCATCAAATCCTACAAAATAGTTTCTGTTGAAAGTATTTCTCCTATCAAAGATGTTCATCAAGCTAAGACCAATTTCTCCATTGAATGAACCCGTTTTGCTCTGGAATTTATGCCATACGGAGAAATCTACTCTATGATATAAAGGAAGACGTGCACTATTTGGACTTTCAAACTGAAGACTCACAAATTCATCGTCCGGATCAAAATCATCATCATTATTATTTCCTCCTTGTCCTGGGCCGGGTCTTTGATCTCTGGGTTCTCGATTAATTCTGATGCGATCGGCAGGAGTGTAGGGCAGACCGCCTTTGTACACATATCCTAAAGAGAATTCGAAACTATTGAGTGTGTAGGTAGATGAAAGTCTTAATTGATGTCTGATGTTAAGTGCCGAGGCAAAGTCTTGATTAAACAGCTCCGGAAAACTTACTTGAGAATCTTGGAAGTTGTAGCTGACCCATGTCCTTAGATACTTCCAGCGTTTTCTTACAGTCAAATCAATACCTCTGATGGTCTCAAAGCCCTGATTGAATTCATCTAATGGGTCTACATCAAAACCCTGGTTTCTAGCAATAATGCCATCTATATCTTTGTAATAAATGTCAAAGTCAACCAGCCAAGATTTCTCGTTGTATACGAATCCTAGGTTGGTTTGCCTGTTAATGATAACCGGAACGGTTCTATCGTCTTCAAAATTAGCGGCTAGTACCCACTGTTGTTCAATGGCATTAGATAGCGTAAACTCATTCTCTATTATAGTGCTTAAATATTGGTGATATACCCCAAAAGAAGATTTAAAAATCAAGGCTTTAGATGGACTATAATTCAACTTAAGTTGCGGACTAAAGAAAGATTCTCCTAGTGTGCCAACACGTGAAAATCTACCACTGGCGACTAGCTCTAGTTGATCTGTTGGTCTAAAATTATAATCTGCAAAGATCGCATTGATCGCACCGTTTGAATTGAGCTCTTCATTATCGTCTGCTTCAATAAAGAAATCTTCAACAATCAGGTTAGAAACATCCATGCTATTGAGTTGATAGCCAAATTCCACAATGGACTGTTCATTAAAAACATGCTTGTTGCTTACTCGCAGTTCTAAATTTGAAATGCCATTTTCTCTACCTGTTATGTCATCATCATTCTCATTTTCTTCGTTTCTTCTGTTAATAAATGAATATGACATGCCATAATCAGAGTAACTCAGGCTTGTACTCAAGGAGTTCTTATCGTTGATTCTATGCTCCCAGATACCATTTAATCCAAAGCTTTCAATGGAGTGGTTTAGTTCAATATTCTCGAAGTCCTCTATTTCATCCTCTAGATAGTTGAACTCACTTGTATTACTCAATAGACTGAGCGCAAAGCTATTTCTATCATTCGGTTTATAATTCCATTGTAGATTAAAGTCGGAGAATGTTAAGTCGTTGCTAAAGGCTTTCTCGTCATCAAAATCATCCAGAACCCGGCCGTTTGGGGTTGTTTCGATTACCCTGCTTTCGAATAGCTTTCTGGTGTAGGCATTAAAGGTTGGGGTAGCGAGAATATCATTATAAGATCGTCTAACTGCTACCATTAGAGAGCCAAATTCATCTAGTGTTGGAACTTTAGCGTAAAAATCTGCATGTGTCATATTGAGGCTTGCCTCAAATTTCTTCTCGGCATTAATCTCATTTCTGCTATTTATAGCTATTAAACCCGATGTAGCCCCTCCATATCTAACAGGTATAAAGTTTTTGTAAACGTCTAAAGATCCTATTGAAGATGGAATAAAGCTGGAGATATTTCCGAAGTAATGGGCCGTGTGATAGATAGGAACATTGTTCCAATAGAGCAGCGCATTGTCTTTTGAGCTTCCTCTGATATTAATACCATTGGCCGACTCATCTGTGGAGGTTAGACCTGAGATAATCTGTGCCGATAGCAAAATATCTCTTTCTGATAGGCCAGGAATAATCTCCATTTCTTGAGGTAGAATCTTGAAGCTATTGGCCTTTGGGTCGGATACAATACCCACGTTTATATATTCTTTGATCTCAAAATCATTTAGATCCAGCGGTTCGGTTTGAAGATAAACTTCGATTGGTTCTTTGGAGTCTATGTCGGTAACGTCTAACTCAAAATCCTCAAAGCCTAAGAATGAAATAACCAATATGGTATTTCGCGGCTGTGAAATCACAAGCTTAATGTTACCGTTCTCATCAGCCACCTTCCCAAGATCAGTTCCTTTTAATCTTACGGCAGCAAATGGGAGAGGCGTGTTGCTTTCTGAATCAATAATATCAAGATTAATGAACCTTGAACTCGCACGTTTTACCACATAGAATTGGTCGTTAACTCGCTCGAAAACAAGCTCGGTTTCATCAAGCACATCTTCAAGAAGTATTTCGAAATTGGATTGGGATTTATTGTAATTAACTCTCTGATTCCTAACTTCTTCCGGGTTATATGAAAAGTAGATATTGAACTCTTTTTCAAGTTCATTCAATACTTGTTTAAGGGGTCTGTCAGAAAGAAGAGCTGATTGGCTGAAGCCCGGTTTGTAAAGGAGAATGAGTAATACAGATATGCTACATATCCATAGTGCCTTTAAGAACCAATTTGTTGTTATTGCTGTCGTATTCGTAGTCAATTTTTAGGGCAGATAAAACCGATCTTAGAGCACTTTCTAAATCATTATTAGGAAATCCTCCGTCATAAGGTATTGAATTTAACGAATTGTTCGATTCGAACTCAAATCCATAAACATTCTTCAACTCATTAAGTGCTTCTAGAAGGGTTACCTCTTCTAAGAGCGTAACGCCATTCTCAAGCCAAGTTGGTTTCTCGGTTAGCTGTCTCTGCCAAGTTTTATTGAGCGTACTGTTTCTTATACGCACCCCATCACCAGGAAGCAGATCTTTGCTGATTTCGTTTTTATAAACGTTTACTTTACCGGTATAGCATACAACATCTAGTAATTTCTGCCTCTGTCTTACATTAAAAGAGGTGCCAAGTACTTTTATGGTTCCCTGATTCGTTACTACTTCGAAATTGATACCCTTTGTCACTTCAAAGAATGCTTCGCCTTCAAGATCTAACAATCTGTTTTCTGCAAAGTCGTCTTCATTATAACGCAAGGATGAACTGGCATTGAGCACTACAACAGATTGGTCGGGTAAGGTTATCGTTTCTGTTTCACCTGCTAATGTTTCAAAGGTTACATAGCTAGGTCGGGTAAGGAAGTAAACAAGTGAAATTCCTACTAGAACAACCGCAGCCGCTGCATAACGCACAAATGGTCTAAAGGAGATGACTTTAGTTTCAGATTTTGAAGCATCTCGTTTCGACTTTAAAGCATCCAATTGTGCTTCAACATCGTATTCTGGTAGTGCCATTCTATCTGTAGCATTAACAATAGCTTGATACTCCGCAAAATCTGCAGAGTTTTCGAATGACTTTTGCTCATCAGGAGAAAGTTCTCCTGCTAGCCATTTGGCTAAAAAGTCTTCGCTATCGCTAATTCTATCACTCATTTATACCAATTTCGCCTTTACATACGTTAGGAGTTTCTTTACCCCACCCCCTGAATTAAATATTTTTATAAACTTCTCTAATCTTTACTAAAGCCTTATGCATTCGCTTTTCTACCGCCTTCACACTAACATCAAGTAGTTCGGCAATCTCGTTGTAAGTCTTTTTTTCAATTCTATTCAAAAGAAATACTTCTCTTTGCCCTTCAGAAAGAGAATCTATCGCCCTCTTGATTTTATCATCAAACTCTGATACCTCCATATGATACTGGGGGTCTTCATTATCTGTTGTCTTACTAATGAATGGAATGTGCTTTTGTTTGGTCTTGTCTTTATCTACCAGTTTTAGCATCTGATTCTGCGCTACCTTAAACAAGTAAGCCTTCGCCATTTCTGGTAATACTTTCTCGCAGTTTTTCCAAAGCGTCAAGAAGGCTTCCTGGACCATATCTTCGGAACGTTCTACGTCTTTATACTTAAAGATTAGGAAGTTTCTTAATAGGGGAGCGATCGTCCTAAACAGACGCTCATAAGTAGACTCGGCACATACATTTTGATCACTCACAATCTCTAAGATGTAAAGAAATGATTTGGTGTCAAACCTTAGCGAAAATTTTATTGCGCACTGTGCTTATCAAAGTAATTGTAGAAGCGCTCATAAATAAACATATGTGGAAGTGTGAGCATAGAGATGGCTACCAGAAATAGCATTTCTGAACGGATTTCACTCCCTAAATAGTAAGTTGCCGCCAACATTAAGCATATCCCAAATATACTAATGAGTGTAAAGGGCAGGCTTTCCCTTACAAAGGTTTTCGGATTAAAAGCTTGTCGCGTACTTACTTTATCTATTTGAACCTGAGATGCTCTAAGGGCATGCCAAAGCCCAAAGAAAATACCAAAACTCACGAGCAAATTACACTGAAGAGAGAGCAAGGCTATTACAGCTAATTCTATCCATTCAATCAACATGGTTTTCCAACTCTGTTTTCCGATAAGACTCATCATAGAGAGAAGAGTGGCTATTACGGCAACAGCAATGATTAATTGGGAATTATTCACATTGAGAAAGCTCAAATCTAGCCTTGGAATAGCTGATTGAATTAACGCTTTGGATTCCTCGAGATTCAGCAAAACAATTAAACAGAGTACTAATACGCCCCATATTGTGTAATAGATTTTCTTAAGCCAGTTCATTTCAGGTACTGGAATATATTGAAGTTGAGTCTGGCCAAAGTGATAGGCTGAAATTACCAAGAACAGGACTAAGGCAAAGGATGGAAGCAGTAGCCAAATGATCCCCATAGAGCCAAGAATGAACAGATATTTAACAATAAACGATCTTGGGATTTTGGATTTGAATTCTGCTTCATCGCTATTTACATATAAGATATGGTCTGTAGCACCATGCATGAGGCCAATGCTTATAACTACGATAATTGCTACTACATTGCTGATTAATTCAGGTAGTAATTGAGACGCAAATAGGAGGGCAACTATAACGATTAAAGCCCGTGTTCTCGGGTAGAAGAATTCTATTTCAGAAATAGCTGTTTTAGAAATGGTGCCCATGGTAGCCTCATAAAGATCTTAACCTCGTCTAGAAGAGTAGATCTTTCATCTAAGAAAGTAAGTATTCTTTCCATGGAATTGTTTTTAAAAAGCTTGGTCATAATTCCTTTCACTTTATGCGGTTCATCTCTTATGATGCCTAATAATAGTCTATCATAAAATCTAAATCTGCTTTTTGCATAAGGTCTATGGAAAGGAAGGTCGTTTTCAAGAGACTTGATGATGGACTTAACGTCATCTTGGATATTCTTGAATGTGTAACCAGTGGTTGGTTTAGTGAAACCACCTGAAGTGCCGATGTTCAGTACTCTACTAGAATTATAACGAGGAAATAAGAACTCAGACATTGGAATTTGTCCTTTTTCAGATTCTAGCACTTCATACTTTCCAAGCGCTAATGTTGTTGCGTATTGTTTAAAATGGACCTCGTAATCGTCTTCAGTTCTTATGCTAGGTGAGAATTCGGTGTATTCCACCAAAGCTTCGTACTCATTAAAGGGTAGCACATAACCGAATTGCACGGTGTCAGCATTGGGAAGACTAAAATCCATCAATTTGACTTGATTGTCTTTGAATACTTTGTCTTGAGTTTTTATACGCTTTCCGTAAAAATGCTGCCATAAAGCAGGCTTCTCAGGTTTTTGGTTTATTAGTGAGATAGCACTATTAAAAACAAAAGAAGCTGTGTATTCATCTTGACCTGCTTTTACAGTCACAATATCACCGGACTGTTCAATCTGGTCTACAACTAATTGCTTGAGTGTAAAACTGTGGTTTGAATTTATAGAATTGAGCGTCTCTTTGTAGAAGGCTAGGGAATTGACATGAAAGTATTTCAGCTCTGAAAGCTTTTCTTTAATGTCTAATGAATCCGCTTTAAAGGATAAATTTTGCCAAGAGACTTCTTGAGAAGAGGTGTAAGGTTGCTCTTCTCTTGACCAAAAACACCATGTTTTGTCATTAGTGGATTTGGTTTCGGTATCTAGTAATAGAACTCTTTTATCATTGAGGAGATCGCTTTGGCTTAGTCCAAAAGCAAGTGAGAGTCCAGCACAACCAGTACCAACAATAATATAGTCGTAATGATTAGTCATAAATAGGAAAGGGGACTAAAGCCCCCTTTCTTATTAATCTAATAAACCAGACTATGCTGCAGCTTTAGCTTTAGCAGTTTCAGCAATGGCTACTGAGTAAATCACTAGACCAAAGCCAATTTTGTTGATTGCATCTGCTAGGTTGTAGAACAGATCGATGCTGCTTACCTCAAATGCACCAGACAATAAGTTACCAGGTAATACCATATAACCGATTGGATAGATAGACCATCCTAGAGTGATGAAGATTTTCAATAGGAACATTGCTCTGTCCATAGCAGGAGAGTTAGCTGCTTTCGCAAGCTTAGCTACATCACCAGCGAACACTTCGTATACAATGTATACATAACCTACTGTTGAAATAACACCCCACATGATGTTGTTATCAATTCCTGAAGTTTCACCAATGAAACCAGCAACTAGCATAACAGCAGAAGCAACGATTAACTTGAATAACGTACTTCCTTTAGCACCAAACGGTTTTGTTAATAAATAGAATTCCACACACATTAAAGGTACAGTAAGTGTCCAGTCCACATATCTAAATGCGGTTGGAGACTGACCTGTTTGTAGGTAGAAGTCTCTCATGTAGAAGTAGTGAACAGCTGCAATACCAGTGATCAAACCTGACACTAGTAAAGACATTTTCCACTTACCTTCAACTGAGCCTCTTTCCATAAAGAAGAATATGGAAGAAGCGAACATTGCCATGTAACCTATAAAGAAGGTGATGGCGATTGGATCTGCGTTGATAATCTTATCAAGATTTGCAACATCTACAGCAAATATCATAGTAGTTATAATTTTTTGTTAACGTCTTGAGGACAGTCTGCTGAAGAATAATGTTTAACAAAAGGATAAAAAAAGTTAAACAAAAGTAATTTATGGCAATCGTTTGCTAACAAAAAAGCCTCTCATTTCACAGAAAGGCTTTTTTCTTAATTTATGCAGAATGATTCTAAATTAACTACAGAATATAATATGGTAATACCTGATTAAACAAAAATATAAAATAGGTTAATTTTGTAATTGTAGAATAGTAGTTGCTTTGGCTGGCACGGTAAAGTCTCCTGACACATCTATTGTAGAGTTATTCGCAATATTTGTTGCATTTGAATATCCTCTAAGCATTTCAATGTGTTTTGCTCTAGAGATTGTTGTTTCCTCTTCATTCATGTTCATGATTACCATAACTCTATCAGAATCAGTATACCTGAAATACACATAGACATTATTCTCAGGAAGGAAATGTAAAAGTTTACCATCATGAATAGCATCACTGTTCTTTCTCCAGTTAGATATGGTTGAGACATATTTGTGCATTTCATTTTCTAAATCTGTTCTTCCACTTGCAGTGAAAACAGATCTAGAGTCACCTTCCCAGCCGCCAGGCATTTCTGCTCTTTTTGCACCATCTCCCCATTCTCCCGGACCTTGAGGAAAGCCTAATTCGGTACCATAGTATACTTGAGGAATCCCTCTGGTAGTCAATAAGAAGGCATATGCCATTTTCAAGTGCTCTGGCTTTTCTCCCAGAATGCTGTAAATCCTAGGCAAATCATGATTGTCTAAGAAGATGACATTCTTCATTGGGTCAGAGTACAGGCGGTCTTGAGAGAGAGCGTAATACAGTTTCATTATTCCCGATTCCCAACCAAAGTTTGAATTGAAACCATCTCTTACTGCGAAATGTATTTGAAAGTCTGTAACACTTGGTAGGTAAGAGTTAAAACCATCATCTTCTCCTTCTTTGTCTTCTTGCCAGTAAGATTCGTGTGCTACAGTTTCAACCCATGATTCACCTACGATATTAAAGTTAGGGTATGCTTCCAATGTCTCTTTAGCCCATCTAGCCATGTATTCTTTGTAAGGATAAACGTAGGTGTCCATTCGTATACCATCTATTCCAGAGTATTCAATCCACCATAATGTGTTCTGAATGAGGTAATCTGCCAAGACAGGGTTTCTTTGATCCAAATCAGGCATCTCATTTATAAACCAACCCTTTACGAGTTTGTCCATGTCATATTGAGAGGCATATGGATCAGAAGTTACTGTGCCTCTAAAACTTGTGTTGCCATAAACGCTTTGGTCATGCACCCAATTGTTGAATGGGAGATCCTTCATCCACCAATGCTGATCTCCTATATGATTATGGATCATGTCCATGATAACCTTAAGTCCTTTATCGTGACACGCCTTAACAAAATCAACAAACTCTTTATTAGACCCGAATCTACGGTCGATCTTATACATGTCTGTTGCTGCATAGCCATGATAGGCTTTATATTCCGGTGTTTGGTCATTTTCAAAAACAGGAGTTAACCAAACTGCTGTCATCCCGAGATCTTTAATATAATCGAGATGATCGAGCACTCCTTGAATGTCACCACCATGTCTTCCACTTGGATCTTCTCTATTGGCAGGCTCAAGCATACCTTCAATGGTATCATTATCAGGATTTCCATTCGAGAATCGATCAGGCATCAATAGATAGATAACATCTTCGCTAGAGAAACCTTGATTTCGGTTGGTGTCTGTCGTTCTCTTTTTTAGTTCATAGGCTATTTTAATTCCTAAATCTCCACCAACGAGTGTAATGTCAAACTTTCCTGGTTGTACATCGGGACTGATTTCGAGATTTACGAAAAGATAATTCTTTGAATCCCCGGCAATTTGATTGACGAGTGTAATACCCTCGTGATCTATGACAGCTCTTCTATCAGCTATATTCTCTCCATATAACATGATTTGAAGCTTTTCGGTAGGCATTTGAGCATACCAAAAAGGTGGTTCAACTTTTAGTCCTTGTGCTAAGGAATTAAACGCTAACGCAATAAGGATAGCTGGTGACAATAGAATCCTAGGTGTTTTCATGAGATTAATTTTACTGAAGCTAATCAATTCAATTTGATGCCAAAAATCAAACGTTTGCGATCTACTTTATCATAAAATCCAACACTTTATCCACCAAAGAAGCAGCCACCCAGGTTAGGAATGGAATGATTAAGTAAAACAGAAACCTGGAAGCAGTTGGAATATTAACAGGCAGTTCTAAAGTGTTTTGTATTATCTTCTTGTAGTTGATTAAGTCAATGACGTTGATGTTGTCTAAGTTTTTACCAATTCTTGAGTGATCGAGTGCTGATATATCTCCTTCAATTGCGCGATCTATCAACATAACTTCTTTTTCCTTTGCCTTAGATATTCGCTTGTTAATTCCTTTAAGAGGCTTATAAACCATGTACAATATGGTAGGAATTAGAGCGATTATCGCTGGATTCGTCAGGTCGTTAAAATCAATTCCCGTAGCAAATAAGATAGAGTAAGCTCCCATAAAAGCTAATATGCTAATAATACCGGCTTTTGTAAGAGGCATGAACTGCTCGAGTTTAAGTAGGTCAATTTCTATCTTCTCGGACAATTCGTTCATTAAGATCATATTTCGGATGTAGATAGAATTAGATTGAGTTATTAAGACCCATACCAAAACAATCATTAAGCCTGTCCAAGAAGTATAAATAACCAATTCAGAACTGCCGTCAACTATTCTGTATAGGGATGCGAAGTACGCATGACCTAAACCTACCATAATGGCCACTAAAGTTTCGACCCATAGCCTTTTTTGATTATGGAAATCATTCTTTTTCTCTTCAATTTCAACTTTACTTAATTGTGCTCTGGCTAACAAATCATTGAAATACTTATGATGAGCATTCTGGATTACACGACTGATGTATACAATGAATGCAATAGCCGAAATGCTATATGTACTTTTCTGATAATTGGACCAGATTATCTGAATACCCTCAATTTTGTAAATCACGGTAAGTATGGCATAGAAGAACAATATCAATACGGCACTTACCAATAACGGATGAAGCCGGCCTGATGTGATTTTTAAGAGTAGGGGTGTGTGGGGGTGCTTCATTTCATGAAAACGAAAAAACTCACATTTTTTAGCATGTAAGATTAGTCTCTATTCGCTCTTTCTGTATTTCTTATAATTTGCAGATAATCTCATTAACTTCTAAGAACATGAATAAGAAAAGTTTTCTAATCATTTTATTCTTCTCAATTAACTGGGCCGCAGCCCAAACCCACTCTGGTGATGTCTTGTCAATGAAAGACAGAGCAGCAACCATCAACATGCTCTTGGAAGACAAAGTGAAAAATTACTTACCCGATCTTATGAGAAGAGAAGGTATTGATATGTGGGTTGTGGTTTCCAGAGAATACAATGAAGATCCTATTATTAAAACGCTTTTACCGGCTGAATGGCTTGCGGCCAGAAGAAGAACGGTTCTGGTGTTTTATGATGCAGGAAAAGGCACCGAAATAGAAACACTGGCAGTAGCTAGATATAATGTTGGCTCAAGCTTTAAAAGTGCTTGGAATAAAGAAAAACAACCAGATCAGTGGGCAAGACTTGCAGAAATTATCAATGAGAGAAACCCAAAGAAAATTGGAATCAATAAATCAGAGTATTTTGGATTGGTGGATGGTATAGTAGCTACAGATCATGAAGAGTTTATCAACGCTATTGGAAAGAAAATGGCTGATAGGGTAGTCTCTGCTGAAAGGCTTGGTATTTCTTGGTTAGAGACGAGAACTGAAGCTGAAATGGCCGTATATCCTCACCTAATTAAGATTGGACATAATATTATAGCCGAAGCTTTTTCTGATAATGTTATTACCCCCGGTATTACAACTACGGATGATGTGGTGTGGTGGATGCGAGAGAAGATTCGTGAACTTAAGTTAGTGGCTTGGTTTCATCCTACAGTAGATGTTCAAAGGGCGGATCCGGATAATGATGAGGGGCAAAGATCCTTTTCTACGCGCCCTGGTGTAGATATAATTATGCCTGGCGATCTCTTACATTGTGATATAGGTTTTACCTATCTCAGACTAAATACCGACCAGCAACAACTTGCTTATGTCTTAAAGCCGGGAGAGACTGAGGTACCTGATTATTTGCAAAAGGCACTGGCCGTTGGTAACCGTCTTCAGGATATTTTCACGAATAATTTCAAAGAAGGCAGAACTGGAAATGAAGTACTTAAAATGAGTAGGGAGCAAGCTATTGCTGAAGGCATTAGACCTTCAATTTATTCTCATCCTATCGGATATCATGGGCATGGAGCTGGAACAACCCTAGGTATGTGGGACTCCCAAGGTGGAGTTCCTGTAACCGGTGATTATCCATTGCACTTAAATACCTCTTATTCAATTGAACTTAATGCCACTGTCTTTGTAAAGGAGTGGAATAAGGACATAAGAATTATGTTAGAAGAAGAGGCGCATTTTGATGAAACTGGCGTATGGTATATGGATGGAAGAATGGAGAAGATAAGAATAGTTAATCTAAAGAATTAAATGCGCGTAAGTCTAACGATTTTTGTACTTATTCTGAGCCAATCTCTAATGGCTCAATCAGAATTCGATTTAAGACAAGAGTCGTTTGATAAACCTTATGCGCTTAATGGATTATGGGAGTTTTACTATCAAGAATTACTTAGTGGGGCTGAAGTTTCGGAGAAGAATCAAGTGCTAGTTGAAGTACCTCACGACTGGTGTCACGATTCAGATGGAGCCTTTGAAATCGCCTCGTATGGAACATACAGAACGAAAGTAATTCTACCTAATGACAATGGGCATTTAGGCCTTTTTATTCCACATGCCTTTTCTAGCTATAGATTGTTTTTTAATGATCAGCTAGTTCATAATCAGGGTGATGTTCAGGTTACAAGAGAGGCGTATCAGCCTTTTAGGATACCTAAGAGCTTTGATTTCAAGATGTTGGAATCCGATACGTTGATCATTACAATACAGGTTGCGAATTTTGATCACAACAATGCGGGCCTTTATTATCCTGTAGAGATAGGAAAACAAGAAAAACTGATCTCGTCAATTACTAGTAGGCAGTACATCAACATGTTTTTAGCCGGTGGTCTGTTTTTGACTGGGTTTATTCTATTGGCTTTTGCTTTCACCTACAATCAACTAGAAAAAGCGATTCCATTTTACGCTCTATTCTCTTTGAGCTTGATGTATAGAATGCTTGGTGCTGATCCGTATCCTATCCACATTATATTACCGAACTTACCTTTTTGGGTCAGCATTCATTTAGAATATCTAAGTATCCATACTGCAGCACTTTTTGGCGGTATATTCATTTTTAGACTGTTCCCTAATCAAACTAATTACTGGGTAAAACGAATATTTTATGCGGCTACACTGATAAGCATGGCTGTTATAATTATCTCTCCACCTATTTTTTTTACGTCCGTTCTTAAATACTATTTGTTCGTCATAATGGCGTACGTAGTCATTTTTACCTATATCATTGTTATGGCTCAGCGCGCCAAGGAGCCAACATCCGGTTACTTAATTACCGCTTTATCAATTGTGTTTATCTGGACGCTATTTCAGGTGACCACTTTCTTAGGTATAGGTAGTGTACCTTACATCTTTAATGTTGTGCTCGTTTCGTTGATTGTAATTGTATGTAATCTGGCTCTATTCAGAACATTTATGCTCAGGATTAACAGAGTTAATTTAGCTGAGGCCGAGATTGAATTCGAAAAACAAAAGAACACCATGTTGTCTCTCATCTCTCATGAGATTAAAATGCCTGTTGCCACACTGCAGATGAATATGGAGATGTTGAAGGCATCTAAGGACAATCCACAGAAATTCGATCAGATAAAAGACAAAATGATCGATTTATCATATACCGCTGTCGATACCATCAAAAGAATGCTTCATGATTTTATCTATTTTATGTCAGCGAGTGATATTGTTAAAAAGAAGATTGAAGTAAAAGAGTTGAAAGACTTTCTAATTGATACATGGGGTTTGAATACCAGTTTCGAATCGGAGGGTAATGAGAATGCGATTATTGAAACTGATAAGATTACGCTCAAATATGTAATCAATACACTCGTTAGTAATGCAAAGAAGTATTCTGCCAATCAGGATGCAGCACCTGAATTTATTTTGAACCAAACCGGTAGTCATCTGCTTTTAGAAATAAGAGATTACGGTATTGGTATTTCGGCAGATCAGATTAAAAAGATGGGTATGCCACAAGCCAAGATGAATAAAGACCAAGAAGTTTCGGGAATGGGGTACTACCTGGCTAAAGAACTTATTGAAAAGTTAGGGCACAGTATTTCAATAGCTTCTAGAGGTAAAGAAGGAACAAGTGTATTTATAGAATTTTCAACTCCATGATAAGCATATTATTAGCAGAAGACGATTTTGGTGTTAGAGATACGCTTAAGGACTTTTTGGAATTCTTTTATCCTGATTTGGAAATACTTCAGGCCATTAATGGTAAGGAAGCCATCGATTTAATTGCTACTCATAAGTTTAATATTCTAATTACTGACCAGATGATGCCTGATATGAAGGGCTCTGAATTGTTGGAAAGAACAATTGACAAACTAAGAGAGGACGGTACATGGATTTATGTGTATAGCGGTCAATTGATGGATGAATTATCATTTAATCTTAAGGAATATGGAGAGGTTAAGATTATCGATAAGTTCACTAACCCTATGTTTTTCAAGGAGATAATCGAAGAATACAAAAGAGCACAAAATTCTAGTGCTGAATAATTAAGAATAACATCTGAATTACTCTATTTTGCTGTTTGATGAGTAAGAACAATAAAGACTTTTATAACTATTTCTCTCGAAATCTGATAAAAGGATTTGCCTATTTGGTTGTACTTATCTTGTTGGTAGTATTATTCAAAAACTACTTTAAGACGCAATACGATGCTATCGAGCATGCAGTATCTGATAGCTACTATCTCATGTTCTTTATATTCTTGATTTCGGAGATCTTGATAGGTATCATACCTCCTGAGTTATTCATGATATGGTCTAGTGACGATCCGGTAAGCTACTATGTAACAGCAGTAAGTGTAATGACCTTTGTATCTTTATTGGCAGGTTGGATTAATTATAGATTTGGCTTATTCGTTGGTCAAAGAGAGTTCTTTTTGAACCTTTTTGAAAAGAGGTTTCGATTGGATAAGTACCGAAAACGTTACGACCAATATGGAGCAGGGCTAGTCATTGTAGCTGCAGTTACACCATTACCATTTGCACTCATTAGCTTATTGACAGGTACATTGCGTTACCCACAGAAAAAGTACTTGCTCTATTCATCTTTTAGAATCGTTCGATTCATAATCTACGGATTCGTTATTTGGGAGATCCATGGAGTGATCTAACCAAGTTTTAATCTTGGATTCTACATTTGAACATCATATACCATTGGCTGTGGTTCAGGTATAGTTTCTTTGTTCTCATCCATCATTTCTCTCATATCTATTTCTATCCCTCTGGCCATAGTAGATATAGGTACATCATTAGCAGAGCCCTCAAATGGGTTTTCTCCAGCTGTTCCAATGCGTTGCATAGTATTGAATATCCAGGATACAAGAGCAGAGAAAGGAACAGAAAGCCACACGAAATACTGACCTATGAGCGGACTGTTTTCAACGAGTTTTGAACCTATTTCTGAAAACTCAGGTACCACTCCAAGCGGTAATAAGAGTATAAATAGATTAACGAAATCATATGTCAGTGTTGCATATTGCCTAGGGTAAGGGAAGTTCTTTATACGCTCTGATTTTCCCTGTAGATCAAAGAATTCCTTCAGTACACTTTCCATTTCAAGAAAAGAGAACTCCCAAATGAGGCCGCTATCTTTTAGTTCTCTAATATGTTGAGATTGCAGCGTGAGAATTGCGTTTGCTTTGTTCTTTTTAGAAAGCACATATTGGGTCTCTTCTTTGGACAATAAACGAGATAGTTCTTCTTCTAATGGCACTTCCAGCTCAGATACTTTGAACATTTCAACCCATTCCTTATTAGATCGTGCCTTGCGCATAGTTTCCCAAGGTTTCTCTTGACGGAGAGCATAGCGTAAAGCACTCATCCATGCTACTTGCCTATGTACTAAAATGAGTCGCTCTTTTTGTAAAAGGTCATTCGATCTAGGCTCTACCGCATGTTCATTATTCACCATGTCACGTACCATCATCGTCCATGTGCGACAAGTATTCACAATACCACCCCAAATCTTTCTTGCTTCCCAAATTCTTCCATAAGCCGCGTTGTTCTGAAAACCAATAAGAAAAGCAACCGCTGTACCCACAAGTGCTATGGGCGTCCATGGCAATTGCACCCATTGAAGGCCAATCAGTTCAAATGCTGCAGTTATGATAAACGCATATATGAGAAAGAACCTGGTCTCTCTTTGCGTCCATTTCATCATGTCTCGTTTTGAGTATTTTTTCTTGGTGTACATGTAATGAGGAAAGTTGAAAAAATGATTGTACTGTAACTAATATACACATTGAATTAGAAGAGAGGCTCATAGGGTTCTTAGAAACTTTTTATATTATGCTATGGATCGTAGAAATGCTTTAAAGCTTACTGCCGCGACTGGAGCTTTAACCTTTGTTAATCCGGTGGAAATCATTGGATCTCCCATTGTAGAAGAAACCTTTAATCTAAATTATGCTCCTCATTTTGGTATGTTCAGCAATTCGGCATCCGGAGGAATACTAGATGAACTTCAATTTATGTATGATCAGGGCTTTAGATCCTTAGAAGATAATGGCATGAAAGCTAGAACAATAGCTAGCCAAGATGCCATTGCCTCCTTTATGTCGAAGCACGATATGACCATGGGCGTATTTGTGGCTCATACCATATATTGGAACGAGCCAAATTTAGCTAGCGGTAAAAAAGAGTGGAGAGAAGAGTTCCTGAAAGAAATAGAGGAGTCTGTCGAGGTGGCTAAACGCGTAAATGCCAAATGGATGACCGTTGTTCCTGGTCACTTAGATTTGAGAAAGGATATGGGGTATCAAACGGCCAATGTGGTTGAGACCTTGAAACAAGCTGCAGCCATTCTTGAACCTCATGAACTTGTTATGGTGCTTGAACCTTTAAATAAGAGAGATCACCCTGGCTTATTTCTTAGAAAAGCAGCACAGGCATACGAAGTCTGTAAAGCTGTGAATAGCCCGTCTTGCAAAATCCTATTCGATATTTATCATCAGCAAATTACCGAAGGGAATCTAATACCGAACATTGACCAGAGTTGGGATGAGATAGCTTATTTCCAAATAGGAGATAACCCGGGCAGGAAAGAACCTACCACGGGCGAAATCAATTATAAGAACGTCTTTAGTTATATACATCAGAATGGCTTTAAGGGGATTATGGGAATGGAACACGGTAATTCCCAACAAGGTAAAGCAGGTGAACTTGAGGTGATTAAAGCCTACAGAGTTTCTGATGATTTCTAATGGAAAAGAACATGCAACAGGATTAATGAACCCAAAAGTCCCCAACCAAGCTGCTTAATTCTATGAGATGAGCTTTCGAATATTGTTCCTAATGCCAGCCAACCTCTATTGAACGAGGCTGGTATAGCCGTCACTGCAAAAGCTACGAGTATCACCCACATTGCTCGTACGAAATAATTCATCTCAGGGAAAACGGAGATAATGATAAGATGCAGCGGAATTGTCAATGCGAAACTGATGATAGCCAGCTTATGACTAGGGGCAATTAAGAAGGCTGCAAGGCAAATGATTACTACGATACCACAGTTGATGTAATAGCGTAGATTGTTTAACGTATGTGTAAAAGCTGCTTCAGGATTGACGAACTTTACATACAGTAAAATGAGTCCCATTACAATACCGCTAATTAGCGTAAAAACAATACTCGTTCTACCTACTTTGACAACCTGGTTATCCTTCGCTTTTTTATTTAAGTATTCTTTGTAAATGTCTATTGACCAGAGTGTTGAGATCGAGTTAAACAAAGAATCAACTGTGCTCATTAGTGAAGCAAAAAGCGCACAAAGAATGAGACCTCTGAGGCCCAAAGGAAGAAAATTAGTTACTAGATAAGGAAATGTTTCATCAGGATCTGCAAGTCCGTTTCCATCTAAAATAACAGCTAAGGCAATGCCCGGGACAATGATCAAAATCGCCATGAAATATTTCATAACACCACCTACCATTAAGCCTATCTGTGCCTCTTTTAAGCTTCTGGCTGCTAGCGATCTCTGAATTACACTTTGATTAGCGCACCAGTAATTTATGTTGAGTAAAAACATTCCAAAAATGGCAATCCAAGGTAATTGTGGGTGGTCAGCAGGTAAATGTAAGTGCATGAGATCTGGTGCTTTTTCGTATAGTGCACCAAATCCTCCAGCCTCTCTTAAGGCTACTATGGTAATGATTATACCGCCAGCTGTTAAAATAGCGAACTGTATGATATCGGTTTTGACTACTGCTGCCAGACCGCCAAAGTAGGTGTAAATAGCTGAAAATAAGCCAAGCCCGATAATCATTAGTGAGATTCGTGTGGTTCGATCTTCACTTAAGAAGATTAGGAATTCTCCAAAGACAAGGTCTGCTGCATAGGCTCCCCAAAATAGTGCTGCTCCCAAACCTATGGTACTTAATAGTGCGATATTCGCAACAGAGTAGGAGAGCGCCACTGTTTTACCAAGTCTCTGCTTTATAAACTGAGTGATGGTAATGACTTTATTCTTTAGATATAGAGGAACGAAAACAAAGGCGGCAAGGAGAATACCTTGCATAGCGTTTATTTCAAGATTAGCCTGTGCTAAACCATACAAGTAAGCTGACCCCATCATACCTAAGAATTGATAGCCTTGTACATTGGTAGCAATTGTAGAAATGGCAATAGATGGCCATCTCAAGTTTCTTGAGCTAAGGAAGTACTCTTCAATCGATATATCTTTTCCTTGTCGTCCTCTAATGGCAATAATGAAGACTATTGTGAAATAGGTAATTACAATAACAAGGTCTAAAAGCATAATTATGATCTAATTCCGGCAGCTAAAGGTGTGTTTGGTGGACTGTTTGGTATTCTGCCTTGTTCTAAAGGCAAAGAAAGTGTTTCAAGATGAGGCAATACTAGTTTGGCAAAGCACTCGCATTCGTCATAATGAGGGTATCCAGAGAAAATAAACGACCTTATTCCCATGTCGTGATACCTTTTAATTTTATCGATGATTTGTTCAGGATTGCCTACTAAAGCAGCACCGCAACCCGAACGCGCTCTACCGATACCTGTCCAAAGATGTGGTTCTACATAGCCATCCAAATCAGCATTATCTCTCAAATCACTTTGTTGCGATACTCCCAGACTTTTGGCGTCTTGAGCTCTGTTTCTAATTTCAGAACCTTTGTCATCGTCTAATGCAGATACCAGATGTTTAGCCCAAGCTTTAGCCTCTTCTTCTGTTTCTCTAACGATCATATGTACTCTCAAACCAAAATCTACCTTTCTTCCAAATGCTGCCGCTTTTTCGCTCATGGTGTTCATTTGACTTTCAAGTACCTCTTCAGTAGCTGGCCACATCAAATAGACATCACAATGTTCTGCGCAAAGATCTACTCCTGCAGGAGAATAACCTCCAAAATAGAGTAGAGGGCCACCATTTTGTTGGTATGGCTTAACCGGTTCTGTCGGTAGGTCTATTTTGTAAAACTCACCTTCAAATTCAATTCGGTCTTTTGTCCATGCTTGTTTCAAGATTTCAATTACTTCTCTTGAACGTTTGTATCTTTTTTCTGACTCTAGTTTTTCTCCGGGTAAATCAGATGAGATGATATTAACCGTAAGCCTTCCCTTTAATATATGATCTATGGTAGCTAAGGTCCGTGCCAGCATGGGAGGATGAATTTCACCGCAACGTACCGCAGCAAGTAAATTGATTTGGTGGGTGAGAGGAGCCATGGCAGACACAAAGGGCAAGGTATCTTGTCCCACCTGATATGAAGATGGGCACAGAATATTTCGGTAACCGGAACTATCAGCCTTCATGACAATACGAGAAGCATTCTCCCAGTTACTCTTGTATTGCATGGGCATATGTCCTAACAAATCTGTATCACCATTACATATAGGTGCGAACCAAGAAATTTCAGAGCCGGTTAGGTGCGGAGATCTTATGTCTATCATACTGTAACATTAAGATAGAATTTTTGATGCATTTATAGTGTTCGAGCGAACAATTGTATTAACACGCTGTTCCCTCTCATTATGAAGCAGTTTACTTTAATCTTTTTATCGATCATCATGACTTTTACTTCAATAGACACCTATGAGTATGATTTTGGAAGAGGAAAAGATGGAGAAGACTGGTGGGTAATCAATGATGGCGTAATGGGCGGTCTATCTAGAGGAAAAGCTCAAATGAAAGAGAATTCTCTCTACTTTTCAGGCACCATCTCATTAGAAAATAACGGTGGATTCACATCATTTAGAGCACCTTACGAACGAATGGATCTTTCACCATATACGAGAATGGAAGTTAGGTATAGAAGCACCGGTAGAACCTGTGCCATTAGTCTTGATCAATCAACGCGTTTTTGGCTTCCAAATCATAAACTCAAGCTTCCGTTGTCAGAAGAATGGAATGTGGTTCAAATATCTCTAGACGAGTTGAACGAATATAGAATGGGTCGCAGAACAGGTAGACAAATGACTCGAGAGAAAGCTTCCAAAGTAATTCGTATCGGAATTATTACAGATTCTAAGGATGCTGGAGAGTTTACCTTTGAGATTGATTATATCAAGTTTTCTTAACCTCCACTGATGTAATTATATCTAAGGCTATCGAAAGAAATTATACTTTTGCGCCATGATTCGTCACTTGCTTGCACTTTCACTTCTCTTTTTTGCTTTGGGCACTAAGGCTCAGGACATAACGATCAAGCGAACTAATACACCTATTGTTATTGATGGAGATATAGACGAGATCTGGAATACAGCAGATTCTGCGTACAATTTCATGCAATTCTTTCCCATGGACACGTCCTTAGCAGAGTCCTCCACTGTCGCTAAAATCCTGTATGATGACCAAAACATCTACGTGCTGGGGATAATGCAAAATTTAAACCCGGACAGGAACTATTTTGTGCCGTCTTTGAGACGAGACTTTTTTGGTCAGGCCGTAGATTCATTCACCATTTTAATAGATGCTTTCCAAGACAATACCAATGCATTTATGTTTGGCATAAGTCCATTTGGTGTAAGAAGAGAAGGATTAATAACAAATGGAGGATCAAGCGAAAGAGCCTTTTCATTAGACTGGGATAACATCTGGAGGGGCGAAACGAAGATGTATGGTGATCACTGGGTAGCTGAAATGGCTATTCCTTTTAAATCAATTCGTTTCAACGAGGACCAAACAGAGTGGAATATTAATTTTTACAGAATTGATAGTGAAAATGCGGAACAGTCTACTTGGTCGCCTATTCAAAGGAATTTTAGCATTGTTAACTTGGCTACCTTAAAGAAAATGGCTTGGCCCGAACCAACTAAAAAACCTGGTCAAAATATATCTTTCATTCCATATATAGCAAGTGGTGTAAGTAAAAACTTCCAAGATGGTACTCCTTCTGAGAGTGATTTTAATGCCGGTTTCGATGTCAAATACGCGGTTACACCTGGCCTAAATCTTGATTTGACTGTAAACCCAGACTTCTCTCAAGTTGAGGTGGACCGTCAGGTAACTAACCTTGACCGCTTTGAGATATTCTTTCCAGAAAGAAGGCAATTCTTTTTAGAAAATGCCGACCTCTTTGCTGATTATGGTAACCGAGGAACGAGACCGTTTTTTTCTAGGAGGATTGGTGTGGCTCGAGACGAATCTACTGGTCAGAATATTCAAAATGCGATCCCTGTTGGTGCTCGTTTGAGTGGAAAGCTCAATGACAATCTTAGACTCGGCTTCTTAAATATGCAAGCAGGTGCAGAAGAAGGAGGTTTGCCTTCATATAATTACTCGGTTGTCTCTTTACAGCAAAAGGTCTTTGCCAGATCGAACTTCTCTTTTCTAGTAGTAAACAAGCAGACTTTCGAGAATGAAGAAAATTATGATACTGATCTCTATAATGAATGGAACCGAACGATCGGAATAGACTATAACCATGCTTCTGCTGATAACAGATGGACAGGCAAAGCATTTTATCACAAATCAATAGATGAAGTTCAGCCGGATGATACCTATGCTTTGGGTTTATCTGTTGAATATGGAGTGCCTGAGTGGTCTTGGCGTATGTTTTCACAGGCTGTTGGCGCAAACTTTAACCCCGAGGTAGGTTTCGTTAGAAGAAGAGATATCAGGCAATTTGCCAATACAGTAAGAAGATCGTTTTTTCCAAAATCAGGGCCGATTCAGAGGCATGGACCAGGTTTTGATTTTGATATGGTATGGAATGATGAGTTCGGTTTTCTGGATTGGGATATGAACATTTTGTATGATGTGAATTGGAGAAGTTCTGCCAGATTCAGCTCTAGACTCAGAAGGCAATACACGTTCTTATTCAATGGTTTCGATCCAAGTGGTACTGGGGGCTTACAATTACCAAGCGGTACCGGTTATCATAACAACTTGATTATTGCTCGCTACAATTCAGATAATAGGAAGGCTTTCTTTTATGAGTTAAGTACGAGATCAGGAGAGTATTTCAATGGTACACGAGTAAACCTCGAAGGTGAACTTAACTTTAGGTATCAGCCATTTGGATTTACAGGAATTGCATTTGCTTATAACCGCATCAGACTTCCAGATCCGTACAATGATGCCGACTTATTCTTAGTAGGGCCTAGATTTGATTTCACCTTTACCGATAAGCTATTCTGGACTACTTTCGTTCAGTTTAATAGCCAGATCGATAACCTAAACATCAATTCCAGATTGCAATGGCGCTTCGCTCCAGTGTCTGACTTTTTCTTGGTTTATACAGATAATTATTTGGCCACTACTGATGATGGCTTTGATCTCGGTCCATCAAGAAACCGCGCCTTAGTATTTAAATTGACTTATTGGTTGAATTTCTAAGAGATCTCGGAAAACAGAAAGAGGAGCATCTGATATACTCCTCTTGATGATCTTTTTATATTAACAACAGCCACTTCCCGGTGAGCAGTCTGAGGCTTGTAATTCAGCTAGACTCACTTTGGGCTTTTGCTGGCTTCCTCTGGGCTTCTCAGCATATACCGTAACGCTGTATATACCTGTATTACCATTGTTGAAGGTTGCCATATCTTCAGGTGAAAGATATTTACTAAGAATATCATCCGGGATAGTAATTGGTTTCTCTTTTTGAAGCGTAATCTCCTCAAATCCAGATTTCTCAATCTGACCAAGATATTCATCTTTTTGAATGGCCCCAGCAACACAACCAGCATACATCTCTGCATCCTGCTTCAATGCCTCGGGTAAATCACCTACCAAAACGATATCAGAGATGCTGAAGTGACCACCTGGTTTAAGAACTCTGAAAATCTCGTTGATTACTTTCTCTTTGTTTGGAACTAAATTCAAGACACAGTTACTGACAATAACATCCGCCACATCATCATTAACCGGCATATCATCAATGTCTCCTGCTCTAAACTCAACATTGTGATATTGAAGCTTTTCTGCATTTAAACGAGCTTTCTCAATCATGGCAGGAGTAAAGTCAATTCCGATCACTTTTCCTTCTGCACCAGTTTCATGCCGTGCAACAAAACAGTCATTTCCTGCTCCTGATCCAAGATCTATTACCACATCGCCTTTTTGTATTCGAGCGAATTGAGTTGGCAGGCCACAGCCTAGTCCAAGGTCTGCATCCTCCATATACCCATCTGTTCCTGTGTAATCGTCCATCATAATGTTATAGACTTTATTTGATGGGGTAGTGGCACCACAACATGATGAAGCGTTTTCTACTTTACCCTGATGCGCGATGCGCGAATACTTATCGCGGACAACATCTTTTAATTCTTGTTCTGAGTTCATATTTGTGCTTTTAAATTTTTCTTTTTAACAACAACCTTTCGTGTCAACACCATCAAATAAACCTGTAAACAGGTCTTGAATCTCTTTCCACCTCGCTTTATTGATACAATAGCTCACTCTAGAGCCTTCGATTGATCCTTGGATGATACCTAAATCCTTCAGCTCCCTTAAGTGTTGGCTTACTGTGGCTTGGGCAAGACCCAATTCCTGTACAAAGTCGCCATTGATACATGCATTGGCCTTAATTAGATGTTGTATAATAGCTACTCGTGCAGGATGCCCAATGGCTTTTGCCAAATTTGCTATGATATTCTGTTCCTCGGTGAATAGATTTGATTTAGTTATCCCCATAGTTAAAATACTATATTGCAATATTACGATATAAATGTTTAGAAATCAAAATCTTTGAGTAACATAGAATGAAACAAGCGAATAAAATAGTATGATTATTTGCTAAAACTCACTTTAGATTTTGAGGGCTTAGACAATGCATCTAAATAAAGTACTTGAGAATTATTCAAATCAATCTTAACCTCTTGAAAAGGGTCAACCGTAATGGTGTATACTACCTCATCGGATTCTTCAATTCTAACTTGAAAAATATTTTTGCTTAAACTCTTCACAATAGCGGTACAGTCGTTACCCAGATAAGGGTTTATGGTAGCATCTTGTCCAGGTCCCTTACCTGTGATAGACATAGTTGATGAGGGTTCTAAGAGAAATATTGAGCTGTTATTGGCGCATGATTGGGCAAACATCATACAAATCAAGAAGAGTAAAGTGTGTCTATTCATTACCGAGATTTTTATAAAGAACCTGATCTATTCAATTATGTTCGTCCATCACTTTTTACGACCCTGAATTGAAAAAGCGGCAACCTATCCATTATTTGGATTGATTGCCGCTTTAATTAAAGAGCTGCTGTCTCCTTTGGCTAGTTCTTCTTTTTAGCCGGTGTATTGTATGGAGGTGGTACAACAGCAGGCTTCGGTGTTGGGCCCAACTGTTTCAATAATTCTTGCACGGCTCTTTCTAATTGAGGGTCTTTACCTGCTTGAAGTGCTTTAGCATCTTGTCTTACGGCTATGTCTGGTGCAACACCTTCATTCTCTGCAACATAAACATTATTGATAGGGTCGAAAACTGCATTATCCGGAGCAGTTACTCTTCCGCCATCTATCATAGGGTAATGCGAAGAGGCTTTTACTAAGCCACCCCAAGTTGTAGCACCAATAAGAAGACCTGCTTTCTGTTGACGGAACACCCAAGGGAAGAAGTCTCCACCTGATCCGGCTCGTTCGTTAATTAATAGAACCTTAGGCCCTAAAATACCGGCAGGCAATGTCATGGCAGTAGGATTAGGCACGTGATTAGTTAATCCTGCTCTTAGCGAACGTGTCATTAGGTCAACCATATAATCGTCTAAAAGGCCACCACCGTTAAAGCGTTCATCAATTACTGCACCTTCTTTGTTTTGTTGCGCAAAGAAGTATCTGTTGAAGTTGACATATCCTGGGCCTCCTGTATTTGGTACCCATATGTAGGCTAAACGTCCATTAGAAAGTTTATCAACCATTCTACGATTGTCTTCTACCCAAGCGCGTTGTCTTAAGGCATTCTCAGATCGAATAGGCTCTACGATTATGGTATGGTGTCCTTCAAACTTAGCTTCAGAGTTAATGTGAAGAATGGTTTGTTCTCCAGCAGTACCATCTAGTAGTGTAAATGGATCAGTAGCGCTAGTTAATTCATTTCCATTTATACCAACTAAGTAATTTCCAACAGACACCTTTAAACCTGGTCTGTCAAGAGGACTTGTAAGTCCTGGATTCCAGCTTTCTGTAGTATAGATTCTGGTGATTTTCCATCTGCCTTTGTCAATTTCCAAGTCTGCACCGAGCATACCCATTCTAGAACGCTCAACTGCAGGATAATCCCCACCGCTAACATAGCTGTGACCTACCGAGAGTTCACCGTTCATTTGATCTAAGATGTAATTCAGATCAGCTCTATGCTTAATAAATGGAATAAGAGGAGAGTAGCGTTCGTACACTGCATTCCAATCTCTGCCATGCATATTAGGATCATAGAAATAGTCTTTCTCGAATTTCCAAGCTTCTTCAAAAATCTGGTTCCATTCAGCGGATCTGTCTAACTTCATTTGAAGGTTAACCTGAACAGGCTTGCCACCTTTTCCGCTAGGACCGCCAGTGCCACTAGTTTGCCATCTTCCATTAACTCTAGCTAGCATTTTCTTGCTGTCAGGAGATACTACAAAACTCGATACCCCGGTTAGGTAGTCCTTAGGTTTACGGTCCTTCAACGTGAATTTATGTACCGTTTGACTAAAGCTTCCGGCTTTTCTCTCACCGGCAAAGAAAGAACCTGCTGGTCCTGCTAAGATTGTAGTGTAGTTGCCAGTAGGCATTGGTAAGGCGATAGTTCTTCTGTCTATTCCATCATAATCGATCTGAATGCCTGAGGGCTTAGCTTCTCCTTTATCTTCTTTTTTCTTCTTACCATCAGCCTCTTTCGGTTTTTCTTCTTTCACTTCTTCTTCATCGCTTCTAGGAATAAAAGGAGAGTCTACACCATCTTGAAGAACGATCACATAAGCTGCATATCTTGGGTCTGCAGTAATTGAGCTTGTATTTGCCCATCCTGATCCAAGGGCAACATCTGTACTGGCTAAGAAGTAGAAATGCTTTTTATCATTATCCCAAGCAGGAGAGAAGGCATCTGCCATTTCGTTAGTGATCTGCTTAACCGTGTTGGCTTCGCTGTCCCAAATCATTACTCTTCTAAAGTTATTTGGTCCACCCTTGGTATAGGCCAGCTTCTTAGAGTCTGGTGCCCATACTAATCCTGATCCACCTCTCTCTATATTGGTAAAACCTGAGTCTATCGTTCTGATTTCACCCGATTCAACATTTACGATTCTAAATCTTACTTCATCATCAGCGAAGGCTATGTGTTTACCATCAGGTGACCAAGTGGGTTCCCAGCCTAAGTGAGATTCACCAATATCAATCATTCTTGGTTCACCCATGCCGTTTTGGTCTGCTATATAGAGTTTGTAACCATTACCACCCATATCGGAGAACCAAGCAATCTTATCTCCTTTAGGAGACCAAACTGGTCTTTTATCCGATGCTCCTGAACTTTGGGTGATATTGCGAGGATCACCATATTCTGTTGGCACAGTAAAGATTTCACCACGAGCTTCCATTAGCACTCTTTTGCCTGTTGCAGAAAGTGAAATGGCAGTTGCTCTATTAGAAACTGATTCCCATTTAGTTTCCGCCCAAGGGAAGTCACCTACAACATTAATACTTAGCTGCGTTGTGTTTCCAGACTGTGCATCTAGCAAGTGTAGATAACCGTTCTGTTCAATGATCAATTGTCCCTTAGGTGAAGTGTTCAAATACTTAACATCCGTATTTTCTATTTGAGTAATCTGTCTTAAGGCTTTAGATTTTGTGTTGTAAGCCCAAACATTCATATTCCAATCTCTATCAGAAAGGAAGAATACATCATCACCAACCCAAGTCGGTAGTATATCCGTAGTTGGTTCATCATGAGGAATTAACTCTTCACTTTGATCTCTAAGATTTAGGATAATTAATGGTGTGTTCTGTCCGCCTCTGTAGGCTCTCCATTCCGGATCCCAACGACTCATTTTATCAACAGCCATTTGTCTTCCATTAGGGGAATAAGAGCCGTCAAAACCCCATTGCTTACTTAATAGAGCAGAAGGTCCTCCTGTTGCAGGTACAGTCCATAGTCTGTTGTAACTAGAAGGAGCCGTTTCTCTTGTAGAAGCATAAAGAACGTTTTTACCATCGTTGGTCCAGCCTCTTACCTGTGAAGCAGATGGCTGCCATGTGAGTCGGGTGGGAGTACCTCCATTAACAGAAACTACATAAACTGCCGTATTACCAGATCTATTAGAGGAAAAGGCAATCCATTGACCATCAGGAGAAAAATGAGGAAAAGATTCAACGGCCGCAGTTGAAGTAATTCTTTTAAGGTTCCGCCCATCTAAGTCAGTAACCCATACATCGCTACCATAGGTAAAGGTTATATGAGTATCACTGATGTCAGGTTGCCTCAAGAGTCTTGTCCCTTGTGCAAAAACTCCTACTGAGATAGAAAGTAAGAGTAGGGGAAGTGTGAATTTTCGAACTTTTAATATCATAGATAAAGTGATTTTGTATCAACTTCAATCTATGCATTTCTATTTTAAAAGATGTCCATGAAAGAAACCTATCGGAGATTATTCTCCATCATCGGTTTGGTTATAGGTTTTCATGTATTTGTTATAAGTGGTATCCAAGTAGTGTTTTTCACCAAGGAACTTGATAATGGGGAGTAAGTCTTCAGCAGTTCTATATCCAGGAATAGGCTGAATCATTTCGAATTTTTCATTCAAAAACACTAGAGTAGGGAAAGAGAGTTTTCCTTTCATTAACGCTGCTGCTAATTCATGATAACCTTTGCGACCAGCTTTAATGAATTTCAGGGTCTGAGCTCCGAATTCAATATCCCTTTCTGCTTCTGCATCGAATTTTACGGCTATAAAGTGCTCATTCAATACCTTTACCACTTCGGGATGCGTGAATGTTGTTTGGTCCATTTTCTTACACCAGCCACACCAATCTGTATAAGTATCGATAATGAAAGTCTTGTCGTTTTTACCGCTTTCAAGCACAGTAATAGCTTCTTCAATTGTCAGCCAATTGACTTTGGTATTATCTGTGACATTAACTTCTTGACTGAATGCATTGAGACAAAGGAGTGTTAAACAAGCAAAAAAGGCCTTTTTCATATATTCTGAATGGGTTTCTAAGATAACGAAAAAGGTCAATTAATCATTCCTTAGTATCGAGGCTCATCTTCAAAGAATCCAATAGTCGCGCCAACCCATTCTTTATCTTTGTTGTATCGAACGCCTACCATTTCTCCTTTACTCAATCGGACTAGGTTATTTACCACTTGCGCTTCACCTTTCTTTCTGTTCCAAAGTGTCATGATCCTAATCTCACACTTTGCTGGTACATCTAAGGTCTCTACAACGGGAACATAGTTGACTCTCTTTTGAAGGATGAAATTGCTTTTGTCTTCAATAGCATCTAAATCTTCTTTGGTTACATGAAGTTTAACTCCTGAGCCTGCAAATGAATAAAGAGGTTTTAATACATAATCACTCAAGTTCTCCGGATAACTATCAATTCTATCTAAATACAGGCACTCCGGTACATATTTAGACTTTAGAAGAGGCATGGTATACTTGCTGATTCTAAAGAACCAATTGGGATGACCTACCCATTCCACATCGACCTTATCTTTGAAATAGAACTCTCTCTTTAAATCCGATCGTTTATCCAGTTCATCAAAAATTACGCGATTATAGATCTTTTTGATAGTTACTTCATTCCCATCATCATCGATGTAGTAGAGTCTTGTACCGTCCTTTTTCATTTTAGAGATACATAAGACTTTAAGCCCTAGCATTTTCTGAGCGCATAAGAAATCTATATAGGTCACTTGTTTCTCAGGCTCAATCTCTAATAATACCACTTGCTTTGGGTCAGTATCTCCAATGATCTCGTCTAGAAGCATTTTTTTGTACTCCTTGCGGCTTAATCCATTTACATGCGGTGAGAATCGATGCGGAAGATCATAGCTTTCCTCATAAGTTTGAAGTAAGAGATCTTGAAAAAAGTACAGAGATGGAAAGCCTTGTAATTCAATGAGTTGTGGTGTGTAGTTCCCTTCTTCATCTATGCAGATACCAAAGTCCATTTGTAGAAAGCGCGACTGGTAGTCTTCATCTGGAACAATATGTTCTGGTAATTTTATGGCTTCTTTAGTCAGCTCTTTGAAATCAGGCCTATTCAGTACTTTGTTTATGTCTTGACAAGCCTCGAGTAGTCTTTCTTTGAGAAGCTTTGGTATAAAAACTGGAGTCTCAGCAATTCTAAAAGGAGCTTCGTAGTTAAACTCCTTATTAATCTTGGCTAAAAATGCCTGATACTTTTCTTGTGTAAAATGTTTATTAAAAGCTTCTCTGTAGGGTTTGATCATGTCAGTTGAGTGCTAACTCCTTTTGCTTGGTTATTTTAAAAATAGCATCCTCTATAAAGTGAGGAATGATCTTCCGGTGAGTGAGGTTGATTTTATCTTCGTCTTCTAAATGAGCCATCATATCATCGTACTTGGCTTGCCCATAGTTATCAATGACTTTTTGTCTATTCTCTTCTTTTTGGAAATGTGCTTGCATACCGATTGGATCAGCTTCTGGGTGAAACTGTGTGCCAACAAATTCATTAGAGAACCTAACGGCCATTATGGCTCTTTCATAAGCTACATGGTCTCTAATTTTCTCTAGAGAAAGGATATGAGCACCATGGTCTTCAAAGACATCTAAGTTAGGTTGGATCAGTTGCCAATCTCGAGAGTCAACAGCAAAATAAGGGTCTGCTAAGCCCTCTAGTATAGAATCAGATTTTCCAATATGTGTTTTATGAATAGGGTAGACACCAAATGATGTTTTCCTTCTAGGAGCTAAAGTGCCAAGTTCAAAATGTTCGCAAGCCATTTGGAAAGAATGACAAATGAAGAAGAAATACTTTTTGTTCTCCGAGGTAAGGTTGTGTTTCCACAGGCCATCTATAAGATCGAAGAAGTTCTCTTTCCATTCTCCTCCTTCTAACGGACTGCCAGGACCACCGCTAGAAATATATAAGTCGAAAGAGTTGTCTGGTATTTGATTGAGCTGTCTCACATCAAATTCTTCAGCAATTAGCTGGTCATTATACTCAGCAACAATTTCTCGTATACAACGCATCCCTTGATTAGGATGCCCATCATTCATATCTAAGATTGCTATGCGTAATTTGTCAGTCATAAGCGTATCAACTCACGCCAACTAGGGTTTGCTCTGTTATATAATCGACAACCTTTTTAAGGTCACCAGTCTCTTCATAAACGGCCAGTTGCCTATCAGCACCCGTACCATTCTCTAAGATTTTATAAGTATTCTCTACTTCTTCTCTTGAACCAAGTTCATCTACAACATCATCTATAAAATCCAGTAATTCATGAATTAGAATCAGCGTATTCACCTCTGATTCTTTTCCAAAATCAATGAGCTTTCCATTGATACCGTAACGACCGGCTCTCCACTTGTTCTCGTTAATCAGCTCCCTTTTGTAGGTCATGAAATTGAGGTTAGAAGAGCGAAGTTTATACAGTTTGGCTGCTAGCGCTTGAATTAAGGCTGCAATGGTTATGGTTTCATCTACCGTTAATGGTATATCACAAATTCGAATTTCGATAGTCGGGTAGAAGGGGTGCACACGAATATCCCACCAGATTTTCTTGGCATTGTCAATACAGCCTGTCTTAATTAATAGGTTAATGTAATTCTCGTATTCTGAAATACTCTCAAATAATGGGGGTATACCCGTTCTAGGAAACTTGTCGAATACTTTTGATCTAAAGGATTTGAAACCCGTATTTCTACCTTCCCAAAAAGGAGAGTTAGAACTTAGGGCATAGATATGAGGAAGAAAGTATCTTATTGAGTTGGCAATATGCAAGGCCATGCTGCGATCTTCGATACCTACATGCACATGCAGACCGAAAATTAAATTTGATCTCGCTGCGTCTTGAAGTTCTTGAATGATCTCGTTATAGCGCGGATTTGGTGTTATCAACTGCTTTTCCCACTCAGAAAATGGGTGAGTTGCTGAAGCGCCAATTTGGAAGCCTAAACTACTTGCAATCTCGCAAATGGTCTTTCGCAAATAGACTACCTGGTTTCGAGCATCTTTAATATCCGTACAGATGTTGGTACCCACCTCAACAACGGCTTGGTGCATTTCTGCCTTTACCTGATCTTCCATGTGCTTATGAGCAGCCTCTACAATCTTCTGCTCATGCGATGCAAGTTCCCTCGTTTGAGGGTCTATCACCATGTACTCTTCTTCTATGCCTAAAGTGAAGTTCATTGTATCTAAAAATTTATTCGTGAACCTAAGATACTCAGGTTCACGAAGATTCAAATCACTTTATCACTTGCTGCTCTTAGTCTTTGCAGCAGTTTTTTTGGCCGGAGCCTTTTTTGCAACAGGTTTTGCTACCTGGTTGCTTACAAATGTTCCCCATGTAAGATTCATTTGTCCCGGCTTCTGCTTCTTGGCTCTGCTAATGGCTAGGTTGGCAGCATTCTCTACAATCCAGTCGAAATTATCTTGTCCTACAGAATTAATGTCTGCATCAGGTGCAGGGTTACAAAAGTCTATGGCATAAGGAATACCATCTCTAACAGCAAACTCAACCGTATTGAAGTCATAACCTAAGCCTTTGTTCAACTGCTTACAGTAGTCTTCAATCTGTTTCAACAGCTTTTTAGCCACAGGAGCAGCATCCTGTACATACCTTAGATGGTGTGGATTTCTAGGCTCATATTGCATAATGTGAATATTGTCGCCACCCAATGCATAACATCTGAAATATTCAGTGAACTGAATTTCTTCTTGAAGCATCATAACGAGTCTTTCGGTCTCAGCATGCTTAGCCCAAAGGTCTTCTGGATTTTCAACTTTATAAACGCTTTTCCAGCCGCCACCAGCATGTGGTTTCATATAAGCTGGAAATCCGATGTAGTCGAAAATGTAGTCCCAGTTAAGTGGGAAGGCCATGTTTCTGAAAGAGTTGTGATCTGTATCGTCTGGTCTCTCGTGAGATGGAAGGATCACGGTTTTAGGTACAGGAACTCCGATTTGCTCGGCTAAAGCATTATTAAAGAATTTCTCATCGGCACTCCACCAAAATGGGTTGTTAATTACAGCGCATCCGCCAATGGCAGCGTTTTTTAAGAAAGCTCTGTAAAATGGAACGTCTTGTGAAATTCTATCGATGATTACAGCATAATCTGTTGGCTTTGCTTGCTGAACTACATCAACAGTAACCGCTTCAGCTACTATACCGGATTCGTTCTTTTCGTTTACTCTATCAATAAACGCCCATGGAAAGGTGTCTTCTTGCCCGAATAAGATTCCAATTTTTTTCATTTCTAAGGTTGGTATTTCGTGTTATATCAGTGATAAATAATGTGGAAACATATCTCGCCAAATAGGCCAATCATGTTCAGCCCATTTTCTTTCATCGTACCAATGGTTGATTCCTTTCGAATTCAATAGGTGAGACATATGTTTGTTCGCATCTAAGCAAATATCCCATTCACCTACACCAAGTACTATGTTCATATTCCATAAATCAGGATGATTGGTACCTGGTAAAAAGTCCACAGGATTATTAAAGAATACATTGTCATCATAATGTCCATCCATGAACATTTTAATGTCAAAAGCACCACTCATACTAAACATATGACTGACAGACTCAGGATGTTTAAATGCAAAATTAGCGGCATGGTAACCACCAAAGCTTGCACCGGCTACGGCAACTTTTGGTATGCTTTTCTCTATCCTTATGCCATTTACCAATTCGTCAATTAAGAATTTGTCGTACCACGTGTGGTTTCTTACTCTATCGGCTGGGTGAATGCTTTTATTGTACCAACTATCCTTATCAATGCTATCAGGACAATACAACTGAATCAATCCTTGTTCTACAAACCATCTGGCAGATTCAATCAATCCAAAATCCTTACTTTCATAATATCTACCCATTGTGGTTGGGAAGATGATAACCGGATAACCCGCATGACCATAAACTAACATTTCAATGTCTCGGCTGAGGGTTTGGGAGTACCATTTATGATATTGCTCTTTCAAAATATTATTCTGTATTTAAAAAATATATACTCGATCAATCACTTTATGATTTTACAAAGGTACTTTAAACAAAATAATGTTTTGTTATGAAAAGATTAATTTCATGCGAACGATTGCAGTCATTTTTCTGTTTTACAGTTAGTTAGGAATAGGATTTTCAGACCTAAGATTTACTTTTGCGCAATGGAGTTGATAAGGCCATATTTTTCTTTCAAAAAGCCTTTTGTTAAGTCTAAATCTATTGCCTTACAAGATGGGTTATTGATCCACAAACTGCTTGTAAGATCTAGAAGATTAAAACGGAATGTAAAGGTTGATATTTACATGCCTATGCCTTTCAACCCAGGTTCAAGACCTTACCCCGCTTTATTATTAAATGATGGACAAGATGCCGGGCAGTTAAACTTGGCAAAGTCGTTGCGAAGGCACCATCAACTCTCTGATAAGTTAGTGATTGTGGCGGTACACGCAGGTGATCGAATTAATGAATATGGAACAGCTGGAGTACCAGACTATCAGCATAGAGGATGGAAAGCTAAAACCTATGAAGATTTTATCGTTCACAAGCTGCTTCCTTATTTAAGAAAGCATTACCAGCTGTTCTTAGAGCAGAAGCTTTCATATACTGCTGGGTTCTCACTAGGAGGATTATCAGCAATAGATATGCTCTGGAGATATCCTGAGGTATTCTCAAAAACTGGGGTGTTTTCGGGTTCTTTTTGGTGGAGACACCAACCTCCAACTGACTATGATCCTGATGGGCATAGAATTATGCACGAAATTGTTCAGAAGGGTAGTTTTAAAGATGGTGTTAAGTTTTGGTTTCAGACAGGTACTCGAGATGAGGAATGCGATAGAAATAACAATGGCGTAATAGATGCGATTGACGATACGCTAGATCTGATCGATGAACTAAAACAAAAGGGATATCAGAACAAGGATATTCAGTATGTAGAGATAGAAGGAGGAGAGCATAATTTTGACACTTGGTCTAAGATCTTTCCTGACTTTTTAAGCTGGTTGTATACTGAGATAATTGTAGAGAAGGAAAAGCCTGCTAGGCTTATTTCTTAGTGTAATCTCCAATATGTCTGTCTAGCACAGATTGATGAATATCAGCAATAGTAACTATTAAACCCGTTTCTTCTACATCTCCAAAATCTGGATTCTTGGCTGTTCCGAAAGTTTTCATGGTAGAAGAAAGGTTCATGTAAATATTAATTAAAGGCGGAATGAACTCGCCTCTTTCCTTAATTAGTTTATGTAAACGCTTGAAGCCTTCTTCATAGTCAGGATTGTCTGAGAAATGCTCATCAAACAATGTTTTATCAAACCCCGAGAAGAGTGATTCTTTTGGTTTGCACAATCCATCTTTATCAGGAAAATACTTGCACATGAATGAAAGGAGTAGGTCTCTGGCTTCTTGATGATAAGACGTATACATGGTGACCTTACCAAAGAAGTATTTCATTTCAGGATAATTGACAATAATAGCTCCTAATCCATCCCAAATATTAGCAAGAGCAAAGACTCCCTTTCTTGGATTAACAGAAGGCTGATAACTTGGCTGAACCCAAGATCTTCCGAGCTCAATAGAATATGGAAGGTATTCAGACTTCATTTGATCTGAAAAGTCGAAATAATGGGCGGTTGACAAATCATAATCTCCAGTTTCTGGATTCAATGCGGTTTGGCCAGTTATAAATCTGTAACCACCTATGATTTCTTCATCTTCAGGATTATATACAATTAATTGATCGTAGCAACGCTCGCAGGTATCATAAGCATCAATATCAATTTCTTGCCCAGTACCGCCTCCTGCATCTCTAAAAGAAACTTCTCTTAGCCTGCCGATCTCCCGCATGGTATGTGGGGCATTATGATGATTCAAGATATAAATCTCATTGCCCCCTTTATTCGTCTCACGAACGAACCTTTCTTCATTCAATTCTGCTCGAACTAATGCTTTGTCCACAGGAGGGATGATTTGCTTTATCTCTTTGCTTTCTGTCATGTCAATTCTTTCAGCCTTGGCTTAAGTGCATATACTTGCTCCTTTGTCCAAGCTGACCACTCAATATCAGATTTAGAAGAATCATAGACCTCTGGGCCAATGGGTTCTCCGATAATAATATGTATCGTTGTTCCTTCTTGTTTGAAAAGCTCATCAACCAAATAGAGCATTTCGATATTGAATTTGAGACCAATCTTTTTCCTAAAGTTAGCTAATCTATAGAATCGATCGGTCAAACGACCTTCTATATAGACAGGTATTATAGGTTTTTGATATTTTTTTGCTTTAGAAATGAAGGTTTTTCTCCATAACAGATCCTTAATTTCTCCATTCACTTTTCTACTTACAAGACCGGCCGGAAAGATGAATGTGGCTGTGTCGGAAGCAAACTGTTGATCTACCCTTTGCAAGGATTCGGCAGCATTTTTTCCAACTTTATTTACCCCAATAAATCTATCTTTTAAGCTAGCGACACTGAGCAAAAAGTCATTCACTATAAACATTAAATCGGGCCTAATGTCTTTAAGTACACTAATGATTGCTACTGCATCAAAGCCGCCCAATGGGTGGTTTGCTGCAAATATCACGCCTTTAGGAGGTTGAATGACATTTTCTGTTCCGTGGACCTTTACCTTAATGTCAAACTTTTTCATTGTGGCTTGAGAGAACTCGTGTGGAGTAAAGCCTTTGGTGTTGTTGAAGTGTTCGTTCACTTCATCTTGATGCAGAATTTTCTCAATATAACGAATGATGAATCCGGGAATCCATTTAGCCGCTGTAGCATTCTTGCTAGCGATCAATCTCTTCACGTCAACAAACTTCTCCTGAGTCCCTAATTCATCTGCCATCAGCCGACAATTATATCATTATTTAGATTGTGAATCAAAGAAATTCTCTTTGGTAGTAATTCATCATTTCTGACTTGATTGACATAGGCTTGATTTGCAGCCTTTTGTATATTTAAAGCAATGATTCAAGGAAGACTATTTTTTATAACCTGTTTTGTCTTAGCAACTCTTCAAATACAGGCACAGAACACATATGATGCCACTAAAGACTATTTGGTATGGAAACAGGATTTTGCTTTGACTTGGGAATCGTATAAAGGTGAGCCTGATAATAGTCTAACCTCAGAATATCAGGCACTTACTTATGTAAGTTTTTTACCTGTTGGAAAAACGCAAGACGCCAAGGTTGTATGCGTATTTGATGCTAAGAGTTCTTGGACTACTACGCAGTCGGGGTCGTTACTAAATCATCATCAAGTGCATTTTGATTTAGGAGAAGTTTATGCAAGACGGATTAGGAGGGACCTTCAAGCACTTTTAACAGAAGGCAATTTGAATGAGAGGACCCAATTAGAAACGGTTGAAAAGAACTATGAACTTTACAGTGAAGAGTTTAATCAGTATAACGATGAAACATCTCACGGTATTGACAAGGCTCAGCAGCAAGTTTGGTTAAGAAAAGTAACAAATGCGTTGAGACAACTTTCTGAATACAAAATCGATTAAGGACTTATGTCGCTATCAAAGAGATCTATTCTTAAAAAATTCGAAGAATTCGATGAGTACTGGTCACCCAGAATTATTGGAGAATTAAATGGTCAATTGGTAAAGCTTGCTAAGCTGAAAGGAGACTTTGTTTGGCATAGCCATGATAACGAAGATGAGTATTTTCAAGTGTTTAAGGGTAAGCTGTTTATGGAGTTTCGAGACACAACAGAAATTCTTGAAGAGGGAGATATGATCATAGTACCCAAAGGCATAGAACACAATCCGTATACAGAAGATGATAAAGAGGTTTGGGTCTTGTTATTCGAACCGAAAGAAACTTTGCATACAGGAACTGTTGAGTACGAGCACGCTAACAATAATCAAGAATGGATTTGATTTATGGCTAAGATCTCTTTCACATCTAATCTTAAAAGATTCTTTCCTTCACTCACTACTGTAAATACCGAAGCACAAAATGTAGCAGAAGCGCTAGATAAAGTAGAAGAAACCTTTCCCGGTTTAAAATCATACTTATTAAAAGATGATGGCTCTCTCAGAGATCACGTTAATCTTTTTATTGGCGATGAAATGGTAAAGGATCGAGTAGCGCTTCAAGATTGTCTAAAAGCACAAGATCAATTATTTATAATGCAAGCCATAAGTGGTGGTTGATATCAATTCTATGCCACGTTAGAGTATGTCAAAAGTCATATTTATGCTTGTCTCAATTGATTAGTTTCGAGCAAACCGATTTAACATGCGCCCTGTGTTTTTTGCTATACTACTGATCAGTTGTTTTTTGCCTTCTTGTCAGAAACATGTTCCAAATGATTTAAATAATGAGATTGTAGAGCACATTCGTATCAATCAGTTAGGTTATTATCCTAAAGCTCCAAAAAGACTTGTTTTAGCTAGTGAAAAAGTTAGTGTAAAGGATTTTGAAATTGTGAATGCGAAAACACTTAAGACAGTTTATACTGGAGTGTTTTCAGAGCCTATTCAATGGCCTCTTGCCGGAGAGACGGTGCGCGTTGGGGATTTTTCCATATTTGAAGAATCAGGAGAATATTTTATTCGTATACCAGATGTAGGCGACTCATATAACTTTCAAATTAGGGCTAATCTTTACGAAGATCCTTTTAAAGCTTCCATTAAGAGCTATTATTTTCAGAGAGCAAGTCAGGCACTTGAAATGGAACATGCTGGAGTTTATCGCAGAGCTAAAGGACACCCTGATATCGATATTCGATTTCATCGCTCATCTGGAAGATCCGGAAAATACCAAAGTCCTAAAGGTTGGTATGATGCAGGAGATTATGGCAAGTATGTCATAAACGGGGCTTTTTCTCTAGGTCAAATGCTAATGCTCTATGAGCAATACACTGATTCTATTGGAGACGATGAGTTGAGTATTCCGGAGAGTGGTAATGGAATAAGCGACCTTCTAGATGAGTTAAAGTACGAAATGGACTGGTTGCTTACCATGCAAGATAACGATGGCGGAGTCTGGTTTAAACTCACAACATTAGGTTTTGAAGGAATGATTATGCCTGAGGAGGCAATTTCTCAACGATATATCATAGGAAAGGGAACAGCTTCATCGCTTAATTTTGCGGCTGTTGCTGCAAAGTTTTCTAGGATTTATTCAAAAATAGATCAGTCATATTCCGAAAAACTATTAAAGGCGGCAATTGATGCTTGGGCGTGGTCAATTAAAAACCCACAAAGGCAGTATATAAACCCAGAAGATGTATCCACAGGTGAGTATGGAGATTCAGATTTTAGTCAAGAATTTTACTGGGCTGCTGCTGAACTCTATTTGACTAGCGGAGATGAAAGTTATTTCCAATACCTGAGAGCGAATCCTGTGCCACTCACAATAAAACCTGGTGATGGATGGGGAAGCCTAATGAAATTTATAGGTACCATAGCCCTAATTGATCATTCACCAAGGTCCAATTTTATAGATGACCTCAAGGAGGACATAGTGCTTGCCGCTGATCAATTGTTAGATAAGACGAATAACCTAGACTACTTTCAGCCTATTGATGATTTCCATTGGGGGTCAAACAGCGATGTTATGAATGCGGGTATTATTCTGGCACAAGCGTATCGCTTTACAGAGGATATCAAATACATGGATGCGGTACTTTCTGGTACAAACTATATTTTTGGTACCAATGCTACAGGTTACAGTTTTGTTTCAGGCTTTGGGTCAAAACGCGTAATGTATCTTCATCATAGGCCTAGTGTTGCAGATGGTGTTACGGAGCCTATACCTGGTTTTCTTTCTGGTGGTCCGAACAGTCGTATGCAAGATGCTGATTTCGCTAAATACCCGGAAAATCCTGCACCCATGCAAGCCTGGGTTGATCAGGTACCAAGTTATGCAAGTAATGAAGTGTGCTTGAATTGGAACGCACCGTTAACTTATGTTTTGGGCTTTCTGCAAGTAGAAATGTCTAAACGATGATAGAGGAGAGGATAAAGCTGAAAGAGAAATTAGGTTATGCTCTTGGCGATACCGCTTCAAATATTGCTTGGCGAACCTTGACTACTTTTCTCTTAGTCTTTTATACAGACGTTTTTGGAATTTCAGCCGCTGCTGCGGGTGTATTATTATTAGTCACTAGGTTATCTGACGGAATTTCGGATGTTGTGATGGGTATCATTGCCGATAGAACTCAGACTTCCTAAGGCAAATTTAGACCATGGATTTTGTGGACCTCGGTTCCATTAGGTCTTATTCTAGCATTAACCTTTACAACACCAGATTTTGGGCCTACCGGTAAGCTGATTTACGCATACTGCACATATATTGCCTTGACGCTGATTTATACTGCTTCTAATGTGCCTTACTCTGCTTTGATGGGCGTGATGACCGCGGATGATAAAGAAAGAACAAGTCTATCATCCTTCAGGTTTGCTGGTGCCTACTTCGGGGGTATCCTCACGCAGGGTTTGTTAATCTATCTTGTTCTTTTTCTAGGAAATGGGGATCAAAATAAAGGTTACCAATATGCTATTTATCTCTTATCGGCTCTGTTAGTAATCATGCTTTTGATTACATATTCTAGCACAAAAGAACGTGTTAAGCCAATAGACAATAGCCAAGGCGTATCTGTATGGGACGATCTGAAAGATTTGCTGAAAAATAAGCCTTGGGTTATTCTGCTTATTGTCGGGTTCTTTTTTGTTACATATAATTCCATTAAGCAAGGAATAACAGTTATCTATTTCAAAAGATATATAGGACAAGAAACATTAGCTGCCTCTTATATTGTTATGCTTCTTGTGGCTTCAATGATTGCTGCACTTGTCACATCACCATTGGCCAAGCTTCTAGGCAAGAGAAACTTATTTATTTATGTATTGCTTTTTTCTGGAATCACGAATGGTATGCTTTATTGGGCAGGACCAAATGACACCATTCTGATCTTTATACTCGGAACATTATCTGAATTCGGTGCAGGCATTATGCCAGTTTTATTCTTTTCAATGTTAGGCGATAGTGCTGACTATTCAGAATGGAAAAATGGTAGGCGAGCGACAGGTTTAGTCTATTCGGCAGGCACCTTTGCTATGAAATTCGGAGGAGGAGCTGCTGGCGCTATTATCGGGTTTATATTAAGCCGATATAGTTATGATGGAATGAATGAGAGCACTATAGCAGGAGCAATACCAGCTATTAAAATGTTGATGAGTTGGGTGCCTATGGTGATTATTGTTCCAACAATTTGTGCACTAATGATTTATCCATTAACCAAGATTAAACTAACCGATATATCAACAGACCTCGCTAGAATACGAGAATCAAGATCAAGTTAGGCTTCTTCTTAGGTTTAAGAAATTAAGTTAATTTATGTGTGTTATCTATATGTAAATCAGAATGTTATGGTTATAACAAATGTTAAAGCTGTGAATAGTAAGACTGAAATGGAGACTTCTGCATTCCAAAGACCTCATGCTAGCAAAAAGAAGGATGTAAACGATCAAACTCTAAAACCTAGAGGAGCATTCTTAACGTTATAGGTATTATGAGAACACAATTTTTACTAGTGCTCTTCATTTTAATGGCAAATATTCTAGAAGCCTCAAATGCCAAGATCACCGATACAAAGCTGATAATCGAAGATAATAAGGCAGTTCTTCAATCTCATATTTCATGGGAAAATGCATGGCACAATGAAAAGAATCATGACGCACTTTGGGTGTTTTTCAAGGTAGAAAGACGTGGAGCAGATGTCCTTCATCTTAAAGTTAAATCTGCTACCTCAACCGAAGAGCATTCACAAGTCGATTTTCAAGCTCCACAAGATAAACTCGGTTTGTTTATCAGGCCAAAAGGTAATTTTAGTGGGAATATTGAGGAAATAATCCGTGTAGAGTTAGACATTCCAAATGTTAAAATCCTTCAAGGAGAGAGAATAGGGCAGTTTCTGTCGTTTGCAATTGAGATGGTATATATTCCTGAGGGCCCTTTTACTTTAGGTGAACCGGGAGATGCCTTTGTCGAATACGGTGGATTATACTTGTCAGACAACGAAGGAAGGCCAAAGGGACTTTTAAAGATAACCTCTGAAAATCAGGAGATAAAGGTAGGCCCAGAAGATGGCGCTTTATTTTATCTGTCAGGAAACGAAAAGTATGAAGGCGATCAAAAAGGGGTCATAAGAGAGACTTTTCCAAATGGTTATTCGGCTTTTTACCTCATGAAATATGAGCCTACTCAAGGTCAATATGCTGCATTTCTGAATACACTCACTGAACAACAAAGTCATCATAGGGTGAATTTTGGAGGTAAAACTTATTACGAGAGGAGAGGCTCAATAAAGATTCAGAATGGCATTTATTTAGCAGATCACCCAGACCGCCCTTGTAATTACATGAGTTGGGATGATGCTATGGCTTATGCTGATTGGGCGGGCTTAAGACCTTTTACTGAATTAGAATATGTTAAAGCCGCAAGAGGGCCTACAGTACCAAAAGAGAAAGAGTTTCCTTGGAATACTAGTTCGATAGAAAGGATGAAAAGAAATATGCAAGCCAACGGAAATATTGAAATAGAAGGAGGACTTACTGAAGCACAACTGACTGAAGAGAACCGGGATATGTTTGGTGCCTCCTTTTATTGGGTTATGGACCTTGCCGGAAGCATGTGGGAGAGAGTCATTACCATTGGTGATGAAAAAGGAAGATCATTTACTGGAGTTCATGGAGACGGTAGATTAAACTACTATGGGTATGCCAATGTATCAGATTGGCCTTCAGGTATCCAAGACCCTGGCGGTTATGGTTTTAGAGGTGGTGGATATTATGTTTATCCCATGAAATACACAGAGTTTAATCCTTACAGTCCTATTGCCTACAGGCGCTATGGTGGCTGGTCTGGAGGTAACAGAAAAGAGGCGTATGGGGCAAGGTTTGCCCGTACCGCAGAATAATATTTCAATGGTCTTTTGTTAAGGATTTTCCTTATCTATTTTTGGCGCTTTAAAACGGTGTCATGAAACAATTTCCTGAAGACTTTATTTGGGGTTCAGCTACCTCAGCCTATCAAATTGAAGGTGCGCATGCCAAGGATGGAAAGGGTCCATCAATCTGGGATTCCTTCGTAACTATACCGAATAGAGTTCAAGACGGCCATACCGGTGATATGGCGATTGATCACTATCACTTGTATAAAGAGGATATTGCTTTGATGAAAAAGCAAGGTTATCAGGCCTACAGGTTTTCTATTGCATGGCCTCGTGTGCTTCCAGAAGGTAAGGGTAAAGTGAATGAAGTTGGAATCGAGTTTTACAATAACCTAATTGACGAGCTGCTTGCCAATGATATAGAGCCTTGGGTGACACTTTATCACTGGGATTTACCCTTGGCACTTCAGAAGGAGGAAGATGGGTGGTTAAAGCCACAGATTTCTGATTATTTCTCTGATTATGCTAGACTTTGCTATGAAAGATTTGGTGATAGAGTGAAACACTGGATCACATTCAATGAGCCTTGGGTGATTTCAATCTTGGGCTATGGCAACGGTTATTACGCTCCAGGAAGGAAATCAAATACAGAACCTTATTTGGTAGGGCATCATATTTTGCTTTCCCACGCCAAAGCAGTTAAAGTCTACAAAGAAGAGTTTGCGGATCAGAATGGCACGATAGGCATTACTAATAATTGTGATTGGCGAGAACCGCTCACCGATAAGCCTGAGGATAAAGAAGCTGCGGAAAGAGCATTGCAGTTCTTCTTGGCATGGTTTTCTGACCCAATTTACAAGGGAGATTATCCGCAGGTAATGAAAGACAGATTGGGTGAGAGGTTGCCTGAATTCACAAGTAAAGAAAAGGAAATGTTACTGGGTTCTTCTGACTTCTTTGGTCTCAACCACTATACAACAATGTATGCTGCTGATGCACATGGTGATGCAAAAGACGACATAAAAGGAAATGGGGGTATTTCTGAAGATCAGGATGTTGCCTTAAGCAATGATCCAAGCTGGCCTAAGACCTCAATGGATTGGGCAGTGGTTCCTTGGGGGTGCAGAAAACTCATAGAATGGATTACTGAACGGTATGATGCACCTCCGATCTATATTACTGAAAATGGTTTTGCCATAAATGATAAGGAAGAGAACGGTATTGTAGATGATTCTGAAACTCGCTTGACATACTATAAAGGCTACATCGAAGCCTGTCATGAAGCCATTCAGAATGGAGTTAATCTTAAGGGGTATTTTGCTTGGAGCTTGTTCGATAATTTTGAATGGGCCTTAGGTTATGGTAAGCGCTTTGGTTTGAATTATGTGAATTATGAGACCTTTGAAAGAATCCCGAAGGAGTCTGCAAAGTGGTTTGCTAAAGTAATTGAGAAAAACGCAGTCTGATTAACAAATTGAAATTGTGTCGGTTATCTATGCATGACTGACATTCCTATTTCAAAGCTAATTACTGGCTATCTACTTACTACAGTAGTCTTTTTTGCTATTGATATTTTATGGTTAGGCGTTATAGCCAAAGGCCTTTATAATAAAATGCTAGGTCATTTAATGGCCACTAATGTAAATTGGACAGCTGCCATAATCTTCTACCTAATTTTCATCGTTGGAATTTTTGTATTCTCGATTGTCCCTGGAATTCAGAAAGAATCTTTTCAGTATGCACTTATCTATGGCGTGTTGTTCGGCTTCTTTACCTATGCCACTTTCGACCTAACGAGCTTGGCTACTTTAAGAGATTGGCCAATTAAGATTGTCTTTATTGATATTGTTTGGGGAATGGTGCTCACGGGTTCTGTAGCGTCTAGTGGATACTTAATTATGAAATGGCTTCTCAAATAATTGAATCCTACATATCATTATTGATTCCCATGCTGGCATGGGTGGTTTTTTGGTATCTCATTTCAATCGTGATTAACAGAAATGATTTTGTTGATGTAGCCTGGGGCTTAGGATTCATTTACATCACGTTTTGGTTAACCATAAACAATGACCCATTGATTCTTCAATATATAGTCAATGGTTTAGTAGCACTTTGGGGACTGAGGTTGGCCATATACTTATTTTCAAGAAATAGAAAAAAGAAGGAAGACTATAGGTATAAGCAATGGAGAGATGATTGGGGGAAATGGTTTTATATCAGATCGTTTCTTCAAGTGTATGTGCTTCAGACCGTATTGATGCTTTTCATTGCATTACCTTTGGTCTTCGTATCAAATCTTCAAGGTTTAGCTCTTAACGGGTGGAGCGCTATTGGGATCATATGCTGGTTAATAGGGTTCTATTGGCAGGTTGTTGGGGATTATCAGAAAGGACAATTCAAAAAGAGTCCATCAAATAATGGTGAGTTGATGACGTCCGGATTATGGTCTAAATCGAGGCATCCCAATTACTTCGGTGAGATACTCATGTGGTGGGGTGTATGGTTGGTATTAATACCTTATTCCTTAGGTTGGACAACAGTCATTAGCCCTATTGTTATAACCTATTTACTACTCAAGGTTTCGGGGGTTCCCATGCTCGAAGCTAAGCAGAGAAAACATCCTGATTTTGAAGAATATAGCAAGAGAGTTCCGGCCGTTTTTCCCAGATGGATGAATAATTAAAACAGCTGAATTCATGAATACCCTTATTAGGGTATCTATCTGACCAATTTCTTAAAACATGACTATTATTTCTGGCAATTGTGCCTTATAATAGATCACCAAAACTCAACGGAATGCGGAGACACCTATGGATATGTCTGCTTGTTATTCCTTTTTTATCGAATGGTCAAACTGTCTTAGACAGTAAACTCAATGGTTCTGAAAAAGGTCAACGGCTAGCGCTTGTGTTAGATAGTATTCAATCTAACAGTCCATTTAGTATTTATTATTTGAACGATTGGCTCAATGGAATTGAGGTGAATAAATCGTATGCGGGTCTAAGTCTTAAGCAGTTATTAGATGATCAATTTAATGGTACCGAGCTTAGCTACGTCTTAATGTATGATGAGGTATTAGTGTTGATTAGAGACCCTTCTTTTGCTAAGAAAAAGGAAGAAGAGATCAAGGTTGCTCAAAGTTTGGGGATCAAAATTGATCAAGTGATTCTTGGAGAACCAGTCTTAGGAAATGCCTCGAATGAAAATGTTACAATTACTGGTACCGTTATGGATTGGGTGTCTGGTGATTTACTTCCCTTTGCAACAATACAAGTCAATGATTCCCTGAGAGTTATCTCTTCAGATAATCAAGGTAGATTTCAAGTAGAGCTACCAAAGGGTAACTACTTGCTCAAGACTAAATTCGTTGACTACGAAGACAAACTGATCGATCTATTAGCGTATGCTGATGGTGATATTTTAATAGAAGTAGAGAAGGAAGCGAAGGAGTTAGAGGAAGTTGTAGTTGAAGCTGACCGTGAGCAAGAGATTTCAAGAGCCAAAATTGGAAAGACTGTTCTAACAGTAAAGGAAATGAAATACGCTCCCTCTTTTCTTGGGGAGGTTGATCTGGTAAGACAGGTTCAAAATTTACCAGGTGTAACTACTGTAGGTGAAGCCGCTACGGGATTTAATGTGAGAGGCGGAAGCGTAGATCAAAACCTGATCTTGTATGACGGTTTACCTGTGTTTAATAGTAGTCACGTTTTTGGTTTATTAACCTCTTTCAACCCTGATGCGGTAGAGAATGTAACCTTCTATAAAGGCGGTGTTCCAGCTCAGTTTGGGGGTAGAGTTTCTTCTGTACTGGATATAGAGGCAAAAGAGGGTGATTTTGAAGAATGGTCTGGCAAGGCAGGTATTGGTATGATCACTAGTAACGTATCCGTCAATGGTCCGATTCAAAAAGGTAAAACGTCAATAGCAGCTTCAGTGAGAAGTACTTATTCTAATTGGTTAGCAAGATCCGTTAGAACCGATTATGCTGATTTAAGGCAGAGTAATGTATTTTTCTATGATGCCACGGCTAAGATTACCCATAAGATAGATGAAGACAATAAGCTCACTTTTACGGGTTATTCAAGTCATGATGCATTCAAACTAGTAGGTGATACCACCTACAGATGGAATACCAATTTAGCCGCTTTCAATTATGACAAACAATTTGATAAGACCTTCGGTGCTAAGTTTACTGCAGGCATTACCAACTACGATTATAATGTTGAAGATGAGAATGTTAGAACTGCAGCGAAGCTAAAATATAGATTAACCGCATCAGTATTGAGTGCTACTTTTTTCAAAGAACTTGAAGAACATAAAATTGACTTTGGCGCACAATTCAACTATTACAATTTCCAGCCGGGAAGATTGGAGCCTACATCAGATGTTTCTAATGCAGCAGTCTTTGACCTAGACAAACAGAACTCTCTTGAACTAGCACTGTTTTTCGATGATTCTTATGAAGTGAGTGATAGATTAACCCTAAATGCCGGATTAAGAATTCCATTTTTCATGAGCATCGGGGAAGCAGAAGTATTCCTTTATGATGATAATGACTTTAAGCAGATTACGGGTATAACAGATACCCTCAGTTTTGGTGCTTTTGAGCCCGTTAAATCTTATCTCGGTTTAGAACCTCGTTTTTCATTAAACTATAAGCTCTCCGAAACGAGCTCATTAAAGATGGGCTATAATCGCATCTTCCAATACTTGCATTTAGTGACTAATACCACAGCTGTCACGCCAATAGATATTTGGCAACCAAGCGGCTATTATTTTGAACCACAAAGAGCAGATCAAGTTTCTGCAGGTTTCTTTACTAATTCATTAGATAATAAGGTAGGCTTATCGGTTGAGGGTTTTTATAAGCACATTGACAACCTAGTTGATTTTAAAGATGGTGCACAGCTCACACTCAATACGCATATTGAGACGGAACTCCTGCAAGGTACGGGTAGGGCTTACGGAGCTGAAGTTTCTCTGATGAAAAATACTGGAGGCCTTACTGGTAGAATCAATTATACCTATTCAAGAACCTTTAGAACCATTGGCATTCCAGGAGATAGAAATGCTTCCATTAACAATGGTTTTGAGTATCCAGCCAACTTTGATCAACCCCATGTGCTCAATGTGAATTGGAAACTCGAGCTAACCAAGAGACACTTCTTCACCGGTACATTTACTTATCAATCGGGAAGACCCGTGACCATTCCTTTATCACTTTTCAATTTTGATAACAACTTTGTGGCCTTCTTCTCGGAGCGTAATCAGTTCAGAATACCGGATTATCATAGGTTGGACTTGGGCTTAGTTATTGAAGGCAGTCACAATAAGCGGAAGTGGGCAAAAGGCACATGGATTATATCGATCTATAATGCTTATTCGAGACAGAATCCTTACACCGTATTCTTCGGAACAAGCGATTTAGGTATTCCTGAACCTTTTCAGCTTTCCATTATAGGAACCATTCTTCCATCTGTAAGCTATAATTTGAATTTCTAATGCGTAGGAAGTTATCATATCGATTATTCTTTCTAGCATTAATTTTAGGTGTTGCAGGTTGCGTAGAGCCAATCGAATTTGATGTTCCTGAACCACGAGAACAAATCATTATTCAAGGAAACATTACAGATCAACCTGGACCTTACATTGTTACTATCGATGAAGGCTTAGCGGTAAGGCCAGATACTGTAGCTAACACCCCTGTGCCTGGTGCTCAAGTAAGACTGTATGATGATCAGGGAAACATTGAAGACTTTGAAGAGATTGTTCCCGGCACCTATGCCACTAGAGGGGCTATTCAGGGAGAGATCGGCAGGTCATATCATATAAAGGTGACACTCAAAGATGGCAGAACGTATGAGTCTACTCCAGATCCATTAAAGCCTGGAGGAGAGATTAAAAGTTTGTCATGGGAATATGAACAAGGAACTGCGGTCGAGGATTTTGGAGAAATTCCGGATGATGTCTTTGGTGTTTATATTGATTCAGAGGCAGGCGATGATCCTGAGAATTTTGTAAGGTGGCGAATGACTGGGACATTCAGAATTGAGACCAGACCTGAGTTATATATAGTCGTTAGACCTTACTGGGATCGCCCGTTAATGCTACCAAGACCTTGTTCAGGACATAGAACAGCACCGCATCCTTCCGGTTCAGGTACCATTTTGGTACAAGTAGAACCATGTGTATGCTGTGAATGCTGGGTAGATCTTTATGAGAATTTCCCGAGAGTTACCGATGATAGACTAGTCGCTGGAGGAGAATTTAGAAACGTTAGGGTAGGTGAAGTGAACATAAACAATGTCAATTTCTATGATAAGTTTATGGTGAAAGTAGAGCAGATGAGCCTTTCGAGAGTAGCTTATGATTTCTTCAGATTGATGCGTATTCAACGCGAATCTGCCAGCAATATCTTTCAGCCGCCTTCTGCCGAGTTAGTAGGTAATGTAGTATCTACAAATCCAGAGGATAGGGTTATTGGCTTATTCTATTCCAGTTCCATAGATACCGAAGTTAAATTCATAGAAAGAGAAGAAATTCCATATCTACTTACACCAACCACTCAAGTGCCTGAGTCGTGTCTGCTGCACTACCGTAATTCTACAACAGAAAAACCACCTGAATGGCAATGATAAAAAGACCGAGAAAAATAGAAGCATATAATAATGAAGCGCTCGGTAAAAAGCGTTTGCTCTTTACTTTCATGGCGATTCTGACCTTGGGAATACTAGGTTGCGTTGAGCCTATTGATTTTGAAGTTCCTGAACCTTTAGATCAAGTAATCATTCAGGGTATGATTAGTGATCAAGAAGGTCCTTATACTGTATTCATAAGCCGTGGGGTTTCTATTAGGCCTGATTCAGCTTTAAATCCACCTATTTCAAATGCAAGCGTGAGGTTGTATGATGACTTAGGAAATATAGAAGACTTTGAAGAAGTAGCACCTGGTGAATATGCCACAAGGGGAGCCATGAGGGGCGAAGTGGGCAGATCTTATCATGTTAGAATTGAACTGGAAGATGGTTCTGTCTTAGAATCGCTACCCGATCTACTAAAGCCTGTTGGCGAGATTAAAGACATCTATTGGGAATTCGAAAGTGGTACATCAGTAGAGATCTTCGGAGAGGTTCCAGATGATGTGTTTAATGTCTTTGTTGATTCTGATGCCATTCCAGAAGAAGAGAACTTTATGCGATGGCGAATGGAAGGAACTTTCAGAATTGTAACGAACCCAGAGTTATTCGAAGTAGATAGACCTTGGTTCGATTTACCGATTCCAAGACCAAGAAGATGTTCTGGATATGTGGTTGCACCTAACCCCAGCGGTAGAGGAACTATCGTTGTTCAAGAAAGGCCATGTGAGTGTTGCGAATGTTGGGTAAACGTTTTTGAGGATAGTCCAAATGTATCTGATGATAGGCTAGTAGCAAATGGTCAGTTCAGAAATATTCAGGTGGGAACGGTACCCGTAAACAGTGTAAGTTTCTTTGATAAATACATGGTAAGTGTAGAGCAAATGAGTCTTACTAGAACTGCGTATGACTTTTTCCGGCTTGTTGAAGTTCAGAGAACAAACGCCAATAATATATTCCAGCCACCATCAGGAGAGATTGTAGGAAATGTAGTTTCTCAAGATGAATCTGTAAGGGTGGTAGGTCTGTTTTGGGCTAGTGCAGTAGATAGACGATTTGAGTTTATTCAAAGAGAAGATGTACCATATCCAGTAACCCCACCGGTTATTTTTCCTGAATCTTGCTTATTACAATTTAGAAATTCGACTACTGAAAGACCACCAGAATGGTAATGAGAAAATACATATTGGGTTTGATCATATTGCTGAGTTGTGTTTCACTTTCAGCACAATTGGATGCGCAGAAAATAAGAGAAAAGTTTGAGAATTATCAAACTCAATCTAGTCGCCAAATTCTTCATTTAAGCCTAAATCAACCCCTTTATCATGTAAAGGATACCGTATTCTTTAAAGCTTATTTGACAGAGGAAAATCGACAACTAACAGAAAATAAGCATGTGGCAATTGCGGAGCTACATGGGCAAAATGGTTTAGTTAAAAGGATCAGATTCGAGATATCAGACGGCTATGGCATCAATCAATTGATTTTACCTGAGGGTTTAAATCCTGGGATTTACAAGCTCGTAGCTTTCACAAGTTGGATGAAAAACTTCGACTCGAAGTACTTGTTTCAAACTCAAATCAAAATCATAAATGATAAGGATGTTGGCTTTACTCAGAATAGAGTGATTGAAACACAAATAGAAGGGGGTAACCTAGTCAATGGGTTAAAGTCCAGAATCATTGTCGGTACTCTAAAACCCAATACAGAAATAGAATTATTAGCCAATGGGGAGGTTACTCAGAACACTGAAACGAATACCTGTGGTATTGGTGTCTTTGAAATTATGCCATCATTGAATACTAATTACCAAGTGAGGATTGCAAATTCGGCAGAAGTCCAGAATCTGACGTCTGTGAAACAAGCAGGGGTGATCATGCGTGTTTCTGAACGATTGGCAAGTGAGCTGAAAGTTGAAATTGAAACTGCTAATCTGACTTCTCAAGCTACATTATTGGCTCTCAGTAACGGAGCATTATTGGAATCAAAGTCAATTGAAATTAATGGTAAAAAAGTACATACCGTTGACTTATCGTCTATAGATAAAGGTAAGATTCATTTCAGCCTTCTGGGTCAGAATGGTCAATTGATTAGCTATTTAAACACATTTCATGAGACAAAAGGATATGATTCGAAACCAATTGCCTTAGAGGTTTCGGAGATAAGACAAGAGGTTTCGATTGATCGTGATGACTTACAGATTACAGATGATACAGACAATTTTCATGTAAGTGTTTCTAATGCCAGTCTCTTTAATGAAAGAATGAATCTTTTGGAAGATGAGCTTTTCTATTTTGCTGATTCTCCATTTGATTATGTGCTTGATAGGTCCAGTTCCAATTGGGATGAGGATCTTCATCATTATCTAACACTCTCTGACGATGTGCCAAAATGGAATGAAATCCTCTTTAGAGATACCTACCCAAAAGTGCATGCAAAAGATAATTTGATTCGAAGAATTGCAATTGCAAGAGATTCGCTTGGTCAACCACTTGAGAGAGGCTCAAGAGTTATGGTCTACTTTCACAATGAATACATAAGACTAGAGGGTTTGACTGGAGCCAATGGGAAAATCAGATTTCATTTTCCGGGAATAGAAGAGGAGTCTGAAATGATGTATAGTGCAATTAGTAGAAAGAAGAGACCTATACGAGGGGTGAGACTTGAGTGGCTTCCTGAAGTTTTTCCTGAGATAGCCAATCCTTCTAAATCTAAGGAAACAGCTATATCTCATGAATATGGCTTATACGCTACTAAGCGTAATCAGATCAGTAATTCTTACAATTACTTCGGAGAATCAGACGATACAATTCAAGATACTGTTCGTTTAAATTTCATGGATGAGTTTGAGAAAAACGTGATCGCTACTAATGACATTTTCAAAACTGAGGACTATGAATTATTCCCAACCATGAAGGAGTTTCTGAATGAGGTAATATCACCAATTCAGGCTTATAATTCATTTGGTAGAACGGTGATTCGAGTAAAGTCCTTGAGAGACGACAGAAACACTGATGATGACCCATTATTTATTATCGATGGCATAGCTACTAAAAATGTTCCTTACATTTTATCTCTAGATCCTAAGTTAATTGAAGAAATCAGAGTGATCAGAGACCCTCGTGATTTAAATCTGTTCAGCACTATGGGTGAGCATGGGATTGTATTGATGAAGTCTTATCAAGGTGGGTTAAGAGAAGAGATAGACCCGAATAATATCATACAAGGTTTGAATCCCGTTTTGCAAAAGAAGAACGTTAACTTAACTGGAACAGAGCAAGCTCCTGTATTTGATTCTAATGTGTATTGGAACCCAACTTGGACTAGCAGTGAATCACTAAGATTTATTCAATCAAATGATATCGGCAAGATGCGAATAAGGGTTGAAGGATTCCAGTCTGGCAAGCCCAAGAGTTATTGGTTTGAATACGAATCAAAACTCAAATCAAACGATGACTAAATTAATCTCGATTATGGATTGAATTATTCATTTTCAAAGGCAAATGTCTCTAGTACATCTAGAGGGACATATTTAAGTGTTTTTTTGTGTGTTGCTTGAAGAATCAGGCGAGGTGCCTTACCTGCTAAGTAAGCTTCGTGCCATCTCGATGCACATAGACACCAACGGTCTCCCGGTTTTAAGCCAGGAAATTGATAAGCAGGGATAGGGGTAGAGAGATCATTTCCTCTTGATCTTGTGAAGTCTAGAAACTCTTCAGTCATTACAGCACAAACTGTATGTGTCCCTAAATCTTCTTCATCAGTTTTACAGCAACCATCCCTATAAAACCCGGTCATGGGTTGAGTGCTACAAGTTATTAAGGGTTGCCCATAAACGTTTAAAGCAGTGCTCATAAGCCATGAACACTGCTTTAACCTCTTTGTTTTGTTTCAAGCTATTTATATAGCTTTTCGTAGTACTCTTCTAGCATTCGCTTCACGGCAAATTCCTCTCTAGTCGATTGAATACTCGCTCTCATCATATCCTGCCACTTGTCTTTATCGTCATAGTAGGTAGGAATTACATCTTCTTGTAGAACTTTATAGAGGCCTTTGATGTCATGAGCGTCTAGTTTGCCTTCATCCTCATTTTCATAGCCATCTCCAAACTGCCAGCCATTCACACCATGATCACATGCCTCTGGCCACCAACCGTCTAGAATACTGAAATTCAACACACCATTCATAGATGCCTTCATTCCACTAGTCCCTGAAGCCTCCTTAGGCCTTCTAGGATTATTCAACCAGATATCTGATCCTCTGGTGAGTGCAGCGCCAGTAGCCATGTTGTAATCTTCAATAAAGGCCACGGATTGTGGATATTTTCTAGCCATCTCAACTAGTTTAATTACAATATCCTTACCCACATCATCGAGCGGATGTGCTTTGCCGGAGAACACAATTTGGATTGTTTGATTCTCGAATAAAGGCCCTACGATAGACTCATCAGTAAATATGAAATCTGATCTCTTGTAAGGAGCAGCTCTCCTTGAGAAGCCGATTAACAGCTTGTCTTTATTTAATTCTTGACCAGTTTTCTCTTTGATATAGTCTATTAACGCATCTTTGTTCTTCTGGTGTGGGGCCCATAAATCACTTCCTGACTCTGCAGCATCCAACATGGCCTGATCTACCCAAGTACCTAAATGAATCGCATTGGTTATACCCACAATCTCAGATCGGTTATCTATATGCTTCCACATTTTATTAGCTGTTTCGCCATGTAATTGAGCCACTGCATTAGACATCTTAGAAAGTCTCAATGCTCCAACAGTCATATTAAAAGGATCTCCTCCTAATTCTTTCAATTGAGGTCTTCCTAAACATAGATTTGCTCCCATATACATAATACGTTCAATCGGATGACTCTCATTACCTTGAATGATAGGGGTGTGGGTTGTAAACACAACTTCTTCCTTGGTAGCCTTCCATGCATCTTCAAAACCCATCAATTCAGGCCCTTGCATTTTCTCCCTCAACAATTCGAATCCTGCAAAAAGCGCATGACCTTCGTTAAAATGATAGAGATCTACATCAATACCTAGTTTTCTTAAGGCTCTAACACCACCTATACCCAAGATGATCTCTTGTGCAATTCTCTCTTCACCAAACCAACCATAGAGTTGTCCTGTCATCCAGCTATCAGGATTATCAGGTAAGTCTGTATCTAATAGATAGAGTGGGGCGTTTCCAAATTCCTCTAACAACCAAACCTTGCATTTTACATCGGTTTCTCTAATGGTTACAGTTACTTCAACTCCGGTGTCTTGAAGAAAATCATACTCATAATTGTGGTATGAATCGTACGGCTTACCGTTTTCATCAATTCTCTGAGCTGTATATCCTTGTTTCCATTTAATACCTATTCCGACAATTGGGAATTCATGATCTTTGGCGCCTTTAAGATAGTCACCTGCTAGAATGCCTAAACCACCAGCATAGGCTTTAAAACGATCATCTAAGCCATATTCCATACAGAAATAGGCTACTTTAGGAAGAGATTTTTGTGCCATATTTTTAAGATTTGTACCCAATCAAGTTAGTGCCTGAGTCAGTTTGAAACAACTTAATCTGAGTGATAAAAGTCAGTTAAATGGATTAAATCACAACAGTTTGTATTGCCTTAGCACTTAAAGGAATATTTACTGTTTTGCCCTCTAGCTCGATAGCTACAGAAGTGGACTCTTCGTTCATATTAAGCAAGACAACTGTAATCTTACCATCTTCGTTTTGTGTTGCAGTAGCCATGATAGAATCGTCAGATAAATCAAAACCAATTCGCTTAGCACCAGGACGAATATGCTTGCTAAAGTGCTTCATGACGTTGTAAAGAGGAGTAAAGTATACCTCATCATTTTCAGGGTCTACAATTACTGGTGCGATACACCAGTTACTCGCCCAGTTTGGACCTCCCTTACGGTCTAATACCATATTCCAATCAATCCAGCCGTCAACCCAGTTATTCAAACAACCGATAATATCTCGCGCATAGCGATACACAGGAACGTATTTAGGATGGTCAGGCTTAAGCTCTTCAGGAGCCCATGTCCAGCCCCAATCCGTGGCTTCTTTAGACCAGTACCAAGCATCGTCTTGCCATACAGGTACTTCGGCATCTACACATGCTTCGGATTGAATTAGATATTTGTCCGGAGCTCTATTATGAGCCATTTGTAGTAATTCAGGGTAATACTTAAAAGTACTAGCATACCAATGCACTGCAGTTCCATCAAAATATTCAGACCTCTTTTCATTTGCCCACTGGGCCTCTGTGAAATGATCCAGCTCTTCATCACGGTTTTGGTCGTAACCTAAGATGATTTTGTCTCCATGTCCATTTGCATCCATTGAAGGCCCTAAATGTTTCTCCACAAACTCAGCTAATTCCTTTGCAGTGTAATGCATACTTTCCCAGTTGCTATCATTGCCTAAAGGCTCGTTTTCAACGGTAATACCCCAAATATCAATACCTTCTTCTTTATAAGCATCAATATACTTTGAGAAGTATTGAGCCCAAGTATCATAGTATTTTGGAAGCAGTTTGCCACCTTTCCAATCATTGTTATCCTTCATCCAAGGTGGTGCCGACCATGGTGAAGCTAAAATCTTAAAACCCTCTTGAGAAGTAGTCATGGCATCTTTAATGAAAGGAATTACATCGTCCATGTCTTCTTCTATACTGAATGTCTCAAGAGACTCATCTCCATCCTCTACATAAGCATAATTGCCAAGAGAGAAATCAGAAGAGTTGATATGAGCTCTTGTCAAGGAATATGCAGCACCGTCTTCTCCGAAATAGGCATCAATTATCTTCTGTCTATTTTCAGCGCTGAGCTGATTAATGAGATAAGAAGAAGACTCTGTAAAAGCTCCACCAAATCCGGTTATGGTTTGGAATGTTTCACTCGGATTGAGTTTTAAAGATAATGAAGGTGCGGATGCTGAAGCTTCTACGCTACTCCAATTATTGCCCGAGGCCGAAGTTTCGTAAGCTTGAAACTCTAAAGGATCAGAACCACAAGCCAAAACGGATAGTGCTACCGTTACAGTAGCAAGTTTGTTGAAAAGTTTCATTGTTCTTAAGGTTGAAATATAATCTAGCCAATAATCGTGAGATATGTTAGCCAAAAAGAAATTAGGGCTTATTCAAACCTTTGCATTGAATGGCTACTGATCTTCCAGCCAACTGATGATTCGATCTGAGACTTCTTCGTAGCCTTTGTCCAGCATTAGATTATGACCGAATCCTTTAAAAACCACAGGTACTGTATTATGAAAAACTGCTGTCTTTTGGACTTCATCTATGGTAATAACTTGATCTGCATCTGCCCCCGTAACCAAAAGAGGAACATTGCTAGGGTTAGACTTTTTTACAGGCTTGAACATCATGTTGAGCAAAGCTTTAAATGACTCAGACCGCATCAAAGTCTTATAATATTCAATCTCGTTTCTGTCAGTCGCGTTTGAATAAAGATCTTCAGAATACTTAACAAATGGCCCGTAAATGTCTTGAGCAATTAAATTAGATAATGCATCAGGGTGTTTCAATAGATATCTCAAAGAGCCAGGTAAGATGCCAGAATATGGAACAGACGCCAATAGAATTGCCGCTTTGCAAGCATGCATTTCTAAGAACTTTTGGGTAATAAAACCTCCCATTGAGTGGCCAATGAGGATAATATCATCATCTAAATCATCAATGGTCTTTTTAACGAACCTTACATAGTCATCTATAGATTGACTATTAACTGCTTTGTTCTTTCCTGGCTTGTCATGCAGAGGAAGGTCAACAGCATGGCAATTGTAACCTGCATTAGAGAATTCTTGCATAAAGCCTTGATTCCAACACCAAGCACCATGACACATACCATGAACAAATAAGATGGTTCCTTTTTGCTCAGCTGCTATGTTCGGTACACTGATCATGCTTCTTGAAGAACCTGCTTAGGCTCTTTGCTGACATAGTCTTTTGGAAGATGCCTTTCCAGTTGCTTTACAAATTTCGCAAAGTCTACTGTAATAGTATGACGCGGAGAGTCGATCTGTTTGAGATGAGGATGGGTTACTTCTCTTTCACAGAGTTCCTTGATATTGGCAGGTCTTTGCCATTTACCTACAATATCTCTAGCAACAATTTTACTTTGTAATTCACTGCCTGGCCAAATACAACCTAAAGGTTGGAACATGCCTATAAAGTACAGATTGTCGTATTCGGCATGTAGCATCTTTAAATAGAGAGGTACCTTCGAATCAGAATAATCAAGAAAGTCTTTATCAAAGAATGGATGGGCTAGTACAAAACCCGTACAAGCAATAATCACATCAAAATCTTCTGATGAGCCGTCCTTAAAATAAACGGTTTGACCATCGAATCTTTCAATGTCTACTTTCGGTAGTACTTTTCCGTGTCTCAGTTTGTAAAGCAACTCATCGTTAACCGTAGGGTGAGTGCCACCAGCTTTATGATCTGGCTCTTGCAAACCATATAGCTTATTAGGCCCATTGATGATCTTCACTATTAGTTCAGAAAAGAAGTACTTCCATTTTAAGGGAAGCCATTTATTCTTATTTGCCACAACATCCGTAGGTTGACCGAAAAGGAATTTGGGTACAATGCGATAACCTCTACGCATGCTAATAGAAGTCTTTTCTGTAACGCGACTCGTTTCTACAGCTACATCACAAGCAGAGTTACCACCGCCAATCACAAGTACTGTTTTGTTTTTAAATGGCTCAGCTTTTTTAAAGTGATGGGAGTGGAGCATTTCCCCAGTAAACTCACCCGGGTATTTTGGGTAACGTGGCTGCCAATGGTGCCCATTACACACCACTAAATGAGTGAAATGTTCGGAGTACGTTTTTCCTTTGTGCTCAGTGACTACACTCCAGGTACCATTGTCCAGTCTTTTGCAGTGCTTGACCAGAGTTTGAAATTGAATCACATCATACAAGCCAAATCGGCTAGCATATGCCTGAAAATATCTTCTGAGCTGATCGTGTGAAGGGTAATCAGGTATGCCTGCTTCGAATTCATCAAATGTAAAGTCCTGATATTGGGATAAGGTCTTGGAGCTTATAATATGCGTAGTCTCAAATACACTTGAATGACTTTCGTCTTCAGAATAAATCCAGTTTCCACCAACATCTTTGTTATAGTCATAAGCGACAACATCTATACCTTCATCCAATAAATTCTTTATAGCTGTAATTCCTGAAGGTCCAGCACCAATCACACAAACTCTATTCATATCACTTCTTTTGGTCTCTTAATATAAGGAGGTTTTTAATCTTGATGTTTGAACTTTTTCTTAATGGTTTTTTAAAACATACAGATGAAAAGTACCGTTATGCATTGCAATAAATCTGAGACATGAAGCTTGAAGAAGTAAAAGACATTATTAAGGATATCCCATTAGGTTCTACATTAGAAGTAATCAAGAAGAATGGAGACATTATTCAAGTTTCATTGCAAAGTTATGAGGTAGCGGGTACTGAAAAGAAGTCGTATGATGGCATAGAAGTACCCGCTTTACCAGAAGCTTTAATAGTGGGTGGTGGTACACGATTTGGGAATTGGAGATTAGATATTGAAGATCTCGTACAGATTGCCAGAGTTGGATAATTAGACTATATAATTGTCTAACTATCAGAAAATCAGCTAAAAATGTCTGGTATGTGTAGCTACAGCAAACAATAAAGAAGTTTGCTCGGTTCATCTCCTAACTAAGCTATCCACCCATGAGTACTAATGAAGTAAAACAAGTTATCCAAGATATTCCATTGGGTAGCAAGATTGAAGTCATCACAAAAGCAGGAGCAACGTTTCAAGTTGCACTCAAGAATTACGACTCAGGTAGAGAAAGAAAGGAGTTCAATGGTATTGTAATTCCTGCCATTCCGGAAGCACTCATACTAGAAGGTCCAACCTTTGGTGATTGGAGACTGAGCATTGATGAGCTTGAGGAAATTGCAGAAGTAGTTTAGCATATCTGTTGACTTCTTGCCGCTTATCCCTTAAAAACAGAGTTCTATGATTGAATGGTAATCAAGAATTGTCAAATCGTGTATCTTATGCGAAAGACAACCTTAACCATTTAATTATGCGCCTGCTGAAATCATTAGCTCTAAGTTTCTTTTTAGTACTCACTTTCTCTTCAACGGCTCAAGAAAAGAAAGCGCTACAATTAGAAGACTACAAATCTTGGAATAGAATAACCAATGCGGTCTTATCTCCTAATGGAGAATGGATGACTTATGCTTATTCGCCAAACGAAGGGGATGCCAAATTCTATATTCGAGAGATCGATGGTGATACAGTGTATAGCACCATCAATGCCAAACGCGTTAGCTTTTCCAATAACAACGAATGGGTAGCTTTTCTGGTAGATCCGGCCGAAGACGAAGCCGAAAAGATGCGCAAGCAGAAACAACCAGTAAACAGCACACTCCATTTGTACGATTTAGCGAACCAAAGTGTAGAAGCGATCAAGGATGTGAGCACTTTTTCATTCTCAGAGACTTCAAATTTCATTGCTATTAAAAAGGTGAAGAAAGACAGAGCCGCTAAACACGAGGGTACCGACCTGATCCTCAAAAGCCTCGGTGGAAATACCATCCTGAACATTGGTAATGTTTCCAATTATGGATTTAACGAGACAGGCGGTCATTTTGCCTATACTGTAGATGCAGACGGTCAGGCAGGAAATGGGGTCTTTGTGATCGACCTGATGAGCATGGCCACAAAGCCCATTCATGCCAGTGCGAATACCTACAGCAACCTAAGCTGGAATGAGGCAGGTGATGCCCTTGCCGTGCTTTATGGCTCAAAAGCCGATACGCTAATGCAGAGAGACAATACCCTACTTTGGGCCAGTGCCTTGGGTATGGGTAGTAAGGCGACAATCAATACCTTCTCCGCAGTTCAAGAGGGCTTTGTGATTAGCGAGTATGCTGGACTTCGATGGAATGAGGCAGGAACTCAGCTTTTCTTAGGCATCAAAGAGCAAGAAGAAGTACTCAAGAAAGCAGATGAATTAAAAGCAAATGTGAATATTTGGCACTGGAAAGACGAAGTGGTGCAAACTGCACAAGAAGTAAGAGCCAATAGAGACCGCAGAGCCACTTATACCTCAGTATTTAACCTAGGAAGTAAAAAACTCATTCAGCTCTCAACAGATGATATGTCTGGTGTACGAACTAGCAATAAATCGAAATGGGCCATTGCCTTACACGATAAGAAATACAGAGCCAATAGAGATCAACCAAGAGGTTTTGCCGATCTCTATGCGGTAAATACAGAAACGGGAGCAGAGTCCTTGATTGTTGAGAACAACTATCATTTCTTAGGCATGGACCCAATGGGTAGATATGCTTTGTATTCTACTAATGCGGCTGTCATGGTCTATGATTTCGAGACCAAGCAAACCAAGAACATCTCTCAGAACTCCGATGTAGATTTCACCAACAAGGAATTCGATTATCCGGTAGAAAAGCCTGTCTATGGCATTGGCGGCTGGTCGGCCGATGGCAACTGGATGTTTATGAACCACAAATACGACATCTATGCTTTCTCCCTCAATTCTAGTGAGGTGTTGAATTTGACGCAAGGGATGGGTAGTGCAGAAGAGATCCGATTCAGACTGACACAGCTCGATCCAGAAGCAGAAGGCTATGATGTTTCTAAACCACTCTTATTGAGCGCCTATGGCGAATGGACGAAGAAATCGGGTTATTTTGAAGTATCGGTAGGCAAGAAGCCTAAAGCCTTGAAATTTGTAGATAAGAGCGTAGGCAGACCTACTAAAGCGAAAGATGCCGATGTGTTGATGTACACTCAGCAGACCTTTGTGGAATTCCCTGATGTCTGGGTAGCCAATACAGATTTCAAGAAAGAGCAAAAGATCACAGATGCGAATCCGCAGCAAGCCGACTACAAATGGGGCAGGAGAGTGCTGGTAGATTATACCGACAAAAGAGGGCATAAGCTGCAAGCTACTTTAGCTTTACCAGCTGATTATGAGGAAGGCAAAAAGTACCCCATGGTCATCTACTTCTACGAGAAGATGTCGCAGAGGCACCATCAGTATTCTATGCCTACTTATGATGATCGCCCTCATATGTCTACCTATGCCAGCAATGGTTATTTGGTGTTGATGCCCGATATCGTATATGATGATGGGCTGCCAGGAAGTTCTGCTTTAGATGATGTAACTGCTGCCGCTCAAAAGGTCATTGACCTTGGTTATGCTGACCCAGAACGTATTGGATTACAAGGACATAGTTGGGGAGGTTACGAGTCAAGCTTTATCCTCACTCAAACGGATATGTTTGCTTGTGTAGTGACGGGTGCACCTTTGACCAACCTGATCTCTATGCACAATGTGGTGTATAAACGTACGGGTAATTTCAACGGACCGATTATTCAATGGTCGCAAGGTAGAATGGGGGTAAGTCCTTGGGAAGATATGGAACTGTACCGCAGCCAATCGCCTATCCACCATGCGGAGAAGATCACCACACCATTTATGATCTTACACGGAACAGCAGACGGTGCCGTAGACTTTACACAAGGGGTGGAGTACTACCAAACGGCCCGCAGACTGGGTAAAGAAGTGATCATGCTAGTTTACCCAGATGAACCGCACCATTTACGCGTAGAAGCCAACCAAAAGGACTTTCAGATTAGAATGAAGCAATACTTCGACCACTTCTTAAAGGATGTAGAAGCTCCTGCTTGGATGAGAAATGGAGTAAAGCATTTGGATAAGAAGAAGGTAAAACCAACAGAAATGAATAAATAACAAGTTTCTACGTTAGCATCCTGTGATATACAGAAGCACATTATTCACCATCATATTTATCGCTCTGAGTCATTTTACAAAGGCTCAGAGCGATTCTTTTATACAAATCCCGCAGGGACGATCTTCAATTCACGTAGTTTACGAGATAATAGAAGGTAATAAGCCCTTAATTGTCCTTCAATCGGGAGCTCGTTCTCATTCAGCAGTATGGACAGCACTAATACCAACACTAAAGAAACAAGGCTATTCGTATCTAGCTTATGACCGACCTGGTCTTGGTACTAGTGATGCAACAGAAGCTAAGAGAGATGCATTAACAATTGCTAAAGAACTTAGACAGCTCTTATTAAAACTAGAGTTTCATGATAAAGACATGATCTTGGTAGGTCATTCAATGGGAGGAGTGTATCAAACTGCATTCAACCATTTATTCCCAAATAATATCAAAGGTCTGGTAATGCTAGATAGTCCTAATGGAAATTGGGAAGAAAGGCTTAGAGGATGTCTTTCACCATCTCAAAACCTAGATAGGGATCAAGCCCTTAAAGAAATGAGAAGTTCATTGTCTGTAGCGATTCGTGCGGAATATGAAGGGGCAGAAGCAAGTTTTGACCTTTTACAGAAGGCTTCTGTTAAAAATGATGTAGTAATAGTAACCGGAGGGAATCAAAATTGGCCAGCGGACTATAATTCAAACTGCTTAGATGAGGCATGGAATAAGGGACAGAAAGAATTGATGAAGATCTCTTCCAATTCGATTCAATTGATTACTGAGACTAGTGGTCATGGCATTCCACAACAAGATCCCTTTGTAATTCTTCAGGCAATAAGAAACTTATTATAGCAATATTCCATCCTCATTTTGAATTGGCTCTCGAATGTTTTCAAATTATATGTTTTGCTGTTTTTACTAGTCAAAACATCAGCTAATAATCAAGGTTATTCTTGTTTTTATCCAGACTAAAGATTTCCATAATAAGGTTTTAAAGAATATTATAATTAAATTAATCTCTAGAAACACACAATTCACACACATGAATCTAAAAGTCTTTTTTCTAGGTGCGGGGTCTATGATCTGTGGCATTTTAGTAGCCATTTTGATTTTTCAATTATGGCCCTCTCAGCTTGAAACTGAGACTCAGAAGACTAAGTGGGAGCAAAAATCCAAAGTCTTTGGAAAAGATTTTGAGTTGAATGACGAACAGCGCGTAATCGTGTTGGTCATTTTATCTGGTTTTCTTGGTAGCTATGTTCATGTAACAAGTTCATTCGCAAATTTTGTAGGTGACAAGAAGTTTGAAGGCAGCTGGACATGGTGGTACTTGCTAAGACCTTTCATAGGCATGGGGCTGAGTCTTATTTTTTACTTTGTCTTTAGGGGAGGCCTATTCGTAAGCGATTCAGTGGCTACTAACCTTAATATCTACGGAATCATGACCTTAGCAGCTTTATCCGGTCTCTTTTCGGATCGTGCAACACTCAAATTAGAAGAAATATTTGAAAGCCTATTTAAGCCGAAAGATGATAGACAAGGCAAATTAAAGTAATGACAGTCTTCTTTGGTAGTAATAAAATTGTTTGAATAAACACTCTAAAAATGGCCGAACAACAAGTCTACGAAGCAATAGCTAGAAATATCAAGACTGGACATTGCGTTCTACTACTAGGTCCTGAACTCTCTGTAAATCAAGAAGGTAAAGGCTATAGATCTTATTTTAAAGGTCTATCAGATGAGGACTGTGTTTACTTTTCAGATGATAATCTATTTCATTTTAAGAGTTCTATCAGAGCAAGAAGTGCTATCAATGATATCATGTCTTTTTATGAAGGCGTTGGTGATCCGGTGCTATTAGAAATGATAGCAAGAATTAAATTTCCTCTAGTCATAAATGTTTGTCCAGATAATGCACTTGGCAAAGTCTATGAGCAAAAAGCCATAGCTCATGAATACGGATATTTTTCGTCAAGTCACTTAGATAATAATTACGATACACAAGAAGAAAATGAAAGGCTAAAGCCTTCTCTATCAAAACCTGTAGTCTATAATATTTTCGGCAGTGTTGATGATAGATTATCAATGGTGCTAGATCATCGTGGACTTTATAGGAGAATAGAACAAATTTTGCCAAGTGACTCCCTACCATTATCAATAGAATCCCACTTAAAAAACGCAAGTGGTTTTATTTTCTTAGGATTCAGGTTTGATTCATGGTACTATCAGCTTCTTTGTCATAAACTTAAACTTGTAAAAGATAGGGAAGAAGCCAATTACTTAGTTACGACATTAAGTACGTCTATTCATGGTAAGCCAAAATTCAATATTCTGCAGGATCATTTTGGAATGATCTTTACACCCCAAAACCCAACACAGTCAATAGATAAAATCATTTCTCAATGCCAAAGTACAGCTCCTGATGTACTGAGAAATGATTTGAATAATGATAGTTTTAGTGTATTTCTATCATATGCTTGGGGTGACGAAAATTTAGTTGATAGAGAAACAATTGTTCATCAAATCCAAAAGTATGTTAGTGAGAATAATCTTTCAATTCAATTAATAAAGGATAAAGATGTGCTAACATTCGGTGATAGTATTGACTCCTTTATGACACGAATTGGTAAAGGAAAGTCAATTATAAGGGTAGTTTCAGATAAATACCTTAGGTCTAGATATTGTATGACTGAAGCCATTCGAATGTCGAATTTTGAAAGTGAGGAAAAAAGGATTTTTACTATTAACTGGGGAGATGTTCAAGATCTTACAGTCTATAAGGAGTTCTGGATAAGTCAAAGCAGAAATATTTTTAATGATATAGACAATAAGAAAATCGATTGGCACGATAAACAAAGACTAAAGGCCAATAACCAGATTTATCTCGATATATATGATTTCCTAGATGATTTCCACTTTCAGATTCAAGATCAAATTGATTTGAGAATAAGTGAAAATGATTTTGAGGCTAAGGACGATGAAATTGAGTTAACAACGGAATCTATGCCAAGACTTGAATCATTCATGGCGGCAATTGTAGATACATTAAACACATAGTCTGAGCCATGGCGAATAAGAAACGATATCCTGGAGTCAACTATTTTCGCAAGGAAGATAAAGACATTTTTTGTGGCCGTAAAAATGAGACTAATCTTCTATTTAATAAGATCCTTGTAAACCGTACGGTAGTATTACATGGCAAATCTGGGACTGGTAAAAGCTCTCTGGTAAGAGCAGGATTACTTAATAAGATAGACGATTATAATCTCTATAACGAAAATCGAACCGTAAAGAATATAAACCTCAAGTTACTACCAATCGTCATCCGAGGTGGAGCAAAGCAAAGTAGTAGTCAAGGAAAGCTAAATATAGATAATGATTCGGAAGACTTTCTACTTAAAAGGGTATTGAACAGAATACATCGAGATGTTAAAGCGAATCATATAAAGTTAAATCCCTTGCCTTTGATCAAAAATAGGCATTCAATATGGCATGTAAATAAACAACTACAATTACTTGGCTATGAACTATTGTTGATTTTTGATCAGTTTGAGGAATTTGAAACTTATTCATTCAGGCAAAAAAAAGGATTTGAAATTTCTTTAGCTGAAGTATTCCTAGATCATCTTCCTAGAAATATAGATCTAGAAATAGCGGATTATGTTAATGAGGCTCTAAATTCTGAATTACAGGATTCAGAAAAATTGAATAGGTCAATTAGGCAATTGGAAGAGCCGCTAACAACGAAAGCACTATTTGTGGTGAGAGAAGACAAGTTGAGTGTTCTAAGTGAATTGTCCAGCAGTTTTCCCAACATACTTAAGAACGATTTTTTCCTTAAGCAACTTAATGAACAAGGTGCTCGAGAAGCGATAATTAGTCCGGCTAAATTACGCCAGATGGGTTATACAGGCTTCTCCTTTAAGTATGGTGAAAGTGTGGTGAACAAAATAATTTCTGCTATAAGGCATAAAGATACCGGGCTTTTTGATCCTTTAGAAATCCAAATAATCTGTAAGAACCTTGAACGCAAAATTCATTTTACGAAGAGAGTAATATCTGAAGAAGACCTAAAGCCTATCAATAATATTATAAGTGAATTCTATTTTGATACATGGGAAGATGTAAGGAATGAATTGAATGAAATAGAACTTCGATTCTGGCAGAAAAGATTTCGCATTATCAATCAACTTGTAATTAGTGAAAAGAGAGTTCGAATAATTGAGGAATCCTTTAAGTCAGAAGGTAATGATCTTGCTATTGTACGTTTATTAGAGAAAAAAGGCTTTTTAAGGATAATTAATGTTCATAATGAAAATTACTATGAACTTAGTCATGATCGTTTAGTTGATCCACTACTTTTTGACAAGGCAGTTTTAGAAGCTAGAGACAAAGCAAATGAAGAACGTGAGAATGAGATTAAAAATGCACTGGATGTAAATAGGAAAATAAAATCCAGAATAAAATCTTTGTCTTACATAAGTCTTTTCACTTTCATCCTCTTAGTTTCATCATTTTTTATTTATGATTCATATCAAAAAGCTAGGCAATCAGAGCAAACCTTAATACTTAGTATTTCAAAAGCTAGAAGGCTAGAAAATCCTTCATTCGCATATAAGCTGGTTAAAGATTATTCAATTAATGAAGGGAGTATAAAAAAAGAATTGAATGATTATCTTGAAGAATTTGAAAGTCGAAATAGAGGGATTTTGGCTAGTATAATTCCTATAGAAGGTGAAATTGTTGGAATAAGATCAATAGGTTCCGAAGGAACAGTTTCTGTCATTGAACCGTATAATATCAAGACATGGGATTATAAGACTAACCGTCTCAAATCAGAGACAAAACTCAAAAACAGGGTAATTAAGAATGTAAGGATAAAAGATATAGACTATCTGATTTTAGAAGGCGAAGGTGATACGCTAATAATTCGAGATGTTGAGGACAAGGTGGATGCTATTAAAATCCCGGTTTATGAAATACCAGATGGAAGGTTGTTGACAATATCAAGTTCAGGTAAATATTTAATATCTGGTAGGATGATTTATGACCTAGAATCTAAGAAAGAGATTGGACCTTACCCGATGAACTGGACTATTAATGATCATGATGCAATGACAGGAACGTTTCTAAGTGATGAGAAATATTTCATTATAGGTTTTTGGAGTGGGTTTAAGGTGATATATCGAATATGTCTTGAGTGTGATGAAAAGATTCAATACGCTTCTTTTATATCACCATATAGAGGTAGAGATGTTGATAATTCAGTAGTAACCTCTATGGTAGTTGATAAAAATGACAATTACCTATTTGCCGGTGATAGGTCTAATAATATTGGTATGTGGGCCCTCGAAAAATTTTTATTGGCCGATAGCCTCACAGGTGATCTAAGCGATGAACAAATTATCGACAGAATTATTTCCCAAAGAGAAATTAGACCCGAAAAAAACTTCAATAATCATATCAGTGATATCAATTGTCTTAGCCTTTCTAATAATGACTCCCTTCTATTAAGTGGGAGTCGAGATCAGACGGCTATTTTATGGGACGTTTTTTCAGAACAACCAATTTCTATCACTAGAGGTATAGAAGGAGAAGTTTCAAGAGTCAATTTTGGATCATCCGGGACTGAATATTTTATTGTTTCTGAAGAGAAAAAGTTATTCTCGTATAACTTTGGTAAACTTGATGAGCTATATTTTTCAGAATTAATTTATCCATTTAATACATTTGAATACTATGTATTAGGAATTGAACCTGAGCTTTTCACCAACGGTGAAAGTGTTGATAAAATTGATAGGTATAATATCCTCTTCAATGCTTTAGTAGGATTACCAGAGAGAAATCTTTATCCCGATGATAATTCTTACACCGAAGCCCTTTTACGAGCCATTACCGAGATCGAAGCAAGCTATTATAACCTGACATCGGATTCTAACATTAAACTTTTTCGAGATGAAATAGGTAGCAAGTCTTTTGAGCAACTAAATATTGAATATTTAAAATTCAAACATTTCAAGAAACCCACCCTTTTGAATAAAGTAGATTTATCAGATCAGGATGAAGCCCTAAAAGCTCAATTGGCATATCAAGCAGAATTAATGGATAAAATCAGCGATGAATCTATTCACCCTGATAAAATGTATTCTGGAATAAATTCTTTGCTCATAAAAACAATCGATTATTTGAGATCAATTAAAAAAGACCTAGAGGCTGACACAAAATTGGGTATTGATAATAAATCTAATGATACACTTTTAATATCAGCTATTTCATTAATTGAGGTTTTAACAAATAGGAATGAAGAAGGTGTTCTTCAAAATCCAAAACTGAATCTTGATGATATCGACATTGATTATCTCCAAATGTTAACAGTAACAGCAATGGAAATAAATGGATTTGAGGAAGAGGCACTGAGGGTCTCTGAAATATTTGATCTACTTGACCCGGAAGATTTAATTGGCAAGGTCTATTTAACGGTGGCATATGGTTTAAATGATAATTTTTCTACAGCCTATGAAACTTTCAAATTTTGGAGAGGAAAGTATATAAATGTAGAAAATGAAGAGTTACAACTTGAACAGGCTTACTTTAACATATTAAATAACCTAGAGAATGTTGGGGTGAAAGCCGATTTTGAAAAACTAAAATCTCTTGTTGATAATTAGTAACTGATCTAGGTTTTTTTTGCAGGATTGGCTGCAGTTGCTAGTTGTTTACATTCCGTGGCGTGCACGTTATATTCTATAAGATTCCTTTCTAGTATGAGTTAGTTAACAGATCATTTAATATTTCTAACTCAACATTCACATCCCCAACCTGCGATTAATCAACTGATTTCCTGACATACGTCACCTCCCTCAGATAGCTGTTTTGGTAGCTTCGAGAGTGGTCAATTTTATATCGTCATGGAAATTACAATCGACTCTAGACTAGAAAAAGCAGAACAGCTTTTAGACAATGCAAATGAGGGCTTATGTAAGCCGGAAGAGGATGTGGTACCTTATATGATCTGCCAGAATTCAAATGATGCCATAGTGCAACTACTCTCGGCATTCATTAAAGACAGTGGTAAGATTCTACCCCCTCAGCAGACAGTAGAGAACCTATTAAAGGTAAGTAGAGAAATCAACGCTGATTTTAAAGACTTACATCTTGCACCATTTTATCATCCTACAGATACAGAAGACATCTGGATGAATCTTGATACCGCAAAGGATTTCTTGAAGATGGCCGAAAAGGCAAAAGAGATCGTAGTTGCTCACCTTTCTAAATAAGCAGCGCTATGGGCAAGAATGAAATTAGCCCGAAATATCCGGGCGTAAGAGCTGCATTGGATGGCAATACAGCGGCCATCATGTGCGAAAGAGAATCATCAGACGCTGCAGGTGCATATCCAATTACACCTTCCACTCAAATGGGAGAGTATTGGGCTGACGCAGCAGCTAAAGGTCATCTGAATATTTCGGATAGACCTTTAATTTTTATTGAACCGGAAGGGGAACATGCGGCAGCAGCCGTTACAGCAGGTTTGTCAATGACTGGACAAAGAGCAGCTAACTTCTCATCCGGACAAGGGATTGCCTATATGCACGAGTCATTATATGCGGCAGTAGGTAAACGACTTACATATGTATTGAATATTGGTGCTAGAGCGATGACTAAGTCAACGCTTAACGTTCATGCCGGGCACGATGACTATCATGCGGTAGATGATACCGGGTTCTTCCAACTATTTGCGAAGAATGCGCAGTCAGTAGCCGATTTAAATATTCTTGCACACAAGATCGCAGAACTTGCCTTAACACCGGGCATTATAGCACAGGATGGCTTTTTGACCACACATCTTATCGAGAGCCTGAATGTCCCTGAGAGAGCTTTAATCAAAGAATTCTTAGGACGCCCAGACGATATTATAGACACCCCAACGCCAGCTCAAAAGATGCTGTACGGAGACAAACGTAGACGTATTCCTGAGCTTTGGGATGTAGACAATCCGGTAATGGCCGGATTGGTACAGAATCAAGACGCTTATATGCAGAGTGTGGCATCACAGCGTCCTTTCTTCTTTGATCATATTCAGGAGTTGACCGATCAGGCCTTTAAAGAGTATGGGGAATTAACGGGTAGACATTACGAACGCGTAATGACCTATAAAGCAGATGATGCTGATTATCTCATTCTAGGTCAGGGGAGTGTAGTCCCAAGTGCAGAAGTGGTAGTAGACTATTTAAGAGAAACAAGAGGCATTAAAGTTGGTGTCGTCAATCTCGTGATGTTCCGACCTTTTCCGTCAGACTTATTGGCTAAGGTGCTTAAGGGTAAAAAAGGAGTGGTTGTTCTAGAGAGACTAGACCAGCCTTTGGCTGAAGATCTACCAATAGCGAGAGAATTGAGATCGGTGATCTCTAAATGTATGGAGAATGGTTTATTAAAGAAAAACCCTCCATACCCTGAATTAGAGACCTATCAGCACAAAGATGCACCAGTGATCTATTCCGGTTCGTTCGGATTGGGCAGCCGAGATCTACAGCCAGAAGGCATAATAGGGGCAGTTGAGAATATGCTGCCAGATGGAAAGCATAAGAAGCAATTCTATCTCTCTATCGACTTTGTTAGAGAAAATCCATTTACACCTAAGCAGAGAGCACATCAAGAGGCAATTCTAGATGCTTATCCACATGTAAAGGATTTGGCAGTTCATGGTTCTGAGAACCCTAATTTGATGCCTAAGGGAGCCACTACTGTACGTTTCCATTCTATAGGTGGTTGGGGAGCGATAACTACTGGTAAAAACCTAGCGATGACATTATTCGACTTGCTCGGGTATGATATAAAGGCGAACCCTAAGTATGGATCTGAGAAGAAAGGGCAACCCACAACATATTACTTGTCGGCTGCTCCTGAACCAATTCGTGTAAACTGCGAGTACTTCTTCGTGGATGTAGTGCTATCACCAGATCCAAATGTGTTTGGTCATACCAATGCCATAGCAGGATTAAAGAAAGGGGGATGTTTTATCATCCAAAGTGAGAAGACTAATCCTGATGAAGTTTGGAATGATATTCCGAAACACTATCAGAAACAGATCATCGATAATGACATCCGGGTACATTATATAGATGGATTTAAGATTGCTAGAGAAGAAGCTACAGACGTAGAATTACAGTTGAGAATGCAAGGGATTGCCTTCCAAGGAGCCTTCTTTGCGGCATCTCCGCTAATGGCAAATACCAACCTTAATGAAAAGGAACTGCTTAAAGCCATTGAGGATCAATTACAGTCCAAGTTTGGAGCAAAAGGACAGCGTGTTGTTGAAGACAATATGCGCGTTGTGAAAAGAGGATTCACGGAGGTTCGAGAAATAACCAACAAAGTGATCTCTGAGGATAAGGTCTTACAAAATGGAAAAGCAGAATTACCAATACCGGTAATGATGAAAGACATTCCTCAAAGCAAGGCTGCGCTTACAGATATCCATAGATTCTGGGAACAGACTGGTAATTTCTATGCCAAAGGGCAGGGTAGTGATAACATTACAGATCCATTCATAGGCTTGAGCTTATTGCCTGCTTCTTCCGCTGTTTTCAGAGACATGACAGGCATTCGTTTTGAACACCCTGAATGGGTACCGAATAACTGTACTGCCTGTGGTAATTGCTATACGGTTTGTCCTGATACAGCCATTCCTGGTTTAGTAAATGAACTTTCTGAAGTGCTAGACACAATCGTTAAGCGTGTCAAAAAGGTACATGGAAAACTAGAAGAACTTCCTCGTGCGGTACGAAATCTATCCGGAGAGATCAGAAAGAGAATGGATGGTACCAAGAACGATGCTACTGTAAACCTAATGATCGGTGATGCGATTGAGGAGATGAAGGAGCAAGGTGCGAATGACCGACTTGTTCAAGAACTAGATTGGTTCAAAGAAGAATTAGGTGACTTCAAATTCGCTTTAACCAAACCATACTATGATTTAAAAGAGAAGAAAGAGAAAGGATCTGGAGGCCTTTTCAGTATAACAGTCAATCCGAATACTTGTAAAGGTTGTATGGAATGTATTAAAGTCTGTGACGATGATGCGTTAAAACCCGTGATCCAAACTGAAGGCAGTATTGCTACTCTTAGAAAGGACTGGGATATGTGGATGGATCTTCCTACCACATCTGAAAAATATAGCCGAATCGATGATCTAGAAGAAAAGATAGGAGCCCTAGAAACCATTCTATTGAACAAAGAGGCTTACCTGAATTTCACCAGTGGTGATGGAGCTTGTTTAGGATGTTCTGAGAAATCTGTGATCCACTTGTTTGTGGCCACAGTAGAATCCCTAATGCAGCCAAGAATCAAGAAGCATCTGTCTTATCTAGACGAATTGATCGAGAAACTGGAGAAGCATATTCAAGATAAGCTGTTGCAAACCGTCAATATAACGGATGCCGGAACACTGGCTAAAGTACTTAAGGGAACGGCTAATCAGGATTTGACTATCTCGAGTCTGGTAGATGCAGTTGAGGAAGAGCACGAAAGCAAGCCCATTGATCAAGTATGGTTGGAAGAGACTTCTAACATTCTAAGTCAGTTAAAAACCTTAAGATGGAAGTATACTGAAGGCACCACAGGTCGAGGAAGAGCCACCATGGGTATGACGAATGCCACTGGTTGTACATCGGTGTGGGGTAGTACATATCCATATAATCCATATCCGTTCCCTTGGGCCAATCACTTGTTCCAGGATTCAACATCGCTAGCTATGGGAATCTTCGAAGGGCATATGCAGAAAATGGCCGATGGTTTCAAGGCTATTCGAAAGGCAGAATTAGAACTAGAAGGCAAATTCAATCCTGCAGAGCAAAGAGATTTCTTTACTTACTTCAACTGGGAGCAGTTTAGCGATGAAGAATGGCACTTATGTCCTCCGGTTGTGGCCTTAGGTGGTGATGGAGCCATGTATGACATCGGTTTCCAAAACCTGTCTAGACTAATGGCTTCAGGAAAACCAGTGAAGACCATAGTGGTAGATACTCAAGTTTACTCTAATACTGGTGGACAGGCTTGTACCTCTGGATTTATCGGTCAAGTGTCTGATATGGCACAATATGGTAAAGCTTGGAAAGGTAAGCCAGAGCCAAGAAAAGAGATTGGTCTTATCGCCATGGCGCACCGTAACACCTATGTGATGCAAGGAACGCTAGCTAATACCAGTCATATGATTGAAGGCTTTATTGATGGCCTAATGACTAAGCGTCCGGCCTTATTCAACCTGTATACTACCTGTCAGCCAGAGCATGGTGTAGGTGACGATATGGGTGTAAGTCAGGCGAAACTCGCTGTTGAGTCAAGAGCCTATCCGGTTTTCAAATACAATCCGGATGAAAGTGTGAAAGCTGCTGAAGCTTTTGATTTATCAGGAAACCCTGATCTAGATAGTATCTGGCCCACATACTCACTCAAATACATGCAAAATGGGATAGAGAAGTCCATGGAAGTACCGATGACTTTCGCAGACTTTGCTATCACTGAAGCAAGATTTAGAAAACATTTCAAGAACGCGCCTAGAGAGACTTGGAATGACAATATGGTAATGTTGAGCGAATTCCTAGAACTGTCAAAAGAAGATAGAGAAGGTAAATTCCCGTTCATTTGGGCTATTGATAAAAAGCAAAGATTGACTAGAGTCTTGGTAGCAAAAACCATTGTAGATTCTTGTGAGGAGCGAAGAGATTTCTGGATCATGTTGAAAGACTTGGCAAAAGTCGAAAAACAAGAAGAGCCTAAGGAAGACCTAGAAAGCAAGATTAAAGCAGAAGTGGTCAGTACGATTGCTCAAAATTTGATGAAGTTGGTTGATGGCGATTCGGAAGTGAAAGTAGATCTTTCAGCAACCACCACCGCTGCACCGGTTGAGCAAAAATCAGAAGTAGCAGTTGCTGAAGCGAGTGATGCGATGGCACCTTGGATAGAATCTGAAGAATGCTCTGGTTGTGATGAGTGTATCAATCTAAATTCTAAGCTCTTTGCTTATGATGCTGATAAAAGGGCCTATATCAAGGATCCTAATGGAGGACCTTATTCTGAGCTGGTGAGAGCCGCTGAAAAGTGTACAACTCAGGCCATTCATCCAGGACTCCCTGCAGATCGGAGTGCTAAGGATATTGACAAATGGATTAGTCGAGGAGAAAAATACAACTAGCCTGTGTTAGCACTCCATCGAAATACATTCAAACACGGAGTACATCCTCCAGAGCACAAAGAGGAAACGAATCAATTACCTATTAGGCAGTTCTCTTTTCCTCCTTTACTCATGATTCCATTATCACAACACATTGGAAACCCATCCAAATTAGTGGTTAGAGAAGGGCAAGAGGTTACAAGAGGTCAGCTTTTAGCGGAATCTGATGGCTATCTATCAGTTGCATTACACGCGCCTGAAACAGGCAAGATTCGAAAGATTGCGAACATGCCTGCCATCAATGGAAAGATGGTACAAGGCATTTACTTGGAGGCAGCGCCTTCTTCAACTCAGGAAGTTTTGGAAGGAACTCCAATTGATCTAGAAAGTGCAACTTCAGAGGAGATTCTCAAGGGGATTCAAAATGCGGGTATTGTAGGTTTAGGAGGTGCAGCATTTCCAACGCATGCTAAGCTAAATATCCCTGATTGTAAGCATTGCGAGGTGCTCATTATCAATGGAATAGAATGTGAACCCTATCTAACGACTGACCATCGGGTAATGCTTGAGCAATCAGATGATATATTCTTAGGAATCAGATACTTATTAAAATCTACTGGTGCTAAAGACTGTGTCATTGGAATAGAAGCAAATAAGCAAGATGCTGCTGATTATTTATCTAAAAGCATACCAAGTGATCTTCCTGTCAAAGTTCAAGTGGTTCCTGTAAAATACCCACAAGGAGCAGAGAAAATGCTCATCACTGCTTTAACTGGAAAAGAAGTGCCATCGGGAGGCTTACCGATTGATGTCAATGCAGTAGTTGTTAATGTGGCCACCACAGCAGAAATCGGAAGGCTATTGCCACATGGCAGAGGAATTCAAGAGCGTGTCATCACAATCACGGGTCCTGGGATTAAGAAGAAAGGCAACTATCTTATTCCCATTGGAACACCTTTGAGATATGTATTGGATCAAGTGGGTGTAGAAGGAAAGATCAGCGAAGTGTATATGGGTGGTCCTATGATGGGGGTGGCTGTCTCAAACCTAGACATTTCGATTACTAAGGGTACTTCAGGAATTGTTGTATTCACAGAAAATCAAATTACAAGATCAGAAAAAGTCTATCCATGTATAAAATGTGGTGCATGCGTGGATGCCTGTCCTTTGTCCTTAAATCCATCTAAACTGGGAATATTGGCCAAGTTCGAAGCTTATGACCAAATGGCTGAGGAACACCATTTAATGGACTGTTTTGAGTGTGGTTCTTGCTCATATGTATGTCCATCTCATATTCCATTAGTGCAATACTTCAGAGTGTCTAAGTCCATTGTCAGAAAACGAAAAGCGAGTTAATGAGTGGACAAACCTTAAATATTAGCACTTCACCTCACCTGACGAAAGGCCTTGGAACAGATACCATCATGTTCCATGTAGTATTGGCCATGATGCCGGCTACATGCTTTGCAGTATACAGTTTTGGTATCAATGCTGCTCTCGTGGTAATTACCGCAGTATTGTCTTGTGTTCTCACTGAACACATACTATGTAGACTTTCTGGAAAACCAAGCACAATCAATGATTGGTCAGCTGTGATTACAGGTGTTTTACTCGGATTGGTTTTACCACCAATCTTCCCGTTATGGATGACTTTCTTGGGAGGAGTAATTGCGATAGGAATGGGCAAGTTTATGTTCGGTGGATTGGGTTACAATGTCTTTAATCCGGCTTTAGTGGGTCGTGCGGTACTTCAAGCAGCATTCCCTGTAGCCATAACCACTTGGTATACAGCATTTCAATCAGATCGTTTTTTATCGATTTCAAGCTCTTTATTGGCCTTTCCATTCATGGAACCTAAAGTAGACACTATGTCAGGCGCCACACCGTTGTCAGCATTTAAATTCGATGGTGTAAGCGCAGACTCTATGGATTTGGCACTTGGATACATAAGCGGCTCCACAGGTGAAACATCGGCTTTATTTATCCTTTTGGGAGGACTTTATTTAGTTATCAGAAACTTTATGAACTGGAGAATTCCTGTTTCAATTCTTGGGACAGTATTCGCATTGAGCGGTACCCTATATCTGATTAATCCTGAAGCCTATCCATCTCCAATGTTCATGCTCTTTTCCGGTGGATTAATGCTTGGAGCAGTCTTTATGGCTACTGATATGGTAGCCTCTCCAATAACGAGTTTAGGAGTTGTCATCTATGGGTTTGTGATAGGGCTCTTAGTCGTAGTGATACGAATTTGGGGTGGTCTACCGGAAGGAGTAATGTATGCCATTTTACTTGGGAACGCTATTTCTCCTCATATCGACAGATTGGTACAGAATAGGGTATACGGAACTGCAAAAAAGAAAGTCAGTGAGTAGTACAGTCACCATATCGACAACTAGCAATAGCCAAATGCTCAAAGCCATGGTTGGCATTGGTGTACTATGCGGATTACTGATTGTCCTGACTTATGAAGGTACACTGCCAAGAGTAGAAAGATTAAGGGCAGAAGCATTACAAAGGGCAGTATTTACCGTAATCCCTGGAGCCGAAGATAGCAAAGCGTTTTCATGGGATGGAAATGGCTTTGGGGAAGTCAACGAATCAAGTACTGAAATTCTCTATGCCGGATATGATAGTTCGGGAGGATTAAAAGGAATTGCCATCGAAGCAAGTGGTCAAGGCTATGCTGATGTCATTAGAATTCTTTATGGTTATAATCCAATTGATCAGACTGTTATTGGTTTCTATGTCCTAGAAAGTAAGGAAACACCAGGCTTAGGTGATAAGATAGAAAAGGATGCCACTTTCTTAGCCAATTTCAAGGCGCTCGATGTGCAGATTAATAATGATCAGCAGGGATTAGCAAATGCTGTAATTCCAGTAAAAAGTGGTGCTAAAGTCAACGCTTGGGAGGTTGATGCCATAACCGGTGCCACCATTTCATCCAGAGCTATTGCCGATATGATTAATGTGAGTATGCAAAAATGGGCAAGTCGCATTCAAATGAATAAACAACTTTTTGAACTCAACGAATGATAGAAAACGCAGCAAATAATGCCCCTTCTTCAACCGATGAGTTTATCAAAGGACTCTGGAAAGAGAACCCTGTATTCGTACAAGTATTAGGCATGTGCCCCGTATTGGCTGTCACCAATACTGCTGAGAATGCATTAGCTATGGGTATGGCCACAGCATTTGTACTCTTGATGTCTAATACTTTGGTTTCTATTCTTAGAAACTTCATTCCTAAGGAGGTAAGAATTGCCTCTTACATATTAATCATAGCCACATTCGTTACTATCACCGATTACGCCATTCAGGCCATCAGTGTTGACTTACATAAGAGCCTCGGTGCGTTCATATCACTAATAGTGGTGAACTGCTTGATTTTAAGTAGAGCAGAAGCCTTCGCATCAAAAAACAATATTGGCAAATCGATAATGGACGCACTTGGAATGGGAGTCGGGTTCTTATTCGCTCTCTTTTGTCTTGGGGCAGTTAGAGAAATCCTTGGAAATGGAAGCCTTTTTGGGTTCAGACTATTTCCAGATCAGTTCCAAGAATGGATTGTAATGATACTTCCTGCTGGGGGATTCTTTACCCTAGCTGCTTGGCTGCTGTTGTTCAACATTATGAAAGAAAGGAGGCTGAGACATGAACAATGAGTCATTAAGTCAAATCTTCATTAACGCTAGTCTGGTCAACAACTTCGTATTGGCATACTTCTTAGGTATTTGTCCTTTCATAGGTGTTTCAGGTAAGCTAGGGACAGCAACTAAAATGGGTGGAGCAGTAATGTTTGTTATGCTCATTAGTTCTATGTGTGCCTATGGAATTCATGCCCTTTTGGTATCCATCCATGCACAGTTTCTTCAACTGATTAGCTATATCGTGGTAATTGCCTCTACTGTACAGCTAGTGGAAATGTTCATCAAAAAAATGAGTCCCGCCTTATTTAAAGCTTTAGGGATTTTTCTTCCATTAATTACCACTAACTGTGCCATTCTAGGACTTGCTCTCTTTCAAACAAATAAAGAATATGACTTTGTACAGAGTATTGTATATGCTCTAGGGGCAGGAGCAGGGTTTACTCTGGCGCTTGTTTTGATCGCTGGATTTAGAGAACAGCTAGAGTTTGCAGAAGTACCCAAGGTGATCAAAGGCACAGTATTGACTTTGGTGATTGCAGGTATTCTTTCATTAACATTTATGGGCTTTTCAGGACTAGGAGGATAAAACATGGAAAGATACATCATAGGCATATTGGCAATTGTAGGACTGATGCTCACTTGGGTAATGGTACAACAACTGTGGAAAAGGGCATTCCCGGACAAGCATATAGACGGTGATGTATTGGCCGGAAGATCGGATTGTGGAAACTGTGGTTGCACGGTCTCCTGCAGTATAAAAGAGATTAAGAAAACGAAAAAATAGAGCTATGGCACATTTATCAGATTACGATATCAGAAATAGGTATTCTGCCATTATTCAAAAGTCAGAACGCTTAACACCGGAAGATAGCGAAGAGGTTCGCGAACTATTGCTTGAAGTACAAGACGAGTCTTTTGACTGTGAAGTAGATCAGAGCTTTGGTGTATTACTAGAGGTGAATGATGACTTTGGTAATAGTCGTCATCACAGGTTATACAGTGTGGCCGATTTGCCTTCTAAAACCAATGGGAAGACTAATATCACCATGTTGGTTAAGCGATGCAACTATGTCGATGACTTTAGCGGTGAGCTTGAATATGGTATTGCCTCAAATTTCCTCTGTGATAGGAAAGTAGGTGATCAAGTTAATATTACCGGGCCTTATGAATTGGCTTTTTCAGTACCTGAAGAGAAGAATGCGAATCTAATCCTTATTGGTATGGGTACAGGCATTGCACCTTTTAGGGCTTTCATTAAGCACCTTTATCATCAAAAAGAAGACTTTGAAGGTCAAATCCTTTTATTCTATGGCGCTAAAAGTGGACTTGATCTGTTGTATTTGAATGACGAATCCGGGGATCTGACGAATTACTATGATCGCGATACATTTGAAGCGGTTCAGGCTTTGAGTCCTAGACCTCTCTGGGATGATGGAATTGTGATTCATGAAGCTATTGAAGAACGAGCAGAGAAGGTCTTGAAAATGCTTTCTGAACTGAATACATACGTTTATATCGCAGGCCATGAAAAAGTAAAAGAACAATTGGACGATACTTTCACACGTATCATGGGTTCTTCAACAAAATGGCAGTCGAGAAAAGCAGAATTGATCGCAGGTAAAAAATGGGTTGAGTTAATTTATTAATGAGCATTCTGATTGCCATATCAGCCTTGGGCGGATTAACCCTTGTGTTAGCACTTATGCTAGTGATTGCGAACAAGAAGCTTTATGTCTATGAGGATCCCAGAATCGATGTGGTGGATGGTATGCTTCCCAAAGCCAATTGTGGAGCCTGCGGTTATCCAGGCTGTAAACCATTTGCTGAAGCCCTTGTGTCTGGTGAAGTGTTACCGAGTAAATGTACGGTCAGTTCTGAAGAGGGAAGAAGTGCTATTGCCGAATATTTAGGCGTCTCACTAGGGGCAGAGGAGAAACAGGTGGCAAGGTTAGCCTGTGCCGGTGGTACCAATGTGGCTAGGAATATGGCGCAATATCATGGCGTTGAAAGTTGCAAGGCTGCATCACTTGTGTCTGGAGGTGGTAAAGGTTGTTTCTGGGGTTGTTTAGGTTTTGGTGACTGTGAAGTCTCTTGTGACTTCGATGCGATCCAAATGGATGAACATGGTTTGCCTGTAGTGGATACTGATAAATGTACGGCTTGTGGGGATTGTGTAGAATCATGCCCAAAAGATTTGTTCTCCATCGAACCAGTGAGTAATCAACTATGGGTAAACTGCAAGAATCTAGAACATGGCGATGCTGTTTTAGAAGAATGCGAAGTAGCATGTACAGCCTGTGGTAAATGTGCTATGGATGCACCCCAGGACATGATTAAACTGGAGAATAATCTTCCGGTGATTAACTATGATGTTACCAATCAAAGCTTAGAGATAATTGATCGATGTCCTACTGGTGCCATCATCTGGTGGGATAAAACCAAAGGAGCACTCAAAGGAAAAGAGAGTAAAAAAGTAATTCGAAAGGGAAAACGAGAACTAAGTTTTTCCTGACTAGAATCATGTTTTCTTTAAGAGCAAAACCCTGATTAGCAGATGAATAATCCGTATTTTTATACTGCTGTAAATAAACTTTTTCTTATGAAACGATCAATAATTTTAATGGGCACATGCCTCACATTACTTTGCTTTTTATTTGCCGGATGTGCTTCTAATCCGGCAGAATCTGAAGAGCATAAGCAACTAGTTGCAGAACATGAAGAGATGGCCAAAATCCATGATGAGATGGAAGCCACACATGCTAACATGGAGTCTGAACATTATGAATTTGTACAGGCACATGAGGAAATGGCAGACGGTAAAGATTGCCATGGCGATATAAAGGCTAATCATGAATCTGTCATTCAAGATCATAAAGATTTGATGACTAGACACAAAGCATTAATTGCCGAGCATAAAAAGCTAGAAGAGAAACATGCCACAGGAGAGGTGGATCTTGAAACCATGAAAGCTGAGCATGCTACAATGAAAACACAACATGAGGCGATGAAAGCTGAACACGATGCAATGGTTAATCAACATGCGCAAATGGATGCAGACCACGAACAGATTAAATCTGATCATGCTGTAGATTAATTAAAACCATGAATAAACTACTATTAAAAAGCACGCTTAACAGTGTGCTTTTTTTATATCTATTTCTTTACTAAGTAATAGCAAACCTGATATATAAATGGCTGGCTTTTTTTAGAATCACTCTCTATATTCAGTAGATTCAATCACTTGCCATGAATAATACCTCTTTTAAATGCCTCCTGTTTCTTACCAGTCTGTTAGCCTTCACATCATGTAATCAAGAATCATCAATAAGTCTTTTCAATGGCCAAAATCTCGATGGTTGGATTAATTATGGTGAAGAAAAGTGGTATGTAGAAAATGGCGAATTGGTTTGCGAAAGTGGTCCTTCAGCTCAGTATGGCTATTTAGGAACCGAAGAATATTATGATGATTTCGAATTGACCCTAGATTTTAAGCAAGAAGCAAATGGCAATAGCGGTGTTTTTATTCGATCAACCGTAGATGGTACAAAGGTCAGTGGTTGGCAAATTGAAGTGGCCCCACCAGGAAGTCATACAGGTGGTATATATGAGTCTTACGGTAGAGGATGGCTCATTCAGCCTGAACCGGAAAAAGATGCTGCTTTAAAAATGGGTGACTGGAATACCATGAGGATTAGAGTAGAAGGAGATGCCGTGACTTCGTGGCTCAATGAAACAGAGATGGTGCATTTGGTTGATGAAAAAATAGGACAAGGAAAAGGAGGGATCGCGCTTCAAATCCATGACGGTGGCGGTATTAAAGTACGCTGGAGAAACATCCAGTTAACACCTTTAAACAAAGACTAATCTTCAAACTATACATATGAAATTGATATCTAGGTTTTCATTTTTAATGATTGCTCTTTTCATTTTTGGAGCTTGCAGTACCAGCACTCAAGAAGAAGATAATTGGATCTACCTATTTGATGGCACAAGTACTGACGGATGGAGAGCGTACAATGGAGAATCTCTACCCGCACAATGGGAGATTGTAGATGGGGCTTTGACTTTTGATACCGAAAAGAGGCTAGAAAAAGACATGCAAGGCGGAAAAGATATCATTTATGCTGCTGAGGAATTTGAAAACTTTGAACTTTATCTTGAATGGAAACTTCCTGCAGGGGGAAATAGTGGTGTTTTCTATCACCTCAAAGAAAACGAACCCGGAGGCCCACCAGCCATTGCACCCGAATATCAACTATTAGATGACTTACAATGGGAGGAAATCAATAATGCCAAACTGCAAGAATGGCAAAAGACGGGTGCAGACTATGCCATGTATGAGCCGGACTTAAATCAAAAGATTGCCAAACCGGCCGGAGAGTGGAATACCACAAGAATAATCTTTACGCCCGACAAAGTAGAACACTGGTTAAATGGTAAGAAGATAGTGTCTTTTGTACCATGGTCTGAAGATTGGCACGAAAGAAAGGCCAATAGCAAATGGAGGGACGCTCCTTTATACGGTTCATTTAGGTCAGGTTACATTGGTCTACAAGATCATGATAGTCCATTATGGTTTAAGAATATTAAAATCAAGAAGCTATAGTCAATAGTGTCTTAATCAATCCTATACGTTATGAATAAAAGAGAATTTCTTAAGTCTGCCGCACTATTGACTTCTGCCTCTATGCTGCCCAATTCTATTCTTTCTATGGGGCAAGCTGATAGGTTAAGAACAGTGCATATTGGAGTTGGCGGGATGGGTATGGAAGACTTGAAGGCCATTGCTTCTCATGAAGCCGTAGAAGTTGTGGCTTTATGTGATGTGGATTCCAAACGACTTAAGGCGGCTCAAGACATGTATCCGAAAGCTAAGGTCTACACAGATTATAGAAAGCTCTTAAACGAAATGAGCCAAGAAATTGACGCAGTGGTAGTATCAACCCCTGATCATACTCATGCACCAGCATCTTTAATGGCCATGGAAATGGATAAGGCAGTTTATTGCCAAAAGCCATTGACTCATCATGTTTCTGAAGCAAGAGCCATGGATAAATTAGCTAAAGAAAAGGGCTTAGTGACTCAAATGGGTATTCAGGTACATTCATTTTACGATTATAAGTTAGGTACAGCACTCATTCAATCAGGTATTATTGGGAAAGTCAAAAGGGTGCATGCTTGGTCTCCTAAAAACTGGGGGTATGACGGGCAAGCTCCGAAGGGTGCTGATCCCATTCCAGAGCATTTAGATTGGAATCTTTGGTTAGGAACAGCTGCTAAAAGACCTTATAAAGAAGGTGTATATCATCCCGGTAATTGGCGTAAGCTTTTAGATTATGGCTGTGGTACTTTAGGAGATATGGGAGTACATATCTTTGACACACCATATAACGCTTTGGCTCTGGATGTACCAAAAACGATTAAGAATGAATGCAGAAAGCCGACAGGGTTTGGTTTCCCTGAAAATAATATAGTAACCTATCAGTTTCCTGGGACAGCGTACACAACCAAGAAGTTTAAATGGATTTGGTATGATGGGGCAGGTGCACCTAAAAACCATAAAGACTTAATGCTACCCAATGGCGACAAGCTTCCAGATCAAGGCGCTATGTTCGTGGGAGAAAAAGGGAATCTCTTGCTCCCTCACTTTATGCAATTGCCTAAACATATTGTGAATAATCAGTATCTGGACTTACCATTAGAAGACTTTAAGAACATTGGTAGCCCAACAGAAGATTATGGTAAAGAAAGCCAAAAGCATTATCACGAGTTTGTTGATACCTGTTTAGGTAAGGCTGAATGCAGTGCACCATTCTCATATGCAGCAAGACTTACTGAAACCATTCTGCTAGGTGTAGTGGCAGGTAGGTTCCCAAATAAAAAAATGCATTGGGACAGCGCGAATGCTCGCTTCAAAGAAGAAGAAGCCAATCAATACCTGAGTGGTGATTATCGCGACTTTTGATTAAAATTTGACTTGACGATACAACGGATTCTAGAAACTAAGTGTCAAAGGAAGTATGAGACGTGTCATAGCCACATTAACAGTACTAGTTGTTTTATCTATACCTTATTCTTGTGATGATGGCTGTGAACCTATCACGAATATCAACACGTTAACTGAAATCAGTTTAGACATAGGAATAAGAACACCGGTCTTTGAGAGTAGACAAACCGTCAGTTCAGATGAAGCCATTTTCTATGTTACGGTTGAAGATCTAGAAAGCGAGCTGCTTGCAGCAGTGGATGGCTTTGATGGTTTTTCTCCAAAAGCCTATGCGGAGAGTTGTCCGGAATTTATTGAGTTGAAATATGATTTGATCGAGTTGAAAATATATTCATCAGTAGAGGTCACAGTGGGTGGTCAAGATTTCGCTCCAGGTCAGGACTTAAGCAATGCTTTTAGCGGTAAAGAGCCATATGAAGGACGATTCGTTGCTTTAGATGAGATTGTCAATATCATTAACGATGATCCTTTTTATTTCACATCAGCTGGTAGTAACATAGATTTTAAACTAAACCAACTTGACGCTACTATGGAAGGTGCTTTTACCTTTGAATTTACTTTTAGCAATAACTCTGTATTAAGGGCAACTCAAGAAGTAATCCTTCAAGTCGACTAAAGCACTATTATTTAATCACTTTCTCTTTTTCTTACCGATCTGAATACTGAATTCATGATCAACAAGCACGTTGTTCATATCGAAGACATAACGCTGACTTGTTTTAAGCCCTGCCAATCGACCTTCTTTATTCACTGTTCTACCTAATAAATTTTGAGGTAGAGAAGTGATGTTTACTGGGTGATTTGAGTTAAAGAAATCATATGTATTTAAGCCTTTAACGTCTGATATATATGTGTTTCTTTCACCAATCAGATGTTTCGGAAAGTAGTTTACTGGATTCTTCTGAGTCAATGTAACAACATATGCAGGCCTTGCATCTAGAGAAAGATAACTAACCCCTTTCTTGTTGTTTTTAACGTCTTCTTGAGCAATAATCAATTGAGGAACAAACAGCAGTAAAACCAATAGAGATTTTTTCATAAGACAAAGTTTAAGGCAACACAATATTACTTTACGCGAAAATGGATTTGGGAGTTACTTTAATCGGCATCACCTTCCGTCTAAAGTGATCTACTAAACACTAAAGATATATTGATGCTTAAGCTAGTATACTATTCGTATAATTAAACCCATGTGATTTTCAACAAGGTCTTATATTTGAGAAAACTGAATTTAACTCACCCTTGTCTTCAACCTCAAGCAAGCTTTCTCGAAAGATTGGATTACTCTCGTTGACAGCAACCGGTATCTGTTCCATGTTGGGTGCGTCTATCAATGTGGTGCCATTTATGATTCATAGGAATGTACCAGGCATTGGTCCTTATGTACTATTGGCTTTCCTTTTTGCTATGCTACCGGCATTATTGGCAGCTTTTGCTTATGGAAGTTTGGCTTCAGCAATGCCTAGAGCAGGAGGAAGCTATATATATGCAAGCAGAGGTTTAAATCCTTACTTGGGGTTTATTGCCAGCTTCTCTCAATGGTTTGGACTCTCTATTGTTATAGGAGTCATTGCCTACATCATAGTTCCATTTATTAGAGATGTCTTTGTTGCCTTGGATTGGGCAGAGGCCAGTGCTTTTATGCAGTTAGATTCAATACGCATTTCATTGTCGCTAGCCTTAATCTGGGTATTTGTCTACATCAACGTGAGAGGCGGTAAATTCTATGAAAGAACTGTAGTGCCACTCATGTTTATCATGTTTGCCCTAGGCTTCATTGTGATCATTACAGGCTTTGTCTTTAATAAAGAGCAATTCGCTGAAGTAACTCAAATTAGGTTAGCAGATTTTAATGCATTAAAAGTAGAATTCGATCCCATTGTATTTCTCTCTGCATCTGCCATTCTCTTCTCTAGTTTTATAGGTTTTGACGCCATTGCACAGGCAGGCGGAGAGGCTAAGAATCCAACAAAGACTTTACCTAAAGCCATTTTACTGGCGATAACTGTAGTTGGAGGCTTTTACTTTTTATACACTATAGCAGTTTATCACGCTATTCCTTGGACCTATGTGGCCGATCAGGCAGTAGCTAATGACATTACAGCACCCGGCATGATTAGTCCATTACTTCCTCTGGGGCTTTCAGTGGCCATACTGATTGGGGCTGCTATAGCTTTAATTAATGATTTGCCTGCCATGCTACTCTCAGTTTCTAGACTTGTATTTGCATGGTCTGATGACGGTATTTTTCCCAAAAGCGCTGCCACAACGCATAAGAAGTATAAAACACCACATAAAGCACTTTACCTCAGCGGGGTCATCGCATCTATCGGTGTTCTAGGAAGTCATTTTGCAGGTGACTTCTTCTTGGGTATTGACATTATGGTGACTTCAATGATGGTTAACTTCTTATTGATGTGTCTTACACTATTAAGCATAAGCAAGGTGAACCCTTCATTGAATAAAGAGATTAGCATGATTAATTCAGTTTCCTTAAGACAGATTATTGGTGTTTTTGGTGTGCTGCTGCTATTACTTTTTCTGACCGTACATACCATTAAAGATTTGAAGGCTGATGTCGAAGCCTGGTATTTTCGGTCAACGCCTATATGGCTTATTGTAATGGCTATTGGTTCTAGCATTTACTGGTTTAAGACTCGGTCGCTAAAAAGATCAGGGATAGATTTAAAAACGCTTTTCTCAAAACTTCCATCTGAATGAATGATATGATGTATACTGAACTTGCTCCTGATTTGAAGATTTCAAGAGTGCTAACCGGCCTCTGGCAAATTGCTGATCTTGAAAGGTCAGGAAAAGCACTTGATCCAGTTGAAACAGCTCAATTCATGGCGCCATATGTAGAAAATGGCTTTACCACTTTTGATATGGCGGATCATTATGGAACAGCTGAAATCATCTCAGGAACATTTAAAAAGACTTATGATGGAGAAAAGGCAATTCAGCTATTAACCAAATGGGTTCCTGAACCAGGCAAGGTGAGTAAGGAAACCATTCGAAAGGCTGTAGAAGAAAGATTAGAAAGGCTTCAGACAGATCAAGTGGACCTCCTTCAATACCATGCTTGGCTATATGCAGACCCAGCTTGGTTAGATACACTCTACGAATTACAGAGGTTAAAAGAGGAAGGGTTGATCAAACATTTAGGAGTAACCAATTTTGACTCTGCCCACCTTAGAATTGCGCTGGCTAGTGATATAGAATTGGTTTCAAACCAAGTATGCTATTCACTTTTAGATCAACGGGCTAGTGGTGAAATGCGTAAAGTTTGCGATCAATACAATGTGAAGTTATTGGCTTTTGGTACGCTTGCAGGAGGCTTTTTAAGCGATAGATGGTTAGATCAATCCGAACCTCATGTAGATGATAGTTATACATGGTCACAGATGAAGTACAAGCGCTTTATCGACCAGGCTGGTAATTGGGAAGACTTCCAGAAACTCTTGCATACACTTAATGCACTTGCTAAGAAGCACAATGTATCCATTGCCAATATTGCTACAAGGTATATTATGGATCAGAACCATGTAGCTGGAGTTATATTAGGCGCGAGGTTAGGGAAGAGTGAGCATATCCAAGAGAATCTTAGATTATACTCGATTGACCTAGATGAAGATGATCGGGGTTTGATTCAAAATCACTTAGATATGCTCAATCCAATACATGGAGATTGTGGGGATGAGTACCGTAAACCACCATTCTTAACCGCATCGGGAGATTTGAGTCATCATGTGAGCGGCTTCCCAGATCCTTATCCTACGAGTAAGAACATCAACGGAAATGCTATAGTGGTAAGTGGTACGTATTGGGAGGATATGGCAGGATACTCAAGAGCCATAAGAACCGGAAACACCATCAAGGTTTCTGGTACTACGGCTACGCATGGTGATCTAATGATCGGTGGTAATGATTTGAAAGCACAAACTCACTTCGTAATTGACAAAATTGAAGGAGCGATATTATCCCTTGGCGGTAAACTTGAGGATGTTGATAGAACAAGGATTTTTGTGAATGATGTTAATGACTGGGAGCCGGTTGCAAGAGCTCACGGTGAAAGATTTAAAGATATTCAGCCAGCCAATACGCTAGTCGAAGCTAAATTGGTGGGAGAGGGCTACAAAGTTGAAATAGAAGCAGAAGCCACTATCAAAAATTGAATAATATGATTTGGGTGTGGGACTTAATTGGTAACTAAATCCCACAATAAGCTGAATTAAGCAGCCATCTTTCGACTATCTTCTTTGGCTTCCGTATCCATTTTCAGTTGCTTTTCTTTATGCAATTGAATGACACCTAGCTTATCTAGAAAGTTAATGATGACAAAAGTTGGGTCTAATTCGTGCCAACGGATACCACCGAAATTAGCCCTTGACCCGTACTTGTGATGATTATTGTGGTAGCCTTCACCCATCATTAGAAAGTCGAAGTGAAATAGATTCCTAGAGGTGTCACCAACTTTGAAATTACGATAGCCGTATTTGTGGGCATACCAATTGATGATGGCGCCATGAATAGGAGAGAGCAACCATTGGGCAGGAAGCAATAACCATAGCCACCAATGCGTAGCAAATTCCGCGTAAACAGAGAAATAAACTAAACCCCAGGCTAAACGAGATACCCAAGAGTGAGCCATTCTATCGAACTTGTCCCAGCGTGGTACACCTTCGGTGAAACGTTGATCTACCTGAATTTCATTCTTGACAATAGATGAGTACATGGTTTTTGTTTTCCACATCATTTTAAAGATGCTCTCATCATATTTAGGACTATGCGGGTCTTGAGGCGTATCAGCATACGCATGATGCATTCTATGCATCACACCATATCCATAGGCACTTAGGTAATTTGAACCCTGAAAGATCCATGTCAATACGTAAAAGACCTTTTCCATTCTAGGGCTCATGCTAAATGATTTATGCGAGGCATAGCGATGCAAGAAAAAGGTTTGGAAGAATAGCGATAGGTACCAATGCGCTACAAAGAACAATAGAATAATAAGCATTTCCTGTAAGTTATGTTAGTCTAGAATCAAGACCACATCACTTACAGTTTGTGACAAAAAAGGTGAATTATTTTTTCTGAATCTTAGAAACTTCCTTTTTCAGGTCGGAAATAAGGTCGTTTAAGGCACCTTTCGCACTGGCCACTTGAAAGGAATGTTGCAGGTTAGGCAAGTTTAATGTAGGCTTCTTGATTTGAGGGGCCTGTCTGAGCTTATGTTTTGCTCTTGACATTAGCTTCCTTAGATTGTCATTCTTCAATTCTAAGATTAATTGAAGCTCTTCATAATTGATATCGAAGATCTCTCTCAAAACAAATACTGACTTTTCTAGCGGCTCAAGCTTCTGATGAAGAGTTTGAAAGGCTTGATTCATTTGCGCATTCATGTCGAATTTAAGGATATCCTTATGTGAATGAGAGTCAATCACAGCAGAAGCATGTTCATAAATATCCTGCGCTTTTTTTAGCATTTGCTGTTTCTTAGATTCCAAAAACTTAATGCAATTATTGGTTACAGCACTAATAAGATAGGATTTAGCGCATGTAACTTTTTGTAAATCTACTTTAAGCCATTTCTCAAAGGTGTCTTGAAGAATGTCCTCAGCATCTTGTATACTTCCTACCATTTTTCGTGCAAGAAACTGCAATTGAGATTGGTATTGGATGATCGCTAATTCGTGGCTCATTCGTCTTTTGCAAAGGATTTGTGAAATTAGTCTTTATAGCTTTATGCTTAAGGCGAATGTTTAGATTTCTTTGATTAAACCGAATAAAAAAAGGCCCTCAGTATTTGAAGGCCTTTTGTGTCTTAGAAAGAGTATCTAATCGGCTTTTATTGGCTTCATATTGATAGACGTTAATTGCTTATTAAGCTTGGCTAGGTCTTCCGTGAGTACCTTATTTAGTTTAGCCATATGACCCTCAAGTTCCTTTTTCAATTCATCGAAAACGACATAAGCAGCGTCAGTAGGTTTAGCTTGCCCATTTTCAACACTTCTTCTTAAAGAAGCTAATCTGTTATTCAACTTAATCGGAAAGTTCAATGGGTCTTGAGGACTTTGATTTTGCACTTGATATAAATCGAGTTCAATCGTAGCTAGTTTATCCATCATATCATTCATGGCTGAGCTCAATTGTGCATTATCAGGATTACCCATTTTCTCTACCTGAGCCCTTATCTTTCTAATCTGAATCACTGCCTCGTTAGCTTCAGAAGTTTTAGCCATTATAGCCTTGCTTAAGTCGAATTGTTCCTGAATATCTTCAGTTGTAACTCCTTCAAGATTCGGATTCATTTCGATTTCAAAACCTGTATCAAGCGACTTTCCATTAACTTTTAATTTAACCTGATAAGAACCAATCGGAGCTATAGGACCTCTTTGTGGACGGGCACTCCAAATAATCATGCCCTCAAAAGTTGTAGCGCCAGGATAACGCAAATTCCAATTGAATGAATTAAGTCCTTTTGCAGTTGTAGGTGCACCTTGTCTACTTTCGGGACTATTTCCAGAATATGATTGAATCAATTCGCCTTGAGCATCTAATATTTCAATTGTAACAGAATCTGTTTCCTCAGGTAGATAATACTGAATCGCAGCATTATTAACTCCTCTTATCGGATTAGCAGGTTTGAACAATGTTACCTCATTGGTTTGGTTTATCTCAGCAGCTTGCCTAAACGGACGTATATCATCCAATATCCAGAATCCACGACCATGAGAACCCAGTACAACATCATCATTCTTCAAAACAAGATCACGAATAGGAGTGTCCGGTAGGTTCAACTGAAGACTTTGCCATTTCGCACCATCATTAAATGACACATAAACACCATGTTCTGTAGCCAAATAAAGAAGTCCAGGTTTCTCTAGGTCTTCACGAATGGCTCTAGCAAAGTGCCCTGGTACAATTCCATTGACAATTTTGGTCCAAGTTTTTCCGTAGTCTGTTGTCTTGAACACATAAGGTTCACGATCATCTACTTGATATCTGTTAGCAGCCAAATAAAGTGTACCAGGATTAAACTTACTCTCATCTATAATACTGATGCGTGAGAATTTAGGTAGATCCTTAGGCGTAATGTCTACCCATTTCTTACCTCCATTTCTTGTGATATGCACTTTACCATCATCAGAACCTGCCCAAATGGTATTAACATCGTGGTTTGACGGTGCCAAAGCGAATACTGTGGCATAGATCTCAGGACCATTCATGTCCATGGTAATGATCCCACCCGTTTTACCAAGTGTTTCAGGATCGGCATACGTCAAGTCTGGACTAATCTTTTCCCATGTTTGGCCGTCATTGGTCGTCTTCCACACGTGTTGAGAAACGGTATACATGGTGCTTGGGTCAAGTGGTGAAAACATAATAGGGAAGGTCCATTGCCATCTTTCCGGTAGTGCACTTGAAGGCTCACCAGAGAAAAACCTTGGGTATACTTGTATATCTCTTATTTGGCCTGTTGCTCTATTGTATCGTGTCAAAAGGGCTCCTTGGCTGCCAGCATAAAAAACATCAGGATCTGTCGGGCTTTGGGTAATCCAACCACTTTCACCACCGCCTACAGCATATGCCCATCGCGCACCCATACCTCTGGCCATTTTATGGTTCCAGCCTTCACTTGGCATGGCTAGTGTACTGTTATCTTGTTGAGCACCAGCTACATGATAAGGAACATCTGAAGTAGTCATTACATGATAGAATTGCGTAGTAATATAGTTTTGGTCTGTCCAAGTCTGACCACCATTTATACTTACTGTTCCACCACCGTCATTGGCGGAAATCATTCTATTAGGATCATTTGGATCTATCCATAAGTCATGATGATCGCCATGAGGTGGGCGTATACGAATATCAAATGTTTCTCCACCATCAGTGGATTTCCAGAAACCTACGTTTAGACCGTATACCACATCCTTGTCAAAAGGATCGGCAACAAGTCGAGAATAATAGAAAGCTCTTTGTCTTAGTTTACGCTCTGAATTCACACGCTTCCAAGTCCAACCGGCATCATCAGATCTGAAAACACCGCCTTCATTCGCTTCAACAACAGCCCAAACTCTGTTTGAGTCTACAGGAGAAACCGTTACACCAATCTTGCCAATAGGTCCTTCAGGCATTCCCGGATTAGCCGTTAAATCAACCCAAGTATCTCCTCCGTCCATTGATTTCCAGATACCGCAGCCAGGGCCGCCTCCCCACATTTTCCATGCTTTTCTATATACCTGCCAAGTCGTAGCATAGATGACATTGGGATTGTTTCTATCAATGATTAAATCAGCTGCTCCCGTCTTATCATCAACATAAAGCACCTTTTCCCAAGTGTTACCACCATCCTTTGACCTGAAGACACCACGTTCTTCATTATCACCATATACGTGGCCTAAGGCTGACACATAAACAATATTAGGATTAGTAGGGTGGACTCGGATTCTTGAAATTGCTTGTGTTTCTTTGAGACCTAAATGCCTCCAAGTCTTGCCACCATCGGTGGTCTTGTACACTCCATCTCCTTGAGTGATACTACCTCTAAGCTGAGTTTCACCCCCTCCGATATAAACAACATCGGGATTAGTTTCTGCAACAGCAACAGCTCCAATACTTGAAGAAGTAATCTGTCCATCCGTTACCGGAAACCAATTGTTACCACCATCTGTAGTCTTCCATAGACCACCACCCGTAGCACCGAAGTAGTATTCATTGGGTCTTCCTGGGCTTCCCATGGCGCCTAATGAGCGACCACCGCGTAGAGGTCCAATGTTTCTCCATTTATAGCCTTGATAAAAAGTAGGATCGACAGGATCTACGTCTTGGGCTGGAAGTTGAGTAATAGATGTAATTAGAACAATTAATGAAAAGAGATAGGATATGCGTTTCATTTTAGCTTTTGGTTAAACCTGAAGTTAAAAAAACACACTTCTGGATTGTAATAGCTTTACACTAATGGCGTGAAAATAATTGTCAAATAAACAAATATCAATCTCAGAGTGGTCAATCTAGACATTGAATCTCCTTTGCATAAGGAAATCATTTCAAACTACCCTTGAGAGGATTTAATCTGAGATTTACCAGCTTTAGCAAGGATTCACTTTTATCTAATTGCAATAATCGGCAGTTTAGGAATATGTCGAGATCAGAACGTGTACTTCCTTTTGCTGTTTCTCTTTTTGCACCTGCCATAAGTGTGCTCAATACTTCTCTTATATCCGATGAAGTAAACTACAGTGCATTAACGTTGAATTATATCCAAGGATCATTAATGATCTTGGTGCTTTGGTATCTCAACAAATGGCTTCTGATTAAATCCACGAAAGTGGAAAGCAAAAAGAAAATGTATGGGCTCATTGCTTTCACAAATGCCATTGTAATTGTAGGCGCTGCTGCATTAAGTTCTTCAACTATGGCCGTGGATATTGCAGGAGAATTATCTTTTGTCTTCTTGGCAATAAGACTTGTGATAGTAGTGCTCATCTTCAATATCATTCTAAGAATCTTCGATGAGCAGAAAAAGAATACAGCACTTCAAGTACAAAATCTGTCACTTAAAACAGAAAACCTCAAGTTTCAGGTCGATATGCTTAAACAGCAGATCAACCCTCATTTTCTCTTCAATAGCTTGAATACTTTGCTAGATCTTGTGGAAAATAAAAGTGATGATGCGGTAGAGTTTGTACAGAACTTTTCCGGGCTTTATAGAAATGTATTACAAAGTGCGAAATATGATTTTATCTCTTTAGAACAAGAATTAGAGTTTTTGGACGCCTATTGGAGTTTGTTGCAAGTTCGTTTTAAAGACGCTATAGAATTACATATCTTTCTTGATGACAGTAAGAAGGATTTTTTAATTCCTCCATTGAGTTTGCAGTTTTTGATTGAGAACGCAATAAAACACAACCAGTATTCAGAAGAAGAGCCAATGACAATCTCTATATCTGAGATTCAGAACACATTAATTGTTATAAACCCAATTAAAAAAATAGACTTTCCGGTAGCAAGCGAGAAAGTTGGATTATTAAACTTACAGCAAAGGTTCTCCATACTATATCAACCCATTAAATGGAACGAAGAACAGGGATATTTTAAAGTTCAGCTGCCATTAAAACCAATAAATCATGTCGATTAGAGTCAAAACCCTCATTGTAGAAGATGAGCCTTCAGCCGTTAATAGGCTAATAAAGGAATTGGCTAAAGTTGAGAGTATAGCGTTTGAAGTGTTAGCAACAATAGCTACGGTAAAGGACACCATCAACTGGTTTGATACTCATCAATCTGTTGATCTGGTTTTTATGGATATTCACTTAAATGATGGGCTTAGCCTAGAGGTATTCAAGCATACAAAAGTCAATGCACCAGTAATTTTCACTACAGCCTATGACGAGTATGCGCTTCAGGCATTTAAGGTCAATAGCATCGACTATTTGCTAAAACCAATTAATTCTTCGGAATTAAAATCGGCTATTAAGCGCTTTCAAGAGACCAGAGAATCATCATCGAACGATTATCTCCATCAGCTCACAAACCTTGTAGAGTCATATAAACCGACTAATTATAGATCGAGCTTCCTGGTTGATTATAAACATAAGATGCTCATGATTAATGTTAATGATGTGGCATTCTTTTATATCAAAGAAAAGGGTGTCTATCTCAAAAAAACCGATGGGCAAGAGTTCCTGGTAGATTTTGTGCTAGACGACCTTGAAACTCAACTAGACCCTAGAGCTTTTTACAGGGCAAATAGACAATTTCTGGTATCTAAACCTTCAATTAAAGAGATTGAACCTTACTTCAACGGTCGTCTTGTTTTGGTCGTAACACCTGAATCGAATAACCCTGTAATCATAAGCAAAGAAAAAGCATCTCAATTTAAAAAGTGGGCCAACTACTGAGATAAAGTTCAACTCTCTTTTGTCAGCTTTAGGCATTGAATCTTCTGGTTCAATGCCTTTTTCATTCCTGAAAGGCAGGCTAGATCGTTCTTTTGATAAAGAAATTAACCTACAGAAGTGTCAGCACTTCTCTCAAACTCAACAAAATGAAAAGAACAATAATGATCATAATGCTAACAATGACAAGCGCATTTGTGGCGAAAAGTCAAACCGGAATAATTGGCATTTGGCAACCAGAGGAAGCCGATTCCAAAATTGAAATTACGGCCTTAAGTGAAACGAATTTCATTGGTAAGGTCGCTTGGCTACAGGAACCATTGGACAAGGATGGAAAACCATTTTTAGATAAGAAGAATAAGAAGAAATCACTTAGAACCAGAGAAATACTCGGAATGCCTATTCTCGAAGATTTAGTCTACAAAGAGGGTAAATGGAAAGGTACAGTATACGCTGCCAAGAGAGGAAGAAAAACGGATGTCTCGCTTTCTATGGAAGGTGATGACAAACTGATCTTAACAGTCTCAATGATGGGCATGACTCGAAAACAGATTTGGAATAGATCGAACCTGTAAGCATGCGTTATCTGTTTTCCGTAGTATTTGTTTCAGTAGCAGTCTCTGCCTTAGCACAGGAAAATTATTCTACCAATTCACAAGCCTTAAGGATTGTAAAAGAGAATCAAGAAAGAGAATCAAAAAAAGATTCTCTGAAGTCTGTTTTCAAAGGTAAGTGGACACTCAATGTCGGTTTTGGCAATCGATATATCAATGGATCAAACCTTTCAGACCAGATAGACACTGTGCTTTTTGCAGATTTTTCTGATATCAGTGGCGCCTTGAATTTTGGAGCAGGAAAGTTCGTGACAAAGCGATTTTGGTTGAATACAGACATTACCATTACAATACCAAAGCGTGATCAGGAAATTACCTCATTCAGTTTCGGAAACAACGGTCTTTCGGTTGAAGGAGAGGGCAGTGGCGGCTTGATGCTTGGGGTTTCCTTTATTGGGAAATATTACCTCAAAGAATGGAAGCATTCCAGATTCTATATAGGTGGAGGGCTAGGTGCTTTGAACTTAAGAGCCAAAGGTGGTGAAATAAGTTTTAGTGCATCCAATGGTCAAAACATGAATTTAGAAGAAGCTAGTTCGAGATACTTGTCCACAGAAATTTTGACAGGACTCACCTTAAGGCCTTCACAGATTTTGCTCTTCGATGCTGAATTCGGCTACAACTTCACAACAACAGATGAACCTATAGGCAGGATTATCTCTCCCGGAGGATTTACTACGGCCTTCACTTTATCATTCATTTTAAACGCAAACAAAAAGTGAAATGAAAAAATTTAAATTCATCATCTTAACAACACTATTTTGTGGCGCCAGCTTGGTCAAGCTCAGCGCTCAAGAAATAAGTCTTAAAAGCGCTGAACAGGCATATCAATTGGCACTTGAGTCTAATTCGGACTATAAAAACTATAAGCTGAATGAGCTCATCTCAGAAGAGGGCTATCAGCAATCGAAAAGCTATAAAAAGGCCAGTATAACCGGTACGTTTAATGGACAGAAAAATCTAGACTTGGCAGTGACCCCATTGCCCGGAGAGATTTTCGGTCAACCTGGCCAGACTGTAGAGGCACAATTCGGACAAGAGTATACCTACAATGCAGGTATCACCATCTCTAAGCAGATTTTAAATAGAGAGGCGGCTTTTCAGGCAAAAATCTCTGAGCTTTCTGTAGAACAGGCGGAAGCCGACACTAAGCTGTTCAAAGAACTCTTAGCCGAACAAGTGGGGCTATATTATTACACCGGCCTTATTGCTCAAAAGGCCATAAAGCTGGGTGAAGAAGATTTAAAAACTGTGCTGCAGATAGAAGAACTAGCAGAAGAAAAGTTTCAAGAAGGATTACTTGACGCCATTGCATTAAACGGAGCTTCTATTAATGTGGAAGTAGTTAAACAAAACTTGAATTCCAGTAGGCAATTAGAACAGCAATGTTTAACTGAATTGAAGAAACTAATTGGTCTCGAACCAGCTACTAGGTTAAGTTTTTTTGAAGAAACAGAGATTGCTATACCAAATCCAATCATGCTGGATCAGCTTGGGGAAAATTCAAAACTAGCACTAGCAATACTTAGTCAAAAGCAAGCAGACCTTCAGGTGAAGCTTAGTCAGTCTCTATTGCTGCCAACGATGACTGTTAGTACTTATCATGGTAAACAGCAATTTAGAGACGAATTTGGACTAGGGCTTAGGGGAGATGATTGGTCAAATTATAGCTATGTAGCGTTAAACTTAAATGTGCCGATTTTCACAGGAAAGCGCACCCGTTCTAAAATAAAACAGAGCAAGCTCAATCAAGAATACGTCAATAACGACAAGCTCCAGACAGAAAAAAGCTTGGTGTTATCGGACATTCAAATGATTGAAGAATATCAATTGAGCATTACAGATGCTGAATCTTCCGAAAAGATTTATCAACTGAAAAACACGAATCAGGAACTAAGCTTGAAAAAGTACTTAGAAGGGCTAATCAGTCTAGATGCTTACTTGTTGGTATATGAAGAATATATAAAGGCAGAGCATACCTATCTAAATGCTCTCTCGAAGACTTACAACTATTACAGTCAAATAACTTCAAGAATCGAAAAATGAAAAGGTTAAAATATATCATAGCAATAGTTGCGATTAGCATAGTAGGGGCTACTTCATGTAAGAAAGAAGAAACTATAAAAATGGAACGAGTGGATATTGTGGACGCGGTTTTTGCGAGCGGCCAGATCATATCTGAATACGAATATCAGGTCACGTCCAAAGCAGAAGGCTATTTAACAGGTTTCAATATAAGTGAAGGCACGCCAGTGGAAAAAGGAAATCTCCTTTTCTCCATCTCTAAAGTGACACAGGATGCGCAACTTAAAAATTCTGAGGCAAGCTATGCCGACGCTAAACGAAAGACACTTCCCAATTCACCTGAGCAAGTTAAGCTTCAGCTTCAGATTGAGCAGGCCAAATTCCAATTAGAAAGTGATAAAAAGAACCTAGCGCGATATGAAAATCTATTAGAGGTAAAGGCTGTCTCTCAAGCAGATTATGACAGAATTAAGCTTCAGTATGAAAATTCTAAAAGGAATCTCTCTATTCAACAAAAAGGTTTAGAGGATCTAATCAAGAATCTAGAGCTCAGCCTTTTAAATGCAAATACTCAGTTAATCACACAACAAGAAAGCAGTGCGGACTACGAAATTAGGTCGGAGCTTAATGGTGAAGTATTGCAACTGTTAAAAGAACCGGGAGAGCTCGTAAGAAGAGGAGAGGTAATGGCCTTATTGGGTGGCGGAGAAAAGATCATCAAACTGTTTATCGCAGAAGAAGACATTAATCAAGTGGAACTAGGGCAATTGATTTATATCAGTCTTAACACTTCTAAAGATGAGCTTTACGAAGCCAGCATCTCAAAGATTTATCCTTCATTCGATCAATTAGAGCAATCATTCATTATTGAAGCTAAATTCAAAACTCTACCTGAAAAGCTGTATCACAATACGCAGGTACAAGGAAACATTCTCATTGCGGAGCGAACCACTGCTTTTGCGATTCCTACTGCATACTTAATAGGAGGTGATTCTGTTAAAACATCTGAGGGTAATAAGAAGGTGATGCTTGGGCTTCAGAATAAAAAATGGACAGAAATATTAGGGGGCATTTCTGAGTCGACTCAGCTTTACAAACCAGACTTAGAATGATACGTCAAACTAATTTTCAAGTCGCATTTGCTCACTTAAGTTCAAGGGTTAAACAAAGCCTAGTGGCCATGCTGAGCGTTACTTTTGGTATCTCCATGTACATCTTCATGAATGGGTTTATGACAGGAGTGAATGATGTGCAGAATGAGTTGGCGTTTAGTGCTTTGGCCCATGTAAGAATCTACAGGGACCTGCCAAAGGATAGGTCTAATCTATTAGCATCAAAATATGATGAAGAGGCGACTCTAATCAATATTAGAAATCCTAAGACCATTCAGTATACAACAGGAATTCGTAATGCCAATGAAGTGATCGATGCCATAGATCACTTGCCGGAAATTACAGACATCGCCACGCAAGTAAACCTTAATGTCTTTTTTAGAAATGGCTCAGCCAAAATAAACGGTTTAACAGCTGGAGTAAATGCTAATGATGAGGAAGCACTTTTTGGTATTTCCGAATCGGTTATTGAAGGTTCATGGTTCGATTTGAATCACCGAAGCGATGGAATCATCATGGGTGTAGGATTAGCTAAAAAATTGAGCCTCAATCTTAATGATAATGTCCAAGTAAGCACGGCTGATGGGGTGACTAGAAATTTTGAGATCATTGGGATTCTCGAAACAACCATGGCCGGAGTTGATGACATGAAAGCCTTCATTCAGATAAATGCTGCTCGTCAATTGATCTCCAAAAACAGAAGCTATGCCACGGATATTCAGGTGAATGTAGCGGATTTCGAAGCAGCCTCAGCCGTTGCTGCTAAAATGAGATCCCTTACAGATTTAAAAGTAGAATCTTGGATTGAATCAAACGGCCAGCTTGATGCCGGCAATGAGCTACGAAATATTATCGCATTGGCCGTATCATTTACCATTCTTCTGGTGGCTGGCTTCGGCATATACAACATCATGAACATGACGGTAAATGAGAAAATCAAGGAAATCGCCATACTCAAAGCAATGGGGTTTGAGGGGAGTGATATCGTTCAAATCTTCTTAGTCCAGTCTATCATCATTGGTATCATTGGAGGTATCATAGGAATGCTCTTTGGCGCTGCAGTGTCTGTGGTGATTAACCAAGTTCCTTTTCAAGTAGCCTCTTTGGAAACACTACCCATGTCTTATAGAGCTAAGGATTATGTGGCAGCCTTTGGCTTTGGCTTAATCACAACATTTGTCGCGGGTTATTTACCGGCAAAGAAAGCATCAAAAGTAGATCCTGTAACCATCATAAGAGGATAATCATGGAAAATCAGATTGCATTAAAAGTTTCAAATATTGATAAGTTCTTTTACGAACCATCAAAATTTCAGGTCCTAAAAGACATCAATTTTGATGTTAAAAAGGGGGAGTTTCTCTCTTTAGTAGGAAAATCAGGATCGGGTAAGTCCACTTTATTATATGTCCTTTCGACAATGGATACCGATTATTCAGGTAGTCTGGAAATTAATGGGAAAACACTCACAGGGTCTACTCAAAATGAGCTAGCCAAGTTTAGAAATGCGAACATCGGGTTCGTATTCCAGTTTCACTACTTATTGCCGGATTTCTCAACGTTAGATAATGTGATGCTTCCTGCCTTGAAACTTCGAAAAAAGTCAAAGGAAGAGATTAGAGAAATGGCTTATGAGAATCTCAAACTCTTAGGAATAGAGGACCAGGCTAAGAAATCAGCCAATAAGCTATCGGGTGGCCAGCAGCAAAGGGTAGCAATTGCAAGAGCCCTCATTAACGAACCCGCCATCATCATGGGAGACGAACCTACCGGGAACCTTGATTCAAAGAACACGCAAACCGTATTCGATATTTTTCAGCAGTTGTCTGAAGAAAGAGGACAAACCATCATTGCGGTAACACATGATGATGAGTTTGCCAAGAATACTGATAGGATACTCGAATTGAGCGATGGAAGTATGCTCTGAAATTAACATTGAGTCGTTTTAAGCCCTAATTAACAATCAAGCAAAGCTTCAAAAGATTAGATTTCATCTTCGATTTAATACATAGATAACACGGGTATCAAAAATGAGCCCCATCTTATATAGAAATACCAAATCAATTGATAAGAACCTGATTTTTAGAATCATGAAGGGTTAAATTGATTTTTATAATTGACCTTAATACTAAACTGAAACATATGAAAATCAGTACTTTTTTGGTTCTGATGTTTCTTAGCTTCTCGATGTTTGCTCAAAAAACGAGCAAGCGCGAAGTTCATGTTGGACTTCTGCTGGATGTAAGAAACCAAACCGTAGACCCCCTCATTGATCGTCTAAAGATGGAGATCAAGGCTGTTGTTGGAGAAGATGCATTAATGATCTTTGATGAGAGCCAAATCCTAGTAAATGACTACGATAAGGATAAAGCCGAAACCAACTATAATCAAATCCTAGAGGGGCCGAGTGATATCATCATCGCTTTTGGTGCCATTAATAATGTTGTGGTGGCTCAAAAGAAAGAACACTTAAAACCTACCGTCTTGTTTGGCGCAGCGCCTGGCGATTTCACAGAACTCGATAGAGCCAAATCTTCATCGGGAATTCCTAATCTGGCTTATTTGGTTTTTGCTCAATCTTTTGGAGTAGATCTGGATACTTTCGAAGTCCTATATGCCTTTAAAAATATTGGAATAGCGGTAGAAAAACCCATTCTAGAAACTCTTCCCGTTGAAGACCTATTAGATCAGATTTTCCAAGAAAAAGAGGCAACCTACCAGCTCATACCCTTCCAAACCATCGAAGAAATAGAGGCCTCACTTGATGATATTGATGCCCTATACATGGGAGGTGGATATTTATTCAGCGAGAAAGAAATTCAAGAGCTAGCAGATATACTTCTAGAGAATAGGATTCCCTCATTTACTTCAACAAGTGTGGATGATGTCAAACTGGGATTAATGGCTACCAATCAAAGTGATCAAGGGCTTGATCAAATATTTAGAAGAATTGCCCTTACAGTAGAAGCCATAGTCAATGGTACCAATGCGGGAGATTTGCCGCTTTATATTGATAACGAGCAAGTCTTAACGATCAATTTCAATTCAGTAGAAATGCTGAATGTCCCCATAAAATACAGCTTAATCGCTTCCACAAATTTTGTAGGCGATTTTGACAAAAGAGTATCAGAAAAGAAATATACGCTACAGGAAATCATGCAGGAGGCACTTGTCAATAACCTTACGCTTCAATCAAGTGCTAAAGACGTGGAATTAGTAGGGCAGGACGTTAAAACCGCGCGGAGTAATTTCCTCCCTGATTTTAGTGTTTCGGCTACAGGGAGTTATCTAGATCCTGAATTAGCAGCCGTTTCAAATGGACAAAACCCTGAATTCACAACATCAAGTAATCTCTCTTTTCAACAGTTGCTCTTTTCCCCCGGAGCAAGTGCGAATATAAAAATTCAAGAGGCACTCAAAATGGCACAAGAGGCCAGTCTAAACATTGATCAGTTGAATACAATTTTTGATGTTTCTAATGCGTATTTCAACGCGTTATTGCTCAAAGCGAACCTTGAGATTTCTGCGCGTAATGTAGACCTCACCAAAAGGAACTTACAGATCGCTGAGCAAAATTATGAATCTGGTCAATCAGGTAAATCAGATGTATTGAGGTTCCGTAGCCAATTGGCACAAAATACACAGAGTCTTATTGAAGCAGTGAATCAATTAGAACAAGCCTTTTTCAGTATTAATCAATTATTGAATCAACCCATTGATCGTCAGATTGACGTGGCAGATGCCGAATTAGGAAAAGGAGTTTTTACAGAATACGACTATGAAGAACTTAGAGAATTCTTAGATGATCCTAAGCTAAGTAAGCCATTTACTGAGTTTCTGATAGAGGTAGCAAAGGATAATGCACCGGAACTAAAAAACCTTGCTTATAATTTAGACGCAGTAGAGCAAAACTTAAGATTGGCTACAAATGGCAGATATGTTCCTACTGTCGCACTTCAAGGTCAATACAATTACACATTTAATAGAAGTGGGGCAGGCTCTGACGTTCCAATGGGCTTTGGAACTATCCCGGATGGCTATTACAGCGCTGGGCTAAATATTTCTTTGCCCATTTTTCAAAAGAATCAGCAGAATATCAATAAGCAAACAGCCATTATCCAAAAGGACCAACTCAACATTAATAGAGATAATATATCTCTAAACCTTGAGCGAAATGTGAGTATCTCAGTCCTTCAGCTGATCAATCAAATTGCCAATATTGAGCTTTCTAAGGTTTCTGAATCTGCGGCACAAGAGAGTTTAGAATTAACCCAGGAAGCCTATGAGAGAGGCTCAGTGAATTGGGTTCAATTAATTGATGCACAAAACAACTATGTGAGCGCACAATTGGCTAATGCAAGTGCCATCTATAACTACTTATTAAGTGCTTTAACCTTAGAACGCTACCTAGGACAATATTTCCTTTTAAATACGGAGGAGCAAAACCAAGCTTTCCGAGAATCATTTTTCAATTTTTTACTCAACCAGAACTAATCGGCCACCCATGAAATCTAAAATTTATATCGCTATTATCTCAGTCTTCGCATTGGCAATGCTAAGCGCTTGCAGCACTGAAGAGGTTCAAGAAAAGAAGACACTAAGACCGGTTGTTTATCAGGAGGTAGGATATGCATCTGCCTTAGAAGCAAGGAGCTTTAATGGGACTGCCGAGACAGATAAAGTAATCAATCTGAGTTTCAGGAGCGGTGGCATCATCACCACCTTTAATATAAGACTAGGCCAGGTGGTGAGAAAAGGTCAGTTGTTAGCGCAATTAGATAATGTACAGTCCCGACTAGCATTAGAACAAGCGCAAGCCTCCCTCGCCAGTGCAGAGTCTCAGATGAACACGGCAAAACTTGGTTATGACAGAATTAGATCTCTTTACGAAAAAGGGAGTGCCTCTTTAAGTGACTTTGAGAATGCCAAGAATTCTTACCAAACCGCACAAAGTAGTTATGCTTCAGCTCAAAGGAGTGTAGATATCCAAAAAGAACAAGTGAATTACGGATACATCTATGCCCCGGAGAATGGTGTGATCGCTGCTGTGAATACTGAGATAGATGAGAATGTTAATCCCGGCCAGGTGGTAGCAGTCTTGAATGCCGGAAATCAGATGACCATTTCGCTAGGGATGCCTGAGAGCGTTATAAATGAGGTGAAAGAGTGCAAGAATGTAGGCGTTACATTTCCTGCTATAGGAAACAAAATATTTGAAGCCCAAGTGACAGAAGTGTCACCTGCAGTCGATCGTAATACGGCTACATATCCCGTAAAAGTGACCTTACTTGCAGCCACGGAGGAGATCAAATCGGGTATGGCGGCCAACGTGAAATTCAGTTTCGGACAACTAGAACAAGAAGTTATAGTTATACCTGCTAAAGCGGTAGGAGAAGACAGCATGGGAAGGTTTGTTTTTCTAATAGAAGAAAAAGGAGCTTCAGAAGGCATAATTAGAAAGCAGCACATTCAAATTGGTGATCTCACAGCAAGAGGTTTTCAGGTAAAAAGTGGGTTGAAGGAAGGACAGAAGATAGCTACAGCAGGTTTGCAAACCCTTCTCGATGGCCAAGAAGTAAGTCTTAAATAGCAGGTTCTTTAATTTTTTTGAAATGAATTTGACTCAATTTTCAATAGAAAAGAACAGGATCACATTTATGATTCTGGGTACCATTATCATCCTTGGGCTGGCTTTATACAGCACCTTGGCACGAGATAGTATGCCCCCTTATACCGTAAGAGTAGCTACGGTTGTTTCTCAATTTCCTGGCGCAAGTCCGGAAAGAGTTGAGCAATTGGTGACCGATAAGATTGAAAAAGTAGCACAAGAATTACCAGAATTGAAAGAAGTAATGAGCACTTCAAGAACTGGTCTTTCCATTGTTTCTGTGGTGCTGAAAGACGAAGTTGGACCGGATGAACTGCAAGCGGTATGGGATCGTTTGAGGCGAAAACTCAATGGAATAAAGGGCCTTCCACAGGGAGTAAATCCAAATTTGAATGATGATGGTATAGGAGAAGTCTACGGTATTGTACTTGGGCTGGTAAGTGATGGTTTTTCTTATGCTGAAATGAAAACCTACGCAGATGACCTAAAAGACGCACTCATAAAACTCCCGGATGCTGCCAAAGTAGAAATGGGTGGGGAGCAAGAAGAACGAGTTTTCGTAGAATATGAAGATGCGGTTCTGAATGAATATGGATTAACCTCTAGCAAACTACAAGGCATAATTGGGTCCTTAAATATTCTCAGTTCCGGTGGTCAAATCAATCTAGAAGAAGAAAGAATCATATTAGAACCTACTGGGAATTTTAATTCAGTAGAAGACCTTAAACGGACACTCATTCCTGTAGGAAATGCCGGACAACTCATCTACTTAGAGGACATTGCCAGAGTAGAAAAAGGCTATATCGAACCTTCGAGACAATTGATAAGAGTGAATGGTAAGAGCGCCATTTCGTTACATATTAATCTTAAGGAAGGAGCTAATGTTATTCAACTTGGAACAGATGTAAATCAAGTAATGACTGATTTCCAAGCTCAGCTTCCATTCGGTCTTGAGTTAATCAGACTGTCATCACTTGATACCTATATAGATTTTAAAATTGGTGATTTCATCGTCAATTTAATTCAAGCAATCACTATCGTTTTTGTAGTGATGCTGATTTTTTTAGGCCTGAGAACGGGGAGCGTAATTGCCAGTTTAATCCCGATTGTGACCATTATGACCCTAATGCTTATGGGAATCATTGGGGTTGGATTGAATCAGGTTACGCTAGCTGCTCTGATCATGGCCTTAGGTATGATGGTTGACAATGCCATTGTAGTGGCAGAAACCATTATGGTAAAAATGGAAAATGGTTCCTCAGCGAAGCAATCAGCTATAGAAGCATGTTCTGAGCTCTTTACACCACTTTTAATTTCTACTCTTACCACATCAGCAGCCTTCTTATCTTTTTACCTGGCGGAATCAACCATGGGTGATATTGTAGGGCCCATTTTCGTGGTAATCTCCTTGGCCTTACTCTCATCCTGGATTGTGGCATTAACTGTGGTTACCATGTTCTGCTTCCTTTTCTTAAAGGTAAAACCTAAAGGAGAAGCCAAACCAAGCGCTATTGATAGGGCCATAAATTGGATTAAGGGTTACTATCAGAAGTTGATCATGTTTGCACTACACAAGAAGAGTTTGGTCATGGTGGCGATCTTCTTGTTATTCTTTGCTTCACTGTTTGGCTTCACTAAACTTCCATTTCTATTCTTTCCAGATAGTGACCGGAATATGATTACCGTGGATATTAATCTGCCTTTAGGTACCAGAATTGAAAGTACCACCGCCTTGGTAGAAGAATTGGAAAACTACATAACAGATTCTCTTCTTGTGAACGAAACTAGAAAAGAAGGTATATCAAGTTGGTCCTCATATATTGGGCAAGGGCCTGAATCATATGATTTAGGCTATTCACCCGATGAAGCGAATTCCAGTTACGCCCATATTTTAGTGAATACCACAACGGCCGATTTCAACAATTTGATGATCGAAAAAATAGATCAATTCTGTTTTATCAATTTTCCGGGAGCTGATATCAAAGTAGGATCTTTAGCTGCAGGCGGTGGCGGAACCCCAATAGAGATCAAGGTTTCAGGCGATGACCCGGATCAACTTGCCTTAATTAGCGAGGCTGTCAAAGTTCGCCTCAATGCTATACAAGGCACAAAGAATGTTAAAGACGACTGGGGACCAAAGAGTAAAAAGTTCGTGGTGAGCATTGATCAATCGAGAGCACAAACCGCAGGAATCACCAGTCAGGATATTGCAACAAGTTTACAAACAGTTCTAGATGGTTTTACAACTGGTGAATTCAGAGAAGGAGATAAGTCAATTCCTATTGTTTTGAGAAGTGAAGGAAGCCAGCAGCAAACGCTTCAATCTATAGAAACCATAAATGTAGTAGGACAGAATAATGGTCGAAGTGTACCCTTAATTCAGGTAGCGAATATTATTCCTCAATGGCAATATTCAAAAATCAAACGCTTGGATATTGTGAGAACAATCAATATTTCGAGTGAATTGAATAGCACCGGAAATGCAGCCGCTATCACAAATGAGATTACACCTTGGTTAGAAGAGCAAAGTACAGCTTGGCCGAGTGGTTATTCTTATAAATTTGGTGGTGATGCTGAGAATACGGCTGAGAATATGGGCGCAGTGATTGCCTATCTACCTCTGTCAGGTTTTCTTATCGTTTTATTGCTAATCATACAATTCAATTCGTTTAGAAAAATGATTATGGTTTGCTGTACCATTCCTTTAGCAATTATTGGTGTGGTTATCGGCCTAATGACTTTCGGTGAACCTTTTGGATTTATGCCATTTTTAGGTGTTATATCCCTAGCAGGTATAATTATTAATAATGCCATTGTATTGGTTGATCGCATGGAGATCGAAATGAATGATTATGGCAGGAGTCCGCAGGATGCGGTTATAGTTGCATGCTTGCAAAGATTCCGCCCCATACTACTCGCTACTTTTACCACGGTCTTAGGTTTGATTCCTTTATACATCAGTGGAGGAGAAATGTGGGAGGGGATGGCAGTCTCCATTATGGTTGGACTTTTATTTGGTACAATCATCACTCTTGTATTTATTCCTTCCTTTTATAGCATCCTATTTAAAGTGAGCTATAAGGATTATCAATTCGATCAGGAGTTAATGGAGGCTTAGGTCGTAGTTTTTTTGTTCTTTAATAGTTAGAATCCATCAGAACTTGCCATTTGACATTTGCCATTAGGTTGTTTTTCCCGAAGCAACATATAGGGTAGAGGATAAGATCCGCTACATTGGCATATCTTATAAGCAATGTTTTCGTTGACAAATTGAATAGTAGGCCTTACACTAAACCCACGATAATTAATACTTTCTGACTAGTCAGACGGTCATCTAGCATCTAGCATCTAGCATTAAGCATTAAGCATCAAGCATCAAGCATCAAGCATCAAGCATCAAGCATCAAGCATCAAGCATCAAGCATCAAGCAAAAATATTTATTCTCTTTTTCGAAACATATTTAATTCTTGTATGTTTATTACGGAAAAGAGAATAAATGAAAAAGCTTAGCTTAGGTGCATTCGAGGAGTTGGTATTGCTTACAATAGGGGTGTTGCAAGACAATGCTTATGGCGTAACCATTAAAATGGAACTCGAAAGTCAACTCAATAAATCTATAAGTCTTGGGGCTCTATACGGTGCTTTACAGCGCCTTGAAGAAAAAGGCTGGGTAGATTCTAGAGTTGGCGGCATTACTGAGAAACAAGGGGGTAGGAGAAAGCAGTATTACGATATCACAAAGAATGGTATTGCGGCATTGCAAGAGGTCAGGTCAATGCGTAATGAATTATTCGATCGTATTCCACAATCCAAAATCAACTTCCTCAATTCATGAGTTCAAAAACTCAAAATATTAAACCTCCCAGATTGGCCAAATGGTTATTACAGAGCTTTTGCTCTTATGACTATTTATCAACAGCACTTTGGGACTTGGAGGAACTCTTTCAGTACAATGTAGAAACGAAAGGTCAGCGCAAGGCCAAATGGATCTACTTCAAAGAATCCTTAAGCATTATTTCTCATCTCTATTTCAAAGGTCACAGTCAATACTCATTAAATACAACCGCTATGCTCAAAAACAACATCATAATCGCATTAAGAAACTTCAAAAAGCACAAAAATTACACGCTACTTAACATCATTGGACTGAGCTCAGGACTAATGATTTTTTTGCTGATTACTTTATTCACTTCATACGAATTCAGTTATGATAAATATCATGAGGCTTCAGACAGGATCTATAGAGTCTATAAAAGTTTCGATACTCGAGATGGTCTTTATACTGACTCTGGTACACCTGGTCCATTGGCAAATGCTTTGACCTCTGAATTCCCGGAAGTAGAAGCTGCCGCAAGATTCAGTAAATGGAGAAATCAACTTATGGTAGCAAATGGCAACAGCTTCTTAGAGCCTGCCTTGCATGCTGTAGATCCTTCTGTTTTTAACATCTTCAGTTTTGAACTCTTAGATGGTTCTAAAGACAAACTCCTTAGTTACGGACCAAATATTGCCATTTCGGAAACAACCGCTCAGAAATACTTTGGTAAAACTGAGGTGGTTAATGAAACTATGAAATTAGATGGTGAAATGCCATTTACTGTCACAGCTGTTTTTAAGGATATGCCTGAAAACTCTCATTTTAAAATGAACATTATTGCTCATTTTGAATGGGCACAAAATACATTTAATCAGAATCTAACCAACTGGAATAACAATCCATATTACACTTACATAAAACTCAAGGAAGGCACAGATGCTAGCTCTTTGGAGGCCAAATTACCTCAGATTAGAGCCAAATTTGCAGATGACCCAATTGACGAAGATGGACAGATGTATGACTATTACTTGCAGCCGCTTGAAGAAGTACATTTTTCTAAAGACATACTGGGTAGCATGGGAGAGTATGCCGATGCACAAAGGCTTCAAATCTTCAACCTGATTGCCATCATTGTGCTGGTTATGGCAAGTATCAACTATGTTAATCTGGCCACGGCAAGAGCAATGGTAAGGGTGAGAGAAACAGGTATAAGAAAAATATTAGGAGCTAAGAAATACAGTCTACTCAGTCAGTTTTTGATAGAGTCCGGATTTCTAGTGTTTCTTTCTCTAGCTGCCGCAATTGTTCTTGCAAACCTTCTTATTCCAGCCTTCTCATACTTTATAGACAGACCTCTAGATTTTGCTTTAGATAGTCCTTTATTCTGGTTACAAATCTTAGGATTGGGATTTGTTCTAACACTTGCTTCAGGTTTGTATCCGGCATTTCTCATGTCATCCTTCAACCCGTTATGGGCCATCAGGTCTAAGACCGGTAAGACCAGTAGCAACTATTTGAGAAACGGATTGGTGGTTTTGCAATTCGGGCTTTCTGCTATTCTGATATTCTCAGCACTCGTTTTAAAAGAGCAACTGTCTTTTATCGACAATGTAGATACCGGTTATACGCGAGATAATATAATGATCCTAAGTACCAGAGATGATGCAATTGATGACAATCTTAATACTTATATGGATCAACTCTTTCAGGTGTCAGGTGTTGATGCAGTAGCAACAAGCTGGTCGCTTCCGACTAATGTTACTTCCAATGCACAAGCTAACTGGCCAGGAATTACAGATGCAGAACGTATCCAAATGTTCATGCTTGGGGTTACTCATGGGTTTTTCGATCTCTATGAGATCGATTTTATTGAAGGAAGAGCATTCGACAGAGAGATTAAAACAGATAGATCTGCCATCATTCTAAATGAGGCCGCAGTAAAGGCATTTGGTTGGGATGATCCGATAGGAAGAGAAATGATTAGACAAAACGGGCGTAAAGCAACAGTTATCGGGGTAGTAAAAGATTTCAACATCAAATCACTAAAGCAAGAGATTGAACCTCTTCAAATTGTTTTGAATCCAAATTACGCAAGACTCGCCATAAAACTATCTGGTGACGTTTCTTCCACCATGGCACAAGTAGAAGAGGTATATGAAAGCTTTAGTCCTGCCTACCCTTTTGAATACACCTACTTCGAAGACATCTATGATAGAGCTTATACGGATGACACAAAAACAGGCCAGCTTACATTGATTTTCTCAGTTTTGGCTATCGTTATTGCTTGCTTGGGACTGTATGGTTTAGCTTCTCATAAAGTAGCATTGAGAATTAAAGAGTTGGGAGTTAGAAAGGTAATGGGGGCAAGTGCTATTCAAATCGCGAAGTTATTGTTCAAAGATTTTGCAACACTTATTACCATTGCATTCTTAATCACAGGGCCTATTGCTTATTTGATGATGAATAGCTGGCTTGAAGACTATGCTTTCCACATAAGCCTCGGTGTGCTGCCTTTTGTACTTACGCTGATTCTTTTATTTGTATTTGCGAGTATAACTGTCGGTTTTAGGACATATAAAGCATCTATAAGTAATCCAGTTTTGGCCTTAAGGGACGAATAAGAACATAATTAATCTAAAGAATTAGAGAGAGTTAGAAATATCTAGCTCTCTCTTTTTGTTTTATTGCACAATCAGTTAATCGAAATTTGATACTGTAGGACAATCATATTTCTTCTGTCGCTTACAGATACATCACCATTAACTTCCTCATTAAAAACTGGTCTATTCTGCAAGCCTAAAGTCAACTTATTATTGTGGCCTTTGAGATAATAATTTACACCTAAATCATAGGTGATCATGGGGTCATTGAGTCTCTCAAAAGTTGAATATTGAATTGCCACATTAGGCTGAAGTTGAGTAGTGTAGATCTCACCTTGTTTTCTTTTCATGAGAAAGCCCAATTGAAAGAAAATAGTGTTTCCTGTACCCATCATGGGGAAGGCATTTCCTGCACCATTAAATGATGATCCACCTTCTGTGAATCCATTGGCTCCTAAATTTCGAATATAGTTTGGACCGAAATCAGTATAGAAATAACCAAGGTAGGAGGTAAGTGCGGTACCTAGATTTGGATTGACGGGCTGATCATAAAAAACTTCTGCGGTCCAAGCCATGAAATTATGCTGAACTTCAATTCCTTGATTGAGTGAAGCCATCATATCTTTTTGATACATTAAACCAGCTCCAAGATTGAAAATGCGCTTCTTGCCCAAATATGTACCGACTCCACCGCTGAATGGAAGCAAGTTGCTTTCATTGTCTAAAAATTCATATTTCAGATATCCTGAATATCTGATATTCTCTCTTCCTAATGCAAAATCTGCCTGGCCTTCTCTGGGTTCAACACCGAACGTAGTGGGTTCTTTAATGGCTAAGACATAGTCAAACTTGCCGATTTGACCTTTGGCCCAGACTCCTAGCGTTCTTCCGAGGTCATCGTTTCGATTAACCGTGGACAAAGAAAAGAGTGGTGCATCAAGTGCCATATAAGAAAGCGTAGATCTAACATTCCAACGCGATTGACCTCCCCAAGCAGATTCGCCTATTCCAATTTCAAGAGCATCTGAAACTTTGTATTCAACATAGTAGTCTAAGAGATCCAGCACAAAGCCTGATTCAGTCCTTTCATTCAGGTTATTATTACCCATTAAAACAAATACATATACTCTCTTGGATAACCGGCTTGCTAAGCCAATTCTTACTCTTCTAATAGAGAAATCAAGCGCATTGTTGATGGTATCATTATCTATATGAGTACCTGGATTCATTTCCGTGTAGCGTGTCCAGAATTGTCCTCTAATGGCTGCTTTTATATAAGTGTCTCCTGTTGGGTCTAGGTTGAGCTTTAGTTTTTCACTTTGCCCTTGAATGGTGAATGGAAGTAAGATCAGCAGTATAAAAAATGGCAAAAAACGCATAGCCTTCGACTCTTTTGATCTATATACAATTTCGCTTAAAATCGGACGAAACGGATTGAAAATATCATATTTCAATGCAAAGGATTGCTGAAAGAAATAACTAAACTATTAATAACGAAAAGTATTTATAAACATCTATTAATCAATAGCTTATGATTAGTAAAAAACAAAGGGTTATCAGCTATGCTGGTAGACTAATTACAAACTCTGTCTTATCATCTTTTCTTTGATAGTTTAACGTGCCTTTATGTGCTAAAACGATTTTACGAGAAAGGGCTAGACCAATTCCGGAACCCTTCTTTTTTGTGGTAAAAAATGGTACAAAAATCTCTTGCTCCAATTGACCCACTACACCCGGGCCATTATCAGTCACACTAATTCTAATATGTTCTTGATGGTCTTCAACGTCTAAAGCAATTCGTCCATTAGGGTTTTCACGGACTGCATCAAAGGCATTGTTGAGCAAATTGATCAAAACCTGAGTGATTAATGACTTATCAATTGGGATCTCAGATTTTAGAGAGTCGTTTATTTCAAACAGTACATCTTCATTAGGTTTAACTAAAACCGTGATGGATTCAATCAAATCAGTTGATGAAACTAAGGTGACTTGAGGCTCAATGGTCTTATTGATCTGCTTATAAGCATTAACAAAGCCTAATATACCTTCAGTTCTTTCTTCTATAGCTAGCAAGCTTTTTACTACTTTTTGTTGGTCTTTTTCAGATAGTAAAGTCAGCTGTTCACCATCGATTAATTTTTTGTTGACAATTTGAGTCAATGATAGGATAGGGGTTGCAGAATTCATGATCTCATGAGTCATTACCCGCATGAGTTTTTGGTAACTCTCTAATTCTTTTACTTCCAATGAATTTCTTATATCAGTAAGTGAAGTTAGCCGATAGGCATCTCCCTTTAATTTGAAGACTTCAGTGCTAACCAGCAGCTTTTGCTCATTCTGATGGTCTGTCCACGCAGATGAAATATCCTCTTCAGAAGTCATAGCCTTATAAATAAGTGGATAAGAATGCTTTAAAACATCAATATTAATAATGCTCTGTGCATCTAATAATTGCTTAAATGCCTTATTAGAAAACATAATCTCACCGTTTTCTCTAAAGCATATTACGGCTACGGAGATATGTCTTAATACCGTTTGAAGCAGTTTAATTTCAGCCGCACGGCTAGTTTGTAAGTCTTCCATGCCTTGAGTTATCAGCTCATAGGCCTCCTGTAGCGCTTTAGAATTCGTTTTCTTTTGGTAGGCTCTATTGAAGTCTCCATACCTCATAGATTGTAAGAATTGAGCCCAGTTCCTTTCCTGACTTTGTAGTTTCCAAGTAAGTTCGAAAACTACAAATAACATGATACCGCCAAACATGTATGGTGTATAAACTAAATCTGTTTCTAGATAAGAATAGATCATCCCCAGAGATAGCAAGACGATAAGCAGAACTCTTATGAGTATGACTAGAAAGCCTTTATTAAAGATCATACTTCTTCATTTTTCGATAGAGTGTGTTTCTACCAATCCCTAATTCTGCAGCCGCATGCGTAATATTTCCCGAATGCCTTTCTATAATCTCAGCTATCTTTCTTTTCTCAACCTCATATAAGTTGTCAGTTTGTTGAGTATCCGAATGCTGATCTAATGACTCCACCTGATTCATAACTACCATGCGTTCTATGCTATTCTTCAATTCCCGCACATTACCAGGCCATTTGTAGTCTTCAAATGATTTATAATCAGCTTTAGCGAATGCCAGGGTTCTTTTGTACTTCTTATTAAAGCGTGATAAGAAATAGTCAGCTAAGGGCTTAATATCGGCCTTACGATCTTTTAGGTCAGGTAAGTGTAAATGAATTGTATTAATTCTAAAAAGAAGATCCTGTCTAAAGATTGATGCATCTGTTAGCTGTTCTAAGCTTAAGTGCGTGGTTGATATCAAGCGTATATCTACTGCGCGAGGTCTATTTTCACCTACTCTATTAACCTCTCTATTCTGTAAAACAGAAAGCAACTTGCTCTGTAAGGGAAGGGGTAAGTTTCCTACTTCATCTAGCATTAAAGTACCCAGATTTGCAGCCTCAATGAGTCCGATTTTATCTTGAGTGGCATCTGTAAATGCGCCTTTCTTATGACCGAATAATGTCGATTCAAATAAGCTGTGAGTGATTGCACCCAAATCGGCATGAATAAAAGGCTCCGCAGCCCTTTCAGACTTTTTATGAATATAACGTGCTAACACCTCCTTGCCTGTACCATGTGCACCCGTAATGAGCAAAGAAGCTTCTGTATTAGCTACTCGCTCAACGGTTTCTGTAAGTCTCCTCATAACTTCAGAATCGCCTAAAATCATCTGATCCTGAATATTAACTTGCTGAACGAGCACCTCATTCTTAGCACTTACATCATTCAATTGAGATTGAGACTCGGCCAAATTAATACCTGCTTGAACAGTAGCGATAAGCTTTTCATTGGAGAACGGCTTCTCGAGAAAATCTGAAGCACCTTGCTTGAGCGCTTTTACGGCTATATCTACAAAGCCGTGGGCTGTTAATACAATCACAGTAACAGAAGGGAGCTGATCCTTGATTCTCTTTATCCATGCTAAGCCCTCTGATCCGTCAGAATCTCCAATTGCAAAGTTGAGATCGAGTAGGATTACTTTTATCTCTCCGGAATCCAAATAGACTTGTGCTTGACTTGGGTGCTCTGCCGTAAAGATTTCACCAAAAGTATCTTCTAATACCATGCTGATGGTATGGAGTAATAGCGGATCGTCATCTAAGGCTAGAATTTGCACAAATAAATATAGTAATTTACTGTTCTAAGGTGGAACAGTAACCTGCATCAGAATGTACACTTTTGTTGCTTTTTAACTAAAGAGAACTATATAACATGTTGATATATAGTTACTTGAAATAAATGGCAGCTTATTGGCATTAAGGTATCGAAAGTGATCTAAAACTATGACAAAGACATTCTTCCTATCGATTCTAAGAAATCTCTGGAAAAACAGAGTTACTTCTGCCATTAACGTATTAGCTCTTACACTTGGGTTGAGTAGCGTAATCTTCCTTTACGTTCAAAACCGCTACGAGAATAGCTTTGATATTCACCAACCAAAGGCTGAACGTATTTATAGGGTTAACACAACCATCGATTATCCTAATAGAAAGATGCAGTCCGGGAATAGTCAACCTATGTTGGCTATTGCCATTGATACCGAATACCCGGAATTGGAATCTGTTATTCAAATCATAGGACCTAGAAGCCCTTTGTTGGCTATAAACCCAGGTACCACTTTACAGAAGAATTTCGAGGAACGTAACAACCTATTCTATGCGGATAGTGCCTTTTTAAGACACTTTGATTATGAGTTTATAGCAGGTAACAATCGAACAGCTTTGGACGATTTAAATGCCATAGTGCTATCTGAATCTATGGTAGAAAAATACTATCCATCTTTTATTGGGAAAGAAGCAGGTCTCTTAGGTAAGGAAATTAGGATGTTCGACAAGTACCCTGTTTACATAACCGGAGTAATTCAAGACCCACCTAGCAATAGTAACTTCCCCTTTAAGCTTCTAGTATCGAATGAGATATACTATAAGAACGCACAGTGGGATTATCGAACTAACTGGGGCAATGTTGAGTCAGGGATGACCTTTATCGTATTGAAAGAAGGTCAAGACCCACAAAGCTTTGAGAATCGTTTTCCTGATTTAGTTAAAAAGTATCGTGACGATGAAATAGGAGAGATGAGCTCTTATTCGCTAATCAATCTATTAGACATACATGGTGATCCTAAATGGGGTTTTGCCGGGAATTATACCAGTAATCCTGCTTTAACGATAGGTTTCACAACCATTGGCTTATTCATCATTCTTTCAGCTTGCATCAATTTTATAAATCTGCAAACAGTACAAGCAGTGTCTAGATCAAAGGAAGTAGGCATTAGAAAAGTATTGGGCGGAACACGCCTACAGCTCGTGATTCAGTTTTTGATGGAAACGGTTATTCTTACATCCATAGCCTATATACTGGCAGTTTGGGTAGCAGAATTGGCCATTAACGGTTGGAATGATTTATTATCAATGGTCAACATGGACATGAGTATTGACTCTTCCGTTTGGGTGTTTGGCATCGGTTTGATATTGCTTATCAGCTTAATTGCCGGCCTTTATCCTGCGCTGAAACTGTCATCTTATCAGCCTTCACAATCTTTAAGAAGTGGATTTTCAGCACTAACAGGTAAGAAAAAAGGGATCAGCTTAAGACAGGGTTTAGTGGTTACCCAGTTTGCTATTACACAACTCTTGGTAATAGGCACTATTGTCATTTCCTTCCAGATGGACTATTTCATCAACAAAGAGATGGGCTTTGATAAAGAGAATATGGTAACTATTGATACCTTCAACGCAGACCCTACCCAAGTCAATAGAATTACCAATGCGCTGAACGCTATTCCTGAAATCAGTTCTTACTCATTTTCTTCAGGTCCACCAATGGATAATGGTCGACACTCCACTGCTTTTTTCGAAGTAGGACATGAAGACAAGGGAGAAATGAACACAAGAAATAAGTTTGTCGATCATAGATATTTAGAGGCTTACAATATTGAATTGGTGGCAGGTAGACCTTTTAGGGTAGATGAATATAATGATACCATAGATGCTTTTATTGTTAATGAAGCATTCATTAAACAGCTTGAGGTAGAAAGCGCTGATGATGCCATAGGAAAACAAATTCTATGTTATGGTGTCAGAGCACCGATAGTTGGCGTTACTGAAGATTTCCATAGTGCCAAATTGACCACAGCCATTGAGCCATTGATTATGTTCCCTTGGGCTATTCAAGTATTTGGGGTTGATGTGAAAGTCCAGTCGAGCCAGATGTCGGCAACTATGGATGAATTGTCAAAAGTTTGGGCAGAAGTTTTTCCAACAAGAGCATTTGAATATAAAACGGTAGATGACTTTATAAAAGAGTCTTATGTCACTGAAGATATCATGCTTAAAAGTGTGAGGATTTTCGCACTTATCGCGATTCTCATTGGATGTTTAGGTCTTTATGGTTTGGTATCATTTATGGCCGCCAAGCGAATTAAGGAGATTGGAATAAGAAAGGTGCTTGGAGCTTCCTTCGGGCAAATTCTCTTTGGCTTCTCTAATAGGTTTTTCATGCTGACGTTCCTGGCATTCCTCCTAAGTGCTCCTTTGGCTTATCTAGCCATGGACACTTGGTTATCAGAATATGTTTATCGCATACCTCTTAGTTGGGATATTTTTGGCCTAGGACTCTCTGTGACCCTGATTCTTACTTTGATCACGGTAAGCTATATCTCTTTAAATGCTGCCAGAAAGAACCCGGCAGACACACTACAAATGGAATAAAATTCAGCTAAATGAAACAAATAAAGCCTAATGATCTGAAGGAGGATCATTGGGCTTTACTTTTTTAAAATGGAAACAGTTTGATAAAGTCGTTTAAAGGGAATGCTTAATCAAAAAGCATAATTTTCATAAAAGAATTGAACTCATGCATTTAAACTACTTTAAGCCGAAAGCCTTTTTAATAGTCTTATGTTTTCTTTTTTCTACAGCTGTTTATGGACAGCATAGAGCATATAAAGTTCCTCAGTTTGCTAAAGACTGGAGTAAGCCAGGAGAACATCCAGACCATATAATACTCAACTATGGAGAGAATTCGGCTAATTCTGCAAGTGTAACATGGAGAACATCTATTGCTAAAGAAGAAGGTTATGCTGAAATTGCTATAGCTACACCTGCTCCTAAGTTTTGGAGGAATGCAAAAACAATTAAAGCCATAACTGAAAAATTAGATGCAGCTGGCGTAAAAGATGCAGATGTCGTATCCCACTATCATTCTGTAACTTTTGATGATCTCTTACCTGAAACATTATATGCATACAGAGTAGGTGATGGTGAGATTTGGAGTGAGTGGATTCAATTCAAGACAGCTTCGGAAGAAGCAAAACCATTCTCGTTTCTGTATGTAGGTGATGCTCAGAATTATATTTTAGAGTTATGGTCGCGATTAATAAGAGAAGGCTATCGCAAAGGGCCAGATGCGAGCTTTATCATTCATGCCGGTGACATGATCAATCATGCGCATAGCGAAAGGCAGTGGCATGAATGGTACACGGCAGGTGGATGGATTCATTGTATGCTACCATCAATTTCAGTTCCTGGCAACCATGAATATGGAGCAATAAAAGATGACAGCAAAGAGAGACAATTGTCAGTTCAATGGAACCCTCAATTTACCTTACCTCAGAATGGAGTGGAAGGGCTTGAAGAAACCAACTACTACATAGATTATCAAGGCATGAGAATTATTGCGCTGAATAGTCTAAGAAAAGTTGAAGAGCAAGCAGTTTGGCTTGAGAGTGTATTGTCAAACAACCCTAATAAATGGACGGTAGTAACTTATCACTATCCGCTCTTCTCAGCATCCGGTGGAAGAGATAACAAAGAGTTAAGAGCCCTGTGGAAGCCTATATTCGATAAGTATAAAGTTGATCTTGCGCTCCAAGGCCACGATCATGCTTATGCCAGAGGCCGAACGACACCATATTTGGCAGATGGAGAAGAGAATCTACTGGATGGGTTGAATAAAAGAGATTATACAGGTACTGTCTATGTGGTATCAGTTAGTGGCGGTAAGATGTATCCTTTAAGACCTAATGCGTGGGATGGATGGGATGCAGAACGAGATAGAGGTGCTGAGAATACACAACTAGTACAGTTAATAGATGTGGATGGAGATGTATTGAAATACCAATCTTTTACAGCCACTGGAGAATTGTATGATGCATTTGAAATCATCAAACAACCAGAAGGTAAGCCCAATAAATTCATAGAAAATAGGGCTAAAGCAATCGATGCAAGAAGATTCAACAATTCCATCGCTTATGCTGATCAATTACCTCTTGATCTTAAAGAAAAGGTAGAAGCCATGTATCCTGAACTCAGAATCTATCGCGTAACACTTGTAGATAATAAGGAGTTGAAAGGATATTACGTTGAGTTGAGAAAAGGTAGAAACAGAGTGAATTTATCCTTGTCTATTTCAGGGGAAGTACTCAATGAAGAGAAGGAGTATTAGCTTTTCTAAACGCCAATTACTCCTTCTAAAAAAATCTATAAACTTCTAAGGTCTATCACCTCAAAGTTTCTCGCATCAAAGTAATCATCTAGACCGTAATCCGTATTAATGATTATACCTCCTAGCAGAGTTACTTTATTTACATGAAATTCGTCCTTACAGGTCTTCAAGTGCTCATGAATCTTCTTATTGATAATATCATAAGCCGCTTCTGTAATAGCTTTCGCCTGATTACTACTTTCTAAAATTTGCTCTCTGTAGGGGATGAGGCTTTCTTCCAATTTCATTTGTTGGAAATCGTCATGATTATCCATATTGGGTGAATACTTTTCGTCTTGCAATCTACTGAGGGCAAGCATAAGTGCACCACATGAGTTTCCCGTCTCTTCTTGTCTCGGACGATACATCTTTCCTAATTCACCATCCAGTGTAACCCCTATATGTGGGCCATAAAAAATAAAGGCGCTTCCTTCATCAGGAATATGATGGGCAAATGCCGTCATTCCTGTCTGACCTGAGAATGGCAAGCCTCCTAATCCTCCCATAATGAATGGACCAAAAAGCACATTAAAGAATGTAGTAGAAGGGACGTTAATATCATCAGAGCAAACTGAAGTGGCCATAAGCACACGAGATATATCCAACTCGTGCTCAATCTGCATTCTACCTAAATAGTGTATTGAAGTATCTTTTGCATCCTTGGCATCTGGAAAAAATCCCTTTACCACCTTATCAAATTTTCGCTGTAGCATACTGTCTAAAAAATTAGCGTCATTTAAAAATTCACTCTTAAGATAGAATTTATCGCAAAGAATGTAAGAATCAGTACAGGAATAAATTGTTAAAGAGGGCTAAACAAGAAATACAAGACGCAAGAGCAACTACTTGTCTAAGTCTTGATCAAGACAACTGTAGAACTCTTTTCGTCTTTCAATATCATTGAATTCCCCACCGTATTCTATAGTGGTTGTATAGCTTGATTTATCTTTTATTCCTCTTGATGAGACACATAAGTGCTTGGAAGCAATCATAACAATTACACTTTCAGTCTCAAGTGCTTGCTGTAGATCCTTCAATATTTGCAGACATAGTCTCTCCTGAACTTGTGGTCTATGTGCGTAATAGTCCACCAGTCTATTGATCTTCGATAGACCAATAACTCTTTTATTAGGGATGTAGGCTACATGTGCAAAACCAGTTATGGGTAAGAAGTGATGCTCACATGCAGAGTCAATGGTAATGTTGCTCTCAATCAACATTTTACCATAACCATACTTGTTTTCGAATGAAGAAAGTTTAGGCTTGTTCTCGGGGTTCAGGCCATAAAAAAGCTCCTTAACGTACATTTTGGCTACACGATAAGGTGTACCTGATAAACTATCATCTGTTAAGTCCAAGCCGAGCTCTTCCATAATGATTTTGAAATGCTTTTGAATGTTCTGGATCTTTTCAGCATCAGGCTTATCAAAAGCATCTGCTCGTAATGGTGTTTCTACATTGGTTGAAAGGTGCATATTTCCAATCTCCTCAATCTCCTTTAATAGCTTCTCTTCCATAATTATTTGGGCTTAGAATTTATGATGCAAAAATAGTCAAGACTATTGTAGATGCAACATTGTTGCAATATGTTTGTGATATGGGTAAGGTGAGCGAGACAAAGTCATTGAAGGCAGTGCTGGAAAGATTTGAGGAGACCAATGAAGCACTTTCTGTTGTGAATCTCATTGAAGAGTTCAAAGACCAAATGAATCGAACCACCGTCTACCGCATATTGGCCAGACTTGAAGAAAATGGCTACCTACAATCATTTTCTGGTACCGGTGGCTTAAAATGGTATGCAAAAACAAACGAGTCTAAAGCAAAAGATAATAATACCGTTTATCCTCACTTTCAGTGTGAAGATTGCGGAAAGACGGAGCGCTTACCAATCGATGTGCCTGTACCAGAGATTGCTGAGCATCAAGTTAAAACCGTTTCATTTCTGCTTGTAGGGAGTTGTGGTCAGTGCGATGAAGGGATTTAGTCTATCCCATTACTGAGTGAAGCGATTTATCGATCACTTGCTCTAATAAATCAGTATTACTTCCTGGTCCCACAGTCAATAACTTAGTACCGGTTGATGGTGTACCATAGAAAGGCCTTATATATACCTGTCCATCTGGTGTGCGTTCAAAGTAAGTATAGCTTTCATTGTTACCCACTTTAGTACATCCTTTCACTCTAAGAATACTATTTGGTAGTGCTGCACAAATTTCCTTAATAGCTTGCTCTGAAGGTAAATCAGGTAAGTCAACGGAGCTAGAAGCCCAATGCGCTTTTAAGTGATCCAATTTTTCAGCTTGATTATCACTAGGAGAGAGTTTAGATAAAAGGGTGACATCCAGTTCATCCATTGTGATAATCTTGGCTTTAGGATTGAATCTTTCAATTTCCTCCTTTACGATAAGGCGTCTCTCATTTGAACATTCATCCAGATGAGTTAGAACAACCAAAGAAGAGACTTGAATTTGATTGGATTCTAATTCATTGTGCTCACCTCTTCGTTGCCAGTTTTTAACATCAACAACTGAAATCTGAATAGGTGGTAAGAAACGATCATTTATACCTACGCCTAAAAATCCCATTAAAGAACATGCATCAGATGTTCCATTGGCTTCAATTAAGGTGATGCCATGCTCTCTTTCTGGAATGTTATTAACGAAGTTTCGAAGTTCGCCTATGCCACTGCAACAAATACAACTTCCATTTAAAGCGCGCACCCATTTAGGATCCATTTTTTCAAGGAACTGCTGTATGTCGAGGTTTGCGTTTTCATAGTCATTCAGAATTATAAAAGGACTAAGACCTTTATCAATCGACTTTGATGTAAGGTTCTTCAAAAGCGTGGTTTTGCCTGCTCCAAGAAATCCAACTACTGTAATAATGGCTTCCATAATTTTCTATTCTAAATGAGATGCAAAGAAAGCACTCACTTTCCATTACACATCGTAATAAGGCAGATATATCAATTATGGTTCATAAGGATGGCAGAATTAATTATATTCCTCTAATCAACCTTAATTTCTATGTTAAGAACCTTTCTATCCATCCTATTAGTGTGTTTCTTCTTGGGAGAAACACATGCACAGAGAAGAAAATCTAAATCTCAAGAATCCAATACACTTAGTTATCATCAGACACTCTATGAAGGTGTCAAATGGCGTTCTATCGGCCCATATCGTGGTGGTCGTGCCGGTACGGTTAGTGGTGTAATTGGTAATAATAACCTGTACTACATGGGTACCGCGGGAGGTGGTGTTTGGAAAACAGAAGATGCAGGAAATTCATGGAGCTGTATTTCTGATGGATATTTTGGAGGTTCAATTGGTGCTGTTGCAGTTTCGCCTTCAGATCCTAATGTGATTTATGTAGGAGAAGGAGAGCAGACCCTAAGAGGTAATGTTTCTTCAGGTAAAGGATTGTGGCGATCAACGGATGGTGGTGAAACCTGGGATTTCTTAGGCTTAAGAGAATCAGAACATATTGCTCGCATTCGTATTCACCCAACTAATCCAGATGTTGTTTATGTAGCTGCCATTGGTAACCTATGGAAGCCCAATGAGCAAAGAGGCGTATTTCGTTCGACTGATGGTGGACAAACCTGGGAGAAGATCTTATATGTAAGTGATCAGGCAGGCGCTGGAGACTTGATATTAGATCCGAACAACCCGAGAATCATCTATGCAGCCACTTGGCAAATGAGAAGAAATGGATACCGCATGGATAGTGGGGGGTCAGACAGTAAGCTTTTCATGAGTCGTGATGGAGGTGATTCTTGGACTGATATTACTAAAAATGATGGCTTACCTGGTGGGCCTTGGGGTATAGTTGGTATTGCCGTTTCTCCAGTGAATTCAAAACGTATTTGGACCATAATTGAAGCGGAAGAAGGTGGGGTTTACAGATCGGATGATGGTGCTAAGACGTGGCAGAAAGTGAATCAAAACCGAGCACTGCGCCAAAGGGCATGGTATTATAGTAGAATTACGGCAGATACACAGAACGAAGATATCGTTTACGTTATGAATGTAAGCTACGGGGTGTCTCGAGATGGTGGTAAAACATTCGAATTAAAGAATGCGCCTCATGGCGATCATCACGATCTATGGATAGACCCTAATAACAACCAACGCATGATCATTGCCGATGATGGAGGTGCGCAAGTTTCGAATGATGGAGGAGAGAATTGGACCACCTATTATAACCAACCCACAGCTCAGTTTTACAGGGTAACAACAGACAATGTATTTCCTTACAGAATCTACGGTGCACAGCAGGATAATACCTCAGTTAGAATTCAGCATAGAACCTCAGGAGCAGCTATAACAGAAAGGCACTGGGAGCCTTCTGCAGGAGGAGAGAGTGCACATTTAGCGCCTGACCCTAAGAATCCGGATGTTGTATACGGAGGGACATATAAAGGCTACATGATGAGGCTAGATCATTCCACAGAGCAAATGCGATCTACCAATGTATGGCCAGACAATCCGGCAGGTTCTGGGGTGGAAGTGATGAAATACAGATTCAACTGGAATTACCCAGTTTTCTTTAGTCCTCATGATCCCAATAAGCTATATGCTGGCTCCAATTTCTTACATGTCACAACAAATGAAGGCCAGTCTTGGGAAGTGATTTCTCCGGACTTGACAAGGGGTGAGCCAGAGACTTTAAAATCATCAGGTGGGCCTATTACTCAAGACAATACTGGTGTCGAATTCTATGGAACCATCTTCGCTGGTGAAGAATCAGAACAAGAAGAAGGGGTGATCTGGATTGGTAGTGATGATGGGCTTGTACATGTGACCAAGGACGGAGGTAAAACCTGGAAGAATGTAACACCTCCTATGTCGCCAGAGCAGAATATGATCAACTGTATTGATGTGAATCCTCATAAAAACGGAGGCGCTTATGTGGCGGCCACTTCTTATAAGTTCGGTGATTACACACCTTATCTATACAAGACAGATGACTATGGTGAGACATGGGAGCTCATTACCTCAGGCATAAAGTCTACCGACTATACACGTGCCATTCGTGCCGATTTAACACGCCCTGGCTTATTATATGCAGGAACAGAGTGGGGTATGTATGTGTCTTTCGATGATGGCACTTCTTGGAATTCCTTCCAACTTAATCTACCCGTTGTAAGTATTAGAGATTTGGCTGTGAAGAATAATGATTTAATAGCGGCAACTCACGGTAGAAGTTTCTGGATAATTGATGATTTAACGCCATTGCATCAGCTGTCAGATGAAATCGCAAAGGCCAATCATTATTTATATAAACCTAAAGACAGCTACAGAATGAATGCCGGTGGCAGGGGAGGCGGAAAGTCTGTTGGACAAAACCACCCTAACGGTGTCATCTTTAATTACTATTTGAAAGAGATAAAAGAAGAAGACAAGGTACAGCTACATATTATGGAAATGGATGGAGATACTATTCGTTCATTCAGTAATTCAGCATTAAAGGCTAATGCCGGTGGAAATACATTTGTTTGGGATATGCGATATCCGGGCTTTAAAGAGTTTGACGGAATGATTTTATACAGTTCACCTAATAGAGGCCCAAAAGCTGTTCCTGGTACATATAAGGCCTCACTTACATTGAATGGAGAAGCCGTGACACAAGAGTTTGAGATTGTAAAAGACCCACGTCTACCCAATACATCGGAAGACTATCAGAAGCAATTCGATTATCTGATTAGTGTCAGGGACAAGGTCTCAATGGCTCATGAGGGTATCATCAGAATCCGAAAAACAAGAGAGTTGTTAGAGTATATTCGAGAAAAAGCGGCTGAGAAGAAGTCACAAAAGGAGTTGGTTGAATTAGTTAATCAATTAGATAAGGAAATGGGGGTTATCGAAAACAATATCCACATGACTAAGAATCAGAGTTATCAAGACCCTCTCAACTTCGGGATAAGAATCAATAACCGAATTGCATTCCTCATGGCTGATCAGCAGAGAGGTGACTATCCTCCAACAGATCAAGCCATAGAATTCAGAGATGAAGTCTTTAAGGAATTAGACAAAGAGTTACTCGATTTAAATACACTGTTAAACGAGAAAGTAGATGCGATTAACAAAATGCTATCCCAACTAGGGATTAGCATGATGAATTAGATTCAATTATTAGAGCCTCACCAAGGACCTGTGATCAGAATAATCATAGGCCTTTAGAATACTTAACAACCTTAATGACTATGATTCGTAAGTTGTTACTTACCTTTATGGCGTAATGTGAAGTGATTTTTTTTCACAAGGTCAAACTCTAAAAAAACAACATGCTTAAAAATTACATCAAGGTGGCTTTCCGAAGCCTCCTAAGGCAACCTGCTTATACTGCCTTAAATATCATGGGGCTAACCATTGGTATTGCATCCAGTTTAATCATTCTTCTCTACATATTTCACGAGACAAGTTTCGATAAAGGGCATACCAATGGAGACCGCATCTATCGCCTCTCTACTGAAATCAAAGAACCTGATAATGCTTTTAAATGGGCTAACATGACATGGCCTGCGGCATTCACCATTAAGGATGAAAACCCTGAAGTAGTTCAAGCTGTACGCTTTTCCGGCCTCAGTGGCCAAGGAGGGATGCGCTTTACGCTAAATCAGGTAGACTACTTTCAAGACAATGTATATGCCGTGGACTCCACAGTCTTCGATGTATTCGACTATGATTTCATCGCGGGGAATCCCGAGACTGCATTAGAAGCGCCTAATTCTATTGTCATTAATGAATCTATGGCAAAGAAGATTTTCAAAAATGAGAATCCATTAGGGCAAACTCTGCAGAGTGGTGGCAATAGAGAAATGTCATTACAGGTTACCGGGGTTTATAAGGATATGCCTCAAAGCTCACACCTGTTGGCAGAAGCCCTTGTTTCTTGGAAGACCATCTTCTCTCAAGGCGAAGGCAATTGGGGCGGTTGGGGCGTCTATTCCTATGTTTTACTGAATGAAGGGGTAAGCAAAGAGACCTTACAAGTAAAGCTAGACTCTACCGTTGTCAAGTATTTAGACCCAATATTTGAACCTATTGGCATTCAAGTCAAGATGATACCTGTGCCATTAGAAGACATTCACTTGACGTCAGACTTTGATGGTGAACCTGTGCCAGCTGGTAACATAGAATATGTTAGAATTTTTACTGCTGTGGCCATCTTCTTGATCATTATCGCGAGTATCAATTACATGAACCTTGCCACTGCTAGATCCACTAAGCGTGCCATGGAAGTGGGTTTAAGAAAGGTAATGGGTGCGCAAAGAACCGGGCTTGTAGGGCAGTTCCTAACAGAATCTATCATTATTACACTGATTTCATTGACGCTCAGTATACTGGTCATCTTTCTAGCAGTTCCAAGTATCAATAATCTCGTGGGCTTGAATCTGGAACTAGATGCACTCCTTAATACCAATGTGATATTGGCTGTAATAGGAATAGTGATCATGACTGGATTTATAGGAGGTAGCTACCCAGCCTTCTATTTATCGTCATTCCAGCCGGCATCAGTATTAAAAGGTGCTGCAGGTAAATCGGGTGGTAAGTTGCTTAGAAAAAGTCTCGTGACTTTACAATTTGCCATTTCTATGTTTATGCTGATCGGCACTTCCATCATCTATGCTCAAATGAAATATGTACGAAACAAAGACCTTGGTTTCGACAAAGAGCAGATGATACAGATTGACTTTAGGAGTAGGGCAGATGTAGAAAAATGGAATGTATTAAAGAATGAATTAGTCCAAAATCCGAACATTGGCGGTACGGGGTCATCAAGTACAACGCCAGGTAATGGTTACTCTAAAAATATATTTCTGACAGAAACAGAAGAGGGGCCAATGGATGAAATTGGTTTAGATAACTACAGAGTGGATTATGACTTCTTTAACACCTTAGGTGTGGAACTGGTAGAAGGAAGAAACTTCTCTCTTGATTTTCCTACAGATACAGCTTTAGCCGTAATGGTGAATGAGGCCATGGTTCGAAGATTGAACTGGTCAAATCCAATTGGCAAAAAAATCAATTTAACCGGAAACGATTCATTACCGGCCGCAAGAGTAATTGGTGTTGTAAAAGACTTCCATCAGGAGTCTCTTTACGATCCAATTACACCATTGATGTTTATGCCTAGCCGATTGAATCCATCAGCTCTTGTAAAGATATCAGGTGATGTCAATGAGACTATAGACTATATCGCTGAAGCATGGGAGAGAACCTATCCCAATACTGCATTCGACTATGTTTTTCTAGATGAGCAATTCATGGAGAATTACGAGTCTGATGAGATCAGAGGGCAATTGTTCCTAGGTTTCTCAGGTATGACCATTCTTATTGCTTGTTTAGGTTTGCTAGGCCTAGCTTCTTATACAGCAGAGCAGAGATCTAAAGAAATCAGCATTAGAAAGGTTCTTGGCGCCAATACACAAGGCTTGGTTTACCTATTGATTAAAGAATTTGTGGTACTCATACTGATTGCAGCGGTGCCAGCCACCATATTAGGTTACCTCTCTATGGTTCCTTGGCTCAGGAGTTTTGAATTCTATATTACTCCAGGACTAGGTATATTCTCCATAGTAGTGGTGGGTACCATTCTAATTACTGTCTTAACCACAGGTTACCATGGTAGAAATGCCGCCACAGCCAATCCGGCTACCAAACTAAGAAGCGAGTAAAATTAGAGGTTTAAATAATTAAGTATAATAGACTGAATATGAGTGGTATAAACTATCGCTCATATTCAGATATTATTGTAGTGGCATCCACAGATGTTTCGAAAAATCGTTCCTTGATTTGTAAATATTCAGGATTGCTAAAGAAAGCTTCCATCTTCTCCTTGTTTTCAAAGTAGATCGCAAAAACACGGTTAATCGGCCTGCCTTCCTCATTCTTGAGTACCTGAGAAACCTTAAAGTCGTATCTAAAGCCACCGGATACTTCGTTTAGAAGGGGTTGCATGGCTTCTCTATATTCAGCGTAGACCTTGTCGTCTTTAACCTGCAAGCCTACCATCATTTCATAACTCATGTGTCAATAACAGTTCAAATAGGCTCAATCGTTCAATTGATATTTAAAATTGGATGATTTTTTACCGATAAAATTAAAGTTACGCTTAGTTGAGTATTTCATAGGAAAAACAGCGAAATAGCCGCATCTTTGCAGCTGAGATAGCAGGAGTAGCTTTCTATTTTATCCCACCTGATTCAATACAATTTTACCCCTAAAACGCACGAGCAAGACTTGTCTTAAAGTGCTCATTTCGCTATCCGATGTATAGCTCACAGTGGGCTTTTTTTGAAACTTAAATTTATATATGGCTAAATCGCAAACTACCTTCAACAAGAAAGACAGAGAAAAAAAGAAACAGCAAAAACGAAAAGAAAAGGAAGCTAGACGTCAAGAAAGGCGAGAGCAGGAGAAGGATAGTAGCTTAGATGGCATGATGGCCTATGTAGATGAATACGGAAACATCACCGACACACCACCAGATCCCAACGCAAAGAAGAAAGAAGTTAAGGCAAGCAGCATCGATATCGGTGTGCCTAAACAAGACAAAGAAGATATGGACGCGGAAAGACGCGGACGAGTAACCTTCTATAATGACTCTAAAGGCTATGGTTTCATCAACCAAGATGGTAATCAGGAACGCTTCTTTGTACACGCCAACAACGCCAATCGTGCCTTACAAGAAGGAGATAAGGTGAAGTTTATGGCAGAAAAAGGTCCTAAGGGACTAGTTGCCGTAAAAGTAGAGGTGCTGGATTAAAACTACTCAGCCTCAACTCCTCTAGAAGCTACGGTTAATGTAAAGCTAGAATCTAGCGAGATATTAAAGATATACTCATTCATTAACTCTGTAGCCTTAGCCGACTGCTTCATCATGGTAATTAAGTCTGTGGCGATTACCGCAGGCTTAGTAAGCTTGGTGCTTTTACCTTTGAATAATTCTAGCTTAAATGAGCAGCTTGCGTTCTTTCTAGAATTCACATCCGTGAACTCATGCTTAGAGAGTTTGTACTCTTGTGGCGTTCCTTCGAGAGAATCTATCATCAATTTGAGGATTACTGGTTTATACTTTTTCCAAATAGGATAGAATTCTTTGGTCACTATATTATCGTACATCTTGCAAACTTTACATCCAAAGTTAACAGGTTTAAGCTGCGAAACTTAGTAGAGATTGATTTTATGTTACAGAGATTGAATTCTCTAGGCACTTAAGGCTAAAGCTATTTAATACCTGGCTGCTGCCATAAGGCAGGTAAAATCATATGTTACGCTTTTATAATAAGTATTACCCACCCTGCATGCCATAATTCGTTAAGACCTGCTACAAGCAGCTCTTTTTACACGAATTAGTATCCACAGTTTTATAGCCTGTCCCGATGTCTATCGGGATTAAGCAGCTTGGGGTTCAGCAGGGGGTATTTTATTCTAAGCAGCGTCTGGCCAATTAGCCACATAGGAGGGAAGGCAATGGCACACTTATGTGACACGCTTTGCTGGTGCATGTGTGTGGCATTTAGAAGGTCGAAACTGACCTGTCTACTGGCTTTGAGAATCGAAAGAAAATCATTATTCAATTCAGCAAATGAAAAGCTACAGTTATAGTAATAACAAACTTCTTTATTGATTTCAAATAATGACAAATCACAAGATCGGTTTAATATAATTAAATAGTTATATTAATTAACCATTAAACGCTAACCTACAACTTTATGAAACGATTCGTCTTTATTGCTTTTGTACTTTGCTTACTGTGTAAAATTTCAGAAGGGCAGAATACAGTTGAGTCTTCAATAAAAATTAATGCAGAAACTGGCGAGGTTGTATCAGGTCTCCCAACAAGCCTAGCCCCAGGAGATGAGCTGAATTTTCAATTATACTTTGATCCAGTTTACAAATCGAAAGAAGTAGTAAAACTCCTAGAACATCATATGACAGCCTATAAAAAAGTAGGTGAGTTGATCGAAACCAATAATAAAGGGTTATTAATCTTAAGAGATAGAAATGGTAACATAAGAGATTATGTGACTTACGATAAGAGTGGATACAATTCAAATATGGCCTCTTTTACAAGGCTTCCACATAAAAAAGGCTTTCATATCCATCCGATAGTAGACAAAAAACGTTTTTCAGTTGGTAAACAAGCGATACCCGAAAGTGTATTCATCTCAGAAGTCATTATAGATCCTGCATCTGCTTTAATTAGTGCGGCAGGCGGATCTTCTATTGATGCTTCAGATCAAATGGTAGAGGTATTAAATGCTGGTACAAGTTCTGTAGATATAGCAGGTTGGACAATTTTAGTCAATGGCACAGTTAGACATAAATTTGGGGCTCATACGAGTCTTAACCCAAGTGAAGCCTTATCAAGTTCTAAAGATTTTAATTTTCCAAAACACACTTCTTCTATAAAAATCACTTTAGAGGATACAAAACAAAATGTAATAGACAGTATTAGAATTCAACTACCTATACAGAATTCCTACAAGGAGAAAAAATCAATCACCAGAAGATTAAAAAATGGGAAAGTAGTTTTCACTAAAAATTCTTCGAGCGAAAAAACGTTTAAGGAATGGTCTAAAGATGCGGTGGATGACCTGAATTTGTCAGGACATCTAATGCCTAGTGATGTCCTAATCAATGAGATCTTTACAAACCCAAACATAGATACTAACGGTGACGGAAAACAAGATGATAATGATAGGTTTATAGAACTAGCCAATTACTCAACTGAAACCGTTGACCTTAGTGGATGGACATTATATAATGGATCGGTACTATTACATACTTTTGGAGCCAATTACTCTTTAAATCCTGGAGGAATAAGTACCGTCTTTGGAGGCGGTGCTAAATCGGGCTTCATAAATGCGAACCCTTCAGGGTTAACTTTTGATCAAAGCCTGTTTTCTTCAACAGATCTTAATGATTTAAGAAAGCGGATAAAGGAGCAAGTCAACTGCATGCTTGACCCTAATCCAGCAACAAATAAGTATCGGTTCAATAAGCTAGGTGTTGCGACAGAATGGATTTTTGATTGGCCAAAATATGATAGAAAACGTGATGAGCTACTATTCCCAAATAAAGGATGCGTAGCATACGTCAATTCGCAAGTACCAAATTTTGACACTAGACTGATTCGGAAATTTGAACTGAGAATCATTTACTATGATGCCAAAGGTCAAATCATTCATGAGCAAATACCAGATGTTTTGGAAGTTGACTTGCTCTCATTACCTAATCCAAGAATAGATAATGGAACGTCTAATGCATTTTTAAAGCCTTTTAGCAAAATTAAAATATGTGACTTTGGCGCTACCCATATTGCATATGAACTTAGATTGATCAATCCTTACCTGGAGTATATAAACACTCGTGACGATCCGGCTGTAAGGGTTGAATCTTTCGCATTTAATGCTAAGAAACCTCTTGACGCTATAAAGAAAAAATATGCCGAAATTACTTCAGCTAGAGGAATAAACAGTTTCTCTGATTATGACATTGAACAATTCAAATCAGCCTCAAGCCGCGAGTTGGCCATATATAAATTGTCGACCCACGCAAACGCAACTTTTAATTCTTGGTTAGTTAAGTGGCTTTGGTTTAATAAAGGAGAGTTAAAATTAAACCCTTTTAACACTTCAGATTTACAACTCAAATTGTCACCATTAGATGCTGAAATAAAGAAAATACAAACAAGAATAACGGCTTCAAGTGGGATTTATAATCTTCAAATGACGTCAACAAATAAGGATGATTTTCATTTGTTTAATGACCCAATCGCACTAGAAAAGAAGAAAAGAGAGCAGGGTATACTAAAGGGTAAGATAAATGAGATCACTTCACTTCAGGTAAGAGATGAGCTATTATATAGAGGGAAATTGATGCTATCTCCAAGTAGTAAAAATGTCTCTTGGCTAATGAGACATCATGATGCTAAAAACAAGTACGTTTCCTGGCCAGAGAGAGATACCAAAGAAATAACCGAAAATCAAAATCTTAGTGTACTTATTGAGAATACTAAACCCTCTACCTCAGTAGACATAACTTTAAGTGCGGTTGCTATTGAAAGTGAAGAGACGGGTTTTCAAGAAGAAGCTGTTGGAGAGCAATTGGTTAACATTTTGAAACTGGACAACATCCCTAAAATGCAGTCATTTTTCAAGGCAGATTTTTCTTATTCACTTCCAATATCATCTATTAGAGATACTTCTCCATTGCTGCAGACAACCACACTATCCTATGAGCGTCCTGTGACAGCTCCAGCGAACGTATCTTATACAGTCAATGCAGGAGTAGCTGGAAAAGAGAAAGAAGTTGTTAAGTCAAACTTTCGTAACAACAAGCTCTATGGAGTCAGGTTAAAGTCGGGGTTATTATATAGCTCATTGAAATTGCAAAGTATCGATTCGACTGGTGCCAATCCGACCATATCGGATCAAGCCTTTGGTGTGGATGGCACTTTTGGTTTTCAAGTCTATTGGAAAAAGACAGACATTAGAAAACTTGGAAATCAATTCCGTGGTAAAAGGCCGAGTGCAGGGTTCTTCTATCTTGGATTTTCTATGAAGAAACTCCAGGAAAATTTGTACCTAGGTTTTGGTATTGAGCCCGCAAGTGGTGTCAGTTTATTGACCGGTGTTCATGTTGGAGAAAGAGACAGGATCATCAAGTCTACCGGGGGAGAATTGAGTATTGTAGGAAGGGAATGGAGAACGGGTATTTTTGGAGCTATTCTTATTGATATCAACGTGTTAACCAATTTATTTGGGCTTTCTGGTACCATTCCCTTTAACTAGTGATTGATTTAATTCTTCAAATCACCCATGTCTCAGAGTTTACTCCTACATCAGGCTGGAGTAATAGGATTGTTAATAGCCTCTCACAATTAAACCTCAATACCAAAATTCATTATGTCAATTTAGATGATGATTCTTTGGGATTAACAAACCAGGAATTGCACAGCCTATCTCATCAGACTGACCAACCTCTAAAAAGCGAGGCTATTATCAACAAAAATTGGTACATCAATCTATTAATTACACATTCACATAAAGACAGCAACCTCTTGGGAATCATGTTTGATAATCTAGGGGATAGGAAGAGAGAGGGGTGCGCTGTTTTCATTGACCCTATCAGTACCAATTTTGATGCTGCTGAACAGACACGAGTATTGGCTAGGACTGCCATTCACGAAATTGGGCATGCATTTAACTTTTGTCACCCTGCTGCATTTGGGTCAGACATTTCAGTAATGCTTCCTACTCGAGAAGCACAAAAAAAGGCAAATTGGTTAGAATCAAGCAGTTTTGAATATAGCCAAGCAGACAAAGATTTCTTTACTCTTGAAAGAGATTTACTATGTAAACCTGGTAGTCCACAACCGTCTATTTGTAGACCACAGGAATTAGAAGAAGATATGATACAATAGTTGACCACATATAATCATGGAACAAACCGAAGAAAATAGCCCTATAGAAAGAGCAGAAAAGAGGCGTGAAATTAAATATTCTTTCGAAGAACTGTCTGTCAGAGAAAAAGGGAAAGAGCCTCGCAAAGTTGCTTCTGAACTTACAAAAATGTTAAACAGAATAGAGGTTGATACTGCAATTCTTGACGATAATATTGAATTAGAGCTTCTTAATTATGTTCGCATGTATCATATGAATATCGAGTGGTACATCAATAAAATTAAAGAAGTAAGTAAGAAGAAGGGTGATTTTTTCATAACTGGTGTGTTGCTACTGATTGGAATTCCAGTTATTACTTTCACAATAACCGGAATATTTAAAGGGCTAACACCAACTTTGTTAGGAGCAATTATTGTTCTCTTCTTAACTATCGTTTTGGCACTTTATAAGGCCACTTCGGTCTGGCTTGAGGCAAAGAAATTCGAAGGGATATTTTGGAAAGCATCTTCAGCCTTGAAAAATAGACTCTATGAATTCGAAAATAAGTGGGAAGAAAGGGTGGATAAAGACAATCTAACAGAATTTATATCAGATTTGGAAAAGGAAATTATTGAAGGAAGAAAGATTGTTCAAGAGGAAACTGAGTCTTACTTCGAAAATTTTACAACCCCAATTCTGGACGTTCCGTCAATTCTCTCCACAGCAAATTCTCAAGCCAATTCAATTCTAAATTCTTTCCAATCTCCAAGTTTTAAAAGAAGAATGGAGAATGAGGTGCAAGCTCTTGCGAATAAAGCAAAGCTTGAGGATAATTATCGTCAGGTAGCTTTTTTGCAAAAGAAACAAGAACTATTAGTGGATAGAATAAAGTCTGTGTCAGATCAACTTAGGCTTGAAAAAGACCCAAGTCAAAAAAAGAAAATTGAGTCAATTAAGGAAACACTTGAAAGTGAATTACAAGCTTGTGTACATCAAACTATGATTAAGGAAGCTGAGTCGATATTATACGAATAGATTATATTGGTCTGATGATTTTATTCTATTCAAATGCTGCAAGGTAATTAGAATGAATATTTTGAAGAGTCTGTATGCAACAGACTCTTCATTTTCTACTTATTCCTTGATCCTTTTCAAACTCTTCGACAAAGAAATCACATCATAAAGAGAATTCTTTTCAAATCCTCAATCGGAAAATCCGAATGATAAAGCGCGATGTGATGTACAAGTTTCAATGACTTGGCCATCTCTTTGGCACCATGAAAATAGATGAGTTTTAACAGCTCAATTTGAGGCTGAGTCCAATCCCCGGAATCAATAGTTTCCTCTGAGATTTTAGACTGATTTTGATTTCCCTTGCACTTACACGCACAAGGGCTTTAACCATCTGGGTTTCGTATTGCGCGGAACTCACTATGGGTGTTATATAATTTGATAGGCGTTATGTTACTTTGCTTTGGTTAAAGTTGCGTTCCTCCCGCAGCGCAGCGGAGTGGGGGATACGCCACTTTAAATCAGGGTAGGGTGAAGGACCTTTTCTTTTTTTCAGGGCGGGGCATCGCGGCCCCGACCAACTGGCCAAGAGAGAAAAATTTATTCCTATATTCTATAATACTTCTTATCTGTAAAGGATTAAGCAAGTTTAGTACACTTTAACAAGTATTATGATAAGGTCTATTTTTTTTCTACTCCTATTTACATGCTTTTGCTCAATCTCATTTGGACAAAATAAGATTACATATCAATTAGACTTTGACGATTCATTATTTGTTGACGAAGTAGTATTAAGAGAAGTAGTAATTGAACGAGACTTTGAAGGGGCATCTGCAATATTTCAAAGTCTTGCAGATTTCACCGAAACAAGGTTTAACGGCAACAATAATTTTGGTAGATCAACATTTTATGATTCAGCTATTTTCACGGATTCATACTTCCGATTAAATACATGGTTTACTGATGCGGTATTTAAGGGACAAACATCATTTTATAGTTCAGCTTTTGGAAGTAGTGTAAGCTTTAGAGGAACAAAGTTCTTTGAAGATGTAATCTTTGGAGGCACAATAGGTGATAATAGTATTTCGAGAACATCAGGGTCTCAATTTGCAATCTACTCCTCATTTGATAATGCACATTTTCATAAGAAGGCTATTTTCCGAAATACGAAGTTCAAGGATAATACTTTCTTTGAGAATGCTATTTTCGAGTCAGTAGCCTTGTTTGACAACTCTATCTTTTATAAAAATGCCGATTTCACTGGGGTGACTTTCAAAAAGGAAGCAAACTTTAATTGGGTTATAATGCCCGATACATTGGTGTTAGATTATATCAAATTGAGTCACCCCCTAGACTTAACAAATACGATAAATAAAGCTGAAGTTAACTGTAAGATAAGTTTGGTAGGGGTAGACCTATCACTTGTAAAAATTGACTACTCAAAGTTTGACTTAATTTTTTACAAAAATTCGGAAAGAAGATTAAGCCCGATGTTAAGAGATACAATTTCAGAGCTAAACAAAACAAACATCTATGAAAAGCTCTTAAGGGCTCAGACACCATATCCAGCCGGTTATAAAAAACTAGATATTGAATATAGTGAGTTCAGGTATTCCAAAAGAGGAGCATACGGGTTTTTCCTTAATTATTTAGATAAGTACTGGTGGAATTATGGCTACAATAAAGAATATATTTTTACCTGGACTCTCTACTTACTTATTCTATTTACCCTGATTAATAGTTTGTTTTTTGGTTTTCTAAACAAAGGAGTATACAAAATTGACAATGTATGGAACGCCAGTCCTTTGTTTAATCATGAGTCTAAACAACTTAAGATGAAGAAAAAGGCTCAAGGGTTTATTAGAAACCTACCTCACGCATTCTTTTACACGTGTTTGATTTTCTTTGGGCTCAAAATGAAAATTGAAGAACTACAGTTCAAACATAAAATTGCTGTAACATACATTTTATTTGTATTTGTGAGTGGGTTGATCTGTACAGTATTTATGGCGAATTTTGTATTCTCTAATACCAATTAGACGGCATGTACCAGCTAGATATGGAGCTGATTTATGAACCATTTCCCAACTCTTCAATCTTCTCTTGACAAATCCTTTCAGTCAGCTCTTTGAGCAATTGTACCCGCTCACTCAGATAATCCAGTTCGGACTTTTCAACGGTAAAGCTCTTTGAATATCGAGCCTCTATATATGACTTCTTCAGCAGTTCAAACAAACGCTTTTCTTCATCTGTAGTTTGTGGGAAGACCTGGAGAAAATCAGAATGCTGTTTAGATGCTTGCTGACCCATATCTTCAATATCATGAGTCCTAGGTTTGTAATCAGTAAAGACCAGAAGCACGGCAGCGTAATAGCGCTCCACAGATTGATGAAGTTCGAAAATGGCTTTATTCCAGCTTTCTCTCTTGTAAGCATTCTCAAAATCAATCCAGAATTCGTTGGCGCTTGAAAACCAGTGGTCATATTCTTCCTGAGCTTTCTCTTGACGCTCAGTAGGAGAGAGCTCTTTTGGTTCACTTAACTGGCAATTTTCAGAATCATATAAGACAATACCTTCATTCAGAATATCAAGAAAGAAATAGTTCTGCTTCTCTATTCGGTCGTTTACAAAGCCGATACTATGATGGATGATATTTGTCTTAGTGATTAGTGATTTCCTTATGATCCCTTAATTGAGCTTCCAGATCACGCCATTTCTAGTTACGCTTTGCAGTTTTACGATCTGCGGTAATTACAAGTATGTCATAGTCACTTATATACTCATAATTCTCTTGATAATCTTCAACCCATTCTCCACGTGCATAGCTACCAAAAAGAATGATCATTTCAGCAGGTGCTTTGCTTAAGATGATCTCACAAACGGTTGAGAATTCTTCTTGTTTTACTTGAGGTAGATATGAAAAATCTGTTTTCGAAAAGAGGTAATTAAAGCTAAAGATTTTGGTCTACAATGGGCTTATCACAGAATGCACCGATAAAGGAATGATGGCTTTTATTAGTGCCCGTTTTCATGTTCGTGTTGATGGCTACCGACTTCATGGTCCTCTTCTACAACCTTCATCCTATCTTTTGAGGTCAACGGTCTATGAGGGTTTCCAACTGCAACGAATTTAAAAGGCTCATTTCCCTCTTCAATAGTCAATGCTCGAAAAGCATGTGGATATTCTGATGGGACAAATATAGCATCTCCTTCTTTTAAAAAATGATCCTTCCCATTTACGCTTGCTACTCCCTTGCCTTCGATTACATATAAAATATGATCACCTTCGTGGGTATGTAGAGGGAAAGAGCTTCCAATGGACATTTCCATATAATCGATTCCTATTCTAAAACCAGTTTTAGATGGTGCAGAAATACCGACTCTACCTTTAATACCCTCGAGTCTATTTCCATGATTGTCATATAAGTCAACTAGTTCGCCTTCTAATACATTATTTATGTGTTCTTCAGGAATAAACTGTCTTAGAGTGTCTTTTGCTTTATTAGGCTCTTGAGAGGGCTCACAACACAGCATCAAAGTAGCGACCGTTAGAAGTAGCAGTGATTTGTACATATTCTGGTGTATGTCGTTAACCATCCTTCTCAGTTTTGGTTTCTTCATCGTTTCTAGGTTCTATCTGACTTTGCCCGTTTCTTTCTATTGATTTTCTCCTTAAATCTATTTCTCTATTGACAGCCTCTACAATTCTGACATCTGACGTTTCAAAACCTATCATATCCACCTGAGCAAAATTGGTATTTTGAAAGGGATTTTTGACATGTGAGGGAAGAAAAAAAGGTGTTACTACAATAGCTCTGTCCTTGGTCGCTAAATAATAGGCATGGGGCAGATCATTCCATTCTCCCCGAAGGGGCTTAGGAAACCTCTTAAGATCTCTTTTGTGTTGGTCGTTTAAAGCATTAAAAATATTGTTAACCTCTGCCAGCCCGTAATCAACCCGTTTTTCCATTTCACCTTTACTTAATTCATTAAGTGGGATATAATTTTTAAACCAATCCTCCATCGTTGACTCATTCAGACACGTAAGTTCGACATACGTGCTGTTGCTTTTTAGTAAATCAGCAAAACCTCTCCATGTATCGTCATTTAAAACTAAACAACCCGTAGCAGGGGTTAAAGCCATAAAACGTGTTTTTTGATTGGCATTATTCTGATCTTCGATCAAAACCGATGCGCGCTTTATGAAATCGGCAAAGCCGTTTATTTCACGCTTCTCCTTACCCACAAGCTGAAAAGTTAAGAAAAGACCAAATAACGAAGCACCTCCTAAAACAATTGTGAAGGGGGCTCCAACATCTACAGTCAAAGCCTGTTTAAAACCAATCCATATACTAGCCGAATTGCTTATTTTACTGATAGCTGAGAGTGCAAGACCAATCATTATGACACCAATCACAATTAACATTACCTTTCTAAACTCTCTTCTTCCTGATTTATAATAAAATTTACTAGGTAATTGACCATAATTGGACTGTGCTGTCCAGGTTATTACATAAATCAGAAATGAATTCCATACTAGTAATATCAAAGCCCATAAAACCCTGTTTACAATGTTTTCATACCAAGGGATTACAGCACTAACAGCGGTAAAAATCACTAAGTATGAAAATACCCACCCTAAATGTCTCTTTCGAAGAAGTGACTTATCAAGGAAATCTCGAATACTCATTGGTCAATTGGTTAAATCATTGGCTAATTCAGAAGCCACGGTCCTGAATTCAATATCATGCATAAGTCTAGGGTGAGACATGTTGATTGGAACTATTTGGAAATCGGAAATAGGTCTTTTTTTAAGGACGAACACTCTATCACTGAGAGTAATTGCATCATCTATATTATGTGTAACCATTATTAGCGTAGTAGAAGAGGTTTTGACGGAATTCAATAATATTCTGCGTATCTCATCCTTTAGCTTCAAATCTAGGTTCCCAAAGGGCTCATCTAATAGAAGAACTTCAGGTTTTCCTGCCAGAGCCCTAGCTAAAGCTATTCTCGTCACTTCACCTCCAGATAACTCACTTGGCCAACTATTAGCTTTACTCTGTAGCTCCATTTGATTTAATGAATCTGAAACTTTTTTATTCTTTTCGACTTTGCTCAAATGGGAGAAAGCAAACTCTATATTTTCGTATACGGTTAACCAGGGGAATAAACGGTCGTCTTGAAACATCATTTGAATCTTTCGACTAGGCTGCAAAACTGCAGTTCCATTGTAATGAACAATTCCCTTATAACCAGTTTCTAGCCCCGCCATAATTCTTAGAATAGTCGTTTTTCCAATTCCGCTTGGACCAAGAATTGATATGATTTCTCCTTTAGATATAGTCATACTAAGATTCTCAATTAATGCGTTCTGCATTTTTGAGTACTTCATTTCGTCAATTTCCAAGCGCAAACTCATATTTATTGGGTTAAAGAGTTGACCTTTGGAGGTTTTGACCATCTCAAATTCCTCTTCTGAATTACATCTATGGTTTTGTCAGTCAAATATCCAACTAATCCAAGAACCAATGCTCCTGCAAATTGATCTTCAATTCTACCTACTTCTCTGGCATCTGCAATATACCAGCCCAGTCCACCACGATTTGGGTCCGCAGAGCTAAACTCTACAATGAAAATTGCAATCCAGCCTATTGCTAAAGCCACTTTGATACCAGTGAAGATTGATGGTAAAACAGCTGGAACAATTACTTTTCTTGCTATTTCAAGTTTTGTCTTTTCGTATATTCTGGCGACCTCGAAGTAATTGTTTGATACGGTCTTAATTCCTTGAAGTGTTTGTATGTAGACTAATAAAAAGGTAATGAAGAATGGTAAAAACAGCTTATAAACTTCACCGGTACCAAATACCATAACGGCAAAAGGTAACCAAACAACAGCAGGAATAGGAGCTATGAATCCTATTGTTGGTGAAAAAATTGAGTCGAATAGTTTATTAGTTACAGCTAACAAACCAAGAAATAACCCAAGACAAATACCTAAAGTTGAACCTAGTGTTAGTCGGAGAAAGCTAAGCAATGTATGTAGCGCTAAGTCTTCATTCACCAGTAAACTTATCGCAGTTTTAAAAACCATAATTGGTGAAGCGGAAACTGACGGGGGGAGTAATTCTACAGTGACAGCAATATGCCAAAAGACTATTATTGTAGAAGGAAGGAGAAGTCTGATCAGATACTTTCTCAAAAGCGAAAATTATTTGTTAATACATAATTGATTTTGTTACGCTCATCGGAAACTTAAGAATTAGTCCTTATTTCCTTCATTTTCTATCATCTCCTTTTTGATATCAACTACTTTGTTGTTACGTGTGGCGTTGTTCTCTGACAGAAATTTGGCCATACCTTGAAATGACTCAATTAATTGCTCATTCAGAGAAACGGAAAAATCTACGTTTCTCAGTGCTCTATGAGCAATAGGAATAGTTTGTAATGTTGCTTCAGCGACAATAGAATCTGCTTCGATTGGGTTCTCAATTATCCACTTTTTACTGTCTTCCAAAATTCCTTTAAGTCCGTCAACTATTCTTGGGTAATTCTTTAAAAGATCATTAGTGACCGACATAGTAGTGGAATAGTTATATGCAGAATTGCTAACTGATATTCCTATTCCAGATTCTATTTGTTGTTCATAGAAAGGTGACCAAATAACCCAGGCATCAACATTTCCAGATTCAAAAGCAGTTTTGGCCTCTACTGCTCTCATGTTTCTTAACTTGACATCTGAGTCTTGAATTTCGGCATTTGCCATAGTTGTTAATAACCCATAATGAGAACTGGTCCCAGATTGATAAGCAATTGATCGACCTGTGAAATCTGAGATAGTCTGTTCTCCAAACTCAGCATTAGCGAGCCAGGACAGTGATATATAACCTGTGACTTCTACTATTCGAATGTCGTTGCCTTGTGCTCTGCAGATTATTGCAGGTATTTCTGCTGATAGAAGTACATCTAATTCGCCAGAATCGAAAGCATCACTAATGGTGGCTCTGTCACCATATATAGTATGTTTTATTTTTATTCCAGATAGTAGCGAATCTTCTGAAAACCAGCCTTTGTCCTGAGCTACAAAATAAGGCGCATAGCCTATGGCTCTTGAGAAATAGCCAATATTAATTGTTTCCTTTTGAGTCAACTTTGGTGACTCTGTCTCAGAATTTTCGGGTTTGTCTCTGAAGAAATATATGAGTGTAATTACGGCTATTGTTAAAGCGAAAAGGCCTAATAACGTTCTTTTATGATCTTTCATATGAAACCATTTTATCTCCTATAGAAGACGGTGCTTTTGATCTTTACTTTTTTAAAAGAATATAAGGCTTTAAGATAATAAATGGAGTCATTATTTATTTACTAATACCATTATTTAGTTTGACAATACCGTAAATATATATCTCTTTTACGCTCATTAAATAAGTGTCACTAACATTAACTACATTCAAAATTTTCCAATTGTGGGTTGTACTCAATTGAATTCATCAAAAGCATCATGGGAAAATAGGGGACTAAGGCCCCCAAGTTTTAAGCACGGCAGCCCACCAAATGGCATGCTTGCAATACTTATGCATGGCTAGCTTACGCGCTGCATAGCGATTTGAAGCCATCACTTCATAAGACTTTAAAGACTCTGGAAACTTTAAGCCAGGAACTTCCAGGACTACGAGATAATCATACATAATAGAAAGATTTAAATGAAGCCCCGAGCAACCGCGCCAAGGGCTACGGCTACAATGGATCAGGTGAGGCAAATACAAGGCTCTCGCAGCGCAGCAAAGCGAGATTTACTTGGCCTTGTATTTCCTGAGCCTTGCTCCATAATTTGGGGAGCATCTGGTGCGGTAAAGAATAGAAGTCACTTTTGATAGTACGTCTAGATTATGTTAAAGAGAAATCTTCGAAATGAAACTGAAATCTTGAATAGGAAGGCGCGCTGGCCAGAAGGAATCGCGGGGATGCACCCGCCTCGCCTTCGCGTAGCTTCAGCGGAGCAAGGCTGTGCGGCTGGCCGATTATTCCTTCTTGAACTCTTTGTTTACTTTCTCTTTCAAGAGAGAAAGTAAAAGCCCAGCGGCTTGAGCGACTGGAGAAGTTACTGTACTGAAATAGATTACTAAGAAATAGTTACCAACCTTAAAAGAATAAAAAATGAAACAGTCACCATATTTAAAATCAGGAAGATTGGAAAACGTCATAAGAGCTATTCAAGTAATGGGTGCATATACCCAAGGAGCAAGTAGAAGAGTTCATTTATGGGTTGCGGATTTAGGTGATGACGAAAAGGACACCATATTTTGGCTTGACCTTTTCAAAGAGCATCCAGAGTTTTTTCGAATCCGAGTCAAAGGCAATGAGACCTGGATTTCACTTGCGTATCGTTTCGCATTTCTTCGTTCATACGATAAAAAATTGCAAAGAGAACTTACGAATGAGGAAATACTAAACAAAAAAGGGGAAGAGACATTCAAAGAGGATGTAAAAAGAAAACCTCTAAATGAAGGACAAATAAACTTACTAGTAAATACTGCAATAAACCTTCATAAAAGTGCTCTGGCTACAAAGCAGGAAGGCAGGTGGTTTTGGCCAGTAATAATTTCGATCATTGCAGTAATTATTAGCGTCATTGGAAATATTATTGTTGCATCAATGAAACCTTGACAATCTCCTTACGCGCAAGAATCGTCTAGAATTTCTTAGTCTGTATAATGGAGCGTACAAGCTCTGAATTTTAAACGCAATCTAAACGCTGTACTTAGTAGCAACCCTGTACTGAGTAGTGTACACGAAAATGTAGTGGAATAAATTTTTCTCTCGCGCGTGGGCAAAAAAAGAAAAGGGCCTTTGAGCGTTGGCCCAGGGAAGCCGCGGGCAGGGCTGGCAAAACCATCTTGGATGCGTAGCATACAGAGAAGGTTGTTTTGCCACGCAGGGCAATGGCCGCGTGGCAATTTAACATAACGACCAATTATATAAACAAACGCTTATTGCGAACTGAGTAGCAACCGTAAACCATCAGCCTTTGTAATTGAAAACGAATTGTAATCGTGCTGGCGTCTGCCAGCTTTACATAATATGATTATATAACCAACGTGGCTGTAAACAGCCTAGAACCACGCATTTCCATGCGTTTGTTATATAATTTATATTATGTTAAATATATTAACTAGTAATAAAGGGAGACTATGCTCCCTCTATATATTTTAACTGGTAGATTTATTATTCTCCACCTTCAATTTTATCAATTCTATCTAGCATAGCATCTCTCTTATCATCGAAACCTAACTGGTCGTAGATGGTAGATAATGGTCTCAAAGAATATAGATCATTAGGATCTGCTGCTAAACACTTCTCGAACAATGGCTGAGCATCTTTGAATCTAGAAGCTGCCTTGTCTTTTAATTCCTTGTACTTCGCATCATCATCGATGGTTGTATTCGCTTCTGTCATTAACTCAGCCGCCTGGTTATAAATTGCAGAAGCCGCAACGTACAATGCGTCTAGATAATCAGGATCTAATTTAAGCGCTTCCATTGCTGTTTGCTCAGCAATAGCCAAATCACCGTTATTCCACTGTAGATAAGCCAAGGTGTAATATGTCTGCTTAGAAGCGTTACCCGCTTCAACTAGACCTTTAAGTCCTTCAATGGCCTCATCCATTTTCTCCGCTTTGATCAATAGATCTACCTCCCAGCTATCAAAAGTCTTATCATCAGGGAAGTCTTCTTGAGCCTTTCTTGTCATGGCAAGTGCTTCCTCAAAGTTCTCGTCAATTGAAAGCTTGTTGATCACAGTCTGGAATGCGTAGCTTTTGTTGTCATAAGCAGAATCGTACTCAGTAACGATGGTGTAGTACTTCATAGCAGTTTCTTCATCATCACTGTTTTCTGCACCATATCCTACAAAAAATGCTTTCTCAACAGATGGAGAAATCTCATAAGCGATCTTTAATAACGAGTAAGCTTGTTTGAAATCTTCTGTTCCAAGTGCTTCGTTACTAACTGTAACTAAATAGTGCTCTAAAAGACCTAATTGGTCTCCACCACCTATCCACTTGGTAGCATCTACCGGGTTGAATACCGGAGCTTCTTTGATTTTTTCAACGCCTTTTTCGTCCGAAATTGAAATGGCTTTATTGAATTGTGCTAAGCTTTCACTAGCTGCCGCATAATCTTTAAAATCACTCTGTAAGAATTTATCTAGGCTAATTTTTCCTAGTAAAGAATATACAGCAGGATCGTTTTCGGTCTCAGCATCGCCTGCCGCTTGATTGGCCAATGTGGCTGCTTCTGCCATTTCACCTTTCTTAAAGGCTTTTTCAGCACTTTTAAGTACTTTCTTCTGAGCACTTGCTCCTATTACTAAAAATGAAAGCAATGCAGTGAACAATAGTCTTTTCATGGGTTTAATAGTCTCAATTAGGGTTTTATTCATCGTTTGTTTCTGCAGATTCCTCATTATCTGAAGGCGCTGCATTATTTTCTGAAGAAGCCTCGTTTTCAACAACTTCTACATTTTCTTCTGTCGATTCTTCTTCAAGTTGCTCAATTTTTTCAACTGAAGAAATCTCGTCTCCATCATTTAGGCGGATTACCTTCACTCCTTGTGTGGCCCGTCCCATTACTCTCAAATCAGCAACCGAGATTCTAATCGTTATCCCAGACTTGTTTATAATCATCAAGTCATCAGAGTCGATTACCTCTTTGATGGCAACTAAGTTACCTGTTTTTTCAGTAATGTTAATGGTTTTGACTCCCTTACCACCTCTCTTGGTAATACGGTAATCTTCTATTGGTGAGCGTTTGCCGTATCCTTTTTCAGATACAACTAACAGGTTAGCATCTTCTCTAGCAACACATACCATGCCAATCACACGGTCGTTCTCTCCTTCCAAACTCACAGCACGTACACCGGCAGCCGTTCTACCCATTGGTCTAACATCAGACTCATGGAAGTGAACCACCTTGCCTGAACGCTTACCGATGATGATGTGATTGTCTCCATTCGTTAAACGAATATCTAATAAACGATCACCTTCATTAATGGTAATGGCATTGATACCGTTGGTTCTAGGTCTAGAATAAGCTTCAAGTGTTGTTTTCTTGATGGTACCGTTCTGCGTACACATCACAACAAAGTTATTATTGATGTAATCCTCGTTTTTAAGGTCTTCTACATTAATAATGGCTCTAATCTTGTCTCCAGGCTCAATATTGATCAAGTTCTGTACAGGACGACCTTTAGACGTTTTACCACCTTCAGGTAATTCCCATACTTTTTTCCAGAATACTTTACCAAACTCGGTGAAGATCAGCAGGTAGTTGTGCGTCATACCCACAAATAGGTGTTCTGTGAAGTCGTCTTCTTTAGAACCGGCTCCTTTAGAACCTACTCCACCCCTGCCTTGTGTTCTATATTCTGAAAGTAGCGTTCTCTTCACATAACCCTGATGAGATACTGTAATCAACATCTCTTCATTAGGAATCATATCCTCAGTTGTGAAGTCTTCCGCAGAATGGATGATGTCGGTCCTGCGCTCATCTCCATATCTATCTTTCAGCTCAAGTAGCTCATCTTTAATGATTTGCATACGAAGCTCTTCTTTCTCCAAGATTTCTTTCAACTTGGCGATAAGCGCCATAATCTCTTCGTATTCCTTCTGGATCTTCTCACGCTCAAGACCTGTCAAACGCTGCAATCTCATTTCTAAGATGGCTTTTGCTTGAATCTCAGACAGCTTGAAGTTCTCCATTAAACCGGTCTTAGCAATTTCCGGATCTCTTGAGCTTCTGATCAAGTTTATTACCTCATCCAGATTGTCTAAAGCAATCAGATAACCCTCTAAAATGTGAGCTCTTTTCTCTGCTTCGTTGAGTTCGTATTGCGTTCTACGTACCACCACATCATGACGGTGCTCAACGTAATATTTGATAAGATCTTTAAGATTTAGTGTGTAAGGTCTACCCTTAACTAGGGCTACATTATTCACACTAAATGAAGATTGTAGCTGTGTATACTTAAATAAGTTGTTTAAGACTACATTGCCTATAGCGTCTTTCTTTAATTCGTAGACGATACGCATACCTTTACGGTCGGATTCGTCTCTGATATCAGAAATTCCCTCGATTCTTTTTTCGTTCACTAAAGCCGCAGTCTTTTCAATCATGCTAGCCTTATTCACCATGTAAGGAATTTCAGTAACAATGATTACTTCACGCCCCGTTTTGGTGGTTTCAATATCTGCTTTAGCACGAAGGACTACTCTACCTCTACCCGTCTCAAAAGCAGATTTAACACCCGTATACCCATAAATGGTACCGCCAGTTGGGAAATCAGGAGCAGTTATGTGCTGCATCAACTCCGATATTTCAATATCATTGTTGTCGATGTAGGCAATGGTGCCATTCACAACCTCTGTTAAGTTATGCGGTGCCATGTTGGTAGCCATACCCACAGCAATACCGCTACTACCATTCAATAAGAGATTTGGTAGTTTACCCGGTAATACGGTTGGTTCTTTTAATGAATCATCAAAATTGAGCTGAAAATCAACGGTGTCTTTGTTGATGTCAGAGAGCATCTCATCAGCGATACGCTTCAATCTAGCCTCGGTATAACGCATGGCTGCCGGTGAATCACCGTCAATTGAACCAAAGTTACCTTGACCATCGACTAAAGGGTAACGTAACGACCATTCTTGGGCCATACGTACCATGGTATCGTATACAGATGAATCTCCGTGAGGGTGATACTTACCGAGCACCTCTCCTACGATTCTTGCTGATTTTTTATAGGGTTTGTTGTAGTTAACGCCTAGATCCAGCATGCCGTACAGAACCCTTCTATGAACAGGTTTTAGTCCGTCTCTAACATCTGGTAAAGCTCTTGATATTATCACCGACATGGAATAGTCGATGTAAGCACCCCTCATTTCATCTTCTATGTTAATCGGGATGATTGTTTCCTTATCTCCTTCTGCCATAAATGCTTAAAAAGTACACTTTTAGTAAAGGATGCAAGATACTAATATTCTGCTTTTGAAGAGCCGAAAAAGTGAGTATTAATTGCCGTTTTTAGCCTTCTTTTCTTTGGTCTTTTTGGGTTTAGGAAAATATGAGCCTTGCGGCTTTCTTCTCTTCCTATTTTGACCATATCTAGGGTTCTGATTTTGATAGAATGGACGTCCTCTATAGAGCCTTCCATTAAAGACATGTTCCATCTGCACCTGGTCGGCTTGGTACTTATTTCTAGGGTAAATGGGATACTTTAACAAGACACCCACAGAAACCGAAAACATGAAAAACTGATGTGGCACAGCCAAGTCACCTGCTGCCACATTGAACTTTCTGTATTCAAAGCCGGGTCTTACATAGCCCTTAAAGTATTTAGAAAAGCGCTTTTGAAACATAAAACCTACATCAACGAATGGATCGTAGGTAATTACTGTATTGTCAACTGTGCCATTATTCTGACCTAATCGCCAAACCCCTCCCATTACATCTGCAATGGCACTGAAGTCTCCTAGTGTGTAGAGATTATAACTGAGCGTACCGAATAATTTGGTAGCTGAAAATGAAGTTTGTGGCAATCTATATTGCCTTAGTAAATCACCCACCTCTTGTTGATTTACAGGATTCCTGAATTTTAGCCTTCCAAAGCCAATTCCGGCTCCCACTCTCAACATATCATCATCGAGATAGATACGCTCTCCAGTACGCTCATAATGCGCTCTATCAAGCTTTTTAAGACTAAATGAAAGCCTTATAATCAATGGATTTATCCTTCCATTATTTCTGTAAACGAAATCAGTAGTATCCGAACCGAATATATTGCTATCATCATCGATGCGTTCAAGCTGAACACTTTGTGCATTTGAGAACCAATCTGTATATCCTGTTACTGGAGTTGGAATGGGTCTTTCTCCTCCTGATGGAACAAGGTAAAAGGGAGAACCACTGGCATCTTGAACCACCACAGCATCTTGTATCTGGTTCTGATAAGTAAAGAATCCCACACCCTTCTCGATATTGAGATTAAAGCGATTGAGTTGTTTTCTTACCGGACTAATTAACTGTTTTTGCAGCGCCTTGGCCTGCTCTTCGGGTGTAGGTGCAGTTTTAAGAACAAATTGAGCTCCTTGTTCCTTCTTTTTCTTTTTCTTGAAGAGCTGAGCGTCTGCATCTGTATGAAAGAAGCCTATTGACAGTGCAAGGATTAAAAGTACTCGGTTTACAGACACCTAATGGGGTTTTCTATATAAAGGCAAACTACACCAAATATTATGGATTGGATAAAAAAAAGACCGCAAAATGCAGTCCTTTTTTCTAGTATGTTAAGGTTGATTAAGGTTTCTTATTCAGCAGCTAATTCAGCCATCATTTGATCTACTTTAGCTTTTACGTCAGAGTCTGACTTGTAAGCTTTTTTGATCGCATTGTACTTCTTAGCACCTAGAGAATATTTTGCTAATGTGTTTACCACAGTGCTAGCCGCTTTCTTGCGCGTGTCAACTCTCTTTTGGATTGTAGCGTAAAACTGCTGCTCGAACTGCTCAGTTGGGGTTCCGCTAGCTAATTTTGTAGCATCACCTTTAGCGATAGCGTCCAATTCTGCATAACGATTACCATCAATTCCTTCTTGCTGCTCGATTAATCCGTTAACGTAAGGACTAATTTTCTCAGTGATAGATTTCTGAGCCAACAAGATCACCGCGTAATCTTTCATATCCTGATCTGTGATGTCTTGCGCTTGAGCAGTAGCTGCAACAAACAACATCATCAAACAAGCCATAAGGGTAGTCGTAATTCTTCTCATTCTGTTTTCTGTTTTTAGTTTGGAAAGAAAGGTCAGTTACTCCTCTCTTTATATTGTTAGTAGTCTAGTAGTTTTCGAGCCCACAAAAAAAAGGGTTATTGTAAAAGAAACAAGTGAAAATATGTTGAATTTGTTTGGAGGCCGTCAAAAATAAGCTGCAAATTCGAATCCGAAGAATAAAAACCAAAGATGCGCAAAGTTTACTACCTATCTACCTGCGATACATGTAAAAGAATAATGAATGGCTTGAATCTGGAAGGATTCACCACTCAGGATATCAAAACAGAAACCATTACCGAAGATCAACTTGAGGAAATGCGGGCTTTAACTGACTCATATAATTCGCTTTTTAGCAAGGTGGCCAGAAAGTATAGGGCAATGGGCCTTAATGAAATTAATCTTTCTGAAGATGATTTAAAAGGATACATACTGCAAGAATATACCTTTCTTAAACGGCCGGTTTTCCTTGTAGATGGTCAAATCTTTATCGGTAACAGTAAAAAGACAGTCGCTGCATTACAGGAGTTATTGAACCGTTAAATCTGTTTTATTGTTACTGACCTCCTTTCCCAATTTCTGAGCTCGTCTACCGAATTTCTGAGTGAAGCGAAGAATCTAAGAGTTCATTTGCCGAGACCTTTCGCGAAACTCAAGGGTTCGACAAGCCTTTTTGAGACCTTTCGCAATGCTCAAGGATAAGTTAAAGGATGATGAGACCCTTCGCGAAGCTCAGGGATGCGATAAGGGATGATGAGACTCTTCGCAAGGCTCAGGGATTAGTATGAAGTTAAATCGACTTCAAGCCCTCGATTGTCGATTTTGGATCAGTTGAATTAAAAACAAAGCTTCCCGCTACTAATACATCTGCACCTGCTTCAATTAAGTCAGGCGCATTATCAGCATTAACTCCCCCATCGATCTGAATAAGAGTAGAAGCATCATTTTCTTCGATGATTTCTCTGAGTTGCCTCACCTTCTCATAGGTATTCTCAATAAAGCTCTGTCCTCCAAAGCCAGGATTTACTGACATCATACATACCAAGTCAATCTCAGTGATCACATCTTCTATTAGCGCAACATTTGTATGCGGATTAATTGCTACACCGGCATTACAACCTAACTCCTTAATTTCCTGCAAGGTTCTATGCAAGTGATTACATGCTTCGTAATGTACCGAAATGGTACTTGCCCCAGCATTCTGAAAAGCTTCAAGATACTTTTCAGGCTCCACAATCATCAAGTGCACGTCTAGCGGTTTCTTAGCGTGCTTGTTAATGGCTTCACAAACAGGAATACCAAAAGAAATATTCGGTACAAAACGACCGTCCATGATATCGATATGAATCCAGTCTGCTTGACTATCATTTAACATTTCAATATCTCTTTGAAGATTGGCAAAATCAGCTGCTAACACGGATGGTGCAATAATGGGAGAATTCATACTGTAAAGATAAATCAATATTTGATCAAGCGCTGAGTTCTGGAGCCGGATGAATTACTCAATCTTACTAAATAGATTCCTGAAGGTAAGTTATTAAGGGGAACCCGAACTGAATTCCTGGCACCAAAAACTCTAGATGTAGCTTTGTATACGACTTCTCCAAGGCTGCTAATCAATTGAATATCAACAAGATTTGATATATTTTCTTCATTAACACTTAAATAGACCTCATTATTTGAAGTTGGATTGGGAAACAGACTAAACTGAATCTCACTATCTACATTATTAATGCTTAAAAGTTCTACGGCACGAACCCAATTTGGAAACCCATAGCCAAATTCATTATCAGGGTTACTTGCCCGATCTCCTGACCTCCTTATCAGATCCAATAATTCAATTTGGGTGAGATTTGGAAAGGCTTGCCATAAACCGGCAGCCAAACCCGTAACCTGAGGGGCTGAAAAAGAAGTACCTCCCTGTAGTGTTGGGCTGCCATTCCCTCCTATCAAACTGGTGGAAAATCCAATAGCTACAACATCAGGTTTAGTAAACCCACTGGCATTAGGCCCATCGCTACTAAAACTGGCCAATTCACCATTGAATAAGGCAGCGCCTACTGCCAGCACTTGCTCAGAATCTGCCGGAGCAGTTACAATTCTCCATCTGAGACTCCCGTTATTACCTGCACTCGTTACCAGCATAATCCCTTTTGAGGCAGCCAGATTAGAAGCCCTTGAAATAACCGCTATATCTCCATTCATTTGTTCAGGAGAATAATTCATCTGTAAATCATTAAAAAAATTAGAATAACCGAGTGAAGTGCTAATGATGTCCACCCCTAGGCTATCCGCCTTTTCGGCAGCAAAGAGCCAATTGTACTCTTCAATTCTGTATTCAGATCTATCATCTTCAGTTACTGCCAATATAAAAGATGCATTCGGGGCTGTGCCTGTAAAATCAGGCCCTAGTGCCGCAATTAACGATAATGCCCTTGTTCCATGATTAAAGCCATTTTCCACAGATTCACGATTTCTTACAAAATCAAATGTGTTAACGATTCTATTATTCGTGAATAGATGATTGAAGTAGAATATGGAGCTTAGATTCTGGAAACCATCATCGAATACGCCAATCAAAATATTCTCTCCTTTAAATCCCTCCCTGTGCATATCAGGAATGCCGAGAAGTTGGTTTTGTGGAAAGGCTAAATCTTCTTGAGGAGTCACGGGTCCTTCGCTATTTTCTGAAGTAATATTAAGTAGCGGAGCATTTGGTGCTACATATTCAATACGATCAACATATGCCAAAGCAGACACTGAAGAGGCTTCATCTTGAGTCATTTGCACCAAAACACCATTCATCCATTTGGTAGTATAAAAGGTCTCTACCCCAAGTAATTTCAAACCCTCTACATAACTTCTATTAACAGGTAAATCGGTAGTCTCAATAGGAATTGACTGCCTAGTCCGTCTTTGAAGGGCTCTATCTGAGAGAAAGTCATTGGGCTGACTGATACTAAATTCTGAGTTGGCTTTGTCTCTGAAAAAGACCATATATCGGTCTTGCGCGATAGTTTGAACAACAAGACAAAAGAATAAAACAAATAGGATTAGCCTACTCATCTATAAAACCGTGGGCTATGAGTGATTCTCTGTAAAGTCTACCTGATTCTACAATATTCTGGCCTAAGCATTCTTGGCGAGAACAAAGCTTCACCACATCGTAGTCTTTGAATACTAGACCTATGCTATCAACATAGACCTCAGTTCGGTTGTCTCTAAAAGTGATGAGATCGGAAATGTTGCTAATCTCAATTTCCATAGCCTCTAAGAAGGTATTCAAACCGACAGTATAGGGTGCATTGAAAGATTTAAACTTAGAAATTGAAGAAGATCTACCATTAAACTGATTAATGTCCCATCTTCTAGTGGTGTCAACCGGGAACACCATTTTTACTAACGGGAGATTGTTCTCCACAGAAACAGCCAATTCCGTTTCTACTCTTGCAGACCAAACAGAGTCAAGTGCCCAATCCTGCTGCTCGTTCTGTCTAATCAATCGGTGAATAATTCGTGACTCCTGCCCAGTAGCATTTGAGAAGGACTCTCTTACCTCTTCTCTCAACTGGTATTCTAATGTATCGCTAATATCTACTGCTGAGTATCTGATTTCATAGACATCATATTCTCTATACTTATTGGCTTCTAAGAAAAAATATGATTTCCCTAGATCTTGATCTAATGGTGGAATGGGCTCTTCTGATTCTGCATTACCACAAGACATTACCGTTAGAATGATTGCAAAAAGGGAAAGCAGTTTAAATCGCATTGTGCAATGGCTAATTGAAATTATTAATTAAAGTAACGCTCAGGCATTACATTCTAACATATTCTCTACTGTAATTTTACAATTAGCTTGTGAATAACCCTAATAGAAAAAGCGTGCTTATACTAACTCTTTAAAGTTTTCGGTCATCTTACTGATAATCGACTTTTCAATCTTATGCGTCTTCGAAATGACTTGACCTTTTTCTAAAGCTAAAGTGGTTGGCACATGCTCTATTTCTAGCCTCTCTCTTAAGTTGGATGAATCCTCAATAAATGCCTCGAAATAACCAATAGCATCATTTGACTCCCTCGCCAACTGTTTTAATCTAGGCTTTAAAAGTTTGCATTTACCGCACCATTTAGCGCTAAATGTGATAATTATTGAATCGTGGTCTTTTGTGTGTTGGTGAAAATTTAGATCGTTTACTCTAATCAAGTCCATTAAATATTCCTCTCTCCTCTTTCGGTTTCTTGAAGGCTGCAAACATAATTCAATTACATTTGCAGTTCTATAACAGTTGTCAAATAAGTAACATGGCATTAAGAACATTTGTTAAAGTAAGTGGCATAAATAACCTAAGTGATGCACGTTATTGTGCCGGCATGGGAGTAGATCAATTAGGCTTTAATATTGAAGCCTCTCATGAGAACTATACAGACCCTAAAGCTTTCAGAGAAATATCAGATTGGCTTTCTGGTGTTGAATTCGTTGGTGAAATAGAAAATGAGACAACAGACATTAGTAGTTTGGTTCAAGCATATTCCCTTCAAGCTGTTCAAGTTGCTCATGAGTCACAAATAGAGACGGCTGTTAACTCAGGATTAGAGGTGATTTTTAAATGTAGTTCCTACACCCAAGCTACTGCTGTATGGAACACAGCCAAAGACAAGCTCAGCTATATTCTTATTGAAACCGATGAGCACTTTGAATCACTGAGTAAAGTAGAATTTCCATTGGTACTACAATCAACGGTTTCTGAATCAGATATAGACCGAGTTCTTGAAATACTGGAACCCAAAGGTATTGCCCTCGTTGGAGGTAATGAAATAAGACCAGGCTACAAAGATTTTGATTCTCTTGCCGATATTTTAGAGGTGCTAGAAATTGATGACTTAGCCTAAGTCATATTCAAACTAAACTTACCCAACCCATGAAGAAGCTATTTTTTACCCTTCTAATTGCTCTTTTTGCATTCAATTATTCCGTAGCTCAAGAGAATGAATTAACAACATTCATTTTGGTACGTCATGCAGAAAAGGCCAAGGATGACCCTAGAGATCCTAACCTCTCTGAAGTTGGACTTAAAAGAGCAGAAAGTCTAAAGGCATTATTAGCAAATGCAGGTGTCACCGCCATTTATTCCACACCGTATAAAAGAACGCGGCAAACTGTGGCGCCAATTGCTGAGGTGAGAGAATTAGAGATCAATAGCTATAATCCGCGCTCTATGGCCTTTCTTGAAGACATCTTTGCTAAGCATGCTGGAGGCACCATTCTGATCTCAGGACATTCGAACACCACGCCTTTCGTGGTAAACGCCCTGCTTGGTGAAGAAGCTTTCAAAATGTTGAGTGAAAATGAATATGACAAAGTATTTGTAGTCACCAGCCAAAAACTTGGAGAAAGCAAAGTGACCGTATTGAGTTACTAAACATTAGTATTTCCATCTAGTTTTATGCTCGTGTTACTCCAGAAATTAGAGAAATATAAGAGGCTGTCTTTCTATGTGATGTTCTCTGCCTATCTATTGGCAGGAATTAATCACTTTAGAGATCCTAACTTTTACATTCCTTTACTGCCTGATTATTTTACTTACCCATATTTTATAAATGCATTAGCAGGCTCAATAGAGATTCTTTTAGCGCTCAGTCTACTATCCAAAAGCTTAAGAGAAATTGCTGCTTATGGCATAATTGCCATGCTAATCGCATTTGTACCCAGCCACATACACTTTATAACCTCAGAAGGCTGTTTCGATGGCTCCTTGTGTGTACCGGAATGGGTCGCTTGGGTGAGATTAATTGTAATTCATCCCTTACTTATGATCTGGGCATTCTGGCACCGGAATTAAGTGTAGAGCCTGAAAATCAAGCTTCTTCCTTACTAAGTTTTAAGAATGGTAATCCACCAAGAGCGCTTATAAGCGAAATCAAAAAGAACAAAGTAGCTAAAGCAACAGCGCTTGTCTGATCAATTTGAAAGTAGGTGTATCCGAAAGCAAAAATCGCTTCTCGAACGCCAATTCCTCCAGGTAAACTGATAGGTAAAGCAGCTGCAACGGATGTTACCAAAAATAAAGCAAGATAGTCCACAAAATTAGCTTCAACTCCTATGGCTAGAAGTATAAAATAGGCACAAACCACCTGCAGACCCTGAACACCAATAGCCTGTGCATTTGTAATATTATTTACGCTTATAAACGTTGGGAAAAGCTTTTTAACTAATATCCGATAAACCGGATAGATTAAGATTATTCCTGCCCAAAGAATATAAATCCAGCTGCCAACAACTTCGTTTAATGAACCCAAAAGACCGAGAATACATAACAAAAACCCTAATGCCACTACCCCACTGATTCTATCTAGCAAAGTGGCGGCTAAAAGAATCTTAACCGGTTGATCATAATTCTTATTGAGCAAGTAAACTTTGTAGCCGTCTCCACCTATCCCCCCGGGTAGAAACTGATTATAGAGCATACCCAAATAGTACAGCTTAAGATTGTAGACTTCAGACAACCTCAAACCTAAAGCTCTGAAAAAGTAATTTAGACGAAGGGCGCTTAGAATTTTAGAACCGTTGAAGAGAACAAAAGCAACGAATAACCAGCCAAAATTGGCCTCAATAAGCAATTCCTTGAAGGCTTCAACATCTATTTTGTTCAATACAAAATATACAGCTGCTAAAGCAATTACCAGCTGAACGAATACCTTAAGCCACTGCTTTTTCTTCTTGTCCAACGTAGGTTTCTTTTAATCTGTAAACCTTTTTGTTTTGAGATTCATAGTAGGTTCTCATCATTAATTCTGCGATGATACCAACTGTAATAAACTGAAGTCCCGCTAGAATAAGAATACTACCTAAAAGTAAAAGTGGCCTTCCCCAGATATCTTCTCCGGTTACAATTTTAAAAATCACCAAATAAAGATCAATCAAGAACCCTAAACCAAAAGCGATGATGCCTAAGCCGCCAAATAAGTGCATTGGTCTTCTGAAGTACTTCTGAAAGAAGATCATCAGAATCAAATCGGCCATTACCTTGAAGGTTCTGTTGATACCATACTTGGATTCTCCATGAATTCTTGCATGGTGATTAACATCTACTTCTGTCATTTTAGCACCTTGAAGCTTGGCTAAAACCGGGATAAACCTGTGCAATTCACCATATAGACCTAGATTCTTGGCAATGTCTTTTTTGTAAATCCTGAGTGAACAACCGTAATCACTTAACCTTACGTCTGTTGTAGAGCGGATAATCCAATTGGCAATTTTACTTGGGAATTTTCTCAGCACCCAGCCATCCTTTCTATTGGCCCTAACACCTGCCACCACATCAACATCTTCAGATTCGAGCTTAGACATCATTGCTGGAATATCTGCCGGATCGTTCTGAAGGTCGCCATCCATGGTTACAATGTATTCACCTTGAGCTGCATCGATCCCAGCAGACATGGCAGTACTTTGGCCATAGTTCTTATTGAAGACAAGAATTTTGGTTCGATCATTGGCAACTGACTTGGCATTGGCAACCGTTTTATCAGTTGAACCATCATCTACTAGGATCAATTCATAGTCGATTCCTTCAAGTGCCGCGTACTCTTGCTCACATAGAGGAACTACATTTTCCTCTTCATTATAAACCGTAACTACAACAGATAATTTCATGGTGAAAAATTGTGGTGCAAAGTAAATCCTTTCTACCTCAAATACCTAATAAAGCACAATTCGTGTAGCTTTGTCCGCAGATGTCAAAATTACTCAGCTTAGCCATCATTCTTGCGCTAGCAGCGCTTACCGCCTTTGCCAATATAGGTGGCTTGGATGTTTACGCTTTAGATGAAGCAAAGAATGCTGAAGCTGCTCGGGCCATGTTCGAATCAGGTAACTATGTAGTCCCTATGTACAATGGTGATCTAAGAACTGACAAACCACCATTACACTACTATTTCATGTCGGCAGGTTATACTTTATTCGGTGTAAATGCTGTAGGTGCAAGATTCTTTTCCTCCCTTTTTGCTGTATTAACTGTGCTCATGACTTTTCTCTTTGCGAGAAAACACTTCGGTGATAAGGAGGCCATCTATAGTAGCTTGGTGCTCATCAGTTCCTTGCACTTTAATCTGCAAATGCATATGTCTGTTCCAGACCCCTATTTGATCTTCTTTTTGACATGGGCTTTCTACTCATTCTATGACGCTTATAAAAGCAACAACAAATGGGCATTACTTCAATTTTACTTTGCAATAGGATGTGGTATTCTGACCAAAGGGCCTATTGGGCTTGCGCTACCAGGTATATCAGTTGTTGTATTTCTATTTATCAACAAAGATTTCAAATGGAAGACGATATGGAGGTTACAACCGTTTGGAGGTGTACTGCTTTCGCTCTTGGTAGCTTTTCCTTGGTACTACCAAGTTCATTTGGCTACCGAAGGGCAATGGACTGATGAATTCTTTTTTAAGCACAATTTTTCAAGATTTAGCGATGCCATGGAAGGACATAAAGGCATCTTCTTGCTAACATTTGGCTATGTCTTTCTTTTAGGCTTCTTAGGGGTAATTCCATTTGTATTTCAATCCATTAAGAAAACCTTCAAACAACCTAGAAATCAAGCACAACTTTGGATCATGATCGCTATTAGCGTTATCATAATCTTCTTCGCTTTTTCAAGTACCAAACTCCCAAATTATACCACACCCTCTTATCCTTTAATCGCATTATTGGTGGGCGTTTATTTAAGCACTATCAGGAATGAGTGGATGAATATCACATGGAACAGACTAGGCCTTTGGATTTATAGCATAGTCTTAATCGCCTTTCCTGTAGGAGTATATTTCGGTCTAAAAGCAGATCCACTTTTAGAATCTGAAGCTCGAGTATCGTACTATTTTGTAACACTGAGTTTGGTAGGAATAGCTAGCATATTCTCGATTTTTAAGAGAAACATTGATTTAGCACTTAAGTCAATTTTTACAGGATGGTTAGTCATGATCCTATTGTTTTTCTTTTTTGCCTACCCTCCTGTTGATGCAAGAAATCCTGTTTCAAGGACAAGGGACATAATTAACCCTGAGGCTAAGCTCATCGCTTATCAGAGACTAAATCCGGCTTTTGTTTTTGAATATGAAAGAGTTATCAATAGGTATGATAACCTTTCCGATATTCAGCAAGTAGTTAATTCGAATAATCAGGGGTATATCATTAGTCGAACTGATTTCAAGGACGAATTGCTACAAATAGATGGCTTGAAGGTTGAGGCTGAGGTAAAGGATATCTTTGAAAACCCAACCACTTTAATCCTCAGCTGGGGAAGTAATTAAGACTTTAAGAGGCCTTTTTGCAATTTGGCCCAATTCTCATATTTGCTCATCAAAATAAAGGCTAAGAGCACACTAAGAATCCCAAAAAAGCTTCCGAAAAATACATCACGAGCAAAATGCTGCATCAAATAAATTCTTGATAAGCCTACTCCGACCGCGATAATAAAGAACACCAACCTAAGCATCTGATTTTTGACCAGCATGATCAGAAAGAAGCATAGAAAGAAACCTGAGGCTGTATGTCCAGAAGGAAAACTATCATAGCCTCTGATAGCTACGCCTTCTACAAAATGTAGAGAGTCCACAATGTCTTGAAAGAACACCTTTGGCCTAGGTTCATTAGCATAAAGCCATTGCTTAAAAATGTGGACAAAGACAGTTTGAAGGGCAACTCCGACTAGAAAAAGTAGAAAACGGTAATAATTAGTGAACAATAAGAACAGCCCAAGAACACCTAACAAAACACCATCGCCTAAATAAGTCCAATATTTGAATAAGACGTCTAGAAAAGGCGTATGGCGCTCATTTAACCAAAGCACAACATCACCATGATTCGTCAGGACTAGCAAGACACCTAGTGATACTAAGTACACCGCAGTTAACCAATTGATTAAATCTCCAAAGATGTTCTGCTTCATTTATCGAAATTGGAATTTTAAATATTTAATCTTAATGCCCTGCGCCAGATACTTCTTCTCAAATGTAGTCTGAATTCCATGATGATCATCAACAAACTCTGAAGTGTACAAGTCAAAAGTATAATCTAAGTTCTGGATATCTGATCTTTCATTTAGAACCTCTATGGTGTATTCAAAAAGCTTTTGGTTATCTGTTTTGAAATACACCCAGCCCTCTCTTTTCAGAAGTCTTTTGTACATCTCCAAATATCTTGGAGAAGTAAGTCTTCTTTTGATATCACGGTCTTTAGGTCTAGGGTCAGGGAATGTAATCCAGATATTGCTTACTTCATCCTCAGAAAAGAAATCTTCGATTAACTGAATCTGGGCTCTTAAAAACGCAGCATTCTCTATACCTTCCTCAATACACATGGTACTGCCGACCCAGAGCCTATCTCCTTTTACATCAACTCCAATGAAATTCTCATTAGGATTAAGCTTAGATAGACCAACAGTGTACTCGCCTTTGCCACAACCCATTTCTACTGTGATTGGCTGATCCACTTTAAAGAAATCTTTATTCCAATTCCCCTTTAAGTGCTTATAGATGGGTTTATCGTCTTGTAAAATGTTATGACGACTTGAATTTTCGTTGAAACGTTTAAGCTTAGCTCTTCCCATTATAGTTCGTCAATTTCAGCTACAACAAATGTACTACCTCCAATAAATATCATGTCATTAGCTTTAGCCTCAATTCTTGCTTGAGTAATGGCTTCATTCACTTCTTCTATATAAACAGCTTCAATGTCTAGTTGAGTTGTAATCTCCTTTAATTCAGCTAAAGGCATTCCTCGAGGCACATTTGGAACTGTAAAGATGTAATTCGCTCTTGGTAGCTTCTTCAACAATTCAGTAACATTCTTATCCCGAACGAATCCCAATACCATGAATAAATTATTGTATTCAGTCTCTTTGATTGAATCAATAATATATTCGAATGCTTCCTTATTATGGCCGGTATCACAGACCACAAAAGGGTCTTTGCCCAGTATCTGCCACCTCCCTTTAAGCTGCGTATTCTCCAAAACATTAAGGAGACCATTTTTAATATCCGCTGAGGTGATTTTCCAGCCCTGCTTTACCAATACTTCGATTAATCCTTGAACACCCAATACATTCTTTTCCTGATGTTTACCTTTCAGAGCAGTTTCATAATGCGGCAAACCCAATTCATCGGCAAAACTAATTGGTGCATGCTCATCAATTGCCTTTTGTCTAAATACCTCTTCTGTCTCTGAGTGACGTTCACTAATAACTACAGGTGTATTTGGTTTTATGATACCAGCTTTCTCACCCGCAATTAATGGCAAGGTGTCACCCAACATATCCATATGATCAAAGCCTATATTGGTAATCAAACAGGCCTCAGGCTTAATGATATTAGTAGAGTCTAATCTTCCACCTAAGCCTACTTCAATTACAGCAATGTCCACCACGTTCTTTGCAAATTGATCAAAAGCCATAGCCACAGTCATTTCAAAGAACGAAGGACCAATCTCTTCGATATCCCGTTTATGCTCCTCTACAAAGCCCACAATAGAAGATTCACTAATAGCTTTTCCATTAATTCGAATGCGTTCCGTGAAACTCTTAAGATGTGGTGAGGTATAAAGACCCACCTTATACCCAGCTTCTTGCAAAATAGAGGCAATTAAATGAGAAGAACTTCCTTTGCCATTGGTACCCGCCACATGAACACTCTTGAATTTATTCTGAGGGTTATCAAGAGCGGCACATAAGGCAATGGTATTGCCTAAATCTTTCTTAAAAGCAGACTTGCCGACTCGTTGGTACATGGGCAAAGCTTCATAAAGAAAATTTAACGTCTCTTGATAATTCATGGCGCGAAGATAATGGACTCATTTCATTAATTTTGCAACCATGCAAGACCAAACTAGGTCTTTTGGTCAAAAGGTTAAACAAACTCAAAATGAAAAAACTGATAGTTATTTTTTGTGCAGCTATCCTTGCCCTCACCGCCTGTGATGGCAACTCTATAACTCCTGAAGGAGATGTAATTATAGAAACATATCAAGTTTCAAATTTCCATAGCGTTAGAATAGCCATTCCTGCCGATGTCCAATTTGTCCAGAGCAATTCTAGGTTGGTTGAGATTGAGGCAAATGAAAATCTATTCGATGTATTTGATGTAAAAGTGACCAATGGTGTGCTAACCATCGATAGTGATGAAAACATCAGAAACCCTAGAACTATAAATATCTACTTGCAGGAAACAGACATAGATCTTATGAGTCTTAGTGGTTCCGGTAGTGTAGACTTTCCAAGCTGTGTAGATACTGACGAACTCGAATTGTCTACGACAGGCTCCGGTGACATTTCGATTTGTGGTATCATTAACAATCTAGACCTTAAGATTAGCGGCTCCGGTAACATTAGCGGGCAAGATTTAACCTTAAGAAACTTAATCACACAAACCACAGGCTCAGGCGATATTGAATTATTAGGTTCAGGAATTAATGGTACATATAGAATTACAGGCTCGGGTAGGATTAATGCTTATGATATGATACTCGAGACTGTCGATGTTAACATTTCCGGATCTGGTGATATTCAGACTACAGCTACAACTGATTTAAATGTAAACATCAGTGGCTCGGGAGATGTAAATTACAAAGGTGACCCATCTATTACGTCCAATATTTCTGGAAGTGGCAGAGTGAGAGATGCGAATTAATTAGTCTTGATGACAAAGGTGACTTCGCCTTTGGAGATTGCTGCTGCAGTTTTACTTGGGTCTAGCTGGATGAAGCTTAGCTGAAGCACTTGCTTCTTGTAGAAATCGACAATAGTGTTATCACTGATTGTAGTTCCAGGTATTACAGATACACTTAAAACCTTTCCTCGATCGTCAACGTCAATAGCAAATTTGATAATACCATCTATTTGAGAATTGTCTTTTTCGGCAGGTGGACGCTCCCATTTCCAGCCATCGAGACTGTAGCTCACACCTAAATCTTCACCTCCTGGGCTAGATCCTTTTGTATTCTTTTTACCGTCAGGGTCTCCTTCATTACCTTTTTTATCAGGATATGTTCCTTGATTATTGGAGGCAGGATCTTTGGTTTGATTATCTGATTTCTTACCTCCCATCAAAGCCCTCGAATTAACTACCGGCTTTGGTTTGGGCTTTGGCTTAACCTCTTCTTTTTTCTCTACTGGTGGAGGAGTTTCTTCTTTCTTTTCTTCTACCTCTTCAACAACTTCTTCCTTCTTTTCCTCAACCTTAACTGTTGACTCTTCTTGTGTTTCAACTGCTTCTTCGGTTACTTCCTCGACAGGTGGTGGTGTTTCTTCAACAACTTCCTCAGCCTCTGTTGGGTCGGTTTCCTGAATAGTTTCTTCTACTACCTCTTCAACAGTTTCTTCTACTTCTTCTGTTGGATCAGTTTCTTCCAATTCATTGTTCTCTGTCTCAACTTCGGCATCCGGTGGAGTATCCTCTTCTGTTTCTTCTGCTTCTGTTTCTAAGTCATTTTCCTGATCGCCACCTCCTTCTTCTACAAAGCCCATATTGAGTTCAATTCCGTATTCAGGAATTGGTGGATCCGGCTCTCTCCATGCTACCAAAAAGAAGAATAAACCCAGCACCAACACATGAATTGCCGCTGTTAAAATGGTGCCGAAGCGCTTATCTTTCTTTTCTTGATCAGTCATTCTATTCTGGTCTAACGACTAAAACAGTTTTTTGCTTCAATTTTGCCGCAATACCTCCTACTCTCGCTAAATGACCTGTTGGAACAGCTTCATCGATATTGAGACTGAGAGTTCCTTCTTGATCATCGACTAATCTAGCCAATTCTCTCTCTAAATCTTCAGGATCGATTAATCTGTCGTTCAATGAATACCGTAAATCTGCCGTAATTGAAAGCGTGTTCTTCTGCATAACAATAGTAGAAGATGCTGCAGTTGGCAAATTAACAGGTAAACCAGAAGGTGTGATAAACGATGCTGTTAACATGAAGAAGATCAATAACAGAAAGACAATGTCTGTCATTGATGACATGCTAAACGAAGCATCGGCCTTATGTTTTGACTTAATATCCATTACTGAGGCTCTTGTAATAAGTCTATAAAATCAATAGAAGTATATTCCATGTAATGGATAGCCTTAGAAACTTTAGATACTAAGTAGTTATAACCTAAATAGGCAATGATTCCTACAACCAAACCTGCTGCAGTGGTAATCATGGCTTCATAGATACCAGTTGATAGCAGCTTAGGACTAACAGAGCCCTCTTCCTGGGCAATAGCAATAAATGCTTGAATCATACCCGATACCGTACCTAAGAAACCAATCATTGGTGCAGCTCCAGCAATGGTAGCCAGCAAAGACAAGTTCTTTTCGAGCTTATACACCTCAATTTTTCCAACATTCTCAATAGACGCCTCTATGGTTTTAAGTGGAGAACCAATTCTATTGATTCCTTTCTCAATCATTTTGGCTATGGGTGACTCAGTTTGAGAACAAAGGAGCTTAGCCCCATTCACGTCTCCATTGATTACTAGATCTTTTATCTTCTCCATAAACTCGAATGGTGTTTTAGATGCCCGATTCAAGTTTCTTAATCGTTCAAAGAAGATGTAAATGGCTAGTATAGACATTATGCCTATAGGAATGAGCCAAAAACCACCTTTAAGTAATAATTCGAAAAAGAATAGAGAACCTCCCTCGCTACCTACTGATGTACTATCAGCAGCAGCTAAATTTTGAAGTAATAGCATATTAATATTTCAATACCCAGATATTTTCCCCGAAAGTTGACCTTAAACTTTCAATATTATTTTCAGCGCCTGCTCTATCTGAACTTGCATTTATTCCAACACGATAGAATTTAAAGTCATCTTGAGGCAATAATACATAAGCACTCGTACCACTTTGAACCAAACTGTTGGCTTTGTCATACGCAAGATCTTCATCGTAGAAGCTTCCTATAACGACATAAAAACGTCCATCAGACTCTGAAATTGTGAAGAGTTCTGCTGTATTTACAGGCTCAGGTTCTGGTTCTGGTTCTGGCTCCGGTTCTGGTTCCGGTTTTGGTTGTTCTACTTTAACAGGCTCTGGCTCCGGCTCTGGCTCGGGCTCCTCATTAAACACAAAGAAATAAAGCAATACAGCAATTACGATAAAGGCTAAAACCGCAAGAAGCATAAACGCACTGCGGTTTTTCTCTTCTTTCTCTTCAGGCTCTTTTTTTGGCGAATCTTCAGTTTTCTCCTCTTGAACTTCAGGAGTAGGTTCTTCCTCTGCTACATTATCGTATGTAGTAAACGAGGCTACACCAACTGTTTCAGTCTTTTTATTGCTTTCAGCATCATCAGTAGACTCTTTAGGCTCTGGAGTTTTATCTTCCTCCTTAGCTACTTCCTCTTCAATTACAATATCCTCAACGGGTGCGCTAACCTCTTCTACAGCATCTAACTCAATATCATCTAATCCAAAATCATCGTCAGAGACAATTGGATCAGGTTTAGGCTTATCCACTTTCTTTTTTCTTGGAGCTGCCTTCTTCCTAGGTTTTGAAGGTGCTTTTTTCTTTTTGTCTTCTTCGTCAGAAGAATCCGCTTTCTTTTTAGCTGCCATTAATGCTAAGGTTGATGATGATTCTTTAAATTAATAAAATATCGAAACTAAAGAAGGCTGGATTTGTGCTTGCTAGAAAGAAAAAGACAACCCGCCTAACAGCTGTATACCCCGTGAAGCATAATTGAGATATCGCTGATATTCAGTCCCGAACAGGTTGTTTACTTGTAAAAATACACCAAACTGCTCATTTAATTGATATCTACCTCCAATATTTAAATCTAAGATGTCTTCTAACTCCACAACTTGTGTGGTTTCGCCATTCTGACCCACAAGTCCTCCTATATAGTATAAGTCAGCCGTAACTGTCAGATTATCAATTGGAAAGAAAGTGTTATTAAAGGCTACTTTAAAGTCTGGCCTATGCCAAGCCTGAGCCAAAGTACTTAGTGAATAATTGTAGAAATCAAACCTTAAAGAAGACCTTAGATTACCTGGGTCTTCATAATTAAGTTCAGAGAATATGTTAAGGCGGTCGGTATCGCCACCATCATATAAGGCATTAAAACGAGTAGAGTCGCCTACTGAATTTGTATAGAATGCTAAATTCGAAAGTGTTGCTAAAGAGGCACCGGCATTCAATCTTAATTCATCCGTTAGTGTAACTGTGGCTCCTCCAAAAATGTCACTCTTCTTCTCTGTATTTCTCAAATCGAAATTGGCTTGAAGAAAAGGCAATTCGGCAATTGAAGATTCTAGCGTATTCATTTCAACGCCACCCTCATAACCTCCATATATACTCAGGTTAGAAGCTAAGCTGAATGTTCCTCTTATCGCAGGATAAATGTTCATACCAGCTACTTCATTATCCCCAGAATAGTTTACCCCACCACTTATTTGAAATCCGTTGCCGTTATAAGTGATCCTCGGTTCAACATTCAAAAAGTTACGATTCACTTCAATTGCATCTTCCCTTTTTGATAGGATAGCATCTGATCTGAGGCTTATTCTGAGTTCATCATTCAATTGATATCCGATCCCCAAATCAAAATAGAACTTGTTTTCTCGAGCTAAAAAGTTGTCTCTAAAAAACGACCAATCTGTTTTTAAATGATAATCTAGTACCTCATCATTGAGTGTTTTTTCAATACCAAAATTTGCGGCAAATCTGGTGAAAGTCTGCTCAATATCTTCTCTCTCTAGATTTAACACAGGATTATAACCGTAAAAATGAACACGCTGACCTTGGTAGTTCAAAGAACCCGAGATGGTGTTATCACCATTAAAGTACTTTCCACCAATTGCAGCTTCAGTTCTTCCATTTCCAGAGTTCTCATCGAACACAGGCCCATTTTGTGAAGATCTATGTCTGACATAGAGATTGAACAAATAGGTTTCACTTTTCTTAGAACCTAGGTAAGACTCTAAATATGGTGTTCCGTAGTTACCATATCCTGCTTTTATGTAATTAGAATTGATTTCTCTTAAAACTGCTTGATTAGAATAATTGACTGTTCTAAACGAAGGCTCTAATGGACTGAGTGAGTAATCGAAATTCCTAAACTTATATTCTTGTTTTGAATCTACTTGTCTAACGGGTTGCTGTGGAATCTTCTCAAAGTTTCTAGTTGCTAGTGGCAAGGTGATTTTTCGGTCCTTTCTAATGACAATTTCAGCTTCTTCTACTTCACCGGAACTTGTCTGTGATAAAACAGAAAAGGAACACAGAGCGAACAATATGATAATGCTAAACTTCTTCATTATTGGTTCCCTCCTTTGTTTTGAGTCGTATCAGATGCCACTTCTGATTCCGTTTCTAATTCTAGCTTTTCTATTTCTGCAAGTTTCAACTTGGCTTCCTCTACTATCGATTCCACAGGAGAGTATTCAATAATGGAATTCACAGTAGCCTTTGCTTGGAATAATTCAGAAAGCGCCATGTAATTATCTGCTATCAATAGGAAAGCTCTGCCCAACCATTCATCGTAGTCGGAAAAGTTCTCACTGAATTCAAAAAGTGTATTTAAAGACTGCTGATACTGCTCTTGCTGATAGAATATCCTTCCTAGTAAATACTGCGCTTCAGCACCATAAGCATCGTTGGCTATATTTACCGTACTCAGCAATTGGTCGATTGCCTCATCAAAATCACCCTCGCTATAGGCAGATTTACCCAAATACAGTTGAGCTCTATGCGTTGCGTCAACAGAGATATTACCTTTTTTAATAATATTATCAGCATAGGTTCTCATTTCTTCATAATTACTCAGCTTAAAGTGAGCATCTAATAAACCTACCCATGCATCGTTTTCTTGCCTCTTACTTTTAGCAATCGATTCTAGTTTGGAATAATAATTCACCGCCTCTTGGAAGTCGCCATTCTTGAGTTGCAGCTCACCAATACGCTGAAAGACAACATCCATATCATTAATTTGACCTGACCTATCTAACTCATAATATAAATCGAGTCCCTGTTCTACTTCTCCTTGTCTATAATAGCTTTCAGCTCTATAGAACTTTGCTTGTTCTCTTAATGGACTTTCAGGATAATTCTTCTCGTATTCCTCAAAAGCACCTATTGCAGCATTGTATTCTTGACTGAAATACAGATTCTTAGCGGCTTCTAATTCAATGTTTTCTAGAGATTCGTTATCTGGATTTGCATTACGATATTTGGCGAGGTACTTATCGAATTCAAGAACTTTATCATTCAGTTTGAGCGTGTTTTGAAGACCTAGCAAAGCACTATTTGCCACCCTACTGGTCACATACTTATCAAGTATGGTTTTATAATCTTCTTCCGCTTTATCCAGTTCATTGAGATTAAAGAAGGCTAAGGCCCTACTCTCATAAGCGTATGGAATAAACGGTGATTGATCTAGCCTTTCGATAATTCTAGTGAAACCCTGAATCGATTCCCTGAATTTTCTAGTCTCTAACTGAATCTGTGCCTTTTTATAAATCGCATCATCATAATAAAGTGATCTTGAATAGCGATTAATTACTACATCAAGAGAAGCAATGGCATCATCCGACTTATCTTGAAAATCTCTTACAACCCCCTTCTGGAAATAAGCATAATCCACGTTGGGGTTGTTGTTATCAATTGCTCTCTGATAGTAAGATATAGCCGAAGCATACTCCTTATCGACATAATAGCAGTCGGCTAACCTTAGAATAGCATCATTATAATTCTGTCTGTTTTGTGCATTCTGAAGCGCATCGACATAACGTTTGAAATAAATTCTAGCATTCGGATAATCTCTCGTATTAAAATATGAATACCCCAAGCCATAATTTGCCTTCAGGTTGTAATCAGAAGTTCTATTTCTTGTTGAAAAGACTTTCTGATAAGCGTCAATTGCTGATCTATAATCTCTAAGTGTAGCAAAGGCCTCTCCTTTCCAGTAATAAGAAGCGGTGACTAAATCCTTATCAATTTGATAGGTTAATGATTTATCGAAAAGTTGAATAGCCGTTTTGTACTTGGCTGTATTATAGTATTCTGTGCCTTTGTAAAACGTCACTTTCTGGTAAGCTTCTTTAATTCTATCACTCTTATTTTCAATTCTTTCTATGAAAGCAATTGCTCTGGTGAAATCATTAGTATTTAAGAATGCTTCGGACAATAAGTTATTAGCTTCTAACACATAATTTGAAGCTGGATACTGTTTCACGAATCGATCCAATGAGATAATAGCCTGAGAATACTTTTTGGCTTCAAAATTCACTTTAGCCACATTGAATGCTGACTCTTCCTGTATTTGTTTATTGAATTCTAACTTGCTGGCTTTATCAAAAGCTGATGTAGCGAATAGATAGTTGCTTTGACCAACATACAGTTGCCCCAAATAATATGAGGCATATTGGGAGAGTGTATCATCCTTCAGCGCCACTCTTTTAAAGTCTTCAATCGCAGGTTCAACGTTTCCAAGCGCATAGTTCGCGTAAGCAATTCTATAGAGTGTTTGCTCTGTAATGGATCTTTCGGCCAATTGTCTGTAAAGCCCATAGTAATCCAAACTCTCTGCATAGCGAGATTCTTCATAAGCAGCCTCACCAGCTAGCTGATATATTTGATATAAGTAATCAATTCTTCGACTTTCGGTTTCAATGTCTTTGTAGTTAGCTACATAGGTCAATAACTCACCATATCGCTGCTGCTTGTAATAACTACTGGCCAACATAATGGGCACCCTATTTTGATAATTCTCATTTTCACCAGCCTTTTTAAGGTCAATCAAAGCCTTATCATAGTCAGAATCTATGTAGGCCAAAAAACCAGCATAATAGTTAGCATCGGCCGTATAAGATCCTTGCTGACGCTTGGCAATATCAAAATACTTGATTGACTCTTCTTTCTTGTTTAATGCAAAAGCGGAATAAGCAATTTTAAAGTTGGTTTCAGCCTTTTCTGTCGAACTTAATGTGGCTAGGTTTGCCAGTTTCAAGTATCTGTTTGCCGTATCATAATCTGCAGCATCAAATGCAGATACTCCCAGACTGTAATAGGCTTTTGCTGCTTTAGGATGATTAGGGTATTTCTTAACAAATGTAGAAATGAGCTGCGTGCCATCTGCATTATTCAAGTTAAGTGCACAGTATGCCACATAATATTCAGCATCTGCCTTTTTAATAGCGTCTGTACCTGTTTCAAGATATTGTTCAAACTGCTCTCGGGCCGCACTATACTTTTCTTTATCGAGCAATTCAATTCCGAAACGGAAGTATTGATTCTCGTTGTTTTGATGGTAAGTATCCTGAGCTTTTAATGACCCGAAAACAAAACTGGCGAGGGTAAAAATTATAACGACCTTACGCATTTTCTGATTTTGCTTTCTTAAACACTAAACAGTTTTTCTCTGTGATTATTGTCGCTTGGCAGTCACATCTCATTAGTGCATCATTTTAAAAATCAATTCTCTTAATATATCCTCTTCGGGTTGGCTACCTGAGTTTACACCTTTAGACTTTAAATCTGCATCTTTCAAGTAAGAAATGTTTTGCATAACCTTCGTTAGCCCATAATGCCCCGCAGCCATTTTATATTCTTTTAGAACGAATGGAGGAACGCCTAGCGCTCTTGATAATCCCCCATCTGACTTGTCTTTAGCCGAATGTAGGATTAACAACTTGGTACAGTAGCCATACAACAAAGCTAGCATGGGTATTATTGGATGCTGACGAATATTGGCACTGAAATAATTCACAATACGTGTAGCCTTCACAACATCTCGAGTAGACAAAGCTTTTTGCAATTCAAAAACATTGTAGTCTTTGTTTATTCCTACATACTTCTGAATTAACTCTTGAGTGATTTGTGTATTTCCTTTAAGATTTATTTCAATCTTCGAAATCTCATTATCTAATCGTTCTAAATTATTTCCTACATGCTCTGCTAGCATTTGAGTAGAATGATAATCTATTTGGAGACCCTTTGAAGAAACGTGAGATTCTATCCATTTGGGTAGATCCCAGTCTTTCACTTTCATAGTGGTAACCAGTACAGCATTCTTACCTACTGCTTTAGACAATGGCTTTCGGCCATCAAGCTTTTTATGTTTATGAGCAAAAACCAGAACGGTTGACGGAACAGGATTATCCAAATAATCGAGCAAGAGCTTTTGTCCTTCCTCCTTATTCAAATCCTGAATATCCTTGGCTTCTTTAACAATTACCACTTGACGATCAGACATCATAGGAAATCGCCTGGCATTGGTAATCACTTGACCCATGTTGACATCCTTTCCATATAAAACCGTCTGATTAAAGCCTTTCTCAGCTTCTTGCAGACAATGCTCTTCAATGTAATTTGTGATCTGATCTATGTAGAAGGCTTCTTCTCCTTGAAGGAAGTACACTGGCGCATACTTACCTGACTTCAATTCCATCAAAACCTGATCAGGATGTGAACTCATAGTTAGGAATCAAATATAGTTACTGTTATTAATTTTCACCGAGTTTGAACCTACTAGTTTTGGTGCGAGTTTATATTTGCAGGAAAATTTGACAGATGGTAGAAAAGTGGATCGAACAAGGGGTTGCGTTTTGCAAAAAGGGAGAGTTTGAAAAAGGGGTTGATTTATTTAATAAAGCTCTTGAATCTGAGTCAAATAATATTTCAGCGCTTTACAATAGAGCTAGAGCACTTTCTAGAATAGATCGTCTTTCAGAATCATTGAATGATTTTAGAGCATTAACCGAATTGCAACCTAGCAACCCAACATTTATAGGTGATTATGCCGTTTCACTTCATCTGAACAACAAAAACGATGAGGCATTAACCCAACTCAACTTGGCCTTAAGCTTGGAGCCTAAAAACCCATATCGATATGCTTCAAGAGCGTTTTACTACGATAGAATCGGTAAGCTTGAAGAATCGATTCAAGATTATGAAAAAACGATTGAACTAGACCCGGAAGATGCCATTGCACTGAATAATAAGGGGCTTGTTGAGGAAAAGTTAGGTTATAAGGAGAAAGCCAACAAAAGCTTCGAACAATCGAATAAGATTATGGGGTACAATCCTTCTGAATCTCCTTCTTTGGCAGACGCAAAAGCATCTTCTTCATCGACTACCGAATCCACAAATAAGAAAACCACTCACCCTCCGTTCGAGAACAGATGGCAAGTGGTTAAATCAGTTTTTACGAAAGAAGGTTTTCAAGACTTCTTAACCTTTAGCAAAGGTCTATTTAAGAAAGACTAGACTTCTCAATTCGTATTCTTGTAGAATACTCTGAATAAAGGAATATCAACTGCCAAGAAAACATTGAATTGGAAACCACCTACTAGATTTGGTGTACCAACTGGATCACCATTTTGGTCCGTTGTTTCAATAGACCTTAATTCTGGAGAATATCTTGCCCCCATTCCCCAAGTAATCGGCACATTACTCAATCCATTTGTATAAAAGAGGCCAGGTGAAAGGACATTCGAAAATGTTAAAGGAGGCATCTCAGCCGTCATGGTATTATTTCCCATGGCAATCTCATTGTCCAAACTAAATTTCCCAACAGCGCCTAAGTCTACAATAGAAATAAACATACCTGAATAACCACCCCTAAGGTTAGCTTTCACATATTCAAAGCCGACTGGCAAAAACAGTCCACCTTGAATTCCGGAGAAGTCGGCATTGGCTCCGTCTTGAGAAGGCAATTCGTATCCTCCTGTAAAACCGGCAAAGCCTTGCAAGAAAATAGATTTCGAATGCGGTTGCCTTTTCATTCTGTAAGAACCAACAGGTAAAATAGCCGCATCTAATACGCCTTGAAGTTCTTCCTTGTCTTTGGCATTTGTAACATCTGTAATGAATGTAGTTATCCTAATTAACTCAATAGGTACATGTATCTTAAGCTTTTCTAAGTACGACACCACTAGATTATAGGTGGAAGCTCGAAGGCCAGCCTTAGCATCGGGACTAATCAATTTCAATACCTGTACTTTCTCATCTTGAATGATTGACTTAATCGATTCAAGGCCAGTAAAAGCAAATGCAGTATCAGACTCTACGTATTTAATCAAATCGTCTAAATAATCTTTCTTATTTAAATCGTTCAGATCTCTGACGAGATCATTCTTGAATCCTTTAATCTCAGCCTGAATCTGATCATAAGTCTTGGTGTCAATGGTTTCGAATAGTTGAAGAAGAATCGGTAAGAGCTGACCATATTCCTTCGCATTAATGGCTTGCTTACCTTTCTTGAGAATATTGAATGCTTTTTGAAGCGTTTCAATCTTGGCCGATACATCGGAAAGAACAATCTCTGGGCCATCAGCAACTGTTTTAATTTCAATGTCTTCAATGGCCGTCTTAAGGGCTGAAAGCATTTCTGAGGTCGAATTAGTAAGACTATTATATGCTTCTGTGAGTTGTTCAGGCTTTTCCTTTGCCATTTTTATAGCAGACTGCGCTTTTTCGAAGGCAGAAAGGAAATTAGAGAGATCAACCACAAGATCATTGAGCTTTGATAAAGTAATGGTTTCAACATCAAAACCTTCCGATTCAATTACCTGCATTAAGAATCCTAAATACATGGCTTGGCCATCCTTACCTAATTTTCTAAAGTCAGCTAAAGAAGCCCAAACCAGCTCTCCACTATTATTACCGCTATTTAAACTCTGCTCACTAATGATCTGAAGCAACTTGATAGGCTGTTTCAAATCACTGTCTTGAGGCATGTCTTTATTCAAGATATTAATGGCCTCATACATGTGTTTACCATCTTTAAGTGACTCTAGCATAGCTAGTAAAGCACCAAGTGTCTCCCACTCTACTTTTCTTTCTGGCACTTCATAAATCAAGAAATCAATTGCATGATCTGGTATTGCCCTTAAGTCTAATTCAAAAGCACTCTTCCAAGCAGTCCCCATGCTAGGCAGCGTAAAAGGATCTCTTGTTACGAAGATTTCGGTTGTATTTGGGAACATAATGTTCAGAACCCTAATTGAATCTAACTTGGCTTGAAGTGCACCATAAAAGCTATTGGCAAGCTCTTGTTTGGCTCTTTCTAAAAGTAGATTAGCAGTAGCCTCTATAAGATTAGTAGCAAAGCTAGCCCCTGAAGGAGTACCACCACTACCCACTACTTGTTGAGTCTGCTCAGGACTTGGCGATTGTAATAAGCTTATAGCTACAGTTTTTGTGCTATCGCTCATCGATTTTGTAGCATCTATCTCTGCAAAGGCTTGCTTAAAAGAAGGTGCCAAAAACTGAAACTTCACAATGGTGGAGAAATCAAAAACCTTCTTATCATTCTCTATGATATAATCGAATTTCTCCAAGGGAGACTCTTGATCTATAAGGTTATTCAGATAGTTAATCTTCCTGAATACACTCAAGGAAGTTGCCACGTCCAGATTCGCATCAATTGTGGCCTGATTAAACAGGTAATTATTGTCAATGTACTTTTTGATTATGGTTGGATCAGTACTTTTAATAATCCTTGCCTTATCGAATGCACTGTAATCTTGTGCAACGACAGATAATGAAATAAATAATAATAGATATAGGGAAAGTGTAGAACGCAGAATGGCCTTCATGTTTAGTTGTGTTTATTGTGTAGCTGATATTACAATTAATGCTCTCTAATTGCAAATTGAAATCTAGCTATGCATGGATCGGTTATCTACCAATCTGTAATGATTGGGCACTTTTTAGTATTTTACATTAAAACTAGTTTATGGACACACACAGTAAATCAACCTTTAACAAGATTGAAGATGTTATCAAAGAAGAAGCAGATGACTTTATTGATGACGTTAAAGAAGAACTAATTGAGGCAAAAGACAATCTTGTCAGTGAAATCAAATCAACTCTTCTTGGCTTAGGAAACTCCATCTTTGGTGACGTGAATCTATTTTTCTCAATCATAAAAACGGTTACCAAATGGTTTACTAAACCGCTAAGTCTAAACGTACGAGATGTTGAGAAAGAAAACCAAGAGCGTTTAAGTGAAGGAAAGAAAATTCGCTACTTCACCGATTTCAGTTTGCTGAAAAGCATTTTCATGTTGTCTCTTACATTTCTAGTAATTGAGGAAACAGCCACCAATGCAAGTTCAGACCATTGGATGGACCAGATCATCTTCTTCCTCTTCTTTGTGGTACTGTACTTTGTTTTTATCGGAATTATGTGGCTATGGAAGCTAGTATCAGGATTAAACACCGGTGATACCCGAGTATTTATGGCCTTTATTGGTTATCAGTTTGCCACAATCTACATTGTGTCTTTCCTAGTCAATGGGCCCTTAAGAATCAACATGTCGGGTGACGAGTCATTCAACATTTTTATGCTAGTATATTTCTTCCAACTCATTCATTCCTTGTACTTCTTGTCAAAGCTAACCGCTCATTACAGTTTAAAAGGAATCAGACGTAAGCTAAGTCTTGTAGTTGGAGCTGTGATTCTTATCGTATTCCTATTTATTCCATCAGCAGTTACTGAGGTGTTTTTATTAGAAGGTGCCGGATAAAGAATTGGTTACTATCTTTATTCAAAATGAGTAATATGAAAATCAGGATACTTATAGTTTCAGCATTTTTACTGTGTTCTTTTACGAATTTAAAAGCACAAACATCTAAAGAACAACAGATTAAAATGGCGGTTTTAGCAGCCCCAGCCGGAGAAAGAGAAGGCGCTCACGTTTTTGGTTTTAATGAGAAGGGTGAAATGGTAACACTAAGAGAAGGTACCAACAACTTTGTGGTTCGCGCGGACAACCCATTTCAAGAAGGCTTCGAAGTTGTTTCTTATCCCAAAGATGTAGAACCTTTTATGAAGCGAGGAAGAGACTTAAGAGCTGAAGGAAAGAATAGAGGTGAAATTCTTCAGATGCGTGAAGAAGAGATGATGAAGGGTACGCTTCAAAAACCAAATTATGGATCTACACTAGCCATTTATTACGGTGCCAATGCCAATTACAATGCTGAAGAGGACAAACTCGAAGGCGGGAAATTTAGATATGTAATCTATACTCCCCTAGCCACTGCCGAAACCACAGGTTTACCCGAAAGACCTAATGGCAAAGGCCATCCTTGGGTGATGTTCCCAGGGCTGTATAGAGCACATATTATGATCACGCCACCTGATGAAAACTGATTAATAGCCTGCTTCTCGATCAATTACATGAAGTAGTTCCTCTTCATGAATTAAGCGTTTGATATTCGCTTTGAGTAACTCTAAGGCCGATGATGGGTTTGTTACACTCGCCACATGCGGTGTAATAGTAACCTTTGGATGTGTCCACAAAGGATTCTCTTTGGGCAAAGGCTCTTGTCGAAAGACGTCTAATAATGCTCCTGAAAGATGATTATTATTCAGAGCAGCGATTAGATCTTCTTCTACGAGATGATTTCCACGGGCCACATTAATTAAATAGACTCCTTGCGGTAGCTGCTCAAAAAGATTAGAATTTAATATGCTTTCTGTATCGGGGGTAACCGGAAGTAAATTGACTAAAACATCTAGCTCCGAGAGAAATGGCTTTAGTTCAGTCTGTGCATAGGTCTTTACACCCTCAATATGCTTTAATGTTCTACTCCATCCAGACATATCAAAACCCATTTGGCGCAATAGATTGACACAATGTGAGCCCAGCTTTCCGAGCCCCATTACTCCTACTTTTAGATTTGAGTACGTCAGTCGTTCCCAACTCGAATGGTTCTGATTCTGTTGATTAGCACCCATGTTTCTCTGATGCATAAGAACGCCCATAGCTACATAATTGCTCATGTCTCTTGCCAAAAAAGGATCAACGATTCTGGTAATGGGTATACTATAGGGAATCTGAGCATCTCCAACTAAATGATCCACTCCAGCACCCAAAGAGCTGATCCATTTGAGGTTTGGTAACCTTTCTATTACGCCTTGATCCAGTGGTTTCCATACAAAAAGTGCTTCTACCTTAGAGAGATCTTCTTCTGTAGGCCAAACATGAACTTTAGAAACCGTATCAAATTGACTCAGACTGTCTACCCATTCCTGCGGGTCCCAAACCTTAGTGGCTACGAGAATCTCTATTTTTTGCTTATCCATACGCTATCTTTCATGTAAAATCTCCAAGGCTTTAAGGCATCCTCACCTGCATAATCTATTCCTATCCTTGTACTAGTAACCATTTGATCATCTGTTAAGCAGGGCTGATCTTCTAACCAAACAAGGTCATCCAATAAGTTTAACCCATTATGGACTTTATAGTTAATTCCTAGAGCTTGACTTAAAGTACCTGGACCAGAACTAAGTGATTTGTCTACCTTAGATTTGCCTCTTCTTTCAAGCATAAGATCAAAGCCTTCAAGTGGTTCAATCGCTCTAATTAAAACAGCATCGGCCCTACCTTTTATATTAGTCACCACATTAAACAGATGGTGAATGCCATAAATCAAATAGACATAGCTAGTTCCTCCTTTAGCATACATCACCTTATTTCGTTCAGTTCTTAAACCGTCACGTGCATGACTTGCCTTATCATTTCTTCCAGCGTAAGCTTCAACTTCTGTGATTTTCCCAACTACCAGACCTTCAGCACTTTGAACACATAGCTTTTTACCTAAAAGCTCTTTAGCAATCAGAACTACATCATCCCTTTCATAAAAGTCAAGCGGAAGTTTAGACACAAAGGCAACTTTAATTTCTAAAATCAGTTTAACATTGCGAATCTAAAATCTCACTCAACATGAAAAAAACATTATCACTTTTAGTAGTACTTTTTGTTTTCGCGCTTAGCAATAACGTAATGGCGCAAAGAGGACCAGCAGCTAGCCCAACTGCAACTGTTAAGCAAATGGTAGGTAATACCGAAATGGAAATCGTCTATTCTAGACCAAGTCTAGATGGTAGAGACATGGCTAAATTGGCTCCAGCGGGTAAAGTTTGGAGAACAGGTGCTAACGCCAACACTAAAATCAATTTCAATAAAGATGTAATGCTTGGTGGAAAAGCAGTGCCAGCAGGCGAATATTCAATGTATTCAATTCCTGGAGACGGAGAATGGACCATTATCATTAATAAAGCAAAATCTTGGGGTACTCAGTATGATGAATCTCAAGACGTTGTAAGATTTACTGCTCCAGCCACTAAAACTTCTGCATCCGTAGAAACCTTTAGAATTGACATGACCGACTTTGACAAAAATGATAAGGACAACGCCAATATAGAGTTAGCTTGGGGAAATGTATCTGTGAAATTCCCAATTAAGGTTACTAACTAAAAAAGTTTAAAACTTCTTAAAAAGGCTCTTCTGTAATAGATGAGCCTTTTTTTATATTTGAAGAATAATCTAAAACCATGAAGAAACTTACCTATCTAATTGTATGCTTGCTAATGGCGAGCCAAGCAATTGCACAAATTAAAATGCCTGCGCCTAGCCCAACATTTGAGTTGAAAGGAACTGTGGGTTTAACCGAAGTTAAAGTGGTCTATTCAAGACCTAGTGCTAAAGGCAGAGAAGTTGCAGGTAATCTAATTCCTTATAATGAGGTATGGAGAACAGGTGCTAATGCTTCTACCAAAATTTCATTCTCTACAGACGTTAAATTGAACGGTAATCCTGTACCAGCAGGAGAATATGCGCTTTATACCCAATTCACAGAGGAAACTGCTACCATAATCCTAAGCAAGAACCTTACTTGGTGGGGATCAATGGGCTATGATCAAGCTGAAGATCAATTAAGATTTGAGGTACCTGTTAAGCACCCAAGTAGCATGTACGAAACATTTACAATGAGCTTTTCAGATTTCACCATGAATTCAGCGAACCTGAATATGAAGTGGGAACATACTAAGGCAATGTTCAACATCGAAAGCGAAGTAGATGCTGCTGTAATGGCCGATATTAAAGCACAAGTGATTGATGCTACTCCAGAAAACCCAGGTGTTTACTTTCAAGCTGCAGGCTACTATTATGACACAGAGCGCGATAATGATATGGCCCTTTCATGGGTGAACAAAGCGATTGAAGGAAGCAATCAAAAACAATATTGGGTCGTTCATTTAAAAGCTAAACTTTTAGCTAGACTAGGTAAAAAAGAAGAAGCTATTGCGACAGCCAAAGAATCAATTGATCTAGCAAAAGCAGGTGGAAACCCTGATTATGTGAGATTGAATGAGAAGTTGATTGCTGGTCTTGAGTAAGTAACAACCTATCTATTTATATGGAAAAGGCCACTCAAATTGAGTGGCCTTTTCTTTTATCTCTTAGGACAGCTTTTACACATCTTCTTGCCCTTCTTTTTGTATTTTTTGCAGCATTTCTTCAAACAACAATCTGCTTGACCGATAAACGAACCATGAGCTAACTCGTCCTTAAATGAAAGAGATTCATCCTCAACCCAACTCTCCAATAACGATATCTCTCTCATAAATTAATTTAGACTTAATCTAAATACAAAGAAAGGTCAAAAGTCGATTGATGTCAATACTTCTGAGTAGATTATTGAAAAAATAATCACTAAACAATCATGATAGAAATTATACTCTTAGTGGCCATTCTAGTGATAGTATTGGCAATACTTTATGTTCTAAAAGATGGCTTTAATCAGGTGATAAAAGGTATGGAAGCCATGAATGATAAACTGAATGATATCAATAAAAAAAAGGGAGCATAACTCCCTTTTTTCTTAATCCTCAGCCTGTATCTGTTTGGCTATTTCTTGTACCTCATCTAAAACCCGAAGTAGATTACCACTCCAAATCATGTCAATTTGTTCTTCAGTATAACCTCTCTTCACTAATTCCATGGTCACGTTGAATGTTTCGGAAGCATCGTTCCAACCATCAACTCCCCCACCTCCGTCAAAGTCAGAGCTTATGCCAACGTGTTCTATTCCAATCTTTTCAACTAAGTAATCTATGTGGTCTACAAAGTCAGCTACATCAACCGGTGGTGCAATAGCATCTATTTTCTCTGCAATCTCTGCTTTATGCTTTTCTTGAAAGGCATTATACTCTTCTCTATACTTTGAACGCTGATCGCCCGTCATGGCTCTAAACATACCGCCTGGCTTAATTTCAAACCCTTCTCTTTCTGCAATCTCCGCCATTACTTCGTTAGACTTCTCTCTATGCACTCGGTTCTTTTCTGAGTCTACATAGCTTCTGAATGCTACAGTTTGAACAACTCCACCATTTTCCTTGAGCATCATCAATTGCTCATCATCTAAGTTTCTACTTACGTTATTCATGGCTCTAGCCGATGAATGCGAGGCAATTACAGGTGCTTTTGAAAGCTTCATTGTTTCCATGTTGGCTTCTTTTGAAGGGTGAGAGAGGTCTATCATGATACCCCACTTATTCATCTCAGCAATTGCTTCTCTTCCCAAATCACTTAAACCGTTATGCAGCCAAACACTATCTCGTTCTCCTGTATTTGAATCACTAAACTGGCTATGGCCGTTGTGAGAAAGAGACATATAACGTGCGCCTCTTTCCGCGAATTCTTTCACTCTTGAAATGTCGGTACCTACGGGGTAGGCATTCTCAATGCCAATCATAGCAACTTTTTTACCTTCAGCAGCAATTCTTCTTACATCATTAGATGTTAGGGCCAGTCCTATTCTATCCGGAGCAATCTCCTCACAAAGCCTGTGGATTGCCTTGAACTTGTCATCTGCATTCTCATAGGCTCTAGCATACCCATCTTCATCCAGTCCGCTCTGTCCTGTATAAACAATAAACCAAGCTACATCTAGCCCTCCTTCTTCCATTTTAGGCAGGTTAACTTGTGTCGATAGTCTTTGGGTATAGTTTACTTCTTCGGTAAAGTTGGATGTACGGATATCACAGTGTGTATCCAGTGTAATCACACGGTCGTGAATGCCTTGTGCATATTCCATGAGTTCTGCTTCTGTCATTTCCTCAACAGATTTCTCAGGAGCTGAGCAGGCTGAAATGATTAGCGCCAGAATCAGCAAAAAGTTTAGTCGTAGTTTCATTGATCTTGTATTAGTTAATACTTAAACCTAATGATCTTTTAGAGAAAATGAAGTGCCTTTTATTTATGTGGATATGATTTCTGTTCACCTGATTCCACTCCCATCTGCGCATGCCTTGGTTCTTCAGCGTATCGAGGGTCATGCACATACTCTAATTTGCACATAGAAATCATCTCTATACTGAGGAAGTCAAACTCTTCTACGATCTTTCCGGTCAACTCATAAATTCCTTTGCCTCTAAAAGGATAGCGAGCAGCTACCGGAGGAAAGTGTGTGCTGTCAATAAAATAGCCTTCACGGTCCAACCAAGTACCAAAATACATCCGTTTGCCTTTTGAAGTAGAGGTGTTCTTAATGTGAACAAGGTATCCCACCATCTTCACTACTTTATTTTTATGGTGCTCCATCTCCTTTACTAACACTTCCTGTTGAGGTACGGACTTCAATAAATCAAAAGGATTGCAAAGCGGGAATCCTAGCAACTCCTGCTGGTCGAAAGCATCTTCTAGAAGATCATAACTGAGTACCGGTAACTCAAAACGCTTCACTTCAGGATCAAAGAGCATCTTTACTGGATTAGTCTTCTTATGATTCCCCAATTGAAAATGGGCTTCCCATAACAAAGCTTTCTTTGAGGTGCCCGTAAAACGAAATGCGCCAATACGAATCAGAATACTGAGTTGTTCCAAAGAGATTTCTACGCGCTTTAAGAAATTATCGAAGCTCATAAACACCCCGTTTTCTTGTCTTTCTTCAAGAATGGCTTCTGCAGCTCCAGTCTCCAGCTCCTTTATAAAAGCCATCCCCATAAAGATCGTTTTACCATAAATGGTGCAGAGGTATTCACTTTGATTCACACAAGGTGCTTGAATGTCTGCCCCGTGCATAAAGGCTTCATGTGCATAGAGCTCTACACGGTAGAAACCACCTCCATTGTTCATAGTGGCCACCATATACTCCAGTGGATAATAGGCCTTTAAGAACAAGCTCTGATAGCTCTCAACGGCATAAGAAGCTGAATGTCCTTTGGCAAAAGCATAGCCGGCAAAGCTTTCAATCTGTCGCCAAATCTCCTTAGCTAAACTGGGGGCATAGCCTTTCTCTAAACAATTAGAAAAGAACTTATTCTGTACCTTCTGAAACTCTTCTCGAGAGCGGTATTTCCCGGACATTCCTCTGCGTAACACATCTGCTTCTCCTAGCGTGAGCCCTGCAAAATAGTGCGCTACTTTGATCACATCTTCTTGATAAACCATCACACCGTAAGTCTCGGGCATAATATCTCGCATCACCGGATGGGCATCATTTCGCCTCTCAGGCTCTCTAAATCGCAATATGTATTGACGCATCATCCCCGACTGTGCCACTCCGGGACGAATCACTGAGCTCGCAGCTACCAAACCTAAGTACTCTTCTACCCTCAGTTTCTTCAGCAGCATACGCATAGCAGGCGACTCTACATAGAAACAGCCAATGGCTTTGCCTTCGCGAAGCAGTGCCTTGACCCTAGCATCTTGTTTGAATCGCTGAATATCATGGATATCAAACCGTGGATCTTTAGGGTGATTCCGCTCAATTACTTCTAAACTATCCTTGATCTTACCCAATCCCCGTTGACTCAGGATATCGAACTTATAGAGGCCAATATCCTCAGCAATCACCATATCGAAATGAGTTGTTGGAAAGCCTTTGGGAGGTAAATCAGTAGCCGTGTAATAGTGAATCGGTCTTTCTGAAATGAGAATGCCTCCAGCATGAATGCTCAAATGACTGGGAAAGCCTTCGATATAACGACCATAGCGCAGCACCAACTGCTGCATCTCATCTAACTCACTTGGATTGACAGATTGAATCCGATCGATTTCATGAGGTGGAATCCCCAAGACTTTCCCCAATTCACGAATTACAGCCCTAAACTGAAATGTACTGTAAGTTGCTAATAAAGCCGTATTTGGAAAGCGTTTGAAGATATACTGAGTAATATCCTCTCTATCCTTCCAGGAAAAGTCTACATCAAAATCAGGGGGATTTTGCCTGTAGAGGTTGATAAAGCGTTCGAAATACAGATCTAGCTCAATCGGATCCACATCCGTAATGCGCAATAGATAGGCCACCACAGAATTGGCCCCACTCCCCCTACCTACATAGAAATAACCTTTGCTACGGGCATACTTGCAGATATCCCAATTGATGAGAAAATAAGACATAAAGCCCTGTTGTTTAATCACCTCCAGCTCCGTTTGGATACGCTTTAAGATCCTTTCATTGGGGCTCTTGTACCGATACGGTAAACCTTTCTCACACAATTCCTCTAACATGGCATAATCACCAGCATTACTCCCTGTATAGGTTTTGAGGTTCTTATTGAGGTTCTCACCCTCAAAATCAAAATGGATGGCACATTGATCGAGGAGTTTTTGCGTATTCTCGATCATGTAAGGATATGCCACATAGATGCGTTTGAGCTCGTCTACAGGACGCAGAAAATCATCGGGATTACCTTCTTCTTCCTTAGAGAGCTTACTGAGCAGTGTGTTATTATCTATGGCACGTAGCAATCGATGCGCATTAAAGTCGCGTTTTCTAATCTGCCATTGCCCTGTCTCATTCTGCTGGCTACGAAAGGTAACCGTTGGAAGCATCACCAATTTGGATTCATCCATTTGGTGAGGCGGATAAATCAACCTAGGAATATCACTCGGCTTCACTCCTATGTATTCTAATTTTTTTAGTTTAAAACCATCATATTTAGTAAAGGGATATACCACAAAAGCATGTTGAAATCTCGGGGCTCTTGCCGGTATTTCTTCTCCGGAATGTAAGTGATGTGAGAGGTAGTCATTAAGCTCATGGAAGCCTTGATTATTATGAGCAATAGCGACAAATAGTTGGTCAGACCCATTTCTAAAATCAATACCTAATATAGGCTTAATTTCATATTTAGAAGATAAACGGACAAAATTGAGAGAAGCTGCCGTACTGTTGATATCGGTGAGCACAAATGAAGAAGCTCCTGCAGCATTGACTTCCTGCAAGAGCGTCTTGGTATCGAACGTACCATACTTAAAGCTGTAATACGTATGTGTATTCAGATACATTTACCTTTCCGATTTTAGGTTGAATTGGAAAGGTAAAATTACTAATTATATTAGTTATCTAAAATAATTAGGTTAAACTATCTGGAGCAGGTGCACTCGCATGGAATTCATTGGCAATTCTATGGGTATAATGATTGAGTAATTCCAGTACTCTTTCTCTTGTATCAGCCGCAATGATTAAACCGATGTGCCATGGTTTATCCATACGCCAAACAATCTCGGCATCACTGAAAGAACTCGTATTCGGGTGCTCAAAACGACTTAAAGACACCACAATACCTGCATATTTAGCCTTGATTTCAGGTAACTCATAAGGAATAGCTTTCAAAGTAGCATCTTCTATCCTAGCCCATTCGGCCCACAGATTAACATTAGAACCAGCTTCAACCATACCTGCAAGATTGGCACCTCCTACACGTGAAGAAGTCTCTAAGAAGAAGTATTCACCCGTCTCATTAGACTTGATAAACTCAGTATGAGAAGCACCATGCTGCATACCGAAGGCCTGCATCACCTTCTCATTTAAGGTAGTTAAAGCCAAGTCATCAGGAGATTCTTGCTCAACAATAGCTGATCTGAAAACGCCACCACCATGAGCCACTTCGAATGGCGTATCAACATACTGACTTACCCTTGAGAAGATCACTTTTCCATGGTAATTCAATCCATCCACGTGATAAACTGCACCTGGAGCAAACCTTTCGGCTAAGAACATATGTCTTTCATCTCCCAAATCGTGAATCACTTGCCATAACTCATCTTTAGAGTGAACCTTCTTAATGCCTGCGGCAGAAGCTTCAGAACGCGGTTTTACTAACCACGGTGCAGGTACCGTATCAGCGAATAAATTCACCGCATCGTCATTAAACAAAGCTGTAAACTCAGGAACGGGAATATTCTCTTCTTTAGCCTTGATACGCATGGCTAGCTTATCTCTAAAGAATCGACCAATCGTCTGACCCATTCCTGGCATTCTAAATTGCTCACGTAAAGCAGCAGCTCTTTCTACATCAAAGTCATCTAAAGCCACAAAACGATCGAAATGAATAGAGCGCATCTGATAAGCGATTCCCTTCTCAACATTGGCCAAATTCCAATCATCTTCAACCAAGAAAAAATCATCGATATGCTCTCTAGGCCAAGCCTCATGCTCCAAGCTTTGTTTGGTAAGCAAATACACATTATTTCCTGCTTCTTTAGCTGCGATCATAAATTCAGATCCTTTGAAGTAGGTAGAAACACAAAGAATATTTAAAGTTCTCATTTTCTGATACTTGTGGTTTTATATCTAAAGCTGTGATTTGATATATTCAATTAATAATCTAGGGCCATATCCCTTGGCTGATTTCATCTTTGAATAAGGTGAATCTCCAAAAGCCACACCTGCAATATCTAAGTGAGCCCAAGCTGTATGATCTTCTGTAAAGTATTCTAAGAACTTAGCAGCGGTAATGGCTCCTGCGATAGGTTTACCACTAAAGTTTCTTACATCGGCAACATCAGAATGCAAATCACCCTTAAAATCATCGAATAAAGGCAATTGCCAAACTCGCTCGTGTGTTGATGTACCTGCTTTTTCCAAGCCGGCTTTCATCTCCTCATTATTTGTAAACATAGCTCCGGCTGAATATCCTAATGTCATTACGCTAGAACCTGTTAATGTCGCTAAATCAATGATTTGATCAGGACTGAAGGTTTTAATGGTATAGTTGATGGCATCGGCCAACACCAAACGTCCTTCAGCATCTGTATCAATTACCTCAATACTTTTTCCCGAATAAGACCCGATTACATCACCAGGTTTCACACTATTGGCATCTACGGCATTCTCAGCACTTCCAACAACCCCAACAAGATTCACGGGTAGATTAAGCTTAGCTGCTAATTCAACGGTTCCAAGCACCGCTGCTGCACCACCCATGTCCGATTTCATGTAGTGCATGTTATTGGAAGGTTTGATTGACAATCCACCCGTATCGAAAGTTACTCCCTTGCCTACTAATGCGATGGTCTTTCCACCCGGATTACCTTCATACTGACACTGAATCAATACCGATTCAAACTTACTCCCTTGACCGACCGCTAAATGTGCATGAAACCCTTTCTGCTCAAGCTCTTTCTCTCCAAATATGGTACAGTCATATCCATTTGCCTCAGCTGATTTTTGTGCCCATTCGGCTAAATAGCGAGGTATTTTAACATTACCAGGAGCATCAACTAAAGCCATAATAGATTTCATGGTCTCTGCTGTAGCCTGCCCATTCTCTAGTGTTTGCTGATTGTAGGCGTTTGATTTTACCAATACTTCAAAAACTTCATCGGCTAACGCTGAGCCTTTCTTTACTTCTGTTTTGAGGCGCCCTATTTGGTAGGTTGAAAGTCCAAATCCTAGTGCACAGGCTTCTTGATAATCATTTGACAAATGATCTAGCTTAACGCCAACCTGACTTGTCCACTGCTTAGCTCTTTTGTGTGCTAGCCATCTAAATGCTTCTTGTGCTTGGCTTAAATCTTTATCATCACCTAAACCAATCAGGTAAATCCATTGCTTTCCATTTCGCCTTGGCAGAGACATTAATTGCTTAAAGTTGCCATCGAAAAAGATCTTTTCAGTTACTCCCGCTAATTGCGCGACTAACTCTTGATCAATTTCATTCTTAAGAAATGGAACCACTATGGATTCAGCTTCTTCAATATTCTGTATCTCCTTGAAAATCATTCTTCTGTAAAATAAAGCCATTTAATCGCCTTGGGAAATTCAAATGCCCAATAATACTCACCATGCTGCCCTTTCTCATAAATTGAACATTTGTATCGACCATGCTGAGCATCTATATACTTAGGTTGTAAGACCCCATCTAATCTTTTCACATTGGGTAAGTGCACATTACTCTCCATGCCCCCTGCATATAAATACAAGGCACTTCTTTCATTGGTATCGAACTGGCCAGCATGATGATAGATCATTGGTGATATCCAAAGGCTTGGTGAGAAAACCATCATTTTGCCATAGATCTCAGGGAATTTTAGCCCAGCATACAAACTGATCAGACCTCCCATGGAACTGCCTCCGATTCCCGTATTTTCATAACCAGGTTTTACCCGGAATTTCTTATTCACGTAAGGGATGAGTGTGTCATTAATAAAAGCCAAGTATGCGTCTCCTTTGCCGTCTCCAAATAAGGGATTGTAATAGGGCGAATACTCATAAACACGTTCTTCATGGCCATGATCTATTGCTATTATGATGAGATCCTTTAACCCATCATGGGCTAGCTGAGTAAGTGATTTATCTATTGCCCAATCTCCATATGGTGCATTTGGATTGAAGAGGTTTTGACCATCTTGTAAGTAGAGCACTGGATAAGTTTTATCCGTCTCATCATAGTCGTGCGGCAGCAATGCTGAAATCCGTCTATGAACCCCCAACTGAGGGATTTCATAGTCTTGTTCAATGGTAAAAATCTTTGGCTCCATGTACCTCTTAAAAATCGCTGCAAAGGTACATTCTATTCTTTCAAAAGAATAGTCTTAGCATATTAGTTTTCAGTGTTTTGAGACTTAAATGTGAGCTTAAAATATATAAGCAAACCACTCAATACGAATATGATTGAATTGGCAATGATTACAGGAAGTAAGTTGAGCGAAAAGGCATAGACTAACCAGACTACAGTACTGGTTATAACTATCAATAGCATGTTAATACTTATATCTCCGGCAGATTTTGTCTTCCATGTTTTAGCCACTTGAGGGATAAATGTAATACTGCTTAAAAGCGCTCCAAAGTGCCCCATGAGTTCTGTCCACTCCATATCTGATTTGTTTAAGTCTCGTGAAAATGTTGATTCTAAAGCTAGTAATTCCTAAAAGAAAATCATCTATGAGCTAATCTATTGACTGATTGATAATGAGTTGATTATATTCGCGGAAATTCTCACCCATGCGACTTGGACAATTATCACGACAGCTAGAAGTTTCTTCCGACAAAATTGTGAAGGTGCTAGCCGATAATTTCCGTGAGGTAAATAACCACCCTAACATTAAAATCACTGAGGAAGAGCTTGCTTTTTTGGTGGTACACTTTACTCCAAAACCCTTAGAAGACACCGTTTCTGCTGATTCAACTAAACCTGCCATGGAGAAGGCTGCTGAGACTGAAGAGACATCTGAAGTAGAAAACCAAGAACTAAAAGAAGTTCCAGAATTCGTTGAGTCCTTAAGACCACAAGTCATTACGCTGGAAGAAGAGTTTAATGCTCAGAAAGAAGATTTAGAGTCTTATAAAGCAGAAAAGGTAGAACTTGAGGGTTTAAAAGTTGTAGGTAAAATAGATCTTCCGGAGCCACCTGCTAAGAAGGAGAAAGTTACTCCTGAGAAAAAAGAAGAAGAATCAGAGGAGATCAAGTCTTTCAAAAGAAAACCAAGAAGAAATGGTAAGCGAAATGGCAACAGAAAGCCAAGGCTTAATCCGATAGAATACCAGAGGCAAAAAGAAGAGAGGCTGGCTAAGAAGAAAAAGGAGCAAGAAGAAAAACGAATAAAAGAGCTAAAAAAGAAGCATTACGAGTCTCAGGTAAAACCTAAACAACAAGGAGCTAAAAAGAAAAAGAAAAAGCCTGCTATAGAAGTTCAACCACAACCGGCTGCTATCTCAAAACCACAATCCCAAGAGACATCTAATCCTATAAAACGTTTCTGGAAATGGCTCAACGGTGAATACGACAAGCGCTAAGCACTTCTAATTCAAAAAGATAATCTTGAAACTCTTTTTGCGTTTGGGAGTACAATAACAAAGGTCAATCGCTTAACATGAAGTTCACTCAACCACTAATGGCAACCATTTTGGTAGCCATCTTATTTTTTTGTTCCTGTGAAGAAGAGAAAGTTCCTAAAGCATTTCAACCTCGAAATGATCATGAGGCTTATCTAAAATCTCTTGAAAATGCTAATCTGTTAGAAACTGCGCTGGGCAAAGACTGGCAGCTTATGGCAAAAGAAATACTCAATTCTCCCCTATCCATTAATTCGCCATACGAAGAAGCATTTTATATAGACGATAAAGAAGTGCAAGCTATGGGCTACAAATTCATGGCTAAAAGAGGTCAGAAAGTTCAGGTAACCGTTGAGTCTTTGAGCACACGTGATGGCATGACTTTTCTAGACCTGTATAGAAAAGACGGCTTGGGTCAGTACCGCCATGTAGCTACTGCCGCAAAAGAAAGCATGACATTGGGTTTTGAGCCTAGAAGAGATGCAGAATACATTCTGAGATTCCAAACCGAACTCTTAAGAGGTGGTCAATACAAGATTACTATAGAAAATGTTCCAACACTTGCTTTTCCTGTTGCCGGAAAAACACCAAGGGCCATTGGTAGCTTTTGGGGTGACCCTAGAGACGGTGGAAGAAGAAAACATGAGGGTGTAGATATCTTTGCAAGAAGAGGTACACCAATTGTAGCCCCTTCTGACGGCAGAGTACGTTTTGCGGGAGAACGTGGCATTGGTGGCAAAGTAGTTTGGCTTAGAGACAGCAAAAGAGGCACAAGCCTCTATTTCGCCCATTTAAACAAAATTCTTGTAAAGAGTGGCGATAGAATAGAAAAAGGTGATACGCTTGGTACGGTAGGCAACACGGGTAATGCCCGAACCACTCCCCCACATTTACATTTCGGTGTTTATTCCAATGGAGCAGTTGATCCTTTAGCCTTTTTAAAAGCTGATGGAAGAAGACTAAAGCCTTTAAAAGCTGTTACTACCAACTTAGGGGATTTTGTCAGAGTTGATAAAAACACTTCTTTGTTTACAGATGAACGCAAAAGAAAGCGCAAGAAAAGACTGAACAGAAACCAAGTGGTTAAAACAATTGCTGAAACTGAAAGTGCCTATAGAATTGAATTACCTAATGGAGACCAAGGCTATATCAATAAGAACTTCATAGCTCAATTGAACAGCCCTTTAGAGAATCTAGACCTGAAGTATAGTGAAGACCTTCTCTTTTCTCCTAGATTGAATTCCACTAAATCGGTTATTGCCGCTAACGAAAGCATATCACTTCTTGGAGAATCAGGGGATTTCTATCTAGTAAGAACAAAAAATGGACAGTCCGGCTGGATGCCAAGGTCAGTAAAAGAGTCAGCTCGAAATCGAGCTGATGATTAAGAGTTATTCTTCACTTTAATAATCTCAGCCATTACACTCAATGCGATCTCTTTTGGCAATAAAGCGTTTATAGGCAGTCCAATAGGCGCATGGATACGCTCAATCTGCTCTTCACTAAAACCACATCCCTCTAACCTTGCCACGCGTTTAGCATGAGTCTTTTTACTACCCAGAGCACCTATATAACTCACTTCTGTATTAATCAAAATCTTTAATGCCTCATCATCAATCTTTGGATCATGCGATAGAATCACTGCAAAGGTATTTTTATCTAAAGTCAAATCAGGGAGGATTTCTTGAGGCCAATTGACGTGAAGGGCCTTAGGCTTAACAGAATATGTAGTTTTCTTAGCGAAAGTATCTCTTGGATCCACTACTATAGTATCAAATCCAAAGTCATCTGCCAGCTTGATCAACTCGCTAGTTATATGAGCTGAACCAATCAAAAGCATGGTCAATTTTGGAGGAAAACTATGAACGAAATAGGTCGCCCCATCCTTTTCGATGACGCCATTAGCGCGTTGATTATAAAACTCAAATGCCTCATTATGAGAATTCTGCAACTCCTCTTCCTGAATAATCATATTCTCAGCTTCTTCAGAAATTGATGTGATTACCGCAAATCCAAGATTCTGATTTTGAAGGGATTGAATCCTTTCCCATTCATAGTTCGAAAAAAATGGTTGAACCAGAACAGTCAAAGCTCCACCACAACTTAAGCCAACTTCCCAAGCATCTTCATCTGCTACTCCAAACTTTGCCAGCTCTGCCTTTCTAGAGTCCATGACTTTCAACGACTTAGCTACAACTGCTTTTTCTACACAGCCGCCACTCACCGATCCAATCATTTCTGAATCCTCATTAACCAGTAGCGCTGAACCCACCGGGCGAGGTGAACTTCGCCAAGTTCTAACCACTCTCGCAATTGAAGATTGCTTTTTGGCCGATTGCCATTTATCAAAAATATCCTTCTGTTCTACCATGCTATCTAAACCATTTAGAATTGGCATTGTTAATATTGCGGACGATTATTCTGTGTATATACCTACACTTTTTTGAATGACAAACGATTGCAATCAATGCCAGCCTAAATTTAAAGAAAGACTTTTACCAAAGTCATCTTTCTTAAGTGCATTATTGATTGTGATAATCCCAAAGTGCGCTTTTTGTGTTATGGCATATTCTAGCGCTATCGCTTTATGTGGTGGTGATATGTTTTATCATGGAACGAACAATTGGGTTTCATACCTCCCTTTGGCTTTGACACTCTTTATCATCTTTGTTTTGATCAGGACGTTCAAAGGAACGAGAACGTATTTAGCTTTGTCTACTGCCTTTATTGCTGCCAGTTTTATTCTTGCAGCTCATCAATTATGGTTACCTGCTCACTTTTATGATTTAGGAACCGTGCTACTTTTTATGGCAATCTGGGTTAACAGTAACTTTTTCCATGTGATTGAAACCATAAAACAAAAAATAGTAGCCAAGCCTAAACATGCCTAGAATAAAGTTTACCTCTGCGCTAAAGCGCTTCTTTCCAGATTTGAGAGATATCGAAGTTGAAGGTTCTAAGCTGTCCGAACTGATTCATAATATCAACTTATCCTTTCCAGGCATTTCAAACTACATAGTGGAAGAGAATGGTAATCTAAGAGAGCATGTAAATATTTATCTGGATGGCAAAATGATCCAAGACAGAGATCAATTATCAGATAAAGTAGATGACAAAAATGAAGTAGTGATTTTCCAAGCTATTTCTGGAGGATAATCAACTGCAATTCTATTTGGAAGCATTTTAAAATATGGCCAGCAAGAACAAATGCAAACGATTGAAGTTGCTTTAAACACAATAGACAAAGAAAATTTTAGATAACTGAATTTATAAACTTAACCCAAACGATTATTTAATATGATACCAGCATCATTTGACTATTCGGCTCCAAACACTCTAGAGGAAGCACTAAAGCTTCTTCAGGAGATTGGTGACGAAGCAAAAATTCTTGCGGGTGGACATAGTCTCATCCCAATGATGAAGCTTAGGTTTGCAGAACCAGAGCATCTCGTTGACCTAAATAATATCCCTGGGCTTTCTGAAGTATCAATGAATGGCGACACCTTAACAATAGGTGCTATGGCCAGAGAAGTTGATGTAGAAGATAGTGAAGAGGTAGCTAAGGTCTTCCCTATTTTTAAAGATGCAGCGAAGTTAATCGCTGACCCTCAGGTTCGAAATTTCGGAACACTTGGTGGGAATCTTGCCCACGGGGATGCGGCTAATGACCAACCTGCTGTAATGCTTGCCTTAAATGCAGACTTGGAAATTACTGGCCTTGATGGTGCTCGCACCGTAGGAATTGACGAATTCTTTTACGGATTCTACATGACAGCCATTCAAGAAGGTGAGATCTTAACGAAAATCACAATTCCTGTACCATCAGGTAAAGTGGGGAATGCGTACCACAAATTAGAGAGAAAAGTAGGCGATTATGCCACGGCTGGAGTTGCTGTACAACTCGTGCTTGATGCCGATGGTACATGTATTTCTGCGGGCATTGGCTTGACCAATGTAAACGCTACACCGCTCAGAGCTGAAAGATCTGAACAAGCACTTGTAGGCACAAAAGTAGATGATGCAGCAATTGAAGCGGCAGCTCAAGCAGCTTCTGAAGATTGTAATCCTTCAAGTGACTTAAGAGGCTCAGAAGATTATAAAAGAAGAGTGGTGAAAACCATCACTAAAAGAATGATTGCTAAAGCTTTAGAAAGAGCGAACGCTTAACCCAAGACTTTTTACAAGATGAAAAAAGAGATCACTCTAAAAATAAACGGAGAAGAAGTTACTGCCGAAGTAGAACCAAGAACACTTTTGGTACACTTCATCAGAGAACAAGTAAGTATGACAGGAACGCACATAGGTTGCGATACTTCAAGCTGTGGTGCGTGCACTATCCTTATCAATGGAAAATCAGCAAAATCATGTACCATCCTAGCTGTTCAGGCTAATGGAAAGGAAATCACTACTGTTGAAGGTTTAGCTACAGCTGATGGTCCTCACCCTCTTCAAGAAGGATTTAAACTGGCTCATGGTCTACATTGTGGATTCTGTACACCAGGTATGATGTTAAGAGCCGTTGAACTGTTGGACAAGAACCCTGACCCTACTGAGGAAGAAATCAGATGGGGAATATCTGGTAACCTATGCCGCTGCACAGGCTATAATAACATTGTAAAAGCGGTGCAATATGCGAGTGCCAAAATGAGAGGCGCTGAATTGCCAAACACTGATCCTGTATTTGTAGAATAATCCACCTTAAAAACTAATTGAAATGATTCAATGTAAAACCTCGAAAGAAATTGGAGGAATGGGTCACTCCGTAAGGAGAAAAGAAGACGACCGATTCGTTCACGGAAAAGGTAAATATGTAGATGATATAAAACTTCAGGGTATGCTTTATATGGACATTAAGAGAAGTCCATATGCGTACGCGAAGATTACCAATATTGACAAAGATTCAGCCATGGCGGTTGAAGGCGTGTTGGCTGTTGTAACGGGTAAAGACCTTGAGCAGTACAACTTACACTGGATGCCGACCTTAATGTCTGATACACAAATGGTATTGCCGGTTGATACCGCTATGCACCAAGGACAAGAAGTGGCTGCCATTATCGCAACCAGTAGAGAAGCCGCTAGAGATGGTCGTGAAGCACTTATGGTTGATTATGATATTATGAAGCCGGTGGTTGATCCATTCAAAGCTTTAGACGATGACGCTCCCCTTCTAAGACCTGATAAGGAAGGCCAGAAAGATAACCAGGCTTGGCATTGGGAAGTAGGTAATAAAGAAGCTACTCAAGATGCATTTGATGCTGCTGATGTGGTGGTGAAAGAGCAAATGCACATCCCTAGAATTCACGTGGCTTCTATTGAAACCTGTGGCTGTGTAGCTGATTACGATAAAATCGATAATCACCTAACCATGCACATGACGACTCAAGCACCTCACGCCATTAGAACTGTAATTGCTTTGGTGGCAGGTCATTTGGGAATTACTGAAGAAAAAGTGAGAGTAATCGCCCATGATATCGGAGGTGGATTCGGTGGGAAAGTGCCGGTATTCCCTGGCTATGTTATTGCAATTGCGGCTTCATTCTTAATTGGAAAGCCGGTAAAATGGATCGAAGACAGATCTGATAACTTAACCAACTCTTTCGCAAGAGACTACCATATCACCGCTGAAATGGCGGGTACTAAGGATGGTAAAATCTTAGCGACAAGAATGAAAGTTTTAGCTGACCATGGTTATACTGATGGTGCGGCTAACCCTTCTAAATTCCCAACAGGAATGTTCTCAATCGGTACAGGATCTTACGATTATCCTAATGCCTTTATGGAAGCCGATGCTATCTATACCAACAAACCTCCGGGTGGTGTTGCCTACAGATGTTCATTCCGTGTAACAGAAGCTGTTCACGCTATAGAGCGTATCACAGATAGATTTGCCTTAGAAATTGGTAAAGACCCTGCTCAATTGCGTTTTGATAACTTTATCAAAAAGGATCAATTCCCTTATCACTCTCCAACGGGTTGGGAATACGATTCGGGTGACTACCATGCAGGTCTTGAACTAGCACTTAAAACTGTTGAATACGACAAGTTGAGAGAAGAGCAAGCCGAGAAACGTAAGAATGGTCAATTGATGGGTATTGGTTTATCGACATTCACAGAAATCGTGGGTGCAGGTCCTTCAAAAGACTTCGATATTCTCGGTATCAAAATGTTTGATTCTGCTGAAATCAGAGTACACCCAACGGGTAAGGCAATAGCACGTTTCGGTACTAAGTCTCAGGGACAGGGTCACGAAACTACTTATGCTCAGATCATTGCTGAAGAACTCGGTATACCTTCAAAAGATATCATTATCGAAGAAGGTGATACGGATACAGCTCCTTACGGATTGGGTACATACGCATCGCGTTCTACCCCAACAGCAGGGGCAGCAGCAGCTATTGCCGCTCGTAAGCTAAGAGACAAAGCAAAGAAAATTGCAGCGTATCTATTAGAGGTTAGCGAAGATGATCTTGAGTGGGAACCTGGAAAATGGTTCGTTAAAGGTGCTCCTGAGAAAGCAAAAACTATTCAAGAGATTGTATTTGCTTCTTACACCAACCACCCTCAGGGCATGGAAGCTGGGTTTGAGGCAACACATTATTACGATCCACCAAACCTAACTTTCCCTTCAGGTGCATATATCTGTGTAGTCGATATCGATCCAGATACATTTGAAATCAAAGTAAGAAGATTCGTAGCCATAGACGATGCTGGGCATATCATTAACCCAATGGTTGCACAAGGTCAAGTTCATGGAGGTTTAACTCAGGGATTAGCTCCAGCTATGTATGAGGAAATCATCTATGATGAAGACGGAAACGCATTAAATGGTACACTTATGGATTATCTAGTACCAACAGCTGTTGAATCACCAAGTTGGGAGACTGGTCACACCGTAACTCCTTCACCGCACCACCCTATCGGTGCGAAAGGTATTGGTGAGTCTCCAACCGTAGGTGCACCACCTGCCATTGCGAACGCAATCGTAGATGCCTTAAAGCCGTATGGTGTAACGCACATGGATATTCCGATTACTCCAGCAAAGATTTTCGAGAAACTGAAGTCTATGGGAGTGCTTGATAAGGATATCACAGCCGAAGCATAACTAAAACTACCTACATATCTGGTCTCTGTCTCGGTTTTTCGGGACAGGGCCAGAATAATGAATTAATAAAACAGAAAATGGAAGCAACTATAACTAAGCAGTTTAGCGTAAATGAACCAATAGACAAAGTATGGTCAGTAATGTCAAACCCTACTGAGATCTCTGAATGTGTTCCTGGCGCTAGTATCACAGAGAAGATTGATGACAATAACTACAAAGGAGAAGTTTCTTTGAAGTTTGGTCCGGTAAAGTCTAAGTACAATGGTGAGATCACCATTATGGAGAACGATACGGAAAACTACAAGTTAGTTCTGAATGGCAAAGGACTTGATTCTAAAGGAAAAGGTTCTGCTGAAATGACAATGACAGGTATTGCTGTTTCAACAGAAAATGGTACTGACATTGACTTTCAAATGGTAGTAAACATCAAGGGTACTTTAGCTCAATTCGGTTCTAGGTTAATCAATGATGTATCTGCTCAATTAATGAATCAATTCGTAGGCAACTTTGAAAAACTCTTAGCTGGTCTTGAATTCGATGGAGAATTGAAAGCAGGCTCAATGATGGGATCTATGGTAAAAGGACTCTTCAGCAAGAAGAAGAAAGAAGAAGCATGATCCCTAAGGTGAATCAACTGATCGAAGATTTCGATCAATTAGGATATGTAGTAGAAGAAGAACTGGCAACGGTTCTTCTTCTTACATTAAATCTGAGTAAACCTTTATTACTTGAAGGCCCTCCGGGAGTAGGTAAAACTGAGGCAGCACATATTATTGCAGCTCTTAAGAATACTGAGCTGATAAGACTTCAGTGCTACGAAGGTCTTGATGCAAATAGTGCTATTTATGAATGGAATTACCAAAAGCAATTGCTTTCAATAAAGCTCTCTGAAAACCAAGATCTAAGTACAAAAGAGAAGGAAGACCACATCTTTAGTGAAGATTTCCTATTGAAAAGACCTCTTTTAAAGGCCATCAGTTCAGATAAACAGCCTGTACTTCTGATTGATGAAGTAGACAGAGCCGATGAAGAATTTGAGGCTTTCTTACTAGAACTCCTCTCCGACTTTCAGATTTCCATCCCTGAAATGGGTACAATTAAGGCCAAGCACAAACCAATAGTAATACTCACATCAAATAGAACAAGAGAGTTGAGTGATGCCTTGAAAAGAAGATGTCTCTACCATTGGATTGACTATCCAAACTTCAAGAAAGAACTTAATATTCTAAAAAAGCGGGTGCCTCAATTTGAACAAGATCTGGCAGATCAATTAGTAAGATTCGTTCATTATTTAAGAAGCATGAAGCTTCAAAAATCACCTGGAATTGCCGAAACCCTAGATTGGGCAAACGGACTTTTAGCGCTCCAATTCAAGTCATTCTCAGTAGAGGATATCGAGAAGACCTTAGGCTGCATTCTGAAATCAGAGTCTGATATCAACTTGGTGAAGAAAGAAGGTATTCAAACTATTTTAGAAGAGATCGGAGCCTAATGCGAGCAGACCACTTTACTCATTACGACAGTTTTCAAGAGGCCCTAACAGGCTTTACAACCCTCTGTCGTGACTATGAGTTGAAAGTGGGACTCAGCCACGCTATGGAAGCGATGGAACTATGTGACCATGGTTTTGCCAAAGATCAGTTAACCTTTCAATATGCCTTAAAGTCACTGTATTGTACTTGCGAAGAAGAATTTGAAGCCTTCGATTACTGCTTCAGAACCTTCTGGAATAAAAAGAAGCATAAGTACAACCACACGATGTCTAAAAGCAAAACCCAGACTAATGCAGCCAAAACCAACAAAGCTTCATTAGTTATGGCAGGCTTCAACCCAAATGGAAAACAAGAAGAGCCAAAGGAAGAAGCCAAAAACGTTTCGGGTGCAAGTAGAATTGAGGCTTTAAAAAAGACAGACTTCACACATGTATCAAAGATGGACAGTGAGTTGCTCGATCAATTGGCTGAACAGCTATTAAGACAGCTTAACCATCGATTAAAGCGTAAAATGTCCGTTTCAAAAACCGGTCCAATAGATTTAAGAAAGACTATTCGCAAGAATGTCTCGAGAGGTGAAGATATCATCGATCTAATCAAAAAGAATCGCAAACAAGACAAATACAGAATCATTCTCTTACTCGATGTAAGTGGATCGATGGACAAATACTCGTTCTTCTTGCTCAAGTTTATCTGGTCACTTAAGTCTCATTTAAAGAACATAGAAGCATTTGTCTTTAGCACGAACTTAATCCGGATTACAGAGTTTATTAACCAGGACCAGATCGATAATGCCATGGCGGACTTAACACTAAATGCGCATAATTGGTCTGGAGGAACAAAGATTGGAGAATGTCTTAAAGACTTCAACGATCAATACGCCAAGCGAATCCTAAATGGAAAAAGCATCACTATCGTATTAAGTGATGGCCTAGATGATGGCAATCCGGGATTAATGCGAAGCGAGATAGAAAAAATAAAAATGCGAACCAGTAAACTGGTTTGGTTGAACCCATTAAAGGGGACAAAGGGATACGAACCCACAGCCCAAGGAATGCAGGCGGCTCTACCCTATCTGGATACGTTCCAGTCTGCACATAACTTGGAAAGTTTATTAGAACTTGAAAACATATTAGCGCATGCCTAAGGAAGATTTTTTTGATAGCGTACACTCACAAAGAGAAATAGACGAACCAGCAGCAATGGCTATGATCGTGCGAAGAGAAGCACCATCATCGGGTAAACCGGGAGACAAAGCAGTCATTACCAAAAAAGGCGAAGTAAAAGGCTGGATTGGTGGTGGTTGTACCAAAGGAATAGTGATAAAAGAAGCGTTGGAAGCTATTGAACAACAAACCCCTCGCCTAGTTCGCATACAGCCTAACGATCAAGTTAACGAACAATCAGGAGTTAAAAACTACCGCATGACCTGCATGAGTGGTGGTACAGTCGAAGTCTATATTGAACCAATTATGCAAGTAACAAAGATTCATCTTTTCGGTAGATCGCATATTTCAAAAGCCATCTGCGACATTGGTAGAGCAGCCGGTTATTATGTAAATATCATTTCTGATTTGGCCGATGATGTGATGTTTCCATCAGCAAACAAAATCACTAAGCTTTCTGAATTTAAGGCTGAGGAATCAATGGCTAGGGATTACATGATTGTATGTACTCAAGGTGAAGATGATGAAAAGAGTGTTCAGCAGGCCATTCATGCAAATCCAAGATACTTGTCCTTTGTTTCAAGTAAAAAGAAAGCGAACTCGGTTTTCCTTTACCTTAAACGTGAAGGTGTAGAGCATAAAGACCTAGTGAGAATAAAAACACCTGCGGGAATAGATATCAATGCGAAGACGCCAGAAGAAGTAGCAATTTCAATACTAGCCGAAATTGTCAAAGAGAAGAGATCTGAGGAAGCCAAAGAAACGGACATCCCTGCATTAGAAAAGGCTTTTGAAGAAGAACAGAACGAATTATACATTAATCCGGTGTGTAAGATTCCGGTACAGAAGAGTACTGCCAAGCACGTAGTAGAGTACGAAGGCGAAAAGGTATATTTCTGTTGTGATGGCTGTAAAGTCTCATTCGAAAAAGAACCTGCTGCATATATCAACTGATTTTTAAAATTGGCGTGGGATTATCCGTGCCTAAACTTATTTTTGGTCCACCTTGGGAAAAGCATTATACGACAATCACGGAAGACAACTCAATTACTTGAGACTTGCAGTTACTGAAAGATGTAACCTGCGCTGTTTCTATTGCATGCCCGAAGAAGGCCTACCTTGGAGCACGAAAGATCAAATCCTCTCCTATGAGGAAATGCTTCGGTTGGTTACGATTCTTGCTGACTTAGGTATAAGCAAAGTTCGAATCACTGGTGGTGAACCATTCGTAAGAAGAGATTTGATACCATTTATGGCTGATTTAAGTCAAGTTGATGGTATTGAGAAAATTAACATCACCACAAATGGCACAGCACCTTTAAAGCACATCGAAGCTATGAAAGCCATCGGTGTGAGTGCAGTAAACCTGAGCTTAGATAGTCTAGACGCAGCACGTTTTTTTGCCATTACAAGAAGAAACGAATTCGATAAGGTTTGGTCATTCTACAGAGCACTACTTGATGCCGAAATGACCACAAAAATCAATGCTGTTGTGATGCAAGAGCATAATTTAGACGATATCATTCCTATGGCAGAGTTAACCCTTCTGGATAATGCAAGCATTCGCTTCATTGAAGAAATGCCATTCAATGGCGGGAGTAAAGGATATCAACCTATTGAATGGAATTACAAGAAAATATTAGCACATATTCAAACTAAGTATCCTGATATACAAAGGCTTGATGATGAGAAATCCTCTACTAGTTATAATTACAAATTACTTGGTGCTGAAGGCTCATTTGGTGTAATACCTGCCTATTCTAGAAGCATTTGTGGCACCTGTGATCGTATCAGATTGACACCTAAGGGTGAATTGAAAACATGCCTTTATCAAAATGGAGGATTCAGCTTTCGAGACTTTATGAGAAATGGAGCGACAGATGATGATATCAGACAAAAGTTTCTTGAACTATTCCAGAAACGAGCCAAAACAGGTTTTGAAGCTGAACAACAAAAAACCAAATCCAACTCATTTGAGAGTATGGCTACAATAGGAGGATAATACAAGGATTAATGTTGAATGATGAATTTTGAATTAAATCCATTCAACATTTAAAATTTAAAGCTCAACATTACAATGATAAGCTACCACGAAGCACTCAACATACTTCAACAGTTCCCATTTCAATTGACTGAGAGATCAGTACGCATAACAGAAGCCAATGGATATGTTTTAGCAGAAGACATTATATCTGATCGTGACCTCCCTCCTTATGATCGCGTGACTATGGATGGTATAGCCATCAGTTTTGATGCTTATGCAAAAGGGCAACGCTCATTTGATATAATTGAAACCATTGGAGCCGGGGTTCCTCAAAAGACTATTGAAGAAGCAGAAAAGTGCGTGCAGATCATGACTGGTGCCATTATGCCTATTGGTCTTGATACCATCATTCGTTACGAGGATATCACCATTGAAAACGGTGTTGCCACTATAAACGAGGAAGTTGTTCGGGCTCAGAACATTCATTTCAGAGGAGAAGATCGAAAAAAAGGAGAAGTGGTTTTAGCCAAAGGAACAGAACTTGGACCAACTGAATTGATTGTAGCAGCTGCTGTAGGTCGTTCAGAATTGACTGTATATAAAATGCCAAAGGCAGCTATTATCACCACTGGTGATGAATTGGTAGATGTACACGAAAAGCCAGAAGCGCAACAAATCAGAAGGTCGAGTAACTATGGTGTGTTGGCATTGCTCAAAAGCTGGGGTATTGAGTCGAATCAATTTCATTTGAAAGACAATAAAGAATTGTTATCCAAAGAGTTATCATCTTTAATTGAATCTTATGATTTATTAGTGATCACTGGTGGTGTTTCCAGAGGGAAATTCGATTTCTTGCCTGAAGTAATGGATGAGCTTGGAGTAATGAAGCATTTTCATAAGATCAAACAAAGACCTGGGAAACCGTTCTGGTTTGGTTCTGCTCCTAATGGTACTACCGTCTTTGCATTGCCTGGGAATCCAGTCTCATCTTTCGTCTGCGCTAATGCCTACTTGAAATTCTGGTTGCGAAAGTCATTAGGTCTAAAAGCGAACCTTAGCTTTGTAAAGCTTACAAACGATATAACCTTTATGCCACCTCTCACCTATTTCCTCGAATGTCAGGTAAGTACAACTCCAACAGGTGAGCGTATTGCTAAAACTTTTAAAGGAAATGGATCTGGTGACTTTGCCAACATGACGGTGGCTGATGGCTTTATCGTTTTACCAGAGGAGAAGAATGAATTCTTTGCGGGTGAAGTTTATCCGTATATTCCCTATAGAAATTCAATCTAATGAGTAAAGAATTTACCCATATCGACAAGGACAAGCCTACAATGGTTGATGTTGGTGACAAAACAGAAACCAAAAGAACTGCCATTGCTGAAAGTATTGTTCAATTGCCGGATGATATGGCTGAGCATATTCACGATGGCGAAATCAAGACTTTAAAAGGCCCGGTATTTCAAACAGCTATTGTTGCAGGAATTCAGGGTGCGAAGAAGACATGGGAATTAATCCCTATGTGCCACCAAATCAATTTGAATAAGGTAGGAATTGACATTACACTAAGAGAAGGCCTTGAGGTTGTCATTACTTGTGAAGCCAAATGCAGTGGTAAAACAGGTGTAGAAATGGAAGCTTTAACAGGCGCCTCAATTGCCGCATTGACAGTATATGACATGTGTAAAGCATTCTCTCATAACATTGAGATTAAAGAAACTAGATTAGTAAGAAAGACTGGGGGTAAGTCGGATTATTCGAACCCCTAAAGAGTACGTCATCCAGAACTTGTTTCAGGATCTATTATGTAGAAGATGCTGAAATGAATTCAGCATGACGAATAATGTTATTAATGAAACTCATAGCAGGAACAGATAAAGGCCTTTTAATCTACCAGAAGCAAGAAGCAGACTGGAAGCTTTTAGACATTGCCTTTGTCGGTTTACCCATTGGAGCCTTTCTGCAAGACCATGCCAAACGCTGGTGGGTAGCCATAAATCACAAGCATTGGGGTTCCAAACTATACGTTTCAGAAAATCATGGGGAAAACTTTAGAGAAGTAAAAGTTCCTTCATTTAATAAGGAATCACGACATACACTGAGATCAATTTGGACGATAGAAATGCAGCAAATCGGTCCAATTGAAAGACTATACATTGGTACAGAACCAGCAGCTATTTTCTATTCTGATGATTTAGGACAGTCATTTCAGGAGTTAACAGGCTTGTCCTCTCATCCTTCACGTTCTACTTGGCAAGGTGGTGGAAAAGGAAGTAAGAATCCTTTTCTTCATACCATACTATTCCACCCAGAGGATAGTAATCATTTAACTGTTGGTATTAGTTGCGCAGGAGTCTTTCAATCAACTGATGCGGGAAATACATGGAAACCAACAAATAAAGGCTTAGAAGCATTCTTTTTACCTAACTCTACCATAGAAGTTGGGCATGATCCTCACTCAATGATCAGACACCCAAAGCATCCAAGCGTGATTTGGCAGCAAAACCATTGTGGTATTTACAGAAGTCTAGACAATGGTATCACTTGGGAAAATGTATCCGATATTGAAGGCAAAGCGGTATATGGTTTTGATCTTGCTATAGACGAAAACGACATTGATAAAGCCTGGGTAATACCTGCACAATCAGACGATCAGAGAATTCCTTACCAAAACAAGTTAGCTGTTTACCACACGCTTGATGGCGGTAAAAACTGGTTATCCTTAAGAAATGGATTACCACAAGAAGCAGCGTTTGACTTAGTTTTGAGAGATGGATTTGGGAAGAGCGATAAATCCATGGCCTTTGGTACAACCAATGGCAATCTTTATGTATCGGATAATGAAGGAAAGGATTGGAGCATCCTTAGCCAAAGCCTAAGTGCAGTGCGTTCCGTTAAAATAGAAAAGGAATAACCAAAATCTTCAGCTATTCCTTTTTCCAAAACACTAGTATATGATGGGCTTTCCGCGTCTCGGTAAAGCACTGAGAATACGTACTGGATCATGTAATTCTCTATACAATGGTAAATGGTTTTAACAAATTTCCATAGGGCTGACAGTTAGCAAATGGTATGCATGAGTACGATTAAAATTATGTGTACATGCATACTATTGACCTTAAACAGCCAAATCGATCACTTATCAAGCTTTTAGGGGTATGCATATGGTGTGCATACCGATTTGGAATGCACCATTAAAAAACTCTTTAGCTATCTTCAGGTATGCAAGCTATTGGAAGGCGATTCATTCAGCTACAATTACTTATTCTATTCTTCATTCCATTGCAGAATATGTATGGACAATTGTCAAGCTTTAAAGAACGCATTGAACTTGCTGACTCTTTTGCCATTAAGAATCAGTTCAAAGAGGCACGAGTAGTTCTGGACGCTCTCGCTACTGAGGTTCCTTTAGATGCCAACACCATTCAATCAGACAGGTTGAATACAGCATACGCCTATTACCATTTCGATAAAGATGAATACGACAGTGCACTATTTTATTTCAGGCCTCTCCTATTCAAAACGTGGGTAACTGAAGATCTAGATTTTCTAGGCGTGATGGCTAAAGCAATTAATGATGCAGGTATCATTTATTATCGATTGGGCGATCTCGATTCTGCGGAGGTGATGCATGATCAGAGTCTCATACTGGCAAAGGAAATCAACAACCTTCAAGTCCAAGCCTTTAATTACAATAATCTAGCGCTGCTCTATAAACAAAAGAAAGAGTATGTACTAGCTATTGAGAACTTTGAAAAAAGCCTCAAGATCAACCAAGAAATTCCAGATGAAGAAGGTCAAGGTTATCAATACCTAAACATGGCCATGCTCTATACAGATTTGGGCCAATTAACAGATGCTTTAGAGAGCTACCTTGAATCACTACGTCTTTTTGAGAAACTAGAGAAGGATAACCTCAGATTAATCATCTATGAAAGACTAGGACAATACTACCGTAAGATTGAGGATTTAAATACGGCTAGAGACTATTACAACCGTGCCTATCAACTGGCACAGGAAAATAACAACAGGATATACATAGCAAGATCCTATAGAAATATTGGCCTACTATTTAGCAAGGAAGATCAAATCGATAGTGCTGTAACTTATTTCGATAAAGCCATTGGGATTTTTGAGGAGATTAAATACATAGCTCCCCTTTTAAATGCTCTTAATGATAAAGGGAATACATTAGCAAAATCAGGTAAGGCAGAACAGGCATTATTGGCTTACAACCGTGCACTAGAGTATTCAGGTAAAGGTAATTGGTATAGCATGGATGTGGGCATAAGGATTAGTAAGGGCTATGCACTGAATAAACTTTACAGATACAATGAGGCCAAGTCTACAGTTTCAACGGCACTAAATACCTTTTCTAAAGACCAGCACACTATGCAGAATCTAGTGGGTATTTATCGTGTTTTATCGCAAGCGGAAGAAGGTTTGGGCAATTATAAAAGCTCCTTAAATCATCTTCAGAATATCAGAGTCTTTGAAGATTCTATACTAAACGAAGAAAAAAGACTGGAAATAGCCAGGATAGAGTTTGAGTATCAGCTGTCTAAAGAAAGAGAGGTTTTCAACTTAGAAAATGAAAAGCAGGCCATTGCTTATGAAGCAGAAATTAATCAAGCTAATTCCACCCGAAACCTATTGATTGCCATTGCAGTACTGTTCATTATCATCATGGCAATTCTATTCCGATCCTACCAAATCAAGCAGAAAGCCAACCGCTTATTAGAGCAAAGAGCCAATGAATTAAAGGAAAAGAACGCATTGCTAAAGGAATCGCATTTGAAAGAACAAAGCCTGATGCAAACTAATATTGAAGAGAAAGAACGAAGGATGGCTGCGATAACCTTGAGTCAGCATGAGAAGGAATCATTGCTACAAAAAATAGACGATAAGATTCAAGTTATCGCCAAAGAACCTCAAAGTAAATCAACCGAAGATCTTAAATCACTTCAGAAACTTGTCCGTTCAAATCTCAACTTAAATGGAAGCTGGGATAACTTCCTGTACCAGTTTGAAAAAATACATCCGGGTTTCTTTTCAAAGACCAGAGAGCTTTTCCCTAACATGACAGTGAATGACTTGAAGGTGTGTGCCTACATTAAGATTGGTATGGATAACAAAACAATCGCTCAGGTGACGAATACTACTGTTAATACTGTCAAAAGCAGAATACATAGAATAAAGAAAAAGATGGAGTTAGATGCTGATACCAGCATTAGGAACTACCTAATGAGTGTCAACTAACAGTTTCAATTCATCCCAACTGAGAGAGGCACAGGTCTTTCTTTCGGGAAACTCTCTAGCCGCTGCAAAAGCTAAAAGTTGATCATCTTCGAAAATCTCTTCAGGCTCTCTCTTACCATGTTCATCAACCAACTCTAAGAAATTCTCAACAATAGGTTTTATCTCCTCTACTGATTTCCCAATAACTATTTCTGTGAGTAAAGCTGTTGAAGCCTTTGATATAGCACAACCGAAACCGTCAAAACGCGCATCCTGAATTACATCATTCTCAATCGACATGGATATCGTGTATTTATCGCCACACATAGGGTTATATGCTTCTAGACGATGTGTCTCATTCTGCAACACGCCTTTAAAGGTCTCATCTTTCGATTTCTTCAAAATATGCTCTTGGTAGAGTCCTTTGATCCTTTCGTTCATTCAAAAAACGCTTTAGTCTCCTTTAACACTTTAATAAAGGTCATTACATCTTCTTTGCTATTATATATACCGAAAGAAACCCTAGCCGTAGCTGGAACCTTGTATTTATTCATTAATGGTTGCGCACAGTGATGGCCTGCTCTTATACAAACCCCTTGTTCATTAAAGAAAGTCGAAAGATCATGCGGATGTATACCTTCTACCGTAAAAGAGATTACCCCTGCCCTTTCTTCAGGTCCTAGGATGTTCACTCCTTGTATCTCCGAAAGTAATTCATACGCCAGAGATGTGAGCTCATTCAAATGATTATGTAACTCAAATTCAGGTAACGTGTCCACAAAATCGATGGCAGCTCCCAAACCAATAACACCTGCAATGTTTTGAGTACCCGCCTCATGTCGTTGCGGCCCTTTCCGATAACCAGATTCCTCAATACCTACTTCGGTAATCATCCCACCACCAAAAGACAATGGCTTGATCTGATTCACTAAATCATCGGCCATATATAGTATACCGACACCTGTTGGTCCATAGAGTTTATGAGCAGAAAAGGCCAAAAAGTCAGCTTTCCATGTTTTTACATCTACTGTTTTGTGAGCTATTGCTTGTGCAGCATCTACAAATACCTTCGCTCCTGCTTTATGCGCCAAAGCTGTTATTCTTGAAACATCATTGACAGTTCCCAAGACATTCGAAATAGCGGTAATAGAAACAAATGCTGTTTTTGCTTTCAATAAGAGTTCCAAAGCCTCAAAGTCTATTTCTCCTTCTTCATTGATTGGAATGGCTTTGATATTGGCCTCTTTCAACTTACAAGCCTCTTGCCATGGAACCAGATTAGCATGATGCTCCATTTCAGAAACAAGCACCTGATCACCACTCTCCAAGGAATGGATGACATGGGCATTCACTAGCTTGTTGATACTGTCAGTTGTTCCCGATGTAAAAACTACTTGGTCTTTGGATTGCACATTTATATAACGAGCGACTTTTTCTCGAACTGACTCAAAAGTAGTTGTGGCTTTATGTGCAGGCCAATAACTTCCTCGACCTGTATTGGCATAATAGCCAGAATAGAACCCGGAGATAGCATCAATAACGGATTGAGGCTTCTGAGCTGAAGATGCCGTATCAAGATACACTAATTCCTTTCCAAGCGGGGTTTGCTGCTTGAATATTGGAAATTGTGATTTGATGGATGCTATGTTCATTCTTCAATTACCCTCGGTCCCTAAAGGGATGCCAAAGGCTTCAATTATTTAATTTCGTCATTCTGTCCCGATAGCTATCGGGATGATCCGGAATCTTCTGAATTAGTACGCTGTTTTATTTATTTAGATCCTGAAACAAGTTCAGGATGACGATCATTTAGTATTAACCATTTAAGTTTTACTACGGATGCGCAGAAACCCAAACTTCTCCATCCTCGAAAATCTCCTTCTTCCAAATAGGAACTGTTTCTTTCAACGTATCAATAGCATATTCACAAGCAGCAAAAGCCTCTTTCCTATGTGCCGATGAGCATGCAATCACCACGGCCTCTTCCGTAATCGGTACAAGGCCAACTCTATGGTGAATGACCATCTTATGCAATCCCCATTTTTCGACCGCATCATCCGCAATCTTCTGCATTTCTTTGATGGCCATCGGCTCATAAGACTCAAATTCCAGATGTTTGACTGTTTTGCCTTTTGTTTGATCACGAACGGTACCCACAAATACCACAATCCCACCTGCCCCCGGATAAGTCACATTATCCGTGCACGCCTTGCTATCAAGTTTATCTGATGTAACGTATATCTCTTGCATTAGCCACCACTTACTGGTGGAATCAATACCACCTCATCGTTTGCACTTAATTCATAATCATCGGCTACGTACTCAGTATTGACCGCAAACTTCAGAGAAGCCAGCTTCTCAAAGTCTGGAAAATTCTGAATGAGCTGCGCACGTACATCGCCTACAGAAGCACTTTCTGAACAGTTGAGCTCAATTTGCTTTTGTTGAAGGATGTCCTTCGCGATACCAAATGCTGTTATTGCTATTTTCATTTTATTTCCATTCGTCATTCAGAGCGTAGTGAAGAATCTCCTCATCATTTTGGGAGACTGCTTCGTTCTTCGCAGTGACGTTTATTTAGAATTAATAAGTATCCATACTTGGATCAATCTCTTTCTGCCAGGCAGTAATTCCACCCTTAAGATTAACCAAATTCTCAAACCCTTGTTCTTGCAAAAGCTCAATGGCCTTGGCACTTCTACCTCCCATCTTGCACATTACAATTACCTCCTTGTCCTTCGGAATCTCAGCTGATCTATTCGATACCTTATTCAAAGGAATCAATGTTCCTCCTAAATTGGCAATCTCATATTCATAATCTTCTCGAACATCTAGTAGAAAGATATTTTCCTCTTTCAATTTAATTTCTAAATCCTGAACTGTTATCTCTTTCAACTTTTTAGGTTGAATATCTCCCATACAGAATGCTTCGTAATCAATCAATTCAGTTATCGTCACTTGATTTCCACTTATTGGATTATCCGGGTTCTTAGCAACTTTCAAAGTATAGGTTGAGAAGTCTAAAGCATCAAATACGAAGAGTTTGCCACTCAATGTTGTTCCCATTTGTGCCAATACTTTAATCGCTTCATTTGCCATCATAGAACCGATTATTCCCGGAAGCACACCTAAAACTCCTCCCTCACTACAACTAGGTACCATCTCCGGTGGTGGTGGCGTTGGGAATAAGTCTCGATAATTTGGACCTCTTTCATTTTCGATTTCTACATTGAAAACAGACACTTGACCTTCAAAACGAAAGATTGCGCCATATATCAATGGTTTGCTCAAGAAGTAACATGAATCGTTCACTAAATAGCGTGTTGCTAAATTATCTGAGCCATCTACTACTAAATCATAACCCTCAATATGCTGCATTGCATTCTGCGAAGTGATAGCCTCTTCGATAATCGTGAATTGAACTGAAGGATTTAAGCCAGTCAACCTTTCAGCCGACTTCTGTGCTTTTGATTCCCCAACTTGATCTGAGCTGTAAAGTATTTGACGCTGTAAGTTCGAAAGACTTACTTCATCGAACTCTACTATGCCGATATGTCCTACTCCAGCAGCTGTTAGGTATTGAAGGATAGGTGCACCAAGCCCTCCCGCACCAATCACTAATACTGAAGCCTTTTTTAAACGCTCCTGCCCTTGTTCTCCAAATTCAGGAATGATGATTTGACGGTTGTACCTTTGAAAGTCTTCTTTATTTAACACGTGCTTTATAATCTGCTAGCGTCTCAGGAGTATCGATATCAAAAAAATATGCTTCAGAATCTACTGGTAGTTTGATTAAAGAAGCTTGATTTTGTTTTACAATAGCAGAACAACCATTCATCTCTTGGTGTTCAGACATTGCTGTAAAATATGCCGAACCAAAGATTACCGGGTTACCCTTTTTAGTACCTGAGAATGGCGCAAGTATAGCTTTGGTATTATTCAACTTCCTAAAGGATTCTATTAAACGGTTATAATCCGATGCTTGTAGTAACGGCATATCACTCAAACAGATCATTACCGCATCCGCATCTTGTGCCGCCTTCAATCCTGCTTGTATAGAAGTAGTCATTCCTAGCTCAAAGTTTTCATTATGAACGACTTTGAACCTTGAACCTTGAACCTCCAACTTGTTAATCGCATGATTTACAAGTTGAGCATCTCTACCTGTAACCACTACCACTTCATCCACTGATGAAGCCTTCAATTCCCCAAAAGTATGCTGAATCAAGGTCTTCCCTTGTCCAATTTCTTGAAGTAATTTATTCGGCCCTTTCATACGAGAAGATAGTCCAGCAGCAATTTGAATGGCAGCGATGTGCATGCTTAAAGATAGAGAGAAGATCGATATGGAGAATAAACTATGAGCTTAATACATTAAACATTCACTTTTTATTCATTAGTCATTACTTTGAGTATTGAATGACCAAAAAACGTAAAATCTTAATCGTCCGCATTTTACTATTTATAGGTACGGCTATCTCGCTATACTTTGTGCCCTGGCAATGGCTTTTTGCTAGTTTGAGACCCACCCAAGAAACTGTTCAAGCACAAGTAGAACAGGCCCTAGATATTGGGCTCGATAATATTATTGTCTATGTAGATCAAGGTGGAAAAGAACCTAGTTTCTATGCTGCTGGCTGGCACAATCCTAAAGAAAAGATTCCTGCTTATCCTGAGGCCTATTTTAAGATTGCGAGTGTTGCTAAGCTCTATGATGCCGTATCAATTGCCAAACTGGTCAATGATGGTAAACTATCGCTTGAAGGTACACTTGCGGAGTATTTTCCAGAATTAGTAGATCGGGTTCAATATGCTAATGAGATCACCTTAAAGATGATGGTGGGTCATACCAGTGGCATTCCTAATTATACTGATGTTCCAGGTTACTGGTCAAATCCCACAGATGGATACCAAGCGACCCTCGAGCTTGTGCTTGACAAACCAGGTGACTTTAAACCGGGTACGGATTACTACTATTCCAATACCAATTACCTACTGATTAATGAATTGATAGAACGCGTATCAGGTACCACTGGATTTGGCTTTATTAAAGAGCGTATTCTTCAACCTTTAGCACTTACTCACACTTTTGGTTCTACAGCGGAAGTCAATACTGATAGCATTATGAGTGGTCATCATGTAGGATATGAGCCTGATATTAAGTTTGCAGAACAAGGAATTGTAGCTACACTTGAAGATGTTGGTACTTTCTTGAGAGCATTAAACGATGGCTCTGTATTTGAACCTGGTGAGCAAGAAATTTATTCTTCTATCTATCACTACGAGCACACTGGATTAGTTCCTGGCTACCAAACCATTGCCAGATATCATCCGGATATTGATGCTGTTGTTATTCAGTGCAGCGGACCTACCTATTTTCTCGGTATCAACTGGAACTTGGGAGAATTGATCTATAATAGAGTGGTTAAAATTTTAAGAGAGCAGTCTGAATAGTCTTTAGGTTGCTAAATCCCACTTAGTTTTTCTAGCCTCATTCAAAATCAGAGTGAAAGGCACCCACCAAATCAGATCATTGGTGATTAAGGTATATCCAAATTCAGCCGGTAATATGCCTTGAGCATAATTCATCACAAAACCGATTGGCCCAAAGATCTTACCTAGAAAGCCGACCGCCACAATTGGCCAGTGTCTAACTGGGTTATAGCTGGCCCACCAATAACCAAGTCCATATACGCCAATCACCATGCCCATACCTTGCCAGATGGTGGGATGCACTGGTTCTTGCATACCCGTTAATTCAAAAAATGCTAATGGGAAAAGCACCACCCAAGCGCCCCATAGTATGTTGTAGACGGCTGCTATTTTTAAGACCAATTTCATCCAAGGCTTTACCATTTTTTAGGGTTTTAGTACTAATCAATTTATAGAAGGGTTTGTTCTTTCTAACATTAATTTTTTCTGACTTGGAACCTGTTTAAGGATAGTTTCGTTAATTTACATGTACATACATATTTATTCAAGAAATTCACTTAACACATGAATAGATCAGACTTTTTAAAGAAAGCAGCCATAACAGGAGCAGTTGGAACCATAGCCCCTGCAGCACTAAGCGGTAAAAACGAGAATAAAGAAAAATCAACTTATGACAAGTTGATGGAGAATGTAGGTTTTAATCACTTGCCTAATGAAGAAATCAAGTCGTCAAATAGTGTTATACACCGTGCCAATTCTCGTGGCCATGCTAATCATGGATGGTTAGATAGTCATCATACATTCAGCTTTGCCAATTACTACAATCCTGATCGAGTTCATTTTGGTATCCTGAGAGTCTTGAATGATGACATTGTAGCAGAAGGACGTGGATTTGGTCGTCATCCTCATGATAATATGGAAATCATCTCTATTCCTTTAGAAGGAGATCTAGAACATAAAGACAGCATGGGTAACGTGGCAGTTATTAAAGAAGGTGATGTTCAAGCCATGAGTGCAGGGACAGGCATCTTTCATAGCGAGTTCAACAAGAATACAGATAAGGATGTAAAATTCTTACAGATATGGCTCTTCCCGAACAAGCGTAATGTACAACCAAGATATGACCAGATTTCTACAAAAGATGTAGCCAGAGACAATCAATTCTACCAAATCCTTTCGCCAAATACTGACGATGCCGGGGTTATGATTCATCAAGATGCTTGGTTTCACTTAGGGAAATTTGACAAAGGACAGGCAGACTCATATAAGGTTAAAAAGAATGGAAATGGCGTCTATGCATTCGTTATTGATGGCACTATTGAAATTAATGGCGAAAAATTGAACCTAAGAGACGGAATGGGCATTTGGAATATAGATGAATTCCAAGTGAAGGCTACTGAAAACGCGCGAGTCCTTCTTATGGATGTTCCAATGGAAATGTAAATAACTATGAAACTATTAGACAGCTTAAACTGGCGCTATGCCACAAAGAAGTATGATGCTACCAGAAAGGTAAGCGAAGAAAACATTGACAAAATCAAAGAAGCCATTCGCCTTTCGGCAAGTTCTTATGGTTTACAGCTTTTCAAAGTGCTTGATATCAGATCGAATGAATTAAGAGAAAAGCTTTTACCTGCTTCATGGAATCAACCGCAAGTTACTGATGCCTCTCACCTATTTGTTTTTTGTGGTTATAGTGATGTGACTAACGAAAACATTGACTTCTACCTTAATCTGAAATCAGAGGTTCAAGGCATTGCCATTGAAGATTTACAGGGCTATGGAGACTTTATGAAGAATACCTTGGGACAACAACCAGCAGAAGCAAAGCAAGCATGGACTGCTAAGCAAACCTACATTGCATTGTCTAGCGCCTTAGCTGCTGCAGGTGAATTAGAGATTGACAGTACACCTATGGAGGGTTTTGATCCAGCAGCTTATGGTGAAATATTGGGCCTCGAAGAGAAAGGACTTCAAGCTGCCGTAGTTATGGCAATTGGTTACCGAAGTGATGAAGACCAAACGCAACATGGTGCTAAAGTGCGAAAATCTAAAGCTGATTTATTTGAGGTGATTTAAGCCTCAAGCTCATATTTACAAAGCCACCTGTTTACAATGGGTGGCTTTTTTATTTTCAACCTACCCTTCATATTTCCGTTAATACGGATTTAAACTACTTTTTAATCTATTATGAGACTGCCACTCAGCACACTCCTATTTTTCCTTGTCCAGAGCTTATTTGCACAACACGAATCAATCCAATTTGAACTAAACGGAAGAAATCCGGAAGACCTATCAAAGAATCCCTTTGCCAATTTCGTTGGAGAATGGACATTAAAGAATGACAAATGGACGCAAAACTGGGGAGGTGAAACAGAAACAATAGATATCCCAGGTCATCATACCATCAATAAGCAGCTAAACACATCAAACAGCTTACTCTCCATAATTGATGGTCCTGAACCCAATGGCCATATCTTCTGGTCGATTAATCCTAATACTAAAGTGGTAGATCACCTATCTAGCTTTGGAGACATAAGAGTTGGTGTAGGACAAGGTAGCATAAACGACAAAGGCGATGTTCAGCTCAAAATTAGATTTGAAGGAGAGCCAAAAGACACCTATCGTATTTACAATTATGTCTGGATTAATACCGATGAATACCATATGAAGTCTGTGCAATACAATGATGACAATAAGCCTACAGGACTGTTTTATGAAGGTAATTTCATAAGAATTAAGAATGATAAAGACTTAATTATCGAGACAGGTAATGAAATTAGAAGAGGGTTTCTGGAAGCAAATATGGAGTTGATAAAATCACTTCATCACCCAAAGGTCATTAAGGCACTCGGTTACAACAATGTACAGGAAGGTATAGAAGAAGTACTGAGGGGTATTCAAGAGACACTTTCAAGTTATTCTCTAGAGTTCATCAAAAACGACATTGAGAGCATTTTGGTACAAGGTAATACTGCCATTGAACAGACTGTCTTTAGCATAAAGGGGACTCCTAAAAACGGAGGTGATCCTTTCATTTTCAGTGGTAGAACTATGGTAACCTATATCAAATACCACAAGAGCCCCACAGGATGGGCTTCCATTAGAGAAATCATCCAAATGGAAGAGTAATCGGTGAAGGAATCCCAATCACTATATTAATTCAACTAGGAAGAACTAGCATTGGATCAGGACAATTGGCTAAATATTGGTCCTTCTCACTGGCCTTGCATACACCGGGATAATCTCCCACGTGACCTTCCATATCCCACATCAACTGAAAATGTAAGTGTGGTGGCCAATGAAAATTTTCATGATATGTCCCAAACCAAGCAAATTGCTCACCTTTTTCGACCAGCTGACCAACTACTTTTCCTTCTAAGGAATCTGTGGATAGGTGACCATACAGACTAAACAGTTTTTTGCCTGCCATATCATGCTCAAGAATAATTACCGGACCATAGTCTCCATGGTAATTTCTATTATCAAAAGAATGAATAATCCCGTCAAAAGGAGCAAAAATAGGCGTTCCGGCAGGTGCCCAAATATCTGTTCCTAAATGAATGGTTCTTGGCTCCTCTCCTTTAAACAAATCACTTCTAGAATATAGACTTCTCACCTCTCCATAACCACCAATACCAATGCTTTTACCATTTTCATCTAGTACTTGGTTGATATAAGATGAAAAGCCTTCTTCATCATTTAAGTCCACCTTATCCAGATCTGCATTGTCTTTGGACAAGTCGAATACATGATAGTCGTCTGAGGTCCAATCAAACTCTACCACAGGATGTGGTTTGATGTTATGTTCTTTTAATATTTGATTCAGCATGGGATATTATACTTTATTTCTTTTCCCCCTTTTTGAAAAGGGGGTTAGGGGGATTAGAATGTAACTGAATTGATCAATCCTCCTGACCTCCTTCTCCAAGGAGGAAAATATCTAAGACAACTCTTCAATCAATCGATGCATAAAAGCAACGCCTTGATTCAGTTGGTCTTTAGAGATAAACTCATCAGCTCTATGGGCTTGCGCTATATCACCCGGTCCACAAATCATAGCTTGAAAACCTGCTTCTTGAAACTGACCCGCTTCCGCTGCATAACTTACAGCATCTAACGTATCATTCTGAGCCAATTCTTTCACTAAACCAACTATCTCTTCATCCTCATGGGTATCTAAACCTGGTACGGCCGGGTGAATAGGGCTTGTTTGGATATCAAACCCTGGGAAAACCTTCCTCAGTTCTTCCTTTCTCTCAGAACAGTAAGCTTCAAACTCTTCTAGAATCTGTTCAGGAGTTTCTGAAGGAATGGTACGAACATCCCATGTAAAGTAACATTCCTGAGCCACCACATTCGGGGCGATCCCTCCTTTCATTATCCCAATATGAATTGAAGTATGATTTGGGCTAAATCGATCATCTGTCTTGCCTTCTGCAATCAGGCTATTCATTTTATTCTCTAGCCAAAGCACTAAACGCATCGCCTCATGAATAGCGCTGACTTCTGTTTTAATTCGGCTACTGTGCCCTTGAGAACCAGAAACTGTGGTTTCAAAGATGCAGATACCTTTCTGTCCCACTGTAGGCACCATCATGGAAGGTTCTCCAATAATGGCATATTTAGGTTTTTCTGTATAGTGCGAATTGATATGGGCTGCTAATTCGGGAGCAGCTAAACAGCCAATCTCTTCATCGTAAGAAAAGGCAAAATAGATCGGTGTTTTCAGATCTGCTTTGACCATATCGGGTAGAGCTGCTAAGCAACATGCGGCAAAACCCTTCATATCGCAGCTCCCTCTTGCATATAGCTTCCCATCTCCTTTATCTATCAAATCAAATGGCTCAGAAGTCCAATCTTGACCTTCCACAGGCACAACATCTGTATGGCCAGATAGTATGACTCCACCATCTACAGCAGGTCCTATTCTACAATGCAAGGAAGCTTTATTGCCTTCTGCGTTAGGAACCAGAGTAGTTTCAACTCCAAAAGACTCTACATAATCTTTGATCCAGTTTATGATAGATGTATTGGATTCACCCCCTAAAACTGGAAATGAAACCAACTTTGATAAGATCTCTTCTGCACTCATTTTTCTGTTCTATTTCTATTCGTCATCCTGAACCTGCCTTCCGCAGGCAGGCTTGTTTCAGGATCTACTCTATAAAAGATGCTGAAATAAATTCAGCATGACGCTCTAATTTTGTCTGCCAGCTAAGCTGGTCCCCAGCCAATAGCAACTGCGACTAAAAGCGCAATCCAGGACAAGATTAAGATGACACCAACTTTGGGCATGATGTATCTTAACCACCTGTCGAATGGTATTCTACACATGGCAAGCATGGCGATCAATCCTCCTAATGTAGGGTTGAACAAATTTGTTACACCATCTCCTATTTGATACGCTAATATTGTGGTCTGACGCGTAAGCCCTAATAAATCTCCAAGTGGGATCATAATAGGTAATGTGGCCAAAGCCTGTCCGCTTCCTGATGGAATAAATAAATTAATAATACATTGTGCGCCTGACATAGCTATTGCTGAGCCATAAGTAGGAAGACTTTCCAAAGCCATTGCCAATGAGTGTGCAATCGTGTCAGAAATATTCCCCATTTCCATAGCCACTTTTATAGATGTTGCGAAGCCTACCATAAAAGCTCCTGGAGCTACTACCGCCACTGATGTTAAAGCAGTCTCTGCAATTTTTCTGGCAGACATTCTACCAATCAAGCCTGAAGCGATCGAAATCATTAAGAAGATGGCCGAGATTTCAGTGATGTACCAATGAAATTCAAAGACCCCGTAAAGCATAATACCTAAACCACCAACAAATGCGATCATAACTAACCAATTATTAGTTGACATGCCATACTCCTCAATTGGCTTTGAGAGTTTAAAGCCATCTGTTGGGATACCAATTGAAAGACTTTTAGAGGGATCTGCTAAAATGCTTCTGAAATATCTCACATTGATCCAAGCCAAAAATGAAAGAGCACTCAGACATAGGATTGATCTCAGCAGCCAGCCTGAAAACATAGGCATTTCAGCTAAAGTATGTCCTGTCCCCACTGTATAGGGATTAAATGGTGATAAACCGAAGCCAACAGTAACACCCCCAACTGCTATAGAAGCTGCTAACATTAAATCACCACCTAAAGCTAGACTAGTAATAGCCGCGATGGGTATTAACGCAATATTGTTCTCATAGCCTACGAAAACTCCTAATAAGCCGAATACGAAGGTCATCAAGACCACTACCAGGTACTTTCTCTCTAAGCCTAACTTCTTCACGAAAGTCCCTACAGCATTTTCGATCATACCTGTTTTCTCGAGCACACCGAACATAATGCCGCTTGAAAGCACCACAAAGATGATTAAGATGGCGGACTGAAATCCACCCGGAATAGCTCTAAAGGTATCTAATACGCTTAAAGGAGTTGGATCTACCTCGTGATAAGATCCCGGAACTACACGCATGCGCCCCTCTACTTCAACACGATCATAAACACCGGCTGGTACAAAGTGACTCATTACTGCGGTCAGTACAATAATGAAAAAGAGCAATACCACGGGGTGTGGTATGCTCTGATACCATTTATTCTGAGTGTTTAAACTCAATCTTCTAAAGCTTCGAACTCAGCTTTAATCGCTTCGAATCTACCTTTGAGCTCTTCTAAACGATCATAAGCATCTTTACCCGGTTTCTGATCTGCTCTACCAATCATGCTACCCAAATAACCTGTCTGAGACTGAAGCATTGGTTGCATATAAGTTCCAGGAGGAGTTACTAACTGATAATAGATTGCATCTAATTCGTCTTTCTGGCGTTGTTGCTTACGACTCACTCTTTCTTTATCAAGTGAGTTATCAAGCGCTTTTCTCGCATCTCCAACGTCTTTAACAAGCATGTTTACCTGACTTTGGAAATCTCTGATTTCTAAGGCCAAGGTCTCTTGATCTTTAGTATCAGCATCTGACACTAATGTAACTCTGGGATCCAAAGCTACTTTGAAAGAAGTTTCCAATACATCATCACCCACCTTCAACTTAGCAGAATAAGTACCTGTAGAAACCATTGGGCCATTACCTCTGAAAGATCTTCTAGGATTAGCATTCCAACCACTTCCATGACGCATATTCCAAGTAAACCTATTGATGCCTTGCTTATTCGGTAGCCCTGGAGAAGCTGGCGGATTCGAGAATTCTGTAGACATATCTCTTTCAGTATTCACCTTAGGATCAGGTCTTCCACTTACATAGCTTCTTACCATTTGGCCCGACTCATTGAAAATTTCCAAAGTCACATCTTTTTCAGAGTCAGCTATGTAATAATTGAATTTAACTCCTGAACTAGGGTATTCAGGCCCATTTGAACCGGAACTAGCTCTCATTCTCATTCTTAAACCATCTTTAGGTTGGAATAAGAAAGCATTAGAATTCATAGCCTCATCCATCTTATGAAGACTGCTTACATCATCAAGAATCCAAAAACCTCTACCCATAGTTGACATCACTAGGTCATCTTGATGCACTTTAATGTCTGTAATCGGTGTAACTGGTAAGTTATTGTTGAATGCATGCCACTCTTTACCATCGTTCATCGAAACAAAAAGTCCAAATTCAGTTCCTGCATACAGCAAACCTTCTTTCTTTGGATCTTCTCTAATTACTCTGGTAGGATAATCTCCTGGCAGACCGTTGGTACCATCGGTCAACAGCTCCCATGTTTGACCATAATCTTCTGTTTTATAGATATATGGCTTATAATCATTCAATTGATACCTCAACACAGAAACATAAGCCTTTGCAGGGTTGTGAGGAGAAGGTTCAACAGCATCTACTCTACCGCCTACAGGCATGTTTGGTGTAACATTTTCCCAATTAGCACCACCATCTTTAGTTACATGAACAGGACCATCATTTGCTCCAACCCAAATTAAGCCTTCCTGAATAGTTGACTCTCTTATGGCGTAAATGGTACTATAATATTCTTCACCAGTAACATCTCTTGTAATCGGAGATCCTGGCACTACTTGCTTATCATCTTCAAATGCAGTCAAATCAGGAGAAATGATTTCCCATGTTTTTCCATCGTCTGTAGTTTTATGCACATACTGTGAAGTATGGTATACAACATCAGGATTATGTGGAGAAACGTGAATTGGTGCTACTCTCTGGAATCTGAACTTTAGGTCTTTAGGATTGTGTCCGTAGATATTAGTAGCTCCAACGTAATACTGTAACTCCTGACCAGTTCGCTTATCAAACACACCAAACCTTCCTTTACAGTTAGAATATACAATGTTGTGATTCCCAGGCTTCGGCACTGCCGGACCAGTCTCACAACCACCCGTATTGAAGATATATGCATTGCTACCCGCTTGAACGCTCACTGGAGGCATACTAGGCACTGATACTGTACTGTAATTATCTTGCTGACCAGCATATAGCCAATAAGGAAATTGATCATCCACTTCCACTTGGTAAAGCTCAGCAGTTGGCTGATTAAATTGAGTAGACCAAGTACGCCCATTGTTTAATGTAACATTGGCACCACCATCGTTAGCTTGAACCCAGATGGAGGTATCGTTCGGGTTAATCCAAATGTCATGATTATCGCCATGTGGCGTACTCATAGATTTCCACGATTTACCACCATCAGTTGATTTCAAAAATCTTAAAGCATTGTTATAAACAACATTCTCGTTTTTCGGATTGGCATAGATGTTAGTGTAATAGAAAGGTCTATTGGTAAGATTTGGGTTATCTGATACAAACTCCCAAGATGCGCCTCTATCATTCGATCTATAAAGTCCTCCTTGATCATCCGAGGCCTCGATGTTCGCATAAACCACATCAGGATTGGCAGCAGAAACAGCAAAATCAATCTTACCAATTAGATTAGTAGGAAGACCATTAGTCAATTTCGTCCAGTTGGCACCTCCGTCAGTTGACTTGTACACACCACCTTCAGTAGAACCACTTATAATGGTCCAAGGCTTTCTCTCTCCTCTCCAAGCACCAGCATAAATCGTATTCGGATCATCCGGTGCGAATTCCAAATCAGAGAATCCAATACTGTCAGAATGATATAGGATTTTGTCCCAAGACTTTCCTCCATCAATAGTTTTATAAACTCCTCTCTCCTCATTTTTACCGAAAGCCTGACCAATTGCAGCGATATAAACTACATCTGGATTATCAGGATGAATTTCAACAGCACCAATCTGGCCAGTATTCTTCAATCCAACAAAATCCCATGTCTTACCTTCATCTGTCGATTTGTAAACACCTTTTCCGGTAATCACATTGGACCTTAATCCGTCTGAACCTGTACCCACATAAATAATTTCGGGCTGGTTTTGGTAAACAGAAATAGCACCAATTGACGGTGTTGGAAGATATCCGTCAGAAATATTCTTCCAGTTCTGCCCATAGTCATTCGTTCTCCATACACCACCACCAGTAGCGCCCATATAGAAAACAGAAGGTTTAGATGCCACACCTTCAACGGTGGTAACACGGCCTCCTCTTAAAGGCCCAACACTTCTGAATCTGTAAGATTTTAGTAGAGATGAAACGTCTTGTGCAGATACTGCAAATCCTATCAAGACAAAGGCTGATAGCCAAATCGATTTTTTAAGCATTTCAGATTGGGGTTTAACGAATCGGAAGATAACACAGAATAGAGAATTATAAAGTCTAAATTATTCTAAATGGCCATTATTTAGTTTAACAGTTTACCTGCCACAAATCCTGTTGACCAAGCTGCTTGAAAGTTAAACCCACCGGTCACCCCATCTACGTTCAAAACTTCACCTGCGAAATACAACCCTGGCAGTTTTCTACTCTGCATGGTATTGAAGTCTACACCTGATAAGCTCAGACCACCTGCAGTGACAAACTCCTCTTTAAAGGTTGTTTTCCCATCTACCTTATATTGATCGTTTGTAAGGGTATTGACGAGCTTATTCAAACCCTTTTTGCCCAATTCTAGCCAAGGCTTTTCAAGAGATAAATCCGATTTTTCAAGCAAGAATTCCCACAATCTCTGAGGTATTTTAATTGGACAGAGATTTTTAAGAAGCTTTTTAGAAGATATAAATTCCTCGATAGTCTCTCTAAATTCTGTTTCTGATTGATTGGCCCAGTTGATTTGAACCTGAAAATCATAGGACAAGTCATTAAGCACTTTGGCACCCCAGGCCGATGTCTTTAAGATGGCCGGGCCACTCATGCCCCAATGCGTAATCAATAATGGCCCTGATTGCTCTAGTTTAGTTCCCAGCACTTTTACAGTTGCCTTTTCAACCGATATCCCCATAAGCATTTTAATAGGTTCTTTGGGCATATTAAAAGTGAAAAGTGAAGGAACAGGCGCATCTATCTCATGGCCTAATTTCTTCAGCCATTCGAAGCCTTCCAATTTTGGAGAGCCGCCTGTAGCAACAATCACTTTATCATAGATCAACTCCTTATCTTCAATTTTCAGCTTGAATAGTTCGCCAGCGCTCTCTATGTTGCTAATCGATTGCTTCATATTGACACGTATAGACGATTCTCTTGCCTCTCTTAAAAACAGATCTATAATGGTTTGAGAATCGTCCGTAACAGGAAACATGCGGTTATCCTGCTCAGTCTTCAACTCTACACCTCTGTTCTCAAACCAATTCACCGTATCTTGCGTACTGAACTGCTCAAAAGTCTTCTTTAACTGCTTAGACCCTCTTGGATAGAACTTGACTAACTCAGAATTTTTGAAACAGGCATGCGTAACGTTACACCTTCCACCTCCTGAAATCTTAACCTTGGCTAAAAGCTTAGATGTTTTCTCATAAAGAACTACCTCAGCATTTGGGTAATGTGCTTTAACCGAAAATGCTGCAAAAAATCCAGCAGCGCCTCCTCCTATTATGGCAACTTTCATGAGCAAAAAGAATTCGTTCAAACATAACATTTAAATAATCGGCATGGTAGTATGCTGAACTATCTTCGTATCAAACCTTAAAGCATGAAAAAGTCCTTCTTTCCATTATTAATTTCAATTTTACTCTTTGGCTGTTCTAAGCCAGAGCAATATGCACCCTTGAGTGATCCTTTAAGTGATACTTATGATGAATCGTTAAAGCCTTTCTATCATGGAGTTGCAAGCGGTGACCCCTTACACGATGCTGTAATAATTTGGACAAAAGTTACACCGAAAGACAGTATACCTGAAATAGAAGTGGATTATGAAATGGCAACTGATCAGGGTTTTGAAAATATAGTCAGTAGTGGATCGACTACAACTAATCCGGATAAAGGATACACAGTTAAAATAGATGTGCGAAGTCTTGAACCAGCAACCACTTATTTCTACCGCTTTAAAAGTCTGGATGCATACTCCATAACTGGTAGAACCAAAACGGCTCCGAAAAACGGTGCTGAAGAATTGAAATTAGCCATAGTAAGTTGTAGTAATTATGAATTCGGACCTTTTAATGGTTACGGTGCCATAGCTGATAGAGAAGATTTGGATGTAGTACTACACTTGGGAGATTATATCTACGAATATGGCGCTCGAGGCTATGGAGATACAACCACGGGAAGATTCCATGAACCACCACATGAAATCCTTTCCATTAGCGACTATAGAACGAGATATGCACAATATAGACTGGATAAAGACTTAAGAGAGGCACATCAAAATCACCCATTCATAACCATTTGGGATGATCATGAAATTGCTAATGACTCTTACAAAGATGGTGCTCAAAATCACCAAGCCGATGAAGGTGATTACATGACCAGAAAAGAGATTGCTAGAAAAGTCTACTACGAGTGGCTACCGGTTAGAAGAATGTCTGACCAGCTCTATAGATCTTTTGATTATGGAAATTTAGCCGATCTTATTATGCTAGATGAAAGACTGGCTGGCAGAGTTGCTCCCGTAGATAGTGTAGATGATCCTAATATCGCGAATACTGAGAGGACAATGCTAGGAGCAGAACAGATGGCATGGTTCCAAAAACAGTTGACAGAATCTGACGCACAATGGAAGATCATTGGTAATCAAGTAATCTTCTCTTACCTCAATTGGGGCTTTCCCACTTTCGATATCAACCTTGATTCGTGGGATGGTTATCCTGCTGAAAGAACCCAAATCATTGATTTCATCAGATCTAACAGTTTAGATGATATTGTTTTTGTTACAGGTGACACTCACTCCTCTTGGGCTCTTGAGGTTACGGAAGATGCATTCGGAGACTATAAGAAGAATGGTGCAGTTGCGGTAGAATTTGGCACTACTAGTATAAATTCTGGTAACTCAAATGATAGAGCCGGTGCAACAGACGAGGCTATAATAGCTCACGAAGAGAAGATTATTGGCCCTTCAATAAACCCACAATTAAAATATACCAACCTAAGAGATCATGGCTATTTGGAGCTTACTCTCAGTAATGATGAAGCAAAGGCAACTTGGTATTACACGCCAGATAAAAGAGTAGCATCAAGAAAAATGGTGCAAGCCAAGTCGCTAACAACTCCTACAAAATCAAACAAGATTGCAGAAAGTAACTAAGCTATTATCCTTATTACCAACGCATTAGAAAATGGATGTCTTTTAATTAAGACATCCATTTTTGCTTTTATCTCGTTAGACCATCCAAACACTTTTTAATCTACTATGAAGACCATATCAAAAACTTTACTTGTCATGGCAGTGATCATTTTTTCATCTGCCAATCTATTAGTCACGCGAGACTCAGCTTATGAAGCTGGTGTAAAAGAAGCGTTAATTGCTGACTGGGAAAGAGCCAAAGCTTTCACTTTAGAGTATCTGGAAGCCATGCCTGCTGAAGGGTACAGCTTTAAACCAGTGGCTGAAATCAGATCATTTGAAGAACAAATGCTGCACATGGCGCAAGGGAATATAGGCCTAGTTGCTAATGGAACCGGAGCTGAAAGAATCTACACTGAGATTCAAAACTTCGAAAAAGAAGAATCTTTTAAAGGAAAAGAAAATGTTACCCGTATTACAACCGAGGTGTATGATTGGGTTATTGAAGGGATCAAAAACATGGATATGAGCAAGGCTGATGAAGTGGTTGGTCCTAATGATCAATTCTCATTCCCAAGAATGGAATGGATCAAAAAAGGTTTTGAACACCAGACCCACCACAGAGGGCAAGCGACTATTTATTTAAGACTTAAAGGAATCGCACCACCTGCCGAAAAACTATTTTAATATAAAAAGGCCGGCCATTCCGGCCTTTTTATTTGCCATATCTAAATGGCCAACCAAAAGATGATATCTACCCGCCTATTGCGCCTTCTCCCTTCCCAAGTAGAATTATCATAGACAGGATTAAACAGGCCAAAATCTTTCTTTTCAATCACTCCTTCTTGAATCTTTTGACTTTCAAGGAGTAGTTCAATGACTGAATCACTTCTCATCTCACTCAACCATTCATTGTACTCCTTCCCTCCTATATTATCAGTGTGACTATGCACGGTGATGATGAAATTTGTGATGTTGGGAATTGAATCTACGAATTGTTTGAGCTGTGCAGATTGGTAACGATCTACATAGAAACTTCCACCACCAAAATATACGCTACGGATATAAGAAGGCTCACCAAATCCCTGCGCATGGCTAAGTGCCATAAAATTTAGAGACAATAAAAAACAAAAGACTAGCTTTCTCATTGGATTACAAACGATTAAAATAAAACTTCTGTTTTAGAAAGCATTCAGCATATTTATAATTGGTTACTAAAGCAGAGCGAATTGAAGCAATTAATCATTGTAATGGGAATCAGTGGGTCCGGAAAATCGACCTTTGGAAAGGCGCTTGCCGAAAAACTGGGTATCCCATTTCTAGATGCCGATGGATTCCACCCAAGGGAGAATGTGATGAAAATGAGCAGAGGTATTCCACTAGAAGATGATGACAGATGGCCTTGGTTAGCTTCTATAGGAAACTATGTGATCGACTCTCATAGAAAGAAATACGTTTTAGCATGCTCCGCTTTAAAACAGTCCTACAGAGATTATTTAGATCAGAGAACAGATAATACTTACGTTTATCTCAAAATTGATAGAGAGGAAGCCATCAATAGAATGAATAAACGTGAAGGACATTTTATGAAATCAGATATGGTTGAATCACAATTGGCAACTTTGGAAGAACCGACTCAAGCAATTCATCTCAGTGCTAGCATAGAATTAGAAGAACAATTACAAGAGGCACTAAAGCATTTGGGAGACATTTGATAAAAGCCTATTTTGAAGTTTTACCTCAACCATGGAAGAACTTCAACTCATTTTTGCGATCGTAACGGGAATCGCTCTTCTGCTACTTCTCATCATTAAATTCAAAACCAACGCCTTTTTGAGTTTGCTATTGGCTAGTATCTGGGTAGGCTTACTTGGAGGACTCAGTGGTGAAATGATCATCAGCTCCATCTCTAGAGGGATGGGTGATACGCTGGCATTTGTGGCTACCATTGTGGGCTTAGGAGCCATTTTTGGTGCCTTACTTGAACATTCAGGAGGGGCTAAAGGATTAGCAAAATACCTTTTGAAAAAAGGAGGTGAAACGAAATCGAGACTAGCGCTTTTGGTGACGGGCTTTATTGTCTCTATACCCGTCTTCTTTGATGTAGGGATCATTATTCTCATGCCTATAGTGAATGCACTTTCCAAGAAAAGCGGAAAGCATGTACTGTATTTTGCGCTGCCCCTGCTTACTGGTTTAGGCGTAACGCATAGTTTTATACCACCAACTCCAGGTCCGGTGGCTGTTGCTGATATCTTGAGCGTAGATATTGGTTATGCAATTATGATCGGCTCTGTAATTGGCTTACCAATAGCCATTCTCTGCGGATTAATTATGAGTAAATGGATAACTCCGAAAGTTGCAGAAATGGTAGATTCCAAGGCTGAGCTAGTTACTGAATACGACCCCAGTTTAATCAAATCAATATTTTTAGTCTTAGGCATTCCAATAGGGTTGATACTTCTTGGTTCTTTATTTGGAACGCTAGCCAGAGAAGGTTTGATAGCACAGAGTAAAATCATTGAAATTCTCGGATTTATAGGTCATCCTTTCGTTTCATTGGTAATAGGCACGCTGCTCGCTCTTTATTTTCTGGGCAAGAAGAGAAGATCATCTAAAGAAGAATTATTCGATGTAGCGAATAGATCTCTCGGACCGGCTGGTAGCATAATTCTAATTACGGGTGCAGGTGGTGTTCTAAAACAGACCATGATCAACACTGGGATTGGCGATATGATAGGACAAGCCATGCAATCAGGTGCCTTTTCAATAGTACTACTCGCCTACCTAGTATCTGTTCTAGTGAGAATTATGCAAGGATCTGCAACGGTTGCCATGCTCACAGCTGCAGGTATTGTTGCAGCAATTATGCCGGGCTTGGACTTGAGCATGATGGACAAAACACTGATTATGATGGCTATAGCGGCAGGATCTATTGTTTTATCTCATGTGAATGATAGCGGCTTCTGGCTGGTGAACAGGTATCTCAATCAATCCGTGCAACAAACACTTAAGTCATGGACCATACAATCGAGCATGATCTCAATTACTAGCTTTACCCTGATATTTATATTATATCAGGTGCTCTAGTCTTCCCATTCAGTATGGAATACTCCTTCGCGATCCAATCGCTCATAGGTGTGTGATCCAAAATGATCTCTTTGAGCTTGAACCAAGTTCATTGGTAATCTTCCACTAGAGAAAGAACTGAAATAGTTCAGTGTACTGGTTAAGGCAGATGCCGGTATACCAGAAGCCAATATAGAAGCCACAGTATTTTGTACTGTAGGTAATAGATCTGAAACTGTATTTGTGAACCATTGATCTAGCAACAGATGCTCAAGATCTGAATTAGCATCATATGCCTTTCTCATTTGTTCTAAAAGATCTGCTCTAATGATGCAACCACCCCTCCAAATTTTAGCAATTACTTCTAAATCTAGATTGTATTCATACTCTTTAGAGGCGTGGAATAGCATATGCATACCTTGTGCATAAGACATAATAAAAGCAAAGAATAAAGTTGTCTCAAGGTCAGCAATGGTAACATCTAACTTACTGGCTGTCAAATTGTATTGATTATCTGCCTTAACCCTTAAATCCTTAAGTCCAGAAATTTCTCGCATACTTACAGCTGCATCGATGGTAGGAATCGGAATACCTAAATCCATTGCATTTTGAGAGGTCCACTTTCCAGTACCTTTCTGCTTTCCTTTATCTAGTATTTGATCGATGAGACTTGCATCTGATAAATCATCTTTTTGCTTGAAAATCGCAGCCGTAATTTCAATTAAGAAAGACCTTAACCTACCATTATTCCATTTTTCAAAAGTCTCTTGGATTTGGTCATTGTTAAGACCTAAACCCTGCTTCATCACATCGTAGGTCTCAGCGATAAGTTGCATCATGGCATACTCAATACCATTATGTACCATTTTGACATAGTTACCAGCTGACCCATTTCCTAAATGAGCCACACAGGCCTCTCCGTTGACGTTTGCTGCTGCAGCTTCAAAAATTGGTTTGATATGTTGGTAAGCCTCTTTGTCTCCACCAGGCATAATGCTCGGTCCTTTTCTAGCCCCTTTTGCTCCGCCTGAAACGCCTGATCCAAAGAAATGGATACCGTCTTTCTGAAGCTCTTCGAACCTTCTATTGGTATCTGTGAAAAAGGAATTCCCACCATCAATAATAATGTCACCTTTGTCTAAAAGAGGTTTCAAATCAGCTATCACCAGATCAACGGGTTTACCTGATGGTACTAGCAACATGATTTTTCTCGGGGCCGCTAATGACTCTATAAATTCAGTCTTGTCGGTAGTAGAAAAGACGGTACGTCCTGCACCCTCTTCTTTAAGGGATTCAACTTTCTCAGTATCTAAATCCAATCCAGATACAGAAAAACCGTTGTCAGCCACATTCATAATGAAGTTTCTACCCATTACACCTAGACCTACTAAACCAAAATCAAACTTAGTGCTGCTCATATAGTTATCTTATTAGGGTTTGCTTTAAACCATTTTTTTGTAAAATAAATTCAGAGTAAGAAAGTATTTGGGTGGATGGTTTCAAGCCTTTGATTAGTTTTGGGAACTAATGATCAGTTCCAGCAATTATTGCTTACAAAGAAAGCAAGCTCACTCATTCAAAAAAAATAAATGAAGAAAACTGACAATCAGGTGCTCGTGATTTTTGGAGCTTCTGGCGACTTGACTGAAAGAAAGCTTATTCCATCTGTATATAACCTCTTTTGTGGAGGCTTTTTACCAGAGCATTATGCCGTGGTTGGCGTAAGTAGATCACAGTTCAGCGATCAAGAGTACAGAGACAAAGTAGTTTTTAACAATGAGCATTTATTAGCTAAGGAAACAGCGAGTGAAGAGAATCTGAAGAAATTTGCTGACTTAGTCTTCTATCAATCATTAGATACCAAAGACGTTGAGAAGTACTCAGTATTATCCGATCGGTTAAGCCAACTTGATGAAGAAAAAGAGACCAACCATAATCATATATTTTATTTAGCTACCCCGCCTAGTCTGTATGAGGTTATTGCCACAGGGCTTGAAAAGGTAGGTTTGAATAAGCAGGAAGACGGTTGGAGCAGATTAATTGTTGAAAAGCCGTTTGGATACAATTTAGATAGTGCTAAAAAGCTCAATCAAGATCTTCTTTGCCACTTTGAAGAAAGTCAGATTTACAGAATTGACCACTACCTAGGCAAGGAAACAGTACAGAACATGTTTGTTACCAGATTTGCCAATAGCATCTTTGAACCACTTTGGAATCGTAACTACATTCATAGAGTTGAGATAACAGCATCTGAAAAGGTTGGCGTAGAGAAAAGAGGTGGATATTACGATTCATCTGGAGCTTTAAGAGACATGGTACAAAACCATCTGCTTCAGTTAGTTGCGCTAGTAGCAATGGAACCTCCCGTAAAGCCTGATGCTGAGTCTATCCGAAATGAGAAACTCAAGGTATTTCAGAGCTTAAGACCTTACTCGGAAGATGATATTAAGACACATGTGATCAGGGGTCAGTATATGAACTCTAAGGTCTCCGGCAATCGCGTAACAGGTTATCGCGATGAACCTGGTGTAAAAGAGGACTCTAAAACTGAGACTTATGTGGCTATGAAATTCTTCATAGACAACTGGCGCTGGGCAGATGTTCCATTCTACATCAGAACAGGCAAAAGGATGCCAACTCGTGTCACTGAGGTTGTTATCCATTTTCGACCTAGACACCATCACCTATTTGCGAATGACAAGAGCTTGGCCAATCAGCAAAACGTATTGGTACTTAGAATTCAACCAAATGAAGGAATCCTTTTGAAGTTTGATATGAAAATCCCTGGAGCCGGATTCAATACAGAGCAGGTAAACATGGATTTCCATTATGATGATTTGACTGACGTATATGTGCCCGATGCATACGAAAGGCTTATTCTAGATTGTATGCAAGGAGATGCCACACTTTATGCAAGAGGAGATTCTACTGAGGCAGCATGGGAGTTTATAGATCCGATTCTAAAGGCATGGGAGAATAACGAAGAAATTCCAGTTTATGGCTATCCAGCAGGTACATGGGGGCCTGAACATGCCGATGATCTTATTGAGGGTAAAAACATGATGTGGAGGTACCCTTGTTCTAATTTAACCGATGACGGTAATTACTGCGAGTTATAATGACTAGAAGAATATTCGATGATAACGAAGCAATGGCAAGAGCATTTGCCGAGTTTCTGGCAAAAAAGTCTTCCGAAAATGAATCTTTGACAATTGCCCTATCAGGAGGGTCTACTCCTAAGGCACTATTCAAGATTTTATCCAATGATTATAAAGACACCATTGACTGGAGTAAGCTTCATTTCTTCTGGGGTGATGAAAGAATGGTTCCTCCATCTCATGAAGAATCTAACTTCAAAATGACTGACGACCTGCTCTTTAGTCAGGTCTCCATTCCAGAATCCAACATTCACAGAATAAAGGGTGAAAATGAGTTAGTTGAAGAGGTCTCTCGTTACGGCAAAGAGATTGAGGAAAATGTAGGGTCACAAAACGGTACACCTTCATTTGATATCGTTATGCTGGGAATGGGTGCTGATGGGCATACTGCTTCTATCTTCCCTCCTGACATCGATTTAATTAATGCCAACACAATCTGTGCAGCCGGAACTAATCCTGAAAGTGGTCAAAGAAGAGTAACCATTACGGGCACGGTAATCAATAATGCCAAGCATGTTTGTTTTTTGGTAACAGGAGCTGGTAAAGCAGAGAAGATTGATGAAATATTCAACCAGAAAGCAGACTACCTAGCCTATCCTGCTGCACATATCAAACCTAATGCTGGTGAGTTAATTTGGTTTATGGACGAATCAGCAAGTTCAAAACTCTAGTAAAATGATCTATCATCCAATTCAGCAGAAGATTGATGAATTTGTCAAAATTGAGATTCCTCAAGAGAGAAAGAAGGTTCTGCGACCTCTGATTGATTACATCCAATCAAAGTTTGATGCTAAGGAGGAAATCAATCTTAATTATATCTGTACTCATAACTCCAGAAGAAGCCAATTCTCACAGGTTTGGTCTACTGTAGCTGCATCAGTTTTTGGAATTAAAGCGGGTGCCTACTCTGGTGGCGTTGAAGTGACTGCCTTTAATGAAAGAGCCATTGAAAGCCTTGAGAGATTTGGATTCAAGGTTTCTTTCCAAGGTGAAACTAATCCTGTTTATAAAATTTACTTTTCAGACGGCTTTTCCCCAATAACAGGTTTTTCCAAACTGTACGATCATCCAAGCAGCCCGAAAACCAATTTTGCAGCTGTTATGACTTGTTCGCACGCTGATGATAACTGCCCGTTTATTCCAGGAACTGAAAGAAGGATAGCTCTAAACTATGAAGACCCAAAGGCCTTTGACGGTACTCCCGAAGAAGCTCATATGTATGATTCCAGGTCAACTCAAATCGCATCAGAGCTCCTATTTGTATTCAGTAACATCAAAGTCTAAGCGAACGGAACTGATTGTAAGTAAACGGTTTAGGTAAAACCTGAAAATCGCGATTCTGACTTTTGGCTTCCTACATTTATGGCATGAAAAAGTTAAGCCATCAATTATTAGTATTTGCATTTAGTTTCTTACTCGGCATAATGATTCGTAAAGCCGTAGTAGATTTTGATTCTATTAGTATTGGTCAATGGGTTGGTTCTGCCCTTGGAGTAATTGCTATATTCTGGTCATTCGCATTAGAAATCAAAGAAAAAACCAAGACTACTTCTGTAAGCGAGTAATTTCACTTGACAATACATTTTATGACTTTCGTCAGTGGTTTATGGCGTCTTGTTGCTTAGATTAAGCATAAAACCTGTGGACCATGAAAACATTAGTAGCTTATGCGAGCCGGCATGGTACGGCAGAGAAAATCGCTCATCTCATTTCTCTAGAATTGGAACAGTGCCAAGTTCGGCTATTGGATCTAAAACATGAGAACACCCGATTCGATTTGGCGGATTATGACAATGTAATTATTGGAGGATCCATTCATTACGGTGAAATCCAGCCATCTGTTAAGGACTTTTGCCATAATCATCATGGCGAGTTAATGAAAAAAGGACTTGGCTTATTCTTATGCTATATGAGAGATGAAATAGCGAAAGAAGAATTCAATAATGCGTTTCCTGAAGACTTACAAAATCACGCAAAAGCCTTAGGTTATTTTGGAGGTGAGATTCTCTTTGAAAAAATGAATTTTGTTGAACGTGTTGTGGTAAGTACTGTTGGTAAGAAAACGGAGAATGAATTTCATTTAGATGAAGAAGCAGTGGAATCCTTCATTTGGAAAATGAATCACTAGAGAATTCTAATAAATTTGGACATGCCGAATTTCAAGACCATTGCTTTCGATGCTGATGATACACTATGGGTTAATGAACCCATTTTCACCAATACAAGACTAGAATTCGAGAATATCCTCAGCAAGTACATTGCCATTACAGACAGCCTAGAAAAAGAGTTATACGAGGTAGAAAGTCGAAACCTAGAATTATTTGGTTATGGTATCAAAGGCTTTATGCTTTCCATGATAGAGTCTGCGCTTGAACTCACCCATTATGATATCAAAGGTGAAGATATCGAGAGAATCATTTCACTAGGTAAAGACATGCTCAAACATCCTGTAGAAGTGCTAGAAGGTGTGAAAGATGTAATAGACGAATTAGAGAATGATTATCAACTCATGATCATTACCAAAGGTGATTTATGGGATCAAGAAAGTAAGATAGCCCGCTCTGGCATAGCAGACTTCTTCAATATTGTCGAGATTCTTAGTGAGAAGAATCCACATGCCTATTCCACTGTTTTCAGTAAGCATGGCATCCATATTGATGAAGTTTTAATGATCGGTAACTCATTAAAATCAGATGTACTTCCAATTTGTGAGTTAGGCGGCCTAGCCGTTCATATACCTTTTCATGATACCTGGATGCATGAGCATATGGAAAAACAGCATACTGCTGAACATGAGTATTACGAACTGAATAAGATATCCGAAATTCCAGACCTTATCAGAAGATTAAGTCAGGATTGATTTATCGCTATTTAAGACTGATAGGACTTGCTCCTTGTAGTTCCTACCTATCGGCAGCTCCGTTCCACCCACATCTATAGAATTGCTAGAGAATGCCTCGATTTTCTTTAGAGGGACAATAAATGACCTGTGTATCCTGATAAAGCAGTCTTCTGGAAGTTTTTGCTCAAGAAAGCTAATCTTCTGTAAACTAATTACCTCCTTCTCAGGCAGTTTAATTCTTACATAGTCCTTTAAGCTTTCTATGTATAGAATGTCTTTCAAATAGACCTTAACCATCTTCCTATCTGCCTTTAAGAAAATATATGGTTCTTCGGTTCTTAGTTCATCAAACGTCTCATGACGCTCATTTGTATCTGTCACATGGCCATTCATGGCTTTATTCACCGACATGAGAAACCTTTGGAAAGATATAGGTTTCAAAAGGTAATCAACTACATCCAGCTCGTAGCTTTCAATAGCATATTCTCTGTAAGCCGTTGTAAAAATTACCTTAGGAACAGGATTCAGAATCTTAAGAAAATCAATACCATTTAATTTGGGCATTTGAATATCTAAGAACACTAGCTCTACCGCCTCTTTTTTAATGATATCAAAGGCTTCAACTGCATTGTCACAAGATGCCACTAACTGCAATCCTTCTACTCTTTCAACAAATGATTCGATTACTTCTCTTGCTAGAGGTTCATCGTCTACAATAATGCACTTCATTATTACTGACCTTTATGGCTGAGTTTCAGCACTACTAAAAATGAATCTGAGGATTCATGAATATTCAATTCATATGCCTCAAGATATAGAATCTGTAATCTCCGTTTGACATTGGTAAGACCAATACCCTTTTTATAATCAAACCGATCTTGATCAGATTCTAAGATACTTTTACTGTTTTCTACCTTTAAGGTTAGGTTTTCTTTACTAACAGATAAGTCAATATTTATCCAGGACTCATCTAAAGCTTCGCTTACGCCATGTTTAAAGGCATTTTCAACAAAAGGCAAAATCAGCAATGGAGACAATTTAATTCCGCTAAGAGATCCGCTTACGCTCATATTCACTGTCAAACGGTCACCATATCTAATTTTCTCCAAGTCGATGTAATCTTTTAACAGTTTTACCTCCTTCTCGAGCAAAATGCGGTCTGCACTACAATCATAAAGCATATAATTGAGCAAATCGGAAAGCTTAAGTACCACTTCGGGTGCATCTTTACTTTTCTTGAGCGTAAGTGCGTATAGATTGTTAAGCGTATTAAAAAGAAAGTGTGGGTGAACTTGAGCCTTCAAAAACTTCAGTTCTGCCTGCAACTTCTCTTCGGCCAGTTTTTGAGTAGTTTTTTGTTGTTGATACCAGTACTTGAACCATTTGGCAACAATACCTAGAAAGACTACAGGATAGATTTTTGTGGTATTCTTAAAGACTTTACCCCAATTCCAAAAAGGAGGATCATGTTCATCGTTTGGCCAAAACCAATCGTGCTGCAGTTGAGAGTAATTGACCCAAATAAGTGCACTAAAAACAAAGATGACAAGAGACAAGTAAGCGAAGAAACCGCCAATCTTATCTTTAAAGAGGTACCTGGGCATTAATACATAGAGCACAAGGTAAGTTGCCGGAATTTGAACGTAGGCATCTGTAAGCTGTATATACAGCTGCTTCACATAGTCTTCTTCAAAACTACCGTATACAACGGTAAAGAATAAAATATAGACTAGCCAAAAAACAACATGCCAAAGAATTCTAGGCGTGTTAAATAAGAGTCTTTCAAAATTTACTTTGGGCATCACCAGAGTTTGTAATACCACAAACATATCTATTTAGTTACAAATTATGGTGTTAATAGATTAACGCCACAATAAGTCCGACTAATCACCTAAATCTACTCCTAAACAGCATATCAGGGATTTTCGTGTAGTTTATCAGGTATATTCAGTAACCTGTCTAATAAGGACAAAAGAACGTAACTAACTTTTCAGTTGATGGTATACTTGGGCAAACCCAAAACCAACAACTTTACTTATGAAAAGGTCAATCGCTGCATTTTTATGCCTAATGAGCACGACTGTTTTTGCTCAAGAAATAGCAGACACACGCGAATCTTTCATTTACAATTTGAAGCAAACTTCAGCCACTATTCAAATTGATGGAGAAGAAAATGAAGAAGAATGGAATGATGTTGAAATGATTCCCCACTTTATAAATCATTGGCCAATAGACCAAGGTGAAGCAGAAGCACTTTCACAGGTATGGGTGACTTATGATCAAGAGTTTATTTATGTGAAAGCAAAACTCTATGATCGAGGCCAAAGGATTGTTCAATCACTAAGAAGAGACAACCCAGACAACCACTGGAACAGTGACAACTTTACGGTGGTTATTGATCCTTTTAATACAAAACAGAATGGCTTCTTTTTCGGAGTCAATGCCGGTGGAGCCCAAATGGAAGCTTTGATGAGCCTTGATGGAGGGCAGACTAGATTTGACCAAAATTGGGACAATAAATGGTATTCAGAAGTAAAGCCATATAATGACCATTGGCTGGTGGAAATGGCCATTCCATTTAAAACCCTTAGATATTCCGAGAACATTGAAGAATGGGGTATCAATTTCATTAGAGGTGACATGGAGAGAAATGTCTATTCTACATGGACACAATTCCCAATCAATTTTGGAGGCATTGACCTTAACTACATGGGCACTTTAAAATGGGATAAGAAGCCAATGAAGACTGAAGGCAAAGTTGCTTTGATACCTTATGTAGCCGGTGGAACAAGTAGAAACTTTGAAAATCAAGAAGGCAACAGAAATTATCAACAAGATTTCGATACAGGTTTAGATGCGAAAATTGCTATTACGGGTTCTTTGAACCTTGATCTAACTGTGAATCCAGATTTCTCCAATGTAGACGTGGATCAACAAGTTACAAACCTCACACGCTTTAGCATCTTTTTTCCTGAACGGAGAAATTTCTTCTTAGAGAATGGAGATATCTTCTCAAATTTTGGTGGAAGGCAAATTCAACCTTTCTTTTCCAGAACCATTGGTTTAAACCAAGGCCAACAAGTACCTATAAGTTATGGTGCAAGGTTGACGGGAAACCTTACCGAAAATACCAGGGTTGGTGCTATGAATGTGCAAACCAGAGAGTTTGGAGAGTTGGCAGCTAATAATTACACGGTGGCTGCAGTACATCATAAAGTATTCGATCGCTCTGTCGTAAAAGCTATGTTCCTTAATAGGCAAGCTGGGACAAATGATTTTGGTAGAAATGCTGGGGTAGAATTTAACTATGTTGCGCCTTCAGGTAAATGGGATAATACCGTTAGGTTTCATACCTCTACCACAGAAGAAAACTTAAGCGACAATCATTATTACGGATTCAGTGGAGGCTACCGCGGCAGGCACTTAAGATCAGCATGGACTGTAGATGTAGTGGGCGAAAACTTTATCACTGAACTGGGTTTTAATCCTAGAATCAACAATTTCGATGCGATTTCAGGAGATATCATTCGTCAAGGTTACACACGAGTTAATCCATGGATGGTTTACCGATTTATTCCTGAAAATGAGAATTCTAAGCTTAATCAGCACGGTGTAAGAACCTGGCACATGGGTTGGTTTAACCCTAATGGAAGTCTGAATGAACGAAGACATGGTATTGGCTACGATTTCATTTTTAAGAATACATCTGAGTTAAGGGTCAATCGCTTACTTAGAGAGGTCAATTTACCTTTCGCTACTAATCTTATTGGTGGCGATACTCCTTTACCTGCTTCAAACTACCTGTTTTCAGACCAGTGGATCGTTTATCAGACTGATGTAAGAAAGGTCATTAACTCTCAATTTATGGTTCGCTACGGAGAATTCTTCAATGGGGAAAGAGTCAACGTAAATGCAGGAATAAACATAAGGGCACAACCTTGGGGAACATTCGGTATTAATTACGATTACAATCAAGTAACCCTGGCCAAAGGATTTGGTGAATCTGATTTTCATCTTTTGCGCGCCAATGCTGAGATAAGTTTCTCCAATAAGATGTTCTGGACCACCGCTATTCAGTACAACTCACAGGCTCAGAATTATAATATCTTCTCTAGGTTTCAATGGAGATACAAGCCGATGTCTGATTTCTTCTTAGTCTATACAGACAACTACACGACTGATGGGTTGAATATTAAGAACAGACAGATTGTTTTTAAAGTAACCTACTGGCTGAATATGTGATTGGAAATTTGAAAAAGCTTTAAACTAAAGATTGAATAATTTCGCGAAATCAATCTCCTGAAATACAATTTGTAAAATTAGGTTTAAATGCGGTTTCAAGGGCCGATCCCCTTGAAAATGCGCTACAAGCATTAACTCCAGAAACATTCCAATTCTTAAGGTCCTGATTAAAGTTTATGGCTTCGTTGAACATGAAATGCATAAACTCGGCTCCAGTTACATCCCATGTTCCTATGTCTTGATTGAAGGCCCATGCACGAAGGAACATTTTACCCATATGGTGAACTTTACTCACATTCCAATCACCAATATCTTGGTTGAAGGATGTGGCGTGAGAAAACATGCCAGTCATATGTATCACACTGCTTACATCCCAACTAGATATATCTCCGTTGAAATTTGGAGCATAAGCGAACATTTCAAACATGTTCCAAACTTTACTAACATTCCAATTCGATAAATCTTGATTGAAAGCACTTGCCGATGAGAACATATGCCTCATATCTTCAACATTTCCAGTGTTCCAAGAACCAATCTCTCCATTGAATGCCCATGCATTATAGAACATCCTAGACATATCGGTTACTTTTTCAACATTCCAATCATTTAAACTTCTGTTGAAACTGCCTGCTCCTGAGAACATGTCTTTCATGCAGTTGACATTAGCAACGTTCCAATTATTTAAATTTTGGTTGAATGCTCCTGCTCCTGAAAACATACCCATCATATTTGTGACACTGGCAACATTCCAGTCATTCAGATTTTGATTGAATGCTGCTGCGCCTGCAAACATTTCATTCATGTTGGTCACATTATCGACTTGCCAACCACTAATGTCACTATTGAATTTTACAGCTTGCGCAAACATGCGACTCATGTTCTTTACGCCACTAACATCCCAATTCTCGATTTTCAGACTTGGTTCGAAGGGTGATATGTTTTCAAACATTGATGACATATCTGTAATTGACTTTACATCCCAGTTATTTAAGTCACCTGAGAAATCTCTACAATCCGCAAACATTCGTTGAGTACTCTCTACAAAGTTCAAAACAGGAGCATCTTCAGCATCTTCTTTTAAATTAACACATCCCTCGAATGCACCTTCCATTGTTTTCCAACCAATATTGCCCCATTGTTCTATCAAAGTTAGACTTGAAGAAGCTCTTGCATCTATAGCGGGAAACTTACCTGTAATAGACACTCTGTAGTGACCATAATCGTTGAAAGTATGTGAGACATCGCCCTTTACCCCCGTCTCCTTAGTACCATCACCCCAATCGATATTGTAGTCATATTCGAAACCAGGCTTGGTTCCTATAGTGATAGTTTCAGTGGGGTTAGTAATTGTCCAAATAGTTACGAACGGAATATCTCCTCTAGCATTTTCGATTAATTCATCAGGGTTCGCATCTTGATTGCTTTCGCATGAACAAATCAGTAATGCTAAAACGAATAAGATACTAGTAAGTCTTATACATGACCTAAGATTGTGCATGTAATAAAATTAGAGTTTATTTTTGTATAAAAGAAGGATATTAATAGTAATAGCCAGCTGAATCTAGATAAAATGCCTGATCCCAATTCTATGCTATTCCGAAACTAGCCGGTATAACCCTTTACCTTCTACCCCGACATAGAGATAGCCATCATTACCCATCTCAACATTTCTCACTCTACCAATATTGTTAGCTATAATCTGTTGCTCCACTATCCTGTCTCCATCTAAAACACACCTCACTAAATAATTGAATTTTAGAGAGCCTACGATCAAATCACCATCCCAACCGGTGTAGTTACTATTTTCAACGAATGCCATACCACAAGGCGCAATGGAAGGAGTCCAATGGATAACAGGCTGTTCCATTCCGGCACGAGATGTCTCACTTGTAATGGGCGATCCCCCGTAATTGACACCATAAGTAATTATCGGCCAGCCATAGTTCTTACCATATCCAATTAGGTTCACTTCATCACCTCCCTGAGGCCCATGTTCATGAGACCAAATTTGACCAGTAGAAGGTCTCTTTGCCATACCTTGAGGGTTTCTATGTCCATAAGAATAAACGGCTGTTTTGGCTCCATCTATATTTACAAATGGATTGTCAGCAGGCACTCTCCCATCATCATGCAGACGATATATCTTACCTCCATCTCTAGTTAAATCTTGAGGATTCGCATCACGATTACCCCTATCACCAATTGAAAAATAAACATAGCCCTCATTATCAAATGCGATTCTACTTCCAAAGTGCTGGCCTCTACTGGTATTTGGAGAACCCTTATAAAGCACTTCATGGTTTTCAAAAGTCATTCCATTCCATTGAGCCCTTGAAAATGCCGTCATAGCTCCTGAGCCACCTTCATCGCTAGCATATGTAAAATAAACCCAAGCGTTATTCTCAAAATCAGGATGCAACTCAATATCCAACAAACCTCCTTGACCCATAACACGAACCTGCGGTCCACCGGGTACATCTCCATTTAATACCGAATCATTAGAAAACAGCTTTATCTCACCAGACTTTTCCGTAACCAGCATATCTCCATTCGGCAGAAATACCATACCCCATGGATTGTTAAAATCAGCAGACACCAACTCAAAACGTACGGCCTCTGTTCCATCTTCCGGAATAGGTAAAGGAGATTGTGTGTTTGATTCTGAGCAGGCAACCAAGAACAGAATGGTAGAAAGAAAACCTAACTTGACTAATCGCATTTCTCGTGTTTTTTGGTGTAATTATATCAAAGATACACCCTGATTAAATATTTTGTTGTAACGGATGTAACTCAACTGATGAAACGTTTTATAATTCTTTTAGGTATAACTATGTCATTCTCTCTCTTTTCTCAGCAGCAGTTCAGTGTTCGAGATTATGCTAATCTCGCTAGATATGAGCAGAACAATAAAGACTTAAGAATGGGCAGATTACCTGAAGTTGTCTTTATGGGTAATTCGATTACTGAAGGCTGGGTTTATCAGTCCCCGGAATTCTTTAAGGATAATAATTACGCAGGCCGCGGAATTGGTGGTCAAGTTACACATCAAATGCTGCTTCGATTTAAAGCAGATGTGGTAGCATTAAAACCCAAAGTGGTAGTGATATTAGCGGGCACTAATGACATTGCTCAAAATTCGGGTCCTGTTAGCCTTTCAGAAATTATGGCCAACATTGCAGCAATGGCCGAAATAGCCCAAGCCAATAATATCATACCAATTCTTTGTACTGTTTTACCCGCTAAAGACTATCCTTGGAGACCCGGTTTAAATCCATTAGAAAAGATTCCTAAGCTGAACGGAATGATTAAGGCATACGCTACACAGCACAATATATACTTTGCTGACTATTACGATGCGATGCAAGACGGTCAAGGAGGAATGAAGGTTCCTGAACATACCACAGCAGATGATCTCGTGCATCCGAACAAAGCAGGCTACACTGTCATGGAATCAGTGATTCAACCTATTATTGAAAAAGCATTAAAAAAATAAAGCCGAACCCCTTACGGATTCGGCTTTTCAACTAGATAAATCTCTTCACTTATTCTTCTACATAGAATGGAATATTGGCATGTGCTGTTCTAGCATCAGCATCATCTACGTAGATAAAGATTCTGTAAGCTCCTGGCTTAGTTGGAGCAGTAAATGTTGCATTGGTAGTCGCACCATCAACAAACAGTCCTTCGATCACCTCAGGAATAACTTCCTCATCACCACCGGTTGCTTCTGTTTGACTCTCTTGCATGATTTCCCATCGGTAGACCATCTCACCACCTTCAGGATCCTCAACATCCACCATGGCACTGTATCGCTTTCCAGCTTTAAGCTTCACATTATCGAAAGGTCCTTTTCCTTCAAGCTTAAAATCATTTAAGCGTGGAGTTCTATTAGAAGGCCATGTGTCATTCCATAAGTAGTGCATCGCATCAACAGACTCAGTCTCGGTTCCATCTTCCATGAACATTCCAAACCATGTAGGCGTGCGCTCCTGCTTCTGTCCCCAAAGGAAAACATATGAACCGATCACTTGCTTTCTTTGAGATTGAATTGCTTTAGCATATCTACTTCTGTAAAAATCTGCTTTTACAGAACTTGTGTTCTCTACTGGAGCGCCCCATTCAGTGGAAGGAACTTCCCAATAACCTGTTGCTCCCCACTCTGTTACCAATAAGGGGCCTTCCCAACCTGACTCGGCAATTCTCTCTGGCAAAATCTCAATTTCAGCATACATCTGTACGCTTAGGACATCCAAGTCCGGTGCTCTTTCTCTCACCAAATCCACAAATTCCTTATTCATTCCTGCTAGGGATGTTGTAGTAATATGATTTGGATCTACTTCGTGAATCATTTTAGAAATTTCATTGACGGCATCCCATACTTTAGGGTTGTGAGAATGGTGATTTAATTCATTCCCAATACCCCATGCAAGTAAAGCCGGGTGGTCTTTTAACTCCATCACTTCTCCACGTATTCTCTCTAATTGAGCAGCCACAGCAGCTTCATCATCATAATCGAAACCAAGTCTTTCTCGACCTACTTCAATTCCCATGGTCACTTTTAAGCCATACTCATGCGCTTCGTCAAGCACTTCTTTACCAGAACGCTGACCATTATCTGTTCTCCAGGTTCTGAATGAATTCGCTCCATTCTCAGCCAGTTTAGCTACAGAACCGAATTCTAAACCCGCTCCTTCAATGTAAAAGAGTTCTCCATCTACATAAAGTGAATAAGTACCATCCTCTGCCTGACGGATTTCAGACTTCACAGGTCCTTCAACTGCTTCTTCTTGCGATTGTGGACTACCACAAGCCAGAACCGCAAATGCCAACGCCACAAGGGCCAACAACTTGACTTTCATATAAATATTGAGGTTATAAGTTTAATTAAGGTTGAACGCTTAATATCTAAAATTTTAGGATTGCAGAAAACCCTTAAGTTTAGATAATGACATGAAAACGGTTGTTAACCAATAACTTTCATTAAAGATTGGTTGAATAAGTCCACATCTTCAATTAGCCCGGTACTGATTCTGCACCAATCTCTAAAAGGCGGAAAAGCTCTTCCTACTTGCACGCCATGTTTTAACATTTTTGCGTTGAAAATGTCTATGTCCATACCTGTTCTGAAGAAAAGAAAGTTGGTATGTGAATCAGCATACCTTAGACCTAACTCATCCATGGTTTTGCGCATCATTTTTTTTGCCTGACTGTTCTTTGCAAGACTAAATCTGTAGAATTCGTCATCATTCAGCGCAGTTATTGCCGCAGATATGGCCATTACATTTGTATTAGCCATTAATTTATTCCTTAGGTCATTGGCTATGGAAGGCTTGGCTACTAAATAGCCTATTCTTAAACCCGCGAGTCCATATACTTTTGAAAAGGTCTTTGAGACGATTACATTCTTGTCTCTTTTAACCATCTCGACCATAGAGGGATAATCAGGTTCTTCTATAAAATCATAATAAGCCTCATCAGAAAATACCATGGTCTTATTTGAAGCCGTTTCTACAAAATCAATCAACTCATTTTTGGCAAGGATAGTAGAGGTTGGATTATTAGGGTTGCATAAGAATATCAGCTTAGTTTTGCTCGAAATACGCTTCTCCATTTCCTTAACATCAAGCTTCATGTCTTCATCTACGTCCACCCAATTTACGCTACCACCCCATTCTTTGGCGTAATCAAGCATGGCCAAAAATGTAGGTCGAGCCGCTATGACCTCACCTCCATTATTCGCATAGGTAATGCCTGTCACTTTTAAGCCTTCTGTAGATCCACCTGCCATAACAATATGCTCTGGAGTAACTCCTTCCTTTTTAGCTATCATCTCAATCAACTGATCCATTGTCCTACTTGGATATCGACATCCTAGATCAAAGTTCTTTTTCATAGCCTCTCTTACCTTTTTTGAAGGACCATAAGGATTCTCATTGTAATTAAGCGGAGCAGGCTTTGCAAAAGGTCTAGGATTGAAAGCAATGCGCTCTTCCTCTGTCAAAGTAGTTGCAAGTGATGGTGCGCTTAATAAGGATAGCGCTCCGAAAGCGGAGCCTCTTTTGAGCCAATCTCTTCTGTTCATAGCGGTTAAGGTTAATAGAGTTAGAATATAAGATAATTCGAAAGCAACAGCTAAAAACAGCGTCAATTAGATTATCTAACCATTGCTCAAAATGAAAGAGGTAAGGCTAATTAGAATTCTACTTTGGATTTGAAAATCCATTCAACTATGTTCGATTCAAAGCTTCAAACGCCAATCATAAATGACCATTCACTCTGAAATAGAGCATTTTTTAAAAGAGCATTTTGGAATTAAGCCTGATGAAATCAAACCTTTAGACGGATACCACAATCTAAATTTCTTGGTAAGATCAGGTGACAATAAATTCGTTTACAAAACCTATCCATACGATAAAGAGCTGTTTGACATTACTTCTGCCGAGAATGATGCGATAAATCATTTAAAGAATGTTGGCTTTAAGAGAATACCTCGTCCTATTAAGACTGAGAGCGGTCAATATCAATTCAGAAGCTCATCTCAAAAGCAAAAAACCCATAGACTACTCTCCTATTTAGAAGGCGATTTCTTGGGTGATACAGTACATACTGAAAGTTTGATCGAATCATTCGGAGCATATCTGGCCAAAATGAATGTGCATCTTCAATCATTCGACTCATATGTCTTGCGTGCAAGGCAATGGCCGTGGGATTTGCAGTATGTTGAAATGAATAGACCGCTCATTCAAGATATTCACAATGCCAAAGACAGAAATCTTGTGCTTTATTTTCTACAGCAATATGAAGAGCAAGTCCGTCCTTATCATGCAGCGCTTCGAAAACAGGTGATTCATAATGATGCGAATGAATGGAATGTGCTTACCAATAATGATAAAGTAGCTGGCATCATCGATTTTGGAGATATCGCGCATTCATTCCTAATTAATGAATTGGCCATTGCCCTGACCTATACTTGCTACGACAAGGAGAATCCATTGTATTGGGCTAAAATCCTGATAAAAGCCTATCACCAAGTATTACCACTAAAAGAACTCGAAATTCAGGTGCTTTATTACCAGATTGCAGCCAGACTTTGTACCAGTGTTTGTAACTCTGCACACGCTAAAAAGACAAACCCGGATAACAACTACGCTTCCGTTAGCGAGCAAAAGGCTTGGCAGATGCTTTACAAGTGGCTTTCAATTGGTCCAATTAAAGCAGAGCATACTTTTCGAAGTGCAATTGGTTTAGAACCAAAGCAGTTTAAGTCTACGCATCAGCTACTTAACAAGAGGTATGAACACATCAGTAAGATTCTATCGACCAGCTATAAAGAGCCTATTCATATGGTGCGGTCTGCTTATCAGTACATGTATGCGGCTGACGGAAATACTTACCTAGATGCCTACAATAACATTCCTCATGTAGGACACTCACACCCTAAAGTAGTGAAAGCCGGGCAAGACCAAATGGCTGTGCTGAACACCAACACTAGATATCTATATGATCATTTAAGTGCATATGCAGAAAAGCTTTTGAGTAAATTCCCGAATAGCTTAAAGAAGGTCTTTTTTGTCAATTCTGGTTCTGCAGCAAGTGATTTAGCCATTAGGATGGCAAACTACCATACCAAGCATCAGCACATCATGATATTGGAAGATGGTTATCATGGCAACACACAGGTTTCAATAGATATTAGTGATTACAAATTCAATAACCCCAAAGGCCAAGGGCAAAAGTCTCATATTCTAAAGACACCAATACCCAATACCTTCAATGGTAAATACAGGTCTGATAAGGACAATGCCGGCTATTTATACGGCAAAGATGCAGTAGATCAGATTAAACGACATAGTGAACCCATTTCTGCTTTTATCGCTGAACCCATTGTAGGCTGTGCAGGACAGGTACCTCTACCAAAAGGTTATCTGCAGCAAATCTATCCTGTTATAAGAGCAGAAGGAGGTCTTTGCATAAGTGATGAAGTGCAAACTGGGTTCGGACGCGTGGGTAATGCCTTTTGGGGATTTGAATTACTAGATGTTGTTCCAGATATTGTAGTACTCGGTAAGCCTATTGCGAATGGCCACCCAATGGGTGCTGTGGTGTGCACTGATGCCGTTGCTTCTTCCTTTGAGCAGGGTGTTGAGTTCTTTAGCTCTTTTGGCGGTAACCCCGTTTCATGCGCTATTGCTAGTGCGGTTCTAGACATAATAGAAGAAGAGAATCTTCAATTAAACGCAAAAATAGTCGGAGATTATTACCAATCTAGGTTATTAGAATTAGCTGAAAAACACACCTGCATTGGAGATGTAAGAGGATCAGGTTTATTTATTGGAATTGAGGTAGTTAAGAATAATTCTACCACGCCAGATCCTGAGCTTGCTAGCTACATCAAGAATAAAATGAAAGCCAGACATATACTGATTAGTACTGATGGCCCTTTTAACAACGTAATCAAGACCAAGCCTCCTTTGTGTTTCTCAAAAGATAACGTTGATCAAGTGATAGTTACTTTGGACCACGTGCTCTCGGCATATCAAGGCGCGTAAAACGAAATCACTTTTGTTACCGTTTCGGTCTTATCTACAATCTCATTAACTTATTAGCAACTAATCCTTAAATGCCACTAGGTCCAGTAACAAGAAAAAACTTAACCAGAATCTTATCCTTTGGATTTCTGTGGATCATTCTAGGTTTCCTCTATGCAGTTGTTGAATTTGGAATAATTGGTAACGGAGGGTTTTATCCTAGCACTAATGTGCCTTATAATTTTAAAGCCAATATCGTTACAACACCTTTAGCATCTTTCTTTGGCGGTTGTTTAATGATGATCATTGATATATGGCTGATTGATAAGCGACTAAAGCGTAGTTCATTTAGAAAAAGACTGATTATAAAGTCCTTAGTGTTTGTAATTATAATAATTGCGACAGTGTTTTTAGCTGGGTTAACACTAAATGCGATCACCGAGCAAAAGCCTTTTTATAGTACAGAAGTTTTAGAAAATGTTGGTTCATTTATAAGCACCTTCGCATTCTGGAGTATTGTTCTTTACGTGGGGCTGATGTCCGTTTTGTGCCTGTTTATAGTAGAAATGGCAGATAGTCTGGGTAGCAATGTATTCTGGAAATTCTTCACTGGCAGATATCAGAAATCCAAAGTAGAGGAAAAGATCTTTATGTTCTTGGACCTCAAAAACTCTACTTCAATTGCTGAAGAATTAGGGCATACGGATTACTACAATTTCATTAATCACTTTTTTGAAGACATCAGTAAAGCAGCGCTTAATAACTGGGGTACAATCTATCAATATGTTGGAGATGAAGTTGTTATTCATTGGCCAAATCATAAGAGCTTAGAAAGTGTAAACTGTTTCTTTGCCATAAAGAACTTGATTGACTTTAATAGCTCGGTATACCAAGAGAAATTTGGCTTTGTACCAGGTTTTAGGGTGGGGATTCATGGTGGTCCAGTAGCAATTGGGGAAATCGGTACAACCAAGAAAGACATCTTATACATTGGCGATGTGCTCAATGCCACCTCTCGTATTCAGGGTATGTGCAAAGAATTTGAAGTAGATATTCTCATTTCGGAAGATATCTACTCTGTTATTGACGCTGATTTTTCTCCTTATTCATACAAGGACATGGGTTGTACGGAACTTCGAGGAAAGAAAAATCGCGTAAATCTTTATGCTGTGGCTCAAAACTAATCTATAATATTCACATTCATGCCAACAGGGAATCTTCAATTAGAAAGGGACTATAAAAAACGCCTAACCCTCGTTTTAGAGTATATAGCCACACATTTAGATGAAGATTTATCTTTAGAGAAAGTGGCGGAAATAGCTCACTTCTCCCCTTTTCACTTTCACCGTGTGTTTAAATTCCTAACTGGAGAAACTCTTAATCAATATGTAAACCGACAGCGAGTTGAAAAATCTGCCTTGGCGTTGTTACACAAAGACTGGTCAATGGCCGAAATCGCAGATCGATATGGGTTTGGAGATCCTACCTCTTTTTCAAGAGCCTTCAAAAAGTATTACAATCAAAGTCCAACAGAATTCAGAAAATCTAACCCTGCTGTATATAGCAAGATTGGTCAAGTAGAGGGCAAGAATGGCCAAGAGCCAGACGACTATCAGAAATACCTTAGCATCATTGAAAATCTAAAAAACTGGATAAAAATGAATGCTAAAATTGAAGTAAAGTCAATGCCTAAAATGGAGCTAGCTTACATCGCTACCATAGGAATCAATAACCTAACAGAAAGCTACGAGCGTCTGGTGAGATGGGCCACGCCAAACGGTTTGATTAATGATGAAACTAAAATGATCACCGTTTACCATGATAGCCTTAAAGTAACCGAAGCAGACAAAGCAAGAGCGAGTGCCGGCATCTTATTAAATGAACCAATTGAAACTTCTGATGAAATAAGTCTTAGAACTATTGATAGCCAGAAATGCATTGTGGCTCACTACGAAATAGGTGTGCATGAATTCGAAAAAGCTTGGACTAGCCTATTCATTTGGATGCAAGACCAAGGCTATGAAAAAGCTTCTGCCGAACCTTTTGAGATATATCATAATAATTTCCATGAACATCCTGAAGGCATTGCTTTTGTAGATTTCTGCATCCCAGTTGTCTAATTGATTCTAACATCAAAAAGTCACTATCTTGAGGTCTCATGAAAAAGCATTTTTTGTTTAGCGTGAGGCCTCTGGCATTGTGCTTTAATCTTACACTTTTCCTCTTACTTTTTAGTTGCCAAGAGAAACCTCCGGTTGAAGAAGGTGATTTTTTAGCGTCAGATATGGTAGAATTGACCAAATTAGACAGCACCCTCAAGCTGGATATCAGATATGCTACCACTAATAACTTCATTGGCCAAAAGGTATATGAAGAAGCGAGAGCCTTTTTACAACGGCCTGCAGCTGAAGCATTAATAGAAGCCCATGAAGAACTAAAATCGCAAGGTTATGGCTTTATCATTTTTGATGGTTATCGTCCTTGGAGCATCACCAAACTCTTTTGGGATCTCACACCAGAGGATAAGAAAATCTACGTAGCTAATCCCAAAAGAGGTTCTAGACATAACCGCGGATGCGCCATAGACTTAACCCTGTATGATCTAGCAACAGGAAAAGCGGTTGAAATGACGAGTGATTTTGATGAGTTAGAAGAAAATGCCTCTTCAACCTATACTGGAGGTACGGCAGAGCAAAGGGCTAATAGAGACCTTTTGATTTCTACTATGCACAAGCACGGGTTTAAAGTGATCTCAAGCGAATGGTGGCATTTCGATTACCAGGGCTGGGAAAACTACCGAATCGAAAACATTCAGTTTGACGAGATTAATTAAGACAACAAACTAGTCATCATAAAAAAGTGAGGTCTATGGCTCACTCTTTGGTTTGTATACTATAATTACTTGAACCATTATGGCAAGAATAATCAGAATAATGATCTCCATATGGGTAAATAAGTTAATGGCATTAGTTGCTCTATCTGAATTAGCGACTTGTCTTCGTCCATCTTCAAGCTGAATATCAGACAAATCATTTAGGTTATCAGAAATCTTGTCAATCACTGCGATAGCGTTTTCACTGCCTAGGGAAGCGTCTGCTTTCATGGCGACTTTTTCCACTTGGAGTGTATTCAAATTAGACCTTAGCTTTTCTAAAGCTCTTTTCTCTTCATAGGAAGACTCTTTTGACGAAAAACGTTCTACTAAAGCCGCTACTTCCTTTTCTAGAGCAGCATGACCACCTTCAAAATAAGCATCGTCTCTTGTAGCAATGGCTATCTTCTTTTCCATCATAGCCGTGTGCATATCCAAAAGCAGATCCTTCGTCATTAACTGATCTTCATAGATCGATGTAACCGAATGGTTTAATTGCTGGAAGTTGTGCCTGTCCAATAAATTGGTTGTGGCAATAAGAGCGAAGATCAATGAGATCCCCAAAATCCATTTTACTTTATTGATCGTTTTCATAGGCTTAAATGTTTTGTGAATCCCCTGATAGAATGCAAGAATAAGGCCAAAATTGACCTCATTCGTTTCAAATCTTAAGCCTTATGAAGGACTCCCAGTATCCGTCATTCTGAAAGAGCTTGCCTGCCAGAAAAGGCAGGGTACGACTGAAAGAATCTCCTAAATGGAAAACGAATCACGACAGTAAAGGGAGATTCCTTCGGTCAACCAATTCTATATCGAGAATTGTGTTTCCTCGGAATGACGTTTAGAAAGGAAATCACCTCCCGAATTAGTCTTCGCTTTCTTCATCCTCTTTAGGAAAGAAATGCTTATCGTAGAAGTCTAGCATACGCTTCCATTGGTCGTGGTAATCACTTTCATTACTGGCCCAACCCGCTCCATGGCCACCTTTCATATAGTTTACCCATGTTACGTCTTTACCCAGTCTGCGCATGGCGTAATAGAGTTCTCTTGTGTTGGTTCCGGGTACGTTCCAATCGCCTTCTCCGGTTAAGAGCAAGTGCGGTGTTTTGATACGATCGGCATAAAGCACAGCAGTAGTCTGGAAGTATTTCAGCGGTTCATCCCAAAACTGACCGCCTATTCTATCTTGTCCCACTTCAGCAGCTGCATAGTTACGCGTACCAATCTTGGGGCTGTCACCCAAGAAGCTAATGATGTTTACCTTACCAGAGATATTGATTGCTGCGGCAAAACGATCGGTTTGCGTAATGATCAAGGAAGCAGCATAACCGCCATAACTCGTACCATGTAAGCCCACTTTGTCATTATCCACCATGCCTTTATCTACCAGCATATTGATAGCACTTGTTACGCCTTTCAACCAAGCTTCTCCAGGATAACCTTGCTCTAAATCGACAGAAGGACGTAAACCGAAATAGCCTTGGTTCGCGATCAAGTTCATAGAAGAACGATAACCATTGTTGAAGAAGGTTTCATAGACTTCAAGCACCAAAGGATATTTCTTATTCGGATCGTAGTCTACCGGGTAGTAAAGAATACCATTCAACTCCTTACCATCCGCATCTCTGTATTTGATCAATTCCGTTTTAGTCCATTTCTTATCAGCCACCCAAGGATTATAATTGGTTAACTGCTTTTTGTTCCCAAAAGACATATCAGACACATAAACATCATTCGGTCTATCACCATCAGACATGCTGAAAACTACCTTATCGCTGTTCTCAGCAAAACGCCAGCCACTGTATAGGTCTGAACTAGTCATAAGGTCCTCAAACTGTTGCGATGAGATATTGTAACGTTGAATACCGCGATTCCACTGGTCCTTTTCTGAATAGCTCACGTAGAGATAATTGCCATCTTCAGACCAATCCACTACGCTCCTATTCGGAGCTTTCTCTCTTTCCTCCTCCTCAGGTAATTCATAAACCATCTGCAAATCAGATCCATCGGTATTGATGGTCCACCATCCTTTTTTAGAGCTTAGCAGTATCTTTTCTCCAGTTGAATGCCATCGGGCGATTGAGAATTTCACCGCTTTCTTTTCATCCTCATCTTCAAAGGCTTTGCCTTTGGTTAAGTTGGTAGGCTCTCCTTGATAGTCAGCGATACTCTGCAGCATTACATTGCCAGAATCTATCCAAGCATAGTGCATGCCATCATCAGACCAACGGTAATTTCTCCTTCTTTTATTTTTTGGATAGATGTACTCAATAGAATCTCCATCAGTGAGGTTGAAAAAGCCTACTTGATATTTAGTACCACTATTTCTGGTATAGCTTGTCTCCATGCGTTGATTCTCACTAAACCTCAAGTATTGATCATTATCTGAAAGACTGACTCCGCTATAAGTAGACTCAGGTAAAAGATTTGTCATCTGGCCTGATTTCAAGTCTACTTTAACAACTTCATAGTGTGAAGCCGTTACAGCAATCTGATCCCATTTCAGAAAGTCCTTGCTGCCATCATAGACCACGATTGGTCCCTCAGTAGCTTCTTTATACTCCGCCATGGCTTTTTCCATCCAGCCCTTGGCACGGACGGCTACGACTACAGCATCTTGATTATTCATGACGGTAATACCAGCATTTGTGGCGAGAATACGTTCATCTTTGATTTTAGGATAACGTACTTTACCTGAGCCTGTATCATAATAAGCCAATACCAGCTTATCTCCTTGCTGTTCCATAAACACCAGCTTAGAACCATCTTTTGTCCAAGTCATACCGGTGACTCTAGCTTTGCCTTCAAACATTCTGGTTTCAGCACCTGACTCTGTATCAATAATCACAGGAATACCTGCTCTTAGATTGATATAGCTAGGATCTCTAAAACGAAAATGGTCGGTACCGAAACGAGCAGAACCATCAGAGATAATTCCTGCTAAATGGCTCCCATCAGGGCTTAAGGTTTGGCTACCCAAGGATTGTACCTTGATGATATCTTCAACAGTAAAGGGAGTTTGCTGCGCTTGAAGAGCAAAAGAGAGCACCACAAGACTTAGTAATAAGCTTAGCTTTTTCATGGTTAAGGATTTGGAATGAAAATAGGGAGAAGAAGTCATTTTTCTTTTACCGTTTATGGAGATGCTAAAACGAGTTCAGCATAACGTATGAATCGAAAGACTATTCACTTTTCCATGGCAAAAACTTAGAGTGACGTTTTATTTTCTTTTCGTCATTGCGATAAAGTCGAAACAAGGTGAAGACTGAAGAAGCAATCTCCTTAACTTAAAACGAATCGTGTAAAATATCAGGAGACTGCTTCGTACCTCGCAGTGACTGTAGGTTTGGGAGATTTGTATCCCTTGGCATCCCTTTCCTTGCTTATGCTGAAGCTCCAGCGGAGGCGAAGAGGGAATGAGGGTATTAACTGGGAGATTCCTCCCGATAGCTATCGGGACGGGAATGACAATGATATTACATAGTGACAGCTTTTTCTGCAAACGTCCTCTGCACAGCAACAGCAGCCTTTCTGCCTTCAGCAATCGCCCAAACCACCAAGCTTTGACCTCTTCGGCAGTCACCAGCAGCAAATACATTAGGTTTAGATGTCTTGTAACCAGAGGCCTTGATATTGCCTCTAGGGTCTAACACTAAATCAAACTGTTCTACTAAGCCTTTCTTTTCAGGGTGAGCAAAACCAATGGCTAATAAAGCTAAGTCACAAGGAATGATTTCTGAAGTGTTGGGTACTTCCTCAAATTGGAATTTACTTTTGTCTGTCCATTGAATTTTTACTGTTTCAACGGCTGTTAATTTGCCAGCTTCTCCAATAAAACGTTTGGTTAAAACGGCCCAGTCACGATTGGCACCTTCTTCGTGTGAGGTTGAAGTACGCATGATCATTGGCCATTCCGGCCAAGGGTTACTGGTATCTCTCGCAGTGGGTGGCTTGTCTAATAACTCTATCTGGGTTATGGATTTTGCGCCATGGCGGTTTGAAGTACCTACGCAATCGGCACCGGTATCTCCACCACCAATCACTAGCACATGCTTGTCTTTGGCATTGAAGTGCGCAACTTGTTCAGTAAGCTCTTGGCCGATTAATTGGTTTTGGTGTTTGAGAAAATCCATGGCATAATGCACACCTGCCAATTCTCTTCCTTCAATATTTAAATCCCTAGGTACCGTGGAACCTGTACAGAGAATTACTGCATCGAACTTAGCTTCCAATTCAGTAGCGGTAATGTTCTTACCTACTTCAAAACCGGTTTTAAATACAATACCTGATTGTTCTAGTAATTTTACTCTACGCGCTACAACGTTTTTATCGAGTTTAAAATCAGGAATTCCATAACGTAAAAGCCCTCCTGCTTCAGCATCTCTCTCAAACACAGTTACAGCATGTCCTTGCTTTCTAGATTCTTCAGCCGCTGCTAAACCCGCAGGACCAGAACCTATCACTGCAATTTTTAGCCCCGTCTCTTCCTTAGGGGTTATAGGCTGCTCCCAACCTTCTCTAAATGCCGTTTCAGCAATCTCTTTTTCAATATGCTCAATATTGACAGCGGCATTATTCAACCCTAACACACAAGAAGCCTCACATGGAGCCGGACAAATACGCCCAGTAAACTCTGGGAAGTTATTTGTGCTTTTGAGTACAGTCCAGGCTTCTTTCCATTCGCCCCGATATACTGCATCGTTAAAATCTGGAATCTTATTACCTAAAGGACAACCCTCATGGCAAAACGGAATACCACAGTCCATGCAGCGTCCTGCTTGGTCTTTGTATTGTTGCTCGGGCCAATCCAAGGTAAACTCCTCAAAATTGCCGACACGCTCTGCAACGGGTTTATAATCCTTCTTATCCCTGCTATGCTTTAAAAATCCCTTTACGTCCCCCATTATGCCAATACGTTATTAAATGTTCTTTTTGCCGCCATTACCTTTTTGTACTCAGTTGGTATAACCTTTACAAATTGGCTCTTGGCAATATCCCATTGACTTAAAATCTCAATGGCTTTGATACTGTTGGTGTAGCGGTGATGCTTCTCCAACATCATGTATAAGAAGTTAAAGTCATCCTCTTCCGGATATTCCAACTCCACTAGCTCGGTATTACATCTTTTCGCAAAATCGAACCCTTGCTCAAAAATGTAGGCGATTCCACCACTCATACCGGCTGCAAAGTTCTTCCCAGTCTCACCTAAGATCACCACACGACCACCCGTCATGTATTCACAACCGTGATCTCCTACACCTTCCACTACAGCTTTAGCACCTGAGTTTCTTACGGCAAAACGCTCTCCGGCTTGTCCATTGACATAGAGCCTACCTCTCGTAGCTCCGTATAGTGCAACGTTGCCGATTAAGACATTTTCATCTGCTCTGCAGGCAGATTCCGGATTCGGGTAAATCACTAATTTTCCTCCTGAAAGGCCCTTTCCTACATAATCATTCGCCTCTCCTTCTAGGTTGAATGTGATCCCATGTCCCAAAAAGGCACCAAAGCTTTGCCCTGCTGTTCCATTGAAATCTACCGTAATCGCACCATCTGGTAGTCCGTCAGGCCCATATTGCTCGGTAAATGTACCGGAGAGCATGGCACCAGTTGTTCTGTTCTCGTTATGGATGTGATGAGAGAATCTCACGCGTTCACCATGTTGAATAGCAGGCTGAGCCAATTGAATCAATTGGTGATCAAGTACGTTCTCTAGTCTATTCGGCTGAGCTTGGTTCTTGCCTTGCGCTACATCTTGAGTGGCCCATGGATTCTCCAATAATGGCGTCAGATCTAAATTCCCAACTGCTTCTGCGGCCTTAGCCTTATTGAAATTCAGTAAATCAGTTCTTCCAACTAGCTCATCTATGGTTCTAACGCCCACAGAAGCCATAATTTCTCTCAGCTCTTCAGCCATAAAGGTGAAGAAGTTGACAATATGCTGAACCTCTCCTGTAAATAGCTTTCTGAGTGCAGGGTTCTGCGTGGCTACGCCAACAGGACAAGTATTTAAATGACACTTGCGCATCATTACACAGCCTTCAACAACTAATACTGCTGTAGCAACACCCCATTCCTCAGCACCTAGCATAGTCGCTATGGCCAAATCCCTTGCGGTCTTAATCTGACCATCAGTTTGCAACTTGATTCTGTTTCTAAGTCCATTACGCATTAAAGTCTGATGCGCTTCTGCCAATCCAATTTCCCAAGGGATACCGGCATGTTGGATGGAACTTAAAGGCGAAGCGCCTGTTCCTCCATCAAATCCTGAGATTAAGATATTATCGGCATTTGCCTTGGCTACACCGGCTGCAATGGTACCTACGCCAGCTTCTGCTACTAACTTCACATTCACTTCGGCCTTAGGATTAACATTCTTTAAATCGAAGATGAGCTGCGCTAAATCCTCAATAGAGTAAATATCGTGATGGGGTGGTGGCGAAATTAGAGTTACACCTGGTGTAGAATGACGAATACGTCCGATGTTCTCATCTACCTTGATTCCAGGCAACTGACCGCCTTCTCCAGGCTTTGCGCCTTGAGCCACCTTAATCTGAATTTCGTCTGCATTAATCAAGTAATGCGCGGTAACCCCAAAACGGCCCGAAGCCACTTGCTTGATCGCTGAACGTGCTAAAAATCCGTCAGAGCCAACTGTAAAGCGGTCTGCATCTTCTCCTCCTTCTCCACTATTTGATTTACCTCCTATGAGGTTCATGGCTTTAGCAATTGTGGTATGTGCTTCTTCTGAAATCGAACCAAACGACATAGCACCGGTGGCAAATCGCTTCATAATCTCCGAAGCAGGTTCTACCTCGCTTATGTCAATGGCCTTACCCTTTTTGATCTCGAATAAGCTTCTAAGCGTTACATTCTTTTGTTCTTGGTTGTCGATTACCTCGCTGTATTGCTTGAAGAGTTCTAAATCATTTAAGCGAGTAGACTTCTGCAATAGATGGATAGTTTTTGGATTGAAAAGGTGTTTTTCTCCTTCTCTTCTCCAAGCATAGATTCCTCCATCGGTTAATGTCTTTTCTAAACTTTCCTGATCATTCGCTAGATCATGATTGTCTAACATTTCTCTCTCGAGATCTTTAAAGGTCTTGCCCGAGATTCTATTAGGTGTGCCTTTAAAACACAAGTTCACGACTTCATCAGCTAATCCTAAGGACTCAAAGATCTGAGCACTCTCATAGGACTGCAGCGTACTGATGCCCATCTTGGATAAGATCTTTCTCAAACCATAGCCAATGGCATTGATATAATTGTCAATAGCCACATCATTATCCTCAGGATTGAGGCTTAAAATGGTGTCCATGGCCAAATACGGGCATATAGCCGAAGCGCCATATCCGATCAGTGTCGCAAAATGGTGCGTTTCGACTATATCTCCCGCCTCTACAATGATACTTGTCCTGGCACGAATGCCAGCATCAATCAAGTGGTGGTGAATGGCACCGGTCATTAACAATGAAGGGATGGATACCATACCTTCTACCGGTCTGTTAGAAATGATTAAGAGGTTTACACCTGATCTTACCATTTCCTCTGCCTCATGCGTCAATTCTTCGATCGCATGTTCTAACCACATTTCTTCAGCGGGATCATAAACCGCTTTTATTTCTTCTCCACTAAAGTGAACATCTTCAAATGTTTTTAGCTTTTCTACTTCCCATGGTTTTAAAATCGGCTGATCTAAGACGATCTTTCTAGAAGTAGGATCATTATCTTCTAATAGGTTGTTCGATTGCCCCAAGAAAACGCCTAAGGACATTACCGCTTTTTCTCTAATTGGGTCTATGGCTGGATTAGAAACCTGTGCGAATAGCTGCTTAAAGTAATTTGAGATATGAGCATTTCTTTTTGCAAAAACAGCTAATGGTGCATCATTACCCATAGAACCGATAGGTTCAGTACCTTTCTCAGCCATAGGCTGAAGTATGAATTTTAAGTCTTCTTTAGAGTAACCAAAGCGCACTTGATCATTCAAAAGGTCCTTGGCGTTCGTGGTGGTCCACTCTCTCTTTTCAAACAAATCATGATCTCTAATGATGAGTCTTTCATTCCATTCGGCATATGGGAATTCCTCACTTAGACGCTTCTTAATGGCCTCATCTTCTTCAAAAGTACCTTCTAGTAAATCGACTAAGAGCATCTGACCTGGCTTAAGCTTACCTCTCTTGATTACTTTAGACTGGTCAAGATCAACTATACCGGTTTCTGAAGCGAATACTACTGTATTGTCACTTGTTATAGAATAACGAGTAGGTCTTAACCCGTTTCTATCGATACAAGCCCCTACTTTATTACCATCTGTGAAGCATAAGGCAGCTGGGCCATCCCATGGCTCCATAAAAGTGGCATAATAACGATAGAAGGCCTTTAGCTCATCTGAAATCTCATTGTTCAATCTCCAAGCAGGAGGCACTAACATAGCCAGCACGCGCTCAAGGTCCCTTCCGCCCATAACCAATAGCTCGACAGCCATATCTAGGTTAGCAGAATCAGAAAACTCAGATTGACATATTGGAAGTAATACGTCTAATTCTTCATCTGTAAAGTACGTGCTTTTAAAGAGTGCTTCGCGAGAAAGCATCTTATTAATGTTTCCTTTAATGGTATTAATCTCACCATTATGCGCTATGAACCTAAAAGGTTGCGCTAAACGCCATTCAGGCAATGTATTTGTAGAGAATCTGGAATGAACAATGGCAAATGAACTGACATAATCTTTTTGTTTAAGATCGTGATAGTATTCATCTAATTGCCAAGTTCTTAGCTCTCCCTTATAACAGATCACATGGCTTGACGCGGAAGTCATATAGAATTGCTTAGCATCTTCCATTCCACGAGCTTTATATTCTGTCAGCTTGCGGAATAAATAGAGTTTTCTGTTGAGATCTATCCCCGTTAAACCCTCACCCTGAATAAAGTATTGTCTAATGTAAGGTTCGTTAGATTGGGCAAAATCGCCCAGTTCTTCACCGTTGGTCATTACCCTTCTTACCCAGAAGCATTCAAGTCCAAGCTGTTTCAATGCATCATTGATGATACTGTCAAAAACATCCTTCTGATCTGTTTTGGGTAAGAATGTCATGGCAACACCATAACTTCCTCTAGCAGGAAGATAGATGCCTTTCATTAGGGCCTCTACTTCAAAGTAATCATGAGGGATTTGAGTAAGAATACCGGCTCCATCACCAGTCTTATCGTCTGCAGCAACTCCTCCTCTATGCTCCATTTTATGAAGCATCTTTAAGGCATCTTTAACAAGTTTATGTGATTTTACATTATCAATTTGGGCGATAAACCCAATTCCACACGCATCCTTCTCAAACTCCTCTCTGTATAATCCTTTTGTCATTAAATCTCTTTTAAAAAAATCCGGAGAGGCCGAAAGCAAACGATTACATCAATTCTCTTCTACTTTCAACACTTTCCAATATGGAAATTAGCTATTTTCATATGCTGCGAATGAGGCATTTCGCCTTAAAATATGACAGCCAGAATTTTAATTATTTCTTATATCATAATGATATACAGATAGTTAACCCGAGATTTAATTGTATGTCCAAAACACCAAACGAGCAGTTACTCTTTGAATTGATAAAATCGCTGACCAAATCTGAAAAGCGAAGCTTTAAGCTCTTTGCCAAAAGGTCCGGTGCAACCGATGATGCCAAGTTCATCAGATTATTCGATGCTATTGATGGTGTGAATAGTTATGACGAAGCGGCCATTCTAAAGAAGATGCCCGAAGTGAGCAAGACCCAATTTGCTAATCTTAAATCTCACCTCTATGGACAAATTCTGGCAAGCTTAAGGCTCTCTAATCTGAAACATGATATCGATATAGAATTAAGAGAGCAGCTAGATTACATAAGAGTACTCTACAAGAAAGGTCTTTACTATCAGAGCTTGCGCCTCTTAAACAGAGCCAAAAACACTATAGGTGATTATAGAAAAGACCTTTTTCAACTCGCATTGCTCGATTATGAGAAGCAAATCCGTTCTCAGCAAGTATTCGATTTGGAAGAGTCTTATGCTGACGATCTAGACAAACAAACCAACGAAGCACTTGCCCGCTTTAGCAAAGTACAGCAGTTCTTTACACTAGCCACTAAGATGAAAGCCCGTTTCGTGGAAAAAGGCATGGTTAAGAGCGAAATCGAAATGAACAACCTCAAGGCACTGTTCTATACTTCAGTAAAAGATGTGCAAGAAGAAGACCTAGCCTTTAATGAGAAATTCTATCTCTACCGCGCTTACTACTGGTTCAGTTATCTTACCTATGACTTTGAGAGCTGTGTAAAATATGCAGAAAAATGGGTCAATAGCTTTAAAGAAGGTGGTTTAGATCGTAAAAGGAAAGCCGGCTTCTTAAAGGGACTTAACCGTTTATTACAGTCAGCCTTTAGGATAGACGATGTACAGAGATTTAATCAATATTATGCCTATCTAGATGAGTTTGAACAGGCAGAAGGCTCTGCCATGACTAGTAACACAGCATCACTCCTTTTGAAATACCGAACGCTTCAAACCTTCAATCAGACATTCCTTCAGGCTGATTTTGAAGATAAAAAAGAGTTTATTCAATCCTTATTGATTCAAGTAAAGAGTAGCGAATCCAGAATAGACCCTCACAACCTCACTGTAATCTATTACAAAGCGGGCGTTTACTTTTTCGCATTAGAAGACTACCGAGAATCTCGATTCTATTTGAATAAGTTGATCAATGAGCCTGGTGGTCTAAGATCAGATCTCAAAGGATTTGCTCGAATCATATCAGTACTCATTGATTACGATTCAGGGCAGGAAGAGAATATTGATCGGAAAATTAAATCGGCTTATGTGTACATCAAGCAAGCTGAGAACCTTGGTGAGCTTCAAGAAACCTTCCTGAAATTCTTTAAGAATCTTGGTGCACTCTTCCCTCAAGAGGTAAAGAAAGCTTTTAGAGACCTAAAAGGTCAATTAGAGCAATTGGAAAAAGACCCTTATGCAGCTAAACCACTACTCTATTTTGACGTATTAAGTTGGTTAGACGCCAAGATTGAAGGAACCAGCTTTGCCGAGGCCGTCAAGAAGAAAATAGAGAAGAGTCAAAACCTATAAACATGAGAATCTTATTGCTGGGTGGCACTGGTAGAACCGGCAAAATTGCTCTTGCATACGCTTTACAAAAAGGAATTGAAGTGAATGCTCTTGTCCGTGATGCCACTAAGGTCTCGCCTGCCAAAGGACTAAATATAATTGAGGGAACTCCTGAGCATAAAGAAGACTTAAACAAAGCGATCAAAGGCTGTGAAGCTATAATCAATATTCTAAACATCTCGAGAAAGAACGATTTTCCTTGGTCAAGTCTAAGAACACCTGAAAGATTACTTTCTGAAACTACTAAGGAACTTATAGGCCTCTCAAAAGAACTGAAGATTCAGAGAATCGTGTCCTGCTCAGCTTGGGGTGTTGGAGATTCTCGGAATGAGATTCCGTGGTGGTTTAAATGGACAATTGACAACAGCAATATCAGCAAGGCCTACATTGACCATGAAAGGCAGGAAGAGTTGCTAGAGGCTTCTCAACTCAATTATACCATTGTAAGACCTGCGGGATTAATTAATTCAAAAAGCCTCATTAAGATTCAAGAATCGATTGGAGGATCGCCAAAACCTTCTTTATTGATCACTAGACAAGCTACGGCTAAATTTTTAGTAGATGCGTTGGATAGAAGTGATTTAGAAAGAGCCACTGTGACTATTTCTAAGGCCTAATTCAACCGTAGAACCATCACTAATTCCTCTTTAAAGAGTAAATCTGTACGGTCTTGGCTTTTCCTCGAAGTAGCTCCTCTCCTTTTAAGTCGGCACTGAAGTAGCCATTGACATGTACTTTGTTCAGAAAATGCTCCGATACCAATAAGCTACTTTCAAAATCATTGCACTTTTCTTGAATACGAGCAGCTACATTCATGGTATCACCATGATATGCGATTTCGCGTTTGATCTCTCCCACCTCAGCAGCCGTTACTTCCCCCAAGTGCAAGCCTGCTTTAAAGGTTGGTACCATACCAAACTTCTTCATGTATGCATCTTCTCTCAACCTGAGTTTATCTTCAAAAGCCCAAAAAGCATGCAAACAATTGGTATAGTCCATATTAGATTTTACTGGCCAGCTCAAAACAACTTCATCACCAACATATTGGTAAACCTCGGTACCAAAACGCTCTACAACATGTAAATCGTAGAAACAGTCTTGGAGAAACTGCGAGTATCTAATGTGACCTAGTTGCTCAGCAATAGACGTAGAATTCTTGAGGTCAATAAACATAAAGACTCGGTTCTCAACTCTCGGTGAATAAAAATCGCCCTTTAGGAATCTGACCAAATTCCCTTTGCCCAAAAGAAGGTTTACTTGCCTAAAAAGATCAATACCGATATTGACTATTAGTGCATAGAAGAAGGTTATGATGGCATTTGGGTTGGAGATAAATTGAAGGAATGTCACTTCTTGATCGAAGCCCACTACGTTTTTAAAGAATTGATAGGCTACCACATACAGAATCATCATAATAACGACCACAGTAGCTAATCCAATCAGGGTCAACTTCCATAATGGAACGCGCCTATATAAGTATTTGTCTAGTTTATAGCTGGTATGCCCAAATAGAAAGCCTCCGATTAACGTGAAAAGGATAATCAAACGAATATTATCCAAGAACTCTGGTGTAGCAGGTGCATTTACCGTAACCCCTACGTTTCTGATAATTACCCAAAATATCAAAGCAAAGAACCATCCAACTGTATAGTCGCGAATCGTTAATAATCTTGCCCTATTTCTATCTAAAAAATTGCTCAATGTGAGATTTAAAAGTTATTTCGTAATACAAAGTAAGTCGATTTATATGAAAACGGTTCAATCTTCAAAAGAGAGACATTATCGGTATACAGACGATGAATTAGAACAAGTGTTTTCAGAATTTAGACTAAAACCAGTTCTTTTTACACATGAATGCCACTTGAGGCTCGCATATCATCACATAAACAAGTACGGAAAAGAAAAAGCAGCCTCTAATATGTGTGAGCAAATATCCGGCTATGCGCAGTCTTTGAAAGTTCCTGAAAAGTTTAATAAAACCGTCTCGATTGCAGCGGTGGAGATCATGTATGAGTTTATGAGCCAATCAAAGTCGGATAATTTTAAATCACTGCTAGAAGAGTACCCGGAGTTAAAGAATGATTTTAAAGGCCTTGTTTTAAGACATTATAGCTTTCCTGTATTTGGAGACGTAAAGGCAAAAAAGGAGTTTATTTCTCCAGATTTAAAGCCATTTGGTTAGCACTTTTTGCAGTCGGAACATCCTTCCTCTTGAATCAGATGCCCACAATATTCTGTAAATAATTCGCGAAGCATTTTACGACCGCGTTGAACCCTTGACTTTAAGCCGCTTTCACTCATACCCATTTGAATAGCCAATGATTTCTGACTTATTCCATTAAGTTCATAAGCTTTAAGTGGAACACCATATTTATCTGGTAATCTGTCAATTAAAGATGGAATACAAGCTTCTAACTCTTCGTATATTGAGTCTTCTTTGAGATCAATGGTATCAGGCATTTCACCTTTAATTTCTTGTCGCTGCTTAGACCTGAAATAGTCGTTGATTGTATTCTTGGCAATTGCTATTAACCATGCCTCAGTACTTTTTACGTCCTCTAGTTTTTCGCAATGATCATACACCTTCAAAAGCACCTGGCTCAAGAGTTCCTCAGAATCCACAGAATCCTTTACTCTACTCTGTATAAAACGAATGAGTGAGTTACGATAATCTTGAAAGACAGGTGCAACAACTTGGCAACTAGGATTCATTAGCTACAGCATTTATCATCGCAACAAGCCGTCTCCTCTGCTTTATAAGTCTCAGATTCACCATAAGTATAGAAGGCTTCCCATTCAACACCTTGTGGATCTTTAATCCAAGACTTATGTGATTTTGCATAACAGCAAACGGTATCTCCTTCTGGTCTTACAGCTCCTTCAGCCTTCTCAATGTTATCATATACTTGCTGTAGTTCGGTTTCATTTTCTGCTTGAATGCCTAAATGGGCTATCCCTTTCTCACCATTCACTGCAGTCGAAATGGCAAAATTCACTGAAGGATCGTCAAGTAACCATTTAGCATAATCTGGTTTTACTACAGTAGGTTTTGCCCCAAACAACGAATTATAGAAATCTATCGATTGATTTAAATCGCTTACTCTAATGTTTACGTGTAATCTTTTCATGGTTTTTTCTTTGTAGACGGGCGTTCTCTAAAAAGACGCAAAATTTTTCAAAAAATAAAAATGGCTTCGAACCCATATTAAAATACTGGAGAAAGAATATATTTGATTAATGTCGAAGACTGAGATACGATTAGTTATAGTCTTTTCTCTTTCATTAGTGCTGCTTGTGCTATTTAAGCCAAGAAGGCCTAAGGTGCCCATCCTCTATGAATATGAAACCGTTCTAATCACAGAGCTGATTGACGCACAAAGTACAGCAGATATTATCACGCTTGATTCCGTAAATGTAGTTCCTGCCCTTTACACAGGCATTAAAACACTTGAAGATCTCCCTGTTCAAGAAGCTAAATACAGGTTTATAGACATTATGCTACCTGCTATACTAGTAGCCAGATATGAAATTGCCGAAGACAGTACCATGGTTCAAGAGTTAAGATCCAAAACCTCATGGTCATTTTCTGATAGTCTTTTCTTTGAAACTGTAAGTAAGAGATACAAGAGCACCGATTTTGATGAATTGGCAGTAAGAATGACTACACATCCAAATAGTTTAACCTTGGCCCAAGCGGCAGTAGAAAGCGGTTGGGGTAAATCACGCTTCTTTCGTGAAGCCAATAATGTTTTTGGGGTTTGGTCTTTTAATGAAAATGAGCCGCGAATACCTGCTAGTATTAGAAGAAAGGGTTATCAAGTCTACCTAAGAAAGTATGAAGACATTTCAGGTTCAGTTAAGAATTACTTCGAGACCTTAGGAAGAGGCTCTGCTTATAAGTCCTTTAGAAAAGCTCGTTTAGAAACGAAAGATCCTTACGAACTGTCTGAACATTTGATCCGCTATTCGGAACGTAAAGAAGCTTACATCCTTCAACTAAAAGGTATGATGAACTTTAACGATTTCGAGCGATACGACACATTTCATATCTCACCACGTTATATCATAGAGCAACCGATAATTGTTAATGATTAGGCACACAATCCTATTATTCTTTCTTATTTGCTTCAATCAGATGTTCGCTTTTCAGGACATTAATGCCTTCGTGTATCACCGTTTTGGAGACGACCGTTATCCCAGCACCAATATTGATCTAGACAAGTTTGAAGCCCACCTTAAGTATTTAAAGGATAATGACTACGAAGTCTTAACCATTTCAGAAGCCATTAAAAGGATCGATAAAAGAAAAGAATCTAGTGCTAAAATGGCTGCCATTACCATAGATGATGGTTTCAATAGCTTCTTTGAGAATGGACTACCCCTACTTGAGAAATATGGCTTTCCCGCAACACTATATGTTAATACGGAAACAGTAGGTGCTGGTGATTATATGGATTGGAACCAGCTAAGAGACGCTCAAAAACGAGGTATTGAGATCGGTAATCATTCTCACAGCCATGCCTATTTTCTAAACGAACCACTGGCCACCTTTAAGAATGATTTAGAAACGAGTCATAAGCTATTTCAAGATAGCCTTGGCAGAATTCCTGATACTTATGCCTATCCATATGGGGAATGGAATTTTGAAATGGCCGATGCACTAGAAGAAGCTAAATATAAGTGTGCAGTTGCTCAAAACTCCGGAGTGATTGGTAAGCTCTCAAACCGATTCTATTTGCCACGTTTCCCTATGTCGAATACCTACGCCAAGATCGATAAATTCATTGAAAAGCTCACAGTAAGGAGCATGCAGAATTTTGAGATTAACGTAGTAAAGACCGGATATATGGGTTCTAAGACAAAGCCTAGACTTACCATGAGATTCGCCCCTTCGAGCTATGAAGTGAGAAGCGTTCAAGGCTTTATTCAAGGGTCTGGCGTAAGAAAAACTTTAGAAGTAATAAAAGATGGTGTGATCAAACTTACTATTTGGCCAGAGACTGATTTAGTAAGGCGAAGAACGCTCTTCACCGTTACTGCTCGTAATGAAGAGGGCTTATGGCACTGGTTCAGTTATCTGTATGTTATACCGGAAATAGCTGAGAATTGAAACGTCACGAGTCTTTAATACCCCTCTCAAGATTTCATAGGTCCTGTTTGCTCCTGGCTCTTATTGCAAAGGAAAATGCACCAGCGGTAAAAGGATACCCCAAAGTTCTAGCAGAAAAAATAGCATATGCCAATACGTTCTTTGAAGAGCAGCTTTCACCTCATTTTGAATATGAGCAAGGTCTGTGGGATTATGTGAAGGATAAGAGTACTGAGATAAACGAGATCTTGATTGAACTCGAAACCGAAAGAGCAGAGCTGATCAGCTTATTCAACAAGCTGGCCAAATCTAAAGACGCCCACACTTTTCATACTATTGGTCATTTATTAGAAAAGCATGTTCGTAAAGAAGAAAGAGTTCTTTTTCAGCAGATTCAAGCAGACCTTACTGAAGAAGAACTCCTTCATATTAAAACTTTGATTTGATTACTCAGATCGGAGCGAATTCACAGGATTAATTCTTGAAGCTCTTACTGCGTGATAAGAAATCACGGAGATCATTATAAAGAAAGATAATAAGCCACTACCTAAAAATACTAAGACTCCAATGTCTATTCGATAAGCAAAATCACTTAACCACATCTCCATCACATACCAGGTGATAGGTATGGATATCAAGAATGCTAAAACTAACTGCAAACTGAACTGCCTTAAAAGAATTCCCATTATGATTAATGGTGATGCACCCAACACCTTACGAATACCAATCTCTTTGACTTTAGTATTTACAACCAATATGGTTAAACCTAAAAGGCCAAAAGACGCGATGAGAATACTAATAACTGTGGCAACACCTGCAATTTTGTTCACTCTTGCCTCATTCTCATACATCAGTCGCATGCGTTCATCAACAAAGCCAAAGTTCAATTCCTCACTAGGGAAAGTGCTTTCCCAGACTTCTTCTAGAGTAGCCTGAACACCTAAGAGACTATTGCCAGCATATTTAAAGAACACTTTAGGAATCGGATTAGAGTTGATGGAAAAGTCACTTCCTCCTTGAAACATGGGTGCTCCATTCTGAGCTATGATTAACGGCTGAACTTTTGAATGAAGTGATTCATAATTGAAATCTTGTACAACCCCAATCACCCTATGTGTTCCAAAATTTTCTCCTGGTAACTGCTTCCCTATCGGATCTTCAAAGCCAAAAAAGTATTCAGCTGCTGCCTCGTTTAGAATGATAGATTCCCTTTTGTCAATTTCTAAGTCCGGATCAAAATCTCTTCCGTCAACAATATCAATTTCGAAGCCTGAGTTATAATTGGCATCTGTTAGAATTAAGGTAAACTGTCTAAACTGACCATCTTTATCACTGAACCCTACCTCAGTCCAACCAGAGGTTCCGAACATATGATTGGCCGTACCTAAATTTTCAATTTCAGGATATGACTGAAGTTTTGATTTAAAGATTTCTGCGTTATCAAAACCAGATTGAATTCTATCGATCAAACCGGAGGTGCCAGGTTTAGCATACATATCTACATAAACCATTGCGTCTTTTTGGTAACCTACATCAGAGTTTTGCATGTAGTTTAATTGCTGACGCATTACAATAGAGCCTGAAATCAAAAAGATGGTGAGTAGTAATTGGAATACCACCAATGACTTTCGGAACATTCCTGCCCTTCTACCACCAGACTTACTACCTCTTAGAATTGAGATCAATTTAAGGTTTGAAAGTACCATTGAAGGATAAAGTCCCGTAAGCATGCCTACAAACAGAATTATTCCAACAAGTAGTAAAATTGAGTCTGCTGTAATTGGTATTTCAAGCATTGTTCCGGCCAAATCGTTGAAAGTAGGTAGCAAAAGGAATGCTAAGCCTACACCAGTGACAACAGCGAAAAACGTGATCAAAACACTCTCAGATAAATACTGCCATACCAATCCGCCTCGCTGTGCTCCTACAACCTTTCTTATGCCCACTTCTTTGGCGCGTTTGATCGACTGACCAGTTGAAAGTGTCGTATAGTTGATACATGCCATAATCAGCACTAAAAGACCTACTGTAGCCAATACATATACATAATTGGGGTTTCCAACAGGCAGACCAGATGGAGGGAAAGCTGTATCTAAATGTATATCTCCGAGTTGCTGAAAGCCTAAGACATATTGACCTTCTTCCACTTCATCACCGAGAACTTTTCTTACCATATCCGGTAATTTTGCCTCAACCGTTTCAATGGATACATTCTCTTTTAGCAGTACAAAAGTTTCAGGTGAAATATTGAACCATGCGGTAAGCGCTCGAGGATTATAAAAGCGCTCTAAGTCTTCGTTTGAGACGACCATATCCATTTGAAAACCGGTATTGGTGGGCATATCAGCCATAATAGCCGAAACCGTATAGTCAAGCTGCTCTTCTCCAATTTGAATTTTTAAGGTTTGACCCACCGCCTGCTGATCTCCAAAGTATTTTATAGCATATGCCTCTGAGAGCACAATGTCTTCCCTGCCTAATGGATCTACGCTATTACCTTGAATTAAATTAAAGGAGAATACATCGAAAAAGTTAGGCGTAACATAAGAGATTCGCTCATTGATTCTATTTTCTCCTTCACCAACTAAAAAACGGCCTGATTGAACTCTAATAGTGGTTTCAACTTCGGGAATATTCTCTTCTAAAGCTGGTGCTAACGGCAGCGGAGAAGAAGTGTAGAAAAACTCTTGACCCTGACCATAATCTTCCTTTGTCCAAGTTCTATAGATTCTTTCTCCCTTTTCGTGAAACTTATCAAAAGTGAGTTCTTGCTGTACATAGAGTGAAATGAGAATAAAACATGCCATGCCTACAGCAATGCTACTGATGTTCAAAGCTGTGTTGGTTTTCTGTTTCCAAAGCACCCTTGCAGCTATTTTAAAATTGTTTGTTGTCATAGATATAAAGTTTGAGTTGACCCTATTTGATTTAATGTTCGACCACCTGAGGAATCTGAGCACATCCCAGCCAAACTGAAGATTTGCTCGAGTTTTACCATACTTAGCCAATCGCACATCAAATAACTCATGTACATCACCCTGAATCTCCTCTAGAAATTCAGGCTTACAGTACCAAGCTAAAAAGCGATCGGCCCATTTAGGCGGTTGTATGTTGTGTTGCTTTCTCAAGATTGACCAAATGAGATATCAGGAATTCTTTTATAAAGCTTCATTCTTAGTTCTTGTGCATCGTCTAAAGCCTTTTTACCAAAGGCGGTTAATTCAAAGAAGCGTTTGCGTCTGCCACCTCTTTCATTAGTCGCACCGCCCATGTCACTTTTGACAAAACCTTTAGACTCTAACCTCCTCAATGCGCTATGAATGGCAGAAATATTCACTGATCGTCCTATTTCATTTAATATTTCGTCCATAACCGCAACGCCATAAGCTTCAGGATACAAAGCGCCTACCGTAAGCAGAACCAATTCTTCAAACTCCCCTAGTTGTGTTCCTTTCATTCTTTTTTGATTAGTTACACAAATATAAAAGAAATATATCTTTCATTTTTGTACAACTAATAAAATCAATCCATGTCATGAACTGTCTAAAAATTGTAGTGAAACAAAAAAAGCCATTCAATGAATGGCTTTATATGGTTACAGACAATAAGACTTAATTGGTCTTATCTGATTTAATTAATCTTAAGGTGTATTCTAATACGGAATCAACTCCTTCAATAAAATCTTTGCTAGATTGTTCGACAGCATAATCGGGTAATAATCCTGAATCTGATGCATTGGTTGCCGGATAATAACCTATTAAAGGAACATCTACTTCGAGACCGGAATTAGGTAATCTCAACATAAACATTTGACCACCGGTTGTTCCCATTAAGTTACCGCCTGTTGACTCACCAACCGTAGTTGCAAGATTCTTAGACTTTAAGGCCTTTGCCATCATAAAAGTTGCAGAAGAGTTAGACCCGTCAGTTAATAGGTAAACGTTTCCTTTAAAAACATGATCATTAGGTCTTATAAGGCGCGTAGCCTTATCCATACCTTTTCTTCTGTAAGTTCCGTTTTCAGCTGAAACGGTACGCTCACTTAGATCAAAAAGGCCTTTCTCCCAAGATTCTAAGTATGGCTTAATATCATCCCCTACTTTCTGATAGGCGAATCGCTGCTTAAATGTCTCAACTTCCATTTTCTCATCAACCAAAAACTTAAGTGTGTACCAGAATACTTCTCCCATTCCTCCACTATTTCCTCGTATATCAATGATTATACTCTCCTTTCCAGAATTGTTAGCCTCTATAAAGAATTGCTCTATGTAGTCTTTCCAATCCATGTCCATTCTCCAAGTCACGTATGTTCCTTGCTTGATATAGGCAGTATTATTATTAAGATCTCTTTTCTCCCACATATCATCATGTGATTTTGGGGTTACTCCATATTCGCTTTCTAACCTTTGCTTACGCTCTTCTCTAGTAATCAATTCTACAGACAGTTCTGATTGCTCGCCTTTAACATCTTCCATAATTATTTGATATTCACCTTCATTTGGAGTTATTAGTAAAGGCAAATAGATATCTACAGGTTCAAACTTATCTTGGCCGGTTAAATTCAATTGATTGTATTTCTTAATCATATTTCGACCATCAACCTTAAATTTCTTCATTAGTTGATCTTGGATGGTCTTTACAGGAATACCTTGAATTGATAAGATTTTAGAACCTTTAGACAACCCGTTTCCAGAGAGATCATTCTCCAACAGCCATTCTCCTTCTATGTATTTTAATGTAAAAGGAATTTTGTCCGCCCCATTGAAAAGAGTATTCTGGATATCACCAGTTTGATTCCAATAATTAGGATATGTATGACCATCTCTGACTACAGTAGCCAACATCTCAGAAAGAACTATATAAGCCTCTTGAAGAGATTGGCTTGAGGTGAATTGAGTTTTATAATTCGCAAAACCTTCCTCAATCACTGATTTAGAATCATATCGGTATAGGCCTCCATGTAATTCTTTCAAAGCAGTGGTCAATAAATCATAGTCTTTTGCTAACTGCTCTTGTGAGATCCATGCTTGTCCATAACAAGAAGCTGAAATCAATAGGGCAATAATTGTTGTATAGATATTTTTCATTTGTCTTCATTTTAATTCTTGGCCTGTACATCACCTATTCTATGCCAATAACATATAAGACTGTTTTTCAGTGATTTAACCTCTTGAAAGACAATAAAAAACACCCATGTGTTCCGCTTTGGGATACATGGGTGTTTCTAAATGGAACAATTAAGGTTACTCCGATCTCAGTGAATTCACAGGATTAGTATGTGCAGCTTTGAACGATCTATAGCTGATGGTAACCAAAGCGATGATTAACGTTGCTAAGGCTGACAACACAAACACACCTACCCCAATAGAAACCTTATACTTAAAGTTTTGAAGCCACTGGTTCATCATATAATAGGCTACGGGTGAAGCCAAGACAAAGGCAAGCATGACTTGTTTTACAAAAGAACCAGAGAGCATAAAGAAGAGTCCCATTTCACTAGCGCCTAGTACCTTTCTTATGCCCAACTCTTTTACACGCTTCTGTACCGTAAATGAAACGAGACCAAGTAGCCCGAGACAAGCAATAAAAATGCTAAGCCCGGCACCAATTTGGAATATCTTATTGGCCTGAGTCTCACTTTGGTAAAAAAGCTCTAATTGCTGATCTAAGAAGTGATACTCCATAACTGTTCGTGTATCAAACTTTTGATGTATGCCCTCTAGTTGAGCTACTATCTCTTTCGGGTTACCTGAATAACGAATAGTGAAGTAATCAATCAATGCCCCAGGATTATTCCATGCCCCTAGCATAATGGGTTGAATTTCTGAATGCAAAGACTGGAAGTGAAAGTCTTTCACTATACCAATAATCTGATATGAGCTTCCTTGAGCACCTGACAAGAGCTGAATATACTCACCTATAGGCTGCTCAAACTTCAAAAGCTTAGCCATGGCTTCATTTATGACAATCTTAGTACTATCCTCAGAATCGCTACCGGTAAAGTATGTGCCCTCTTTCAGCTCTAGGCCAAATACATTTAGACCGAACTCATCAAAATTCATGATGTATACGTTAGACGAGTCTGGATTATCTTGATGGACCCATTCAATATTTGCTTCATTAATATTCTTCCACTCTCCCGGAACTCGAGAGGTAACACTCACACCTTTTACCCCTGATATTTGAGCAATCTCATTTCTCATAGTTTTAAAGACGGGCCTTACATCACCGTTATTGATATCTACCACAAGGAGATTGGACTGATCGAACCCTAGATTCTTAGTTTTAATAAAGTCCATCTGATTGCTTACAACCAGTGTAGATATGATCATAAAAATACCCAATACGAACTGGAAGACGACTAATACCTGTCTAATCTTAAATGATCCTTTCACCTTGCTTTCTCCCTTTAAAATATCGGTCGCCCCCATTCTTGTCATGAATAGAGCTGGATAAGAACCAGATATAAAAGCTACTGTAACGGTTAATAAGAGCAGTGTAGGTAAATAGTTAACCAAGGTATCCCAATTAAACTCGAATGACTTGCCGGTAATGGCATTGAAAGATGGCATGAGGATATCTAAGAGACCTATTGAAATGGTTGCTGCGAGCAGCGTGATCAATAATGACTCAGTCAGGAACTGAAAAATAAGCTGCCTTTTTGCTGCACCAACTACTTTTCTTATACCGATTTCTTTGGCCCTGAAAACTGCTTTAGAAGTAGCCAAATTCATGTAGTTAACAGACGCAATCAGTAGAAGGAAAATAGCCAATACAATGAATATGGCAATGTAACTTCTATCACCTTTATTCTCGGCCACATCTCTTTCAATATTTGCCGAATTGAAGTGAATATCATCCATTGGCTGGTATTCAAATCTTACAAAATTGTGTAGCATCTCTGGCATGCGTTCATTTAAAACAGCAGTGGCCTTTTCCTCAAAAGTTGCTTGATCTACACCTTCTGCTAAAAGAAGATATGATGCTCCTCCAAAAGATGTCCAAGAGGTCACCATGTTATCCCATCGATCTCCAGGAAACGAAGGTGATATTAAAATGTCAATTACTAAATGTGTGTTATCAGGAGAATCCTCCATAACACCTACTACTTTAAATTGACCAATCCCAGGAGCTTCTACCAATTCATTGATTACATCTGTTTTCCCGAAAAAAGCAATGGCTTTTGATTCAGAGAGTACAATTTCAAATGGATTGGTTAAGGCCGTTTCCTGATTTCCTTGAATGAAATTACTCGTGAAGATCTTGAAGAATTCATTATTCGCGACCACATAATTACGCTCTGTAATTCTCTCATTATCAATCTCTAGATTAAACTGACCTCCTAGATACTGGGTAATATACACTTGTGTCTCAACCTCTGGCAATTCCTCTACCAAGGTCTGCGCCATAATGCTCGGGTTACCGGCAAAGATCCTATTGGGATCTGAGTTGGTCTGAACCGTTAGTGGTCTTACAATTCGATCTAAATTCTCATGATGTGCCTCGAAAGAAGATTCATGCTGTACGTATGTGAGCAATAAAGCTGCTCCGGTAATACCAATTGCTAATCCTAAAATATTGATGAAAGCATAGCCTTTATTCCTAAATAAAGTCCTGAATGCTATTTTGAAATAGTTCTTAATCATTGTTCTGTTGTTTTTGAGTTTTGGTTTATTCTGACTTGAGTGTTTTGGCAGGATTGGTTACGCTAGCTTTGAAAGCGAGCGCACTTACCGTTATGCCAACAATTGCGACTACCAGAATGAAGGAGACAACAAAACTGAACCAACCTATTTCTGTATGATAAGCGAATGTATCTAACCACTGATTGATGAGGTAATAGACTACGGGTATGGCTACCAAAGAAGCAGCAACTACCAATACTATGAATCGACTATTGATTAACCATACCAACTGATTCACTCTCGCTCCTAAGACTTTTCTAACTCCAATCTCCTTTATCTTTCTTTCCAAGGTATAGGCTGTCATTCCATAAAGACCAAGGCAAGCAATGAATATGCAGATGATTGAAAAGGTCTGTATGGCACTATTCAATCTATTTTCTGCTGAGTAGTACTTATCTATATTATCCTCTAAGAACATATAGCCCATTGGGTAATTAGGCTCTATAGCATCCCAAGATGCCCTAGCATGTTCTAGTACTCTTTCTTTATTATTTGGATCAATTTTTAAAGTGAAATACCAATTTCTTCTCTGATTGATCATGAAGATAGCTGGAGTAACTTCTGATCTCAATGATTTAAAATTGAAGTCTTTTACTACACCCACAATTGGCTGTTCCATGCTTCTTGAAGACCATAATCTTGCCTTCTTACCCACAACATCTTCTACTCCAGCTGCTCTTAAATAAGCCTCATTCACTATGATGGATAATGTGTCAGAAAGTATGTTTTCATCAAATGTTCTACCATCAACCATTTCAAGTCCTTGAACATCTATGTAATCTTTATGTACAGTGAAAAATGTAGCCGTAGGTGCTTTAGAAGCGTCCATTCCCTCAAGAATTACGCGACCTGAATTGTTAGTAGATTCAAAACCTAGCACATCAACACCTGACGTTACTTTCTCGATGTACGGACTTCTTAATAATTCATTCTCAAAGGTGGTAATCTCCTTTTCTATGTCCGGAGAGTTATTCGGTATAATGAGAATATTCTCTTTATCGAAACCTAGGTCTTTGTTTTGTATGAACCTTGCCTGCTTGGATATCAACAAAACACCACTAATTAAGGCCATGGTTAAGAACAATTGAATGCCCACTAAAAGCTTTCTTAAACCATTTCCCTTTAGAACACTTTTTCCAGAGCTCACTTTTAAAGAATGAGATGGTTTAAAATTGCTTAAAATAAGTGCCGGGTATATACCTGATAAGAAGGTTACAGTGATCAATAGACCTAACAAGCCCAACTGATAAGCAGGATTGCTCACTAATGAATACCTTAACTCCGTTTGTAGTAAGTTTTCAAAAGTAGGAATGGTTAGGTCCGTCAATAACACTGAGAACACTACTGCCATGAAAGTAATTAAGAATGCCTCTCCTAAGAATTGAGAGATCAATTGCATCTTGAAAGCACCAAATACTTTGCGTACACCAATCTCTTTTGTTCTATTGATAGACTTGGCAGTAGCCGCATTGATGTAGTTCATGCAGGCAATCAAAAGAATGAATAACCCTATTGCTCCAAGTAACCAAAGGTTGTCTTTGCTACCGTGTCTATAACCCTCATCGAATGTCAAATGATTGGATTCAAAGTAGATATCGTAGATCGATTGAAAAGTATAAGACTCACGCTCTAAAGCCTCTAAAGTCTGAGGCTGATCTGCATAATAGTTTAGGTAGTAATTTTTAACTCTTTTAGCTAAGTCTTCAGGATCTGTGCCCGGCTCAAGTTTAAAATAGCCATAAACAGAATTGGCAAAACCCTCTCTCATGATGTTAAAAGAATTCTGACCTTCTGTTCTCAAATCGAAATTCAGAAGCACGTCAAAATCCATATGAGAATTCTTCAAGTCTTTAAAAACACCCGTTACGATAAGATTAAAGTCCCAGTTGCCAGACACTTTAACGGTCTCTCCTATTGGGTTTGTACTTCCAAAAAGGATCTCAGCATATGATTCTGAGATCATTACATTGTTAGGCTCATTTAGCGCTGTCTTCTTATCACCTCTGGTAAAGTCTACATCTATGTAATCAAAGAAATTAGACTCAGCAGACATCACCTTACGGGTCTTTATATTTCTATCCTTGTACTCAAAAAGCAACGGACCTGCTCCCCAGTCTCTCAACAAAACATTGTCTTCAATACCGGCTACTTTATCCGCTATTTCGTCTAAGGTCTTGCTTCCAAGAATTCCAAAGGTTCTAGAAGCACCATCACCGGTTTGTTCGGTGATTAGAAATCGATAAGACTCATTGGTTTGGTATTGATCATAGCTTAGCTCGTTCTCCACATAAAGCATAATGATGGAAAAGCAAGTAATTCCTACCGTTAAACCTAGAATGTTAATTGCTGCGTATAGCTTGTTTCGAACTAAATTTCTGTACGTTGTTTTGAAGTAATTCTTCCACATAAAAAATTCCATTTGCTACACTTTGTCCATAATCACACCAAATACATAAACCCGCTTTCCAATAGTTAAAGGAGGTTTTCTAACCGTACCAACTTTTCTTTTGTCCATCGGTAAAACCAAACTGCCCATTTTTGGGCACTTTTCCATAAGATATATTGGCTGATTCGCCCGAATTGACCAATATGTATTTCGGAACTCGATTTGCAGACAAGATAGTGATGAAAGAAAAGGCTAAGATCCTTATAGTTGATGACGATAATTATGTGATGCTTTCTATGCGCATTCTCCTAGAACAGCATTATGATGATGTACGTGGGATTAATAACCCGATGCAAATAGACACCGCCCTTGATGAAAACACCTTTGATGTGGTGATTCTCGACATGAATTTCAAGGCAGGAGAAACCGATGGAAAAGCGGGACTAGGACTATTAAAAAAGGTAAAAGAGAAATCGCCAAGTAGCTCGGTTATCTTCATTACAGCATATGGTGAAATAAATCTTGCAGTAGAGGCTATCAAACAAGGTGCTTTTGATTTCTTGGTTAAGCCTTGGCAAAACGAGAAACTACTTACTACCGTCTCAGCTGCACTTCAACTTGCTAGATCACATTCAAAAATTAAAGCACTTACCTATAAACAGGTGGTATTAAATGAAGAATTGCAAAAGGCCGAAACAGAGATCTTAGGCAATTCAATAGCCATTCAAGAAGTACTAAAGCAAATAGAGAAAGTAGCAGTTACTGATGCCAATGTGTTAATTACAGGTGAGAACGGAACGGGTAAAGAACTCGTGGCTAGGGCATTACATCAACAATCACAAAGATCGAAAGAGACCTTTATGAATGTAGATATGGGAGCCATTACGGAGACTCTGTTTGAAAGTGAGCTTTTCGGACATAAAAAAGGAGCCTTTACAGATGCAAAGTCTGATAGAATAGGTAAACTAAAAGCAGCCGATGGAGGGTCTATCTTTCTAGACGAAATCGGTAATCTCTCTCTCCCACTACAGGCCAAACTGTTGAGAGTAATTCAAGACCAAATGGTGACACCAGTTGGTTCTAACAATGCAGAACCATATGATGCACGATTAATATGTGCCACAAATGCTAACCTGTCTGAAATGGTAAAAGCGGGAGAATTCCGTCAAGATTTACTCTTTAGGGTAAATACGATAGAGATTAAGCTTCCTCCTTTAAGAGATCGTTTAGATGATATTCCGCTCTTAACAGAGCATTTCTTGAATGTATTTAAAGTCAAGTACAATAAGAACGGGTTGTATGTACCTGAACATGTCTTTACCAAACTGACCAAGTACAACTGGCCAGGTAACATTCGTGAATTACAGCATTGTATTGAAAGAGCAGTAATCATGAGCGATGGAAAGCAGCTAACCGTAGGCGATTTAATGCTTGAAAAAACCAATGAAACTGAAACCCAAGGGTTCGATTCTTTCAATCTAGAGGATATTGAAAAATGGGCCATCGACAGCGCTATTAAAAAGCATCAAGGCAATGTATCTAATGCAGCTTCGGAATTAGGGCTAAGTCGTGGTGCACTCTACCGTAGAATGGAGAAATATGAGCTTTAAGAACTTTAGAGTACAAATCGTATTAAGGATTCTCTTGCTCTTTGTGAGCATGTACGGCCTTTCTTACTATCTCTTTATTGAGCTCAACCAGATACGTGTCTTCTTCTTGGGGCTTTCTAGCTTGTTGATTCTTCTTTGGCTCTTTAGCTATATCAATAAGACAAACAAAGACGTAAAGAACTTTCTGCAGGCCATCATTCATGATGATTTCACAGTGAAATACAATGCTACAAAACAGGGTAAGTCTTTTGATGAAATGTATGATGTCTTCAATAAGGTGAATCAAAAATTTGTAGATACAACCCAACAAGACGCAGCAGAATATCAATACATAGGCACGCTAATCAATCAACTACAAATCGGGATTCTAGCCTTCGATGATAGGGAGCGCATACAACTAGTCAATCAAGCATTTAAGCAAATGTTGGACATTAAGGAGATCATCAATCTTGAGCTTCTCAAAAACAACTACCAAGAGCTTTATGAGGCCATTAAGTTGATAAACAGCAAGGAGTCTGAAATTGTAAAACTCAGCCTCAAGGGCCGTATATACCGTTTATCTCTGTCAGCCACTGAATTCAGGTTAAGAGGCAAGGCTTTCAAGATCATTTCTTTTCAGGACATCCATGCTGAACTTGATCAAAACGAGATGCAGGCGTGGCAAAAATTAATAAGGGTTTTGACACATGAGATCATGAATTCTGTGGCACCCATTACTTCTCTATCAGGTTCACTTAAGACTATTGTGAGTCAGAATGAATCAATCGAAAGTCAGAAGCATACATTGAAGGAAGGATTAGATGCCATTGAAAACCGTAGCCAAGGCTTAATGAATTTTACAGAAGCCTATAGAAAGCTTACTCGAATTCCTCTACCAAACCTCAAGAAAGTTGCTCCAAATGACTTTTTCGGAAGAATTGAGTCTCTATTTCTGCCTACGTTGGCCACTTCTTCTATTCAGTTCGAAATGTCCTTAGATCCAATAAATCAAGATCTATTTATCGATCCTGATTTAATGGAGCAAGTGATCATTAACCTACTAAAGAATGCCAAAGAGGCTTCTGGCCAAGAGGGAAATCTAAGACTAACACATGCCACAAACCATAACTTGCATACTATCGAAATAATCGACTCCGGATCAGGCATACCTCAAGACATTCAAGACAAAATCTTTATTCCGTTTTATACCACCAAAGATGAAGGGTCTGGTATTGGCCTAAGCTTGGTACAACAAGTCGTACGACTCCACAATGGTCAAATCGATTTTGAGACATCAAATGCTGGTACAACTTTCAGGATTAGTCTATAGTTAGTAGCATGTTATTGTCTTTTAATTACTTTTGAAGCCAATTGCTACCTCATGAAGAAAATGCCAAGACTAGCTTTAGTACTCATTATCATATTTGCCAACATAGCTGCAGATCAAATCACCAAGGTAATTGCTCGTGCTCAAATCGAGTACAACGAAACGATCAATGTTATTGGCGACTATTTAATCTTTACTAAGGTTGAAAACACAGGGGCATTTTTGGGCATGGGATCTGAATTATCACCATTCTTGAGAACCACATTACTACTAATTTTACCACTTGCCGTAATGATTGGTGTGTTTGTTTATATACTACGCACTAAAGACTTGACTAACATTAGTTTATGGGGTCTTTCATTTATTGTAGGTGGTGGAATTGGTAACCTATTCGACCGTATTGTTTATGGTTCGGTAACCGATATGATTTTCTTGGATTTTCAATTTGCCCATACCGGAATTTTCAATGTAGCCGACATGTCTGTTATGGTTGGTACAGGATTAATATTATTCGAACAGTTCTTTCCCAAAAAGAAAGACACTCCTGCTATTTCTGAAGAATAGGTTAACTTCATTGTCCATTTGAGAATGGACTAATCGTTATCCTATCATGAGACATTTTTTAATTCTATCGCTTCTATTTGTTGCTTTTTATGTAACCGCTCAAGAGACTTTATCACTTGGTAAGAACAGCTCTCCTCCCGCTACACTAGATCAAATGACTTGGCTGACAGGCTATTGGAGTGGTGAAGCACTTGGAGGAATCTCTGAAGAGCTATGGGCACCTCCCATGGGTGACGCTATGATGGGTTCATTTAGGTCTGTTAAAGATGGTAAAGTTGAATTCTATGAGTTATGCCAGATCAAACAAGAGAATAACACGCTCATGCTCAGAATCAAGCACTTTCATGGTGACCTAAAGGGCTGGGAAGAAAAAGATGAAACTGTAGAATTTCCTTTAGTGAAATTGGAAAAGAATGCGGCCTATTTTGATGGATGGACTTTGAAGAAAATCAATGAGAATGAAATCGTGATGTACATAAACATCGATTCCGGAGGCAGTAATCAAGAAATCGAATTCAGATACAACCGAAAATCTTTACAATAAATTTACCGCTGTAGACTAGTTTCTATTATCTATGCGTTTCAATGATTATGCATAGAAACTCTCCTTATTCTATCAAAGCAATGGCCCTCTGTTTGGCTGTGGCATTGCTAAGTGCTTGTTCAAACTCTGGCACACCAGATCCTGTAGAAGATTCTGGCGTAGGTGCTATTCAAGGCTTTGTCAATTTACATGATGCTTTTGGTGTACCACTTAGAAATGATAGCATGCTAGTGAGCATTACCGGTACAGGTTTTACTTCACTATCTGCGATTGATGGCGACTATGTGTTTACAAGAGTTCCACTTGGCACGTATGAGCTGGTTTTTGAAAAAGAAGGATATGGTACTTTCAAAAGGCAAGTAGAACATGAGCGTAGTTTTGAACGTGGCAATACAACATTGCTAGACTTATTTCTGGGTCAAATTTCTAGTACACAGGTTACAGGAGGCAGAAACCCTGAGTTTGATGGCAACGATTTGAGAATTGGAATCAGCACGCTCCCCTCCGGTTCAGCCACTAACCCGGTTTACATCAGCGCCTTTTTAGGAAAGGAAGAATCCGTTTCTAATGAAGTGAATATTGGAGTTGTTGGACCCATTAGATATATAGATGGAACCGCTTCTGTAGATATGCGAGTTACAGCAGCGCAACTAGCAGCTTTCGGTTTTCAGTCCGGTGAAACTATACACTACAAAATCTATGGCGATTCCTTTCAAACCAACGCCTATGACGGAGAAAATGGGAAGATTCATCCCAACGCCAATACATCAGGTGCGTTTGTATCAGGCTCAATCATAATGCCTTAGAGAATAATCCAAAGTACAAAAGCGATAATTAGAATTACAGCAATCCAGACATCTCCCTTGGCCTGAGTAGGAAACTCATACTGGCATATGGGGCAAACTTTACTATCTGCATCTATCTCCATTGCACAAGAAGGACACTCTTTCTTTTTCACTCTTCTACTTTTGTGTAATTTAATCAAATGGGTGTAAATGCTAACATCAGAGGAATTGAACCGGTTCTACCCTCTCGAGATATCTCTAGAGACTTAGAATGGCATGAGCAGTATACGGGCTTTACCAAATCATTTGGAGACCACATGTATGCAGGTATTTCCAGAGATCAGTTATGTATACACCTGCAATGGCATGCCGATAACGAAGATGATCCTTTATTGGGCGGTTCGGTGATAAAAATCTTTGTGAATGACTTATCCCCTTTTATAGAGGAATTTATAAAAAGAGGAACCATCGAAGAAGAGCGTGTCATGAGAAACACACCCTGGGGAACCCATGAATTCGGTTTCCACGACCTCAACAAGAATGCAATTTACTTTGTACAAGACATATGAGTTCTCCTAAAGCACTAATTCAAGCATGGGTATCGGCCTTTAATCGGGCAGATGCTGAAGCCATTGCCCAATACTACCATCCCGATGCTGTGAATCACCAAGTAGCTAACGAACCTATTGTGGGCAAAGAGAACATATACCAAATGTTTAAAAACGAATTCGAAGCAGCCGAAATGACCTGTATAATCGAGAACATCTTTGAAGATGGTGATTGGGGTATATTGGAATGGAAAGACCCATTAAGTTTGAGAGGTTGCGGATTTTTTCAATTCGAAAATGGTTTAATCAAGTTCCAAAGAGGCTATTGGGACAAACTCAGTTTTTTAAGAATGCATAAACTCCCTATCCCCAATGAGTAAAGAAATCATACAACAGTTTTATTCCGCCTTTCAAAAGTTAGATGCAGAGGCAATGGCTAAACTATATCATCCTGATGTTGAATTTGAAGATCCCGCTTTCGGTAAGTTGAATGGTGAACACGCTGCCAATATGTGGCGTATGCTATGTACAAATCAAAAAGATAAAGGGATGGTGATAGAATTTGAAGTGACATCTGCTGCTTCTGCTCACTGGGAGCCTATTTATACTTTTTCGAAAACCGGTAGAAAAGTCCATAACAAGATTGATACGCTTATGGAGTTTAAAGACGGACTGATCATTAAGCATATTGATGATTTCAACTTGCATAGTTGGGCCAAACAAGCCTTAGGTTTTCAAGGTGCACTTATTGGATGGACAGGGTTTTTCAAAAAGAAATTACAAGGGCAGACCAATCATCTTTTAAAGAAATTTGAAAGTACGCTCTAATCACAATTAGTATTTAAACATAAAGGTCTAATGAAGAAACTCGTATTCTTAACCATAATCACTTTCGTTGCATTTTCTTGCAATACACCTGAAAAAGAGATTTCAGATAGCCATGATAGCCGATTTGAACGCATCCTCAGCTCTCTACAACCAAACTTTCAAGTTGAAGGGCAAGAAACACCTACATTCTCTTTAGAAGAAAGAATGCGTGAATTGCGTATTCCCGGAGTAAGTATTGCTTTTGCTTATGAAGGTGAAGTCGTTTGGGCCAAAGGCTTTGGTATGGCAGATATAGCTGGTAACAGAAAAATGAATTCAGAAACCATGCTTTTGGCTGGCTCTATTTCCAAACCGGTGGCCGCTATAAGAGCACATCAGATGGTCGAGTCCGGAGTTTTTGATCTAGATGCCAACGTAAATGACTACCTCAAAAGCTGGCAATTACCTGACAATGAGTTTACTAATAACGAAAAAGTTACCCTAAGGAGAATCTTAAATCATACAGCCGGGCTGACTGTTTGGGGCTTCCCCGGTTACGACAAAGGTGATGAAATACCAAGTACACAAGATGTATTGGATGGAAACGGAAATACTGATGCGGTAAGGGTTTATAAAGAACCGGGTGAAAGTTGGATGTACTCGGGTGGTGGTTATACCATTATGCAATTAATGATCAGTGAAAACGAAGACATCTCTTTTGTAGAGAGTTTACAGCAAAATGTTCTAGATAAAATGAACATGTCTAAGAGCACTTATGCTAATCCTTTATTAAAGGAATATCACGAGATAGCAGCAACGGGTTATAGAAGAAATGGAAACGAAGTAGAAGGCAAATGGCCGATATATCCCGAAATGGCAGCGGCAGGTCTCTGGACCACTCCTACCCAATTGGTACAGTATGGCATCGAAATTCAGGAGATCTATGCCAATAAAAAGGACGGTATACTGAAGTATGAAACCGTAGAAGAAATGCTTGAGCCTGGAATGAATGATTGGGGATTAGGGCCACAAACTGATAAGGACTTCTTTGGACACGGTGGAGCAGATGAAGGTTTTAGAGCGAACCTAGTTGCCTCTAAAGAGAAACCAATTGCCATGGTGGTAATGGTAAATTCAGACTTCGGCCTCATCATTCGTGAAATCGAATTAGCGATAGCTAAAGAGTATGGTTTAAATATTCAACCTGACAGGAGAAAACCAATGACGCTATCTGAGGAAGAAATGCAGGCCTATGTGGGTAAATATGAGCTTGAGATAGGGCCTTGTGAAATAAGTCTTGTAGATGGCGAATTACAATTAAGTGCACCTTATGTTAATCCGCCCGTACCACTCTACGCCAGTACAAAAGAGCGATTATTCCATGGTATAGATGGAACATGGTTAGAATTTAAATTTGAGGATGGAGAAGTCGTAAGCTTTGAAGTAGATAACTACACTGCCACAAAGCAATAAGTATTAATCCCAAATGAAACTAATAAAGCCATTAGCCACTAGGTTAATGGCTTTTCAGTAATCAGGTTTTCTACGATTGGCCTTTTTATCTGAATGCTTCTTTTTTGAATTCAACCTCTCTTGAATTGCCGACTTGGAAGGCTTCGTTTTCTTTCTTGGCTTAGGGTCTGTGAAAGCTTTCTCAAGAAGTTTTTTGAAAGTTTTGGTTGCTTCTTCCCTATTTCTCAGCTGACTTCTATGTTTTTCTGAGTGTATCAAAATGGCATACTCACTTGTGAGTTTCGAACGCCATTTGGTTAACAAACGGTCTTTCTCTGCAGGATTGAGCAATTCTGATTGGGTAACCAAGAACTTTAAGGTGACTCTGGTTTCTACCTTATTAACGTTCTGCCCCCCAGGCCCTGAACTTCTAGAGGTTTGAAACTGAAACTCGGAGCTAAAATCTCTTGCTGCTATTTCCTTAGGATTGAAATTCATTCTAATGAAAACCTAGCATTGGTATTATTCTTCTCAATGCATTAATAACCTAAACACTAAAAATTGATCACTTTACCATATAATCCACCACAACAACATCCTCAACCAATACTCCATGCGTTTCTACAAATGCCTGATGAGCAGGATGCGGCAAGTAGATATCCCTATCTTCTTCATTGGCAAAGGTCAATTGGAAAATATGAGTCATGCCTTTATCTAATCCTTCAGGGCTATTTTGAAGCCCCCATTCAAAAGCTTGAATCTCTTCGATCTCATTCTCTAAATTCTCAAAGGCGGTGATTAAAGCCTCGATCTGCGCTTCAGTGGCATCTGGTTTAAACTTAAAACAAACCACATGTCTCAACTGGGCTGAACTTTGGGTGGCAAAAATGGCAATGAAGGCCATGCCTAATACAAATGGGATAAGGAATTTGATTTTCATGTTCTGAAGATAGCTAAAAGTCGGAAGACCGAAGACGGAAGCGGAGGGTTACCAGTTGCGAGTGTATTCGTCCGATAGCTATCGATATGCGATTTGCGATTCGCAAAATATAAACATCATTCAGAGGGAGGTAATTAACCGACCGAAGAATCTCCTCAATTTATTAGGGAGACTCTTCGCTTCGCTCTGCGTGACGTTCAGGGAGAAACTGATTTCCTGATCTCATGATTATCTTAAGGCATTCAATGCCTGCTCCTTATACTTTCGTGAAATGTTCATCTCAATACCTCCTATTTGTACTTTCTCTTTTGTAAAAGAATCAATATGCTGTTTGTTTACTAAATAGGATCGGTGAATTCTGACAAAGTCTTTCGATAACTCTGCTTCCAGACTGGATATTGTAGCCTTGGAAATAACAACTCTTTCTGAAGTATGAATCTTAACATAGTCACTTAGGCTCTCAATATAAAGTACTTCAGATTCTTCCAAGCGTACCTGTTTGCGTTCACTTACTACCACAAAAGACTTGGAAGCTTCTTTTTCCTGTTCTTTCAGCAGGCCTTCATTGGTTTGTTTTTGTACTACAAAATGTTTGAAAAGCACGCTAAACCCATGAATAAAGACAATCGCGTATAGCAGCAGTGCCATGTTTAAGATATCAGCTACTTCGGGGCTGAGAGAAGTGAATTGATAATCACCGATAAGCACCAAGGCCAAAATAACCACCCAAGTCTCCAGATAAAGAGATACGATTAGGAGATAGAAAGCATAAAGCGCAAAGCTCTTATATCGAGCCGTCAGCAAATACTTTGGCACTAGGTAATAATTAAAGAAACCAGATGTACCTAGGACAACAGGAAATAACATAGCACTAAAAAAGAGCGACTCTTGAATAGTGAAAGTGGTCTGAGCATATTTGGCCACTAACAATGCAAATACCACAAGCCAAAGTACGGCCAGCCGAAGTAACTTCATGGTGCGATTTTTCTCAATTTTGCCTATCATGTCAATGAATTCAATTGAAAATCGATGACCGACAGGATTAGGATGGTATTTGACATTGTCTTTAACACAGCCTCAAAGCTAGTTTTACCTCGATAATTCTTTAGAAAGATGGTAAAATTATTTATTCAAGGCGATCCCCTTTATATGACAGCCCTTTCGGTGCCTTTAATCATTATGCTCATTTATTGTGTGATAGATTTTAGGCAGAGACCTTTTGAATTTAAGCGATTAACAGTTGGCGATTGGCGACTTAAAGCGGTTCAATCGACAGGACTTTTCGCGCTAATTTTCGGGCTTTTTATTCAGTTCTTAGGGCTTTATGGAGCATTAGAAGCTATAGAAGTCTGGGGTCAAGTTGAGGCAAAGATGCTTTTTGATGGGATCTGCATTTCCTTTATACCAATGGGTTATGGTTTGATCATCTTTCTAATCAGCAGAATGATCATTTATGGAGTATGTAAACAAGTACGACTCCAAGCTTAATCAATTCACCATTTAAAACTCATTTTAACATGCAACTGATCGAATCAGCTTTAGCACTCTGTGTGCTTATTCAATTGATTTTTCTATTCATTCCCAAAAAGGAAAAGCAAATCTTCGCCTTTATTGGTCTTGGGCTACTCGCCTTCCATTTTATTCTTGGAGAAGGACGATGGCAAATGGCCTTTATTTATCTAATCGAAGTCATCCTTATCATGATCTTCCTGAAAGGGATAAAAGCCAAAAAATGGCCCAGAATTCTAGGAACATTCTTCTCGGTTCTTGCATTGGCTATTTCTATCATACTTACCAATGCATTACCCATTTTCACTTTACCTGAAACCTCAGGATCATACAACGTTGGACTCTCTAAACTATACCTTAAGGTTGAAGACAGATCCGAAATCACAACTGAAGATCCTACCGATAAGCGAGAACTCATGGTGAATGTGTGGTACCCAACTGAATCAAACATTACAGGCAACGAACAGTATTTGCCCGATGTTGAAAGAGAAGGCTTTGCCATGAAATATGGACTTCCTTCGAAGGCTTTTAACTATTTAGATAACATATCTACTCAACACCAGCTAGACGCTGAACCTGCGAATGGTGAGTTTCCGGTATTGGTATTCTCTCCAGGTTACTATACACCGGCATCTGGCTATCTGACTATGATAGAAGAGCTGGTAAGCCATGGATTTGTCATTTTTAACTTGATTACTCCTCACGAAACCATGGGTCTTGAATACCCTGACGGACGAAAAGTGTTCTTTAACCAAACATTTAATGAAAGCAATAGCTGGAATTGGAATAATGAGGTGGCCAAAGCAGTAGAGACTTTACAGAATGCCTCAAACGAATCGGTAGCCAGAGAAGCGACACAGCGCATTGTGAACTCTTATGGAGGTGATATCGTTAAGCGATGGGCATTAGATATCACTAACCTAATTGATGAATTACCTAGACTCAATTCAGACACATCATTTCCACTAACAGGACAATTAAACCTGGATCAACTGGCTACATATGGCCATTCCATTGGAGGTGCTGCCGCTGTAGAAGCTGCTATCTTCGATGAGCGCATCAAAGCAGCTATAAACTTAGATGGTTCCCAATGGGGTAGTTTAATGAACAACCCTTTGAATAAGCCAGGGGCATTGATCAGTTCGAACGCAACGGATGACAGACCTGATCCGAATCAATACATTTTCCAAGCTAGCATTGGCCCTGATTTCCACAACTTGGTGCTTGACAAAACAGGGCACAGCAACTTTAGCGATATTCCATTTATGATCAATGTCTCTCAACTCAATGAAGCAGGAAGTTTAGATCCTGAGTTGGCCGTAAAGTCCACCAATCAATTCTTAATCAGTTTTTTTAGTAAGTATCTATTAGGTTTAGAAATAGATCTTAGAGATAAAATTGAATCTGATTCAAATCTAAATTATCGCTAACAACTTTCTTGGGATTCGCATTCTGTTGTAACTATTTGAATGAGGTACAACAGGAGCCCTAAAATTTTAAAGTGACTATTAAAACACAAAAGCATTCTTCTCTTAATGGAGAAGAATGCTTTTATACGACTGTTTCTAATTCTTAATACGAACTTTTAAGTGAGTTTTTATTCTCTCTCTTAATTCCCATTTTTTCGTTCTTATTCATTACTAAGTGCTCAATAAAGAACTCCATCATTCGGTCTCTCGAAACGGCCGTATGTCCTCTGTCAGGACCAACCTGAACTTCGAAACTCTTACCGGCATCTTGCAACGCTTTAATCAATTGCAATGAATTAGACGGGTGCACATTGTTGTCTGCTGTACCATAATAGATCAACATCTCTCCTTTCAGGTTGCCCGCATATTTCATCAAATTGAAGGCATCGTACCCCGCTTTATTATTCTCTAGGGTGTTCATGTAACGCTCAGTGTAGATGTTATCATAATTGATCCAATCCGTAACAGCCGAATTAACCACAGCAGCATGGTAAACATCTGGGAACCTCAGCAAGCTCATAGCAGCAGTGGTTCCACCATAAGACGTACCGTATACACCTACTCTATCCTTATCGAAGTACGGACGATCATAAAGTGACTTGATACCTTCCGCAAAGTCGTCTTGCTCTACTATACCAAGGTTACCATAAAGCTGATCAAGCAATCGCTTACCTCTACCACGAACATTTCGTCCATCGATATCTACTACCAAGAAACCATACTCAGTCAATGGATTAGGGAAAGTAAAGTTCTCTCTAAACTCATTGGTTGCAGGTCCACCATAATTGGCTAAAATCAGTGGATACTTCTTGTTAGGATCGAAATTAGAAGGGAAATGCAACAAACCATGCAATTCTGTTACACCATCTGCCGAAGTAAATGTAAAGGCTTCAACTGTCTTCAGTCCTAGCTCCTGCCATTTGGTAATGTCGCTTTCAGCTAAGGTAGCTAGTTCCTTACCTTTTGCTGAGATGAGCTTAGTAACGGGTGGTGTATCATGTGTTTGTTGAATATCTATAAAATGCTTGCCATCAGGCGATACATTGACAGAGTGATTTAGCGTTGGATCGGTTAATCGTGTATCTTTTGTTCCATCGAGATTTACTCTGTGCAACTGCATTTTCATGTGGTTATCACCACTTCTGGCCATGTAATACATTACACCATCAGCTTCATCTACACGGATAATATTATTTACTTCAAATCCGTGCTGCGTAATCGGATTTACTAAAGTGCCATCCCAGTTGTACAGGTAGTAATTGTTAAAACCTGTTCTTTCAGAAGCCCAGATAAAATGCTTTCCATCTTCTAGAACACGAATCTCTGGTGTGTTCTTGGCAAAGCTTGGTAACCATTCTTCTCTTACTACAACTCTCGTTTCACCTGTTTCAGGATTACCAGCACGGTATTCCATTATATCTTGCTTACGGTTCGTGCTGTGATATAAAAACTCTTTACCGTCAGGCGTCCAGTCCATTCCGTAGAGGTAGGTACCTAACGGCCCATCTTCAAATCCTTTGCCGTCTCTCACATCAAACTGGGTGATCTTCTTAGCGTCTAAATCATAAACCATAAGATCTACCGGTAGATTAGGCTCGCCCACCTTAGGGTAAGACATTATCTCCAATGAGTCATACAGATTCAACTGCTCCAAAAGCACATAGTATTGCTTAGCTCCTTTTTCGTTGAACTTGTAAAAAGCCACCTTCTTGCTATCAGGAGACCACCACATGGCTGTATTCTGTCCAAGCTCTTCTCCATAAACCCAAGTAGCAATTCCATACTTGTTCATATTGTCGAAATTGCCATCAGTTGTTATAGCAATTGGATCAGTTCCATCAGGCTTACTGAGGTACATGTTTCTATTTTCAGTGTAAGCTTTCCAATTGCCATCAGGAGACATGGCAGATGGATATTGACGCCCTCTTGCAGGCCTCCAAGCTCTTGGTCTTCTTTCTTGGCGAGGTGGAGTTCCCATATCGGTCATCCCTCCTTTTTTCACATCATACTGCCAAAGCTTGCCGTCTCTAACAAATTGAAATGTCTTGCTATCATCCGCCCAAGAAGCGTACACAATTCCAGGCTTCACTGAGCTTCTGATCTGAGGAGCCATTTTAGCATATTGATCATAACCCGGCATGTTCTTCAGCTTGTCTTGTGCATGAAGCTGAACCCCTGTTAAGCAGATCAGGAGTGCCAAAAAGATTGGTTTTAAGATTTTGTTTAGCATAAAATACTAGTCTTAGATTCTATTAGTTTCTAGAAGCTAATACTAATACATTCGAAGCGAAAAAAGTAGTGAATAATTGTTGACGGTTGATAGCTGTGAATAATTACCAAATTCAGTTTCGTCATCCCCGTGAAGACGGGGATCTCCTAAATAAAATTTGATATGTAATCATGAGATTCCCGCCTGCGCGGGAATAACTTTAATTTAATGACAATTACCCCCTTTTGAAAACAAGGTTATGTTCTGTAGAGGCATCTGCATCGAATAAGTAACCGTCATAATCGAAAGTCTTTACACCTTCAATATCATTGATTTGATTTCTTACAAGGAATTGAACCATAGTACCCCTTGCCTTCTTAGCAAAAAATGAAATGATCTTATACTCACCATTGTGGTTTTCTAAAAATTCAACGTTAACGACATTGGCTTTTAGAGCAGGTCTGTTAATGGCCTTAAAGTATTCATTGGAAGCCAAGTTCAGAAGCGTTTTAGTCTTGAGCTTTTTTAATTCTTTATTTACTTCATTCACTATGGTATCGGCCCAGTAGTTGTAGAGGGTTCTATAATCATCGAAGGCCAACTTAGTACCCATTTCTAAACGGTAAGGTTGAATCAAATCAAGCGGTCTTAATAAACCATAGAGCCCTGACAGAATACGCAAATGCTCCTGTGCATAAAGAATCTCATCATTGGTTAATTCTTCTGCGTCTAATCCCACGTACACATCGCCCTTAAAGGCATAGACAGCTTGTTTGGCTCTTTTGGTGTTCTTTCCTTTAGAGAACTTTCTGTAGCGATCTACATTAAGCTCGGCCAAATTCTCACTGAGACTCATGAGATTTTGAATCTCTTCTGGTGATTTCTCTTTTAAAACGCCTATGAGCTCTAAAGCCTCTTTCTGAAACTTAGGGTAGCTCTTTTCAGCATCGCAAGGCGTCTCAAAATCAAGTGTTTTTGCAGGAGAAATAACGTATAGCATAGGGTAACTTATTTGATGACAAACATACTAAGTGATTACTTAAAATGTTTGTTCTTTCTATAGGTTGTTTCAATGAAGTATTGGGTCTTGCGTATAGATTATTGAGTCAATAACAAGATGAATCCAAAAACTCTCAATACTCATATCGCACTACTAAATACTAGTCGTACCTTCGCCCTTCATGGCCTTCGATCCTAAATCCGTTGATTTACCTGTTATTGACATTATAGATGAAGTCAATGATAAATTAGCTCATAACAATACGCTTATTGTTAATGCGCCTCCTGGTGCCGGAAAAAGTACGCTATTGCCCCTAGCCTTTCTAAATCAGCAGTGGCTTAAAGGACAAAAGATGATTATGCTAGAGCCTAGGAGATTAGCTGCAAGATCCATCGCTGAGCGCATGGCCGATTTACTAGGTGAAAAAGTTGGTGATACCATTGGTTATCGGATCAGATTCGAAAACCGAACTTCAGATGCCACTCAAATAGAAGTCGTAACAGAGGGCATCCTGACAAGAATGCTTCAATCCGATAATACATTGGAAGGAATCGGCATGGTAGTATTCGATGAATTCCATGAACGAAGTATTCATGCCGATGTGGCGATGGCTTTGTGTAGAGAGGCACAGCAAGTATTAAGAGAGGATCTAAGAATATTGGTCATGTCTGCTACACTTAATATGGCCCAGCTGACGCAATTGCTAAAATCAGAAGCAGTAGTTTCTAAAGGTCGTCAATACCCAGTTGAGATTAATTATGAGGGTGATACAGACGCCTTTGTGATGTCTGAATTGTGCGCAAGAACCATTCAGAAGGCATTGAAAAAACACGAGGGTGATATACTGGCATTTCTACCGGGCCAAGGCGAAATCCATAAAACCGCAGACCTTTTGAAAGGTAAGGTAGGTAATACTAGAGTCCACATGCTTTATGGCCAACTTCCACAGAATAAGCAAAGAGCAGCCATCTTTCCGGATAAAAATGGCAACCGTAAAATCGTTCTGGCTACCTCTATTGCAGAAACAAGTTTAACCATTGAAGGCGTTAAAATCGTGGTTGATAGCGGTTTTGCAAGACATTCGCAGTTCGATCCCAGCTCTGGCCTGTCTCGTCTTGAAACACATAGAGTATCAAGAGATTCAGCAGATCAGCGTGCAGGGAGAGCCGGAAGATTGAGTCCTGGGGTCGCTTACCGACTCTGGTCTCAGGTTACCCATGGAAGGCTACAAGACCACATTATTCCTGAAATTGAACAAGCCGACCTAGCTTCTTTGGTTTTAGAAATGGCACAATGGGGTATTACAGATGCTGCTCAAATGACATGGCTCACCCCTCCTCCAAAAGGTCATCTGTATCAAGCCAGAGAGTTGCTACATCAGCTAGAAGCACTTGAGAACGGTCGTATTGCAGATCATGGCAAGGCCATGGCTAAACTGCCATGTCATCCGAGAATTGCTCATATGCTGATTCTCGCCCATGAAGATGATCAAGTAGCACTAGCAGCAGACATTGCCGCTTTACTTGAGGAACGAGATCCATTGGGAAAGGAAGCCGGTATTGACATTAATGAACGAATAGATGCACTTCGCATACACCGCAGAGAACAACGCGAAGGCCGCAAATTCAGTAGAATTGCGAAAATCGCTGAACAATACAGAAGGCTATTCGACATTTCAGAAGACAATGAGGTTCATGACCCTTACGAGACAGGTGTATTGATTACCTATGCTTATCCTGAACGAATCGCCCATGCAAGACCTGGAAATAATGCTCAGTTTCAGTTATCAAATGGTAGAATAGCTGCAGCAGGTCATAGAGATGATTTGGCAGCAGAACCATGGCTAGCGGTTTGTCATGTAGATGCAAGAGATAGAATGGGCAAGATCCACATGGCCTCACCACTTAATCCCAAGGATTTGGCACCCATGGTTAAAGAAAGGGAAGTAATCGAATGGGATACTGAAGATGGTGGACTAATCGCCAACTTAAACCTATGCATCGGAAGTATCGTGCTCAAGAGCACACCTCTGCCTGATCCTGATCCCTCTCATCTCTCAGAAGCTATTCTAGAAGCTATAAAGAAAGAAGGTAAAACACTACTCAATTTTGATGAAGAAGTAGCGCAATGGCAAGCGCGTGTAATGAGTTTGGCCAAATGGAATCCGCAAGATGGTTGGCCTGAAGTAAGTACAGAAAGCTTGCTCCTGACTGCTGCTGATTGGCTTAGCCCTTATTTATCAGAAGTTAAAAAACCTCAAGATCTTAAGTCACTGAAATTAAAAGAGATACTTCAATTTAGTTTAAGTAATGATCAACAAACTAATCTTGTTCAATTAGCCCCTGAAAGGCTTGAAGTACCAAGTGGGTCTCACATTAAATTGATGTACAGAGATAATGGTGAGGCACCGGTATTGGCTGTTCGTATTCAAGAAGTATTTGGGCTTGATGAAACACCACGCATCAACAACGGCAAACAGCCTGTACTCATGCATCTTCTATCACCAGGCTTTAAACCTGTACAGGTAACCAGCGATTTAAGAAGCTTTTGGTCCGATGCTTACTTCGAGGTAAAAAAGGAACTCAAGAGACGCTACCCCAAACATGTTTGGCCAGACGATCCGACTCAAGAACCTGCGATAAGAGGAGTAAAAAGGAGAAAATAGAAAGCTATTCGTCTTTTAGTGTTTCCACAGGGTTCAATCGGCTTAGATTGAGCATCTGAAATCCAACCACCAACAAGATGGAGCATAGCATGAATAGGGAAACAAGGAGTCCATCGGTCCAAGTTAGATTGATCCTAACTGTATAATCGGTTAAATAGCCTTCCATAAACCAATAAGCGAGTGGTAAGGCAATAATTAGGCTCAGTCCCAAAGCAGTGAAAAATGGCTTAGTTAACCTAAAGAACAATTCACGCGTTTCAGCACCTAAAATTCTCCTAATACTGATGTTTCTAACTTTACTGTTACCATACATAACCGCATAACCCACCAGATTCATTAACGCTAAGACCAAGATCATGGCGGTCAAGAACCCTGAAAAGACTGTTGATTTTTGAACATCTGCGAGCATTTCATCAACCTCAGTGCTGAGATTAGTAATGCTCGGGTTTAAGACAGACTCATAAGCCCTCCATTGACCTTCGAGCTCATCTATAAGCGCGGAAGTTCTTTGACCATCGTGCTTAATCAACAAACTATGTACTTCGGCATTATTCACTTCAAAAACTCTCGGATCCGCGTCAGGTTGACTCAGGCCCCAATCCGTATAATCTTCAGCAACACCTAAAATTCTGCCCGTTCTTCCGGCAAAATTGACCAACTGACCAACAGGATTCTCTCCCATTCTGTTAGCAAGGGTTTTGTTGATTATGAAATCTGAACTATTTGCTGCAGTATTAGAAAAGTCATCACCTTCGAGAATACTGATATCTAGTAGACTAAAATAGTTAGACTGAACTTTCACTAGAGCAAAACGATCCTCGATTAAAGTATCTCCATTATCATATCGAAAATCATAGTAGCCATTAAAGGTATATGGGAATGGCCCTCCAGAAACTTCAATAACACCTTCCATTGAATTGATTTCATCCATGATACTTACCATATGATCACGGTGATTGGCCTGTCTTTCAAAGGTAAATGCTATCAGATTCTCCTTATTATAACCAAAATCGAAGTTGGAGAACTTTTGAACTTGCTTGGTCTGTACAAGCGTACCAAAAAGCAGAATTATTGTTGCTATTAATTGTACTGTGAGCAACAGCCTGTTTAAGAAAAATCCGGAACCCTGCTGGCTATTAAACCCTAACAACACCTTAACCGGATTAAGTCTGGAAATTACTATCGCTGGGTAAAAGCCAGACAGTAAGCCTAAAATAGTGGTGAAGGCAAAAAGTTGTATCAATAAACTAGAATTGGTATAACTGATACCGATCGGAACACCGAATAACGCTGAAAAGTAACTTCCAGCAACTTCTAGGGCTATCACAGTAAAGAGCAGTGCTATATAGGCATAAACCACAGATTCAGATAAAAGCTGGACTTGAATGTCTCTTCTTCCTGCTCCATTTACTTTACGTACACCAATCTCTTTAGCTCTCTTAAGTGCCAAGCCTAAAGAGAGTGATAAGAAACCCAAAATGGCGCAAATCATAATACCCAATGTGGTATAACCCACAACATTGATCATTCTTTTATCTGCTCCAAAAAACGAAGAGAATTGGGCACCAGCCGAATAATCATAATGTGAAGTACCCCAATAAGCCTCATCAATTCTTTCCGTAAAGATGCCTGTAAACCTGTCAACGTCAGGATAAAGAGACTTGAATGTAGAAAACATAGACTCTTCCAGATCCTCCATTCTTGTCCCCTCTGTAACTTTTACATGAGTGAAAATTACCGAGCCAGTCTTTCTTCGAGGCTGTTCTCTATATAATAGCTCTCTCGAAAAAATGATTTCAGGTTTCATTAAGCTCTTAGAAGGGACTTTCTCAAGGACGCCTGTTACTTGAAAAACACCCTTATTATGTATTTTGACTTCCTTTCCAATTGGCATCTCATTTTGAAAAAGGACTTTCGCCAACCTATCTGAAATAATAATGGCTTTAGCATCTTCTAATGCAGTATTTGGATTTCCAAATGCTAAAGGAAAAGTGAATAGCTCAAAAAAAGCAGCATCGGCATAGTAGCCGCTCTCTTCGGTTATGTAGTCTTCATCATTAACCGTTAAATACAAATCTTTTCGAGTACCGTCCAGCAAACTTACCGCCTCAACCTCAGCATGACGGTTGGCCAGTTCAGACGCAAAAGGATTCGGTAGATAAGTGTTTCTTCCCTCCTCCTGCATATTCAGCATTACACGGTAAACCTGATCAGCGTTTTGATGATGAGCATTCCTGTTGTATTCAAAATCGATGTATATACTTGAGATAATGAAGCAGAACATCCCAATAGCTAGCGAGCAAATCATTAAAGAGATGTACCATTTCTTGCTTTTAAAATTTACCCATGCTGATCTTAGATAATGTGACGCTTTTAAACTCATCTTTCGAATATTAATAATTCTTTATTCGTCTTTTAGAATCTCCACAGGGTTAACCAAATAGGCTCTAATGCTATGAATAAATGAAGTACTAAAAGCAACTAAGCCAGCTAATACAAGAGCTCCAATAATCCATAGCAGCGGGAATTCAATTCTATAGGCAAAGGAATCTAACCATCTATTAAGCCAGTAGAATATGAGCGGAGTAGATATAATGGCAGCGATAATGAGTTTGATTAAACTGGAACGATTAAGCGTAGCCTGAATATTCTTAAATGTTGCACCCAACACCTTTCTAATGCCCATTTCTTTCATTCTTCGTTTGGCCGAATAACCTGTAATGCCAAAAAGACCTAAAAATGCCACCATAGCCGCCATGGCTGTCCCGACTTGGATCATGGTAATCATTGATTCCTCATCTTTATACATAGCATCGAATTTTTGATCTAGGAATTGGTAGTTGAGTACTTTACCCGTCACCTCAGTGTAAGTACTCTCAATTTCATCCATTATAGCTCTCAGATTTCTACCGTCTAGGTTAACAATCATAGAGCCTTGGTTCTCTTCCAAAAGCCTAAAGAACGTAGGCTTAATAGGTTCTTTCTTTGATAAGAAATGGAAGTCTTTCACTATCCCTACAACTTTCCAGTTCTTGTTAAAGGTTTCGAATTCGTGACCTATAGCACTCCCTTCTATACCCATTGCCTTCACTGCCGATTCGTTCAACACAATGTTCATCTTACCCAAATCATCTCTTCTATAAGTACGACCCTCTACCATTTCCATACCCATGGTTTGGAAATACTCTAATCCTACCGGGAAATTGTAAAAGGTTAGGTCTTGATAATCTTTCATCGCCATTGAGCCCATGACACTACTCGGCATACTGTATGCCCTAGTCAAGCCATTCACACCAGGAATGGCCTTAAATTCATTCTCAAGTACATCTCCAAACTCATCAAATCCGGCACCATATGACTGAATAACCAACATATTCTCTTTTTGAAAACCTAGGTTCTCATTCTGCATGAATTTTAACTGTCGATTAGAAGCAATAGCCACAGATATTAGGGTCATGAAAACAACTACCTGTACTACCGAAAGTGCATTGATCCATTTGGCAGATTTGAATGACTTATGTGAGTTTCTTAGTAAATCTGAAATTTTGGAATTCATTGAAAGTATACTCGGGTACAAAGCCGACAGCGAAGTAACCGCAACAATAAAGAGCGCTGCATAGCCCCATAGTTCTCCTGACCACTTGATACTCTTGGCCAACTCTCTCTCCAATAACTGTTCTAATGATGGAAGCAACACTTCCAATAAAATCATAGCTAAGACAGAAGCTACTAATAGAAGAATTAAAGACTCTGCTAAGTATTCAAAGTAAACGCGCTTCTGACTCGCCCCCATTACTTTTCTTACGCCAATCTCACGTGTTCTCTCAATTGATTGTGCGATAGACATGCTGATGTAATTGAAGAAAGAGCAGAATAGAATAAAGAAGGCAACACCTGAAAATATATAGATCATTTGTATATCTGTCTTTCTTCCCAGGTTGTCCTCGATATCAAAATTAAAGTGTATATCAGATAATGGCTGAAGTCCTACTATGACTTCTTCAACCTCTTTACCTCTCAAATCCTTAAAGAGCAAAGTCATTTTGTCGGCAACTTCTTCAGAAGAAACATGATTAGGTAAGGTCATGTATAATTCATCGAAGTAGCCCATAAAAATGTTCGTGAAGGAGTCTTTTCTCCATTGATTAACAGCTTCAATCTCGAAAATGGCATCCCCTCTTAAACTCGAGTTCATGGGTAAATCTTGATATATGCCCGTAACTTGAAAAGGAATACCCCTTACCTTGATCGTCTTGCCTATTGCATCTCCATTCCACTGTCTATTCGCCAAAAACTCACTTACAATTACCGAATTAGGGGTTTGGCTGTAGTCTGGAATAGTACCTTCAACCATGGTGATATCGAAAATCTCAAAAAAGCCTTGGTCGACAGTCAGGTTTCTAAATCCAGCAACAGAATCGGCTAATCCTGGGAAAATGAAGGTCTTATCCCATTTCTCAATTCGCGTATAGTTCTCTACCTCAGGAATACGCTCCGACATAGGCTTGGCAAAAGCCGCAGATATACCTGAACTGGTAATAATATCACCTGCCGTTTTGGTTTGTGTCAGTCTATAGGTTCTGTCTTTATTTTCATGGAATTGATCAAAACTCAATTCATTCTGAACAAAGAAATAGATCACAAGAAAACTGGCTAAACCTAAACTGAGTCCTAAGACGTTGAGAGAAGCATAAACCTTGTTTCTTAAGAGGTGGCGAAAGGCAGTCTTGATATGGTTTTTAAGCATCTTTTAGTCGTTAATCTGATTCAGTGTCAAGATTGGGTTGAGGTTCAGAATTTTATTATTCATCTTTTAAAATTTCAACTGGATTTATGCATACAGCCATTAATGCACGAGAAGTGATGACTACAATTGAAAACAATACTATTATTAGGATAGCGAGGACAGCAAAGTCAATTTCAAGTTCAATTCTATTATGATATTTCATTAAAAATTCTGGCAAGTACATATAGGCTAACGGAATGGCTACCACAGATGAAATCGAAATAACAGCTAGGTATGATTTGCCTAAAATTGATAGGATTTGAGTAACACTAGCGCCTAAAACCTTGCGAATACCAATTTCTTTGAGTCTTCTTGAGGTCTGAAAAGAAACGAGTGAGAAAAGACCAAACAATGATATAATGACTATAGCTAATGTCGTTCCATTAATTATAGAGGCGATCGACTTCAACTTAACAAGCTTTTGCTCGTAGGCGTCATCAAGGAATTGGTATTTAAACAAGTCAATGGCGTCAAATTCGGTCCACACCTTGGCAATTTCAGACAGTGAAGACTGACTTTGCTCTTCATTAAGTTTTATGAGAAAATTGTTTACTCGTCCACTAATTTGAGGAGTTATGGCCAGCGGCCTATATCTCGCCTGGGGGCCTGAAATATAAAAATCCTTAACAAACCCTATGATTGTTCTTTGCTTATCAGCGAATAATACAGTCTCACCTACTGGGTTCTCGAGATCAAGTTCTTTTGCTAAACTTTCATTAATAATCACCGAATTGTCTTGATCGGACGAAAGCAAGGGATCAAAGTTTCGACCCGATATCAATGGGATTTTCAACATCGTGAGGAAACTTTCATTCGTTTCTACCCTTGGAACATATCTTATCTCTTTTTCTTTATACACCATAGGATTAAACCCATATGCAGCACCAGGCATTGGTCCCATAGTTATTTCTTCAACCCCTTTAATTCTAAGTAACCTATTTCGAAGGATCTCTGGGTTCTCTCGCATCTCATCGGTAAGTCTAACACTCACAACATTGTCTTTATCAAAGCCTAAGTCAAAATTGAGATAATGCCTGATTTGACCATTAATAGCCAAGAAGACTACAATCATAAAGGCAGAAATGGAGAATTGAAGAAAGAGCAAGATCTTGCGCAAAGTAAAACTGGAAGTTCTATTTTCAGCTCTTCCCCTTAAAGCTTTTACCGGACTAAATCTAGAAAGTAGTAAAGCGGGATAAATACCACCAAGCACACCACAGACTAAAGCATAAGCAACAAGAAATAGTAAAATATTCGTATCGAGAAAGTCTAACTTTAATTCAATGCCAATAACATTCGATACCGGAGCTAGCATTATTTCTACAATAATTATGGAAAGTATTAGGCTCAGAAAAGAGAAGATGAGCGTCTCTCCGATAAATTGAATAATTAGCTGCCGCCTTGAGGCACCATTCACTTTCCTAACACCAACTTCCTTAGACCGCTCAATGGCTTTAGAAGTAGCCATATTTACGTAATTAGCCAAAGCTATAATGAGTAAGAACACTGCTAATGCCGAACACAGATAAATCATATCCTTACTTGCTCCTAAGCCCCTTTTTCTATTATTTAATGCAGCGCCACTTTCACTCACCTGCCAGTAAGAATCACCAAATGAGGCTAACTCTGAGCTAGATCCATCATACATAGCGTCTTTGGGCGCATTAGACTTATATAAGCTAGCTATTCTAGCTTCAATATCAGCTAAATTTACCTCTGGCTTAGTTTTTAGATAAACAAAGAAGGTGTTATAGTCCCATGAATCTAAACCTGAAAGACCGTTAATCGGAAACGAAAAATGAGGTTGAAATTGGGAATTCTTGGGAAAGTCTGCTAATACTCCTGTGACATTAAACCTTCCTTTTCCATCTACTATGAGAATTTCGCCAACAGCATTTTCTTTTTGAAAATACTTGAGCGCCATAGTTTTTGAAATCACTACCGAAGTTGGCTCGGATAAGGCATTATCTGGGTCACCGTATAAAAATGGAAATGTGAAAACATCGAAAAATGAATTTTGTAGTGTGCAGTATCTTTCTTGAATGAGCTCCTCATTCTTCACAGTATTCATATTGCCAGCACCCGACAGTGTTGTGGTTACTTCTTCTAAACCGGGGGTTCCTTCTTTGATAAGATCTGCGAAAACAGCCGGAAGAAATTGATTATAACCACCACCATAGTCCTCTGCATACTTGAGTTTCACTAAATAGATGTCAGCCACGTCATCATGAAACTGATCGTATGTAAGCTCATAGTGCACATATAGACTAACCATTATAAAACAACTCATGGCAACGGATAAGCCAACGAGATTGATTGTAGTAAACAACCTACTCTTAGCAATACTTCTGATCGCACTTATAAGGTAGCTTTTTAGCATAAACGTTAAACTTTCTATTCGTTTCTTAATGAATTGACTGGATTAATAGTAGCTGCCTTAAAGGCAATTACGGATATAGTAGCCCAGGCAATACCCAATGCTCCTAAGACCACAATAAAGATTGACCACACAGGAATACTGATATGATAGATAAAGCCATTAAGCCATTCTTGCATTAACAAGTAAGCAATAGGCGACATTGCAACTAGTGCGATCAGCGGAAGTGCTAAGGATTTTCTTGTCATTAGACCTATGACTTGGAACACTGAAGCTCCTAGTACCTTTCTAACACCAATTTGTTTCACCGAACGCTGCGCATTGATGGAGGTAAGACCATAAAGACCCAGGCAAGAGATAAAGATGGCGATAAAGCCAAACAATCTGGAAAGTTGCTTGATCATAATCTCGTTCTTATACATCTTCTCATGAGCTACTTCCATAAACTCATATTCGAAAATGTAATCGGGCATAAATGAAGCGTATGTCTCTCTTAGCACCTCAATTGCACGTTGAGACTGGCCTTCTGCAGCTCGGATAACTACACTCTCTGTATTATCCTTCCAATTGAGTAGAACCATTGGCTCAATCTCTTCATAAACAGAATTCAGATGAAAATCCTTTAAGACACCAATGATTTTGGCGTCTATTCCCCACATGCTAAATCTCTTCCCTAGTGGGTTTTCCAACCCCATTTTTTTGATCGCAGTTTCATTCAAGATTACTGATGCCGTGTCAGACTTTAAATCATAAGAAAAGTCACGGCCATCAGCCAATTCTAAATTCATGGTATTCACAAAATCAGGCTCTGCAAATAGTAATTTAAAGCTTAATCCCTCATTAGGATCTTTCCCTTCCCAAACCGGATCACCCGTACTAGAACCAACATCAATTGGCAAATTATCTAATGCAGATACTGAAGCAATACTCGGATCTTTTAACAGTTCATTTTTGAAATCATAGAAGTCTTCTATAAGCCCTTCATCATTCTTTAAGACAATGACATTTCGCTTATCAACATTCTTATCATTCTCGAAAACGTAATCCATCTGTTGAGAAATAATAATAGTAGCGAATATTAGGATTCCTGCAGCTAAATATTGAAAGACAACTAAACCTTTTCTCAAATTAGCAGCAAAGCCGGAAGCTCCTTTTTGATCTACTTTACCTTTTAAAGCTTGAACCGTTTTAAACTTAGAAAGAACCAGTGCTGGGTAAAGACCAGATGCCAAGGTGGTTAAAAAGGCCAATAATAGTATCCCTCCCAAAATGTTTGAATCACTAAGATTAAGCGTAATATTTTTATCGGTAACACTATTAAACGCAGGCAAACTACCCTCAATAAAAATAATTGACAGAATACAAGAAAGAGCAACTATTATGGCAGATTCAAGCATAAAGCCTCCAATGAGTTGTACTTGTGAAGCTCCATTCACTTTTCTCACTCCAATTTCTTTTGCTCTTTTAAAAGAGTCAGAAACTGAGAGATTGATAAAATTAATACTCGCAATAAGTACGATAATCAATGCGATGACTGAGAACAATCTTACATATTCAATTCTACCTCCTGAGACTTCACCATTTCTATGCTCAGCTTTAAGATATAGTTCATTGAATGGTTTCAGCGTTAAGAATTTACCCGAGTAGTTTGAGTTCTTTTCAAAGACATCAGACATTTTTTCTTCGACCTTTTCAGCATCTGTATTCTCTTTCAACTTTGCATAGGTAAAGAGCATACTGTTGCCCCAGCCTTTTGTCCAAGCGTTAGCATCTGTCCAGGCTTGCATTGAAGTAGCAAACTTGAATTGAAAACGACTGTTTTTTGGCGGATCAGATACTACCAATTGAACAACCCTGTCTTCTTGGTTGTCTAGTCTTACGGTTTTACCAACTACATCTACTCTATTGAATAGTAATTGCGCTGCAGATTTTGTCAGAACAATCTGATCTTTGGTTTGGAGTAAATCTTCGGTGATTGCCCCATCCAGCACCTCAAATTTGAACATCTGAAAAAACTCTGGGTCTAATCGATAACCAAAATCCTTGAATTTTTCCCCTGTAGTTCCCGAAAGTTGATGCTTAGCCCAAGGGTTAACTCTTGCAATTTTTTCAAAATCAGGATAATTCTCATCCAAATGCTCTTTTATAATTGCAGATTGTATTGAACCTGTGAAAATCTCACCATCAGGAGCATGGAAATCATGCCAGACACCATAGAGTCTGTCTAAATCATCATGATAAGCATCATAATTCAATTCATCTTGTACCCATAGTAGGATGAACATTGAGGTTGTTATTCCTACAGTAAGACCAAGGATATTTAGTAGAGTGAATTCCTTCTTGTTAAGAAGTTTTCTAATCGCTGTTTTAAGGTTTCTTTTAAGCATGACTTCGCTGATTTAAGCTTGAAAAAATGACTTACTCATAATTGTCTATTCAAGCACTGTGCCATAATTAAAACACTGTATTACAGTTAGTTACAACAACACCCAACTTTAGAAGTTTCCGCTAGCGAACCTTACTGTTCGTCAGCGAACATTACTATTCATTCCTCAATGAATCAACGGGATTAGAATTTGCCGTTCTAAACGATTGAATACTTACTGTTGAAAGCGCTATGAGCAATGTAAGTATTGTTGGTATGGCAAAGACAACCACTCCTAGGTCTATTCTAAAAGCAAAACTACTTAACCAGTCTTCTAAGAAGTAATAGGATATTGGTATGGCGACAAGAGCAGATATTACGATCAACTTGGTAAAGCCAATATTCAACATGTAAATCAACTGGCCTACTGAAGCCCCTAGTACCTTTCTAACACCTATCTCTTTTTGCCTTTGTTGAGAAGAGAGATGTGCCATTCCGAACAACCCTAAACATGAAATGATTATGGCTATTACTGATGCACTTGTAATGATGGATCTCCATCGCTTTTCTTCCCAATAGCTATTCCTATTTGATTCTTCTTTGAAATAGAAAGTCATAGGTGTGTAAGGATCCACTTTCTTCCATGAATCTAGCAAAGAGGCTTGCACTTCTGTATCATAACCATCTCTATATCTAATATTTACCTGACTAAATCCTCGATCTGGATTACCGGCTAATAAGGCTATTGGTGCGGGTGCTATTTTAGCACTTGAGTAGACAAAATCATCCAGAACTCCTACAATTCTGTACTCGTCAATTGGCTCGTCTTCATCACCATCATTGATTACCAATCCCAACGGATCACCCTCATATTCTATCTTGTCTATAAAGGCTTGAGTAACGATGATATTTCTGAGTGTATCATTCGTTCTATAATAGTAATCTTCAAGATGCTTCAGGTTTCTACCTGCTTTTAGATTTAAACCAATAACATTGAGGTAAGCTGTATCTATTGTGGCAACAATAGTCCAAAAACCCTTGTCTTCATAGCCCATGTAATAGCTCGCATTAAAACCATCGCTTTTTGATATTCCTTCGAAATTTGGATTGGATGCCAGTTCAGATGTCATAACACTGGTCTTGTCTCGGTTACCTCCCATATTGACAACTGCTAAGTCCTTGTCATCATATCCAAGATCAGTATTCAACATAAAACTGATTTGCTGATACATAGCCAAAGTACCGATGACTAAAACTGCGGCAATAGCAAACTGAAACATTACCAACCCTTTAGTTAAGTATTGCTTTCCACTCAGTCTCACTTTACCTGATAAGCTATTCAAAATTGAGAATCTCGAAACGAAGAAAGCAGGATAAGAACCGGCTAGTAATGCAGTTAACAATATGAAAGCAAATGAGGCCCCTATTAACCAAGGGTCTTGCATAATACCACTACCAAATTTCTTGTTGATCAACTCTCCAAATGTTGGTAAGAACAACTCTGCCAAAATGAGCCCTATAATAAATGAAAATCCGGTTACAATAAACGCTTCTCCTAGAAACTGCCTTGCCACATGATTGCTCTGCGCCCCCATAACTTTTCTAAGACCTATTTCTTTGGCTCTAGGAATTGACCGTGCGACAGAAAGATTTGCAAAATTAATACAAGCTAAAATGAGTATAAGGACACCAATTCCGGCTAAAATGTATGAATACGTTGGATCGCTAGGCCGTTTTATTCCTGTACCACTATCCACTTCTGTGTTCAAATGAATATCCTGGAAAAGCTGAAGTTTGCTCTCTACCCCTCTCGCAAATTTGTCTTCTTCTTCATTCGGGTTCATAGAGAATCTGACTTGCTGAAACTTCTCCTCCATACCTTTTACATCCTCAACCGCATCCTTAAACAAGACAACTGTAGAGGTGCTAAGATTACTCCAAGGATTTGGAGGCATCTTGTTAAACGTTCTAAACTTCGCCCAAGAGAAATAAACCTCTGCAAATATCGATGAGTTTTCAGGCAGATCGGCATATACTGCAGTAACGATAAAGGTTTCCACCTTTCCGTTCATTTTAATTCGCATTTCTTTTCCGGCAGCATCAACGGTATTATAGAATTTCTCTGCCACCGAACCTGCGATCACAACACTGTTCAATTCATCAAGAGCACCGTCTAGAGAACCTGATAAAACGTCAAAGTCGAATATTTGGAAGTTTCCTGGATCAGTAAATAAGGTATTGAATTGCTTCACCCATTCATCTCCCAATTGAGCAACAATAGAGGCATACGCATAACGTGTATATGCCTCAATTTCAGGAATTCTTTCGGCATAACTAGGCCCTTCAATCTGCCCTGTTATTCCTGATAAATCCTTATCTCCATTCCAATCTATAAGCGAATTAATTCTATAAATGCGGTCACCTTTAGATTGAAATCTGTCGTATGTCAATTCATCTTTCACGTATAGAAAAATGAGCAAACAACAACCGATACCAACAGCCAATCCAAAAATATTGATGAACGAATATCCTTTATGCTTGGCTAGGTTTCTAAAGGCGATTTTGAAGTAGTTTTTGAGCATGATTTTAGTTTATTGAGTTGACCTATTATTCGTTTCTGAGTGAGTCGACTGGGTTAGAATTAGCCGTTCTGAATGACTGTATACTCACAGTTGACAAGGCAATGAGTAGCGTAATTATAGTTGGTATAGCAAAGACTAAAACGCCTAAATCAATCCTGAATGCAAAATTAGAGAGCCAATCATCAAGCAAATAATAGGCTACCGGTATGGCAATAAAAGAAGCAATCAAAATCAGTTTACCAAAGCTTAAGTTGAGCATGTATATGAGTTGACTGATAGAGGCTCCGAGAACCTTTCTCACTCCTATTTCTTTCTGTCTGTTTTGAGCTGATAAATGTGCCATTCCGAATAAGCCTAAACAGGAGATAATGATGGCAATGACAGAAGAGTAAGTAATAATACTCTTCCATCTAGATTCGTCTTGATAGCTCTGCAGATTAGACTCTTCTTCTAAGTGAAAATTTAGGGGTGAATAGGGATCCACTTTCTTAAATGCCTCTTCAACCACGTTTTCAATTTCTGTAGCATAACCTTCGCGGAACTTCACGTTTATCTTATTAAAGTTTCCTTTGTCCGCACTACCCATCATCATAGCGACAGGCCCAATGCCAGATCTGGCTGATGAATAAATGAAATCGTCCAGAATTCCGACTATTCTGTATTGTTCTTTAGCATCTTCTCCTCCACCGCTATTTATGGCTAAACCCAAAGGCTCTACCTCAATCTTGGCTCTTTTCAAAAACTCCTTGGTAACCAATAGGTTAGTAAGCGTATCTGTACTTCTGTAGTATTCATCTGATAAGTGTTTGAGATTTCTACCCTCTAAAAGAGTTAGTCCAAATGTGTTAACAAAAGCTGTATCTATTTGAAGAAATGTACAAAAGAACTCTTCTTCTCCATAACCCAAACTGGTTGCAGAACCAAAGCCTGAACTCGTGGAAATGCTCTCGATATTAGGGTCTTTCGCTAATTCAGAATAAATCACATTCGCATTCTTCTGATTACCCCAGATATCTAAAATACCCAGGTTTTTATCATCGTAGCCTAAGTCAGTGTCTAGCATAAACTGAATCTGACTATTCATGGCTAGCGTACCTGTTACCAAGATAGCCGCTATGGCAAATTGAAAAACAAGTAACCCTTTTGTTAAATACTGCCTTCCACTAAGCTTCACTTTTCCTGAAAGGCTATTTAAGATTGAAAACCGAGCCACAAAAAAGGCAGGATATGCACCAGAGATTACCGCTGTAAGCGTCACAAATCCTAAACAAGCTACAATGAGCCAAGTATCTTCTATTACACCTTCTGAGAAGGTCTTATTCGTGAGTTCACCAAACGTAGGTAGGAATAGCTCAGCCAAGATTAATCCAAAAACAAAAGCAATAATTGAGACATAGAATGCTTCTCCTAAGAATTGCCTGGCTACTTGTGTCTTCTGCGCACCTAGCACCTTTCTCAATCCTATTTCCTTGGCTCTAGGAATAGATCTGGCCACTGAAAGATTGGCAAAATTGATACAAGCGAGAATTAAGATTAAAAAACCAATACCCGCAAGAATGTATGAGTAAAATGGGTTACCAGTACTTCTGATTCCAGCGTTGGCTTGAATCTGATTACTCAGGTGAAGGCTCACAAATGGTTGGATGGTCGTATCTATCTCACGTGCCCATTTGGCGCTTTCATCAGGATTCAATAGAATCCTAACATCCTTCATTTTAGACTCGATCGTTTTCGTATCAATCGCCTCATCTTTAAGCAAGACAATTGAAGAGATTCCAATACTTCCCCATACCCTAGCCGGATTAACAGGTTCAAAACTTTCTAGCTTTGCCCAAGGGAAATAAACCTGTGAATAAAGAGATGAGTTAGTTGGGAAGTCTTCAAATACAGCATCAATTCTGTAATTCTCAATTTCACTTTGAAGCTTAATGGTCAATTCTTCACCTGCTACATCGATTCTATCAAAATACTTTAAGGCGACTTCCTCTGATATGACAATTGAGTTTAAATCAACTAGTGCCCCATCTAATGTTCCTGACAATACTTTATAATCAAATATGTCAAAGGTTCCGGTATCAGCATAAACCGCATTATACTGACTCACCCATTCGTCACCGGATTGAACCACTATGGTTGCCCCATTATATCTCGTATAAGCCTCAATTTCCGGAATTCTCTCGGCATATTCTTTCGCCTCAACTCGATTAGTGGCACCCATTTCGTTAATGGTTCCAAACCAATCAATCTTAGAATTGATACGATAGATACGATCTATCTTAGACTGGAATCTATCATAGGTCAATTCATCTTTTACATAGAGAAAAATCAAAAGACAACAGCCTATTCCAATGGCTAATCCAAAAATATTTATAAAAGAGTATCCCTTATGCTTAGCGAGATTTCTAAAGGCAATTTTTAAGTAGTTCTTGAGCATGGTAATTGATTTTCCAGGTTTATTGATCTCGCAACACAGATGTAGGATTCTTATTAATGACCTTCAATCCTTGAACTCCTAGCACCAATAAGGCAATCGAAACAACAATTACCGAAGCCATGATAAAGAATGGATAAATACCATCAATTCGATATGGGAAAGAATCCAACCAAGAACCAATTAAATATTGAGTAGATGGGAATGCCACCAGAAGAGATATCATTAAGAGGATAAAGAATCTTGCATTGAGCTTTCTCATTAAGATCATTGGTGTTGCACCTAATACTTTTCTAATGCCCATCTCCTTCTCTTTGAGTTGACTCTCTAACAATGCCACTGCAAAAAGACCTAGACATGCCACGCAAACAACCATAAGGGTTAGGCCATTAAAGATCTTCACAAGTGTTTTTTCCTTTACGAATGAATCTTGGTAAAGAGAATCTAGTAGTTGGTAACTAAAGGCTCTTGTAGCACCTAAATCTGTCCAAACCTGCTGCGCAAATGCCTCGACCTTTTCCTTGTTTCCATTCATAAACTTTAAGCTTAATAATGGCACTGACTCGGGATTATACTCTATAAGCAGCGGCATAATTTTATTCTTTGCGGCACTCAAATGGAAATCTTCTAAAACACCTACAATTGGCTTGCCTTTGATAATTTCATAACCTATGGCTTCTTCATTAGTCAGACCTAAAACTTTAACTACGGCTTCATTCACCATGAGTGATTTCTTAGGCTCTACTTCAGGCAGCATATCGAAAGTATTTCCTGCGAGAAGGTTCAAACCAAAGAAATCCACATAACCCTTAACTGCATAACCCAGCATAGCGAATTGCTGCTGCTTATCATCTCCTTCTCCTACATCGAAAATCATAGCACTGCTAGCCCTTGGTATAGGCGCTCCTGAAACTCCATTAATCAAAGGACTTCTGGACAGCTCTGCCTTAACTTGCTCATAATCGTCCCATAAACCAGGGTTGCTCATGTTTATTGACATGATATTCTCTGTGTAAAAGCCGAGGTCCTTATTAATCATATAATTAGCCTGACCTCTTATAATGAGTGCACTCGCCAAAACACCACAGCAAATGGCAAATTGAAGAACGATTAAACTTCTACGAATGAATGAACCACTAGACTTAGCTTTTGAGCCTTTCAATAGGCTCGCCATATCGAACCGACTCCCAATAATAGCAGGGTAAATTCCTGAGGTTAGAACAATCAGAAGAAGCGCACCCACTGGAAGTGCCAACAAGATAGGGTCTTCAGAAACATTAAAATCTAGTCTCGCACCCACCAAATTATTAATCCCAGGCAGAAAAATCTCTAATGAAATAATAGCTAAGACCAACGACAGTGTTCCTAGGAAGAATGTTTCTCCCAATTGCATCCATATCAATCGCTTTCTACCAGCACCAACCACTTTTCTTATCGCCAACTCTTTAGACCTGGAGATTGCTCTTGAAGTAGTTAAATTGATATAGTTGAACGAGGCTACTAAAAGCATCAATAGCCCGATAACAGAGAATACAGTAATATACTTTTTCTGGCCTCCGAACATACCTTCAGCATCTCTTACGGTCTGGCCATTTAAGTATAAATCAGTGAATTTTGTGAATTGAAAGTCAACTGCGGCATCTCGTCCTGACCCTTTTTTGTAAATCTCAATCGTTTCTTCGTTCAGCTTTTCAAGCGAATAGCCTTCGGCAAGCTGTAAATAATGTAGTCCATTACCATTTCTCCAGTTATTCTCTAAATCCTTATAAGACCCTTTGTTGAAATCTATAGGTAAGAGCATTTCGAATACCAAATGTGAATTAGAGGGTATCTTATCCAATACCCCTGCCACAGTGTAAGTACCTAATCCTTTTACTTCAATGGATTCACCCATAGGATTAATTCCATCAAAATGCTTTTCTGCCAATTCTTTAGAGATGACAACATTGCTCGGACTTTCTAAGGCCGTTTTTTCATTGCCCAGTACTAGGCTGAAATCGAAAATCTCAAATAATGCAGAAGTCGTAAAATGGACTAGCTCTGACTTAAACTCTACATCATTTACGATATAGGTCTTAGTTGAAGCATAACTAATATTCACAGAGTTAACCACTCCAGGTGACTGCTCCTTCCAAGCCTTACCAATTGCAAAACTTGGTAATAGGTTCATGTTTCCATTGGCTGTTGCAACAGTTTGTTGCGGCAAATAGATTTGTTCAGCATTGGCATGCCATCTGTCGTGAGAAACTTCGTTCTTCACATACAATGCCGTGAGTAGAAAACAGAATATCCCAAGAGAAAGTCCTAAGATATTAATGGCAGCAAATAGCCTTTCTCTCTTTATGGTTCTTAGACCATTTTTTAGAAATAGTTTTACTCTGTTCATCAGTTGTTGTTTTTAGTAGACCTTTGGGCAGTTTAATCCCATACACCACTTACCTTTTCAAGCACCGTACCAAACTTAACTAATTGATTTACTGATACTTAAATTTACCCTATAGATACTCGCCATCCGCAGCCGAACTCTACCGTCCGCTCACGGACGTTGACTTATGTATTTCCCTGACAAATAGTTAAGGCATAAAAAAAGAGCCTTTAAAAGGGCCCTTTGATTAGTATCTTTTATTCAAATCTACTCCGACCTAAGCGCATTGATTGGGTTAGAAACTGCAGCTTTAATGGACTGATATGAAACCGTAAAACCTGCAACTAAAACTGTTGATAATCCTGCTAAAAGGAAGATTACCCAGTTAATATCTATTCTGTAGGCAAAAGTCTGAAGCCACTCATTCATGAAATAGAACCCAACGGGCCAAGCGATCAAATTGGCTATTAAAATAATCTTGAGGTATTCTTTAGACAGCATATAGACAATTCTACTCACATTAGCTCCCAACACCTTACGAATTCCTATTTCTTTAGAGCGTTTCTCTGCTAAATATGAAGCCAAACCGAATAAGCCTAAACATCCTATTATTATGGCCAAAGCGGTAAAAGAGATAATGAGACTGCTCAATTGTCTTTCTTGATGATAGGCCTCACGAATCGAATCATTTACAAAATGTAATTCGAAAGGAAAGGTATTTACACGAGATTCCCATTCTCTAGCCATTAGAGATTTGATCTCTTCAATTCGATTCATATTGACTTTAGCAAACATGTAATTCATGTATTTATCAGGACCTGATACTACCGCCCAAGCAGAAATTTCTGAATGAATACTATTCATATGAAAGTCTTGAACTACACCACTGATTGTCCCTAATCTACCTCCTCCTATGCTGAACTTTTTACCAACAGCCTCTTCTGGTGTAAGATTCATGGCATTCGAAGCGGTTTCGTTGATTAGGTAATAGTATAATGAATCCTGATTTGATTTATTAACAAAGCTTTCACCTGCAAGGAGAGTCATGCCCATTGTCTCATAGAATTGCTCGTCTCCATTTTGTCCTTTAAAAGCTACATTCACCCTCTCACCACCTTCTAAGAAGGCGCCATAACCTGATACAACGTTCGATATCAAGTTGTTAGAGCCTGTTACGCCTACAACTCCTGGTATTTGCCTAAAGGCATTTTTCATAGATTCATAGGCTTTCATGGAAGCCCGATCGGACAACTTGAGATAAACAATCTCATCTTGTTCAAAGCCCATCTCTTTATCTTGAATATACTTCAACTGTCTGGCCATGGTGATGGTACCGAAAATCAGAAAAACTGTAAAAGCGAATTGTAAGGTGACCAATACCCTTCTGAAGGAATTGCCACCACCTGCGGCTAGGTCACCCTTTAAAACTTTAACAGGTCTAAAAGAAGACAGAAAACTTGCTGGATAGCTCCCCGCCAGAAAACTTACAAGCAGAACAATGGCAACTAATCCAAAACCAATAACAGGATCTGAACCAAATGAGAAACTCAGGTCCATACCAAGGATGTTATTGAATGGAACCAAAGCCACTTCTGTGAGCACCACACCCACAACAACGGAAATAAGCGTAATAACAAAAGTCTCTCCATAGAACTGCCAAATCAATTGACCTCTCATCGCGCCCATTACTTTTCTAATCCCTACTTCCTTAGCTCTTTTTTCAGACTTTGCTGTACTGAGGTTAATATAATTTATACAGGCTATCACTAAGATGAATAGCGAAATCGCAATCAATGATTGCATTAGTGACCTAGGAAGTTTCTGAGCAAAATCGTCTTCAACTGATGTATTAAAATACATTTCACCAATTGGTTCAAGGTTAAATCCAGCGGTCCTACCTTCAGTTTCAAATTCTTCACGTCTTTCTTCCAATACATATGCATTTAGTTTTTCTTGGAATGTAGCAGCCTGCTCCTCTGAATTAAACTTTGCAAATACATTATAATTCAATGGATACCAACCACTTGAATTAATCCAAGATTGACCTACCGTAGAGATAAGAATATTAAACTTTAAGACAGAATTACCTTCGAAGTCGTCTATAACTCCTCCAACAATCCTATCAGTTCCATTAATCTTAAGTGGCTCTCCATACACATCAGTTTTACCGAAATACTTAAGAGCCGTAGAAGCAGTCAAAACCACTGACTTTGGATCCAGTAATGCATCAGTTGGGTCTCCTTGGACGAAATTATGTTCAAATACGTTAAAGTAAGCAGTATCTGCTGCGTAGTACTCAGTCTCTAAATATTTATCTTCTTCAATTTCAATCAATATCTCTCCACTATTAGAAGCACCATTCAAAAGGGTTAGATGATTTGTTTCAGGAACTGACGAATAGGCTACTTCTAGCAGACGTGCTGGAACTATTGCCATTTCACCACTACCATTTGCGGATGAGTACGTACTTGTTACGCGATAGATCTGTTCTGAATCCGGATAGAACTTTTCAAATGATCTGGCATTATTTACATATAGAAGAATGATAAGACAGACCATTATACCAGAAGATAGTCCAATGATATTGATGATCGTGTAAGACTTTTGTCTTAAAAGATTTCTTAATGCTGTATTCAGATAACTCTTTAGCATAATGTTGTTTTTAGTTGACCTTGATTAAAAAAATCAGTTGAGGTTATTTTATATGTTGGGTCACTGGACTATCCGTCTGTGCGCAAGGCATTTACAGGATTAGATTTCGCGGAACGATATGCTTGATAAAAAAGGATTGACCATAGAATTCCTAATAGCATAGCCAATGGCAATAAGAAATGCGAAACACCCAAATCTATTCGATAAGCAAAATTCTCTAACCAATTTTGAGTAAAGTAATATACCGCAGGTACCACAATGATGGCTACAACCAATACCAATAAGGTAATGCTGCTATTCAGCATCCAAATTAGTTGACCAATCTTAGCACCTAATACTTTTCTTATCCCAATTTCCTTTATTCTAGACTCAGCAATGAATATTGAAAGCCCTAAGATGCCCAGACCGGCAATCACAATCGTCAAAAGGCTAAATAACCCAAAGACCTGACTTAATCTTTGCTCTTCCTCGTATTTGGCTGCAAATGTCTCATCAACAAATTCATAGTCGAATACATAATCAGCATCAAAGTCCATTAGAATATTCTGAACCTTAGTAAGTGTAGCTGTAATATTCCCATCAATTCTAAAGAAGAATTGTTGCTCCACTCCTTTCGTATTTTTGAAGAGCATAGGTTTAATGGCCTCTTTAGCTGAGGTCGTTATAAAGTCTTTCACAATCCCCACAACCTTATTATCACCAAAAGCTTTTTGATCTTGCCATGTTTCCCATCCTGCTTTTCTAAAGAAAGTTTCATTCACCAAAACGGCTTTAGACCTTTCGCTTTCAGGTAAATCAGAGATGTTTTGACCTTCTATGATTTCCACTTCTATTAAATCGAAGATGTCTTCTTCTCCCATAAAGAGCATGGCTTGAATTTCTTCTCCTTCAGAGTCTTTCACGCTCGACCCTATAGAGACTGACATGCCTGAAATTGGCGCTATAGAAGCTGTACTTATACCTGAAATGGTAGGGATTTTTTCAATCTCACTTTTAATCGCTTCAGCTGAACCTTCCAGTTTTTTACCTTTCAATTCAAGCGTAACCAGCTCATCAACATTAAAGCCTAAATCAATATTCTTCATATGCTGGTGCTGACTGAATAAGATGAAAGTGGCGGAAATTAAACTCAAGCAAATCGCGAATTGCACACCTACTAAGACTCTTCTGAAAGTCGATTTTTCTTTATTAGTGGACCTTGCCAGAATGCTCTCGCTAGGTTTTAATTTTGATAGATGTAATGAAGGATAAAGACCTGCAATTAATCCGAATGCCAGCACAATGCCTATGAAATAAATATAGGTCCCTGCACTACCATAATTGATATCAATCGGCTTACCAGTGTAATTGTTGAAAGCCGGCATTACCGCCTCAGCCATTACAATGCCTAGAACAACAGACAAGAAAGTAATACTGATCGATTCTATTAAAAACTGAAGAACTAGTTGATTTCTATGACCACCTACCGTTCTTCTTACACCAACCTCTTTGATTCTTTTACTAAATCTAGCTGTTGATAAATTCATGTAATTCAGCAGCGCAATAACAAGCAACAGTACACCTACAGCTATGTAAAGCTTGACTACTTTCATATCTCCTACTCTTCCTTCGAAATAGCCTGTAGCCCATTCAGATAAATAAATATCATCCACTCTCACAAGTGTGTATTCACTTGGATCATCATTACTCAGCGAAATTTCTTTAATCTTACTCGCTACCAAGTCTATATCAGCACCCGGTTGCACTTCTATATAGTTCAAGAAAGCACTAACACTCTTCCATTTGTTGAAATCAACATCGATTGAAAATGGAGAAGCATAAAAGAGTAGCTCACTCACATATTCAAATGAAATCAGAACTTGAAAAGTCAAGTGAGAGTCTTTTCTCATATCATCAAAAACCCCTCTTACTACAAATTGATCTACCTCAGGAAAATCAATTACTTTTCCTATCGCCTCAGCAGCATCTCCAAAGTAAATCTCTGCTTGTCTTTTAGAAAGATAGATCGTCTTCTTCTCAAGTAAAGAATCAGGTGCTGCACCTGCTATCATGTCAATATCGAACATAGAAAAGGCTCCTGCATCTCCACCGTAAATACCAATAGTTTTGTAAGACTCTTCTCCAACAAGCAAGTTCGTTTCCGGCCCTCTTACAAATCGGGCATAATTCACCACTTCTGGAACTTGTTCCGTAGCTAATTTACCTAGAGTGGGTCCAGTAATGGGACTAAAAGGACCATCTACTTGGGCACTGTCAGCATCATATACTTGGTATACGAGCTCTTTCTTCGATTGAAATTCATCAAAGCTGAATTCTCTATCTAGAAATAAAGAGAGTAATAAAAAACAGCCAATACCTAAGGCTAGGCCAAAGACATTAATAAAAGTGTAAAACCTATTCTTTGAAAAATAGCGTAGTGAAACCTTAACGAAATTGAATAGCATAAGATTGATTTTGATGATTTACTTTTCAATCACCGTACCAAAAATAACCAATTGATATTCAGTGCTTTAGGAAATACTTTAAAATCCTCAGCATCCGTCATCGAACTTTACCGTCCGCTAACGGACGGCTACATTTGTGTATATTCAAAGGAATAGATTGATTTGTTATAAGCGTCAATAAATGTGAATATAAAGTCACTAACTCAAACATGAACACTGGAAGAATCTTAATTGTAGATGACAACGAAGACTTGCTAAAAGCGGCAAGACTCTTCTTGAAACGTCATTTTAGTCAGATCGATTTAGAAAAAGATCCGACCCTTATTCCTGATCTGCTTAAAAACGAATCTTATGATGTCATTCTGCTCGATATGAATTTCACACAAGATGTGAATTCAGGAGCCGAGGGATTCCACTGGTTAGATCAAATACTAGAAATCGATCCCTCAGCGGTAGTTGTCTTAATCACCGCTTTTGGAACGGTTGATTTAGCGGTCAGGGCCATTAAAGCCGGAGCATCTGACTTTGTAATGAAACCATGGGAGAATGAGAAACTACTGGCTACTCTCCTCTCTGCCATGCAGCTAAAGTCATCTAAAACAGAAGTCCAGCAGTTAAAAGACACACAAGCCGTATTAAGAGCAGAGCTAGATGAGAAGTTTAAGGATATCATCGGTCAGTCTCCAAATATGATCCAGGTATTCGATACCATTGATCGAGTAGCAGAAACTGATGCTAACGTATTGGTACTTGGGGAAAACGGTACTGGTAAGGAGCTTATAGCCAGAGCTATTCACAGAAACTCTAATAGAGCAGACTATCCGTTTGTGAGTGTAGACTTGGGTGCAATTACCGAAAGCCTGTTTGAATCCGAGCTTTTTGGACATGTAAAAGGTGCTTTTACTGATGCTAAGACTGACCGTCCCGGTAGGTTTGAAATTGCCAACAAAGGAACGCTCTTCTTAGATGAAATTGGAAATCTTTCACTCCCACTTCAGGCTAAATTGTTAACAGCATTACAGAATAAGCGCATACAGCGTGTAGGTTCCAATAAGATAATAGAGGTAGATATTCGCTTAATCTGTGCCACAAATATGCCATTATACGACATGGTACAAAGTGGTGAATTCCGTCAGGATCTACTTTACAGAATTAATACCATAGAATTGAGACTTCCATCTCTTAAAGATAGATTAGAAGACATTCCTCTCTTAGCTGAACACTATTTAGAGCAGTTCTCCAAGAAGTATAACAAAGACATTTACAAATTCAGTGAGGCTACGCTCAAGCGTTTAGAAAAGTACCATTGGCCGGGTAATGTGCGTGAATTACAACATGCAGTTGAGCGCGCAGTGATTATGAGTCGAGACAATATTCTACAACCGGAAGACTTCTTTTTTAATGCCATTCAAACGCCAAAAGATCAAGGAGAAGTCAACTTAGATCAGTACAATCTAGAAGACGTTGAGCGAATTCTGATTAGAAAAGTCTTGGCTAAGCACAATGGCAATATTACTCACGCAGCTCAAGAATTAGGGCTCACGCGATCATCCTTATACAGAAGACTGGAGAAATATGGGCTTTAATCGATTTCGCTTATTGGTGCTATTGAGGGTAATTATCCTCTTTTTAACGGTTGCTGCATTCGTATACCTGATCTTCTTCGATCAAAAGTACGTGACCACGGTTGTAACCGGTTTTATTATCATTTTCGAAGTATTTGAACTGTTCAATTTCATTGAAAGCACCAACAAGAAACTCGGGCGCTTTTTCGATGCCATTAAGTACAACGACTTTAACATGAGTTTCACTCATGACAATAAATTAGGTAGAACCTTCAAAGAGCTGAACATGGCTTTTAAGGATGTTGTGGATGCTATTTTATTGGAACGACAGAAGAGAGAAGAGTTCTATCAAGAATTACAGGTAGTTATAGAAAACATCGCTTCAGGTATCATCTCTATTGATGATGATGGCCAAGTAAAGCTCATCAATAAATCGGCACTTAGCTTATTGAATATCAGTCACTTAAAGCATTCGAAAAACCTAAACATCGAGCAACCAGATATTAAAGCCATTACTGAAGCACTCAATAATCAATCGAGAGTCTTTAAGACTTCTGAGGGCCGTGAATTAGCCATCTTCGAAACACGCTATAAATTGGGCACCACTCCTTTCAGGCTCTTGGCATTGCAAGACATTAAGGCTGAATTACAAGAGAGAGAAATTGAAGCATGGCAGAACCTAACCAAAGTGCTACGTCATGAAATCATGAATTCAATTGCTCCGATTTCATCTTTGACCTCCACCCTAAAAGAGATCATCAATGAAGATGTCAAAGACAATCAGATAGATGCAGAGAGTTTAGAAGATCTTAAAGAAGGTATTGATACTATCTCAGGTAGATCTGACGGCTTGATAAACTTCATTAATGCCTATAGAGATTACACAAACCTACCTGAGCCAAACAAAGCCAAGATTAACTTGAATGATTTGGTAAGTCATGCCGTAAAGTTGATGCAAGCCGATAGCGACTTGACCATAGACGCCAGATATGCTCCTACTCAACAAGAAGTAAATGTAGATGAATCAATGGTGCTTCAGGTACTCATCAATTTGATTAAGAATGCCCTTGAAGCCGTAGAAAAGAACGAAAACGGAAAGGTAGAAGTCTTAGTTTCTGACAAACGCATTGAGGTTATTGACAATGGAACAGGGATTACAGAAGAGGCCAAAGAGAAGATATTTATGCCATTCTTTTCAACCAAAAATCGTGGTTCAGGCATTGGCTTAAGCCTTTCTAAGCAGATTATGCAAATGCACGGGGGCGATATTCAGTTAGAAACTGAAATTGGGAAAGGATCAAGTTTTAAGTTGAAATTCTGATATTTAAACAAGGTCATGAGTAGAGCATTCAAAAACAATAGATCAGGTAATTCTCGCAACTACTTTTTGTACGCCATTGGCGAGATTATTTTGATTGTAGCGGGAATTCTTATTGCGCTTAAAATCAATAATTACAATGAAGAACTAAAGACCAAAGCAGTAGAAGACAAATTGCTCTCAGACCTTCGAATCAGCCTTAGTACCGAACTCCAATCAGTTCAACGAAACATTAATTTTAATTACCGAGTCATCAGTTCAATCGATGAATTAGGTACACACTTTGAGAATAACAATACTGATACTGACACAACCATTAACCTCTATGGTAACGCATTAGATTGGTATAATTTCACTTTAGAGAGTACAGCTTACGAGAATATCAAGCGTTACGGCATCAGTTTTATAGAAAATGACTCACTAAATTTTGCACTCAACGCGATTTATGAAGTTCAGTCTCCTTACATGAAACAGAGATTAGAGAGCCAAAATTTCTTCTTTACCCAGACCATCGAGCCCTACCTCATCAAGAACTTTAAGATTACAACCGATGGCCCAAACGGTTCTAAGTTATACAGACCATTAAACTTTAGCAGACTTAAAAAGGATCAAGAGTTTGCCAATTGCCTTTCTATAACTAAAGCTAACCGGGGTAATGAACTCTTTTGGCTCAATTGGCTAAAAGAGACAATGAATCTTGCATTGAGTCATCTTCCCGCGTAATAAAAGGGAAACAATACTAAGAATCTTCGTATTCTGCTTATTCAGAATTTTTAACTAAAAAAGGGTTAAAAACACATTTTGAGTTGATTTCCTTCTCATGAATAAGTCTATACTTGTTCAACAATCAAATACTCAAAATGAAAAAACTCGCACTATTAATCACCCTGCTGGTGTTTTCACAGGTGATCACATTCGCACAAACAGAGCCGCAAAAGCTTCAAGAATTCAGCTTGGATATTCAAGGCCGAGGCTTAGGTACGACTTACAGATGGGGGCAAAAAGAATCGCTATGGTCAGTAGGAATTAAGTTTAATACCTTATTCGAAGACAATGAAGGTTTTGGAAATACGGATAATAAGAACTTGAATATTGGTATTTACCTTGGCAGAGAATGGCGCAAATCATTAACTGAAAGGCTCACTTTTCGTTACGGTTTAGGTGTTGGGTATGAATATGGTGATTATAGAACTGATATTATCAACCTGCCTAATCCAGACCTAACAGCTTATGAATACTCTGAATCATCAGTTCTTGCCACTGGAACACTGGGTATTATGTATAATATCTCTGAAAAGTTCTTTATTGGTATTGAGGCCAGACCAAATCTTGGCTTTTCATTTCAAAGGGATAACTTATCTAGTAACAATAAAACCACACATATTAGAAGTATTCCAATTGGACTCAATTTTGGCTTGAAATTTTAAATCTTACATCTTCTCATAACTGGAAAACCCAAAGATACTAGTGACTAATATAGATCATCTCATTTTCACAACTGCCACACTTGAAGAAGGCATGGACCACATAGAAGCGCAATTGGGTATGCGTCCGGTGATTGGTGGCCGACATGAACAATGGGGTACGCACAATGCTTTGCTTTCGCTCGGTTCTTCTTATTTGGAGGTTGTGGCACCTTGCCCCGACTTGCCAATACCAGAAAGAGGTCTTTGGCTAGCAGAATACTTTCAAAAAGCGCCTCAACTCACGACTTGGGCATTGCAAACGAAAAACATCCAAGCCTCATATCAAAGGGCCATTGCTGAAGATATCGTCTTAGGTGAAATCAAAAAAGGTCAGAGACATAAACCCGATGGGTCTCTCCTGTCTTGGCAACTCACCGATCCTTATCCACTACCGTTTGGTGGAACACTACCCTTTCTCATCGATTGGGGAAATTCAGAACATCCATCTCAAGAGACTCCAAAAGCTGGAGTTCTGAAAGAGTTAATCATTCAACACCCAGACCCTGATTTGATCAGTAATAAATTGGATGCTTTAGCCATTCAATTACCTATAGAACGATCTACAAGTCCCGGACTCAAAGCCATGATTGATACAAAGGCTGGACTGATAGAGCTTGTTTAGGAAATTAAGCGTAACTGAGCTATCTGATTATATTTTTTAACTAATCTTTTAGGTTTAACTATTGAAATAGTTATCATTGCTGACCAAACGAAACAAAAAGATGATCCATAAGACCTTTAAAGCAGTGGTGCTACTCCTACTTTTGAATACGTTAACTTCTGCCCAAGCACAATCACAAAAAGCACCTCAAGTATTCAATGCCGCCTTAAAGGAAGATGTAGTATCATATAAGCGCTTAAATCTTGACGATACACACCCAAACTTGCTGGATCCTAGCATTGCCAAAGAAGATCATCAAAAGTTTATAGCTTCTTGGACCGACCTACACAAAAGTATCGGTGATTATTTAGAGCAAGAAAATTTCTCGTGGGGAAATGAAAGTAAAAGTGTGTCTATCTGGCAAAAGATCTACTTTAACCCAAATGGTAAAGTGACGCACTATTTCTACAATATCAACGATCCTAAAATAAGTCTTGAGAAAAAAGCTGAATTCGGTAGGCTCGTTTCTGATTATGTTTCAGGTTTCGGGCTTTCAATTACCCGACCGGAACAATTCGCACAATGCGGAAAAACGAGATATTGAGCTCTCTAAAAGAGTAAACGCAATTCTAAAAGCCTTAATTCAAACTGCCTTAGGAATCTTTGAATTAGTTTAATGTCATTGCGAAGAACAAAGTGATGAAGCAATCTCCTTATTATTTAACACTTACTTACTATTCAGGGGATTGCTTCATCGAGCATAGCTCTCTTCCCAATGACGATACTTATTCCAAGGCTGCAATAACATCCTTAGCCAAAGTATTCATATCAAAATCATCGGCTGCTGTATAACCCAACCTCACGATTACCAAATCCTTAGAAGGAATGACCATAATGCGCTGTCCCTCGTAGCCATTGGCTAGATAAGCATCATCGGGTACATCCGGGAAATTATAGCTATCGTAGCCATTGCGCCAGAACTGCGCACCATAAATACCATTGGGAGAAGCCGCTGTTGGTGCGGAAGAATAATCTACCCAACCTTCAGGCAGAATCCGCTCTCCTTCCCAAACACCATCTTGCAGATAAAGCATACCAAAACGTGCATAGTCTCTCGGACTCATCCACAGATAACTAGAGCCTACAAAAGTCCCTGAAGCATCTGGCTCCCAAACAGCAGTAGAAATACCAATTTTATGAAAGAACGATTGGTAAGGAAAAGCCCAATAATCAGCCTCTCCTACTGTATTTCTTACGATCTCCGAAAGGATGTTTGTGGTTCCACTGGAGTAGTACCAAACAGAATCTGGTGGATATGCCAAACCTACCGAAGCAGCCGTAGTTGCCATACTAGCATCTTTGAATAACATATTGGTGGCACCACTAGGCAAGGCATAATTCTCTGACCAATCTAAGCCACTGCTCATACGCAAGAGATGGTCAGTAGTAATAGCAGATCGTGGATCATCGGCACCTTGCCAAGCATCTACAGGTGCAGGATCGTAAATGTCAATCTTGTCTTCTTTAACCAGCAAGCCAAAAAGGGCATTGGTCACACTCTTGGCCATCGACCAGCTTAATTGTGGAGTTTGATCAGTATAACCAGCACTATATTTTTCCGCTATCAATTGTCCTTTATGCACTACCACTACCCCTCTGGTATATCTCGGTGATTCAGGATATGGCTCTTCGAACGACTTGGCAATGGCCGTTTGTACTTCAGGGTTAATCAAACTATCTACCAAAACATCTCCTAGAGGCCAGGCTGCCGTATCTTTATCATAAGGGAATGCAGGTGGTGTGAATGCTTGCGCCCTTAGCTCCTCTTCCGCAACCGAATTGATCAAGGTACAGCCCAACCCAGGACGAAAGATGGCTTTCTTCTTCGCCATTCCCCATACAGTAGCACTAGCAGACTGGTCTTCTAAATCGATGGAAAATGAACCTAATGACAGTGGAAGGTTGCCTAATTCCTTGTCAATTACGTCTGGGGCATCTCTGCCGGAGATGTAGACATGAGAACAAAGATTCTTGGCTCCATAACCACTAATAATCGGAAAAGCAGATTGGAGGAATACAAAAACAAGAAGAAGTAAGATGACTACTAGTCCGATGAGTATCTTTTTCAGCATAAAGAATTAAATTTTATGAAAGTTAGTTGGAAAAATCTCTATTGAAAAGACCTAGCATTGCGCACTTTATGAAGTCTGAGCTATATTGAAATCATGAAACACACCTTCTATTACAAAACAGCTAAATGGCAAATCGTTTTAGGGGCAATTTTCATTGCTCTTGGCACAATCTATTTGATTGATAGGGGCTCTAAAGACTTGTTTGGTTATGGATATCTTCTTTTAGGTGCGGCTTATTTTATACCTATTGTTAGGAATGAATGGAAAAGGAAAGCAATCACTTTTACAGACAACCACTTAATTCTTCACAATCAACAAGACCTTTTCAATAAAAAAATTTCTATAGAAGCAATTGATCACTTAGAAATCCGACACATATTGATCAGATTGAAACTAAAGTCAGGTAAGGAATACGATATTGATAAAGACCAACTTGAAGAGGGAGAAGTAGAAAGAATGGTAAACTTCTTAGAAAAGTCGAATATTAAAACAGCATGAAACACACAATCCCTACCAAAAGACGTCCTATTTACCTGATCTCCGGAATTCTAGTAATTCCTTTGGCGATTAGCCGCTTCTTTTTGGAAGAGCCAGATCCTTTTTTTGCCATCATATGGACAGTTTACGGTAGTATTTTCATTCTCATATCAGGCTATGTCTACGCCTATAGAAAACTGATCATTGAGAAGAATAATGTCACACTCAAAAATATTAACTACACAAGAAAACGCACTATAGATAAATCTGATATCAAAAGAGTATGGGAGAACAAAACCCATTTTATCATCGACCTTTCCGATGAAGTCATTGAGATAGAAAAGGAGATTTTCAATAAGCCGGAGCAAGTAGCCCAAGCCCTTTCTGAGATTAAGAAGTAAAGCGTCTTAACTCGCAACTCGCAACTAAATCCCCGTGCATCATGAGCATGTAGCTATACAATCCAACTCATTCCTACTCCTCAACCACACGCATCATATGATAGGCTGAAAAAGTTCTGCCATAACGGTCTTTCGCTTCTACTTCAATCAAATGTCTGCCCACTGGCCAATCTGTACCAATATTGGCTTCCCAAAGGTGCGAACTGTATACAGGCTGAGGCAGGTCCCAACCATCCAAAGCTGGTAGATCTACTGTAGTGTCTGCATTCCACTGCTTTCTAAACTTCATGGCTTTAAACCTTTTCCAACGATCACCTAGCTTTTCAAAATAAGGATCCGGTTTATAGACCTGCTGCATCGGTTGCCATGCATCACTCCCATTGATACGATAAGACAATTCGGAATATTCATCACCATTGAAGAAATTCACTGTTAGTAAAGTGGTATCAGCCGAACCTGACACAATACCACGCGGTACATGGACATTCATTTGGTGATTCATCGGGCTACCAGCCGATTTCCAATCGATTACATATTCAGCTCCCTTAAAGTTGATAAAAGAGTAGCCATTTGGTGTACCATCACGCATCATAGTATGGGGTACATCATTCTCATTGCGCATGCCATTCCACCAGCTACCTGAGGTGGTGCCTACATTGAAATGATGATGTGGCTCTGGACGCTGCCAATCTGTAGAGTCCTGATGAAAGTATTTATGCTCCTGCACGTGGGTATGTGCCGAAATAGAAAGCGTATGAGGAAAATCCTTTAAGAGATCGAATAACTTCTTCTGGTCACTTTGACGAAAACTTCTACCGTGCTCAACCAAAGGAATATGCATACTGATTACGATCAGATCATCTTTAGGGACGGTGCCCAAGTAGTTTTCAACAAATTCAAACTGATCGGGCCTCAATCCACCAGTATAGCTTCTAGAACCAGCTTCATCTTTGTGAATCACATCATCCACCACAATAAAGTGAACATCGCCATAAACAAATGCATAGGTAGCGGGACCAAAAACACTCTCATAAGTCGCAGAAGACATTTTATCATTGGGTGCCATGTAATTCACATCGTGGTTACCGAGCACATTGTGCCACGGAATACCAATCTTTGCTACGGCTTGATTTACTGGTGAAAATAGCTCAAGATCATCTCCTACAATATCGCCCATAGTAATCCCGAATTCTAGATCGGTGCGATCAATTAATTCTGTCACAATGTCCTCCGCAAAGAAATCGACATCCTTGATGCTATAAGGCTGCGGATCTCCGAAAACCACAATTTTAAAGTCATCTGAAGAAGTCTCAGGATACAATGGAAAGTTAATCTCAGCTGGTAATGGACCAGTTGGCTCAGTAGCTTTGTATTTATAATTATCAGGGTAGCCATTGGGCTTGTGTAAATAATAAAACTGTGGAAGGAAGTCATCATTTACAGGAGTCATCCAATCTTTGGGTTTCACTAGGAAAATCACCGCATCATCGGAAACGGGTAACTCCCAAGCACCATCGGCATTGGTCTGAACAATATCGGTTCCATTAGAAACCGCTACTCCTGCAATACCTGGTTCAGAAGCATCTTTTTTGCGGTTTTCGTTCTGATCATGATAAACATAGCCTGTGGCCTGTTCTTCGCCTACTTCGGCTTTTATGCTATAAGGTAATTGACTGGCACTATTTGACTCAGGAGTTTGACATGCCGCTAAGGCGAATAACATGATGAAAAGAGAGAAGAAGTATTTCATTTGGTTTGAGGTTGAATGATGATCGAGTTACCCAAAAAATATGACTCAATCATGTTGCCTGAATTATGCTTTTGTTACATGTTTTGGATGGTTAGCCTTTAAAAAAGTGAGAACTGTAAGATGCTTTTCGTCATTCTGAACGTTGCGCTGAAGCTACAGCGTAGGCGCAGTGACGATTTTAAATATAACGTCATTCCAAAACTGCTTAGACTAGCTGGCATCATTACAACTCGTAAATCTTACCACTTAATTCCCTATTTTCAAGCATGCTCTTCATTTTTCGAAAGCTCAGAAAAGCCCTTATGCAAAAGAACAAAACCACTACCTATCTGCTCTATGCCCTTGGTGAAATCATACTCGTTGTATTCGGTATCCTTATTGCCCTTTATGTGAGTAATTGGAATCAAACCAAAAAGGATAAAACTACTGAGCGGCTTTATCTGAGCAATCTCCTTAGCGACCTCAAGGACCAGCAAACATCCATCACCTCCCAGCTTGAACAAGAACAGTCATTCTTCGAAGCAGCCGGCACTATTATTCAGGATTTTAAAGATGACAACTGCCTGCAAGCTAATCAAGAGTTCTTCGCGAATACTACTGAACTTGGATCAAGAAGAACATTTGTTATTATAGACCCAACCTACACTGACCTAATTTCTTCAGGAAATATAGGACTGATCAAGTCTGCCAAACTAAAAACCAAGCTAATTGAATACTACAGTGAATTAGAACGTGTCGAAAAGATCATTCAAAACAACAATTCTTTAATAGTCGACCAAATTTATTTAAGAGCTTATCAAAAGTTGGGATATGCATATTATTCAGATTTTCCGAGCATGTTTGATCAACAAACACCACAACATAAGGGCATGATGCTCGCCAGTTATAATGAAAAATTAGAGTCCATCTCAAAAAAAGTTCTGGCAAAAGAGGATTTCTTACTTCAGTTCATGAATGCCATCAACCTTAGAAACACAGTAGCTATAGGTCATTATCAATTCCTATCAGACACCCAAAAACTAACTGCAGTTCTGATCCAAGAATTAGAGGGAATTGTCAAAGACAAGACTGAATAGAGCCACCCACCAGCGAAAAGAACCAATTACTTTTTTTACTGAGGCTGAATGTGTTATGTTTAGTTTATTCGGATCAACCAAAGCATGAACAAATTTATAGCTGAGTTAAAAAGGCGTAATGTAATCAAAGCGACCATCTCTTATGTGGTCTTTGCCTGGGCCTTAATCCAAATCATCTCTCTACTAGTTACAATTTTAGAACTTGGCAATGGTGTCTCGAAGGTTGCCTTAATTGTGCTGATCATTGCCCTGCCCTTCTGGATTGTTTTTGCCTATATCTACGAATGGACACCGACTGGATTTAAAAAGACCGACAATGTCTCCGAAGACACGAGCATACATGATGCTACTAGCAAAAAGCTCAACCATTATATTATAGGTGGCCTAGTGCTTTTGATCGTCCTATTGGTAGTCGATCGCGTTTTTGACTTTACGGGTGATATGATCAATACCACCCCTAAGACACAAGTGATAGCGGTTTTACCTTTTTCTGATGAAAGTGAAACTGAGGAAAACGACTTCTTCAGTACGGGGATTTATAAAGAGATCGTATCACGACTATCTAATGTCAAAGACTTCCGCATCATTGCCCGATCGGCAATGGCGAGCTACAAAGATTATGAAGGTGACCTGAGCACTATTGGTAAAAGGTTCGATGCCAATTATATTTTGCAAGCTTCTGTTAGGCGTAATCAGGACAAAGTACGTCTCACTGCTTCTTTGGTAAATGCCGAGAATAACCAAACGGAATGGTCCAATATCTATGATGGTGAGTTGGCCGATGTCTTCGACCTACAAACTGATATGGCAACTAAAATCGCACAGCAACTTCAGGCTAATCTAAGTCAGGAAGAGAAAGACGAGTTGAACGCTAAGCCAACAGATAATTTAAAGGCTTATGAAGATTACTTGCTAGGCAGACATGTAGTCACTCAACCGAATGCGGGTTTTGAAGATTATAATGAAGGAGTACGCATACTAGAACGAGCAGTAGCAGCCGATCCAAAATTTGCCTCTGCCTGGAATTTGATCGTTGAAATACAAAGTGTGCGTTACGACCTGCTCAAGAACGACCCCAATAACCAAGAAGCTGCCGAAGAAGCCAAAAAAGCCACCTATGATGCTTTTGAAAAAGCAAATGCTTTGGCCCCAAATGATCCGGCTGTTCTAGCCTCGAAAGCGTTTATCTTAAAGAACATCGAGCAAGACCCTTTAGGGGCCCTATCGGCATTTGAGAAAACAATAGAGCAAAACCCAAGCGATTACAACTCTTTGAAAGAAGCCGCTTTCCTCTATACCATGTTTGACCAACCCTTAAAATCTAAAGCCGCTTTAGAAAAAGCTTTTGCACTCACACAAGACAACGGTTATATCAGTTTCCAGCTCACGTTCGCTTATGAAATCATGGGCGAATACGAGAAAATGGTACCCGTTTTAGAGAAGTTGGCCAAGTATTACCCCGAAGAGAAGCACTATGCAGTAGAAGCCAAATACTATCAGTTCCTAAGTGATGGCAAGCTCTCTTCTTTCAACGACTTCAAAGCCACTATTGAGAATACCACCACTGAGTTTCCATGGGACGAAAGAGCCGTAAAAAATAAAGCTATGGTAGTGGCCATGTTCGACAGAAAGTTCGAAGATTATCATAACAAGTGGCATGGGCATATGGCAGCGCATACTGCCAGCCATAACGGTTGGGTCTGCCCTATGGTAGCCAACGACAACCTCAACGAAGCCAGATTAGTAATGACCATGGGAAGCAAGCAAATGGGTCGACAAATGCTACAGCAAGTAGAAGACATTGTGCTCAGACCTATTAACCTATACTCTGTCTGTACTTTTAATCCAGATGTATATTTGCCTAAACTCGATTTTCTAAAAGGAAATGAAAAATTAGCCAGACAAAAGCTTGATGAAGTAGCCTTAAAGGTAATTCAGAACAAAAGTTTTCCCACGGGTGCTGTAGAACGTGCCATACTAGTACAAGCTGCTGATATGATTTCGGCAGATAAAGCCTATAGCTATTACAAACAAGTAACAGATAATACCATCTCATTTGTAAGCTTTGAAAGCATCTGTGCCGATCCGTGGACCTTCCCTAACCTGATCAAAGACCCGCGCTTTCAAGAAGAAATCAAAGCCGATGGCCGCTTCGTAGACTTCCTCGATTCCTTTGGTTTGTTAACGAGGTAGAATGGCATACTTGATCCAGAGGTTGCTAACATTTGGCTGCTGTCCTTATCAGATTCGTCATTCCCTTTATTATGGCCGTCATCCTGAATTTGTTTCAGGATCTATTTTATCGATTCCGAAAACATTGAAAAAGATTCCGAAACAAGTTCGGAATGACGTAAAGTAGGATCCTCGTAACTCAAAGCTCATGGCTCGCAACTCATAACTCGCAACTCATAACTCAATCCCCCATGCAGTTCAAATCTCGAAATCCAAGACGCTTCCCGTATAATTACGTATTTTAAGACGATGACTCAAGAGCAACAAGACCAATTCTTTAACTTAATAGACCAATTGACAGAGCAGCATACAGCTAAGTTTGGTAAAATGACGGTGCAGCAGGTCTTACCCCATTGCACAGACCAGTTTAGAATGGCTTTAGGTGAAAAACTGGCAGAAGAATATGGCCAAGTTGATCCTCAAGAAGTCATAGCTAAAGCTCAACGCGGTGAACCAGTCGAATCTCCCAAAGGCTTTGGACAAATTGAAGGCGAAGGCACCCCTCCAGGAAACTTTGAAGCTGATCGACAGCAACTGAAAGACGCTATTGCTCACTTCCGCAGCCTATCAGATGATTATCCTTTCCATCCTCATCCCTATTTCGGAGCATTGGACAAGGTGGGTTGGTCAAAACTGATGATCTACCATCTCAATCACCACTTAGAGCAGTTTGGGGTTTAAGGTAACTACATCCCAATATAGCTTGTCATCCCCGCGGAGGCGGGGATCTCCCAGCTTAAACATCTTCCTGAAACCAACTAGCTAAAGACCACCCCTCGCAACTCACAACTCGAAGCTCGCAACTTTCCCCCGCGTAGTGTGTAGCCTAAAGCATACAGCTTAGTCCCTTTTTAAACTCTGAAGCTTTAGCGAAAGAGTTCCACTCGCAACTCGAAACTCGCCACTCGTAACTTCTAAAACCAAACAGCCTATTTATCCTTTGTTTAATGCTATTCATTCAATAGTTTAGAAGTAGAGACCCGCCTTAGCGCACACAACTAACCCAGAATTACGATAATGAAAAATAGCTGATAGCACTATATATAGGGTGGCTATAAGGTATTATAATCAGTCTATTAAAATATAACCGCCACCACAGTGGCACATATATAACGTTGGCGGTAATTTGAAAAATGAAAGAACAATATTGGAACATATTAAGCAAGACCACTGATTGGATAAAGTTTTCTGACACCAAAGCAGTAATTGTTTTGACCGTCTATGGGATTTTAATAACGGTTGTTTATTCGAATTCTATTGCCGTGTATGAATTCATTTCAGAGTCTTGGTTTTTCATTCTATTGACTGTATCTGCAGTTCTTCTTAGCGTTCTGTCCATTGGATATTGCTTCAAAGCCATAAACCCAAGATTGAAAAATGATAATCCGAATTCATTAATCTATTTCGGGCACATTCAAGAAAAATTTTCTAATTCTCAAGATTATCATGAAGAACTATCTAAGGCCTTAAATGCTAAGGATGAGTTTGAAAAACATCTCTCAGAACAAATACATACTAACTCTAAAATTGCATGGTCGAAATTCAAGTACATTTCAATTGCAATAAGGTTTTTTGTAGCCACATTGGGAGTTCTAATACTTGAACTTATCACCTACTTCCTCACCCGATGAAAAGCAATTACCAATCATATGATTTTGAAAAGAGTCGAGAAAGGATTGATGACATTCTCAACACTAGTGACACTTCTTTTGAAGAAGTTGAGAAAATTCCATCTCGAGATAAACTCACATTTACCAATGGATTTTATGTAACTAAGACTTCAGCATTGTTCATTGATATACGTGACTCGAGTCAGCTACCAGACAAATACAAGCGACCAACTTTAGCCAGAATTTATAGATCCTATATTTCAGAATGTGTTGCTGTTATTAATGGAAATGACGATTGTGCTGAAATCAATATTCATGGAGACAGTGTTTGGGGAGTTTTTGACTCACAATATAAATCTCAAATTGATGGAGTTTTTTCAACTGCAGCTCAACTTTCTTCAATAATCGATACTCTGAATTGTAAGTATAAAAAGAAAGGAATCGACCCCTTGACTGTAGGAATAGGTATGGACTTTGGTCGTGTATTAATGATTAAAGCAGGGTATAATGGAAGTGGATTAAATGAAGTTGTTTGGATGGGGCAAGTAGTAAATGGAGCTAGCAAACTTTGTTCATACGGTAACAAAACTTGGAATGATAAGGAGTTGATGGTTTCAGATCTGTTCTATCAAAACTTGAATGATGACAACAAGAAACTACTTAGTTGGAATAGTAGTAGAAGTTGTTGGAATGGAAATGTAGTAAACACGGTAATGAACGATTGGAAAAACGAAAATTGTAAATAAAAAACTACCGCCAACAATGGGTATAAAACATAGGGCTGACAGTTAAGTGCTTCGAAACGCCCTACGTTTCATACCCGAGCCGTTTCTTAATTAACGGAAAACACAAATGACCATTGAACATATCGCCATTTGGACACAAGATTTAGAAAAGATGAGAAGTTTCTACCTCAACTTTTTTGACTTAAAGTCAAATGAAAAATACCATAACCCCCAGAAGCAATTCAGTTCGTACTTTCTGTCATTCGAAAATGGTGCGCGCATTGAATTGATGCATAGACCTGATGTTTCGGAGTTTATTGAGGCTAAAGGCACAAAACTAGGCTTAACGCATTTTGCCATATCTGTTGGCTCAAAAGAGAAAGTAAACGCCATTACTGAATTAGTGCGTAAAAATGGGTTTAATGTAATTGGAGAAGCACGCACCACCGGAGATGGATACTATGAAAGCGTAATTGCTGATCCTGAAGGAAATTGGATTGAAATAACTGAATAAAAACGGCATCTCTCACCTCATCAGAAGCTGAGCTTGCGCCCCAAAGCAACCACGTTTGCACAATAATTCTTCATTAAAATCAAACCTTTTTAGGAGCAGTTTGTAATTTCGCCTTAATGTCTCTACTGACCCTAAAAACCCAATTAGAAGGCGACCTTTTTACAGATAATACCACCCGCAGACTCTATGCTACTGATGCCTCTGCATATCGGGAAATGCCGCTGGCTGTGGCCATACCTGCCCACAAGCAAGACTTGATTACTTTAGTCAATTATGCCAGAGAAAATGGGAAGTCACTGATTCCAAGAACTGCCGGTACTTCATTAGCCGGTCAGGTTGTAGGTGGTGGCATAGTAGTAGATATCTCCAAGCACTTTGGCAAGATCTTAGAAATCAATGCCGAAGAAGGTTATGCATGGGTAGAACCAGGCATCATCCGAGATGATCTCAATGAGGCTTTAGCAGAGCACGGTTTCTTCTTTGCCCCGGAGACCTCCACAGCGAATCGGGCCATGATTGGCGGGATGATTGGAAACAATTCATGTGGTTCTAATTCAGTAGTTTATGGAAGCACACGTGAACATTTACTTGAAGTCAATACCATATTAGCCGATGGTACAGAATCTTGGTTCGGGCCTGTGGATAAAGGTGCCTTTTTAGACCGTTGTAATGGCTTATCAGTCAGCGGAGAATTGCAAAACAGCATCTACTTCGATACACGGGAAATGCTCCGCGATGAGACCAACCAAAAGGAGATTATTAAAGAATTTCCTAAAGCAGATATCCCCAGAAGGAATACAGGTTATGCCTTAGATATGCTGCTAAGACATCAGCCCTTTTCAGAAGACGGGAGTCAATTCAATTTCTCCAGCTTAATCGCAGGCTCAGAAGGTACATTGTGTTTGGTCACAGCAGCCAAGATCAAGCTTACGCCTCTCCCACCTAATCACAAGCGTTTGGTCTGTATCCATTCCAAAACCATTGATGATAGCTTAAAAGCCAACCTGATTGCCCTAAAATATGCGCCATCGGCTTGCGAGCTCATGGACCACTATATCCTGGAAGCCACCAAGCGTAATGCCATGTATGCCGATATGCGCTTTTTCGTAGAAGGCGAACCGGAAGCCATTCTGGTAGTCGAGTTGAATGGAGAAACCGAAGAAGAAGCGGACGATAAGGTCTTAGAGCTGATTCAGGAGTTGAAGGATGCCGGAAGAGGCTATTCTTATCCGGTGGTCAAAGGCAAGAAGATCAAACTGGTCTGGTCGTTGAGAAAAGCAGGTTTAGGCTTGCTCTCAAATGTACCAGGAGATGCCAAAGCAGCGCCTGTGATAGAAGATACAGCCGTAGATGTTGCTGATTTACCGGCTTATATCGAGGAATTCAATCAGATTCTAGATAAGCATGGACTCTATTCTGTGCATTACGCGCATGCAGGATCAGGAGAATTGCACCTCCGCCCTATTCTGAACCTCAAGACCAAAGAAGGGCAAGCACAATTCCGTTTAATCGCAGAAGAGATTGCTACCCTGGTAAAGAAATATAAGGGCTCTCTTTCAGGAGAGCATGGAGATGGCCGCTTGAGAGGTGAATTCTTGCCTCAGATGATCGGAGAGCATAATTATGAGCTTTGCAAGCAGGTAAAAGCCATGTGGGATCCACAGAACATCTTCAATCCGGGTAAGATCGTGGATTCACCTCCAATGGACACTTCGTTGCGTTATGAGCCTGAGCAGGCAACTCCTGAGTTCGATACGGCTTTTGACTTTTCAGATAACGAAGGCATTTTGAGAGCGGCCGAAAACTGTAATGGTTCAGGAGATTGCCGCAAGTCTGAATTGAGCGGTGGTACCATGTGTCCGAGTTATATGGCCACCCGAGACGAGAAAGATACCACTAGAGCCCGTGCGAACATCTTACGTGAGATGCTCACAAATCCGGTCTCTGATAATGCATTCAATAGCGAGGAGATTAAGGACGTGATGGACCTGTGTCTGTCCTGTAAGGGCTGTAGCTCTGAATGTCCGTCAAACGTAGATATGGCCAAGTTGAAGGCTGAATGGCAGCATCAGTACTACAAAGCCAACGGTATTCCTTGGCGTACCAAGCAGATTGCCGCTTTTACCAAGAATATGAAGCTAGCCAGTCTGGCGCCTTGGGCTTACGATTTTGCTTTTGGTAATAAACTCACCGGAAACATCTTGAAATCGGCTGTCGGTTTTGCCAAGCAACGCAGCATTCCGAAGCTATCGAGGCAACCCTTAGAGAAATGGTTGAAAACAGATTTCAATCCGCTCATCTGCGAAAAGAAAGTCTACTTCTTCTGCGATGAGTTCACCAACTACAACGATGCTGAGATTGGTAAGAAAGCCGTTCAGTTACTCACCAAACTAGGTTACGATGTCATCTACAAACCGCATGCGCCATCTGGCCGTCCGCAGCTCTCGAAAGGGCTGTTAGACGAAGCAAGAGCTCTTGCGGAAGAAAACATCAAAGTCTTTGCCGATGAGGTTTGTGAAAAGACACCACTAGTAGGACTCGAACCTTCTGCGATTCTCACCTTTAGAGATGAATACACTACCCTCACCAGAGGTGAGATGCAAGAGAAAGCAAAGCGCATTTCTAAGCATACGTTCACAATTGAGGAGTTTTTGGCGAAAGAGCTAAGGGCGGGTCGTGTCAAAACGGAACAGTTCACGGAAGAAGCGAAAACCATAAAAGTGCATGGTCATTGCCACCAGAAGTCATTATCGTCTATGGTCCCGACCAAAAAGATCTTGAGTCTGCCTAAGAATTATAAGGTGGAAATGATCCCTTCTGGTTGCTGCGGTATGGCAGGGTCATTTGGCTATGAGAAGGAGCATTACGAGGTATCTATGAAGATCGGTGAACTCGTGCTCTTCCCTACAGTTCGTGCTTTAGATCAGGATGTAATTGTCGCTGCAGCTGGAACAAGTTGCCGTCACCAGATCAAGGATGGCACGCAAAGGAAATCTTATCATCCCGTGGAGATTTTGTATGAGGCGTTGAGTTGACGAGTTGCGAGTTGCTCAAATTAACGTCATTCAGAGCCAAGCGAAGAATCTCCTCATTTCTCAAAAGCGGAGTCTTCCGGTTTATTTAATCTCTAGTGTTTTTGAACGACACTGTTCAACAAAAATCTGAAATTGGCCGATAGATTGCCCTCTTCTTCCATCCGGTAGCACATTATAAACCTTTACTTCTCTAGCTAAAGCTCTCTGACTGTAATAGCATCGAGTCTCTCCCGGCTTTATATTGATGGTAATACCTGAAATACTAGTAATAATCGTATTACTAGTCGAATTCAAAAAACAGAAATCCCCTGTTTTATTCTCAGCACAATCAGATTTGACGGTGGCAGGATCATTATAGAACTCACCTGAATTTAATGGTCTATTGAAACCACGATTGTAGTTTACCTCTTTAAAATCTGGTGGACGTATACCCATTAGTGAATATAGATCATCATTTAACTGAAAATAAGCTTCCGTGGAACAAGTGTAAACTGCAGTTTCAGTATCTAACATGAATAAATTCAACTCCACTTTGTCCTCGAATATCCAGATAGTGCCAGAGATGATTAAATCAAGAGCAGCAACTTTCCCTAGTTCTTTTGCAGTATTCTTATCAATGAGGCCTTCAGCACTTAAATTGTTCTCTCTCAGTAGTAGATCAAGGTTTTTTCTGTCTATCACATCTAGACTACCCTGCTGTGACATATAAATCGGAAACTTAGAAGTCATATACTTGCCTAAAATATTCTCCATTCCCGCATCGTTAAAAAAGCCCCATACACCAACTTTCTTATTGCCAGAACCTTCAATACATTGAGCTGCCTGCTCAACAACCTCTCTGAGTTTCTTATTAAATTCGCTTTGAGCATTAGAGTTGAAAGCAAAACTCAAGAATAGAATTAAAATTAGCAGTGATCTACTTTTCATATTTGGTTATTTAATAAACTGATAATTCTCAATTTGCTTCAATGCAGCCTGATAAGCGCTCTCCTTATCATAGCCATTGCCTCTAAAGTCATCTGATATATTAGCTTTTCTACGATTGTTTTGGGTATACCTAATGTTTATGTTCAACGAAATAATACAGATATCTCGCCCATTAGAGGCTTTAGAATATTCTATTTTGTACGTTCCTATCCCTTTGTAATCAACATATTTGAAAAGATCATCGACTGGTATATTTCGACTTGACACCCATTTTGACGCTATAGAGGGTGTTAACTTTTCATTAAAAAGGAATATCGGTTCAATATCCTCTGATGCAAATGACTCTTCTAATGATGACTGTACGTTAGCGTCTGTTTGACCCTTAATATTTGAAGAAAGGACAAAAACTATCGATTCGTACTCCTCAGAATTTGCCTCTACATAGTCTGCTATATACGAGACTGGTGGATTTTTCTTTACAACTTTAGTGGAAGGCTCTCTGATTTCTGAAGAATTAGAAGTGCGTGAAGCAGCTTCACTTCCATCCTTCACAACATTAATTGATTTTTCAGTTGTAAGTTTATCTTTTGTGTTATTGCCCTCACCTTCAGTAACCGTTTCAACTTTCGGTTCATTTCGAGTGTGATCTTCAACAAAAGAAGTAACCTGAGAAGCGTCTCCTAGAAAGTTAACTATTGCGGCAATGATGGCTCCTATACTAGTCAACCCTGCCGCAAACTTACCTGACTTCTTTAGTAAAGAATTATTAGAGGAGTTTAAGTCACCTCTGTTATGCCCGCTAGGATTTACTTGGTTTTGATCTCGGTTCAAAACTGTTCTAGTTTAATTGAAAGAATAAATATAAAATTTATTATATGTCTTAACTGTTCTTTAAGCTTTATTCTTTGAAAATCAATTTTTCTGTTATTGTTTTAAACGCACTTGCGTAAGCAAACTACTATTTAAGTATCGTTAACTAAGAGAGTTAGAATGGTTGATGGCTCCCTTTAGCGATGATGCACTAAACAAAGAAAATCATTGGCACTATTGTAATAAAACTGCATATATCGGCTCAAAGACGATTTATATAAAAAGCACTACCCCACACAGAATATTGATATGATTCTTTAAAAAAGTAAAGTACATTCCAGCCTACAAATAGGTCAAAATATTGGTTATGGTCGCTCAATTCAACCGTAAGAACATTGCAATTCTTATAGTATTTCTTGTCCTCTCTTGTACATTCGAGTTGGATGAAGAATATTTTAACGATTCAGTAACGCCTGTTACGGAAATCCAAGGCATTTCCACAACGCTGAGACAATTCGACTTAAATGAGCAAATACAAGGTGATACCATAGCTTTTTGGACGGAACAAGACTTTATATACAATGTAGCTACACCCAACGGTGAGCAGGTTTTATTAACAGAAGCTTTTCTAGATGGCGAGAGTCTCACGCGTACATCATCAAGAAACTTATCCATTAACATAGACCCTGCAGACTATGGAACTGGCTTCTATACACTTACCATAGCTTATCTTATCCGCACAGGCAGCGGTAGCTTAGCTGATATTTCAGGCTTAGAAGCACTTGCCTATCAGCAAAGCTTCGTTTTGGCCATTGATATTTCACCACCTCAAGAACTTTCCGTGATCAGCACGGAAATAGTTAATGGGTTTGTTACACCCAGTTGGGAAAAGTACGACCGCTTTAACTTTCAAGAATACCGCGTACAAAAATACTGCAGAGACGAAAGAGACCCTTCAAATGGATTCAGCACTTGTGGATTATTTATCATTACAGATCCTGATGTAACTTCCTATGCCGATAGTACTTTTCTTGAAGGGGCTGTAAGATATAGTGTTAACGTGAGAGCCGCCAACCAGGAATCAACAGGTGCTTTGGGACCGATCTTCGAAACGCGCATTTCAGATCCCCTAACAGTTACTGGCTTGCCTAATGGCGATTTTCAAATCACTTGGGGAAAACCTACTGTGGAGAATGCGCTAGACCGTTATGATTTATATCTAAGGAATGATTTTCCGGCTCCCATAATTTTCCAAAGTACCAACCCTAACGACACAACATTTATCTATGATTCAGATGACCGCCCAGGCCCTGGTTTCTCTCGATCTACATTTGCCTTAAGCATCATACCAAAGGTACCCGGGGGAGGTAACCCACAAGAATTCCAATTAATAGAAGCAAGAATTGGTGCTGATACGCATCCATTCGGAAGTTTTGCCTCGAGTGATGTTTACAATAGCATTTATACTACCAGCAGAGAAAAAACCGCGACAGATGGCTATCTCTTCAAAATCGATATCAATTCATTAGAAAAGACAGATAGTATTAAATGGAGTACGTTGGGTGTACCAGCAAATAGTTTCAAAAAGGAACTATTCGTTTCTAAGGATCGACAGAGACTATTTCTGATTAACAGTGTAAACCTATTCGAGATTAATCCTAATGATCTTAGCCTTACGAATTCATTCACCTTGGGTAATTATGACGATACTGAATTCATTCCTAAGGTCTCTTCCACTGGAATTATGGTGTATGCCTCTGGCGGTCAGATGAGAGTTTTCAATGTTAATACCGGTAATGACGTAACTCTACCTAATAATTTCTTTGGTTCAGATGAAGATGGAGATATAACTGAAGATGGAAAATACATCTATGACAATTCTTACCTCTTTGAATATAATGGCAGCCAATATGTTGAAAAATCAAGATTGGCTACTCAGATATTTCACGCGAGATTTATTGACAATACCAGAATACTCGCCTATCGAAGAAATGCTGAAACTTTTATTTACAATCTAGAGACAGACGAGACTCAAGTTCTCTATGAGGACAACCAATTCTACATGGATAAATTTGGTCAGTATGATCCTTTCACTAATACCATTTATTCTCTTCAAGGCAGATTGTTTAATGGACCTAATCAGCTGAGCATTATGAACTTAAACGACTTTACCATAAGGCAGACACCTGTGAGCTTTTTGTTTAATAACAATGCATTCATTTTTCAGATTGCCAATGGTCGCCTATTCTGGCAAGACGGTAAATATTTAGACCAATTTTGAAATGAAGAAATCAATTAGCAGATTTTCGTTTTTGGTCTTGTTGTTTTTAACACAGACCGTATATGCACAAAAATTATTCGTAGAATTTGGTCATGGCGGATTCGGCATGGCTGAAATGAAATCGTTCCAACAGGAAATACAAAACCAGTTAGAATTCGATGCCAGAATAATTGAGAATTTCCCCGCCTACTATACTGTTAAGGGGTCTCTACTCTTTGTAGATTTTGAAGATGTTACTATTGGTTTTACGGGAGGCACAATGAGTACAGGAGGTAGAGTGTCTTATGGAGATTTTTCTGGAAGTTACAGAGCAGACTCGGAACTTTCAGCCACTTATTTTGGCCTTATAGGAGAACATATCTTTTTGAAAAGAAATAACCTTGAACTGACTGTAAATGCCAGTCCCTATATCAATACATCGACATTAGATTTTAGTACAGAATTCATCATTCAAGACAATCGTCAGGTACAATTATTGACGTTCGTCTCTACTAGTCTAGGGGTTGAAAGTGGATTTACGGCAAGGTATTATTTTGGACCAATGTTCGTACAAGCCTTTTTTGGTGGCAATTTCAACATAGGTGGCGACTTAGAACTCAAGACAGATAGAGATGCTGTACTTATAGATGGAGCAGGTGAAATTGTGAAAACGAATTGGAGTGGATATAGGGCAAACATTGGAATTGGAATAAATTTCAAGAGAAAACAAAACGAGAATTGAAATCGTTGATTTTCTATTTAATATGCCAAAATGAAGCAACTCTGGTTTCTAGTAATTCTACTTCTTTTTGGATGTGCTCAATCTGAATCTAAACTGACCATTGCCACTGCTGCTAATATGCAGTACGCGATGAAAGAGCTGGTGAAGTCGTTTGAAGCCGAATCGAATATCAAAACAGACTTGGTAATTAGCAGCTCGGGTAAATTGACTGCTCAAATTAGTGCAGGGGCACCTTACGACCTTTTCTTTAGTGCAGATGCCAACTACCCTCAAACTCTGTCCGATCAAGGACTAACCACTGATGAACCAAAAATCTACGCCTATGGACAACTGGTGCTATGGTCCAATAGTCCGAACCTTGTGGTCAATATTCAAGATCTAGTAAATGCGAATCGAATAGCCATAGGAAATCCCAAAACAGCACCCTATGGAAAAGCAGCTATGGAAGTATTACATGTCTTAGCATTAGAAGAAAGTTTGACAGAGAAATTGATCTATGGAGAAAGTATCTCACAGGTCAACCAGTTTGTAACCACTCAAAATGTAAACGTAGGCTTCACTTCTAAATCATCCGTTATTGCCAACCCCACCGGTAATTGGATAAGTATCCCTGACAGCTTGCATAAACCCATTGCACAATCCATGGCTATCGTCAAAAACGATCGAGGCAACAATAATTCAGCTAAATCATTTACAGAATTTGTACTTTCAGATAAAGGCCAACAGATTATAAGAAAATATGGCTATAAATAGGTTGTAACGAAGGTTTTATACCTAGCCTCACTCCCATTTCCTTATGCTTTTCAGCTCAAAAAATGATACGAAAATTTATTTAATATGAAAAATAGAAACATATTCCTTATGTTCACGTCTAGTATTTAATATTAAAAATAGAAACAAATAATATATACCATGAAAGGCTATCTCGGTGAATTCGAAGAACTTGCATTATTGGTTATATCCAATCTGGGAACAGAGGCATATGGCACATCCATTCTTGAACTGATCAACGCGCAGACAAATCGTAAAATCAGTTTAGGTGCGTTGCATTCTACCCTCACCCGATTGGAGGAAAAGGGATTTCTAAGCTCTTATCTTGGCGAACCCACGGCAAAACGTGGCGGAAGAAGAAAGCGCTATTTCGAAATCACACAAAGTGCTAAAGAAGCATTACACAACATGAAAAGCCTACGCGATGAGCTTTGGGCAAATTCTAATATTCAGCTTGGGTAAGTCATGAAATCACCTCCTAAACATGCAGAACGATTCTTTAAATGGGCCAGTGGTCAGGCCTATAATGAAGATTTGCTGGGTGATTTACACGAAATATTTGAAGACACTCTCAAGCATAAAGGTCACTTTCGCGCCCGGTGGGAATATTGGGTGGAGGTTTTAAAGCTGTCCTTTTCTTACGCTATTCAAAAGCGCAAAAGCGATAGCTCATATTCTAATTACGTATCAGGTCAAAAATTCAATACAATGATTTTCAACTACATCAAAATCTCATTTCGAAACATCAAAAAACAAAAGCTATTCACTTTCCTTAATGTCTTTGGCTTAGCCTTAGGTATGTCTATTGGACTGTTGTGTTTAGCCATGGTCTCTGATCTCAAAAGATTTGATCAATTTCATGATGAAGCAGATAAGATCTATCGCATCACGACAGAATTGACTACTTCAGGAGACAAAGATCACTTCGCCTCCTCTCCTCCTGCTTTAGCGGACCTCATAAGAAATAATACACAAGGTATTTCGCAAAGTGTGGCTATTAATGATTACTTCTTCCCCACTGTTGAATCATTAGGCGACCCTATCCGCATGCACGGCTATTACACAGAGCCGAGCTTTTTTAAACTATTCGATTTTGAATTACAGCGTGGCGGTTTCAGCACCATTGAAAACCCGAGAAGCATCATCATCACTGAAAAACTCGCTCAGAAACTCTTCAACACCACAGATGTAATCGGAAAAACATTAGAAACTCAAAACCATGGTGATTATGAAATTGGAGGCGTATTAGCACCTTTTCCAAAGCATACTCATTTTAAGTTTGATTTGATTGCCAACATTTCTTTAGCCAATGACAGAACAGAGATTGGTGCTACGGGCTGGACAGAATTTGGTAGTAATTACTTCTATTTCAAATCGGACTTACCTAAAAAGGAAATTCAAGGTGTAGTATCCGATTTGGGTAAGAATGGTGAAGCCTTCTTTAACCTAGAATCTTCTCAAGCCGAATACTACGTTCAGGGGATCACTGAAATTAATCCAGGCCCTAACTATTCTGATGGCTTAGGTGTAATCTTTGGCTATGACGGCCTTTTATACTTCATAGGAATATCGCTTATGATTCTGGTACCGGCCTGCTTCAATTATGTAAACATGGCCATAGCGAATACGCTAAATCGTACCAAAGAGATTGGTATAAGAAAGATAATTGGAAGCCCCAACAAGTTCATTATCAGACAATTTTTAGTAGAGACTGTGATTGTCTGTGTGATTAGTATGCTGCTGTCTACCCTCCTTTTCAACTACATGAAGGTGGAATTTACCTCCATGCTCATTGGTGCAGAAGCACTCACTTTTGAGATTACTGGTGAAGTATTGGTGATGTTCTTAGGTTTTGCCATAGTCACCGGGCTGATTACTGGTGTTGTGCCAGCCATATATTTATCTCGAATTGCACCTATTGCCGCTTTAAGCAAGAGAATCAACGAGAACAAGGTTTCCATATCAGGTTTTAGAAAAGGACTCTTGGTCTTTCAGTTCGTATTGTCTTTATCCTTCATGATTGGTATTGGTGTGGTATTGAGACAGTATACCCATACCACATCGTATGATCCGGGTTTTAGTAAAGCCAATAAAGTAATTGTCCCTCTCCAAACTCAAGATATTGATCTTTTGGCCAATGAAATGAAGGCTGTTAATGGCATTGAAAACATCAGTTTTAGTTCGAATATTCCTGGCTTACCGCTTTCAAGATCAAATTATTTCTTCAGTGAAGACAAAGCTGATTCTATCAGAACTAGAGAGATATTCATTAGTCAAGACTTAGTAGATCAAATGGATATGAAGATGATTTGGGGCGAGCAGTCCCTGACTGATGTTCAGTTTGAGCAAGTACTGATTAATGAGAAGCTACTAAGCTTACTCAACAATATCGAGAATGACCCGAGAGATAGCTTGATTAGAATTCTTGGGGACAAACAGGTTCAAATTGTGGGCATTGTAGCAGACTACAACCATGAGCCCTTAAATCAACGAATTGAACCCATGGTTATGCGATTAGACGAAACCAAATTCAACTTTGCTATTGTAGAAATTACTCCTTCAAATCCTGAATCAACTGTAGCCAAAATGGAAACGGTTTGGAATAAACTGAATCCGGATAGCCAGTTTAGCCCTAAGTATTTGGAAACGATAGTTGCTCAGAGCTATGATTTTATGTTCACAGCCATGAAGATTTTCGGTTTCCTTGCACTGGTTTCGATAACCATTTCGAGCCTTGGATTATTAGGAATGGTCATATACTCTACTGAAAACAGACGTAAGGAAGTAGCGATTCGCAAGATTCTCGGAGCCAATGCCATGACATTATTCGGTAATCTTTCAGGCATGTTCTTAAAACTATGGTTGATTGCTTTGCTTATCGCTATGCCGGGAGCCTACCTGTTTTATGATCATTTGTTTGTGAGCATCTACAACAAATTCAGTGGAGGGGTTCACTTTACAGAGGTGTTGATTAGTAGTATCATCACACTTTCAATTGGTCTATCAGCCATACTATGGCAGAGTAACAGAATCATTCGTATCAATCCTGCGCTTAATCTGAGGAAAGAATAGAATCCCTTGATTGGAATTGATCTAATTGTGATACGCTTGGAGAAAAAGACATCTTCAATCACGATTGGATCAATTTTCTTAGCAACTTTAGGTATAAAGAAATCTTAGTTTCAAAACTCAAGAGAAATTTGAATCACCTGAAAGGCGTTATCACTGACATTGACATTAACCAACAATTGAGTTTGGTTAAGGTAGAGGTAAATGGCATAAAGCTTACTTCAATTATTCTCAATGAAGGTTCTTATACACCCATGGCAGGTGAAGAAACCGAGATTATCTTTAAAGAGACCGAAGTAACCATAGGTCTAGATCAAGAATTGGCGATAAGCCAACAAAACCAAATACCTGGTACCATAGTTGATCTTGAAAAAGGCAAACTGTTAGCAAGAATAACCATAGACTCTCAATGCGGGCCTATAAAAGCTATAATTACAGCAAATGCCGTTGATCAATTGAATCTAGAAAAAGGTAGCCAAGTAAAGGCATTGATCAAAACGAATGAATTAATGCTATCGAATTGATAGACTGGCAACCCATATTTCTGTCGCTCAAGCTAGCGCTGGTTACAACCATTCTGTTGTTCTTTATTTCAGTCCCTATTTCTAATTGGCTAGCATCGAGTAAATCGAGAATTAAACCTGTAATTGAAGCCCTTATCAGTTTACCGCTTGTTCTTCCTCCAACGGTGATAGGATTTTACCTATTGCTGGCATTCAGCCCCAACAGCAGCCTTGGTGGCTGGTTAAAAGAGACTTTAGGACTTGAACTGATCTTTTCATTTGAAGGCCTAGTACTGGCTTCAATGATTTACAGTCTACCATTTATGGTGCAGCCGATTTACGGGGCCCTGAGCAAGCTCCCTCCCTCTTTGAAAGAAGCGTCTTATGTCTTGGGTAAATCGAAATGGACTACCTTGTTGAAGGTGTTACTACCTAATATCAAACCAGCAATACTTACTGGTTTAGTCCTTTCTTTCGCTCATACCATTGGTGAATTTGGAGTAGTGCTCATGATTGGTGGTAATATTCCTGGAGAAACTAAGGTAGCTTCTATTGCGATCTATGATGAGGTTGAAAGCTTAAACTATGGTTTAGCTAATGCCTATTCATTAGTACTGCTCGCCCTATGCTTCGGCATTTTACTATCAGTTTATCTCTTCAATGGAGGTCATTTTAAATTGAATCGAAATGATTAAGCTAGACCTTCATAAATCTTTTAAGTCTGGAGCAAATTCTTTTACGCTCAATCTACAGACTGAAATTAAAGAAGGCTCGTTCGTAGCGATAAGAGGTAAGTCTGGTGCAGGAAAATCTACCTTACTTCGGCTTTTAGCGGGTCTTCTAAGCCCTGAAGCTGGAAAAATTCAAGTCAATGACCAAAACTGGTTCGAATCTGCCACTGGCACTAATCTTTCCATTCAAACCAGAAACATAGGTTTTGTCTTTCAAGACTATGCACTATTCCCACACCTCACGGTAAAGCAGAATTTGGAGTTTGCCGCTGATAAAGATGCGGATAAAGAGCATGTAGAAGATCTAATACAAGTAATGGAGCTAAATGAGCTTTTAGACAGAAAACCGGATACCCTCTCCGGTGGACAAAAGCAACGAGTAGCTTTGGCTAGGGCTTTGGTGAGAAAACCAAGTCTTCTCCTGCTTGATGAGCCCCTGTCGGCTTTAGATACTGAAATCAGAATCAAGCTTCAACAACATATCAAACAGCTTCATCAACGGTTCAAACTTACGACCCTAATGGTCACACACGATCAAGGGGAAATCTTACGAATGGCCGATCGATTAATTGAGATCGAGGATGGAAAAATTGTTGCTGATGGTAAACCTACAGAGATTTTAGGTAGCAAAGCTCTCAGTGGAAAGTTCAGCTTTAATGGCGAAGTACTCTCAATAGAAGATCAGGAGTTTATTTCCATTGTAACTGTACTCGTGGGATTGGATACTGTAAGGATCGTATTAGACGAAAGTGAAAGAAAAGGCCTCAAAATTGGCGATAAGGTTATCGTTGCTTCAAAGGCCTTTAATCCAATTCTCTATAAATTATAGATCACCGATTACACTGCAATCAGCAATCTGTCTAATGTTGTAGAAGTTTTCTGGCATATTGGCGGGTAGTGCCAAACAAACTGCACATTGAGAGTCAATTGGTTCGTCAATTACCTCAATAAATAAACGGCTGTCATCTCCGATTTCGCCAATCAAGCATGGATCGATAAACGTACCGAAAACATTGTCAAATCGCTCACCTTCATAATTCGTCCATGTCACCAAATCACCAGGGAAATCACCATTTACAACTTGAACCACGGACATACCACAAATTCCGGTGATTACACGTATTTCCAAGCAACCATCATTTCCATTATCGCAGCTTGATAGGCAAACCACTCCGATCAAACTAAAGGCTAAAAGTATCTTTTTCATTTTTGTGTTTTAAAAGTCTTATATATCAATACTTAGTTATTAAAGCTTTGTAATTCGATAGACACACTATTGTAATAGAGAGTTGTAATGCCTTCAAATCCTGAATCTGTTCCTATGATTACCCACAATTGCCCTTCAGCATCGGCTTGAACACTAATGTCGGTTTGAGACTGAATGCGCTTCAACATGTAAGTCGATTCCTCTGTGCCATTAGCAATGTGCCCGATTACTTGCATTTGACTACCTCCTTGAGATTGGTTTCCCTTATCTATGTCTAATCGTAAAAGGTTTTCACTAGTATCTAGTACCAAAGCAGGTCTTTCCATAGTTCCTCCTGCTTTTACATAAACACTTTCACCAGGAGCACCTCCTATTCCCACTAAACCTGATGCCACATCAGTAGCAAACTCTATATCAAAATTCAATCTGTAATGTCGGTTTGGTACCAAGCCTGAAATCTGCTTTTTGATATACATGAATAAGTCATCGCTACGATTACTGCCGTGTATCCTCAACGACCCTAGACTCTGATTTAGTGGTGATGGGAGATTCTGATGAGAGAATTCCATTTCATAGAATTCAATCGCATTGTCTTGATCATGATAATCAGAAAAGCCACCGATCCATCCTTGGGGATCTTGTTGAAAATCGAAATTTAAGACGAGCGAGTCTGGGTTAAATTCTTCAGTGTCACACGAAGTGATGATCACCAGGAGGCTAAGTGTAAAGAGCCAATTTACCCGGTTTAATGATTTTATTCTCTTGACCATTTCTAATTTGAGTTTTGTCCTTGTCTTATTTGACACGGCCTAACTCAAAAGAGTTGTAAGAGTCACAGTCTTGATTTTTAATTCACTAGCTCATTTGACTCTTTTGCTCATTAAACTGAGCCATAGCGGTCAAATATGAATCTTGTTGATTACCAATCGTGTTCTTGAGCTTTAGAAATGAAGTGTAAGGAAGTAAAGCCAGTTTATCTAATCTAGTAATTTGTAATCCTAACATTTTAGAAACCTCTTGGCCAAGTAGTTTCTCCATAAAAGCATCAGTGAGTCCTTCTATGGGTGAACCTGCAGTGGCTTTTACAAAATAATTCCTCAAAGAACTGAAGAGTTTCTCACCTGCCTCAGACTGTTTAAAATGGCGCTTTCTTATGTTTCGCTCAAGCAGGTAGGCTTCTTTAGCAGTTTCTGGCTGTAGGTCCTTCTCTAACCCAAGGAGAGATCCTAATTGATTCCAATAATTGATATAAGCTTCAGCATCTCTTACCGGAATGTCTTTGCCAAGTTCTCTTAAACCTCTTACAACAATTAGTGAAAAGCTTAGATTAGTACCCGCCATATCTTCTTGATTGATTGGATTACCCTGGATCGCAACGTCCCACTGCCCAGAAAGCTCAATACGGTAACGAATCATGGCGTGCATTAACCGAACCTCTAAAACTTGTATTAATCCGCGCCCTTTTTCTGAGAACGCATCTTTCTTCATTACCTCAAAGACAAACTCTGCTGTCTCTAACAAACGTTTCTCCGGATTCTCCAAGATGTATTTGCTACGAACCAGAACCTCTGCACCTTTTGCAGCAGCATAGCAATAAGGCAAGGATAGCAAACCAAGTAGTAACATCACGTCACTAGCGTGTGTATCAAAGAATTTGAAACCCTTCTGAAGTATATCCTGATCCAAATTTGCTCTCCCTGATTGAAGCTTATCCCATAAATCGATCAGTTCTTTTTCTGCCTCATCTGTCAAGAACGTGCTATTGTCAACCAAAGAACTCATATGAGATTTCAATCTTGCAAAATCCCCATTATAGGCCTTTAATACATTATCAGCGTCTGGGTCTGACACCAATCTCATTTGATCTAACAATGCTGAACTGAAATGCTTCATTGGACTATTAACTAATCGTTTTTAAATAGGTTTGGAAAGGCAAAAATTCTTATGCTCATATAATTAGCAAGTCAATTATAAAATTACTTATAATCCTTTATATCAGTTATTTAATAAATCATACCTATAGTATTAATTTAAATTGATTAGAAAGAATATTGCATCGTTTACTCATTTTGAATAAATTCCATTTCAAACCAGAGTATATGAAATCACGTATTCCCGCACTTCTATTTTTTGTGCTTTTCTGCATTCAATTGACAGCACAATCCCCTCCTCCTAGTACCGACATATTTGTATTTGACATGAAGGAGAAAAAGGGCAAAATCACACTTTCAAACGAAAGAAATATTACCAATAGAAAAGGTTATGATAATCAACCTGCATTCTTCAATAATGATTATATCCTGTTCTCTTCACACATCAATGGTCAGAACGACATTATGATATATGATTTGTATGAAGAGAAACTAACCAACCTGACTAAGACCAGTACAAGCGAATACTCTCCCTACCCTATACCCGGCTATTCATCATTCGCAACTGTAAGAGTTGAAGAAGATGGAACACAAAGGCTATGGATGTTCCAGATGGATAGAAAAACCAAACCCTCAATCATTTTCGAAAAGATAGCCCCTGTTGGATATCATGCTTGGAACACTAAGAATGATGTACTCATGTTTGTTCTTGGGGATCCAGTAACTGCTGTTTTTGCCAACGCCACCAAAGTAGATGACGATATCATTACATCAAACATAGAACGAACCATCAAACTAATTCCGGGTACAAACGATTTTGCATTCGAACGAACAGAAGAAACTGGTGAAAAGGTGATCTACAGACTCGATGCTGGGAATAGAGAGTTCAGTAAGATTATTCAAAAACCAGAGGGTGCTTCAGACTGGACAATTACCCAAGATGGTACGTTCATCACAAGCAAAGGCTCAACACTACACATGTATAATCCTAAAAACCATGAAACGTGGCAAGAGCTAACAGACTTAGGTTCAATGGCTTCTAAGGGTATTAGCCGAATGGCCGTCAGCCAAGAGAATGATAAGCTCGCAATTGTAATTGACCAATGACATTTTTGAATTTTAAATGTGAAAACATTTTCAGAAATTCAGGCTGTTTTTACGGTATAATAGGCATTGCTTGCAGATTAAATCGTATAATTGAGTTTTAAGAAAGAATCCAACCAGATTATAAACCAACTATGTTTAAGACCTACACCTTCCCAAGCGTTTTCGAAGGGAATAACACCGATCTTAGAAACGTTTCTCCTGATTTAATAAACGGATTAAAAGTTTACCACAATGGAGATGGATACGTAATCGGAAATCTAGCATTAACAGAAGGTATTTCACCACACAGAAACGTAAATGCAGCTCCTGATGAATTAGATTACGCATTACTACTTAAATCTGGTTTATTAGTAGCCAATCAAAAATTAGGCAATCCTTTAACTGTATCGACAGGATTCCCTTTTTCAACTTTTCAGTTGTATAAAGAAACTGCCGCTAACCTTATCAATCAAAACCATGTGGTTGAGTACGATGCTGCTACTTATGGCGGAGGAGCCAAAAAGAATGTTCAAGTAGACATTGACAATGTCCAAATCATCCCCGAGGTAATCGGTTGTGCAATCGCTTTGAGAAAAGGCATTCAAAATGCTTCTGGTAACTTCTTTGTGATGTCTCTAGGATATGGTACGCTAGAGGGCTTGTTATCGACAGAAGGCGGTATTGTTCAAAGAACATCACTTTCAACTTATGGTTTACGTTACGCTGTGAACCTTCTAGAAAAAGAATTAGCTAAGACATATTATTTAGAGCTCAAAACAGAGCACCAAATCGATGCTGCTTTCCAAAAAGGAGTAATTTTCTTGAATAGAAAGAGAATTGATATTCAAAGTATGAGAGATAGAGTATTGAAACAATACTATGAAGATGTGATCTCTCCTGCTATGAGAAAAGCATTCAACGATAATGACTTTACCATGTCGCACAACATGTTCCTTGGTGGAGGTGGCGCAATGTATCCTGCATTAGTAGATTGCTTCAAAGAGGAGTTCAGAGATATCTTAGATCTTGAAGTAGCCCATGAACCACAATCATTGGCGAGTAGAGGTTATTGCATCAATTCTGCCCAACTAAATGGAGGCGTAAAAAGCAGTGCCGTGGGACTAGATATTGGAAATGCGACTACCATTGTATCAGTCTATGACGAGAGCAATTTAAGTTCAGAATCTTCTATTCCAGCTGAATATTAATGCCAAAGGGTACTTCAAATAACGCAAATCCATCTACGCACATTACTCAGGTAAGGCAAGGATCAATCATATCAGGAAACATGGTTTCTGAGCACTCTATAAGGGTAGATGGATTTGTTACTGGTGATTTGATCTCTGGCGAGAAGATTATCATTGGTAGTCACGGAGAAATTGGAGGAAATTTAAGTGGCACGGACATTAGTATTGAAGGATATGTAAATGGAGATGTAGTTTCTAACGGACATCTTCATATTTCCTCTAATGCCAAGGTGTACGGAAAGATTTTCGCTAAAAACATCTCCGTAGAGCAAGGGGCAGAAATGAATGGAAAGGTTACTGTTGGAACAGAAATTGAAATACCTACAGTAGAAAGCTCCTCTCCTTCTAGATCAACAAGAAGCGTTAGCCTTGAGTCTAATCAAGACACTAGCGATCAACAAGACAATTATGGAAATCTGGCTTGGTAATCCAGGCTTTTTTCTTTCCTGCTTTCACACGCTGAATCCTTATTTTATATTTGCCGACCTAAATCAAAGCTAATGAGCAATCCTTTAGTTGAAGAATTGAAGTGGAGGGGCATGATCCATGACATGATGCCCGGAACAGAGGACCAATTAAACAAAGAGATGACGTCAGGTTATGTAGGTTTCGACCCTACTGCGGACTCATTACACATTGGAAATCTAGTGCCAATTATGCTACTCGTTCATTTGCAAAGAGCAGGACATAAACCATTTGCATTAGTAGGCGGAGCTACTGGTATGGTGGGAGATCCATCAGGTAAATCAGCTGAAAGACCACTTTTAGATGAGGCGGTCCTTAATCACAACCTCGAAAGTCAAAAGCAACAGCTTGAGAAATTCTTAGACTTCGATTGTGGAGAAAATTCGGCAGTAATCGTAAATAATTACGATTGGTTTAAAGACATTGGCTTCCTAGAATTTATCAGAGATGTAGGCAAGCACATTACAGTGAATTACATGATGGCCAAAGATTCTGTAAAGAACAGATTAGAATCAGGCATGTCATTTACTGAATTCACTTATCAATTGGTTCAAGGCTATGATTTTTACCATTTGTATGAGCAGCACGGCTGTAAAATTCAAATGGGTGGTTCTGACCAATGGGGTAATATCGTAACAGGTACAGAACTGATCAGACGAAAAGCGCAAGGAGAAGCTTTTGCAGTAACTGCTCCTCTTATCAAGAAGGCAGATGGAACGAAATTTGGCAAGTCTGAAGGTGGCAATGTATGGCTAGACAAAGAGAAAACTTCACCATACAAGTTCTACCAATACTGGTTGAACAGTTCAGATGAAGATGCAGCCAATTTTATCAGAATCTTTACGCTCCTTCCAAAAGAAGAAATTGAAGCCTTAGAGACACAGCATAACGAAGCACCTCACCAAAGACTTCTTCAAAAAACACTAGCGGCAGATATAACAAAGAGAATCCATTCCCAAGCAGACCTACAAATGGCTATTAACGCCTCGAATATTCTTTTTGGTAAATCTACGGCAGAAGACTTAGAGACACTTGATGAGTCTACACTGCTATCTGTGTTTGAAGGTGTACCACAAGTGACCATTTCTACAGCTGAGTTAGCTGAATGTGAGAATTACATCGACTTACTTTCAGTAACTACTAAAGAAACCATATTCAAATCAAAAGGAGAAGCACGCAGAATGCTTAAAGATGGTGGCGTTTATGTGAACAAATCAAAAATTGATGACATGAACGCCAAACCAGCCATAAAGCTACTTCAAGACAAGTATTTCTTGGCTCAAAAAGGTAAGAAAAATTACTTTTTGATCACAGTTGACTAGTCCTCTTCAGGTGGAGAGACAACAATCTCCATCTCGTCTAAAGCGCTTACCTGCCAATACCCTAAAGCACCATTGCTAAGATTATTTCTAGGATCTGCTGGAGGTGGACTGAACATACCACCATCATTATTGACTAGATTGAATAAGTCAGAGTAGAAAATGAACGCTTCCTGAGTAAGGCTATACATTTCAACCTTGCAGCGATCGCCATCGGCATACCACCCAGCAATGGTCAAATCATCAATTCTTTCTCCTAAAAATTCATCGTCTGAGAAGTAGATATCAGTAGGGAAATCCTTAACTAAAGAATCATTTCGGTAGAATTTAAAGAGGTATTGATCTTTTCTGTCTTGAGGTTCTGACGCGAAGAAAGTCACCTCATAGTATCTACCAGGGGTTTCTGGATCATCTCTCTCCTCTTCATCCAAAACCACACCTAATGAGTCTATAGCCGTTACCGGTAACATGGTTTCAGAAGCAGTGAACCGATCACTACCCACTTCAACATTCAATTGATAAGTACCCCCTATTCTGCCTGCCAGCGGACTAACCGGAAAATAAAAACCTTGCAGCTCTGGGTTATTATCCGGGTTATGTGCAAATGTAAAGCGATTGCCGAGTTCATCGCTTACTTCAACAATGGCATCTGTAATTCTAGGCGCCTGACCTTGAAAATAGAAGTCTCTAGTTCGCGAAAGCTTTACGAAGGTTTGTCCTTCTTGATTCGTCAATTGACCTTCAATCGTTACCCTCTCATCAAGACTATTAACGTCCAAAATCACTGTTTCCTCACAGCTCAAGACTGTAAGAAGAATGCATGTCATGAAAATATAAAATCGTTTCATATGTGTCTAAAATGAAATGTTATAGGTAACTGAAGGTAAAATTGGGAATAGATAAATCATACGTGCTTCTTTGATTGTCCCATCACCAATCACGTTGTCATCATCGTCTAATGCCACTCTAGTGTACAATGAGAATGGATTCTTTCTACTGTAGACATTATACAATGAGAAGATCCATGACGTCTCGTATTTCTTGCCTTTATTTCGCCTTGGAGTCAGTGTTGCACTTAAATCTATACGATGAAAGTCAGGGAGCCTGAATCCATTTCTCTCGGTAATGACATCTGGAACGTAGCCGTCTCCAAATTCGTAAGAGCCGGATGAAATGGTAATGGGTCTGCCTGTTCCATAAGTGAAGTTTCCTCCAAATACCCACTTGTCGTTATAGTCATAGGTTGCCACTAGGTTTAAGTTGTGTCTCCTGTCATAGTTTGCAGGAAAAGGTCTATCCAGGTTTACATCTGGTACATCTCGTTCAACTTTCGACCATGTGTAAGCCACAAAACCTGTCAGCTGGCCTCTCTTTTTCTGCAACATTAATTCTAAGCCATAGGCCTCAGATGTCCCCTGTCTGTACTCTGTTGCTAAATCTCTATTAAAGAAGATCTGGGCATTATCGGCAAAGTCGGTTATGTTATCAATGGTCTTATAGTAGGCCTCTACCGAAAATTCGTACCTATTATCACTCAAATTCTTAAAATACCCGACCGCTACCTGATCAGCCAGTTGTGGCTTCAAATAGGTAGAACTTGGTGCCCATGTATTAAAAGGTAATGGAACTGTTCCACTGGATATCAGATGGGTATTTTGTACCATCCTGTTATAGCTAAGCTTTACGCTTGAAGTACCATTGAGAAGATAACGAGCTGAGAATCTAGGTTCAAAATTCGTGTATGTCTTAATGTTTTCTAATCGGCCATAAACAGTAGAGTCTACTCGAATAGGATTTGTATTATCCAATACATCTAAATACTCATAGACTGTTCCTCTTCCTACATTTTGGAATATCGATAAACGAGCACCATAATTCAATGTCAGTTTAGGTGTGATGGTATGCTGTAATCCAAAATAGAAAGCATGGTCTAAAGCGAACTCTCTTTGCAATTGAACTTCCTTAAAAATTGAACCTTCTCCCGGACTTATTTTACCAGGTGCAAATCTCCTAAATGTGAAATGGTAACCGAAGTCTGCCTGTAACTTAGGGTTAAAAAAGTAATTCAAATCTTGTTTCAAGCTGTATTCTTGAAGGTTTGAATCCCATTGGAAACCATCAGCTTCTTCAGTAGATCCCAATCCATAATCAAATGAACTGGCTATAAAAGATGTGTTAGAAAATAGCTTATCATTAAATAAATGGTTCCACCTGAAAGTGGCTGTTCTATTACCCCAATCGAAGCTGAAATTATCACCAAAGCTAAAGTCATCTCTACCGGAATAAAGCGCCACGAAGAATCTGTTCTTATTATTTGCTCGCCAATTGACCTTAGCATTCAAATCGTAGAAATAAACGAGATTATCCTGATTTGCTGCTCTCAGAAATAGATCCACATAGCTTCTCCTAGCAGAAACAATAAAGGAACTTTCATCTTTTTTAATTGGGCCTTCTACCATGACTGAGCTAGCTAAAAGGCCAATTCCTGCCTCTCCGCCAAACTCTTTGTTATTACCGTCCTTCGTTCTTACTTCTAAAATGGAAGATAGTCTACCTCCAAATCTGGCGGGTATGCCTCCCTTATACAATTCAGAATCCTTAATAACATCAGCATTGAATACAGAGAACAGCCCGAATAAGTGAGACGGGTCGTATACAGGCGCTTCATCTATTAGAATAAGGTTTTGATCTGCGCTTCCGCCACGCACAAAAAAGCTTGAGGTGCCCTCTCCTGCCGAAATCACACCAGGTAACAACTGTATGGTTTTAATGATATCAGGTTCTCCAAAAAGCGCAGGTAGTTTCTTTACTTGAGCCACATCTATCTGATTGGTACTCATTTGAATACTGGTGACATTTTCATCAGCACGCTCTGCCGTTACCACCACCTCTTCGAGCTCCAACGTTTCTTCTTCAAGTTCTATATTGAGAGAAACATCTTTATCTAAGACAACAGTCTCCTTTTTAGTAATAAACCCTATAAACCTGTATTGAATTTCATAGCTACCTTCGGGGAGCGTCAAAGAATAAAAACCATATGGGTTAGTAATAACCCCTGTTCCTGTCTCAGTGACTAAAACCGTTACATTGATTAATTCTTCACCTGATTTTGCATCTCGCACATAACCATTGAGTGTGTACTTTTCTTGAGAATGAACTGCGTTAAAAAACAAGAAAAAAAAGAGTAAGAAGTAGAACTTCTTCATTGAGTGTTTGAGTTTGATCCTAAAAATTTTGCCTTGGCAACCTGAACACAGACGTAATAGACCCTATAAAAGGTTGCAGCATTTTTAAACTTTTATTGAAGTCTTAACCAATTTGTATTGGTTCAAAGAAAAAGACGGTTAAACGGCTAGATTGTTAAGCTTTGAAGTGTCAGAAACATCTAGCATGTGTTGTGTATACTCATAGCCTATTTTGAAGAGCTCTGAAGACTTTTTAAAGTCGAATGTACCGAACTGCCTAAGCTCGTTGGGTTTTATATATAGATCACAAAGTTTACTGCTGCTTAACACATTAGAGCTTAATGCCAGCATAGATACCCTTTCGATCATCATTTTGGGACCTCCAAGCTCATCTTCAGGTACAACCGGTGCTACATTTACACCAATCACATAATCACACTCATCCCTTAACACTTCAGTTGGCAGGTTATTCAAAATACCGCCATCTACATAATGATGGGCTCCAATCTTAATTGGATCAAAAATGATGGGAATGCAACAAGAAGCCATAATGGCCTTATTTAACGAACCTGAGCTGAACATTTCTGGCCTACCCGTATTCAGATTAGTGGTTGCTATATACAAAGGCATCTGAGCGTCCTCGAAGTTGTCCTTAGGCATATACTTCTTGTAGATACGCTCGGATTTGGCAATACTGAGTAAGCCACGTGTACTAAAAGCCGGCCATGCTAGCTTTAGCAAATTGGTATTGTTCATTATCCTCAGAATCTCCTTAGGACTGTACCCGTGAGCATAAAATGCAGCAGCTATAGAGCCTGCACTTGCGCCACTCACATGAGTGATTTTAATTCCATTGTCTTCTAATGCCTGAAGAACACCCAAATGAGCGATTCCTCTTGCGCCACCTCCTGATAATGCTATACCTATCTTCATTAAAGTATTTCGTTTAGGCTGAACGTCTTGTCCAGTCTCACCCCTCTATCTGTCTTTTTAACGGTACAACATTCGTTTATTGGATCGTGTTCGAGAAAAAGTATGTATTCATTCTCAGCAGCCTCTTCTAAGAATGCTGCCTTTTCACTCATCGTTTTCAAAGGTCTTGTATCGTAACCCATTACATATGGTAAAGGAATGTGCCCCGCTGATGGCAAAAGATCCGCCATAAAGACAATCGTCTTGTCTTTGTATTTGATTTTTGGCAGCATTTGTTTGTCTGTATGTCCGTCTGCCGTTATGATATCAAATTGACTAAATGGTGAACTTGACTTTAGATCAACGTGCTTCAAATGACCACTCTCCTCTATGGGTAAAATATTTTCTTTTAGAAAGGATGCCTTCTCTCTAGGATTAGGTTTAGTGGCCCATTCCCAATGATCTGCATTAGACCAGTAACTTGCATTCTTAAAATGTAGGGCTAGTTTATCTTGGTTATCTCCAACATAATCTACTCCTCCTCCACAATGGTCAAAATGCAGGTGAGTCATGAACATATCTGTTACATCATCAGGACTGAATCCCGCTTTCTTCAAAGAGCTATCTAGAGAGTCTTCTCCATGTAAGTAGTAATAGCTAAAGAACTTCGCATCCTGCTTATCCCCTATACCATTATCAATTAAAATGAGACGATCTCCATCTTCAATCAATAAACTACGCATGGCCCATGTGCACATGTTGTTGTCATCCGCAGGGTTAGTTCGTTGCCATAACGACTTTGGAACTACACCAAACATAGCTCCGCCATCTAATTTGAAATTTCCAGTATTAATTACGTGAAGGTGCATCTAATAATGATAACTGTTGATTGCTTTCGTTTATCAAATAAGTGAGTTCCGTTATGATCTCGTTGTAAAGTTGCAGTTTTTCTGCTGCCAAGTCTCGCCATCTTGCCAATAGATTTTGAAATTCACGAGTCTTAACAAATGAAGGATCTACGTTATAAGTATTGATATACCAATCAGAGTTTTTATATAGAAAGGGCCTTAAATGATCTTCTAAAAATCTATTGCCTTCATCTGATACTCTTCGAGTATCTATTACGCGTGATGTATAAAAGCGATTAATGAGTTTTCTGTACTCGATACTAGAAATCACATCAAGTTTTCCTCCAGCAACGAGCGTCTGATAGCTATTTGAGTTCAACAACCAAAAATTTCTGTCCATCAAAGAATTCACGTAGAAATTAAGTGAATCATTCGTATAATCTTTGGACTTACAAATCTCAATAAATGTATCTAATCTCTTGATGGTAGTCTCACTGATTCCTACATGAAAGCTAAATAATGAGCTATCGCTTAACATCTCTTCTTTAAGGTCAGTAATGAATGAAATCTCTACCTCTTTGAGCTTCCTGGCCTCATTCCAATTATTCAACCAGAAAGCGATTGTAATACCAATGATTACAATTAACAAATCAACCAGAATTGACTTTAATGATAACCGGTTTTTACTCATACTAATCTGCTCTACCCTTTTGAATTTTTGACTTCAAACTGTCGCACTGTGCAATGATATCCTGATATGCTTGTTGCCTTGCACTCATTAGATTAAACATGCTACCAATCATGTTTGTTGCTTCATTTGTCTTAAGAGGACCTGCGCTACCAATTCCATCGCGTCTTATCGAAAACTCAACTTTCTGAATCATGTAAGGCTGAATCATATTATCCACCAGATTTTTAATCACCTGATCGATTCTTTCAATCTCTTTATACTTCACATTGTATAGATCAGAAAGCTCTTTTTTCAGCTCAAAATCCTTGATCACCGCAATATCACCTGAATTGATAAGTGAAACATAAGTGCCATTCTGAGGATAAAAATAAGAAGCCAAATACGTACTTACTACGTGCCTTCTTTTATAAGATTCAACCGAGGCATTGGTGTAGTTAAATTGGAAAACCTCACCTATATTCTTAAGAATTGTATTCGTGGAGTCAATAACCATCTGAAGGTCTTTAATGTCCTTATCCAAATCAGCTACCAATGAACTCTTGTAGTTCTTTTCTAGCGTGTTCTCTTTGTTATTGCTACTCCAGCGATCAAGAGCAAAAGCAGCAGTGATACCAATAATCACTACTAGAATCTCCAAAAAGTATAAGACTACTGCATTTTTCTGCTTTGCCATATGAGATGGTTTATTGAAAATTAGACAAAACAAAAAAGACCACAAAGCACTTGCCTGTGGTCTTTAATCTAAGATTATAGATTTCTTACTCTTCGAATTCGCCCATGTTGGCAAATTTCTCAATTCTATTTTCTATACGCTCTTCAGGTGTGAATTTATCTAAAGCCTTGAATTCCTTAAGAATCACTTCTTTGAGTTTGTCGGCCATCCATTGCATATCTAAATGTGCACCACCTAATGGTTCTGGAATAATACCATCTACTAATCCAAAACCTTTCATATCATCAGCAGTAAGTCTTAAAGCCTCTGCCGCCTGCTCTTTATATTCCCAGCTTCTCCAAAGAATGGAAGAACATGATTCCGGAGAAATAACTGAATACCAAGTGTTTTCTAACATCAGTACACGATCACCAATGGCAATTCCCAATGCACCTCCAGAAGCTCCTTCTCCTATAATGATACAGATTACAGGAACCTTAAGCATAAACATCTCCTGAATGTTTCTTGCAATCGCTTCTCCTTGGCCTCTCTCCTCAGCCTCTAGCCCTGGAAATGCACCAGGAGTATCAATTAAGGTAACAATAGGTTTATTGAACCTTTCGGCCATTTTAAAGAGCCTCAATGCTTTTCTATAGCCTTCAGGATTAGACATGCCAAAGTTTCTCATTTGGCGTTGCTTTGTGTTTCTACCCTTCTGCTGACCGACTAACATGAATGTTTGTCCATCTATAGAGCCAAAACCGCCCACCATAGCTTTATCATCACTCACAGAACGATCTCCATGAATTTCAATAAAGTCATCAGTAATATTATAAATATAATCTAGTGTATATGGCCTCTCAGGGTGTCTTGACAACTGCACTCGTTGCCAACGTGTTAAGTTCTTGTAAGTATCTTCTTTGAGCCTTTGAATCTTGTTTTCTAAGGACTTAACATCCTCAGAAACATCTACTTTACTGTTTTCAGCAAGTTGTTTCATTTCTTGCAATTTTTCCTCCAGCTCGATAATCGGTTGTTCAAATTCCAATTGCATAGTAGTCATTTGAGAAGGAACAAAAGTAATTATTATCCGTTGATCCCACTTATTTTTTTGGGATAAATGCCTGAACTCGCTTTTTTAGCTACTTTAATGCAAACAGACCGATTTTTTAACTTATGCCACTCGGAGTAGAAAACAATGTAAGAACTATAAAGAACATTTTACTGGTATTCGCTGGTATAGTGTTAGTTATGATCATCATGGAGCTTTCTGGCTTACTGATTCCTTTAGCTTTTGCCCTGTTTGTTGGCATACTCCTTTCTCCAATAATAGAATATCTAGAGAGAAAGAAGTGGCCTTACACTGTGAGTATCTCGCTCATCTCTTTGCTCACGCTTGGCTTTCTGTTCCTTGTTGGGGTAATCGTTTATGATACGGCCACACAAATCATGAATGAGAAAGAAAAGCTCTTAGGACAAATGGAACTCAAATTCGAAGATATTCTTAGTCAATTACATTTTATTCCCGGTGTTGAGCAAATGGAGGCTGATGGCTTAATCACTGTTCTCAACAAGGTGATCTCTCAAGAATTTGTACTAAGTACATCAGGTGTGGTAGCTTCTCAGTTGGGCACATTTACTTTCAACTTTATTCTAAGTGCTATTTATCTTGTTGCGGTTCTAGGCAGTATTGTGAGGTATGAGCAATACATAAATTATCTAGAGGGAGATGATCAAGAAGGAAGAGACACGCTAGTCAAATCCTTTGTGGAAGTCAAAACGTCAATCGTTTCTTATATGAAAGTGAAGTTCTTTACGTCATTCTGTACAGGACTCTGCTTTGGACTTGTATCATGGATTTTCGGAGTCGATTTTGCCCTCTTTTGGGGCTTCCTGGCATTCCTACTAAACTTTATTCCAACCGTAGGTTCTATCACGGCTACCATCCCTCCTTTATTACTCGGTTTAATACAAATCGATTCAACGGGATCATTCGCACTCTTTGTTGGTCTTTTAATAGCCATTCAATTTGTATGGGGTAATGTGGTTGAACCTATGATGATGGGTTCTTCTGTGGCTTTAAATACTGTAACCGTAATTTTGGGACTTGTAATCTGGGGATACATTTGGGGAGTAGCCGGCATGCTGTTGTCTGTTCCTCTTATCGTTTTGGCAAGAGTGATTTTAGCTCAAATTCCGGATGCAGATATGTTCGTCAAATTGATGGGACGCTCAAGACTGAAACAATCTTAATGGAGACTTACCGCTATGAACATGCCGCTATGGCAACAGAATTCGTTTTAACCATTAAAAACGAAGAAGAGGACTATGCCAATAATGCCTGTCAACAAGTTTTTGATCTCGTAGATAATCTTGAAAACCGCTTAAGTCGATTTATAGCAGACAGCGATATTTCGAGAATCAACAGAATGAAGGCTGGAGAACAGATGGCCTTGGATTTTGAAACATGGGAAATCATTAGAAAGTCCATCGACATCAGCGCCCTCTCTTACGGTACTTTTGATATCGGTGTCGCTAAGCATATGGATGTCTTTAGAGCAGCAAAACAAGGCATTCTTACAGAATTTGAAATGACCAACGCACTCGCAAAAGTGCAAGAGCAAAAGCAAAATGCACGACTTTTTGTGGATCCTGACAAGCCGATGATCTACTGCGTTGAACCCGGAATGTATTTCGATCTAGGTGCCATAGGCAAAGGATATGCCTTGGACCAAGTAAAAAAGCTCATGTTGGATTTAGAGATTGAGACCTACTCTATTAGTGCCGGAGAAAGCACAATCCATTTTGAAAATGATCATACGGTTCTGCCTTTTTGGACCTACCCTATTTCATCTAAAACAAAGCAGAAAACACTTGAGCTTTCTAACGTTACAGTAAGTGCAAGTGGCACCTACTTTCAAGGCAACCACATATTCGATCCAAGAAAAGGATCGAATGACTTTTTACCGGAATTTGACAGAGTATGGGTAGCTGCTACTGATGCTGGTTACAGCGATGCATTTTCTACTGCGTTTTTCTTGCTTTCTATCGAAGAAATAGAGCAAATCGTAGCAGAAAATGAGAAAATTATCTGGATGGCTTATAGTAAGGATGGAACGTTAAATTTCGTTCCGTAAAATGATATATATTAGGTTTTATTATTACCTATTTACCGAATTTTGAAGAAACCCGTGGAGTATGACTAATTCTAATAGAAGAGACTTTTTAAAGACATCAGCCATTTTTGGAACAGGTCTGATGATAGGCAATCCGTTTAGTATTACCGCTAACCCTTTAAAGGCAGCTGATAAAATTAATATCGCAGTTGTAGGCTGTGGTGGGCGTGGTGGTGGAATGATTTTTAGTAACATTCCAAAAATACCTAGTGCCAACTTGGTAGCGGTCTGTGACATTGTTGAAAGTCGCAGAGAGAGAGCTAAAAATAACTTTGAACAGCAGTATGGTGGCAAGGTGAATGCCTATGAAGATTTCTATGAAATGATGGAAAAAGAAAAGCTAGATGCTATAGCAATGGCTACTCCCGACTTCTGGCATATGCGTCATGCTGTAGATGCTCTTGAAGCAGGTATTCCTGTGTACTGTGAAAAGGCTATGTCTAATAACATTGCAGATGCTAGAAAAATGGCAGAAGCACAAAAAAGAACAGGTGTTCTCTTACAAATCGGTAGACAAAGAAGATCTAATGACAGATACCGTTTCACTAAAGAAATTCTCTTAGAACAAGAGCAAATGTTTGGTAGGTTAACGCATGCCATTGGTCAGTGGAACCGCTCAAGAATTTGGACCCAAAGACCTTCTAAAAGAGATAATCTTGATTTAGCTACTGTTCAGAAATATGGATTTGAAACCATAGACCAAGTTTATAACTGGAGAAACTATACTAAACTAGGTGGTGGTGTGGTTTCCGATTTAGGCTCTCACCAAATAGATATCTTCAATTGGTTTGTAGATAGTTTCCCTAAAACAGTTTATGCCACTGGTAACAACTCATACTTTGGTCTTGAGCAGGCCGATACTATGGCAACTATTTTAGAATACGATACCCCTAAAGGGCCAGCTATTGGTATTTATGAAAACATATCAAACTCAAGAGCAATAGGCGTTTATGAGAGATTTATCGGAGATGACGGTGCTTTTGTAATCTCAGAAGGGAAAGACAACCAGATTTACAGAGAGTCTCGTGTTCCTTCAAAAAGATGGCAGAAGTACATAGATGCTGGTTATTTAGCTAACCTAGCTGACATGGCTGAATACAAAGAAAAAGAGTCCGGTGACTCTGGTATTAAAGAAACTGCACCTCAAATCAGCTATGACATCAAAGACATGGCAGGAATGGATAAAGTGTACAATATGAACTCGCATACAGCACACCTTTATAATTTCGTTGAATCTGTTCGAGGTGAAGAAACACTCAATTACGATGCTATCGAGTCTTACAAGTCAGAAGTTTGTATCTACAAAATCCATGAAGCAATTAACGCGGGTGGTGGTAGAATTGAAATTGACCCAAGCGAGTACGAGGTCTAAAAATTATATAACTATATTAGATAAAAGACAGTATATTTAAGTACTGTCTTTTTTTATATTTAATATATGAGGGAATTAATATTACTTTTTGCCGTTCTGCCTTTTCTAATTATGGCAGCCGCACTAATAGATATTCTCAGAAATGAATTCAATCCACACCAGAATAAACTTATTTGGGTCCTGGTTGTGCTTTTCATGCCTTTTCTTGGTGGCATTTTATATTTTGCAATAGGACAAAAGAATAAGATTTAGTCTGTTATGTTTTTCTTCTACATCCTCATATGGGTCATACCTATCATAGCAATCATTTATTGCCTAGTGGATATTATTAAAAGTGAATTCGATCAGCCTCTTAATAAAATGATCTGGTTGTTGGTGGTAATTTTCATGCCCATTTTAGGAGCCATTCTTTACCTTTCAATCGGCAGAAGAAACAAAATCTAAAGAAATGATACACGCGATTGGAATACCTGGGGGAGCAGAAATTATTGTCATCCTACTTGTCTTGGTGCTACCATATATTCTGAATATTGTAGCGCTAATCGAGGTTTTAAGAAATGAATTTGAACCAAGTCAAAACAAGCTGATTTGGCTTATAGTAGTACTAGTCATCCCATTCTTGGGTGCCGTACTTTATTTTCTAATGGGTAGAAAAGGACGAATTAAACTGGACAGTAATTAAACGTCCCAATCTTTCTTGTGAGAAGAAACTTTCTCGTTTGGAAGTACATAAGGAGCTGCAACAGCGGCAATGAAAAGTGCGAATACAACAAGAATAAACATATCTTTTTCTTTGCTGCGAAGATGTGAACAAAAACGATTTCAATCAACTGTTTTTATTTAAAATATGTGTACTAATACTGTATAAGGTAACTAAGCAATCCACTACCATTTAATTCAAGATTTCTTAACAATACCTTACCACTCTTATTCCTTAATTTGTGTCTTTATCATTATGAGGCGGTACTTTTTCATCTTTGGGATAATTCTAAATATAAGCCTATTCGCTCAAGAGGATATTGTTATACTCAAAGGTCAAATAGTAGATAGTTTAACAAATGAACCTGTTCCATTTGCCAACATAAGACTTAACAACTTCTACTATGGTACTGCTACAAATATTGAAGGCCGATTTGAGCTCAAGCTAAAAACCAATCGCTTTACATCAGAAAACGAATTGAGACTTTCTTGCATTGGTTATGTCTCAAAACGAATCAGCCTCAGTGAGATTGATCCTTTAAAATACCAAAAGCTAATACTTAAAGCTTCGAGTCAGCAACTCAACGAGGTAGTCGTAAAAGGCGAAAGAGCCAAAAGAAGAGAAACCAATCAGGCCAAAACTTTAATTATGGACGCGATCGATAGAATTCCGGCTAACAAGGTTAGGTCTAAGTATTTGGCGAAAGGATTCTACAGGCACTACTGTAAAGAAGACACAGCCTATGTAAGGCTCACTGAGGCTGCTATTGACTATACGCAAAATGATGTAAAACCAACACTAGTACAAATACCTCAAAACCGACTCGGATTTGGAATTAAGCATTTAAGGAGAAGCTATGATTACACCTCTTTTGCCAAGCTCAGCCACCCTCCCATTTCACTTAACTTCCTTTTATCAAATGACATTAACAATTATGAATTTCATAACCCGCTGCGCAAAAACTTGGACAACTATGAATTCTACATATCAGATACCACCAATTTTGAGCAAGATCAAGTGGTAATTATAGAGTTCGAAAACAAAGAGAAAAAACAGCTGAGTTACTCTGGTAAAATCTACATTAACCTAAGGGATAAGGCATTTATCAGGGCAGATTTTCTAGAAACCCAAATTAGCACCAATAAGGTCGATAGCATCCATTCAATTGTAGACAAGAAAGTCTTTTATGACAGGATCAATGGTAGATATTATGCCAATAGAATCATCTCAGATGTTACTGCCACGCATCATGCATTAACCCATCCTCATAAAGACCCAATAGCCCATAAATCTCATGTAGAACTCATGATTAACGAGTTTATTCCAAAGACCAAAGAACTTATAGAGAGCGAAGAGCCTTCGGAAGAAGATTTACGCGAAATCACCTATGATTCTGCATTCTGGAATAGCTATATCGTACTTGAAGCGACACCCCTTGAGCAAAAGATCATTGATGACCTTTCCTCTAAAGTAGACCTACAAAAGCAGTTCAAGTCGGCAAACGCATTAAAAGACGGAGTACAAAGTCTCATTCAATCTGCGGAATGTCAGAACGTATTGAACCAATATAAAAACACACCTACCTATGTGATTTTTTGGGCAAAATGGAAGATCCCGAATTATTACGAAGTATTACCATCTCCAATCATGCGAAAATTGATAGCCAAAGAGAAAGTAAACTTGGTAATGATTTCTCTTGATGAAGATGAAGAAAAATGGCTTTTGAATAGAGAAGTTTATGGATTCGATAACTCCAGTATTAATCACCATAGAATAGACCTAGGATATGGTGAAGAATCCATCCGTAACTTCTTTTCAGACATTTTACCAGACTTTCTTGTGATTGATGAAAATGGTGAAATAGTAGATCATCATCCACCCTTTCCAAATCAAGTAATGTCTAAGGATTATTTCAGAAATATAAGTCAAGCTTCTAACGGAAACTGACTTTTGATAAGCGAGTTGTTTTTGACTCGTTCACAAATTCTACACCCAGCAAAGCTTCTTTAGTCCAAGAAGTTAGAGTCGTATTTTCTTCAGTATCAATTACTTTTACTTCTCTTTTCCTATAGTCGAAATCAAAAAATCTATTTTCAAAGGAATAAGCCAATCCTGAATCATTTAATTGTTCCGATTGAGCCAATGCGCCACTATCTTCGATATTAAACCACAAACCCGGTTGATCCTTTACAACTCCCGCATTAGAAACGAAAATCATACTCGTGTGATTGTAAGAAAGTCCTTCGCTTATGGCTTTAGCTAAACTCTGTCCCATAAAATTGAATTGCATTTGATCAGTGGCGGAGTAATTATCAATACGATCCGAAATGGTTGAACCATCAAGACCATCTCTCAAACCATAGGTATTCAGGTCTAACTGAGCTCTTCTATCACGAGCGATAAATTGCTGTTCAAGGGTCCCTCTATTTCTAAACTGAGCACCATAAGTCTCAAAAGCTATCCACGCTCCTTCTTTATCAAACACTATATTATCAGTATAGATCTGTCTATTAGGCAATTTGTATTTAGTTTCCTTGGCATTAGAATAGCCTTTAGACTCAATATCTTTTATTCTCTTATAAGCGCTAACACCAGGAATATCCTTGAATGGTTTGAGCGATAATTTGGAACGTTCTGAAAAAGACCCAAAATACAAACCTAAATCCTTGGGCTTGTTAGCCATTCCATATAGGCCCGTCACAATCGCCCTATTATCACTGAACTTACCTTTTATACTTCTAACCTCTCGATTCTGAAATTGATCCAACTTTTTGTTCACTATAATCTCACCATCTAATGAAATTGAGCGCCAGACAATAACGTCTTTGCTATCTACCTCTCCTAAGATCAAATAATCCACTGCTTTGCGAGACTTATTGAACTGAAGACTACCTGCATATTTGAGGTTACCTGGTAAACCCACTGGTAAAGCATTGTAGGTGTTATCAGGTAATAGCTTAAAGACAGTTGGATTATTGTCAATTGCACCTGCCGCCCAAATATTATCATAATAGAAATCTACTTCCGATACTTCAAAAGGGTCGGTAAAAACATAGGCGTTACGTTGGTAGCTTCCATCTTCTAGATTGGCCAGAATCAATTCATACTGCTGCCTGCGCCTATCTGTAAATAAAAGAAGTATACCATCCTCATTCACTTTCCTTAATACCGGAGTCAATCCTTTACTGAATGGGTAGTAATTCTTCCATACTTCCTGAAAACTGTTATCTACCATAGAAAACTCTAAGGCAAGATCTCCAGAATTTGTCCTCAGCAAATCTCTGTTGAGTAATACCAAATTGCCATTAGCTTGAGGATAAGGAATTAAAAACCCTTTGAATTCTTTAGTCTGTGCAAGAGAACTACTCGTACAGACTAATATGAGTATTGCCAAGACGTTTATGAATCTGATCATTGGTAATAGGATTGAGTTGTTCAATAAGTGTTTAGTTGATCTAATATCAGTTTATATATCATTTGAACCATGACTTCAACGGTCTTTTAGGATCAAAAATCTTTGCATCCAACACCTCACCGGATTCAATGTCAAGGTAGTTTTCCACCTGAAGCAATCTGCCATCCAAATAGAAGGTAACTACCTGTTCTACCCAGCCCCCATTTACACGCTTGTGATCAGAATATATGACGTCTAAGATTTGACTGTTACCCGTTTTGCTAATTCTTCTCACTGTGTAATAGTGATCTGCATCTACCCAAAACTGCTTGGTGTCTAAATCTCCTGCTTTGGCACCCACTACGATGGTTTTTCTGCCATTCAGGTTATCGTATCTAATCTCATCGGTATTGTATCCATAAGCTTTGAGCTTATCTAGAATAGAATTTTGAGGTCTATAGTACATTCCTCCCTTGAAAAGCAAGAACTCCTGCGCTTGTACACTACTCCTTTCCAATTTGTAATCATCGTACCTATAGGCAGAATCGTTTCGGAAAATCACAAATCTCCCCTCTTGATTGTAATCAATCCTAAAAAAATCAGGGTAGCTTACCGCTTCATACCAAATGGCTGTATCTCTTACAGCACCATTCTGATTGTAACGAATTGTCTCTTGAGTAAAGGTGAATTCCTTGAACCAACTTCCCCTATGTTTCACTTGCATGGCATCAATTAGTTGCGGAACACTTTCTATTTGACACATCAACGGTGTAGAAAGTAAAAAAAGAAGACCAAAAATTGAGTTTTTCATAACAGTAAGGTACTACCTTTGCGGCCGAAAATCCATTCAATATGATATCTGTACAAAATGTATCTCTGGCTTTTGGTAAAAGGGTTCTTTTCGATGAAGTAAACATAAAGTTCACCGGTAATAACTGCTATGGCGTTATTGGAGCTAACGGAGCAGGTAAATCTACGTTCTTGAAAATCTTATCTGGTGACATTGACCCTAACTCAGGAAAGGTTACCATGGAGCCTGGAAAGCGTATGGCTGTGTTGAAACAGAATCATTTTGAGTTTGATGAAGTATCGGTGCTAGATACGGTAATGATGGGACATACTGTGCTATGGGGCATTATGAAAGAAAAAGATGCCATTTACATGAAACCTGACTTCTCAGAAGAAGATGGAATCAAAGCATCTGAATTAGAGGCACAGTTTGCTGAAATGGACGGCTGGAATGCTGAATCAGATGCTGCTGCTTTATTGAGCGGATTAGGGATTACTGAGGACCTACATTACAGTTTGGTTAAGGACCTCAATGGTAGCAAGAAAGTGAGAGTATTATTGGCTCAAGCCCTATTTGGTAATCCTGACGTACTGATTCTAGATGAGCCAACAAACGATCTTGACTTAAATACCATTGCATGGCTTGAAGACTTCTTATTAGAGTTTAAGAATACAGTGATCGTAGTCTCTCACGACAGACACTTTCTAGATACCATCTGTACCAACATCGTAGATATTGACTTTAGCCAGGTTAGATTGTTTACAGGTAACTATAGTTTCTGGTACCAATCCAGTCAGTTAGCCCTGTCTCAGCGATCAGCGGCCAATAAGAAGGCAGAAGACAAGAAAAAGGAATTGCAGGAGTTTATTGCCCGATTCTCTGCGAATGCATCTAAATCAAAACAAGCGACCAGTAGAAGAAAGCTGTTAGATAAAATCAATGTAGAAGACATTCAACCTTCTACCAGAAGATATCCTGCTATTATCTTCCAACAAGAGAGACAAGCAGGTGACCAGATTCTAGAAATCAAAGAACTGGGCTATGGTAATGAAGAAAAGTCTCTTTTCGCAGAACTGGACCTTTTCGTCAATCGAGGAGATAAAATAGCCGTGTTAAGTAAAGACAGTTCAGCTACAAGTTCATTCTTTAAAATATTGATGGACGAACTAAAAGCTGACAAAGGACAATTCAAGTTCGGTCAAACAATCACAACCTCCTACTTACCGAATGACAATGCAGAGTATTTTGATACAGATGATAATCTGATCGACTGGCTGCGTCAGTTTGCCACAGGAGAAAAAGATGAGGTATTCATTCGAGGCTTCTTGGGAAAAATGCTCTTCTCTGGAGAAGAAGTATTTAAAAAGGCCAATGTGCTTTCAGGAGGTGAAAAAGTACGTTGTATGCTTTCTAGAATGATGTTAGCACAAGGAAACGTGTTGATTATTGATGAACCCACTAACCACTTAGACCTTGAATCTATTCAGGCTTTTAATAACGCTTTAAAAGACTTTCCGGGAACCGTTTTATTCTCCTCTCACGATCATGAGTTTACCAATACAGTTGCCAACCGAATATTAGAAATTGGACCAAATGGATACTTAGATAAGCTCAGCACCTATGATGAATACATTGCTAATGAGCAATGGATGGCGCAGAGGGAAGGTATTTATTAGTCTAATCTTTATCTTTCTGAAAAGGAAGAAAACTTAATGGCGTTTTTCAATCATAAGGAAAGAGAACTGTTTCATGGTAGGCATTTGATCGGTACAATCGTATTTGCAGCCGGAATCATTAATATGCTCAGCCCATTGTTTTGGGCATCTAAAAACTCTTTAAGCACCACAATTCTCATCGGTGCTGGAGCCAGTATGGTAGGCCTGTTTTTTATGACAGCTTATGACGGTAAACAGGTAGATTTTAGCGGCAAGCGTTTCAGAGAGTATCATGCTATACTTGGCTTCAAAATTGGCGAATGGAAATCTTTACCGGCTATAGATCGCGTAGAATTATTAAGTACAGAAGAAGATGTAATGAATGAGCCTAATGGGGTCAGTCCAACATTAACTACTAGAATCAAGGTTCATATTCTATATGTTTTTGGTAAAGGGAATACCAACCCTGAATTCAACTTGAGGATTAGGAAAGAAAAAAAGGCCCAAGAAATATTGGACCTTTTTAAATCTGAATTAGTCGCTGTTGACTAAGCGTATATCTCTCTTGCAAATCCGAACTGCTTAGGAGCAAAAGTAGCGTCTAAGCCCATGGCTAGAGCAGCCTGCTGCATTTCCTGAGGAACTTCTCCTAAAAATAAAAAAGGACCTGGATTGGCTACTTCTAAAAGCTGAGGAAAATGTGCTCCTGCGGTTGTACCCAAATGAAAGCCTAGAGCACCTGCGTCTTGAAAGTGATCATAAACAATTAGGGTATTACTCGATTCATCAAAATAACAATTCACTTCCAATGCTCCCGGCTCATTAGCCTTCATAGCATCTGTTACATGATTATAAATTCCTTTAAGCGATTCAACTTTACCTTCTTTAGCTGTCCATTTGTACACAACAGTTATTAATTGATTTTCCATGATATGATTTTGTTTAGTTTCGAATACATCTCAAAGGTATGTCGGAAAACCACCCCTAATAGGTGTAATTTATGACTTCCTATAGGGTTGATTATGACACCAATACATACGATCTTTGTTCAATCATGAAGCATTTAAGTGTATTAGTTCCAAAGGGTCTAGTAATAGCAGATACCATCATAGGTACCTATAACCTGTTCGAAATGGCCAATAACTATCATAGAAAAAGTGGGCAATCGGCAAACGGACTTTACAAGATTGAATTAATCGGAATAGATACAGCCCCTCATCAATTCAATAAATTTCTAAGTGTTACCCCGGACAAATCTATCAACCAAATAGAATACACAGACTTAATAGTTATTCCGGGACTTGTAGGAAATATGCGAGAGCAGATCGCTCTCAATGTTCAGCTTATCGATTGGATGAAACAACAACGAATTGAGCATAATGCCGAAATAGCGAGTCTATGTCGTGGCGCATTCCTGTTAGCTGAAACGGGGTTAATGCAGGGTAAGCATTGTGCAACACATTGGTTAACGCATGATATCTTCAGAGAAATGTATCCCAAAGTCAAGCTTATTCCTGAAAAGGTAATTAGCGATGACAATGGCATTTACTCTAGTGGTGGGGCATACTCATTCTTAAGCCTCCTCCTCTATTTAATCGAAAAGTACTATGGAAGAGAAACTGCCATTTGGTGCTCAAAAGTGGCTGAAGTAGATTTTGACCGAGTAGACCAAAATCAATTTGTGATTTTCAATGGACAAAAGGACCATACCGACAATGAAATCAAATCGGCCCAAGACTATATAGAAACCCATTATCATGAGAAAATTAGTGTTGAAGCCTTAGCAGAATCAGCATTAACCAGCTCAAGAAACTTCATCAGAAGGTTTAAGAAGGCTACACATAATACACCAATTGAATACATTCAAAGAGTGAGAGTAGAAGCAGCTAAGAAGAAACTTGAAACTTCTACTATGAACATTCATGAAGTGATGTATGCTTCAGGTTACCAAGACGACAAAGCCTTTCGAACCATATTCAAACGTTACGCTGGTCTCACCCCATTAGAATACCGCAATAGATATAATCGAGAAATGGCATATATGTAGCTAACTGCTTCTAAAGCAGACAATAAGCGACCTGATAAATGTCATGTTTGTACGTCACTTCGGTAACATACTTTGGCTTGAATGATGAGTAATTTCAGAATAGAAATTAAAATTAAAGACCAAAGCCATGAAAGATATTGTAATACTCGGAAGCAATTTCGCTGGATTTACAACAGCTATCCAGCTTAAAAAGAGGCTTAGAAATAAACGTGAGTACCGAATCACGGTAGTCTCTCCTTCAAATGAATTCTTATACGTACCATCTTTAATCTGGGTACCATTCGGTAGAAGAAAATTAAACGACATCAAATTCGACCTGAAACCCATCTTCAAGAAGAAAGGTCTCAACTTTATTCAAAAAGCAGCTTCGAAAGTAGATCCAGATACCAATACTGTATTTCTAACAGATGGTGAGACATTGAACTATGAATACCTAGTTGTAGCAACAGGAGTTAAAATGAACTTCGATGTAGTTGACGGCTTAAAACCTGAGGATCACAAAATTGAGAACATCGTAATTCCTAAACTTGCCATTAAAACCAAAGATGCTTTTGAAGAATTGGTTAAAGATTCAGGCCCGGTGGTAGTAGGTGCAACACAAGGTGCAAGCTGTATGGGAGCAGCCTATGAATATCTCTTTAACATGGACAAGGAGTTAAGAAAACGTAAGGTTCGCGATAAAGTAGATTTATACTGGATTACTCCGGAACCATATCTAGGCAACTTTGGAATTGATGGTATGCCTGGCGGTGAGAACATGTTGAAGATGTTCATGAAAATGTACAACATCAAATGGATAACTGATGCGAGCATTGACAAGATCGAAAACAACGTAATTACCTTGAAAGATGGACAGGAATTACCTTATAAGATGTCTATGCTAATGCCTCCTTTTGAAGGTGCTGATGTAATGAAAGACAGTCCTAAACTGGTAGATGCTAAAGGTTTTGTTGAGGTAAAACCAAGCTACCAACACATTAAGTATGACAATGTGTTCGCAGCAGGTTTGGCAGTACAAGTGAAACCTCCTTTCGAAATAAAAAACACTCCATTTGGAGTCCCTAAAACAGGCTACCCTAGTGATGTTACAGGTAAAATTGTAGCCAAAAATGTGGCAAGACTGATAAACGGAAATGATAAACTTTATGAGAAAGAATGGGGTAAAATACCTGCACTTTGTGTGATGGACGCAGGGCACAAAGAGGTTTATCTCTTAGCGAACCACTTATTCAGACCAAGACAATTCGCCATACTCGTGCCAAATGTCTTCAATGACTTAGGCAAGATTATGCTAGAAAAATACTTCCTATGGAAAAACCGTAATGGTTTGGCTTGGTTGCCGTAATTAATTTCAAGAGCCGGAAAGCACATTAAAGTTTTCCGGCTCATTATTTATATCCTCTCCTATTCCTTAAAGCATATCACCTAGTATAAGTTCTATTCACAAATCTCAAGCAACTTCACTATCTTATACATGAATAACACACAATTTCATGGCTGCCCACACTACAAAACTGTTAACACTCACCAAAGATATTAGCCAATCAGCGCTTCTCTCAGAGCTGTTAAAACTATAAGAACAATCCTTATCTGAAGATCAAGAATTTGAAATTCCTCAAATCATACCCGTCTTAAAGTTGCGAATCTCAGAAGCAGTTTCTGTTTTTGGTGGCTTGTCTATAAGCCTAAAAAACATTCTTGATAGCCTGGAGCAAATCATTATTCAAACGAAACAAATTCAATCTACCTTTTCGGATTTGAGGAACGTAATCACAGCCGCTGATTACAACTCAGAGTTAGATAATCTTACCAAAGAAAATTTTGATCAACTAAACAAAGTAGCCACCAAACTGAATAAACTCTTTTTTCAGTTCAATACTTATGTTTTTAGTGTGTCAGATATAGAGCTGAGCAACTCCAAAGATGTATTAGCCAAGATCTCCGACCTCACATCAAAGAATATCTACGAAACGAATTGGGTGCATCAAGAACTGGATAAAGTGAATGCAGAATTAAATAGAGTAAATAGTGCCACCAAAGATTCAAAGTGGAGAAATAAGCTATCTGTCCTCTACCAACAATTTAAAGCATGCCATTCCTTGATAAACCAGCAAAGCAAGTCTATAAACCAAAAAAAGGCTACAGATCCTGTTTTTTCCAATGATGCGGTGGCCATTGCGAGTAAACTAAAAGTCCAGATTTCTAAAGGACATGTTTTATTACAGAGCCTTATTAATCAGGTTTATCAAAGTGAATGCAAGAATCATGAGTTACACGAATCTATAGCCTGCTATCTCATTATTTCAGGCAAACTCAATTAGTTTAAAAGCTATATCTTGGCTACTTGAATAAGGCCAATACATGTATCTCAATTCTCTAAGATTTCCTCTCATACTAGACGGTGGACTTTCCAATGTTTTAGAAAGTAAAGGATGCGACCTGAACCATAAGTTATGGACGGCAGAACTGTTGATATCTAATCCTCAGGCTATTATTGAGACGCATATAGAATATCTCAAAGCTGGGGCGCAAATAATATCTACCATTGGCTATCAAGCTAGTATCCAAGGTCTAAGAGACCTAGGTTTTGAACAAGCCTATATTCAAGAACTTATCTTGAAACCTGTGGAACTTGCAGCAGAAGCTATTAATCAATTCAAGCACAATGAGTTTAAACCGCTCATTGCAGCCAGCATAGGGCCCTATGGTGCTTATTTAGGAGATGGTTCTGAATACCGAGGTAATTATGGCTTATCAGATATAGAACTTAAATACTTTCATGAGGAAAGGATTGATTTACTAGCTGATTCCTCGTCAGACATTCTTGCCTTTGAAACCATACCGAGTTACCAAGAGGCTGTGGTAATTGCAGACCTAGTGAAACACAAACAAAAAGAGTCTTGGATATCATTTTCTTGTAAAGACGGAGTGCATATCAACGATGGCACATTGCTAGCTAAAGCCTGTGAGTTGATCGAACCAGTTGAAAAAATATTTGCTATTGGGGTAAACTGCACGGCACCCAATCATATTTCATCATTGATTAGCATCATCAAGCAACATGCACCATCTAAAAAGGTGATTATCTATCCGAATTCAGGAGAAGTATTCAATGCTGTAGATAAGACATGGAAAGGAATCAACAATGCGAGTGATTTTGCCAATCAAGCACTTAAATGGGTAAATGAAGGTGCGGATATCATTGGTGGTTGCTGCAGAATTGGACCAAATCATATTGAACAAATTGCAACAAATCTAGCTACTCAGAGTAGTTAGGTAATGAAATGGGTTTTGGTAACACATGTGATAGTCACGGTTTACATGTTAGGCCTTTGTTGGTTTGTGCAAATCGTTCACTATCCCCTATTCCGTGAGATTCCTAAGAACGAATTCGATTCATACATGAGCAAGAATTGGATTACAGTTTATGTCACTGGTCCGTTTATGATTGTAGAATTAATAACCGGCTTAATCTTGCTTTTCCATTTCAGCGACCTTTATCATTTCATAAACATTGGCCTTCTCGGCATTACTGGATTCAGCACTATCCTCATTCAGATCCCTATTCATATCAAACTAAAAAAGGGTTATGATAAAATTCTAATCGATCAACTTGTCAAGACTAATTGGTTGAGAACCGTGAGCTGGACCCTCAGAACTGTGTTAATTGGATTCTTACTTTTTAGTTACCTAAATATTTGAGCACATTAAACTCTTTGTCAATCAGGTTGTCGGAATATGTAAAGTTGAAATAAAGTTCACCTAATGCGACAAATGATTTTCTTCCTTCTTCTAGCCCTTATTTCATCTTGTGGAAATAATGCGACAGATACAGAGCCGATCGTTGATTTAGATACACCTACTGTAAGAACCTCAAGCACTTTTGAGGTTATCTCAGAAACAGATGTTGTCTATGCAGAAGGATTAAGTCATGAGACGCTCAACTCTCAAGAAGCACAAGTCATTCCTCTTACACTAGACATATACTATCCTGATAACACAGATACCAATAGACCTGTTTTCATGTTTATACACGGAGGCGGTTTTAAAGGTGGGTCTAAAACTGGTGGAACAGCGCTGAGATTAGCTGATTATTATACATCGCGCGGGTGGGTATTTGTTTCTATAAAATATAGACTTCAGGCAGCACTTGGCACCATTCCTCAAGAATGGATCGACTATCCCGGGAATACACCCGCAAACCTTTTAGACCAATATTATGCAATTTATCCTGCTCAAAGAGATGCAAAAGCAGCCATGAGATGGCTCGTTGCTAATGCGGATACCTATAGTATAAACACTGAGTTTATAACCGTTAGCGGAGGGTCAGCAGGTGCAATTACGGCTATCACTTTAGGTATCTCTGAGCCTGAAGACTTTAGAGATGAGATACCACTATCGCAAGATCCAACACTCAATTCCACAAACAGAGTTCAATCATTCAATATCAAGACTATAGTAGATTTCTGGGGTTCTGATGTAGCTCTGGATCTTTATGAGGAAGTTTTTGGGCCAAATCGGTTTGACGCTAATGATCCTCCCCTTTTCATAGCGCATGGTACCGAAGATCAAACGGTTCTCTTTTCTGATGCCGAAGAACTAAAAGCCGAATATGACAGATATCAAATACCCATAGCTTACTATCCACTAGAAGGTTGGGGACATGGTGCATGGAATGCCACGGTAAACGGCAAGCGTTTAGAAGAATTGGCATTCGACTTTATAGTGGAACAACAAGGATTAAATGTCAATTGAATCTCTTTCGAGAAAATTTGAAGTCTTATTCTCTGGCATCTAGGGTTAAGATTATCTTATTTTCGAGATCTTTATATCGGTATGAAAAGACTTCATGGATTTATCTTCTGCCTTGCATTAATCTGCTATTCAAAACCAGTACAATCTCAAATCGATGTTTCTGGTAAGTGGCAAAGACTATCTAATACAGGCCCATTGGCTATAGAATTTAAAGCAAATGGATCAATGGAAGTTGATCTAGATAATGACGGATTCTCTGATTTCGTTTCGAGTTATAAGCTTACTGGCGATACAATCTCATTTAAAGACCAAACTGGCCAATCCTGCCTTGATGAGGCTACGTATAAGCTATACCAAACGCCTTACTATATGTCATTAGATCTGATTCAAGATGATTGTCAAGGCCGAGTAAAAACTACCTTAGGAATCTGGACAAGACCTAATTTTAAAGAATTGATCGAAGAACTCAATAATAAGATTAGTGATGATCCTGAAAAGGCAGAATTAAGGCTCAGCCGAGCGCGAATGTATCTGGCTTTAGGTAAACCTCAGGAAGCCAGATTAGACTTAGATTTTTACCTTAAAGCTAATCCAGATGATATCAGTGCCTTGATCAATCGTGCTGGAACCCGTTTTCCTAAAGATTTAAAAGGTGTAATTCATGACTGTTCTCAGGCTTTAGATCTTGATTACACCAACAAAAACGCATGGTTCTTACGCGGTTTAGCTAAATACACAAGCGGTATGGAACAAGAAGGCTGTGCAGATTTCGATGCAGCTATCGGTTATGGTTTTACCGTCTTAAGGATAGCTGAGGAGAATCGTTGCGCTATTTATTGGAAGAAAGAATAATACAATCCTCTGCATTTAAAGGTTCTTTCCGTTAGTTTTAATTCCTACTAAACTCATTTTCGTGAAAGCACTAAAGAGAATCCAGAGCGTTATTTTCCCCGATACTCAGGAGATAACAGAAGAGATAATTCTACACTATGAGAAGAACCCGGATGAACTAGATCTGATTGTGAATAAGGAATATTTCAATGGATTCTTCCTTACGATCATTTTTGTGCTAGGCTTAAGTTTTACAGTAGCCGCTCAAGTACTTCAATATCTTTCTGGAGATAATCTGAACAGTTTTTTAAACGAAGTAGTATTGGATGTCTTATCTGAATTAGGCACAGCAATTTTTGGTGGAGCAGTTGTGGCATACCTCATAGAAACTTTAAATAAACAGCAGTTCCAACAAAACATTAAGTTCAGAAGAAAGATTAAAGAGATACTAGATGAGCGCAAAGCACAATCAAAACCATGAAGCTTAAGACATTTCTTATTACCACATTCCTAATTCTCTTTTTCCATTCAAATGCCCAAGAAAAACAAGAGAGTGAGTTCTTAAAGCGAATTTTTCTTCCTTCTATTGATGTGGGCTATCAGTTTCCAAATTCAAGTCTCATTGACCCATCATTGAGGATTTCCACTTCAATAGAATATAGATTTACCAACAACAATGATTTCTTTGTTAGACTGAATTATGACACAAATGGAGCCAGATATAACCTAGGGGAAGGTACGACTATCAATAACATTCAGGGGACTGTGCAGTCTCAGGATATTTTCTTAGCACCCGGTTACAGATTTGGTGATAATAATTGGCGTTTCATGTTTTCCTTAATGCCTGGTATCAAATTCTATGAGTTCCCAACTGCTCAGATCAATGGTCAACAAGTAACGATAAGCCAAAGTGGTAAATCACTTTTTACGACTTCCATTCTCGGCACCATAGAGTACTATTTTGATGAAAAATCAGCGTTTACCTTTAGTCTCTATCAAAACCAAGTATGGGAAAATACTGACTTTTGGGTTGACGGAAGGTCAGCCATTGGGTTTTCCATCGGTTTCATAACCTCATTATTATAGAACCATCAAGCTCATTTTATTTTTTAAAGCAACTATTTAGTTCCATTGATGGTGTAGCTCGTGAACAGAAACCATCTGCTCATGATAAAATGTAAATATTTTCCGGGGTCAGACTTGATATTCCTAGAAAGGACTGTAATATTTCCAATAGAAAGCAGAGATCAGTCTGCTGTTTTAAACTAACCCTTAATACAACCAAAATACAATGAGAACTATACTAATAGCATTCTTTGCTGTTCTAACTATTTCAGTTTATGCCCAACCGTCAACCGGTAGAATATTAACCGAAGGCGTAACCATTACTGCCGAGGATGGATCTTTCAAGCTTTCTTCAGAAGACGAATATTGGGAAGTACCATTTATCTCTAAAAAAGATCCGGGCATTTTCACGCACTATCCGGCAAGGCCTAAACTAAATGACAAACTCACAAACAAATACGATAAAGCCCTTAAGGGTGGTGCTAAAAAGGTAAGAGTAAAAGTACCTGGTTACGAGAAGGAGTTTTATGGCATTTTAAGTATTGGAAAGATTCCTAATAGCATGGAATCATGTGTAAGAATATATCAAATTCGAGTGCCAGGAACATATGCTCAACAGGCTCTAAATGGAAGGACATCTGTTCTTTATGAGTACTTCCACCCAAAATGTAAAAACAAAGATGGTTTAACTATGATCAGGCCTTGGGTTCTATGGCTCTCTGACGTACCATTTTAAAACGGAGCAATAAATGAAATATCTATTCTCGATAGTTTTTCTGCTAGCTGCATTTAACGGTTTTAGCCAATTTGATTTCACTGATGCGGTGGCTAAATATGAAAGTGAAGATCAACTACAAAAGCTCTATTTAGACAATGGGCCGCTCCTCATTATACTAGATAACATCTTTATCATTCCATGTGAATGCACGAGTTGTGCAGACGGAGGAGGATCTAGTAATGACGGCAATCTTGGCGGAAATGCTAATGATGGTAAACTCGGTGGAGGGTCAAATGATGGAAAATTAGGAGGAGCTTCTAATCAAGGGAAGCTCGGTGGAGGCTCAAATAAGAGTAAGTCTGGTGGAAATTCCGATAAAGGCAAACTGGGAGGCAACTCTGGTGATGGAAAATTAGGCGGTAATTCTGCTGAGGGTAAACTTGGTGGTGGTTCTAATGACGGCAAGCTAGCAGGAGCCAGCAAATTTCTTAATTGCAAACGGGCAGGTAAAAAGATTAAGTTGGCCAACTATAGCAACCGTGTAGACATCTATTACTACGGTGCTAGAGGAAAAGAATTAGTAAATAAGGGAACCATAAAGTATTAAACCTTACAGCAAAAAAAGCCTTAGCAAATGCTAAGGCTTTTTTCTTTTATCTGAAATATCAAAATCATTCCATCTCAATAGAAACAGAACCTTCTGCAGGTGCCGTTACTTTTGTATCATACATATAAAGATCAAGCGCCTCGTTAGACTCATTCTCAATATTGATCTGACCATCTTTAGCACTGATACCTAAATTTCTTCCTCTAAACTTAATATGGAAGTTATATCCTTGCCATTGGTCAGGAAGTGAAGGGCTAAAGTATAATTCTCCATTTCTAACACGCATACCTGCAAATCCCTTAGCAAAAGCCATCCAAGTACCTGCCATAGAAGTGGTATGACAACCATCTTCTGTATCGTTGTTGTAATCGTCAAGATCCAAACGAGCAGTTCGTAAGTACATCTCATAAGCCTTCTCTTTTCTACCTAGTTTAGAGGCTAGAATGCCGTGAACACATGGAGAAAGAGAAGATTCGTGAACCGTCATTGGCTCGTAGAAATCAAAGTTTCTTTCGATTGTTTCTATATCGAATTCATCTTCGAACAAATAGATTCCTTGAAGTGTATCTGCTTGCTTAATAAAGCATGAACGCAAGATTCTATCCCAAGACCAGTTTTGATTAATAGGTCTCTGCCCTTTGGTAATATCATCAACAGACATTAATTCCTTATCTAAGAAATTGTCTTGCTGTAAGAACACCCCCTTCTCTTCGTCATAGCCTAGGTACATGTTATCCAGAATATGCTCCCATTTCTCTGTTTCCTCAGCACCTCTGAAATTAACCTTATCGAAAAGCGATTTCAGCTTGTCTGAACCTTCATATTTCTTTAAACCTTCAAGTGTATACTCTAAGGTCCATAAAGCCATTTTAGATGTGTACCAGTTGTTATTAACGTTGTTTTCGTACTCATTAGGACCAGTAACGCCATGCATTACATATTGCCCTTTGTTTTCTGACCAATGTACACGCTGAGCCCAGAATCTGGAAATACCTATTAATACCTCTAAACCATAATCAATAAGGTAATCTTCATCACCATGATAATTGATATAGTCGTAAATGGCATAAGCAATGGCACCGTTTCTGTGTATCTCTTCGAAAGTGATCTCCCACTCATTATGACATTCTTCACCATTCATGGTAACCATAGGATAGAGAGCAGCACCATCCGTAAAGCCTAGTTTTTCAGCGTTTTCTATGGCCCTGGCTAAGTGCTTATATCTGTATAAGACTAGATTTCTGGCAACCTCAGGTTCAGCTGTAGCTAAGTAAAATGCCAGACAATAGGCCTCAGTATCCCAATAAGTAGATCCACCGTATTTCTCACCGGTAAAGCCTTTAGGACCAATATTTAGTCTTTCGTCTTGACCTGTATACGTCTGATTCAATTGGAATATATTGAAACGAATCCCTTGCTGAGCTGCAACGTCCCCTTCAATCACGATGTCTGATTTTACCCAGTTTTGTACCCAAGCTGCTTTGTGCTCATCAAGAAGCGTATCAAAACCAATTTCTGAAGCACTAGCCACTTCTTCTGCACATACTTTCACCAATTGGTCTTTCTCGAAGTACATCGAAGAAATATTGGCAGCATATTTATAGATTGTAAAGGCCTCTCCTTCTTTAACCGAACCAGCTTCAGTTACTTCTACATATTTCTCTCTTTCGTTTGGCGTTCTTCCAGAAGAATCGAAAGCTCCACCAACATGGAATTCCATTCCTGTAGCCACCCAAAAATCAGTCTTTTTGGTACTCGCCATCACATAAGAGAACCCTTCTGCCGCTTTCTTCTCTTGCTCTACCCAAAACTTCTCATCATAGTTCGAGTCTGCATTTACAACATCAAAGTCTACACTAGGTGTAATCTTGGCGGTTCCAGAGAAATTTACTGGCGTAACCTGATAAGCTATCGCGCCTATTTTATTTTTGACAAGGGAATTGAATCTTGTTGTGATTACAGAAACAACTTTTCCACTTGGCATTTTTGCAGTAAAAGAACGCTGAAGATAACCTTCGCGCATATTTAGCTCTCTTCTGAAATCAGATACTTCGGCAGTATTTAGATCGAGTGTTTCTCCATCAAATTCTATATCAATTCCAATCCAATTGGCTGCATTTAATACTTTAGCAAAGTACTCTGGATACCCATTCTTCCACCAACCAACTCTTGTTTTATCCGGATAGTAAACACCCGCCACATAATTCCCTTGAAGGGTCTTACCACTATACTTCTCTTCAAAATTGGCACGTCCACCGAACATACCATTCCCAATAGAGAAGATACTTTCTGAAATCTCATTGTATTCAGGAATAAAACCTTCCTCAATAATCGACCATGGGTCGTGTTTAATGTAATTCTTCATTGCTAGAGATCGCTAAATATTTCTATATCTACGTTTTTCAAATTTGGTACTACTTTATGGGCCTTACCCAGAACATCAGGTTCTCCTACCCCAATGCATTTAAAATTACCATTCAGAGCCGCCTCAACACCTGAAATAGCATCTTCTAAGACTACACACTCTGTAGGTGCAAAGCCCATTCGATCGGCTCCCTTTAAGAAGACTTCCGGATCAGGTTTAGAATGCGTGACTTGGTTACCATCCACAATCGTTGCAAAGGCTTGATCGAGCCCTACGGCTTTTAGTATTGTTGGTGTATTCTTACTTGAGGAACCCACAGCCACAGCTATGTTATTTGCCTTTAGCATCTCGAGGAAATCTAAAACCCCTGGAAGTATATCATCCCTCGTCATTTTAGAAATGATGTCTACATAGATGGCATTTTTTCTATCAGTAAATGTGGTAATCTCTGCATCAGATTTTTCCATACCACCCATCGCCAAGATTCGCCTCATCGATTCGGTTCTGGAGACACCTTTAAGCTGTTCGTTATTCTCCTCGTTAAAAGGTATGTCTAACTCATCGGCAATGGCTTTCCATGCAATGTAATGAGCAGGTACAGTATCGACTATGACTCCGTCAAGATCGAATATGCAAGCTTTTGGTAAACTCATTCGAAATCGGGGTAATTTGAGCGCATCATCGCCTCAGTCTCATCCAACGGTTTAAACACTTCAAAAGTAGTTCCTTGCGTACGCTGAGCGCCCAGAGCGTTGGCATACATGGCAGAAAGAATAAAGTCATCTCCTCCATCCATTAAGCCATAGGCTAATCCTCCCGCAAATGAGTCACCACATCCTGTGGTATCTACTACATTCTTCATAAAGATTGATGGAACGAACTCTTCTTTTAGCTCTCCATCAGGCTTAGTGAACACCTTACAACCTGTTGCATCAGTTGTCACAATCAAACATTTTGGACCATGATCCAAAACGTAATCAGCCATAGGCACTAAATGATCCTGTCCAATATCATCTAGAAGATCTGTTAGCTCTTCTTCTTTGTATTCATGCTTGTACCAAGTACACCAAGACTCCTCTAAATTCATTTTGAGCACATCTATATAAGGCAACCAAAGATCTCTCTCTACCCAAAATTTCTTATAGCGCTCACCATTAATTGCCATAGTATGTGTAGGCCCATGACCATCAAAAATAATGGTACCATTACTATGCTCTTTCAAATACTTAAGTGTATCTAAAATAATCTCGTGATCTGTTATTGGAACAAAAACAAATGCATCACAGTCCAAGAAAGGCGCCATATCTTTAGGCGTAATCGGATTCATAAATGCTGTTTGTCTCTCCTCTCTAAAATTCTGATCTAAGAACTTCAATTTGATCACATCACCTGTATCTGACTCATCGGATACACCACTCATATCAATTGCCGGATAAGGAGAGAATATATCGGTTACAGCAGGAGTATCTACTTTTCTAATATGAGATACAGGATAAACCGTGCCTTTATCCTTTAGCAATTGGGCTAAGCCAATTGTTGGATGCGTTATGCACCCGTATTTTTCAATTACTTCTCCTCTATGGGTAGTAATATGATCTCTTGGTATTGGCCCTACTACGGCCACTTTAAAGTGTTTTTCCATTTTAGCTGAAATAAATCCAGAGTGCTATTATGATTAGAATTAAGATTGCTGTCAATAGAGAATCTAGTTTACGTCCACTAGACTCCATTTTAACGCCTCTTTCGTATGTTATACCATCAGTTTTTTCCGCAGGCGGTGCTTCTGTCATTAAACTCACAACGATGAGCACAATGCTACAGATAATGAATAAGAAGATCGCGATATGCAAGAAGTTGATAGTAGCGAAATCGTAAAGTAAGCCTGATAAGGCATCCTTATTAAGCTCTAGAATAAATCTTGTAGCTCCTAAGACTAAACCTGTAAGTAAAGCCGCTATGGCTCCTTTATGATTCAGTCTTTTCCATAATATACCTAATAAGAATACTGCCGTGATTGGTGGCGCTATATATCCTTGCACACTCTGCAGATAAACAAAGAGCTGATCAGATACATTCTCCATAAAAGGAATCCAGGCCAAACCGATACCCACCATGATTACCGTGGCAATTTGACCAATTACAACTAACTTCTTTTCGCTCGTATCTGGTTTCCAACGCTTGTAAACATCTATGGTAAACAAGGTAGAACATGAATTAAATACTGAAGACAGAGAACTCATTAATGCCGCTAACAAACCTGCAATCACCAATCCTCTCAGACCGATTGGAACCATGTTTTTCACCATTACAATTAAGGCCTGATCATTATCCTCAAGCGCAAAAACACCTTTTTGCGATAAGGCATAAGCTATTACGCCAGGTAGCACGAATAAGAATACAGGAAGCATTTTCAAGAAACCTCCAAATATAGTACCCTTACGGGCATTTTCGATATTCCGTGCCGAAAGTACACGTTGTACAATATACTGGTCGGTACACCAATACCACATCCCTAAGATAGGTGCTCCGAATAAGATACCTGTCCATGGAAAGTCTGGATGATTCATAGGCTGCCACATATCGAAGTAGCTCTCTCCTACTGTAGCCTGCAATTCTCCCCAACCGCCTAACTTAGAAAGACCAAAGAAAGTAACGGCAAGCGAGCCTCCTATTAATACAAACATTTGAATCATGTCTGTATAGAGTACCGCCTTTAAACCACCAAAGATGGTGTATATACCAGTTGCAATTACAACTATCAGCGCACCCGTCCAGAAGTTAACGCCTATCGCCTCGAAAACGATACCACCGGCTGCGATTGTTACGGATATCTTTGTAAGCACATAAGCAACAATTGACATCCACGACAAGTAGCTTCTTGCACCTGAAGAATACCTTCTCTCTAGGAATTCAGGCATAGTAAATACTCCTGAACGCATGTAAAACGGCACAAAAACCCAACCTAAAAGGAGTAGCATAAATCCTGCTAGGATTTCAAACTGACCTACCGCAACACCTGACGATGCTCCACTACCAGCCAGCCCTACCAAGTGCTCAGAACCAATATTTGACGCAAACAGAGAAGCTCCGATAACGAACCAGCCAACGTTTTTACCACCTAAGAAATAATCTGCTGAAGATGCGTTTACCTTTTCTTTAAATGTGGCCCATCCGGCAATACCGAATACCACTAAAAAATAGCCGGCTATTACAATGTAATCGAGGCTGTCAAGTGCTACCATAAAAGAGTAAGTTAAGGTTGAAAACTGCGCTAATCTAACGCATACACACGAACATAATCAATCTCCATTCGATTTGGAAAGATATCGTTTGCAATTCCATATTTACCTCCCCAGCTTCCACCAACGGCAACATTAAGGATCATATAAAAAGGTTGATCAAAGGGCCATTCATCTGAATTATGGTTACCTCGATTATCAAAAGTATGGTACTTTTTCTCATCTATATACCAATCGATTTTGTCTTCTGACCATTCGATGGCAAAGACATGAAAGTCTTCGTACAGTGATGCAACACTAAGAGAATCATTATCCTCTGTCTGTTTCATATGGTTAAAAGATTCTGTATGAACTGTACCATAAACCATGTTAGGATTATAACCTACATGTTCCATAATATCTATTTCACCGCTTCTGGGCCAACCACCATATTTATTCTTTTCAGGTAACATCCAAATCGCTGGCCAATTGCCCTTACCGCCTGGAATCTTGGCTCTTACCTCGAAACGACCATATTTCCAACTGGCTAGACCTTGAGTAACTAGCTTGGCTGATTGAAAACCATTTTCACCAATGGAATCTTGAGTGGCTGAAATGGTAAGTATCCCATTCTCTACAGACAGATTTTTTGGGTTATCGGTATAATACTGCAATTCATTATTTCCGAATCCACACAGTTGAGGACATCCATTACCCACAATGGTCTTCCATTTACTTTGATCTAATTCGTTTCCGTTGAATTCATCTGACCAGATAAGTCCGGTTTGCTTCTCTTGAGAACAAGAAGCCACTAACAAACTAATGCTAGTGGCCACTACAAATAACAGCTTCTTCATGGCTGGTTACTTTCTTTCATAAACTCTTACATAATCTAAAATAAACTGCTCATTATCAGCAGCAGGGTCAATGGCTCCGCCCATACCTCCGCCCATCGCAAGGTTTACAATAAGGTTTTGAGGTTTATTAAACGGCCATTCTAATTCGTCTTTCGTCTTGTCGTAGGTATAGTACTCTTTTCCATCTAGAAAAGCAGTAATACCTTCTGGAGTCCATTCTATTGTATAATTATGGAATTCATTGACCATATCCTTAACGTCTTTGACTGCGGTAATATGCGTTCCTTCTTTGAAGTAGTATGTTCGAGTATGGCAAGAGGCATGATTTATACCATCTCCAGTTACATCATCAATCTCGCTTCCAACACATTCCAGCACATCGATTTCTCCACAATAAGGCCAAGAGAGTTCATCTCTATATTCATCTCCTAAGAACCAACCTGCAGCCCAAGTTCCATCAGTAGCCGGAACTTTAGCTCTGAATTCGATTTTACCATACAGGAAACTGACTTTACCTCTGGTGGTAAGCCTTGCCGAAGTCCAGTCCTGACCCATATCGTTCTTTCTGGCTTCAATTATCAAGTTACCATCTTCTAATCTTGCATTTTCTCTTCTATTGTCAGTATAGTACTGAGGTTCATTATTACCCCAACCCCAATTACCAACGTCATAAGTCCACTTAGATTGATCAGGAGCTCCTTCTCCTTCAAATTCATCAGACCATACAAGTTCCCAATCATCCCCCTCATAGTTCTGAGTAAGGGTTTCTGGTGTAAACTCATGATCTCTCATTTTTGTGAACTGCAAACGGTCAACTTCTATTCCATTTCCAATTAGGTGGAGTTTCATTTTGTGAACCCCGGTATTCAAAGGGCTACCATCTTTACCTGCCAACGCATAATCGGTAGAAGCCACTTCAATAGCTCCTGTGATATTATATGTTCTTCCGTCAGGATTGTCATGATAGTCTTCAACCCAGGCAGTTCCGGCACCTTTAGATAAAACCTCTGTTTTGTAACGGCCAGGTTCTTTCACCTCTAATTCGAATGTAATCCAGGAATCTCCTGAAGTGTTTACAACACCATTTTCAGATTTTTCTATTGAACCATTACTAGCAACGAAGTCCTCAACTTGAACAACCAAATCGGCATCAATTACTTCTTCAGTCTTTTTAGCCGGTTCACAAGCTACAATTGCTGCAGATAGTACCAGCGCCATGCAAATTTTCAGTCTATTCATGGATTTATTTTTTAATGAGTATCGCTTCCAGTTCTTCCAAACTCTTGCCTTTAGTTTCAGGGACCTTTAACAGAATAAAAATCAATCCTAAAACAGCCAATACGCCAAAAATGAAGAAGGTCATTGCACTACCAATGGTTGCCAATTCCCAAGGGAATACTGATTGTACACCGGCACTAACCATAGAGTTCACGAATCCTACAAAAGATATAGCAATCGCTTTTATAGATAATGGGAATAACTCTGAGAATAGAACCCACATGACAGGCCCTAATGAAATAGCAAAGGATGCTATGAATCCAATAATACTGATTAGAATTAAAGTAGAATTAACTTCTATAGCCGAAGTGATTAAATCAGACTCATACTTTCTTGCCTCTTCTTCACCAAGAATCTCGGCCAGTTTCCCTTTGTAAGCGATGTCATCATTATCGAAAGAAACACCTTCAATGACAGCTAATTTCTCTCCTATCTCTAGGTAAGCTTGCTTGGCTGTTTCATCCTGAACTTGAGCTACAACCTCATCGAATTTAGATCTATCAAATTGATATTGTGCCTGATTAAAGCCAAAACCTATTAGGAATAAGAATAAAGCAACACCTGAAACACCAATCTTGAGTAGACTCTTTCTACCAAACTTGTCTATATATTTCATAGCAACAAGCGTAAAGATGATGTTGACTACACCTATAATTACAGCTTGTAAGAAAGCGGCATCGGTTCCTCCACCAGCCTGTTTAAATACCATTGGCGCATAAAAGAATACAGCGTTAATACCTATGATCTGCTGAAGTATACCAATAACAAGTCCTATAAGTAATACTGTTCTAAAAGCCGGTTTAAACAATTCAGTAACTGGAGTCTTTTCTTTTTCTTGTTCCTTAGAGATAGCCTCTTTAATAGACTTCATATCCTCTAAAGCTTCTTTTTCCGGTCTGAATAACTTCATCACTACTAAAGCTTCTTCTTCTCTGCCTTTCATGGCTAACCATCTTGGGCTCTTAGGAACTAAATACAAACCGAAGAAATAGAGCACTGCAGGTAATGCTTCCAATCCTAACATCCATCTCCAGTTGTGCTGATCTATACCTAGCGCTTTAACCCAAGATGCATCTGAGTCACCTAACGAAAGGATCAAGTAGTTAGTAAAGAATGCAAGTGATAAACCTATTACAATATTCAATTGATTAAAGGAAACCATTCTACCTCTAATAGCAGGAGGTGCTATTTCAGCAATATACATGGGTGCCAATATTAGAGAAGCCCCTACTCCTATTCCTCCTAACATTCTAAAGGCTAAGAAAAGAGTGAAATTTGGAGCTAGAGCTGAACCAACGGCAGAAATAGTAAATATTATGGCGCAGGCCTTTAAGACGATCTTACGTCCAAACCTGTCGCTGACAGCACCTGAAAAAAGCATGGCTACTGCCGCTACAAATGTTAATGACCCAACTGAAAAGCCTAATTCGGCTTTGGTCAAGTCAAAATCAATTTCTACGAATTCATTTACTCCTGAAATAACTGAGGCGTCAAACCCCATTAATAATCCACCAAGAGCTACAATTGCGGCTACTTTGGTAGTGAAATTGGACTGATTATTCATTTAAGTAAGTTAAGGTTGAGTAAAAATTTATGAAAAAGTTAGCAGACCTGAGTAACCTTTTACGTATTCGTTAATTTTCTTGGAAGACACGTATATAGTCTATAATAAAGAATTGTGGGAATACAGTAGAACTGTTCGGTGAACCTGGCCAATTGCCTCCCACTGCCAAATTGATGATAAAGAAGAAGTTCTTCTGAAATTCATCTAAATCAGCTGGAGTGATGTCTATTTCGTTGTATTGATTACCATCTACATACCAACGAATGAATCTTTCATCCCAAGTAATTGAATACACATGGAAATCATCGTGAAAAGTACCCGATGGTTTGGTTGTTGCTCTTCCAAAATTCGCATACTGACCTGCATTGTCCCAATGCACTGTTCCATGCACCGTATTCTCTTTACCAGCTCCTCCAACCATTTCCATAATGTCTATTTCACCACAAGCTGGCCAGCCGACTGTTCTAAAATTAGCACCAAGCATCCAAAGTGCTGGCCACATGCCTTGACCTTCAGGTAATGCCGCACGGATGTCCACACGACCATATTTAAAATCGAAGTTGTTTTCTGTAATAATTCTGGAAGAGGTGAAATTGCTGTTATTTACCTGTCTTCTTTCCGCTTTGATCACCAAATTGCCTTCAACAATACTGGTATTCTCTGCTGTGTAATATTGTAATTCGTTATTCCCCCAACCATTATTTCCAGTGCCTGTCTCATGTCTCCAATTATCTAAATTCAGGCTATTATCAGAGAATTCGTCTTGCCAAACAAGGGTCATATTTGGGTAAGAAGTGGGCGAAGTTGCACCAGAAGCGGGGATCTCAAGGCCGCTAGCATTGGAGGGCTCTTCTTCTGAATTTGAGCCATCAGAACCACAACCCATAATAACGGCAAATGATAGACACCATAGATATCTTATTGAGCGTTTCATAATCCTAGTTATTGTGAAAAATTGATTTAGAAGTCAAGTCAAGGTATGAGCTGAAACAAAAAAGGCTGTCCCCAAAGAAATGAGACAGCCCTTAAATACTTTTAAAACATTCTTAGCTACCCTGAATCAGGTTATCTACATAGTACGTTTCGGTAGAAGAAGGACATGCATCCTTATTGATGTACATAATGATTGACTCATATGTATCTGTACCACCTTGTCCATCAGCATCTTGCGCTACAAAGTTGAAAGTAAGTGTCTCCCAGCCATCAGCTGCTTTAGTTTGTTGAATTTCTTGAACTGGCTCCACATCAGGGAAACCTAAACGCTCTAATCTTAAATTTACTGTTGTACCTGTAGCACCCCAAACATCTAACGTGAAAGTACCACTCATGTTGTCGAAGTTCAAAGGACCACCAGTACCATAAGCCGCATTAGGACCTACACCAGGCTCAGAACCGATTCTCCAACCAGCACCCCCCCAAGTTTCACAAGGAGTAGCACTAGCAACCCACTGCATTACTCTAGCACTAGTGTTAGCACCTTCGAAATCAGGGTTATCCGCTAAGCTTGTTTGTCTTTCACCGAATGCATCAAAGAATTTGATGTCACCAGACATGTTTAGGTTAATACTTCCAGCTGCTACAACATTACCAGTTGCTTCTGGTACTGCCGCTGCCGGCTCCTCAGGAGTGTCTCCATCATCATCACCACATGCTGTTGCTAAGAACAAGAAAGGTACTAGCAACAGACCAAGAAGAAATTTGTTTTTCATAGTTTTATATAATTTCTCTCAATATCTAGCACAAACACATAAAATCCTAATAATAATTCCACTTCAAAAACTCATCAAACCTGAAATTGGCACTACGTCAATAATTCATCAAGTAATAGTAAATACCGATTTTTTGATCTAATTAGCAGATTCTTAATCAACACAGAATGATTTATGTTTTTTTCAGAAATACGTCAATCATGGAATTTTTCTTTCAATTATCTCCTTATAACGGGTTGTCTCCTACTCTTTCCTTATGCAGGTCTTTCGCAAGAAGGACTTCCATTCATCTACAACTTTACTTCTGACAATTATGCAGCCGGAATACAAAACTGGGATATAACACAAGGTTCAGATGGCAGAATGTACCTTGCTAATAATTTTGGTCTGCTGGTTTACAACGGTAAGAGTTGGCAGCTCATTAATTCTGCGGATGGCACAAAACTCAGATCGGTACTAGCCCAAGACAACAGAGTTTATGCAGGTTATCAAAAGAACTTTGGGTACTATTCTCCTAATCAATTCGGAGAACTTACCTATACCTCATTAGCTGATTCAGTTCACCCAGAATACCGAGATTTTGATGAGATATGGAAAATTTACAGCCTTAATGATGCAATATATTTTTGTGGCTTTGATTATATCTTTGAGTACAAAGACGATATCCTTAAAACAATCATCCCTGATAATGAATTGGAATTCAGTTTTGAGCAACAAATGTCTCTAATAGTTCAAGTTCAAGAGAAAGGCCTGACAACTTTAAATGAAGAAGAGTTTGAATTAATTGATGGTGGAGACTTCTTTTCTGATAAAAGAGTAACAGGTATTGTACCATATGACAAAGACTCTTGGCTCATTGCCAGCACCAATTCGGGACTATTCCTGCGTTCAGGTAAGCAAATCATACCCTTTGCGAAAAACCTAGGCGACTTAATAATCAACAATTTAATTCGTCTAAAAAGTGGAGAATTCGCTTTGGGCACTCAGAATAATGGCCTGATAATACTCAACAGAGAGGGTGAATTAATAACCAATCTCAATAAAGCTAGTGGCTTAGTAGACAATACAGTGAACTCTTTGTTTGAAGACTCGCAGGGAAATCTGTGGCTATCACTCAATAATGGAATCTCAAGAGTTTCGGTTAATTCACCATTTACAATTTTAGATTTTAGAATAGGCATAGACGGTGCCGGATACGCAGCTTACGAAGATGATAAAGGTCTTTATTTAGGCACAAACAATGGACTCTTTCTTGTACAAGATGGAAGAACCAAATTAATTGAAGGCACAGAAGGCCAGGTCTACTCTATACAGTCTTTAGATGGTCATCTATTGGTAGGTCATAATAATGGCCCCATGGAAGTAAGAAATGGCCAAGCGCAATTACTAAATGAAGAAAAAGGGGTTTGGACATTCAAAAAGATACCCAATAGACCCAATGAATATCTTATCGGTACATATGCCGGACTAAGGAAACTTACTTATTCCAATAATGGCTATCAAATAGATATGATTCCTGGGTTTGATGAATCATCCAGAGTGATGAGTTTTGATAAAAACGATCTATGGATCACACAAGGATACAAAGGCGCTTTTAAACTCAGTTTTAATGAGTCGTTTACTGATATTATAGATATCAACCTCTATAATAGCTCAAAAGGGTTCCCTACTGATAACCAGATTAATGTTTTTGAAATCGGCAATCAATTGATTTTTGGATCTGAGAGCGGTGTCTTCAAATACCACAAAGATGATGACCTATTCACCAGAATAGAGAACTACGAAGCTGTTCTAGGTGGGAATATATCACTTGTAGATATAGAGGATGATGAATTGAGTAATCAATACTATATAGCTAGTAACCAAATTGGCAGGCTAATTCCAGGGCCGGATAATGATTACGCCCACATTTCCAGCACCTTTAATCCCTTACATAACAGATGGAATGATGACTTAGGAAATATCACCGTGTTAAATGCTGACAAGGTTCTGATTGGCGGAAGAGAAGGATTTATTCAATATACTCCTTCTAAAGATATCCCCTCTTCTGGGAAGTTTGGTGTTCAGTTCAATAAAATCCTCCTGAATGATCAAACCGATTCGCTCCTATATGGAGGATATGGAACCATTCAAAGCTCGAAGCTAAGTCTACCTTACAATCAGAATAACATAACCTTTGAGTTTTCAGCAACACACTATGGCTCAGAAAGAGAAATGGAGTATTCTTATCGACTTGTTGAATTTAATGAGAATTGGTCTGATTGGTCGAGAGATACCAAACAGTCTTTCACTAACCTAAGAGAAGGCAAATATCAGTTTGAGGTAATCGCAAGAAACATTTACCAACAAGAAACAGACCCCGTGGTTTACTCATTTCAAATCAGTCCTCCTATTTACAGATCTAAGTGGGCATATGGTGTCTATAGTTTTGGAAGCTTTGCCATCATATTCTTAAGCTTTAGATCAAGAGAAAGGAAATATCAAAAAGAGAAAGAGAATCTCTTAACTGATAAGAATAAAGTAATTGATGAAAAGGAACTTAAACTCAAATTAGTATCAGAAAAGAGTGAATCTGAAATAGTAAAACTCAGAAATGAAAAGCTTGAGACGGAACTGAATATGAAGAACCAAGCTCTCACCTCTTCAGCTATGAATTTGATTCAAAAGAATCGGTTGTTGGGTCAAATTAAGAATACGCTCAAGTCTATATCTGATGATATGACAGAAAAAACATCATCAGGTAAAATACAGCAAATCATAAAATCTATTGAACGAGATTTATCTACTTCGGAAGAATGGGAACAGTTTGAATTGCATTTCGACCAAGTGCATGGACAGTTCATTACTAGATTGAAAAAGGAATATCCTCAACTTACTCCACAGGAATTGAAGTATAGTGCTTATATAAGAATGAACCTTAACACAAAAGAAATAGCCAATCTTCTGAACTTGTCTGTGCGTGGAGTAGAAATCGGCAGATACAGACTACGTAAAAAGCTAGAACTAGAAAGAAAAGACAACTTAAGCGACTTTATTCTAAGATTTTAAGCTCTATCTAGAAGAATCCCTAATTACAACTCTAGAATCAAATTTAAGGTGCATCATGTGAGGCGGAATATGTCTATTCTGAATTACCTTAAAGAGTAAATCAGCGGCAGCCTCACCCATTTCGACTGGTTCGTGTGTAACCGATGTCAGATTAGGCTCTACAATCTCACAGAGATTACTATTACCAAAACCAACAACCGAGACATCTCTTGGAACATTTAGTCCCATTTTCTTAAGCTTAAGGATTGACTCTACTGCTAATTCATCACTGAAAGTGAAAAGCGCATCCGGTCTATTTTTAGGATCTTCGAATAGTTTCTCAATAATCTCTTCATGGCCCTCATCCGGATTGGTAAAAATCACAAAGTCTTCGTTCACCTCATAATCGTAGGTCTTGAGTGCTTCTAAATAGCCTTCATATCTACTCTTTGAAATACCTAGTATTCCTGGGCCTCCTAAATGGGCAATCTTCTTTCTACCTCGTTTTATTAAGTGTTCTACAGCCTGAAAACCACCCGTAAAGTCGTTGGCTTCTACTGTTGGTGTCTCAAAACCAGGTGCTACTCGGTCAAAAAAGACAAATGGGGTATCGTATGCCTGTAGTGTCTCTAAATGTTCAAACTCCTTGGTCTCACTAGATATAGAAAGAATAATGCCTTCAACCTTACAAGAAAGAAGAGATCTTATTTGGTCGATCTCGTTATGATAATCCTCGTTAGACTGACAAATGATGGTAAAGTATCCATTATCAGTAACAATCTTTTGAATACCATCTATGGCCGAAGCAAAGAAATTACTGGTAATGTGCGGCACTAAAATGCCAATCGAGTTAGATTTCTTGGTTCTTAGACCAGCGGCAATGAAGTTGGTTTGATACTTCATTTCCTTCGCCTTAGCGGAAACCAACTTCTTAGTTTCTTCGCTAATGTTCGGGTGGTCATTTAATGCTCTTGAAACAGTCGATGGAGATATCTCCAAAGCAAGTGCGATGTCCTTAATTGTTACTGCCATTCTTCTCTTCTTTAGGTTGTGCGTGAGTACCATCGCAATAAGGATAGTTCTTAGACCTTTTGCATCTGCAGAAAGAAACTGTCTCGTGAAAAACCTCTTCCTTCTTTCTGTCATGCACAGTAGCTCCTCCTTTGACTATCATAGGGCCACCAGGGATAAGTGTAATTTGAGTATCGCTTTTGTCTTCTTCTTTGAACCTAACACCCTTTATGGTTAAGGCCTTTGAAGGACATTCCCTCACAAGATTTACAATCTCTTCTGACCTTGCAGCATCGATATTTACCCATGGCCTCTGCTTTAAGTTAAACACCTTGGGTAAGCCTCTCAGACAAATTCCGGAGTGGATACACATATCAGGTTTCCAAACCACCGTAATTTCCCCATTCGAATACTCTTTTACGATTGAATCAGACACAATCTATCTTCATTAAGGTCTCAAAATAATCAACAAAGTCAATTTATTAAAGCCCTCTTCCTTTTTGTTTCAATCGATTGTAATCTTTACATGTATATATATTGTTATTTTGTTATTTACATATATTCATGCAAACGTTTTAACTCATTAGAAACGTAGTTCAACCATTTTTCCTGCTGACTAGCAAGATTCCCGTATCGCGTTTCTTTATCGTAATCCGTAGAAACTTTTTTAAACTCATTTAATAGATATTTGATGTAGCGCTTATACACCGCTAAGTCTGTAGTACCATCTTTCCCCAGCAAGGCTATTTGTCTCCTTATCTTTCTTCCGTACAATTCGGCTAAATCAAAATGTAATTTCTCATGTGCCAATAAAGGCAAGCTTTGATCATCAGTCGTCCAAGAGTCCTCTTTCACAAAAAGTACTTTAACTTGAAAATTCGGCTGGCCGTTTTTCATACCTCCTCTTACTGAATGAAAAACTGAGGTTAGCGCACTAGACTGATTTTTGTTAGCAACAGACCTTAGAACATAATCAGACCAGCGTAAATAAAGTGTATCTGACCACTCGATGTACTTGTCTCTATCTACCTCCAGAAATTGACCATGAACTGGACTTAAAGACAATAGAAATACCAGAATGTAGGTCAGATGTTTCTTATTCATTAGTTTCATAAACTATGGACCCATTAGAATCTAAACGTATTGAAGAACGTCTGAAAGGAGGCCACCCAAACTCACTCGGAGCTACTCTTGAAGTTGTGGAAGATGTACTTCAAAAACCAGAATTGTTCCATGAATTGTTTGAGTGTTATTTCAGTTCAGATGAAATCGTTCGATTGAGAGTTTCTAATGCTATCAAGAGGATAGCTAAACCTCACCCCGGATTGGTTGTCCCTTATCTTGATAGGCTGATCCAAGAAATCTCAAAAATAGATCAGGCTTCGGCACAATGGACCCTATCTCAACTCTTTTTAATTCTTGAGAAATACCTGAGCCCTATCCAAAAAGAAGAAGCTAAAACAATAATGAAAGATAACCTGGTCAATCATTCTGACTGGATTGTGCTTTGCCAAACGATGGAAACACTTAGTAAATGGGCACAAAAGGACCATGAGCTGAGCAAATGGTTAATGACCACATTAGATAAACATAAGCAGGACACAAGAAAGGCTGTTAAATCTAAGGCTCTTAAAATCTCCTCTTCCCTCTCCTAGCAGATCAAAGAAACAATTTTTATTAATACTGCAATTACGAATAATATATTTTTCTATATTTACTGCAATTACGAATTAAATCATGAAGAAAACGAAACTAGGTGAATTCGAAGAACTTGTATTGATGACGGTCATTGTCCTTCAAGAAGAAGCCTTTGGAGTTGAGATTAAAAGAGAGCTAGAGAATAGACTTAATGAAAGTCTAAGTGTAGGTTCAGTTCAATCGGCCCTTAAAAGAATGGAAGAGAAAGGATTCCTTACATCTGAATGGGGTGAAGCTACCCAGAAAAGAGGTGGGAAAAGAAAACGAATCTATTCAGCCACCCCATACGCGGAACAAGTTCTGCGAGAAATGAAAGATATCCGTACGCAATTATGGGAAGCCATGCCCATTCCAGTTAGCTCAAATTCTTGAAAAAGAAAGACTCACATATCAACCCTCCTCAGTGGCCATGGAAAATACTCAAGTGGTTCTTGAACAAGGACTATCTGGAGGAACTTCAAGGTGATTTAGAAGAGATATACTTCGATGAATTAGAGCATTACAGTGAGTCTAAAGCAAAGCGTAGGTACTTGGTCGGTGCCTTAAAGTTGCTCAGACCTTCGCTCACAAAAAAGTATTTCAAAAGTCAAAAACTCAATCATATCGCCATGTTACAACACAACATATCCATAGCCTTTAGAGGATTCAGAAGGCATAAAATCTCATTTATCATCAATCTCATTGGGCTATCTTCCGGGTTAGCCGCTAGCATATTAATTCTACTTTGGGTTAACGATGAAAGAAGTGTAGATGCATTTCATGAAAAAGACAGTCAACTCTATCAAGTCATGACCCATTTCCAACTAACTGACCAGTTAGTGACCTGGGACTACACAAGCGGTAGAATGGGTGAATCCATGTTAGAAGATTTCCCGGAAGTGGAAGAAGCAGTGAGAATAGGTAATGGTACTTTTAAGCCTAGTGGAGTCATCACCTACGACAATGCAAACTATGAGACCAAAGGAATCTTTGCCAGCAATAACTTCTTCGAGGTATTGAGTTATGACCTAATTCTAGGTGATTCAAAGGATGTTCTAAATGGCAAAACAGGTATTGTGCTTTCTGAGACTAACGCAATGCGCATATTTGGAACAAATGAAGCAGCCATTGGAAAGACGCTAGAATTAGATACTCGTTTCTTCAACAAGGAATTAGTAGTTACTGGGGTCTATCAATCCCCTCCTACCAATGCGACACTCCAATTCGATTTTGCTGTCAATTATCAATTATTGATTGATAGAGACAGATGGGCAAATGAATGGAACGGTGGCTATGCTGAGAACTATATTGTACTCAAAGAGGGTACTGATGTTAAAGCATTCAATGAGAAAATCGCCAATTATATGGACGATAAAGTGAACAATGAGAAGTTCACAGTCTTTGTACAAAAATATTCAGACTACTACTTAAACGGAAAATATGAAAGCGGTCAGCTAGTAGGCGGACGTATAGCGAGTGTAAAGCTTTTTACGTTAGTCGCGATACTTATTCTAGTCATAGCCTGCATCAATTTCATGAATCTTTCTACTGCTCAGGCTAGTAAAAAAATGAAGGAAATTGGGGTCAAAAAAGCGATTGGAGCTCAAAAGAGCGCGCTAATCTTTCAATTTCTGACAGAAAGCATAATCATTTCCTTTCTTGCTTTGGGCGTTTCACTTCTGATGGTGAATCTACTCTTACCTCAATTTAATCTGCTCACAAGTAAGTCCATTACGTTCAATCTTATCGATCAGTTGAGAAGGTTAACGCTCCTTTCAGTAGCCGTAGGTATCATAGCCGGCAGCTACCCGGCTTTCTACCTTTCCGGTTTTAGGCCCATTCAAGTATTGAAGGGCAAGTTTAGTAATATCAAAGGAGAAGAATTCATTAGAAAAGGACTAGTGATTTTGCAATTCAGCTTGAGCATCATATTCATGATCGGAGTAATTGTTATTAATCAGCAAATAGAATTTACACAAAAACAGAATCTGGGCTATGATCGCAACCATATCGTGACTTTTGAAAGCAAAGGATTGGATACCGAAAAGCTTTTGGCATTTGTTGCTGAATTAAAGGAAATACCAGGGATTGAAAGTGCCGGTAATATGGCTGGAGCATTCTTGTGGGGAGACGATAGCGGTAGTGGCTATTGGACTCCTGAAAATCCAGAAGGAAGAAATCACTTGTACAAATCACCTAAAATGGGGTACAACGTGATTGAAACTATGGGACTTGAATTGATTGAAGGCAGAACCTTTGACAAGAAATTCAATGATAATGAAAACAGAATTATACTTAACGAAGCAGCCGTTAAATACTTAGGCCTTGAAAATCCGGCAGGTACTATCATTAATTACGGTGCAAGTAATAACCGAGAGGTGATTGGCGTAGTAGCGGACTTCCAATATGGTTCAATGCATCAAGCTATAGAACCTATGGTGATTAGATTTAGAGAATGGGGGCGCGAATGCATTGTAAAACTCGTTCCCGGTGCAGAAATAGAAACATTAGAAAGGATTGAAACCCTCTATGAAGAGTTTCATCCCAAATACGCTTTTGAAGCCTCTTATCTCAATGATGATTACCTAGCTCTCTATGATGCCGAGCAGAAAGAATCAGTATTGTCGAATTACATGGCAGGTGTAGCGATTATCATCTCTTGTTTAGGTTTGTTTGGTTTAGCGGCTTTTACCGCTGAAAGACGTACCAAAGAGATTGGCATTCGAAAAATTCTAGGAGCAAGTCAACAAACCATCATTAGTCTACTCAGTGGGAGTTTCACTAAAACCGTCCTTATCTCCTGCCTAATTGCTATTCCATTGGGCTATATTTTCGCAGAAGAATGGCTTCAGAACTTTGCCTATGCTATTGAATTAAGTTGGTGGATCTTTGCCTTGGCCGGTATTTCCTGCCTGCTCATTGCCTGGTTGACTATGGGTGTTCAAGTCATTAAAGCAGCGAAATTAAATCCTGTGGAAAGTCTCAGAGCAGAATAACAAACACTAAAAAGGCGTCAATTGACGCCTTTCTTATAGTTATACTTCAGCTAAATATTCGTGCACAAACTTAATGGCCATTGCCCCTTCTCCTACTGCTGAGGCTACTCGGTTCATAGCACCAGCTCTTACATCGCCTGCGGCCATAATACCTGGTGTATTAGTCTCAAGTAAGAAAGGCTCTCTTTGTAGTTTCCAGCTCCTCTTATGATCATCGCTCTTTGCAAGGTCCTTTCCTGTTAGCAAGAATCCTCTGTCATTCTTTAAAATGCCCTCACCTGTCCAATCGGTATAAGGTCTCGCACCAATAAATATCAACAAAGCACCTGCTGGCTTTTTAACCACTTCCTCTGTATCGAGATTTTTCAACTCAACACACTCTAGATTAGTATCACCTACTGCCCCATTAATTACGGTTCTAGGTGTAAGATGTATATTTTTTGTTCCGTCAATTTGGTCAATAAGGTATTGGCTCATACTTGATGACAAATCAGGTTTACGAATCACTATGTAAACATTAGAGGCAAACTTGGCCATGTACATGGCAGCTTGGCCAGCAGAGTTGCCACCTCCCACTATATATACATCCTTGTTTTTACAAGCATTGGCTTCAGTAGTAGCTGCACCATAATACACACCAGCACCTGTGAAATCGTGAACGCCCGGAGCTTCTAAATGTCTGTATTGAACGCCTGAGGTTATAATGACTGCCTTAGCATTTACCTGCTCACCACCCTCAAGTGATATGATCTTGTAGTTATCCTTGGTCTCAATTCCTGACACTGTTCTTGGTGACAAAAACTCTATACCGAACCGTTTGGCTTGTGTAATGGCACGTTGTGTTAAATCCGCGCCAGATAATCCTTTGGGGAATCCTAAATAATTCTCAATTCTCGAGCTAGTACCAGCTTGTCCGCCTGGTGCGTGCTTTTCAATAAGCAATGTCTTGAGACCTTCCGAACCTCCGTAAACTGCAGCAGCCATACCCGCAGGTCCTGCTCCTACAATCACCACATCGTACATTTCCTCGGCCGCTTTGGTCTTTAGTCCAATCTTGTCTCCTACCTCAGTCATGGAAGGATTCGCCAAATGACTACCATCTTCAAAAAAGATGGCCGGTAAATCAGCATGATCTACAGAAGCTAAATCAAGCAATTCTTGACCTTTATCCTCTGTCTCAACATCTAACCATTGATACGGAATCAGGTTTCTACTTAAGAAATCTTTTATGTCGTGAGACTTAGGTGAATATTGATAGCCTACCAATCGTATACCTTGAAATTCAGGAATGTGATTAATCTGCCATTCGTCCAGCAAGTCATTTAAAGTTGGATAAAGCTTCTCTTCTGGCGGATCCCAAGGTTTATTGAGATAGTAGTCTAATTGCACATCATTAATGGCCTTAACCGCTGCCTCAATGTCCGAATAAGCCGTGAGCAAAACTCTTTTTGCAGCAGGGTAAAACTCCTTAGCCTGCTCCAAAAATTCTACACCAGACATCTCCGGCATTCTTTGATCGGAAAGGAAAAGGGCCACCTCCTCTCCTTTCTGTTTTAATTCTTTGAGCGCCTCCAAAGCTTCCTTAGCGGAAGTAGTGCTCATTACCCTATAGTCTTTTCTATACTCTTTTCTAACGTCTCTGCGGATGGCTGCTAATACCTGCTCATCGTCATCTACGGTAAAAATTATTGGTTGCTTAGCCATGTATTATTTTGAGTTTATTGGAAAACAGAATTCAAAAGTAGTTTCACCCGGAACTGATTCAACAGACACACGCCCCTTGTGTTTTTCAACGATTTTCATCACGACTTCAAGTCCTAATCCGGTGCCTTTACCAACATCTTTTGTGGTAAAGAATGGATCAAAAATCTGGTTTTTAACGTCTTCAGGAATACCGGGTCCTGAATCAGTAATCTTAACCACTGCATTATCAGCTTGCTTAAGTGTTTGGATCTTCAATGTACCTCCGTCATTTTCCATGGCATCAAGCGCATTGTCAATCACATTCGTCCAAACTTGATTAAGCTCTCCAGGTTGAGCGTTGATAGCTGGTAATTCATTATCCAACTCCTCTACAATCTCCACCTTATTCTTTTTCAATTTGTGGTTTAGAATGTTTAAAGTGGTGTGAATGCCTTCGTGTAGATCAGTCTGCTCAAAGTCATCTGATCTATCCATGTGAGAATAACTTTTGACAGAATTCACCAGCTTAGAAATTCTGCTAGAAGCATCTTTTATCTCTCCCACCATTTTCTCCGTAGTCAAAACATTGTCAATCCATTCAATGACAGAAGGAAATTCTGTTTCTCCAATATTGTCTTTAACCCCATCTAGATCGTCTGCACAGAAGCCATAATCAGCTAAAGTCTCTGACAGCATGTAACAATCTCCATAACCATTATCGTCTAGCCAATCGGTCAAATCATCTTCTCTCTCTGTCTTCGCCATAAGAGACTCAGACTTATCTATACCCTTTTCAAGTTTTCCGAAGACCAAATCATTCACGTAATCGATCTGATCATCATTTACTTTCATGGAAATTACCTTCTTGAATTTATCAGGTACTGTACCTAAATGAGACTGTAAAGACTCCGCACTTCTTACTATGGCTGCAGCCGGATTATTCAACTCATGTGCTAAACCTGCGGAGAGTTTACCTAGCGCCATCAACTTCTCATTTTGTTGCTGAAAGCGTGTGAAGTTTCTCACACGATCTGTCATTTGATGAACCAATACTTCTGTCAATTCATGACAGGTACAAATCAAGTCTTTGAAATACTTTTTATGTAAAAAGAAGGCTGTGCAATCCGTAATTGCTACACCATTGGCAGTGGCAAACTGACCTCTACTATAGGGCAAAGCGCCAGAAATTGTACCCACTTCAATTCTTCCTAGTTCTTTGTATTGCCCATTCTGTTCTAATCTGAATGCCGAAACTCCTTCAAGCATAAAGAACATGTGGTCAATCGGTTCTCCAGAAGTGATAATTTTATTGCCAGCCTGTTCTTGGCGAAGTTCACCTCTTTCAACTACCCATTCAACTTGATCTCTTGGTACATTTGCCAAAGATTCAAATGCAGCAATCTGATCAGCAATCAATGTCTTTTCCATGACTTTCAAACTGTTTTCTTTTCAGTTTAGTTCTTTATGTGTTCTATCATTAATTCAGCTACTCTGTCAGAAGCCCCAACACCGCCTAATTTAGTCTCCAGTTCATTATAGTCCTCCAACAATTTTAAACGGTGATTTTTATCTAGAACCTTGTTCAGTTCTAGTGTGATATTCTTTTCATTCAATCGGCTTTCAATCAACTCTTCAACCACTTTTCTATCTAGAATTAGATTTACCATACAGATATACTTGAGGCTCAAAATCCTTCGCATTAAGTGGTATGTGGCCCAACCCGGCTTATAACAAACCACCTGAGGTACTCGAAATAATGCCGTTTCTAAAGTAGCTGTGCCAGAGGTTACCAAAGCCGCTTCAGACTGATTGAGTATATCGTAGGTTCGGTCAAAAATGACTGGGATTCCTTGTTTATTGAACTCCTTGTAAAGGCTTTTGTCTATTGTGTTTGACCCTGCTATGATAAACTGATGTTCTGGAAAATGCTTTACTGCACTGAGCATCAGGGGGAGTTTTGTCTTAATCTCTCGCTTTCTACTTCCGGGCAATAGTGCAATTATCGGTTTATTAGCTAATTCAAATTCTTGATAAAAAGCCTCCCTATCGACCAATTCTTTCTTTTTAATAGCTATAGAATCCAGAATGGGGTGTCCTACATAATCCACATCATAGCCGTATGATTGGTAGAAGGCTCTTTCAAAGGGAAGTATTGCATAACGCTTATCGGTCCAGCCCTGAATGGTATGCACTCTTTTTTTCTTCCAAGCCCATGCCTGAGGCAAGATGTAATAAAAGATCTTGGTCTTTAATGCTGTTCCTCGCACGAATTTGGCAATACGTAAATTGAACCCAGAGTTATCGATCAGGATGAGGACATCCGGTTTAAAAGCGAGAATATCTTGTTCGCAATACTTAAAGTTTCTTTTAATGGTTCTTAAATGTCTTACAACTCCAAATACACCCATAAAAGAAGTTTCTCGAATATGTTTGGCTAATTCTTGAGCCTCTTCTGACATTCTATCTCCACCCCATACCCTGAAATAAGCTTCAGAATCACGCAACTTCAATTGCTTCATCATATTTGCCGCATGCATATCTCCAGACGCTTCGCCTGCAATTATGTAGTACCTCATGAAGATTTTAAATAGTCAGAATTCAAGTAATATTTTTTGAAACCTGTAAGTCCAATTTGAAGTAACAAACTTAGGTTTAAACTTGAAACTTTTAACCTAGAAGTAAGAAGTATTAATGCTTACTTTTGCCACAGCTAAATCTTAAAACTACATGCTCAAAATAGGCGTTCTTGGAGCAGGCCATCTCGGCAAAATCCATATCAAATGCATTAAAGATATTCCTGAATATGAATTAGTCGGTTTTTATGACCCAATACCAGATAATGCGGCTATAGTAGCCCAAGAGCATGACATCAAAAGTTTCGAAACCATTGATGCTTTACTTCAAGAGGTAGACATTATCGACATCGTGACTCCAACACTATCTCATCATGAATGTGCCATGCAGGCCCTCAATGCCGGAAAGCATGTTTTTATAGAAAAGCCTGTGACCAATACAATTGCTGAAGCAGAAGAATTAATTTCTGTATCGACAGAGAAAGGCTTAAAAATTCAGGTCGGTCATGTAGAACGATTTAATCCTGCTTTTACTGCAGCACAACCCTTTTTAAAGGAGCCAATGTTCATCGAAACGCATAGATTGGCACAATTCAATCCTAGGGGACTCGATGTACCTGTAGTACTCGACCTGATGATTCATGACCTGGATGTCATCTTAAAGGCGGTCGGCTCAGAGGTAGAACACATCAGCGCAAGTGGCGTGAACGTAGTAGCAGACACACCAGATATCGCTAATGCTCGATTAGAATTTGAAAATGGCTGCGTTGCCAACCTGACCACTAGCCGTATAGCCGTAAAAAACATGCGTAAATCAAGATTTTTCCAACGAGATGCTTATGTATCCGTAGACTTCTTGGAGAAAAAATCTGAGGTGGTAAGAATGAAGGAAGCCACAGGTGAAGAAGGACCTTTTTCCATGGTATTGGATTTGGGTGAAGACAAAGGCAAAAAGGAAATCATTTTTGAGAACCCAAAAGTCAACCCTACAAATGCTATAAGAGAAGAACTATTCACTTTCTATGAGGCAGTTGTAAACGACACAGCGCCAATTGTAACCATTGAAGATGGATACAAGGCTTTAAAAGTAGCACACCAGATTTTAGAAAAAATAGAAAAGAACTTACAGAAAATCGGATAACCCTTAAACTAATAAGACATGGATAATAGAAAGCTTTTACCCATTGTAGTAACCGTAGTTATTGCATTGATTGTACTCATTGGCTTATCATCAAGTATATTTTATACCACACAAGCAAACGAAAGAGCCGTGCTCTTTAAAAAATTCTCAGGCGGTTTAGATAAAGACAATGTAATCCAACCAGGTTTCCACGTTAAAGCACCTTGGAATGATCTCATCACTTTTGATGTGGCAGAAAGTAAAGCTGAAGAAACTATGGACGTTCTAGATAAGAATGGTCTAAGTATAGCAGTAGACGTGTCAGTACGTTTCTACCCTAGATTTGATAGAATTGGTTACATCTATGAACGCTTCCGTTTGGGATATATCAATACTTTGGTGATTCCTGAAGTTAGATCTACAGTACGTCAAGTGATGGGTAGATATACAGCTGAAGAGATTTATTCTACCAAAAGAGCAGAAGTAGAAACAGCCATTAGAACTGAAACGGCAGATGTTTTGGGCAATGACACAAACAACGTGACCATGACAGCGCTTTTGATCAGATCAATTAATCTCCCTGAAAAAATTAAGCAAGCGATTGAAAGCAAATTGCAGCAAGAACAAGAAGCTTTGGCCTATCAATTTAGATTAGACAAAGAAAAAAGTGAGGCGGAGAGAAAAAGAATTGCTGCGGAAGGTGAAGCCGCTGCCAACAAAATCGTAAATAGCAGTTTAACCCCTAACCTACTGAAAATGAGAGGAATTGAAGCTACACTAAAACTTGCTGAATCTCCTAACTCTAAGGTAGTTGTTGTTGGATCTGGTGATGAAGGACTGCCTCTAATCTTAGGCGGAAACTAAAATATTCAAGTGGCACGGAACATCTATTTTGATTCCGTGTTTAATAGAGTAAATTCGCGAGCGAAAGCGATTCACTCTAATAAACCAAAATTAAAGCTAAAGCATGTCCAATTCTGCACAGATTAATGTAGATGGCAACACTTACGAGTTGCCTGTTATTGAAGGAACAGAAAATGAAAAGGCCATTGACATCTCAAAATTGAGAGGTCAGAGTGGTGTAATCACAATAGACCCAGGTTTTAAAAACACGGGTTCCACTCAGAGTGCTATCACATTTTTAGATGGTGAAAAAGGAATCCTTAGATACAGAGGCTATTCTATTGAGGAATTGGCTGAAAAGTCTAGTTTCTTAGAAGTATCCTACCTTCTAATTTATGGTGAATTGCCAACAGCAGAGCAGTATGCTAACTTTAAGAAAGACATTACGCGCCACACAATGGTGCATGAAGATGTTAAGAAAATCTTAGAAGGTTTCCCTTCTGTGGCGCACCCAATGGGAGTGCTATCATCTTTAGTTTGTGCTCAAACTGCTTTCTATCCTGAATCTTTAGACCCAAACAGATCAGGTGAAGAGGTAGATTTAAGTATTGTAAGACTAATCGCTAAGCTGCCAACATTCGCAGCATGGTCATATAAAAACCAAATTGGTCACCCGGTTAACTATCCTGATAATTCATTGGATTATGCATCTAACTTCTTGAAGATGATGTTCGCTAACCCAGCTGAGAATTTTGATGTTGACCCAGTTGTTGCTGATGCACTTGACAAACTATTGATTCTACATGCTGATCACGAGCAAAATTGCTCAGCTTCTACAGTTAGAATTGTAGGATCGTCTCACGCTAGTATGTATGCTTCTATTTCGGCTGGTATTAATGCCCTTTGGGGTCCTCTTCATGGAGGTGCGAACCAAGCAGTAATTGAAATGCTTGAGAACATCAAAAATGACGGTGGTGACACGAAGAAGTGGATGGCTAAGGCTAAAGACAAAGACGATCCATTCCGTTTGATGGGCTTTGGACATAGAGTTTATAAAAACTTTGATCCTAGAGCAAGAATCATCAAAAAAGCGGCTGACGATGTACTAGAGAAATTAGGTGTAAATGACCCTATTCTAGACATTGCAAAAGGTCTTGAGGAAGAAGCTTTAAAAGATCAATACTTTGTGGATAGAAAGCTTTATCCAAACGTGGATTTCTACTCTGGTATCATCTACAGAGCTCTTGGTATTCCTACAGATATGTTCACCGTAATGTTTGCTATTGGTAGATTGCCTGGTTGGATCGCACAGTGGAAAGAAATGAGAGAAAACAAAGAACCAATAGGTAGACCAAGACAGGTTTACACTGGTTATAATGAGAGATCATATACTGACATAGGTCAGCGTTAATAGAAATTAGAATGAATAAATTAAGGTGCTTTTAGCACCTTTTTTTATGCTCTAAAATTAAAAATTATGATGAACCCTTGGCATGATGTCAGTATTGGAGATAATGCACCACATGAGGTGCAAGGCATTATAGAAATACCTAAAAACACCCGAGCAAAATATGAATTGGATAAGGAAAGCGGTTTATTGAAAATGGATCGAGTGATTTACTCCAGCATGTACTACCCTGCTAACTATGGGTTTATACCCAAAACCTATTGCGATGATGATGATCCATTAGATATACTAGTGCTATCTCAAATAGAGATTGTACCCATGTGCTTAGTAGAAGCTAAAGTCATCGGTGTTATGCGAATGCTTGATGGTGGTGAAATGGATGATAAAATAATCGCTGTTGCCAAGGATGATATGGCTGTGAACCATATCAACGACATAGAGGATTTAGGCCCTCATTTTACCAAAGAATTACAGAACTTTTTTGAAGATTATAAAAAGTTAGAGAACAAGACTGTAGCAGTCGAAGGCTTTCAGGGCAATGAAGTGGCTAAAGGCATTGTGCTAAAAGCAATTGAAGACTACCAAGCTAAATTTGGTTAGGACACTTTTTATAGCTTGTTCCTGATCAGCTTATATCCCACTGCGAATACAATCGAATAGTCTCTGCCGAAATTAAAAGGCGTAGTCCGCTGCAGTTCCTCATTAATTTTAGTAAAGCTTCGCTCGTACTTTAGATCAACTAAGAATGGCCCAATATCACCACCAATACCCACTCGCCATCCAATAGACAACTTATTAAAGGCTTCATCTGAAAAAGGGTAAGGCTGAATATCTAATCCATTATCACTTCTTCGGGTAAGGCGCGTTTCAGAATCAATACTCATGATATAATTCAAGACAGGTCCTGCTCCAATTCTAATAGCATTGTCTTCAAAGCCTGTTCTATAACCTACTAGTAAGGGAAGCTCAGCTTGATGAAAGACCAAATCGTATTCTCCAAAAGAATAGTCAGCTACAGTATTACCAAATTCATTTCCAAGAACTGTAGTAGTACGGTTATACACTAATTCAGGCTGAAAATAAAAATGGTTCACGCGCATTTGTAGGAAACCTCCTATTGCCCAACTACTTGAATTGAACTTCCCTCCTTGATCTCTAATCTCTTGTGGATCTAAATCTGTAAACCTGACTATTGTATGTTTTAATCTTATACCTAAGTCAATTTCCGTATCATATTGAGCTTTTACTCCGATTGAACAAACCGTTAAGAAAATGAGTGAAAAAAATAAGCGCTTCATAGATTTAAAATATTGAATGAAAATAAGAAAGAATTTAAACCTATGGTTTAAGCGCTCAATATTTCTTGAAAATCCCAAGGCTTGGTTGAGTTGTATAGCAATTCTCCTTTACGAATTTCGAGTGGTGAAACAATATTGTTATGATAAAGTTGACCAGTACCTAAACCTTGAGGCAAGAGTTTTTCATACTGCGCGGTGAATTGAGCAATGGCATTCAACCCAACATTAGATTCCAGCATACTTGTCATCCACCAGCCTATATTTTGGCTTTCAGCAATCTCTATCCATTCTTTTGTAGATAGCATGCCGCCAATCAAAGAAGGCTTTAGAATTATGTATTGCGGCTTAATGATATCTAATAACCGCTTTTTGTCTTCAATTGCATTAATACCAATCAATTCCTCATCCAATGCTATGGGAAGAATCTCTGATTGACATAGCTCATGCATCAGCTCATGCTGCCCTAGTTTAACGGGCTGTTCGATAGAGTGAATTTCAAGAGAAGCCAATTCCTCTAATCTCTGATAAACATTCGACTGGTCAAAGGCACCATTCGCATCTACGCGCAAAGTAATATCACTTGCTGAATAACGCTCTCTAATGGATGCCAGTAAGGCAAATTCTTCCTCAAAATTAATGGCTCCCACTTTCATTTTAATGGTATCGAACCCCAATTTGAGCTTGTTCTCTATCTGCCGAGCCATAAACGCCTTGTCTCCCATCCATACTAGGCCGTTAATTGGAATTCTTCTTGCTCCGGTATAGAACGAATTATCGAAAATTCTTCTCTCTCCAGCGTTCAATAGATCTAAAAGTGCAGTTTCAAGGCCAAACCTTATCGAAGGAAATTCAGGCGATATATGCCCTTGTACAAATGTTAGTATGGCTTCGGCCTCCTCAGGAATTTCAAGAGATTCAACATTGTTCAGAAAGGAATGTAAGTTGTTTGAATAGTTTTCAGAATAATCAATGCTTAATCCTTTAAGTGGGCTCGCTTCACCAAGTCCATAAATGGAATCATCTCCATTTCTAAAGGCTTGAATAAACCAGGTCTCTTTTTCCGTGAAGCTCCCCCTAGAGGTACCCGCTTCAAAACGAAATTTTAAGATGTGAGGTATGATCCGAAATTGAACGCGCATTATTTACCCAGCAATCGCTTTACGTACTTGCCAATAATGTCAAACTCAAGATTCACGGTATCTCCAACTTTTAGTTGATTGAAGTTAGTATGTTCATAGGTGTAAGGAATAATCGCCACTCTAAACTTCCCTTCTTCAGAATTGAAGCATGTTAAGCTCGTTCCGTTAATACAAATAGACCCCTTCTCAACCGTTACATTTCCTTCAGACGGATCATATTCAAAATCAAAGAGCCAACTTCCGTCTTGTTCCTGAACCTGCGTTACTGTACCAATTTGATCCACATGACCTTGAACCACATGACCATCAAAACGTCCATTAGCTACCATACAACGCTCTAAATTCACTTCGGAGCCTTCTTTCCATGTACCCAAATTGGTCTTCTGTAGGGTTTCATCTATGGCGGTTACGCGGTGCATATCTTCATGTACAGCAACAACTGTTAAACAAACTCCTGAGTGTGCAATACTCTGGTCAATCTTTAACTGATGACTAACTGTACTTTGAATATCGAAATGGTAGTTTGTACCCTCTTTTTGTATTGATACGACCTTTCCTTTAGTCTCTATTATACCAGTGAACATAATGCGAGTTTAATTATAGTTTGACTAAGAACAGAAGTTATGAGAAAGAAGTTTTTAAAACGTTAGAAGAAGTCAAAATTATAGAGAACTCTTCTAATTTCGTAGTTGGAATGCAAGACAGCTATCGACATAAAGGAATGAGACGGCAATTAGTGAAAGTTGTCGAATCTAAAGGCATAAGAAACCAAGCCGTACTAGACGCCATTGGTAAAATTCCTCGACATTACTTCCTAGAAGATAGCGCGCTCATAGAACATGCGTACGAAGACAAGGCCTTCCCTATCGGTTCAGGTCAAACCATTTCTCAGCCTTACACTGTGGCCTTTCAATCTGACTTGCTCAACATAAAACCAGGAGATAAAATCTTGGAAATTGGTACGGGTTCTGGTTATCAAGCGATTGTTTTGCTCGAGCTAGGAGCTGATGTTTATACCATTGAATATCAAAAGGCACTCTATGAGAGAACACGAAGATTTCTGCCTCAAATGGGGTACAACGCAAACTTCTTCTATGGTGATGGCTCAAAAGGTCTTTCACGTTTCGCCCCTTATGACAAAATCATTGTCACAGCAGGTGCCCCATCAGTTCCGAATGCTCTAATCGACCAATTAAAAGTTGGAGGCTGCCTGGTTATTCCTGTTGGGAATGCTAAGACTCAACAAATGCTTAGAATTACCAAAACCGCTGAAAACAAAGTACAGTCTGAAACCTTCACTGATTTCAAATTTGTACCCCTACTCGGTGAAGATGGATGGAAAAAGTGAACATGTATTTATAATTATAATTTCATATTTACATACAAAATAAATCCACATAAATTAGAAACTAAACCACAGATAACTCTGTTTTAAATATTAAATTTGCACTTCGCAGAATTTACTATGGCTAAAAAACAGAAAAAAACCAGCGACTCTTGTGTTACCATGACGGAACTGGTACTCCCTAACGACACCAATACCTTGAACAATCTTATGGGTGGTCGCCTGATGCACTGGATGGATATTGTTTCGGCCATTGCTGCTCAAAAACATTCAAATCGTATTGTAGTAACAGCCTCTGCTGATAATATCTCTTTCAATAATCCCATTCAATTGGGTGATGTGGTTACGCTTGAAGCAAAAGTGACAAGAGCATTCAGTTCTTCTATGGAAGTTTATGTTGAAGTGTTTGCTGAAAACATACCTTCAGGTAAAAAAGTAAAGAGCCATAGCGCCTTTTTCACCTTTGTAGCGGTTGATCAAGGAGGAAGACCAATAGATGTGCCTGAATTAGTACCTGAAACAGAAGACGAACAGGAACTCTATGCAGGAGCGCTTAGAAGAAGACAACTGCGCTTAGTTTTGGCTAAAAGAATGAAGCCGGAAGAAGCCAACGAATTGAAGAGTATTTTCGATGCATAATCGATCTTCTTCATTAGATTCGCTTTATGTCTGATCGTAATTTCTTAGCAGAGTTTATAAAGGAACCTATTTACGTAATTAAAGAATCTTTAAGTACTCCTGAGGTTCAAAAAGCAGAGAACTCTGTTCCAAAGGAAATAGAAGATAATACGGTTGTTGAAGAGCCAGAGGTAGCATTAAGCGCACCACCTACTCCTCTACCGACTAAAGGTGAAAACCTTAAGCACTGCATTGTATTGCTCGACACGGAAGCAGAAATCATTAGCGCATCTGATGAAGAATTTCTTTATAAGATTCTAGGGGCAGTTAAGCGCTCATCAAATGATGTATTAATTGCGAATATCAATGGCGCTAACAAGGATTCTATAGATGCCCTATTAGCAGAGCATAACCATAGACATCTACTCGCATTTGGCTTAGAAAATCTACCAGATGGCACCTCTGCCCCGCTTTACGAAATCAAAAGTGTCTCAGGCCGTCAATACCTATTGGCTGACCATCTTCATGCAATTGCTCAAGATCAAGACAAGAAAAAAGCGCTTTGGAAAGCGCTTCAATCAATGTTTTTATAAAGTATAAGGACTACTGCCCAAAAATACTTTCAAGCTTAGCTTGAAGCATTCTACCCCTTAGATTCTTTCCAATTACTCTACCCTCAGGATCTAATAAGAGAGCGAAAGGGATTGCATTCACCTTGTAATCTAGTGCTGCTTGACCTTGAAAGTATTTGAGGTCAGAAACATGAGTAGACCAAGTTAATCCATCTTTTTCAATAGCATCTACCCACTGCTTTCTTGTTCTATCTAAGCTCACGCTAAATACTTCAAAACCCTTCTCATTATACTTATTGTACATTCTTACAATATTCGGGTTTTCAGCACGACAAGGTCTGCACCAGCCTGCCCAGAAATCAACAAGCACGTATTTACCTCTCAAATCAGACAGTTTCATATTCTCACCTGCAGGATTAGGAGATTCAATTTCTAACGCAATATCTCCCATGGCAACAGCCGGTTTGATTGCACTCAAATTATTAACAAAAAACTGTACATCGGTAGACAACGGATGGTCTGTAATCAACTGATTGGCCAGTGAGTCTAAGAATGTAAATTCGTCTGCTTTATTTGTAATAAAATCTGTGATGAGTAGTGGGACAATTGACCCTTCCATAGACCATGCAAGTGCCTTCAAATCACTAACCTTTTCACGTTCTAAGGCCATACCCTCCTCTGTAAGTCTGGCTACCTCCTCTGTATTATTATCATTTCTGGCTTGAATATACTTTTGGTTGAAATCCTGCACTGTGGTCTGATACCCGTCTAAATAGGCATAGAGCTGATCGATATAATCCATATCATCAGATCCCGTCACCGTGATTTCATCACCTCCCTGACCAGAAGCTGTTACTTTCAAATCATCTTTATCTAGAACGATTGTTTCGAACTGCTGACCATAAACGTTGAGTCTATAAAAACCAGCACCTTCAACCGTGGTTTCTATTTCAAAATTCCCTTCATGATCAGAGTACACAGTTTGAACAGGAGCAATTTCTCCAGCTTGATACTTTTCTAATATTACTTCACCTTGTGGAATTGCATTCTCTATTTTACCTGTGATCTTGATTGTACCATCATTTGCAGTTTGACACGCAAGCGTTGCAAAAACCAATAACAGACCTAAAAATCGCCTCATTTCAATTTACTATTTAATACGCTCTGAACTTCTTTGGGATTTGCCTTACCTCGGCTCTTCTTCATAACTTCTCCCATAAAAAGCCCCATTAATTTCTTTTTACCTTTCTTAAAGGACTCCACTTCTACCGGTAAAGATAGTAATACCTCATCCACTATAGATTCCAGTTCACCACTATCTTCACTTACCAATAAATTTAGCTCCTTCGCTAAAGTCTCAACTTCTTTATCACTCTTTGCTAGAACAGGAAGTAAATCCCTTTGGGCAGCTGCAGCCATTAACTTACCTGATTCCATTAGCCTCAATAGGTCTGTCATTTGACTCAGACTTACAGCAGTTATGGCCTCATCTATTTCATTTATAAATCCTTTGTATGGTCCATTGATCCAATTAGCAGCCTTTTTAGGATTCACACGCTCCTCACACAACGCAAGGAAGTATTCTGCAGTTTCTTTATCGTCAGCTAAAAGCTGAACGTCATAGTCAGACAACTGATATTCTTTAGCAAATCTTTCTCTGTAATATGCAGGCGTTTTGGGAGATTGAGCCTTCAGCTTTTCTAGATAGCTATCTTCAACAAGCATGGGTGGTAAATCGGGGCAAGGAAAATAACGGTAATCATTCATGGTCTCTTTAAACCGCATACCACTAGTCTTACCTGTTGCAGGATCGAACGTCCTGGTTTCTTCTTCGATAACCTCTTCTTGTAAAACGAGAGCTAACTGTCTTTCAATTTCAAACGAAATAGCGCGTCTTACATGGTTAAATGAATTCATGTTTTTGATTTCAACCTTTCTACCAAGCGTTTCGCTGCCAATAGGTTTTATGGAGATATTCGCATCACATCTTAGCTCTCCCTTTTCCATATTCGCCTCACTGATTCCTAAAAAACGAACCATTCTTCGAATTTCCTGTAAAAAGATAGCCGCTTCATCAGGACCCAATATTGATGGGTTAGTAACAATCTCAATCAAAGGAGAACCAGCTCTATTCAGGTCGATCCATGTATCATGTCCTTCATCATGGATGGATTTACCTGCATCTTCTTCCATGTGGATATGATGCAGTGAAACGGTGTCTTGCAATAGGTTATCTCCTAAGATCTCTACATTACCACCAACACAAATAGGCGTTTTATCTTGCGTGGTTTGATAACCTTTAGGCAAGTCTGGATAGAAATAACTTTTACGGGCGAAATGATTATCTCTTGTAATTGAGCTTCCACAAGCTAAGCCCATCAATATGGCTTTCTCCAATACTTCTTTGTTCAAAACGGGCAACGTACCAGGATGCCCAAGAGAGATTACACCAATATCGGTATTCGGCTCCGAATCTGAGAGATTCGGATCGCCAGCAAAGATTTTACTTTGTGTATTCAATTGGACATGTACTTCAAGTCCAATTGTGGCTTCAAAGCCTTTCTCTCTTAAATCTTGAATCAGTTTAGACAAGTCCGGCAATAATTTCTTTAGCCTTACTTACCACATTCGGCAAACCATTCAAATCCTTACCGCCTGCTGTAGCAAAGAAGGGTTGGCCTCCCCCTCCTCCTTTAATTTCTTTAGCTAACTCTCGAACCATCTGACCGGCATTCAAACTTTTGCCTGAAACTAAATTCTCGGAGATTACAACTGCAATTTGAGGTTTACCATCAACATTAGCAGCTAGCACGGCCAGTAGGTTGGTCACTTCATTCTTTAATTCGAATGAAATTTTCTTGAGGACGTCAGCATTTGGTACTGTCAGATCACTAACCAAAACGTTAACACCATTGGAATCATCTACCTGATTCAATAGGTCTTGTTTCATCTGTACTGATTGCTTAGCATAAAGTCCCTCAATGGTCTTTGAAAGCTTCTTTTGCTCTTCTATTAAAGCCGTAACCGCTTTGTTTAAGTCCTTAGGGTTCTTCAGTAACTCTTTAACCTCGTTTAAAGACTTCTCTTGCTCCTGAACATACTCTAAAGCCATTGGCCCTGTTAAGGCTTCAATTCTTCTTACACCTGCAGCTACAGCACTTTCTGATACAATTTTGAAAGTCCCTATGTCACCAGTGGCATTTACATGAGTTCCTCCACAAAGCTCTACCGAATATTTAGGATCGAAAGTGATCACACGAACGAAGTCACCATATTTTTCACCAAAGAGTGCCATTGCACCCAATGATTTTGCTTCCTCAATCGGCACATTACGTTTCTCATCGAGATTTACATTACCTCTCACCTTTTCATTAACTATTCGCTCGATCTCAGCAATTTGATCCGCTTCAACTTTTGAGAAATGAGAAAAGTCAAATCTCAAAACCTTTTCAGACACCAATGATCCTTTTTGCTGCACATGATCGCCAAGAACTTCTCGCAATGCTGCGTGTAGTAGATGCGTAGCACTGTGGTTCTTTTTGATTAAATCTCTTCTATCAGTATTTACAGATGCTGTAAATGAAGCTGAAGCGTCTTGAGGAACCTTATCGACATATTGAACAATAAGGTCATTCTCTTTTTGTGTATCAATCACTTTGAGAGTTTCGGATCCGTTTGAAATGGTACCCGTATCTCCAACCTGACCACCACTCTCACCATAGAAAGGGGTCTGTTCAAGAACCAATTGAACTACGCTTCTTTTCTTTTCTTTTATCTCTCTGTACTTAATGATATTCGTCTCTACAAGCGTTTGATCATATCCTACAAACTCAGAATGAGCATCTATATTGATTTCAACCCAATCACCTTTCTCGGATTCAGCATCGGCTTTAGAACGGCTTTTTTGCTCAGCCATGGCTTTATCAAAACCTGCAGAGTCGATTTCATATCCCTGTTCTCTTGCAATTAAGGCTGTTAAATCAACAGGGAAGCCGTAAGTATCATATAATTCGAATACTACCTGACCATCAATAGTCTTGGCGCCAGACTCATCTAGATTGGTTTTCACCTGTTCTAGTCGTTTAAGACCGTTGTCTAAGGTTCTCAAGAAAGAAGTCTCTTCTTCTTTAATAACTCTTGATATCAGATCAATCTGGCTGACTAATTCATCGAAAAAGCCTTTATACTGATCAGCCAACACGGGAGCCAATTCGAATAAAAATGGAGATTTCAAATCCAAAAAGGTATAGCCATAGCGCACTGCCCTTCTTAGGATTCTTCTGATAACATATCCAGCTTTATTATTTGATGGTAATTGTCCGTCAGCAATGGCAAAGGATATCGCTCTAATGTGATCTACAATTACTCTAATAGCAATATCTGTTTGCTCATCTTTACCATAGTTCACTCCTGCTTTAGCAGATAGTTTCTCAATCAAAGGAGTAAAGACATCTGTATCATAATTGGAATGCTTTCCTTGTAAGGCCATTGCCAATCGCTCGAATCCCATACCTGTATCAATGTGCATAGCAGGCAGGTTCTCCAAATGACCATCAGCCTTTCGATCATACTGCATAAAAACGAGGTTCCACACTTCAACCACTTGTGGATGGTCTTGATTTACCAAGTCCTTACCCGGCACCTTTGCAATGTCTTCTTCACTTCTTAAGTCGATATGGATTTCAGAACATGGACCACATGGTCCAGTATCACCCATCTCCCAGAAATTATCTTTCTTATCACCATTCAGAATGCGCTTTTCATCAATGAAAGCCTTCCAAAAATCATAGGCCTCTTGGTCGAATGCCAAGTTATCTCCTTTATCGCCTTCAAAGACCGTGACATACAATCGATCCTTAGGCAGGCCATAAACTTCAGTCAATAACTCCCAAGCCCAGGCAATTGCATCTTTCTTAAAATAATCTCCGAAAGACCAGTTGCCTAGCATTTCGAACATGGTGTGATGGTAAGTATCAATTCCTACTTCTTCTAGATCGTTATGCTTGCCTGAAACTCTTAGACACTTCTGACTGTTAACTGCTCGCGTATAGTCCGCTGTACTATTGCCAAGGAACAAGTCCTTGAATTGATTCATACCCGCATTGGTGAACATCAATGTAGGGTCGTTTTTTAGGACCATCGGTGCAGATGGCACGTATTTATGTCCTTTAGATTCAAAGAATGAAATAAACTTTGATCTGATCTCTTTTGATTGCATAAGGGAATTATTTGAAAAGCGACTAGTTCAAATATTTTAGTATTTTTGAACAATCCGCTTTAGCGTGCAAAGGCACAAAATTAGGAGATTTTCAAAAAGGATTCTTAATGTCAAAAATAAAATATTACTACGATACCGAGACTTGCAAATACGAGCGTGTACGGGTCAAAAAACGTGATGTAGTGATAAATGCGCTAGGGTTTCTATCACTTGCCATCGTACTCGCAGTGGGTATTTTAGTTGTACTCAGTCAGTACTTCGAGTCTCCTAAAGAAATGGCACTCAAAAAAGAAAATGAGGAGCTTAAACTTTACTACGATTTAATGCAAGATCAAATCGTGAATATGGACGACATGCTCGGAGTACTTCAAGAAAAAGATGATCAGGTTTATCGTACCGTTTTTGAAGCTGAGCCCATACCTGAAACAGTAAGAGAAGCAGGTTCTGGTGGTGTATTGAAATACCGTAATCTTCTTGAAAGTGATCTTGAGAATAAAGAACTGGTAGTCGGAACACTTGAGAAAATCGACAAGGTCAAGAAGAAAATGTACATCCAGACTAAGTCTTATGACGAGATCATGGATTTAGCACTAAATAGAGAAGCCTTCTACAGAGCTATGCCGGCTATTCAGCCCGTTTCTAATAAAGAACTGAGAAGGCTATCAAGTGGATTTGGTCGTAGACTGGATCCAATACTGAAAGTAAAGAAAATGCACTATGGTGTGGATTTTTCGGCACCTCAGGGTACTCCTATCTATGCCACAGCAGATGGGCGCGTTAGCGTTCAGAGAAAGTTAACCACAAACATCGGTTGGTATATCAAAATCGATCATGGCTATGGCTTTGAAACCCTTTATGGACACATGAGTAGATTTGCTGTTAATCAAGATGATTATGTAAAAAGAGGTCAAATAATAGGATACGTTGGTAATACTGGAAAAAGTACTGCCCCGCACTGCCACTATGAGGTGCATAAGAATGGAAAAAAGGTAAATCCCGTGTTCTATTTCTACCAAGATTTAAACGCTGAAGAGTTTGATGAAATACTCAGATTAGCCTCTATTGAAAACCAATCTCTGGGCTCAACTTCTAGCAGATAATTCTTTTTTATCAATTAAGTAAACCTTAAAGTTCTTCTTTCAAGTTTTTTGGTAACTTGCTGATATGCCGTACAAAGAGAAACCGATAGTTAAAAAGTACTTCACCATTGGTGAGGTAGCTAAAGAACTAGGTGTGGCTACTTCTCTTATTCGTTTTTGGGAAACACAATTCGATTTTATTCGACCTAAAAAGAATGCTAAAGGCAACCGTAAATACACGCAAGACGATCTCAAAAAACTCAAACTAGTTTATCATCTCGTTAAGGAAAGAGGATTCACCTTACAAGGTGCTTATGACCACATAAAGCATAGCAAAGATAGTATTGATGATAAGGCGGAAATGATCGCTTCTTTGCAAAGAATTAAAGGCTTTTTAGTGGACATGAAGAACAACCTTCCATGACAGAAGAAAAGCGTTACCAGGTGGCGCTATCGGTAATTCCTCACATCGGACCAGTGATTTCTAAGCAGCTCATTAATTTAATGGGTTCAGCAAAAGAAGTACTAAATGCTAAACCCGGTAAACTCAGCAAAATTGAGGGAGTTGGCCCAAAACTTCTTGAAAAACTCAGAACTACTGACAGCTATCTAAAAACAGCTGACCTGATTCTTTCAAACTCTCAGAAAAAAGATATAGAAGTCCATTTCTATCTAGACAAAACGTATCCTAAGCGCTTGAATCAAGTACCGGATGCACCGCTGGTAATTTATAAGAAAGGCAATGGTACACTTAATCCTAAGAAAGCTATTGGGATTGTAGGAACCCGAAAGGCAACAAAATACGGACATCAAGTAACGGAACAGATTGTTTCTGAAGCAAAATCTTTAGGCGTTCAAATTATCTCTGGCCTAGCCTATGGCATAGATGTAAGAAGTCATAAAGCGGCAATGAAAGAAGATTTGGAGACTTTCGGAGTCTTAGCTTGTGGACTTGATTATGTTTACCCAACTCGGCATGCAAACTATGCTAAAGAAATGCAATTAAAAGGTGGCTTGATCAGTGAGTACGCGACAGGAACAAAGGCCGATGCGCGTTTCTTTCCAGCGAGAAACCGAATTATCGCTGGTCTTTCAGATGCGATAATCGTTGTAGAAGCTGCTAAAAAAGGAGGTGCCCTGATCACAGCAAATATCGCCAATGGCTATAATAGACCGGTTTTCGCAGTTCCGGGAGAGTTGGGCAATTCTTATTCTGAGGGCTGTAATCTTTTAATTAAGAATTTAAAAGCCCAAATCTATACTTCGTTTAACGATGTAGTTGAGGAATTGAATTGGGATCTTAAAAAGGAAGAAGAACAAAAAGAGAAGGAAACTCAGATTAAGCAACTAGAAGGTAAAGAAGCAAAAGTAGTCAAAGTGCTTTTTGAACATGGCCAACAAATGGCTTTAGACCAGTTGGCATGGTCATCACAGATTCCGCTAAATCAATTGGCTTCTGTATTACTACAGTTAGAGTTTAAAGGCCTAATCAAAGTCCTACCTGGCAATGAGTATAAACTCACTTAATCCCAATGCTGGCCAATGGTATATGTGCCTTCTTGCCCTATTCTAAACAAATCATAAACCAGATTATGAATTCTAGGGCGTACATTGAGTTCGTATATCTTTCTACTATCTCGTGTGGGATGCACTCTATTTGAAAGGAATACAAACAAGAGATCATTCTTAGGGTCTGCCCAAACTAAAGTACCCGTATAACCTGTATGCCCATAACTCTCAGGACTAGCACCTCTCGCCACACTACTCGCGTTAAACCTATAATCAACCAATGGCTTGTCCCAACCAAGACCTCTCCTATTTCCTGATTCACAAAACTGACATCTGGTAAACTCTTCAATGGTTGAAGGCTTTAAATACTGTTTACCATCATAAACACCATCATTCAGTAGCATTTGATAAACCTTGGCTAAATCCATTGCATTACTAAATAGACCCGCGTTGCCTGAAACACCTTTCATCATAGCCGCACCCTCGTCATGCACAACGCCATGCAAAGTCTGCATTCTAAAGAATGAATCTACTTCTGTCGGAACAATCTCATCTAAAACGAATCGATCTGTTGGATTAAAACCCATTGTTTTAGAGCCTAATGGGCCATAAAATTGCTCTTGTAAATATTGATCAAAGGTTTTGTCAGTTAGCCTTTCCACCAATTCAGGAATAAGGTAAAAGGTAAGACCTGAGTATAAGTAGCTTTTGTCATCACTTACTTTAGACTTCTTGATCATCTTATAGATTTTCTTTTCTATAAAGTCTTTGTGCATAAAGAGGTCAGATTCTGAAAGTCTAAAAGGGTAATTTGCGGATGAATCGCTACTAACGGTTTTAGACTTGAACTTTCCTTTTTTATTCTGGCTTTCAGACCAGTAAGGGATCCATGCTCTCAAGCCCGCCTGATGCGCCAGTACATCTCTCATAACAAGATCCTTCTTTTTACCCTTCGCCACTTTAGGGAAGTAAAATCCCATAGTCTGATCTGGATCGAATAAACCGTCATCATAAAGCTTCATCAAAGCCAAGGTTGCGGCTGTTGTCTTGGTAACGGATGCTAAATCGTAGATATCTGTCAGTTGTACCTCACGCGCTTTGCTGTAAGTATGATACCCATAAGCTCTATGAAAAAAGACTTTTCCATCTTTAGCCAAAAGTATTTGACCACCTGGAAATGCTGTTGAATCAATGGCTTGCTCCATTATCTTATCAATCTCTCGGTTAAGGATAGCGCCTTTAATACCTAGAGACTCAGAATCGACAGCCTCTAAAACTTGATTTTGAGCCTGAACAAAGTGTGATAAAACAATAAGTAAAACGAAAAAATATCTTTTCATATCAGGCAGGAAAAACTGTTGAACTCATTAATAATGCTTCTTCAAATCTTTTTTGATCAATACCCAAATCAAGGTCTTTTAATGAAGCAAGCAAAGTCTCAGTTGCTATGTTACCAGTTAGATCATCCTTCGCCATGGGGCATCCGCCATATCCTTTAATTGCTGAATCGAATCTCTGGCACCCGGCCTGAATGGCAGCTTCAATCTTTTCTCTAGCAGTATCAGGTGTTGAATGGAAATGGGCACCTATCTCCAAATCGGGAAAGGCTTTAATATTGGCTTTAAATATATTACTGATAAGTGAAGGTTCAGCTGATCCAATTGTGTCTGCCAAGCTCACAATTTTAATATCTAAGTCAGCAAGCTTGGTCACAAATTCACCTACCACATTTTCATTGTAGGGTTCTCCATAAGGATTCCCAAACCCCATGGATATGTAAGTAACTAGGGTCTTATCTTGCTTAATGCATAAATTCTGAATATCAGAAACTACCTGCAAGGCCTCATTAACAGTCTTGTTCGTATTCCTCATTTGAAATTGCTCAGAAATAGACAATGGAAATCCTAAATATCTAATCTCTTCAAATTCGCAAGCATCTTGGGCACCGCGCAGGTTTGCGACTATAGCTAACAAATGAGACTTAGAATATTCAAGATTCAATTTAGCCAGGACATCAGCAGTATCTTTTAACTGCGGAATTGCCTTAGGAGAAACAAAGCTACCAAAGTCGATGGTATCAAAACCAACTCTTAAGAGTTGGTTTATGTAAGCAGCTTTCTTCTCTGTAGGGATAAACTCATGGATGCCTTGCATAGCATCTCTAGGGCACTCAACTATTTTCACTATTCAAGTTTAAAACTCTAAAAGCGTACAAACAAAAAACCCTGGCCTTATTCAGACCAGGGCTCAACCTTAAAATCAAAAAAGACTTACATGTTCGGAGGTAAGATTACCTTATCGATAACATGTACTACTCCGTTTGATGCCATTACATCAGCTGCAACCACTTTAGCATCATTGATCTTAGCTCCTCCTTTAAGAGAAACTTTTACTTTAGATCCTTGAACCGTTCCAGCTTCCATTCCTTCTTTCAAGTCAGTAGATTTAACTTTACCAGCAACTACGTGGTAAGTCAATACTGCGATTAATTTATCTTTATTCTCTGGCTTTAATAGTGATTCCACAGTTCCTGCAGGAAGTGCAGCAAAAGCATCGTTAGTCGGTGCAAAAACAGTGAAAGGACCATCACCTTGAAGAGTCTCAACAAGACCGGCAGCTTTAACAGCAGCTACAAGAGTTGAAAGATTTTCGTTACCCACAGCAAGACCTACAATATCTTTAGATTGAGCATTTGCAGAAAAAGACACAGCAGCTACTAAAGCTAGAGTGAAAATAGATTTGATTATTGTTTTCATAATTTTGATAGTTATAATTTTTGTTAACTACCCCTATTACGACTGCCAGATTGCAGTTGGATTTCTTTTGTTTAACTTTTTTTCAAAAATCCTTTAACAAAAGTCTTGTCAACGGTGGCAATTGGGCTTCCACCCTCTTTTTCAAGGGTAACCGCAAACGCTCGAACATTGCCTTTAATCACTTTTAATTCTTGAATCAACTGAGAATGATCAAAAATACCTGCATCAATTGGCGCTAGGCCCGGCTTAATCGCCCATAACTGATATTGGTGCCCATGAGGTGGCTCTGGCAGGTTATCTACACTTATGAAGACTGAATTCGTCTTCTTATTCCAGAATACATTAGCAAACGACTCAGGAGCTACATCTAATCCATCCATTCTTACGTGGATATTATCTTCGTTTAAGAAATGAGCAATTCTCAAAGAAGCATACTCCAATTCCATTTTTTGATCGCTAGCAAGATCTGCCAAAATAGTCTGCTCCTCCCTTAAAGATTCCATGTTAGTCTGCAGCACATCGGCTCTATCTTTAGCGCTCTTGAACTCCGTAAAAAATATGTAGTTGAAACCTAAACTGATCACAAGTAGAATACTAGCGGCAATTGACCAAACCGGTACTATATTAACACGCTGTATCTGAACTTCTTTTTCAGATGATTCGATCTCAGCAAAAAACCTTTCTTTTTCATCTTCCCTTATGGCATCTAGCGCTTTAGAAAGAATTCGAGAAGGGGGCTGCTGATCAGTTGATTTAGCATAAGACGAAACGCTCTCTCGCATTTCATCAAGTTCTTGCTTGATTACAGGATATATACCAGCAAGACGATCAACCTCTTGCATCTCAACCTCATTAAGCTCTCCAGCCAAATAAGACTCTAAAATCCCTGAACTTATGTATTCCTTAATATTCACTTATACTACTGCTCTCAGGTGCTTAATCGCTAACCTAATTCTTGTTTTCACCGTACCTAATGGCAAGTCTAGTTTCTGGGCAATCTCTTTATGAGTAAAACCCTCTATAAAAGACATGTTGATCAACTCCCTTTGATTCTCAGGCAATTGATCTAACAATTGTTTTAAATACATCTGATCAATAGAGCTATCTACAGATACCTCCTCAGCTATATTTACGAGTTCAGGACCCCTCCTAGATTCTTCAGTTATTCTAAAATCTTTGGTACGGGTCTTATCAATTGCTGAATTCTTTGCTATTCTAACTAACCATGAGAATAGACTACCTTTTTCAGCATCAAACTGATCGAACTTTTGCCAAACTTTCAACAAAACATTCATCAACACATCTTCAGCCATCTGCTCATCATAGATTACTTTCCTAATTACATTCATTAGGAAACTTCCATAATGATCGAAGATTAAGCTAATACCGCTTTTATCCTTCTCAAATAAGAGATAGACAATTCTTTCATCAACAGTAGTTTCTGCTGTTAAATGTGGTACCGGATGAGTCAAGTTGATTTTGTTTAAAGCATGAACACACCAATACCCAAAATGTTTAGCTATCAGATCTAATTGTGGCTTTCTCTTAATTCATCTAACTTCATAATCCATGAATAAGAGAGCATTCCTTAAAAACTTAGCCTTAGGTGCAATAACAGTAAGTCCATTTTATCAAGCCATTCAACAATCAATCGAAGGTTTAGAAAGTGAAGGTTCTTCTATTTCAGCTAATAACGACTTTTGGCAATCAATTCGAGACCAATATCTACTCAAAGAAGATTACATTAATCTTGAAGGAGGATATTACTGCATGCTTCCAAAACCCACTTTAGAGCGATATAAGGCGCACATCGACATGGTAAATAAAGAAGCTTCTTACTACATGCGCACAGTGCAATGGGAAAACAAACAAAGAGTAGCTGCCAAATTAGCTCAAATGGCAGGGTGCGAAGAAGACGAGTTGATCATTACTAGAAACACAACGGAATCTCTGGATATGATTATAGGCGGTTATCCGTGGAAATCAGGTGATGAGGCCATCATGTCCAATCAAGACTATGGTGCCATGCTAAATCACTTCGATTTAGTAGAAAAGCGATTTGGCGTAAAACAAGTCAGAATTAACGTGCCAATGGACCCCAAAACGGATGAGGAAGTAGTTGAGGTTTACAGAAAGGCAATCACTCCAAAGACTAAATTGATTATGGTTTGCCATATGGTTAACATAACCGGCCATATTCTACCCATTCGAAAAATATGCGATATGGCACATGAACATGGGGTTGAAGTCATGGTAGATGGCGCGCATGCTTTCGCTCAAATCAATTTTCGAATAAGAGATCTGAACTGTGATTACTATGGCACAAGTCTACACAAATGGCTAAGCGTTCCTTTAGGAACGGGATTCCTTTTTGTAAAAAAGGGTAAGGCAGGGAAAATTTGGCCGTTATATGCAGAAGGATCTAGAGATGAACATGACATCTCGAGATTGAATCATATTGGAACACACCCGGTGCACACAGACTTAGCAATAGAAGACGCAATAGACTATCACAATTTAATAGGTAGCAAAAGAAAAGAAGATAGACTCCGGTTCATTCAGAACTATTGGACTTCTAAAGCCAGAGAAATAGAAGGTGTAATTCTTAATACGCCTCAAGATCCCAATAGATCTTGCGCCATAGCCAACGTGGGTATAGAAGGCATGAAGCCATCCGAAATGTCAAAACAGCTACTTGAAGAGCACAATATTTGGACAGTCGCTATTGATGGAGCCGGTGTCCATGGCTGCCGAATAACCCCAAACGTCTATACCACTACAGAAGAACTAGATTCATTTGTAGCGGCATTAGAGCGAATTGCCTAGAAAAGAGCCTCAGCTATTCTTTTCACCACCTTGGACTTACTCATGGTATAATAGTGTAAGACCGGGGCTCCACGTTCCATTAAGTCCTTAGACTGGTGAATACACCATTCAATTCCTACTTCTCTAACCTCAGCATTGGACTTACACTTTTCTAGTTCATCAACTAGAGCATCTGGAAGATCGACATGGAAAATGCTTGGCAACAAGCTCATATGCTTAAGAGTCGTAATCGGCTTTAATCCTGGAATAATAGGCACGTTGATGCCATTTGCTCTACACTTGCCAACAAATTCAAAGTATTTGTCATTATCGAAGAACATTTGAGTTACAATATACTCGGCACCCTTGTCAACCTTTAGTTTCAGGTACTTCATATCAGATTTCAAACTAGGTGCTTCAAAATGCTTTTCTGGGTAGCCTGCTACTCCAATAGAAAAGTTGGTCGGGTTACGAGTCACCTCATCGTGCAAATAAATCCCTTGATTCAACTCAAGTACCTGATCCATCAATTCACTGGCATAAGAGTGACCTTCAGGATCCGGTTCAAATCTACCTTCGGATTTAATAGCATCACCTCTCAAAACAAGTACGTTTTCAACGCCCAAGAAATCGAGGTCTATCAATGCGTTCTCTGTTTCTTCTTTATTGAATCCTCCACAGATTATGTGTGGCACTGGATCAACACCATATTTATTCAGAATGGCAGCACAAATCCCTACAGTTCCTGGTCTTTTTCTAGTAGTAACTCTTTCAAGTAATCCATTCTCACGTTTCTTATACATGTACTCTTCTCTGTGATAGGTTACATCTATAAAAGGAGGTTTAAACTCCATTAGGGGATCAATAGCATCAAAAATATTCTGAACACTCTCACCTTTAACTGGTGGTAGTATTTCAAAACTGAAAAGTGTTTTTCCGTTTGCTTCGCGAATGTGATCTACAACTTTCATGATTAGATTCAGTAGTGTTTAGATGTCGTAACTTAAATTAGGTGCAAGCCATTTTTCGGTATCAGCTAAACTCATTCCTTTTCTTTGAGCATAGTCTTCAACCTGATCTTTTTCAATTTTGCCAAGTCCAAAATATTTAGCTTCCTCGTGCATAAAATAGAAGCCTGAAACTGATGATGCCGGATACATTGCAAATGATTCAGTGAGACTGATTCCTGTATGTCTTTCAGCATCTAGTAAATCGAATAAAATTCTTTTCTCTGTATGATCAGGGCAAGCTGGGTAACCAGGTGCCGGTCTAATACCTTGATATTTCTCCTTAATTAGTGCCTCGTTGTCTAAAGATTCAGCCGCAGCATATCCCCACAACTCTTTTCTGACTTTATGGTGCATTAACTCTGCAAATGCTTCAGCCAATCTATCAGCTACTGCTTTGATCATAATGGAATTATAATCGTCATGCTCCGCCTCGTATTTCTCGATAAGCGGCTCAATACCAACACCGGCTGTCACAGCAAAGCCTCCCATGTAATCAGACTTACCCGATTCTTTTGGTGCTACATAGTCGGCTAAACTTAGGTTTGGTAGCCCACTACCCTTTTTACCTTGTTGACGCAGCATATGGAAGGTAGTTTTCACTTCACTCCTTGTCTCATCGGTATAGATTTCTACATCGTCTCCAACCGCATTGGCAGGATAAAGCCCCACTACAGCATTAGCAATCAATAAGTTATTATCAATAATCTCTTTGATCATTTGCTGCGCATCAGCATATAGTTTAGTTGCTTCTTCGCCTACTATTTCATGCTGTAGTATCTCAGGAAACTTACCTTTAAGCATCCAAGTATTAAAGAATGGTGTCCAGTCTATAAAACCCGAAATCTCTTCTATTGAGTAATCGTTAAATGCTTTATTCCCAATAAAAGCCGGTGCATGCATCTCCTTAGTTGCCCAATCAATAGACAACTTATTTTCCTGAGCATTTTTGAAAGGGATATAAGATTTCACCTGCTTTCTATTGGCATGATCCTCTCTTAGTTGACCGTATTCAGCCTTAGTACGCAAGAAAATATCCTCGTAAGTGTTTTTGTTAATCAATTCTCCTGCAACTGGCACTGATTTAGAAGCATCTAGCACATGGATTACAGAACCTGAATAGGCAGGATCAATCTTAACAGCAGTATGAATTCTCGAAGTGGTCGCACCTCCAATCATAAGAGGAATATCCATATTTCTGCGCTCCATTTCCTTAGCTACATGAACCATCTCATCTAAAGAAGGTGTAATTAAGCCACTTAATCCAATAGCGTCTACCTTATGCTCAACTGCCGCATTAAGTATCTTTTCCGCTGGAACCATAACCCCTAAATCGACAATATCGAAGTTATTACATGCGAGAACTACACCTACTATGTTCTTACCTATGTCATGAACATCACCTTTTACGGTAGCTAAAAGAATCTTGGAAGCTGCACTGGTATCTTTATTTGTTGCTTTCTCTTCTTCTAAATATGGAAGCAAATAAGCAACGGCTTTCTTCATGACTCGCGCACTCTTAACAACCTGAGGAAGGAACATTTTACCAGAGCCGAACAGATCGCCAACCACGTTCATACCGTCCATTAAAGGCCCCTCAATAACCTTAAGGGGTCTTTGATATTTCTGACGGGCTTCTTCTGTATCAGTATCAATAAATTCTACAATCCCTTTAACCAATGAATGCTCTAATCTTTTTTCTACAGATTCTTTTCTCCAAGCATCATCTTTTACCTGCTTTTTACCATCAGATTTGTACGTCTCAGCAAAGTCAAGCAACCTTTCTGTGGCATCTTCTCTTCTATTCAGAAGAACATCCTCAACTCTTTCCAAAAGGTCTTTTGGTATGTCATCATAAACCTCAAGCATAGTTGGGTTAACTATACCCATATCCATCCCCTGCTTGATGGCATGATAAAGAAATGCCGAATGCATGGCTTCCCTCACAGGATTATTACCTCTAAACGAAAAAGAGACATTACTTACCCCGCCACTTACGTGAGCACCAGGCAGGTTCTCTCGAATCCATTTAGTGGCATTAAAAAAGTCTAATGCATTATTATTATGCTCTTCTATCCCAGTAGCGACTGGGAAAATGTTCGGGTCGAATATGATATCGCTCTTTGGGAAACCTACTTTGTCTACCAAAACTCTGTATGATCTCTCACAGATTTCGATCCGTCTCTCGTAGCTATCAGCTTGACCTTGTTCATCGAAGGCCATCACAATTACTGCAGCACCGTATCTTTTAACTTTCTTCGCGTGTTCAATGAATAACTCTTCTCCTTCTTTGAGTGAAATAGAATTCACCACACCTTTACCCTGAATACATTTAAGACCAGCCTCTATTATTTCCCATTTCGAAGAATCGATCATTACAGGAATTCTGGCAATATCTGGCTCAGCAGCAATGAGGTTAAGAAACTTAACCATAGCCTCTTTACCATCGAGCATACCTTCATCCATATTCACATCAAGGATTTGGGCTCCACCTTCTACCTGATTTCTGGCAATTTCTAGGGCTTCTTCGTATTTCTCCTCTTTAATAAGTCGAGCAAATTTTCTCGAACCCGTGACATTGGTTCGCTCACCAACATTAACGAATGGGATATTGGGTGTTACAATTAAAGGTTCTAAACCTGATAGTCTTAAAGAAACTTTTTCCATTAAACTAACTCTTCAACTCTAATAACTCGTGGGCTAACTTTTGCGGCTTCTTCCGCTATCAATTTGATATGATCAGGAGTTGTCCCACAACAACCACCTACAATATTCAGAAAACCGTCTTTTAGGAATTCCCCTACCTGAGAAGCCATCTCTTCAGGAGTCTGATCATACTCGCCAAACTCATTTGGTAAGCCTGCATTTGGATGCGCACTCGTGTTAAAAGGTGCCTTATTGGAAAGCGTTTCTAAATAAGGCCTTAGTTGTTCAGCACCCAAAGCACAATTCAATCCAATAGACATAATAGGCACATGTGATAGTGAGACTAAAAAGGCTTCAGTAGTTTGACCGGATAAAGTTCTTCCACTAGCATCTGTAATCGTTCCTGAAACCATAATAGGCAACTGGATTCCCTTCTCATCATAAACCTCCTCTATAGCAAACAATGCTGCTTTGGCATTCAGTGTATCGAATACTGTTTCGACTAAAAGAATATCCGAGCCACCTTCTATTAAAGCCGTTGCTTGTTGTTTGTAAGCAAGCACCAGATCATCAAATGTAACTGCTCTGTAACCAGGGTCATTAACATCTGGAGAAATAGAAGCGGTTCTATTGGTAGGGCCCATTGAACCCGCTACAAAACGTGGTTTATCAGGTTCTGTTTCGGCAAATTCATCAGCAACCTCTCTCGCAATTTTTGCTGACTCATAATTAATATCATAAACAGCACCTTCCAAGGCATAATCTGCTTGTGCTATTGTGGTTCCACTAAAGGTGTTAGTCTCTACTATATCTGCTCCAGCAGCGAAATACTGACGATGTATATCCTTTATAATATCTGGTCGAGTTATTGAAAGTAAATCATTGTTTCCTTTCAATGGGTGGGTATGATCTTTGAATCGATCTCCTCTAAAATCTTCCTCTTCAAGTGTATGGCGTTGAATCATGGTACCCATTGCACCATCTAAAACCAGTACACGCTCCTTTAATATCTCTTCAATTGAAATAGCCATATCTATTGCTTTGGCTTACCTAGAAAAACTTGAGATTCTTTTCCTCATCTTCTCTCCAAAGGCTTGGAGCTAGGAATTAGCACCGAGTATCATCCAGGTTGCTAAGACATCATGGGGCCTAGTCCCTCCGTCTTTCTTGATAAGCGCTGTAAATGTAGTGAAGAAACGTTTACAAAAAACAATCCGTTCAAAAGATTCTTACTTTCTAAATTTTATGGCTTTCAATTAAGACTTAGGGTTTATTTGGGCATAAAAAAAGGGGCATCAGCCCCTTAATCATATTGTCATAGAAGGTTTAAATATCCACTTTAGCATATTTAGCATTCTTTTCAATGAACTCTCTTCTTGGTGCTACTTCATCTCCCATTAGCATCGAGAATAAATGATCAGCTTCAGCTGCAGAAGCTACAGTCACTTGTTTCATACTTCTAGTTTCAGGATCCATTGTAGTTTCCCATAACTGCTCAGGGTTCATCTCTCCAAGCCCCTTGTAACGTTGGATATTCACGGAATCTTCTTTGCCTTCACCCGCCATTTCTCTCATCAACATGGCACGTTGTGCCTCGTCCCAGCAGTAACGCTGATCTTTACCTTTCTTTAATAGATAAAGCGGTGGCTGAGCAATGTATAGATAACCAGAATCAATTAATGGTCGCATGAATCTGAAGAAGAACGTCAAAATTAAAGTACGAATGTGACTACCGTCAATATCCGCATCTGTCATAATCACGATCTTGTGATATCTCAACTTCTCAAGGTTCAATTCTCTACTGTCCTCCTCTGTACCAAAGCTCACACCAAGGGCAGTAATTATATTTTTGATTTCTTCGTTATCGTAAATTTTATGCTCTTGTGCTTTCTCAACGTTAAGAATCTTACCTCTTAAAGGCAGAATAGCTTGGAAATGCCTGTCTCTTCCTTGCTTTGCTGAACCACCTGCAGAATCACCCTCCACTAAGTACAGTTCTGACTCAAAAGGGTCTCTAGAAGAGCAATCAGCTAATTTTCCTGGAAGACCTGTTCCCGTAAGAACATTCTTACGCTGAACCATTTCACGAGCCTTACGTGCAGCATGTCTGGCCTGTGCAGCAAGTATTACTTTCTGGACAATCGACTTCGCGTCATTTGGGTTTTCTTCTAAGTATTCTGTCAGCATTTCAGTTACTGCCTGACTTACGGCTGCAGTAACCTCCCTGTTACCAAGTTTAGTCTTGGTCTGACCTTCGAATTGAGGTTCAGCCACCTTAACAGAAACAATAGCTGTTAAACCCTCTCTAAAGTCATCTCCGCTTATCTCAAACTTCAAGTTTTTCAATAAGCCCGATGTTTCTGCATATTTTTTCAAGGTCGCGGTTAAGCCTCTTCTAAAACCTGAAAGGTGTGTTCCTCCTTCGTGGGTATTGATATTATTCACATAAGAGAATAGATGCTCAGAGAAAGATGTATTGTAAACCATGGCCACTTCTACAGGCACACCATTCTTCTCGCCCTCCATGGAAACAACTTTGGTTGTAAGTTGCTCTCTTGAACCATCTAAATATTTTATGAATTCTGGAAGACCTTCTTCACTGTAATAGTGCTCAATTAGATCGGAACCATCTTCAGTCTTTGTTCGCTTGTCGGTAAGAGAGATCTTAATTCCCTTATTCAAATAAGCTAACTCTCTTAATCTTGCTGAAAGTGTATCGAAGCTATAAACAGTAGTAGAGGTAAAAATGGTATCATCCGGATGGAAAGTAACCATAGTCCCATTCTGATCTGTTTCTGCAACTGACTTTACAGGATAGAGCGCTTTACCTCTCTCGTATTCTTGCTCCCAAACTTTACCTTCTTTGTAAACGGTAGCTTTTAAATGATTAGAAAGCGCATTCACACAAGAAACCCCAACACCGTGTAATCCACCTGACACCTTGTAAGAATCCTTATCAAACTTACCTCCAGCACCGATTTTAGTCATTACAACTTCTAGGGCAGAAACGCCTTCTTTTTTATGAATTCCAACAGGGATACCACGTCCGTTATCTTTTACAGTGATCGAGTTATCCTCATTAATCCAAACATCAATGGTATCGCAATAGCCTGCCATTGCCTCATCAATAGAGTTGTCGACCACCTCATAAACCAAATGATGAAGACCTCTTTCACCCACATCACCTATATACATAGAAGGACGCATTCTTACGTGCTCCATCCCTTCTAATGCCTGAATATTATCTGCTGAATAATTACTATTCTGATTCGCTTTTTCTTCGCTCATATATCTCCTAAAAAAACAAATTTTCGAGTACTCGAATACGTCTTGAATAAAACGTAAAAGTGTAGCTTTTCAAGCCTCAAAAATAAAGCACGAATATACGTAAAAAAAGCTTAGTATTCGCCAGTAGAAAGCATAACTAAAGTACATGCATGTATACACATAATTCCTCTTTCTTCTGCCATTCTTTTAAACTCCTGATTTTCAGTACCGGGATTAAAAATAATACGCTTTGGATTCAGAGAAAGCATATAATCATACCACTCCTTCTGACGCTCTGGATTGATATATAAAGTAAGCGTATCCACATCATTAATTTGGGGCTTATCGTAGAAATTGAGGATTTTCTGCCCCATAACTTCTCCTTCTTGAATGCCTAATGGAACAAAATCTAGCTTTCTTCTTTCCATCATTTCAGCGGCTTGATATGCATATCGATAAGGCTTGGGAACACTACCTACTATAACACTCTTCATCATTAACTCACTTTAACAGTAATTAGAACCAAAATGGCGTAATTTTGATTCCCAAAGTACGAAGGTATTAGCACCTTACGTTTAGTATCTGTTATGAGGTTATTAATTCTTATTGCACTAGTCTGTATTTCTGCATCTGGTTTTTGTGAGAAAGGTCCTTTCCAGTCGACATTTCAAATCCAGTTTCAAGAAATATCATCTAGCAAAGAATGGGCAGATATTCTTACACAATCGACCGAAAGCAACAAACTGATTTTTGTTGATATCAGCACTGATTGGTGTAAGCCCTGTCAAGAGCTACAAAGCAAAGTATATACTGATGCCAACTTGGGCGATCAATTCAATAAAGAGTTCATAAATCTCAAATTGAATGCAGAAAGTGATTTTGGTCAAATCCTGGTTAACCGACTTGGTATTTCTTCTTACCCGACATTGCTCTTTCTCACACCTAAGGAACAAGCCATTGAAAAGGTAGAGGGTCTCATATCAATTGAAGCATTAGATGCTTATGCACTGCAAAGCGTTGATAACTGGAAAGCTTATCCTGAACTGATCTTTAAAAAGGAAAACGCGCAACTAACTAAAGAGGATTATTTAAGACTTATATCGATCTACGAAAAGATGTCTCCAACGGAAGCTAATGAATTGGCGAGTTCTTACATTTCTTCTCTTTCTGATGATGATTACCAGGATATAGAGCATTTATGGCTAGTAAGCAAATACCAAAACACCCTAAATGCAGCACCTTACCAGTTTATTAAGGCACACAAGGACAGCATTCTCAATTGGCATGGAGAATCTGAATACTTCAATTACATGTCAACACTTTATAATGACAATTTGAGTCTTGCCATTACATACGGTGACAAAGATCTTCTAGAACAATTAATTGTAGAATTACTACCTGAGATTGTTGCAAAAGATGCTATGCCAAGGGCTTTGTTCAGTACACGTTCTGTGTATTATGCCCAACGCGAAGAGTACGATGAATACAGACTTCAAGTAAATGCTTTCATGAGTAACCATCTGTCTGAAGATGGAAAGATTTCATTTATTCTATCCACCACCTATGATATTCTAGAGAATTATTCAAGCGAAGAGAACATTGTGTTTGTCGATGGAATCCTTAACTCCGGGCTTCGGATTAATAGTGAGAGCTTCGAAGTCAACAGCCTATTAGGCTATGTAAAAGCCTTACAAGAAGATTACAAGAAAGCTTCTGAATTACTTAAGAAAGCAGAAAACCTAGCGACAGATGCTGAAGAGAAAGAGATGATAAGTAGCCTGATCGAGGCGGTAGATATCATGCAAAATGGGAACTAGACCCTAACCTTCCCGTAGGTTTTTATTAACATATCCGCGCATTTCTCTCCATCCATTGCAGCAGAGAGAATGCCACCGGCATAACCCGCACCTTCCCCACAAGGATAAAGTCTTTTGATCTGTACATGCTCACAACTCTCTTTGTCTCTTGGAATCCTAACAGGTGAAGAAGTACGACTCTCTACGCCTACAATCTGAGCCTCATTGGTGTAGTATCCCTTCATTTTCTTACCAAAAGCTTTGAAAGCGGTTCGGAGTCTTTCATGGACGAAATCAGGAAGAATAGCATCCATATCCATTGATTCAAGGCCGGGCTGATACGAAGTATCATTCAGCGCGCTAGAGACTTTGCGATTGACAAAATCAATCATTTTCTGGGCTGGAGCCACTTGGGAATTGCCTGCAAGTTGACAAGCACGCTGCTCGACTTCCTGCTGGAAGGCGAGCCCAGCCAAAGGACCGTGTTCTTTGTACGCTTCCAAATCCTCTAATTCTATTGCAGTCACAATTCCAGAATTTGCATACTTTGAATCTCTTCTTGAAGGACTCATACCATTCACTACTACTTCTCCAGGCGTAGTGGCCGCAGGTACGATAAACCCACCAGGACACATACAGAAACTAAAAACACCTCTCTGTTTCTGATTGAAATAGGTCTGATGGACCAAAGCATAAGAAGAAGCGGGCAAATAAGGGCCTCTATCTGTTTTGCAGTGGTATTGAATCTGATCGATCAACTGTTGTGGATGCTCAATTCTTACTCCCAAGGCAAACGGCTTAGCCTCTATATACACTTCTTTTTTATGCAATAGGTGAAAGATATCTCTTGCTGAATGGCCCGTTGCTAAGATCACACCTAGCCCCTCTAATTTCGATCCATCTTCCAAAACCACGCCTTTCATCTCTCCTTCTTTGAGAATGAAATCAGCTACCTTTGTGTCAAAATGAATCTCTCCTTCAGCTCCTAAAACAGATTCACGAATCTCTTGAACCACCTTAGGTAGTTTATTAGTACCAATATGCGGATGTGCATCGACCAAAATCTCTTCCGTTGCACCATGCGCAACCAAAATTTCTAATGACTTCTGAATATCACCTCGCTTCTTAGAACGGGTATAAAGCTTACCATCAGAATAGGTTCCTGCCCCTCCTTCGCCAAAACAGTAATTCGACTCCGGGTTTACTGTATGGTCTTTATTGATAGCAGCTAAATCTCGTCTTCTTTGACGTACATCACTGCCTCTTTCAATAACTACTGGCTTGTAACCTAATTCAATGCACCTAAGCGCAGCAAACATCCCTGCAGGACCAAAACCGACAATCACAACTGGTTCGGCAGTTGCGACATTAGGATAATCTCTTTTGTACTCAATCACAGGTGGAAGCTCTTCCCCAACTGTAACTAAAGCCTGCAGATTGATCTTGATGTTTTTTGAACGCGCATCAATGGACCTTCGCAACGGTCTTACTTGAGCATCTAAGGCATCTACATGCGCCTTTTGCTTTACTCTTTTCTCGAATAGTTCAGGATCATAGGCCTCTTCGGGCCTTAAGGTAAGGTTTACGGTCTTTTTCATTCTGTAGCCTATTTATGGCTAAACGCTAGTGATCAGTTAAGCGGAAGTCTGAAATCAGGTTTAATCTTTTCTTTTTCTGATTAACTGCTCAGCTGTTTTAACACCCAATGTTTGCCCCATTCCTCTTTCTCTTGGTCAGACCAAAGCTTAGGAAAGAAAATAATGGTTTGAAATCTAGGAGGTAAATATTTCTGCCAATTGGTGCCTCCTGTGGCCGCAATATCCACGGGGTCTTTCTGCAAGTACCTCACGGCTGATCGATAATGTGCCAAAGGCCAATCTACATTAGCTAATAGGTCAAATCTTCTTAGTTGCTCGACTAACTCATCCGCACCTTCTTTATCCTTATAAAATTTGAGATACAGTCTGTAGAAATTGTTTCCTTTAACGTCTTCCGCCAACCTAAGAAACTTCTTTGAGTACTTCTCTTCAAAATGCTGAAGTGTTAAAGTCTTTTTACCGCTAGCTAATTCTGTTGCCCCTGTTTTCCAATAAATATCATCGTACAACTCATCCAGAGCTGTATAATCGTTAAACTGATCACGCTTATCTCTATTTACCAAGTTGATCATATCTGTAGCACCAATTTCAAGCATTCGATATTGACCAGATTGGAAACCTGAAGAAGGGAGCAATGACATTCTAAACTTTAAGAATTGCTCTCTTTCCATACCTTCTGTCATAATATTGAAGGAATGACAAAGATGCTCTAGGTAGTTATTAATGCGTTTCAATCTATCTATAAAGAACTGTTGATCAGGATGTTGATGCGTATGAATTTGCTGCATCTCCCAGAGAGAAAGCTTAAAATATAGCTCTGTAATCTGATGGTAAACGATAAACACCATCTCGTCAGGAAAACCCGTCTTGGGTTGCTGCAAACCTAAAAGAGAATCTAAATTGATGTAATCCCAATACTTTAAGAAATCAGCGTGAAGTAAGCCGTCTAGATAAGAGACCATATCCTGACCCATTACCTCATACTTCTCTTCTAACTGCTTAATTCGATCTAATATCTTTTGGTCGATTTCCGACTTGTTCATACGTTTGCATTGATTAAAAAGTGCGTCAAAATTGATCACAATTAATTCAGAAAGCAAATACTTATGAGCACAGAAAAAGCGCCTAACATTCAGAAATCATCAAAGCAAGACCTATTTGAACATCCTGACTTCTATGGAATGGATGACATGCTTACCGAAGAGCACAAGATGGTAAGAACTGCAGTGCGCGATTTCGTGAAAAGAGAAATCTCTCCTTACATCGAGAGCTGGGCTGAGAATGCCTACTTCCCTTACGACATCGTTAAGAAGTTCGGTGAGATTGGCGCTTTCGGTCCTCAATTACCTGCTGAATATGGCTGCGGTGGTATGGACTACATTTCCTATGGCCTAATCATGCAAGAGATCGAAAGAGGTGACTCAGGTATGCGATCTACAGCTTCTGTACAGGGCTCATTAGTCATGTACCCGATCTACAAATTCGGTAATGAAGAACAACGCAAAAAGTATTTGCCAAAACTAGCTTCTGGAGAATGGTTGGGTTGTTTTGGATTGACAGAACCGGATCACGGGTCTAACCCATCTGGCATGACCACGAACTTCAAAGACATGGGCGACCACTATCTATTGAATGGTGCCAAAATGTGGATTTCTAACTCGCCACATGCCGATATAGCTGTAGTTTGGGCTAAAAACGAAGAAGGAAGAATTCATGGGCTAATTGTAGAAAGAGGCATGGAGGGTTTCTCTACTCCTGAAACCCATGGCAAATGGTCATTAAGAGCGAGTGCAACCGGTGAATTAGTATTCGACAATGTGAAAGTACCTAAAGAGAACCTTTTGCCAAACAAAAGTGGCTTGGGTGCTCCAATGATGTGCTTAGATTCTGCTCGCTATGGTATTGCATGGGGTGCTATTGGTGCTGCCATGGATTGTTACGAATCTGCCAGAAAATATACTATGGAAAGAGAGCAGTTTGGTAAACCAATCGCTTCATTCCAGTTGCAACAAAAGAAACTAGCAGAGATGTTAACTGAGATCACTAAGGCCCAGCTCTTGAACCTCAGACTGGGAGAGTTATTTAACCAAGGCAAAGCCACAACCCCGCAAATCTCAATGGCGAAAAGAAACGCTGTAGAAACTGCATTAAATATTGCTAGAGAAGCACGCCAAATGCATGGTGGTATGGGCATAACAGGCGAATATCCTATGATGCGTCATATGGCTAATCTAGAATCTGTAGTGACCTACGAAGGAACACATGACATCCACCTTTTGATTCTAGGTGCTGATATAACTGGGATTCCTGCTTTTAAGTAAATCTATGACCTTATCCTAAAGCAAAATAAGACGTTATGTAATTAGCATATAATTTCATTGTTGTATGTTAACCAATGTTTTTGTTTTAGTTAGATACCCAATAACCAGTATTTTTTAATTACTCGATTAAGATTAGCTTGTTGATTAAGTTCTCGCTAAGCAGTTTTAGAACTTTGTAATAATCAAATAAGCACATGAAATTTGACAGAAATGTCGACATAGGTAGTCTTGAAGCAGAAGATGACGACTTTCTCCTTCAGTCTTTTGTCAATAAACAAGACTTTAAGGTTCTTAGTGATACATCAAAGCAGAAATGCATAATTCTGGGTAGAACTGGAATGGGCAAATCAGCATTGATTAGGCAGATTGTAGAAACAAAAGAAAATACTTCAAGAATTAGACCTGAGGAAATGTCTCTACGATACTTAAGTAATTCGGACATTCTGAATTATTTCAGACAACTAGGAATAAGCCTAGATTTATTTTACAAAGTATTATGGAAACATGTCTTTATAGTAGAGATACTTAAGCTTTATTATGGCGAAGATAAAATCAAGACTGGCAATAAGTTTCAGTCTATGGTCGAATCAGTCGACTTCAAATTCAATAAGAAAAAGAAGAATGCTGTTGAGTATCTTAGAAAATGGCATGACAAGTTTTGGGAAAATACAGAGTATCGGATAAGAGAAATTGAAGACAAACTAAGATCGTCACTCAAATCCTCTTTAGGAGCTGACGCAAAACTCTTTGATGAATATGCAAAAGCAAGTATGGGAGTGGAGGCAGAAGAAGTGATTGAAAAATCAAAAAAAGCTGATATTATACATAAAGCTCAAAGTGTAGTAAATGACATCCAATTAACCGAAATTTCCACCATACTCGATATAATTCAGAAAAATCTATTACCAAAAACGCAGAAAAAATTCTTCATAGTAATTGATGACTTAGACAAGCATTGGGTAGATAAGTCTATTGTCTATGATTTGATAGTAGCTCTAATATTATCCATGAAGGAAATTAATAATTGCGACAATCTGAAAGTCGTGATTTCACTACGATTTAATCTGTTGCAGCTCGCTTTACAAAAAGCTAATACTACAGGCTTCCAAAGAGAAAAATTCGATAACATGTTTCTTCACCTTTATTGGGACGAGCATGAATTAAAAACTCTTTTACAGAATCGTCTTAAACTTCTGTATACATTTGCAAATGAAGAACCTAATCTTTTAGAAAATGTCTTGCCGAAAGCTCCGAATAGAGGTGGAAAAACTGACGGGTTTTCATATATGTTAGAAAGGTCTTTCTTTCGACCAAGAGATCTAATTTCCTTCTTCAACAAATCCATTAAGTATTCCAATGGTAACTCAAAAATTCCAAGGGGGGCTATAAACTTAGCTGAAAACGACTACTCACTGGAAAGGTTAAATGCAATTGAAGATGAATGGAATGAGAACCACCCCATACTAAAGCCATATTTCGATGTTTTAAGAGGAAAACCATATAAGTTCAAAGACAAAGACATAGATATGAAGGACGTGAAGAAGTTCTGTTTTGCAATATTCAAGAAAACATCATCTGGTGATTTAAAACAAATGACTTTTAATGGGTGGTACAGGAGAAGAGAGCGCTATACAAAGAGGCACATCTTAAATATTTTATTCAAAATTGGCTGTGTCGGCATCAAGAAAACTAGTGAGACTCCTATGATCTATTCCTTTCACTACAATAATACACTAGATGCTTTTGATCTGAATGACGAATATTATTATTATGTAAATCCTGCCTTTCACAAAACCTTAACGATCAAAACCAAAAAAATTGATCTATGATCAAGTCTTATGGATAGAATGTTTGCCCTGCCTCTCAATTTGGCCAAACGATTTGATCAACAGGTACTTCTTTGTTTGAAGTCAATGCTATCAAATTATGGAAAGTACCATTCAATCTTCTTCTGATGCGGTTGATGATCAGTGAGTTAAGGTTGATCAACATTTTAACATCTTGGTAGACGCCTAGGTAAGTGACTTTCACATCATTCTGATCAGTTGGTTCTAATCTCCATTGAGCAGAATAGAAATCTACAATGTCATAACCCTCTCTGGCTTCGTAGTCTTTTAGCTGGGTAGATTTGGTACTGAAAACACCATCTTGATAATTAATATCAACCCTAGCTCTCCCGGTTTTTTTAAGAAATAGCAGCGGTATATCCACAAAAAAATCAAATGTAAAAGAAGTGTCTTTTTGACTCGTAAAAAGCATCTCTGATTTACTCTCTCCTTCTACCCAATCATAGCCATTCACATCAATAATCAGATTCATGATCTCAAACACATTGGTGTTTTCAACCACAAAAGAGCCTCTTAAGGCTTGAAACCCATCTTCTCTCAGTGTATCGAGTTTTGTGATGGTGACTCCATCATCTTCCCAAGTCTTTTGTGCATGTAATCCAAAAGAAAGAACACAGAACGCACAAATCATAAGAAGAGATCTCAACAACTTCATTTTGTTCATTGATAATGTCGGCAAATCTAAAAGCAAACAGATTATGGAGAAGTTAAAATTCATTTTTATTCTTACCGACAGTCCATTAATCGTTTCAAGCCTTTAAGAAAAATCTATCTTCGCATCATTCATGTCGAAGACTAAGACTTCACTTACTGAAGGAAGTATTCCTAAAAACTTAATAAAGCTCGCTTTGCCCATATTGGGTACCAATTTGCTTTACTCAAGCTATCAGTTGGTAGATGCTTTTTGGGTAGGTCGGTTGGGAGCAAATGCAGTGGCGGCAGTCTCGATCAGCTACCCTGTTAACTTTTTACTTATCTCTTTGAGTTCAGGATTTGCTTTTGCAGGAGCCATTTTAGTGGCACAGTACTATGGAGCCAAGAATATTAAAATGGTCAATCATGTGGCCATTCAATGTCTTCTGATGGTGATAATGGTATCGCTCGTTATTTCTGCGGTTGCATACTGGCTATCACCAGATATTCTTTATTGGCTGGGTGTAGAAGATGAGATCTTCAAAGAAGCCAACTTATTCCAAAGGGTCATTTTCATTGGCTTGGTCTTTAATTTTGGATTCATTCTTTTCCAGTCTCTTTTAAGGGGAATTGGTGAAGTGAAAATCCCTCTTTATATCAATGCTGTTAGTTTAGGGCTCAATTGTGTCTTAGACCCATTGTTTATTTATGGCTGGGGACCAATTCCTGCATATGGTGTTGCTGGTGCTGCCTACTCTACCCTATTCACACTGGCGCTTTCAGCCATTGTCGGTCACTATATTCTATTCTTTGGTAAGACTGAATTTAGACTATCTCTTAAGGGGTTCAAGTTTGATTTCCCCTTGTTAAAGAAGGCTTTCAAGCTTGGAGCGCCTTCATCTATAGAAATATCGGCAAGGGCATTGGCTTTGACTTTATTAACAGGAGTAGCAGCAAAATTCGGAACCGAAGTACTTGCTGCCTATGGTGTAGGATCAAGACTCATTAGCATGGTGGTAATTGTAGGTTTGGCCATGCTCAAGGCTAATTCTGCATTAGTTGGCCAGAACATAGGAGCTAAACAGTTGGAGCGCGCAGGAAAAACCTCTAACCTATCTGCATTGATTGCTTTTGCGACAATGACTTTGATTGGCATTGGCTATTTCATTTTTGCAGAACCGCTCGTTCGTGCATTTCTCGATGCCGATGAATCTGTGGTTCAAATGGGTGTCAACTTTATCAGAATTGTGTCTTTGGCATTTGGATTTATGGGAGCTCAATTGAGCATGGTTGGAGCATTCAGAGGATCTGGTAATACCGTTGAATCTATGATCTTCACCATCATTGGTGTATGGGTAATACAATTCCCTTTTGCGGTGATTGTATCCGACTTTGAGTCTTTTGGGCATAGAGGCATTTGGTGGTCTTTCCCTGTAGCCTATGTGGTACCGGCAATTATTACTTTTACTTGGTATCAGACCGGCAAATGGAAGCACAAAAAGCTGATACATTCCTGATAAAAATCAGCTAGGAACTTCGAACAACTCTGCTTAAACTAGCTGAGTAAACTTTTAGAAATGACTCACCTCACCGACATTGAAATTGCTCAGGCTTCTGAGATCAGACACATTGATTCTATTGCTTCAAAACTGAATTTATCAGCTGATCATTTAGAGCATTATGGCAAATACAAAGCGAAACTTCCACTTGATTTAATAGATCAAAACAAGGTTGACCAAAGCAATCTGATTCTGGTAACGGCCATGACCCCTACCCCTGCCGGAGAAGGTAAAACCACAACTTCAATTGGCCTTACAGAAGGCATGAACATCATAGGGAAGAAAACAACTGTGGTGTTAAGAGAACCATCTTTAGGTCCTGTCTTTGGTATGAAAGGTGGTGCTGCGGGAGGCGGTTACTCCCAAGTAATCCCAATGGAGGATATCAACCTTCACTTTACCGGTGACTTCTCAGCCATAGAAAAGGCCAACAACCTTCTTTCGGCTCTCATCGACAATAATATTCAGAGTAAGACTAATAATCTTAATATCGATCCGAGAACTGTTGTTTGGAAGCGCGTAATGGACATGAATGACCGATCGTTGAGGAATATCACAATCGGGCTTGGCGGAACTACAAATGGAATTCCAAGAGAAGATGGTTTTAACATTACCCCTGCTTCTGAAGTGATGGCCATATTATGCATGGCTGAAAACTTTACCGATTTAAAAGCGCGTTTAGGCAATATCTTCATAGGCTATACTTTCCAAAAGGAACCGATTTTCGCTAGAGACCTTAAGGCAGAAAACGCTATGGCCATTTTGCTTAAAGATGCCATTAAACCCAATCTCGTTCAGACTTTAGAGGGCAATCCAGCCATTATTCATGGTGGACCCTTTGCCAATATTGCACAAGGCACCAATACAGTTATAGCTACAAAAATGGGTATGTCTCTATCAGATTATGTAATTACTGAAGCAGGTTTTGGAGCAGATTTAGGTGCAGAGAAATTCCTGAATATTAAATGTGTTTCTTCAGGTCTTAAGCCTAAGGCAGTCGTACTTGTCGCTACCATTCGTGCTTTAAGACACCATGGTGGGGCCACTAAAGAAGAATATAATACGCCTAGTGTTGAAAGAGTTAAAAAGGGCTTTGACAACTTAGCGAAGCATATTGAAAACATTCAAAAGTTTGATTTACAACCGGTAGTAGCAATAAATGCTTTCCCTTCAGATACAGCAGAAGAAGTAGCCTCAATACAAGAGCTTTGCAAGCCTTATGGTGTAGATGCCGTGGTTTCTGATGGTTGGGCAAAAGGCGGAGAAGGCATGACCGACTTGGCAAAAGCAGTAGTTCAAGCAGTTGAGAACCATACTCAAGATTTTAAACCACTCTACGAATGGAAAGCTCCTATTAAAGAGAAAATCGAAACGATTGCTTTTGAAATCTATGGCGCTAATATGGTTGACTTCTCTAAGAAGGCTAAGCTTCAAATGAAGCGCATGGAGAAACTCGGTTTTCATGAACTACCCGTTTGTGTGGCTAAAACTCAAAAATCACTCAGTGATAATGAACTGAGACATGGCCGCCCAGAAAACTTCGAGCTGAATGTAAGAGAATTTGAATATGCGGCTGGTGCAGGTTTTATCATTCCAATCATGGGACAAATGATGCGTATGCCAGGTCTTCCGGCTAAGCCTGCCTCAGAAGGAATGACTATTGATGACCATGGAGTAATCTCTGGCCTTTCATAAAAGTCTACAACTATACAGGAATTATTCTTCGTATCTTAAGTAAACCTTTCACCTTAAGGTCATATTTTGCCTATGGACAAAGAGACTCTTTCAGTTAATACTGCTGTAAAATCAATTCACAGAGCGAATACTTCAATAGAACCAATTGAAGATATAGTAGCCATTGAATCACCTCTAGAAATTAGAGTCAGAAAAGAAAATGAGTTAGCAGGCAAATCAATTGCTGTTACCATGAGAACCCCAGGCAACGATGCTGAGTTAGCACTAGGGTTCATATTTACGGAAGGCATATTAAAAGAAGCCAAAGACGCCATTCGGACAAAAGTTATCGAAGAGAATGTAGTGGAAGTGCTTATTAAAGACAATGCTTCTGTAAACTTCAGCCAGTCAGATAGAAACTTCTATACTACCTCTAGCTGTGGGGTTTGTGGTAAAGCTTCAATAGAAGCCATTAAAGTAGCGCCTTCATTTACGGTAAACCAAGATTTAAAGCTTAGCAAAACTATCTTCTTTGACCTTCAGCAAAAGCTGCGCGAAGTACAATCAGCTTTTGATGCCACTGGAGGAATACATGCCTCTGCCCTTTTTAATCTTGACGGTAATCTGATAGAAATGAGAGAAGATGTAGGAAGGCATAATGCATTGGATAAATTAATCGGTTACGCTTGGCAAGAAGGTCTATTACCATTATCTCATTCTATTCTACTGCTGAGCGGAAGAGCAAGTTTTGAACTTGTGCAAAAGGCCAGTATGGCAGGTATACCCTTTATCGTGGCGGTTGGTGCTCCTTCGAGTTTGGCCATAGATTTAGCGCAAGAAAATGGACACACACTCATAGGATTTTTAAAGTCTGATCGGTTTAACATTTATACAGGAAATGAGCGAATCAAAGGATAAACTCCATATACAACCACCTGCGGAATTCACAGGAATCAGCTCGAAGAAACCTAAGAAGAAATCTGTCGGTAAAGCTGCCATCTTCTCAGCTGTTAATCAGGTGAGTAAATACATGAAAGCAGACGAGGCTTGGAAGTTGAGTCAAAGCATGAATCAAAAAGATGGATTTGATTGCCCGGGTTGTGCTTGGCCTGATCCTGATGACGATCGCTCCAAACTTGGTGAATACTGTGAGAATGGCATAAAAGCAATTGCCGAAGAACGTTCGAAAAAACTACTAGGACCTGAATTCTTCACCCAGCACTCGGTTCAAGAGATCTCAGCTTTATCTGATTTTGAAATGGGTAAATCGGGAAGATTAACGCATCCGATGTACCTCCCGAAAGGAGCAACACATTATCAGCCGATAGAATGGAGTGAAGCCTTTCAATTGATTGGCAAGCATTTAAACAGATTAGCTTCTCCAAATGAAGCGCTCTTCTATACCTCTGGCAGAACAAGTAACGAAGCGGCCTACCTCTATCAGCTCTTTGCGAGGAATTATGGCACCAACAACCTCCCCGATTGCTCAAACATGTGCCATGAATCTTCAGGTGTAGCTTTATCGGAAACCTTGGGAATTGGCAAAGGCTCAGTCACGCTAGAAGATATTCACGAGTCGGAATTACTGATTATCATGGGACAAAACCCTGGTACCAATCACCCAAGAATGCTCTCGGCTGTACAAAAATGTAAAGAGAATGGTGGCAAAGTAATCACGGTTAATCCTTTGCCAGAAGCCGGTTTGTTAAGATATACAGACCCACAGAGTGTGAAAAGAATGGTCACCAACGGCATCAATATTACTGACCTATTCTTACCTGTTCGCATTAATGGCGATGTTGCATTTCTCAAAGCACTGATGATCAAATTGCTCCAGATGGACGAAACACAAGGAGATGTTATTGATCATGACTTCATCAAAATACACACGTCTGAATATGATGACTTCATTCAAGGGTTGAAAGAAGCGGATCTTCAAGAATGTCTAGTTCAATCTGGTTTGTCAGAAGATAAAATCAATGCGGCTGCAGAGCTAGTAGCCAAAAAAGAAAAAATCATTGTGTGCTGGGCCATGGGGCTTACACAACACGTAAATGGTGTCGATAACATAAAAGAAGTGGTAAACCTTCTTCTTATGAGAGGTGCTATTGGTAAACCTGGAGCCGGAACCTGCCCCGTCCGTGGACATAGCAATGTTCAAGGTGATAGAACCATGGGCATATGGGAAGCACCAAAAACGGCCTTTCTAGATAAGCTTGATGAGGTTCATGGCATCAAATCACCAAGAGATCACGGCTTAGCAGTAGTTCCCGCTATTAAGGCCATGCATGAAGGAAAGGCCAAAGTATTCTTTGCCATGGGTGGAAATTTCCTTTCCGCTACACCAGACACTGAATATACTGGCAAGGCACTTCAAAACTGTGAATTAACTGTGCACGTTTCAACAAAATTGAATCGCTCTCATGTAATTCATGGAAAAGAAGCCCTGATTCTTCCTTGTTTAGGAAGAACTGATTTTGACATACAGCCTTCTGGTGAGCAATTCGTGAGCTGTGAAAACTCCATGGGGGTCGTTCAGTCCTCTAAAGGCACCTTACCCCCTCCTTCCAATCATCTACTCAGTGAGACAAGAATTGTAGCTGAAATGGCAAAAGCTACTCTGTTAAATTCTCCTGTGGATTGGGAATCTTTGGCCAGTAATTACAACCTGATTCGAGATGCTATTGAACAAGTCATACCCGGATTTGAACACTTTAACGAAAAAGTGAAAAAACCGGGAGGGTTTTACCTTCCTAATGGTGTAAAAGACCGCATGTTTAACACGAAAACTGGCAAGGCGAGATTCTCTCATGTGAATCTCCCAATTCATCAACAAAAAGAAGATGAATATGTGATGATGACGATAAGGAGTCATGATCAGTTTAATACGACCATTTATGGTTTAGACGACCGGTATCGAGGCATTCATAATGAACGAAGAGTCGTTCTCATGAATGAGGAAGATATGGTAAAAGAAGGACTAGCTAAACATGATGTGGTTAACCTGAGTAGTCATTACGATGGTGAAGAGCGCTTGGCTGAGAAGTTCTTAGTAGTGCCCTACGAAATCCCACCAACTAACGTAGCTACCTATTTTCCAGAAGCTAATGTTTTGGTACCTGTAAACTTATTTGCAAAAAAGAGTCTTACGCCTGCTTCAAAAAGAGTACTCATTAAAATTGCTAAAGCCTAGCTCCTCACAATGAAAGTGGTCATACTAATGGGCGGTAAGAGTAGCCGCATGGGGCAAGAGAAGGCTTTTGTTCAATTTCAAGGTCAAAGTCTTTTTGAAAGAGTTAAGGCATTAGCAGCTTCAATAGACGAAGAATATTATCTGTCTGTGTCATACGAGCAGTTCGAATCACTCGGGCATGAGTATAGATGCATTTTAGATGTAGTTTCTGGTAAAGGGCCTTTAGGAGGTATAGTAAGTGCTTTAGCTTATCTAAGGGATGATATTCTGGTTCTACCAATTGATTTACCCAATCTGGATTTAGAGACACTTAAACCTTTAATGAAAGCAGGTAAAACATCCGCTTATAAAGCTGGTATGTACATTCAATCCTTACCCTCTTATTGGTCTTACAGTGACTTTAAGGATATCCAAGATGCTCTAGACCAAGAGCAACTTAATTTGAAGTCATTTTTCAAAGAGAACGTAAACCTAATCTCTTATGAAGGAGACACCGATGTGTTTTTAAATATTAACCGACCAGAAGATTTAAAATAACCTGTTCTTCTGTCATCTCACCAAATCAACCAATCACCCTTCCAAATAGATTCTTTTAGCGCTTTACTCTTAATTTTCTATCTTAACAAAAAGACGGAAAACTATGAGACTAAAACTTTTTGCCCTACTTACAACAATGCTTTTTATTTCAGCATGTGGCTCTAAATCAAGTGAATCTACCGAAGCCCAAACTGAAACAGAAACCAGTCAATGGATTACCCTTTTTAATGGTGAAAATTTTGAAGGCTGGGAAATGTACGGACCAGAACCATTCACAGAACATTGGTCTATTGTTGATGGCGCTATCGCCTGTAATGCAGGAATTGGCGAAGAGAATGTTGGCTTCTTCCGTTCTATAATGACACAACAAGAGTTTGGCAATTTCGAGTTAGAACTCGAGTATAAAATTGCTAAAGGAGGCAACAGTGGCATTTTCTATCATGTGGTAGAGAAAGAAGATTGGGGTCACGATTATATGTCAGGCCCTGAATATCAAGTGCTAGATGATGAATTCTCTCGTTCAGAGACAGAGCCTTTCAAAATGGTGGCATCGAACTACGCTATGCATGCCCCTGCTGAGACAAAAAAGCCAAACCCATTTATGCAGTGGAACAAAGTAAAAATCGTTTACAACAACGGATTGGTTGAGCACTGGTTAAACGATGAAAAAGTGCTTGAATTCATAGAAGGGTCAGAGGAATGGACAGCCAGAAAAGATCGAAGTAAATGGGCTAATGTGGAATCTTATGCTGCTTCTAAGAAAGGTAGAATTAGTCTTCAAAATCACGGTGATGAAGTGTACTATAGAAACATTAGAATCAAAGAGCTATAAACGCATTTAACCTATATTTGTAACCCTTCTTGATGCGAATTCAGGAAGGGTTTCTTTTTACCGATGGATCAAAAAAAGTACTTCTATCTGCTGCATATTCAATATCTGGGCTTCCGCTTTCATGGGTGGGCAAAACAGCCTCAGGTCAAAACAGTGCATCATATGGTGGACAGAACACTAACCTATGTCTTTGGTCACAATCACTTCAAAACGCTAGGTGGCAGTCGAACAGACGCGATGGTTTCTACAGAAGACTTTGTGCTAGAGCTTTTTGTAAAGGAGCCACTCGTAGAAGAACCTTTTCTTAAAGAATTCAACCTAAACCTGCCAGCAGATATAAGAGCATTGAGTGTTGAGGAAACTGATGAGACATTCAATATCATTCAAAACCCAAAGCAAAAAAGGTACATCTACCTTTTTGCACATCAGAAGAAAGCACATCCATTCTCAGCTCCATTCTTAACAACCATTCAATCTGTTTTGGACATTGACAAAATGATTGCGGGTGCAAAGCTTTTTGAAGGAGAACATGAATTCAAGGCATATTGTAAAAAACCTAATGAAAAAACTCAAACTAGGCGTTCGATAGATAAATGTGAACTGGTTGAAAACACCTTCTACACGGCCAGCTTCTTCCCTAGCCCATCCTATGCAGTGGTGTTTGAAGGAAAAGGATTCTTACGAAATCAGATCCGCATGATCATGGCTCAACTCTTCCGCTTAGGTAAAGGGGAAATAGACATGGCATTTCTAAAATCTTCATTGCAAAAAGGCTTCGATCAGCATTTATCGGAAGTTGCTCCAGCCTCTGGGTTAATTCTAGACAGCGTCATGCTAGAGTAAATAGCCCAATACGAGTATACCTGCTCCTACCAAGCCCAAAATACCCAATAATTTACCTACAAACTTTAACCATACATTGTATGGCACATTTACCATGGTCAATGAAGGAAGAATTACCCCTGATGGCGTAATGAACATCATGAGTCCGGAACCGAAGAGAAAGGCATTCACGATTTCTTCATTAGGTATACCGACCATATTTCCTAATGCCCCCATAATCGGCATACTCACTAAGGCCAACCCTGAAGTTGAAGCGATAAATAGGGTCATCACAAAGAAAATGAGCATCAACACAGGCAAGAAAACCAGTCCACTGGTATTTCCCACTAAATCAGCAGCTTCATTCAATAAGGTGCCTGAGATGTTACCATCATTCATCACTATGGTTATACCTCTGGCAATACCAATGATTAGGGATACGCCTAATAAATCTTGAGCACCTTGTACAAATGCCTTTACGAAAGCCTTTTCTTTAGCCCTTTGTACCACACCCAAAAGTATTGCTCCAGCCAAGAAGAGGGCTGTCATCTCTTCGAACCACCAACCTAATTGTGATACACCATAGATCATCACTAAGAACGTGAGCATGAAAAGAATAAGGATGAATCGGTTAACCGTATTCAAACTTGCTCTTTCTTTAGATTTCTCGACTTTCTCTTCACTAAAGCCCACCAAAGATTGAGAGGGATCTCGCTTTACTTTTTCTGCATACCTAACGATATAAACACAGACAATCGCGATCCCAACCAACAGCATAATCAATCTGCTATTGAACCCTACTGTCCAGTTAACTCCTGCTGCGTCTGAAGCTATAATGGTGCTGAAAGGATTAATAGTCGCCCCCATGTAGCCAATACATGAGCCACAATAAATGGCAGCTACCGTAACTAGCCGATCATAGCCCGCAGCTAAGAATATGGGTAAAAGAATGGGGTAAAAAGCCAGCGTTTCTTCTTGCAACCCAAATGTTGTACCTCCTGCAGCAATCAAACAAACGGTAATTACAATTAACCACTTTTCCCTGCCTTCCATATTCTGAGAGAGTACTGCAATACCCTTATCCATTGAGCCTGAAAACTGAAATACACCAATAAAGCCTCCAATGATCAGTACAAATAGAATAATGTCTATAGACTCATAAATACCCTTAATGGGTGCAAATAGAATGGCCTTCAAGCCCTGTGGTGAGGACTCAACTTCTTTGTAAGTATTTGGTATGGAGATAGGCCGCCTGATTTTACCTTCCTTAAATTTCTCTAGATCCATATTGAGACCCAGAGAATCTAAAGTCTCTTGCGTGGCTTCCACCGAGATGGATTGAGAACCCTCAATCATGAATCTATCAATGTCACCGTTGTAAGAAAGTGAATCGAAGCTCCCTGCAGGTAATAGCCATGTAGCTAAAGCACTTAAAATTATGATTACATACAACACCGAATAAGGTGAAGGAAAATTGAATTTTGCCATGGCTTAATACCAGTAGTTAAGGTCGATCAATAAAAAAGTTCAGCTTTTGGAATATGCACATAATATCTAAATTGAAAAAATGAATCTGCCCTCCACAAAAAAGTCTATTCGCGTATTATTTGTGCTTTTGGTGATAATACCGTTCTCGATTTATGGTCAAGCAGAAAAAGTTAAAGCTGCAGATGAGAGCCTTCAAAATCAGGATTACGCAAAGGCATTAGAGCTGATAGAAGAAGCTGTGGTTCACCCAAACTCTAAAGATAATCCAAGAGCTTGGTACACACGCATGAATGTATTCGGTACCCTAGCGACAAACCGACCCTTGTCAGAGAACAAACTCTCTAGAATTAACGAAGTAATGGCCAGTTATGAGCAGGTCAAAACCCTAGATCAATCGGAGGATAAGTATTTCACTCAGCTAGCTGATGTCTACTTTCAGAACTTTCATTATCAGCTCATAAACAAAGGAGTAACGGCTTTTCAACAAGGTGCCCATGAACAAGCCAACGATTGGTTTATTAAATCGCAGACCATAATGCCCTCGGACACGCTTGGCTATTACTATGCTGGCGTGAATGCCCAAAGCATGGAGCGCATGGACATTATGCGAGATAATTATGCAAAACTTGTTGAGCTGAATTCTAATGTTAAGGCAGTTTATAGCATTCTCATCACGCTTGAAAACACCGAAACGAAAGACCCGAGCAAGGCCCTTCTTGTGGCCCGAAAGGCTATTGAGAAATTCCCGAACGATAATGAATTCAGAAAACAAGAAATCAACACACTCTTACTTTTAGGAAGATTAGACAAGGCACTTGAAGGTCTCAAAACGGCCATAGAAAATGAGCCTAATAATGCAAACCTCTTATTCAATTTGGGCTATCTCTACGAAAGGCAAAAAAATGCAGATCAAACCATTTTCTATTACAAAGCTGCGATAGAGGCCAAACCAGATTATTTCGAAGCAGTCTATGGATTAGGTACTTTTTACTACAATCAAGGAGTTGATGGTTTAAAACAGCTCAATGAGCTTTCTTTAGATGAGTTCAAAGCCAACGGTGAAAAGTTAAAGCAGGATATAGACCAATCTTTTTCAAATGCCCTTCCCTACTTTATAAAGTCTACTGAGTTAAAACCTAAAGAAGCTGTACTCTGGAATACGCTGGCAAATATCTATGGCAGGTTGAAGATGACTGAAAAAGAAGCAGACGCATTGGCTATTTACAATCAATTGAGAACTAACTGAAGATTTCTTTTCTACACTTCATTTGTTTCAATATCTTAATAGTCAACCTTATACAACCTTATGACAATTGGATTACTAAAGGAGCCTGATGGTGAAAATAGAGTGGCTCTTTTACCAGAAAGCGTCAAGGCGCTTATTGGTCTAAAAACAAAAGTATTGGTAGAAGCAGGTGCAGGTGAATCAGCCTATACTTCTGACAATACATACGCTTCCATTGATGCCGAAATTACTTCAAGAGCCGATATTCTAAAAGCAGATGTGATTGTTGGCATTAATCCACCTTCTGATTCAGAGCTTAAAAGTCTAAAACCAGAACAAGTGCTTCTCTGTGTCTTTAATCCACTGGGTAGCAAAACGCTTGTTGAAAAAATGATGGACGCTAAGCTTACTACCTTTAGTTTAGATAACATTCCAAGAACAACAAGGGCTCAAGCCATGGATGTATTATCCTCAATGGCTACGGTGGCCGGTTACAAAGCTGTATTGTTAGCGGCTAGTCATTCGCCTAGGTTTTTTCCCATGTTTATGACGGCAGCCGGAAGCATTGTGCCTTCCAAGGTATTGATCTTAGGTGCTGGAGTAGCCGGTTTGCAGGCCATAGCCTCCGCCAGAAGATTAGGAGCCGTTGTTGAAGCATTTGATGTAAGAAGCGCAGCCGAAGAAGAAGTGAAGAGTTTGGGTGCCAAGTTCGTGAAAGTAGAAGGCGCTAAAGACGATGCTGATGCCGGTGGCTATGCCGTTGAACAGACAGAAGAGTTCAAAGCGAAGCAACAAGCCCTTATTCAAGAGCACGCTAAGAAATCTAACATCATAATCTGTACGGCACAGATTCCGGGCAGAAAAGCACCACTCTTGATTACAGAAGATACTGTAAAAGATATGGCAGATGGTTCAGTAATTGTTGACTTAGCAGCATCTACCGGAGGCAATTGTGAAGTAACCCAAAATGATCAAACCATTCAATCACATGGTGTAACGGTTATAGGCGATTCTAACTTGGCGAGCACCATGCCACAAGACGCCAGCAAAATGTTCGGCAAGAATGTGGTCAACTTCATGAAATTATTGATTGATGCTGAAGGCAATCTCAACCTCAATTGGGAGGATGACATTGTGGCCAACACCTGCGTCACCCATGCCGGGTCCGTCAAAAGCGAACGCGTTAAAAATATTTTATTCCCAACCGATAAAGCCTAATCCATGGATAGTGTTTTAAGCCTTTTTTATGAGAACAGAGAGTTCATTTTTCTCATAATCGTTTCAATCTTTTTAGGAATTGAGGTCATCTCAAATGTTCCTGCCGTTTTACACACGCCACTCATGTCTGGTGCAAATGCAATCCATGGCGTAGTCATTATTGGTTCTATTATCATAATGCTACAGGCAGACCCCACGAACTATTTTGCGCTAATCCTGGGCTTCTTAGCTGTTGTTTTAGGAACACTGAACGTGGTAGGTGGCTTTGTGGTGACCAACCGCATGTTGGAGATGTTCAAAAAGAAAGACAAGTAAGCCATGACAGAATTATTAGGACTAAGCATACTTGAACTTTGCTACATAGCAGCATCCATCACCTTTATTATGGGACTGAAAATGCTCAGTAGCCCAGATAAAGCAAGAAAAGGTAATCTATTAGCAGCATACGGAATGGGGATAGCCATTATTGCTACGATTCTCTTTAAAGAAGAACTTACGGCCGATAAGTGGCTCAACTACACATTGATCCTGGCCGGTCTAGTTGTGGGAACGGTCATTGGTACCCGAATGGCACTGAAAGTGCAAATGACGGCTATGCCGCAAATGGTGTCTTTTTTCAATGGTATGGGTGGAGCATGTGCTGCTGTAATCTCATTAGTAGAATTCGATCATATCCTTCACACAGGAGAGGTAGAATTAGGCATGATGATCGTTATTATCCTTGGCTTGATCATCGGTTCAGTTTCTTTCTCAGGCAGCATCATTGCTTATGGTAAACTAGAAGGTAAAATTGGAGACAAAGCACTCCCTGCAGGTCAGATTCTGAATATCGTGCTCTTATTAGCCATTCTTGGTCTAGGTACTTTTATGGCCATTTCTGGCGAACCTCAGGCCATGTATATCTACATATTATTAGGTCTTTCATTACTCTATGGAGTACTCTTTGTAATGCCAATTGGTGGAGCCGATATGCCTGTTGTGATCTCACTCTTGAACAGCTTTACAGGTATGGCAGCTGCTTTTGGTGGCTTCTTGTATGGTAACCAAGCCATGTTGACAGGTGGTATTTTGGTTGGTTCTGCTGGAACCATCTTGACAGTACTGATGTGTACTGCGATGAACCGTTCGCTCACGAATGTAATTATTGGCTCCTTTGGTGGCGGTGGTGCCGCGGCAAGTGGCGATGGAGAACAAGGAACTATCAAAGAAATATCAGCTACTGATGCTGCTATTCTGCTGGCCTATGCCAATAAAGTATCAGTAGTACCGGGTTATGGCTTAGCGGTGGCTCAAGCACAACATACCGTGCATAACTTGGAAAAAATCTTAGACGACAAGGGCGTGGAAATGACCTATGCCATTCATCCGGTAGCGGGTAGAATGCCAGGGCACATGAATGTGCTTTTGGCTGAAGCAGACGTACCTTACCCGAAATTACTAGAGATGGAAGAAGCCAATGATGACATGTCTAATACAGATGTAGTCTTAGTAATTGGTGCTAATGACGTGGTAAACCCTGCGGCAGAAAATGACCCTTCCTCCCCTATTTACGGAATGCCAATTGTAGATGTGCTATCAGCTAAAAATGTGATTGTTATGAAGCGCTCTATGGGTAAGGGTTATGCAGGTATTGAGAATGCACTTTTCTTCCACGATAAAAATCGAATGCTCTTTGGAGATGCTAAGGATTCACTAGAGAAGCTAATTGCTGAGGTGAAGAACCTATAACTGTTGAAAAAAAAGCAAATAAAAAGTGTTATTAGCCCATCATATTGGATGTATAATGACACATTTTGGATAACCATTAGAATATAATGACACATTTTTATTTCATTACACAACGTTGTGCTTCATGCGTAAAATGAAAACGATACAGAAAATATTAACCATAGCATTGACTTTGACACTTTCGACTTCGATTGCTCAAACGGACTGCAATAAGTGCGACATCGAGAAAGTGAAAACCGTTCATGACAATTTTGATAATCTGACTTTTAAAATGGTGAATGACTTTCTCTGTACGTTCGACAACTCATGTGAAACGAACATTGAATACTCACAGTGGAGCAATGAAATACTTTATAAAGTACTCGACAAGGAACCCGAACTAACAATTAAGGTTCTTGACCAAAGTCAATTGGACAATATTGAAATCTTGCTTGACGAAATCGAAAGCCCAATTCACGACTTTGACTATCAAAAAATTTACGAGAAAGTTTTAGAAGTCAAGACTGAAAAGGATTTTAAGCAAAAAGTCTTGAAATCAATTGAATTGGCGGCTGAGAGAGAAGGAATAAAGATTAAAAAATAAAAAAGCATGAAAGCACAACAACACCTATACGCAATGCCCTTCGGGACACTGCGCATAGCCACACCGTTGGGATTAAGTCCCCACGAGGGGGACATGTGCTTCCGCTAAAGCTCCCAGCCCATTCATCAATCCCAACGTTCGAAGCACCGCGTGTCGCTGAAGCTTTAGCGGAGGCACAAGCCTGGCCCACCTAAACTGTAGATACGCCCTCATTTAACACCAAAGCACTAATACTCAACATCCGGTATAAACCATGACAGCCAAACTTGTCAACCGATCTTATTCCCAGAATATTCAAAATCAATAATTTCAATCGTATCTTTTAGATTAAACTAAACTCGAAACTCAGCAGTGAACATAACTCAGAAATATCCATTTTGATATTCCTTCATAATTCACGGTTGATACCTTCGAACGTTATAGCCAATAAAAGACAATGGAATATCTATTTGCGTGCATAATTGTCTTTTTGGTTCTGTTTTTCGTAAAAACTGGACTGAGAAGAAAAAGACAGGAAGACGATAAGTTAAAGATGGAGCAATTTGCGGCTAAGGGATTTCCCGTTTTCTCCGAAACAGAACAGCTGGAGATGATCTATGACGATGACTTTGGACTATTACATGATCGACTCAATGTAAGGTCCTTTTCATCAAGATACCTGGACAAGATTATATCGGTATCAAAAGAAGACCTGAAGGAGTATATTATGAATTGCAGGGACATTGTAAACGACAAAAATGTGAAGCTGAATCAAATGGATGGGTTTTGGGTAGAAGAAGATGAACATGAGTACTTGTACCACTATAGAGAAAGAGGACAAATCCAATCCACTGAAAGATATTCCAATAAAGAGAATTTGATTCAGCAATTCGTCAATGACATGGTTTGGATCATTCCCAAATACAGTGAAAGCAATCTGGAAACGACTCTAATAAAAAGATAAAGGCTATAACAAAAGCTAAACGCAATTAAATCGAGCTTCAAATGAACGGCAGTGCAGAAACACACTTTGGCCCTAGTGCCTCAGCCCAAAGAGTGTTTTGGAAGCGAGCAGCAATCCGCTTTGGCTCCCCGCCAGAGGTCGGGCAGGCGCTCAGTGCTGGATAGACAAGATAAGCACATCCGCTGCGCTCAAGCCAATTGCTTTGTGGTTCTATCGGGCGGTAGTGGGTCAGGAAAGAAGATTTAACTGCGCTTAGCAAAGACGTTGAGATTAATGCCCTGCGAGGGGCATAGTCTTCCGCTACGCTCCCAGCCTATTCATTAATCTCAACGTTCGAAGCACCGCGTGTCGCTGAAGCTTTAGCAGAGGCACAAGCCTGGCCCACCTAAACTGTAGATACGCCCTCATTTAACACCAAAGCACTAATACACAACACCCGGTATAAACCATGACAGCCAACCTTGTCAACTGATCTTAATCCCAGAATATTCAAAATCAACATTTTCAATCGTATCTTATAGTTTAAATAAAACTCGAAACTCAGCAGTGAACATAACTCAGAAATATCCATTTTGATATTCCTCCTTAATTCACGGTTGATACCTTCGAACGTTGGGCACAAGGTAAAACAGGAAAACGGATAAGCTATTCAGGAATTCGAATAAGTTGAACAGACTAATTGCCAATAGCTTTGTGCTATTAATCATAAAAGTAATTAAGATGTTCGGAAAACAAATTTCAGATTTAATGATCAAGCCAGGTAAATCACCTGTGTTTGAGACTCCAGAAAAGTATTCATTGGAATATGAAGATGTCACCTTTAAATCCTCCGATGGTGTTACCCTATCAGGTTGGCTTGTAAAAGGAGGAACAGATAAGGTGATCATTCAATCTCATTTTGGTGTTCAATGCTCTCGATGTGGTTTTACTCAAGAAGGAAAAGGAATGATGAAAAATGCACTTTGGACAAGTGATATTCATTTCCTTGATCAAGCCAAATACTTGGTCGAAGCAGGATATTCTGTCCTGATGTACGACATGCGTAATCATGGCGACAGTGAACAAACGGGATGGGTTTCTTGGGGTAATGATGAAAGAAAAGATGTAGTAGCAGCAATAAAATTTATCACTAAGCACAAAGACTATCAAAATGCAAATATTGGTTTATTGTCAGTTTGCATGGGACAAGGGGCAAGCGTTTTTGCTTTTGGAATGGAAGAAGAAATGAAATCGTTCAATAATCTAAAGACTATGATTTCAGTCCAGCCACTAACCTATGATTACTTTGTTAAAGCAATGGGGTTGCCAAATTTTCTAATCAACTCAGGAAATAAATACAATGCTGAGAAAAGAAACACTGACCTGACAGGAGATTCATTTCTTCCTTACGTAAAGGATATATCAGTACCTACTTTGGTTATTCAAAATCAAAACGATCCAATGACCAACATGGATATGGTCAAAGGCTTTTATAATGATATCCAAGTGGATAAAGAAATCTTGTGGTTAGACTTGGAAAAGAAAAGAGGTGCTGCATATGCGTGGTTAGGTAAGAATTCAAAACCAATTGTTGGTTGGTTTGATAAATACATGAAATGAAAAAATTGATGTACATAGTTATAGGCATATTAGCAGTTCTAATCATCTTGGTTTTTACAGGCAACAAATCAGTGCACCATGAAATCACTATAAATGCTGCACCTGAAAAAGTGTGGGATATTCTCTCCAATATGGATGAATACCCTAGTTGGAACCCCGTGATGGAATTACTTGAAGGGACAGTTCAAGAAGGAAATAAAGTGAAGTATAAGTTCACCCAAGATGAAAATACCAAAAGTGAAATAGGGGCAACAGTGCTTCAAGTAACTCCAAATAAATTGCTGAATCAAAAAGGTGGAATTCCTTTAGTGCTAACTTTTAATCTTAAGTATATACTTGAGCCGACAGGAAACTCAACTAAGGTTATAATCCATGAAGATTACACAGGAATTGGAGTGAACTTTTGGAACCCCCAACCAGTAGAAGAAGCTTATAAGCGATTAAATATTGCGCTGAAGAATCGAGTAGAACAATCCTCAAATTAAGATGATGAATGAGATTATAAGGATTAATTCAATAAATGATGTTCACCGTATTTTTGAATTGGAAAAACCCAGACACCCTTTGGTTTCAGTGATTCAAATAGATGATAGAATCACCAACTTTGATTACGGAGATGCTAAGTACATATTCGAATTCTATCAAATAAACTTAAAGCAGGGGTTTTCAGGTTCAATGAATTACGGGAGAAACTCATATGATTTCGATGAAGGCACATTGACGTTTATCAAACCAAACCAGACCATTCAAATAGACAATCAAGATGAAATTAAGGGGAGTTCCGGTTGGACTTTACTCTTCCACCCTGACCTAATTCGCAAATCTGAATTAGGAAGAACAATTGAAGATTACTCGTTTTTCAATTATGACCTAAATGAAGCATTGCATTTGTCAGAGAATGAAAAGAATTCAATTACCGAATTGGTAGTTAAAATTCAAGAAGAATACAATCAAAATATTGACAAACATAGCCAAGAGCTAATCATCGCCAATATAGAAATGCTTCTCAAATACAGTAAGCGATTCTATGACAGACAATTCTTCACAAGAACCAACCTTAACCAAGATCTACTATCTGAATTCAATACAGTTGTTAGAACCTACTACAATTCGGAAAATCCAATCGAAAGCGGTGTATTATCAGTTAAAGAATGTGCTAAACAATTGAACCTATCTGTAAACTATTTGGGGGACCTCATTAAATCCGAAACGGGACGAAGTGCAAAAGACCAAATCAACGATTACGTTATTGAAAAAGCTAAAAATCAACTTTTAGGAAGTAAAGAAAGTATTAGTCAAATTGCCTACAGCTTAGGGTTTGAATATCCTCAAGGGTTTAACATACTCTTCAAAGCAAAAGTGGGAATTAGTCCTAGTGAATATAGAAACTTGAACTGAATAAAAATAAAACCCAGTGCCTAACAAGGCATATAGTGCATACCCTGCGGGATACGCACCATATACAAACCGTTATTTATGATCAACTATAACGACAAGAAGTTTCAAGCGGTAAGTAATTCACCCAATGGTGAAGTAAATAGTGAGATGATCTTTCACTACAAACAAGAAGGCAATCGCTTATACTGCCATTACTTTGGAGGTAAGATTCTGGAAGGTTGGTTAGAGGGCCAAGTGAGTCAAGAAGGCGTGATTCAAATGAATTATACCCAAGTCAACACCGAAGGCATTCAGAATGCAGGCAAATGCACTTCAACCCCTGAAGTACTTAGCAATGGCAAAATAAGACTGCATGAAGCATGGCAATGGACAACGGGTGATCAATCTAAAGGAACTTCAATTTTAGAAGAAATCTAATGGACGGGAGAAAAAGAGCTGATATATCGATTGGTGCAGAAGTACAGATTGTGCTCAAACAAGATCAAAGAACAGGTGAACTTACACATGGCTTTGTACAGCGTATTCTTACCAAATCTTCTTTTCATCCTCATGGCATTAAAGTGAGGTTGGAAGATGGGCAAGTGGGCAGGGTGAAAGGAGTTATTGAAGAAGATTAGTTTTAAATCGTCACTCTGAGAGTTCAGTTTACTGAACCGAAAGAGTCCCTTAAATTGGAGAAGTTACTTCCTCTCTTTAAGTAGATTCTTTCAGTCACTTCGTTCCTTCAGAATGACGTAGAATATTTAATTTTGCCTAAAATCGCGAGTCTCACTACGCCATACTCAAGACTTATAAATGCTTGAAATTCTCCATCAAGACGAACACATTGTAGCCATAAACAAACCCAATGGGCTGTTGGTGCATAGAACTTCTATTGCTACAAATACAGATACTTTTGCAGTACAAGAGCTTCGAAACCAACTAAACCAGCACGTCTACCCCATTCACAGGCTAGATAGAAAAACTTCCGGTGTATTACTCTTTGCGCTTAAACCGGAGTTAGTAGCTCCTTTACAAGCTCAATTCGCAGAAAGTAAGGTGTCCAAAACCTATTTGGCGATCTTAAGAGGTTGGACTGATGATGAAGGCCTAATCGACTATTCTTTGACCAATGATTCAGGAAAAACACAAGAAGCCATAACAGCATATAAAACGCTAGAAAGAAAGGAGATTCCGGTACCCTTTGGCAAACACCAAACTAGTAGATACTCTTTAGTCGAGGCCAAACCACAAACGGGAAGAATGCATCAATTGAGAAAGCATTTTGCTCACATTTTGCATCCCATTATTGGAGATCGCCCGCATGGTTGTAACAAGCAGAACAGGCTATTCCTGGAGAAATGGCATATGAATACCATGTTACTCCATGCGTCTGAATTAGTGTTCGAGCACCCCATAACTAAGGATAATAAAAAACTCAGTGCTTCATTAAACACTGAGTTTTCTAGAATGCTCCAAGTCTTGGCTTTCAACTACTCTCCTGCTTTGTAAGGAATAGTCTTTAGAATATGCTTGATAACTGAAACTCTAGCCGTTGTCTTTCTATTGGCTCTTAAAATGATCCAAGGCGAATGTGGTTTATTGGTATGCGCAAACATTCGCTCTTTATATTCTGTATAAGTGTCCCAGAGTTCTTGTGCTTGTGCGTCTACAGGAGACATTTTCCAACGTTTCAGAGGATTATGCTCAATGTCAAGAAAACGTTTTTGTTGTTCTTCCTTAGTAATTGAAAAGTAGAACTTCATCAAAATAATACCATCATTCACGAGCATATTCTCAAAGTCATTTACTTCACGCATAAAGCGCTCGTATTCTTCATTCGTACAGAAACCATTTACCGGCTCTACAACCGCTCTATTATACCAGCTACGGTCGAAAAGCACCATTTCACCCGGATTGGGTAGCTGATTGATGTATCGCTGAAAATACCATTGCCCCCTTTCTTCTTCAGTAGGCTTTGGCAAGGCCACTACTCTGTAATTTCTAGGATTTATATGGTGAGTAACCCTTCTGATGGCACCACCTTTTCCCGCAGCATCTCTACCTTCAAAAAGCAAACACACACGCTGGTTATTAGCTATTACCCATTGCTGCATTTTGATCAATTCAACCTGTAGGTCTTCCAAAGTTCTTTCATACTTCACATATCTCAATACCTTTTCAGGGTTGATATTGTCCCCTTGCTGAAGCATTAATTTGATGGCCTTATTTGAATTAAGAAGCTTAAGATCCGAATCTGAAAAATTATACTTCATGGCTATACAAGGTGATAAATTGAACGATGAAATCTCATAACTACATTCGGGTCTGGAAGTACAGTAGTATTTGCATTTTCCTTTCCATCATACTCAAACTTGGAGAGTACGTGCCTAATACATTCTAATCGTGCGATCTTCTTGTTATTGGTTTTGATAATGGTCCAAGGACTAAAGTTTGTATGGGTACGCGCAAACATCTGTTCTTTGTAATAGGTGTATTTCTCCCACATTTCTTGTCCTTTCTCATCTACAGGACTCAGTTTCCACTGTTTGAGTGGGTTACTTCTTCTAGCATCGAACCTTCTGCTTTGTTCGTCTTTGTTAATGGAGAACCATAGTTTGATCACATGCACGCCATCTTCAAAGAGCATATGTTCAAATTCGGGTACTTGACGCATAAATTGCTGGTATTGATCTTCAGTACAGAAACCCATTACAGGTTCAACTACGGCTCTATTGTACCAACTCCTATCGAAGAAGACCACTTCGCCTGCATTTGGTAATTCTTTAATATATCTTCTGAAATACCACTGCTTTCTTTCCAAATCAGTAGGTTTATTCAAAGCTACTACGCGTAATGAACGAGGATTCATATGCTCCACAAACCTCTTAATAGATCCGCCCTTTCCTGCAGCATCACGACCTTCAAAAATAACTGCCACACGCTGGTCGGTATCAGCAATCCAACGCTGCCATTTCACCAATTCTATTTGCAGTTGCTCAAGTTGACGCTCGTAGTCAAGGTTGAAAATAGCTTTGCTATAATCTCTACCTCTATCCTGGAGTAAAGACTCAAGCTCAGCTCTAGTTTCAATGTTAGAAAAGTCTTCGTTTGTTAATCGTTTATTGTCAGTTAAACGGCCACCAACGGAGTCATCAGTCAGTAAAAATTCACTCATAAATTAATATCAGGGGGTTCGAACCCAAGATAACCAATAAACTATGACCAAAAGCTGAGGAAAATCAACATTTGATGAATGGAGCACTATTTTACATGTGCCCTAATGGTAAGCACTTGGGTAGGCTTAGCAGGATCATTAGTAAAGATGGCCAGGGTTTTTCTTTCAAGCCCGATCCTACCCCTTGCATTAAAGGTAGCTTTGAGCTCAATCACCTCGCCAATCGCGAGCGTTTTTTTAGGAAGATCGTATGTCAAACAATCACAATTAGACTCTATTGCCTCAATGTTCAGTTCATCGCCTCCGCTGTTTCTTAAGTTAAAAGTAGTTTCGACCACTTCCCCAACGCTAATGACTTTAAAATCGTGGCTTAATCGGCTGAAACTAATTTTTGGAGCATCTATAGCAGCGGTATCAGGCTTGTTAATTAGAGTGTACTGAATTGGAAAAGAACCTATCAATTTATCCTTAGCATATAGATTGAGTCTCTCCTTTTTGAAACCACTACTAAGGCTATCAGTACGAAGTGAGATACTCATTTTGGCAAATGCATTATGAGGTATCTCAGAAGGCTCAAAACTTAACTCCACCGGAAGATTGGTTTTTAGGTCATCTAGATTCAACTCCTGACCGGAAAAATTAAACACATCAAAACTGCGCTCTAAATCATCTCCAATAAAACCTTGTCTCAAATTGAAAACATTCTCCTTTGCCCTAAAAGGCCAAAACCCATTTTTATAGGCCTTCAGTATATCGCTTTCGGCTGCTAACTTTTTAAACTTAAAGAGATAGCCTACCAGCAAATCATTTTGATCATCCAGTAATCGCAGTTCATACTCATGATCACCTACCCTTTCCGGTAAAGAGAGTCTTACAGGAATAGTGATCGTTCCCCCCTTACTAACTCCCTTATCTTCTGGTTTAGCTTCCAATAATTCATTGGACGACCAAAATTTAATTTTCAGATCTCTGTCTGAATTATTCTCCCAAGTGATGGTTCTTTCAATCGTTTTTAACTCCCCTTCTAATGCACCTAATTCTACCTCAATCAATTCTTGTGCGTTTGCATTAAATATTAATGTCAGGATTGTAAATCCAACGAAAACGGAATACCTAAGTGTCTTACTTCTCATGCAATTATTGAATGACTTCAAATTAAACGGTCAAATATTGAAACTGACCTATTAATTGTATTTAATTTGCCCAAAATTCGATCTATGGCACGTATTCTTACGGGTATTCAATCTTCAGGCAAACCTCATTTAGGTAATCTCTTAGGCGCAATTCTTCCGGCTATTGAACTTTCTAAAAATCCGGAAAACGATTCGTTCTTCTTTATTGCTGATTTGCATGCGCTTACAACAATTAAAGATGCCGCCACTAGAATTGAGAACACCAATGCAGTGGCTGCTGCTTGGCTGGCTTGCGGATTCGATACTGAAAAGAATACATTCTATAGACAATCTAAAGTGCCCGAAGTAACTGAGTTAACTTGGTTTTTAAATTGCTTTACGCCTTTTCCAATGTTGGCTAATGCGCACAGTTTTAAAGACAAAGCAGATCGCTTATCTGATGTGAATGCCGGTCTTTTTACCTACCCGGTTTTAATGGCTTGTGATATTTTGATGTACGATGCCAACATAGTTCCCGTAGGTAAAGACCAAAAGCAGCACTTAGAAATGACGAGAGATATCGCCAGTACCATGAATCATCAGTACGGAGATATTTTCGTTCTTCCTGAATCGCAAATCAGTGAGGATACCATGACGGTACCTGGTTTGGATGGTCAGAAGATGAGTAAATCCTATGGCAACACCATTGACATCTTCCAACCAGACAAAAAGCTCAGAAAGAACATCATGAAGATAGTTTCTGATAGCACCCCTCTAGAAGAACCTAAAAATCCTGATACGGACAATACCTTTGCGCTATACTCGCTGTTAGCAAACGAAGATCAAATCGCTGAAATGCGTAAGAACTATCTAGAAGGTGGCTATGGTTACGGACATGCCAAACAAGCCTTGTATGAGTTAATTCTTGAGAAGTTCTCTGAAGAGAGAGAAAAGTTCGACTATTACATGAATAACCTCGATCTGTTAAATCAAGAGTTAGAAAAAGGCGAAAGTAAGGCAAGAGAAGTGGGCCAGCAAGTATTGGCTAGAGTAAAGAAAGCCGTTGGTTTCTAAAACAAAGTCCAAAAAAATTACTGATAAGCACCTTCACAAGGTGCTTTTTTCATTTATAGAAAGAGGTATCCAAGGTACTAAACGCTACTTTCTAGCAGCTTATCCCCTACTCCTTACAGCTTATCGAACATATCTAATCGAGGGCTAAATCAGCGGTAATTTTGAATAAATATTTAGCCATGAAGAAGAACTATGTCCTTTTAGCCCTCCTATTTTTTGTGTTTTCTTGTATTGATAGACCAGAAGATTTTACTCCGGAGGAAGAGGTTACTGACCTGACAACCATTACTTTCCCTGATTCCTTCAAATTCCAAACTGAGCGATCGGTACAATTGAGTGTTACCGACTTAGCCAGTAGAGCAGCTGTATACTCGCTCTCTTATGAATTTGGTGGATACGAATTCAACTTGGGTAAGTTCGTTAAGAACAGTGGAGGATTAAATACTACGCTCACCATCCCTGCTGCCGTACAATCCATTAAACTTGAAAAGAAAACGAGTCAAGGCACTCAAGACTATGACGTGTCAATTGTTGGAGGCGTAGGCCGTCTTTCTCTTAATGATGTGACGACTGCGGCCAATGTAGCCGGCTGTACCGATGAATTGTTTGCAGTTAATAACAACGGACATTTCTTCAAAATCGATTTAATGGACGGCAACTTCGATAAAACGGACATGCCAAACCTCCAAGGTGGTGGTTCTATTGCCAATACATTAGATCAAGAAAATGGCATCATGTACTATAACGTGGCTCAAACACTTTATGCCTATGATGTAAATACAGGCAACTACAGTACGGTGTACAATGCTAATCCATATAATGGCAGTTATCCTCGACTGGCATTAAAAGACGGCTTCTTCTACATGGGTAATGGAAGTTCAATGTATAAGGTGAATGCGTCAACCAATGAAGTTGTAGCCCAATATGCGATTGATGGATTTGTAAACAGCAATGGAGGTGGTGACTTAGCCTTTACTACAGATGGCGAACTCTATCTGGCTTGTTTCTCTGGTTTATACAAATTCACAGATATTAATGATGATACAGGAAGAGCAACTATTACTAGGATTAGTGCTGAGAACTTCCCCTTCCAGCTGACTTCAATGGCTATTGATAGACAAGACCGAATCTTTGTCGGAACCAACGATAATAATTCAAATCTGATCATGATAAGCAAAGAAGACGGTGCTTATCAAATAGTAAAAACTTACGATAGAAAGATAAATGACTTAACGGCATGGAGATGTGCGGTTGAAGACTTAGAAGATACAGATACTGACCAAGATGGTATTCCAGATGTGATTGATGATTACCCTAATGACCCTGAAGCAGCTACAGACGTATATACGCCTTCAGCATTGGGAAATGGAACCTATGCTTTTGAAGACTTCTGGCCTCAAAAAGGAGACTACGACTTTAACGATATGGTGGTAAGCTACAGATATACCAACGTATTAAATAGCCAGAATCAGTCAGTAAGATTTAAAATGGACATTACGCTCAAAGCTATTGGTGCCGGATATCACCACGGCTTTGGAATAGAACTTGACGTTGATAAGTCAAAAGTAGAAAGTGTAACCGGCAATGCCTTGAATGGTAGTCTTGTGACGGTTGAGGCCAATGGCTTAGAGGCTAATCAGAACAAGGCAGTGGTCATCATATTTAACGACACGTTCGACCATATGAGGCCACCTGCAGGAGCTCAGTTTGTGAATACAGACGATACAGAAGCTTATGTTGAGCCGGTTACCTTTAACGTTGTCATTGAGTTTACAGAACCAATAGATCCTGAAACCATAGGGAATGCGCCTTTCAATCCATTTATCTTCTTTAGTAACGATAGAAGTAGAGAAATTCATCTGGCTGGCAGGGCACCTACTAACCTTGCTGATCAAGCGTTGTTCGGAACTGAAGATGACGATAGTGGTATTGAAACCGGCAAATTCTATCAAGATGCCAATAACTTGCCATGGGCCATTCATGTAATGCACGAGTTCAGATACCCAATGGAAAAGAAGAGAATCAATTCTGCTTATAACAAATTCAACGATTGGGGATTAAGTAATGGTACTAACTACACAGATTGGTACGGTGATGCTAATGGATACAGAAATACGGGTAAAATATATTTTAGATAATATTTATGCTTTTTCTGTTAATTTCATGCACCATTCTGCGTAACAATCGTTATATCAGTAAACTGTATTATGAAAAAGCCATCCATATTCGTTTTGCTTCCTTTCTTGTTAGCCGTTTTGGTTATCTCGTGTACCAACCAATCGACTGAAGAAGGACTAGAATTCACAGGAAATGAAGTTGAATTTGAGCTGGTTCCTGGTACAGTACAAGGCAATACCACTACTGGAACTATCCTCATAAGAGAAAGAGCAGATGGCGCTGCTCAAATAGATATTACAATGAACGGGGTGATTGCAAATGCAGTTCACCCTGTTCATTTGCATTTTGGTAACTTAGATGCTGATGGTGATGTAGCCACTTTCTTAGGCGAATTAAGAGAAGAAAATGGTGTAGGTAGATCAACTACAATTCTCAGTACACTTTCAGATAACAGTTCATTAGATTACAATGACTTTTTACTTTTTGATGGCAGTATCAAGGTGCATTTCGAAGAATCAGGCCCATTGGAAAACGAGCTACTTGGAGCTGTAAACATTGGCTTAAACGTTGAGCAGAATGCGGATTATCTTCAGGGCATTAAAAGCATTACAAGCTGTAATTCAGATTTTAGCAATTAGTCAGAATTCTCTTTCTAATTCTAGTCTCATATAATTATTGAACTAATATCCTTTTAGTCTTGGTCCCGCCACTAGTTGTAAATTTGATCAAGTAAATCCCAGATTTTAACTCACCTAGAGTTAATCTCAAGTCAGAGTTCAATCTAAGTTTCTGTATCTCCTGTCCTTGTAAATTCAGAAGAGTCGCCTCAAAGATTTCCAGACTTGCTTCAGTCTTTTTAATCTGCACAAAGCCCGAAGTAACCGGATTAGGATAAAGTGTTATATCAAGGTTAGCCTCAGCGGAATTCTCGAATAGTATGGATGCTACTTCAGAATAACTAAATGAACCATCAAAGTCGGTTTGCTTTAACCTGTAGAATGATCTCCCTTCTAGAGGGAAAGCATCTTCTACTCTATAGTTTAAAACTCCTTCAGAGTTTCCGGCCCCATTTACGGTCAAGATATCATTCCAGTTCTCAGCATCCGTAGAGCGTTGAATTGTAAAGAAGTCGTTATTGATCTCTTCAACAGTAGCCCAATCTATTACTACTCTACCACCTAATACTGATGCAGCGAAGCTTAACAACTTAATTGGAAGTCGATTAGCAGTATTATCCATAGCAAATAGGGTTCCAAACCCATCTACATCAGTTACAGTTACCGTATTAGTCAAAGGATTTACAGAACCAAATGGTTTCCAATCCAATACACCAAACTCATCTGAGAATCTATAGACGGCCCCTATCATATTGCCTTCAGTTGTGCCCACCACGTCTGCGTCTACATAACTGTAAGTTGCATCATAGCTTACATTGTTAATGTTATTAGCCGATAGATCCCAATAACGCGTGATATAATCTACCGCATTAGTTCCGTCATCATCACCATTAGGCGTATTAGAGGTATTTCTCGTAGTTAAGTTTCCATCAGTCACATCGAAATCTACATAAGCTCCCGCACCAAATGTTCCGGATGTAATTCTAAAACTTGAAATAGGTGAATAGTCATTATTATCACCCATTGGAAAGGTAAGCGTAGTACCTGCTGCACTAAAATTCTGCCTCAAAACACCTGACCCATCTAATCCAATATAACTATCTGCATTTCCACCACTTATGGTTGCACCATCTTCTATAATTAGATTATTAGACCCCAAGAATATATCTCCGGTTGTAAGGGTTAATTGATTGGTTATTGTTTCGGTAGATCCCATATTCACATCACTACCCGCAGCATCCGTACTGATCACCAAATTATAGTACTGGCCATCCGTTGTGGCGTTCAAGGTTTGGTCCCCCCCGGTTCTGTTATAGGTTACTGTCGTTCCGGTAGCGGACGTAGTGAAAAAGGAAATATCATTTGTTGCGCCACTTAAGGTCAATGCATTTCCCGCAGTATTTGTAAATGTACCCGTTCCGGTAAATCGATCTGACACAGTAACTGTGGTTGAGCTGGTATAATTAGCAGGATCGTTTATTATCAAATCTGAGAATGCTATGGTATTAGCTCCAGTAAGTGAGCCTGAACCACTTGTTAGGGTATAATCGCAACCATTTGTTGGACAACCTGTCCAAGTTCCGTTGTTCGTAATGTCACCGGAAATATCGAAAGACTCCGCTGCCGTTACATTCCAACCACCTGTTGCATTCACAGTGATATTACCGAAGGACTTTGTTCCTCCATTATCGTCAGTGGTTAAGGTCCCGTCTAAAACTGTATTGCCAGATGCATCAAAAGTTATATCTCCTAAATTCACGGTCTGCCCAGATGCAATGCTAAAGTCTAAACCAGTCAGAGAACCTCCATTATAATCATTGGTTCCGCCATTTATAGTAATATCGTCAGTAACGACCAGAGCAGTGCCAGCAAGCGTTAATGAACCACTAGAGACAGTCATACCTCCACTTCCGCTAGTTATATTAAATTCCCCTTCTGAAAGCGTCACCGTACCAGTTGCCAAGGTAAAATCGTCCATGGTAAAAGTTGATGTAGCAGCTCCTTGGTTCATGGTCATTGTTCCTCCGGTGATTTGAAAATCTCCTGTTATGGACACATCGCCATCGTTATGATCAAAAAGCCCATCAGACATACTTAAGATCCCTCCAACATTGACGATTGAAGCCACATTTACAGGAGTGAATTCACCATTTTGAATGGATAGATTATTCGTAACGTCTAGCGTTGCAGCATTAACTTCAAGAATTCCAGCTGTCAGTGTCAGATCATTAATAATATTTGTTGTTGCGTTTACATCAGTATTTGATGACACGGTCATGTCGTTATTCACCGTAACGGCTGAAGAAATAGTAGCCAGATTGCCGGATTTACTTATAGTAAGGTTGTGATAGGTAGCACCATTAACGGTCACATTACTTCCTCCACCATAAACTACAGTATTGGAAACTGTGGTTGCATCAAGATTTTCAATTGAAAAAGGACCGGCACCTTCCAATGTCAGTGTCGATCCATTACCATTAACAAAAGTTCCAGTACCAATCAATTCATCCGTTATCGTTACATCGGTGTTACTGGTATAACTTGCTGGATTGGTGATACTCAAATCGGAAAAATCTAAACTTGTCGTGCCACTTATTACACCAATTGAATTGGTTAGGGTATATACACAACCTGTAGTATTGCTACATCCTGTCCATATACCATTTACGGTTATGTCACCATTAACGGTAAAACTGGCTTGAGCGGTTGTATTCCAATTGCCTGTTGCAGCCACTGTTATATCATTAAACTCATATGTTCCACCATTATCATCTGTGGTAAGTGTTCCATTAAGTGTTGTAGCATCTGAAATCGTCATGGAAGCATCACCAAGATTAACTGTAGCTCCATCTGCAATTGTCAGATCATCTGCGCTAACTGTACCACCATTTAATTGATTTGTTCCTCCATTCACTCGATACAAATTGGTAATAGCCAAAGTAACCCCAGCTAATGTAAGTGTACCGCTAGTCATCGTTAGCCCTCCAGTGGCGTTGGTCACATTCAATTGACCACTAGTGAGTGTGGCAGAACCCGTGGCAATAGAAACATCTGATGCATCAATGGCCGAAGTAGTTGTCTGATTAAGGGTAAGTGAACCTCCAGTAATCAGAAGGTCACCTGTAATGTTCACATCCCCGTCATTCTGATCATAAAGCCCATCAGACATAGAAATATTCCCTCCTACATTAACGATCGATGCAGTATTATTAGGAGTAAACTCTCCGTCTTGGATATTCAAATTATTCGTAACCCCTAAGGTGGCCGCATTAACTTCTAGTATACCTCCTGTAATGGTCACATCGTTTGAAACAGTGGTAGTAGCATCGATATCTAGGTCGGCAGAAACATTCAAGTCGTTCGTTACATCCAAAGTTGCACTTGCTACGGTAGTAGACTGAACACTCATATCATTATTCACGGTCACAGCATCACTAATAGTTGCTGTATTCCCTGTCTTATTAATAGTCAGGTTATGGTAGGTAGCTCCATTTACCGTTACATTACTTCCACCCCCATAAATAACAGCATTTGTGACTGTAGTAGCATCTAAATCATCTATTGAAAAAGGTCCCGCCCCTTCTAAGGTAAGCGTAGAACCATTACCATTAATAAAGGTCCCTGAACCGATTAATTCATCCGTTATTGTCACATCAGTATTGCTGGTGTAATTACCTGGATTGTCTATACTTAAATCAGAAAAACTCAAACTTGAAGTACCACTCAAAACACCAGTTGGATCCGTAAGAACATAGACACATCCTGTAGTATTGCTACAGTTAGTCCAAGTACCATCAACAGTTATATCTCCATTTATAGTAAATCCTTCGGCTGCGGTTACATTCCAATTCCCTGTTGACGAAACATTGATGTCATTTAATATTTTTGTTCCTCCGTTTGCGTCAACGGTAAATGTGCCATTCACCGTGGTTGTACCTGTAACTGTTGGAGAAACACCACCTACCAAAACAGTTGCTGAGTTATTAACCGTCCAGTTAGCCGTGTTTATTGTTCCGTTATTCAGATCATTCGTTCCACCAGCGACTGTGTATGTTCCATCAATATCTAAGGTAAATGCAGCATTGGTCATAGTTATTGAGCCGCTATTTACTGTCAGGCCTCCAGAAACATTATTTATATTTAAATCTCCCTGCGTAAGGGTTACTGAACCCGTACTCACCGTTACATCGTCAACATCAAAGGTGCCACCATTCATGGTCATTGTTCCACCTGTAACAGCGAGATCTCCTGTGACATTCAAATCACCATCATTAAAGTCTATTGTACCAGTAGATAAGTTTACATCGCCTGTGACATTTACAGTTGCTGAAGCATTATTAGGAGAAAATTCTCCTCCTTGTACTTCAACATTACCTGATACAGTGGTTGTACCCGCATTTGCCGTAAACTGCCCACCCGAAATAATTAAATCATTGGAAAAGGTAGGTGTTCCACCAGTTACAATTCTAAGCTCACCTAAGGTGATGGTTACATCATTATTGACTGTTAAACCTGTAGAAATCTGAGCACGTCCTCCGGTCTTTGAAACCACGAAATCGTAATAAGTTGTATTGATTATGGGTGTATTGCCTGTGTTTGTATAAGTAACAGTGTTACCTACAGTGGTAAAATCTGGTGTAATATTGTATGGGCCGGTTCCTTGAAACTGAAAATCACCGGTAGCACCGTTTACTAAACTTCCTGTTCCATTCAAATCATCTGTCAATAATATGGTTCCATTGTTTGTTAGTGAACCAGAGGTATTAACAGTAAGATCTGCAAAGGTGATTGTTGAAGAACCACTGATTGTTGGATTGGCGGCAGTAAATTCGTATTCACAGCCATTCCCACTACAACCATTCCAAGTACCATCATTAATCACGTTTCCGGTAAATACAAAGTCTTCTGCTGTTCCGCTATTATCCCATGTACCTGATGCATTCACATCAATCGTACCAAAGGTCTTTGTACCGGTTGTAGTTACAAATACCAGAGAACCGTCCAAAGTTGTAGTCCCAGTGATCGTTATTGTCTGACCATTTATGGTGAGAGTTGCACTAGTATTAACATCTAGATTTCCATTGACATTAAGTATCCTGTTCGCATTATTTCCAGTAATGGCACTTGTCCCTGTAACCGTCATATTTCCAGTGACGGTTAGCGTCCTATTTGAAGCATAATTCAGTGTAGCACCAGAAATCGTCAAATCAGTTATTGTAGTGGTTCCTGCAGGTTCAACATTAATGATATCACCACCGGTTATGACAACATCGTCATCACTATCAGGAATACCATCACTATCATCAGGATTGCCTTGATTATTTTCGGTCCAGCTAGCAGCACTATTCCAATCACCGGACCCACCAGAAAGATTACTTGTAAAAATAGATTGAGAATACAAATCTATTGACCCTACTATACACAGCAAGGCTAAAACATAGGCGATATGTCTGAGCGTCTTTAAGCGACCCACTATGTAAGTGTTTAGGTGAATTAGTCCGTTGTTACACGACTCTCTTTTCTACTTCACTTAATTAGATACTAATGCATCTAACTTTCCGTGCAAAGAACGCAAAAACATTTCATATTGTTATGTTTGCGATCTAATACTCAATAGATGACAAATCCACTGCTTATTAATACGGATACCCCGTTCAATACCCCACCCTTTACCTCTATAAAAAATGAGCATTTCAAGCCTGCCATAGAAAGCTTGATTGAAACTGCAAAGAGTGAAATTCAAGACATAATCGACAATAACGATTCTCCAACCTTTGAGAATACCATTGAAGTACTGGAAAGAAGTGGTAAATCATTAGATCGAGTATCTGCTATTTTCTTCAATTTGAATTCAGCTGAGACCAGTGATGAGATTCAAGCTATTGCCAAAGAGGTGTCACCTATGCTCACTGAGTTCTCTAATGATATTCTGTTGAACGAAGCACTTTTCAATAAGGTAAAAATAGCTTTTGAAAACACAGACCAATCGAAATTAACAGAAGAGCAAAAGACCTTATTAAATAAGTCTTACAAAGGATTTGTTAGAAACGGTGCATTACTGAATGACGAGCAAAAACAACAGTTGAGATCCATAGATATTGAACTATCAAAGCTATCTCTTGAGTTTGGAGAACACGTACTTGCAGAAACCAATAAGTATGAAATGGTTTTGGAGTCTGAAAGTGACTTAGATGGTTTGCCGGCATTTGCAGTTGAAGCTGCGGCCGAATTGGCCAAGCAAAAAGGACATGAAGGCAAATGGGTCATCACCCTAGATTACCCAAGCTATGTACCATTTATGACTTACGCCTCTAATAGAGCATTAAGAAAAGAATTGAGTATCGCGTTTGGCTCCAAGGCTTTCAAAGGTGACGAATTAGACAATCAAGCTATTGTAAAAAGAATCGTTCAACTGAGAAATAACAGAGCACAACTGCTTGGTTACAATACGCATGCTGATTTTGTGCTTGAAGAGCGCATGGCAGAATCTGCCAATAAGGTAATGGACTTCCTTTCAGAAATTGAGCGATTCGGAAGACCTGGAGCAGAAAGAGATGTAGCAGAAGTAGCGGCTTATGCGAAAAAACTTGATGGCTTGGATAGTCTAGAGCGATGGGACTTTGCCTACTATTCAGAGAAGCTAAAGAAAGAGAAGTATGCCGTAGATGATGAGCTCTTAAAGCCCTACTTCCAATTAGAAAAAGTTATAGATGGCGTATTTCAAACCGCCAATAAGCTTTTCGGATTACAATTCATCGAGAATAAAGAAATAGATGTTTACCACGAAGAGGTAACAGCATACGAAGTAAAAGACGAAGCAGGTGATCATGTGGCGGTTTTCTATGCCGATTTCTTTCCTAGAGCTGGAAAAAGAGCAGGTGCTTGGATGACTTCTTATGCAGGTCAATACAAAGACGAGCAAGGAGACCACAGACCCTTGGTTTCGATTGTCTGTAACTCTACTAAACCTACAGCTACCACTCCTTCTCTTTTAACCTTTAACGAGGTAACTACATTATTCCACGAATTTGGTCATGCTTTACACGGCATGTTAGCCAATGGAACTTATGAAAGTCTTACAGGCACAAGTGTTTATTGGGATTTTGTTGAGTTACCATCTCAAATACTAGAGAACTGGTGTTATGAGAAGGAATGTCTAGATCTATTTGCCAAGCATTACGAAACGGGAGAATCTATTCCTGAAGATTACATTGAGAAGATTAAAGCATCGTCAAACTTTATGGAGGGCTATCAAACGTTGCGCCAGTTAAGTTTTGGAATGCTCGATATGGCATGGCATGGGCAAGATCACAAGTCTATCGATAGTGTGCCTGAATTTGAGCAGGAGATCATGAGTAAAACGAATGTCCTTCCTTCTATACCGGGGACAAACATGAGCTGTTCATTCTCACACATATTTCAAGGAGGATACTCTTCAGGTTACTATAGCTACAAATGGGCCGAAGTGCTTGATGCTGATGCCTTTGCATACTTCAAAGCAAACGGCATCTTCAACAGAGAGATCGCTGATTCATTTAAGGAGAATATATTATCAGCTGGAGGATCTGAGCACCCGATGACACTTTATAAGCGTTTTAGGGGTCAAGAACCGGATGTGAAGCCGCTATTGGAAAGAGCAGGATTACTCGCTGAAGTTTGAGTATTCCAAAACGCATATTACCTGTAATTGTCTTTGCACAGTTTGCAGGAACCTCATTATGGTTCGCTGGCAATGCCATCTTGCCCCAAATTCAAGAGGCATGGAATTTACCTGATAGCAGTATCGCCAGTATTACGAGCTCAGTAATGCTGGGCTTTATTTCAGGTACTTTGCTCTTTGCTGTGTTTTCTATCTCAGATCGTTTTAAACCTACATATGTATTCTTTATTTGCTCACTTTTAGGTGCGGCATTCAACATTGGTTTACTCTTTCTAGAGAATACGTATTTCAACTTGATTCTCCTTAGGTTTATAACCGGAATTTTTATTGCGGGTATATACCCTATCGGAATGAAAATCTCTGCCGACTGGTTTGGCAAATCGCTTGGTAGAGCTTTAGGTTATTTAGTTGGTGCATTGGTTCTAGGCTCTGCCTTTCCTCATTTGTTAAACCACTTGGGTTCTCAGCTATCTTGGGAATTCGTATTGATCGGCACTTCAACATTAGCAGTACTCGGAGGAGTTGTGATGTTAACCACTATTGGCGATGGACCGCACAGAGTAAAAGGTGCTAAATTCGAACCCACTAAGTGTGTGAGTGTATTCAAAGAAAAAACATTCAGATCTGCAGCGTTCGGGTATTTCGGGCATATGTGGGAATTATATACCCTATGGGCTTTTGTGCCAGTAGTACTAGCTTACTATGCGACTCAAAATGGTACAGAACTACCTATTAGTCTTTGGACATTTATAATTATTTCCTGTGGTTCAATAGGCTGTGTCTTGGGTGGTATTTTCTCTCAACGAATTGGAAGTGGACGTGTAGCATATAGATTCTTGTTACTATCAGGGACATTATGTCTGATATCACCTCTCCTCTATCTACTTCCTCAACCTCTACTTCTATTGGTTTTTATGATTTGGGGATTTGCGGTAATTGGAGATTCAGCACAATTCTCTTCTTTAAATACACTTACTGCACCACCGGCATTCAAAGGCACAGCTCTCACCATGGCTGTGAGTATTGGCTTTTTACTTACCATTCCCAGCATTCAATTGCTACAATATTTAACAGAATTTATTCCTGTAGAATGGCTGCTCTTTACACTTGTAATTGGACCTATTTTCGGCCTTAGGTCGACAAAGTATCTATTGAAGCTAAAATTCTAACCGCTGCTCTAAAGGAAGATTCAAGAGAAAATTTGTTTAAATTTTAGAATGAATCTCTTCAACCAAGATTTAAAGAGAGTCGGTGTCTTGACCCTCTTTACCTTACTGTGCCTTCCTACCTCCACTTTCGGTTTTCAGCAAACGCTCAGATTATCAGATCTCTATGCTCAAATTGCCCAATCCGATAAATCGGAAATGATCATAGAAAATAAAAGATTGATCGATGATTTACCCGGTGACATTGAAAACGATATTGAATTATTTACTGACGAATTGGCCGCATTAGGTAAAGTCAACATTGATTATGACTCAAATGGAATCATTTCGAAAGTCGAATCCATCCGTTTCATTAATACGAGTGGTAAAGATGTAGCCATTAGATACTTAAACATCCCTGAGATTCAAGTTTTAAAAGGTGAGTTCCAGAACTTTTATTTAGTCAATCTCAATGCACTAAGTCTGAGTGTGGACTCTACGAAAACCGTCAACGAGTACCACCTGGCCTATTCAGATATTGAGGACTATGGTGAATTTGAGAATAGCTTTGGAAGTTCTTCTCTATCTGAAAATCACTTCACAAACTTTGCGTTCATTGCCGGTGCTCAGGTTGAGAATGAGTACTACATTATTGAGAACCACTTTGAAGATGGGGCCTACTTTGGAGTGAACATGGGTGAAGGATTTACCGATTTCAGGATGTTTGACAATACCTTTGACCCTATAGAAAGAGAAATGCTACAGTATAACGCTGATAGCACAGAGAGCTTTCTTTTCAAGACACAGCTCAATGTAATTCATTTTAATCCGGTCTCTCAATGGGTGCTTGAGGGCAACATTTTTAACAAAGGCTACAAAGAAGAATTAATTCACCTCGAAGGTAATGCTGAGACATTGATAGTTGGTTCTAATGAATTTGGAAACACCTTAATGATAGATTCTTCAATCTCTAAACATTGGAATTTTATCAATAATGTATTTGGGAATCGATTAGATATCACACAAGTGGTTTTAGGAGCTAAAAACAACTCCCTAGACTGGGCGAGCATGTCTGGATTTAAACTATCGTCAAATATTTATAAGATGGATATAGCCTTAAATGCAGTTGACGCGAATGATACTACTGGATTATGGAGCGAACTCTTTATGCAAAGCGCAGAACTCTACTATGATATCTATAATGCGGAGACCGATGAAGAGCTGGCACAAGAAGTGCCCTATCAAGACCTGATTTCTAGTTACTATCGTTTATACAAGGTTTTCAAAGAGAATGGGCAAATCAAAGACGCCAACAAGATCTATGTAGAAATGAAAGACGTTCAGATCAGAGAGCTGAAATATCTTTGGAGAACTGATGGTGGTCGCGAAAATTTTATCAACTGGAGACTCAATGGACTGCTAAGGTTTTATACAGATTATGGAACCAATCCGGCAAGGGCGATTAATATTTCCATAGCCGTACTATTCATCTTTACCATCATTTACTTCTTCTATCCAAGTGAATGGGATACCAAAAGTAAGGCCGTTCTTATCCAAGACTATAAGCACTTCGTTGAAAAGAATGACAAAGGCTACTTTAAGCCTTTTATGAAATTGAGTTATGGTATAGTCAAAAGCCTGTTGAATGCTTTTACCTTGAGTTTAAACTCGTTTGTGACACTAGGTTTTGGTTCTATACCAACTACGGGAGTAGCTCGATATATATGTATTTTGCAAGGCTTCTTAGGCTGGTTCTTACTTTCAATATTTACCGCCAGCCTTATTAACCAAATCCTCTTTTAGTAATCGGGATAACTGTTTCGATCAAAACCTAAATCTTCAATTTCTGCAGCAGTCATTTCAATCACATTAACATCTAAGGTTATTGGTGTTAATGGCTGATCTGTACTATCGGTTTCAACTTTTACGATTTGGTCTATCAAATCCATTCCCTTCATCACATGGCCATAGATCATGTAATTACCATCAAGTCTAGATAGCCCTTTAGGGTTCTGAACAATATAGAATTGACATGCGGCAGATAGCTTTCCCGGATTGTTATCTCTTCCAGCTCCAAAAGCACCATAAACGTGCTTGATGTTCTCATTGAACTCAGGTTCCAATAAATGCACTGAGTAAGCAAAGCCTTCTTGAGTATCAGGACAACCTCCCTGCGCCACAAAATTGTCTATTACTCTATTAAAAGTATAATCATCCCAATATCCTTCCTTGGCCAATTCGAGAAATGCAGCCTTATGCTTAGGTGTATCATCGTATAACCAAACCAAGATTTCACCCTGAGGTGTAATGATTTGGCCCACTTCAAACTTTTCTGGAACACTACAAGAATAGAAACCGATGATTAAAAGAAGTAAAAACAGATTCTTCATAACGGAAGATACAAGGTTCTTTCAAGAAGTAATTGTTTTCTAACACCAACTGATTTTTATTTACATGATGAAGTTGGAAGGCATAGCTCCCGTAAAAATTGGTGTAATTACAGTATCAGATAGAGCCAGCCAAGGCGTCTACGAAGATATCTCAGGTAAGGCAATTATTGATACTCTAAATGACTACCTCACTACCAAATGGAAACCAGTTTATCAGGTAATACCTGATGAACAATACCTCATTGAAAGCACAATGAAACAAATGGCCGATAAAGAGCATTGCTCGCTAATCGTGACTACTGGAGGTACTGGCCCTGCGGTAAGGGATGTAACTCCTGAAGCTACGGAAGCTGTTTGTGAAAAAATGATGCCCGGCTTTGGCGAACTGATGCGTCAGGTGAGTCTCCAATACGTGCCAACTGCTATTCTCTCAAGACAAACTGCAGGCATTAGAGGTAAGTCTCTTATTGTTAACCTTCCTGGTAAACCAAAGTCGATAAGAGAATGCTTAGATGCGGTTTTCCCAGCAATTCCTTATTGCATTGATCTCATTGAAGGGCCATATCTAGAGACCGATGAAGAGGTTATAAAAGTATTCAGGCCTAAAAAGAAGTAACCCTATTTAATTGGAATCCACTCAGGTTCACCATGGTAGTAATCTCCTGAAGTTATTTTGGTAAAGCTTCCGTCTTTGAGATTAATGGTATAGATCTGATCACCATCATTCTCAGTAGTTCCATGAAAAGCAATCTTATCTCCTGATAATGACCAAGCAATTTCTTGTTCAGGATATGGGGTGAAGGTAATCTGTTTTAAATCCGAGCCATCAGCATTCATCACATAGATATCTTCATTAGCCTCTTCATCCGATTTCATCGTCAACGCAATTCGTCTTCCATCAGGAGACCATGTCAAATACTTATCAATCAAATTATTACTCGTGACCTGCTCAAGCTCGTTCTTATCCATATTCAAAGTATACAATTCGTTGCTTCCAGATCTGTCTGATATAAAGGCAATGGTATTAAACACAGGATTTACAGCCACTCTCCCATTGTAGCCTGTAGTATTGGTAAGTGCTTCTGCATTAGAACCGTCAAGATCACACCACCAGATGTTAGACTTAACTGAATCTCTCACTATGTAAATTATCTTGTTCGCATCTGGAGTCAATTGGTAGTTTATGAGTTGGCCCATAGGTAATGTCTCTACCTGTCCGTCCAAGGACCTAGATCTTACAGAAAAATTATCAAGGGAATCATAAGAGTAATAGATTATAGATTGTAGTGTCTTATTCCATTTAGGCTGCCAGTCCCAGCCCGGATTTGTAGTAAGCCTATCTTCCCACTGCCCTAAAACATCCGACTTGTAGAGATCAAAATTTCCATCCTTAGATTTCAAGTATACAATCTCTTCCTTTTGCCTTTGACTACATGAGACAAGCAAAGGCAAGAACAAAAAGATGTTAAACCAAGTTTTCCGACTAATTCTCACAATTGCCATTGATATAAAGCTGCTAAAAATGAATACGAATAAGAAACCCGATTTAGATTTTTGTGGTTTACAATAAAACTTCAGTTATGACTGCAATCAAATCCATCCAACCACTTCAATTTCCGTGGCAAACACAAGATCCCTTTCTTTTCTGTGCTTTCCACAACGATCATTATCCAAAAGGAAATGGAAAACTTGGACCAGCTGAATCTCTAACAGGTAGATCAATAGGTCAAGATTTTAGTGGTAAAGATGGATGGAGCATGTATCATGGGCAACAAGTACCGGGTTTTCCAGCTCATCCTCATAAAGGGTTTGAAACTATCACCATAGCAGAAACAGGCTTAGTAGACCATAGTGACTCTCTAGGGGCTGCAGGCAGATTCGGCAATGGAGATGTTCAGTGGATGACTGCCGGTGGCGGAGTTCAACATTCGGAAATGTTTCCGCTATTAAAAGATGATGAAGAAAACCCTTTACTGTTATTTCAAATTTGGTTGAACCTACCGGCTAAAAGTAAGCATGTGCCTGCTCACTTTGCCATGCTATGGAATGAGGACATTCCTATCTTTCAAACAGATGGTGCAAGGGTAAAAGTCATTTCTGGAAACTTTGGTGACAAGACCCTTAAATCTCCAGCTCCTGATTCATTTGCAGCGAATGAAAATAATGAAATAGCCGTATTTCTAATTGAAATAGAAGAAGGCGCTTCTTTGCAGCTTCCTTTAGCAAGTGCTCACGCCAACAGAAGTCTTTACATGTATGAAGGCACAGAAGTTGAATTAAACGAATCTACTTTATCCAATATGCATGTAGCCTATTTGGCTGCCGAAAGGGAAACCAAAATCTCCAATAACGGGGCTAAAGCTAGATTTCTACTTTTACAAGGAAAGCCTATCGGTGAACCAGTGGCCAAATACGGACCTTTTGTAATGAATACGCAACAAGAGATTCAAGAAGCTATTGCTTTATATCAACGTACGCAATATGGCGGATGGCCATGGCCGAGTCATGCACATACGCATGATCCTTCAAGAGGAAGATTTGCCTTACATGCAGATGGAAAAGAAGAAGTGAAAGACTAAAAAATAAAAAAGGCTCTTCCTGATCAATTCAAGAAGAGCCTTTTCTTTTATCCTAAGTACTTTCTATTTAGCCATCCAAACCGTTTGCTTAGCAGACTCACCTACTGTTACTACCAATCTTGTAGCACCAGGAACTAATGAAAGATATACCTCCTGGTCTCCGAACTTGTCTGATTCAATTGGAATACCCTCTCCTGCTTCTACATCGTAGCTATATCTGCCCTTATCATCTTTCTGCTTTCTGGTATAATGCTTAGCGATATAGGCGGTTGGCATCAATACATCGTTATCAGGACATAGGTTATCATAAACAGTTTGAATTGCATCCTCCAAATACTCACCAAACTCCTCCATTAAGGCATCTTCTAAGTCATGAAGCTCCTCCTCTACATCATCATATTTTTCATCACTGTAATCCATGCTATCTAGCTGATTTACCATTTCAGCAATTTTAGCAAAGTCATCATTCAGTTTATCTATATCCATTTGTACTGATTTTGGTGCAAAGAACTTTAGATGTTTGAAAACAAGCAAGCTTAATTAAAAAAAGGTGCTGCTAGTCTAAAATATTCATGAATATACTATCCAGATTTCAGCAGCAATTTTACATTTGACAGCAATGAAAACGATTTACGGATACATGCGATAAATCATTTTTTGTATTCGGTTTTTTTTTCAACTTCGATCAGAATTCACAAACTATGATAGATAACCAAATTCAAGAAAAAGTCGATCTATGGCTTAACAGCACAATTGACGAAGAGAGTAAAGCTACTATTCGTTCAATGGACGAAACAGAACTAGCAGATTCGTTTTATAAAGACCTAGAATTTGGAACAGGTGGCCTAAGAGGTGTAATGGGTGTAGGATCAAACCGAATGAATAAATACACTGTCGGGATGGCCACCCAAGGTTTAGCGAACTACTTGCTAAAATCATTCCCAGATCAAGAAATAAAAGTAGCCATCGCCCATGATAGCAGAAATAATAGTAGATTTTTTGCCGAAACTACTGCAGCCGTATTCTCTGCCAACAATATTCATGTTTACCTTTTTGAAGAGCTGAGACCTACTCCTGAGCTATCTTATGCTATTAGAGAACTAGGTTGCCAAAGCGGTGTGGTATTAACAGCATCTCACAATCCAAAAGAGTATAATGGTTATAAGGCTTATTGGAATGATGGTGGACAAGTTATTGCACCTCATGACAAGAATATTATAGCGGAAGTGAATGCAATTGCAGGCATTGAAGATGTGAAATTCGAAGCCAATAGTGCTAAAATCGAAGCTATAGGCAAGGCTTTGGACGAATCTTACATCCAAGCCATTTTAGATCTCGAATTGTCTCCTGAGGTTATCGCAAGACAAGCTAACCTGGGCATAGTATTCTCTCCTATCCACGGTACATCCATTACCCTAGTACCTGAAACATTGGCTAGAAAGGGATTCAAGAATGTAACCATTGTAGAAGAACAAGCCACACCTGATGGCAACTTCCCAACGGTAGTTTATCCTAACCCGGAAGAGAAAGAGGCTATGACAATGGCCCTAAATAAGGCCATAGAAATAGACGCTGATTTGGTTATGGCTACAGACCCAGATGCAGACAGGGTGGGAATTGCTGCAAAGAATCAGGCTGGTGAATTTGAACTTCTTAATGGTAACCAAGCAGCTTCTCTTCTTATCTATTACTTATTAAAAAAGTGGAAAGAGAACGGCAAGTTGGATGGAAACCAAATGATTGTAAAAACAATCGTTACATCCGATTTGCTAGATAAAATGGCCGAAAGCTTTGATGTGGAATGTCCTAATACGCTTACCGGATTCAAATTTATTGCCGCTCTAATCAAAGAATTAGAAGGTAAGAAAGAATTTATTGGTGGTGGTGAGGAAAGCTATGGCTATATGATCAGCGATTTTGTTCGTGATAAAGATGCCATTGCTTCATGCGCTATGCTCGCTGAAATGGCAGCTTGGGCTAAAGACCAAGGATTATCTGTATTTGAATTGCTAGCAGAGATCTATGAACAATACGGTTTCTATCTCGAACAACTTATTTCCATCACCAAAAAGGGTATGAAAGGCGCTGAAGAAATTCAGAACATGATGGCCGAATTCAGATCTAACCCTCCTGCGGCTCTAGCTGGCAGCAAAGTGGTTAAGTTGGCCGACTATCAAAGCTCTGAAATGAAGGACTTAGTAAGTGGGAATAGCGAAGTGATAGACTTACCAAAGTCAAATGTGCTTCAATTCTTCTTGGAAGACGGCTCTAAGATTTCGGCAAGGCCTTCTGGTACAGAGCCCAAAATAAAATTCTACATGAGCGTTAATAAACCTCTAGCCAACAAAGCTAACTATGATAAAGTGAAAGAGGAATTGGCTCTACATATTCAAAACATAACAACTGACTTAAAACTATGAATCCTTCCATAAAAGCGCTGCACGACCTTTATGAGAGAGATTTAGACAGAGTTCTTGAAGAACTTAAATCTTACAATAAAGAAGAGAATCTCTGGAAAGTGAATGGGGAAATCACAAATTCAGGAGGTAATCTTATTCTGCATATCTGTGGCAACTTAAGACACTTTGTCGGAGCCATGATTGGTGGCTCAGGATACATTCGCCAAAGAGATGATGAATTCAACCTAAAAGATGTAAAGAAATCTGAAATGGTTGATGGTATTAAACAAACAAAGAAGGTTGTACTAGAGAGTCTTAAAGAAATGAGTGAGGACAAATTAGAAGAGGTATACCCTATCAATGTTTTTGGTAAGGAAATGACCACTCAATTCTTCCTCTATCATTTATACGGGCATCTAAATTATCATTTGGGTCAAATCAACTACCATCGTAGATTGCTTGACAAATAATGACAATATTCCAACAGAACGTACAGCTTCAACCTTATAATACTTTCGGGCTTGAGGCTAAAGCTTCAGAATTTGCAGTTTTTCAATCTGTCGAGCAGCTAAAGGCTGCTCTGAATCAAAGAGTTGATCAACCTCTACTCATCCTTGGCGGGGGGAGTAATATATTACTCACTCAGGATTTCGATGGTCTGGTTCTGAAGAACGAACTTACAGGTTACCAGGTACTTAAAGAAGACAATTCACATGTTTGGGTTGAAGTTGCTGCTGGAGAAAACTGGCATCAATTTGTATTAACCGCTATTGAAAACAATTGGGCTGGCATAGAGAATATGTCGCTTATACCTGGGACCATGGGCGCTGCACCTATGCAGAATATTGGAGCTTATGGCGTTGAGATTAAACAGGTCTTTGAAAGATTAAGCGCTTTAGAAATAAACAGTGGCGAAATACATCAATTCTCTAATCAAGAATGTCAATTCGGCTATAGAGAAAGCATTTTCAAGAAAGAAGCTAAAGGCAAATTCATTATCACGTCTGTCGTTTTAAAACTCAATAAACAACCGGAATACAATGTTTCTTATGGTGCTATTCAGCAGACGCTAGAAGAAATGGAAGTGTCGGATTTGAGCATTAAAGCTGTTAGTGATGCTGTGATAAGAATTCGCCAAAGTAAGCTTCCCGATCCTGTAGAAATAGGCAACTCTGGCTCGTTTTTTAAAAACCCTGAAATAGACAAAATAGATTATGAAGGGCTTAAAGCTGAGTTCTCATCTATTCCGGGATATGAGTTACCTGATAAACGCGTAAAAGTACCAGCCGCATGGCTTATTGAACAGGCAGGTTGGAAAGGCAAGACTTTCGATAAAATCGGTGTTCATAAAAAACAACCGCTTGTATTAGTGAATTATGGTGGTGGCAGAGGCGCTGATATTCGAGATCTAGCTTTTAAAATACAAGACTCTGTTTCCGATAAATTTGGAATCATACTTACACCGGAAGTGAATATTATTTAGAGTTCATTAAATTGAAAGACTGAATTAACCTCATGTCCAAAAGAACCCCCGCTTTAGGCTTCATATTTATTGTCGTTCTCTTAGATGTTATTGGTCTAGGAATAGTCATCCCTATATTCCCCAACCTCCTTAGTGAAATTGGTAATCTAACCATGGGCGAGGCGTCCAGAGTTGGAAATAGACTTGTAACTGCTTATGCCCTCATGCAATTCATTTTTGCTCCGGTTCTAGGAGGTTTAAGTGACAAATACGGAAGGAGAACTGTTTTATTGATTGCCCTTTTCGGATTTACAGTTGACTACCTATTTCTAGCGCTCGCTCCTACGATTGCCCTATTTTTTGTTGGCAGGTTGTTTGCTGGAATTTGTGGCGCAAGTTTTACCACAGCTACAGCTTATGTGGCCGATGTGAGCCCACCAGAAAAAAGAGCACAAAACTTCGGACTCATTGGCGCAGCGTTCGGCCTCGGTTTTATTATTGGACCTGCTATTGGAGGGTTCTTAGGAGATATCGATGTAAGAATGCCATTTTATGTTGCCGCAGGACTGACTCTTGTTAATTTCATTTACGGGCTATTCGTACTTCCGGAATCATTACCTAAAGACCAAAGACGAGAGTTCAATTGGAAGAGAGCCAACCCTATAGGATCCTTGGGCCAACTAAAAAAGAACACTCTAATTCTTGGTCTCGCTACCGCACTCTTCTTTGTATACATAGCGGCCTATTCTGTACAAGGAAACTGGTCTTATTTTGGAGCAGAAGTATTTGACTGGGGTCCTAGAGAAATCGGCATTTCTCTCACAGTTGTTGGTGTATTAGTAGCATTAGTGCAAGCCGTACTCATTCGGGTATCGACCAAGAAATTTGGCCAAGTCAAAACAGTATATATAGGCCTCTTTTGCAATTTTCTAGGTTTAGCTCTTTTTGCTATTTCAACTGAAGTTTGGATGATCTATAGCTTTATGGCCATCTATGTTTTAGGAGGTTTATCAGGCCCAACATTACAAGGCATAATGTCTTCTCAGGTTCCAAACAGTGAACAGGGCGAACTCCAAGGGGGACTTACGAGTCTGGTAAGTCTAACATCCATTTTTGGACCTATTATCATGGGTGAAGTCTTTTTCTACTTCACTAAAAATGAGTCCTTATATTTTCCAGGAGCATCTTTTGCCCTAGGAGCAATACTCTCATTGACCTGTTTTATTTTAGTACTTAGAGCCTTAAAGGGTTACAAAGAAAACAACGAACAACCAGCTGCGGAGTCAGCCTAATTTTTTCATTTTGCGCATTGATATTAATAACGAGACAAGTCCTTTAAAATCTGTTATACTAGGTTCAGCTGCTGACCAAGGAGATCCTTATGACATTAACCCTGTCGCAAAAAAGCATGTTCAAGAGGGCACATACCCTACTCCTGAAGATATTGCTGAAGAAATGGCTGAAGCAAAATCAGCTTTAGAAAATCTTGGTGTTGAAGTTTTGCAACCGGAAAACCTTCCAAAGAAAAAACAAATTTTCACCAGAGATATTGGATTCGTTATTGAGGACAAATTCATTGTTGCCAATATGAAAGAGCCAATTCGGGCAGAAGAAATAAAAGGTATAGAATACATCTTGAAAGAGATTCCCGAGCAGCAAATTTTACATGTACCAAAGGAGGCTACTATAGAAGGTGGAGATGTAATTGTACATAATGATCACGTATTTGTAGGCATAAGCTATCGCACCAATTGGGCTGGTTTTGAATTCCTTAAAAACAATTTCCCTAAAAAGACGGTGCACCCCCTACCGTTGGTAGTTACAGATGATCCAGCCACTAACATCCTACATCTTGACTGTACCTTTCAGCCAGTTGGCTCAAATGCTGCAATCATCTATGAAGAGGGCTTTGTAAATAAACCAGATATCATCTTCGACCTATTTAAAGATGAAGATTTGATCCGAGTCACTCAAAAAGAGAAAGAGGCCATGTTTCCAAATATCTTCTCTGTAGGGCCAAATGATGTGATCATAGAAAAGAGTTTTACCAGGTTAATAGAAGAACTAGAAAAAAGAAACATCAACTGTCACCTGGTGAAGTACAGCGAAACGTCAAAGTTGAGCGGTCTTTTGAGATGTTCTACCCTCCCACTCTTCAGGGCATAAAAAAAGCGACCGCCACAGTGACAATCGCTTTCTTTCAAGTTTGGAAACTTTTATTTCTGATCTCTTACGATGTTACCTGCATCGTCTATAAAGTAAAGCTGAACTCTTCTGTTGAATGCTCTACCAGCAATTGTTCTATTAGAAGCAACAGGCTCATCTTCACTTAATGTTCTATATTCTAACTGATCAGGGTTAACTCCTTTGTTTAACAGGTAATTGTATACTTCAGTATATCTTCTTGTTCCGAGTGCAATATTGTAGTTGTTCGTACCATATCCATCAGTATGTCCTGCCACGAGCACTCTTAAATCAGTTCTACTATTCAAAAGCGCTGCAGCCTCATCGAGTCTCTGGAAGTACTCTGAACGAATGTTATGCTTATCAAAAGGGAAATAAACATTTGGTAGAATGATATCATTGTTTGCCACTGGTACAACAACAGGAGGCGCAGGAGTAGCCACTACCTCTGCCTCAACTTCTTCTTCCTCAGGCTCTGGTTCTGGTTCTGGCTCAACCACTACAGGTGGAGCGATTGGCTCAGCTACCGGAACATTTTCTGGATCAAGATCAAAGCTATTGATCATTTTCACGTAGATCTCTTTAGGGTTTTCGCATTCTCCTACGAAGAAATCCTGATTGATATCGAACTCATCTCTAAACAGTACATTAATTCTGTGTGTCTTTTCGTAAATCTTCTGACCGTCAGTTTCGGCATACATGCTGAAATCACGTTCAATTGGGAATGACATGCTGTATCTGCCCGATGCGTCTGTAGTCGTTTCAAACACTTCATCGTCACGCTTAACTGTGATTTTAGCGTTGGGAATTGGCGTCTGACCATCACAGTCAAGTAACCTTCCTTGTACTTGAGATTTGTTGAACATGATAATTCTGTAAATATCTACTTGCCCATATCCATCTGGTCTACTCGAAGAGAGGTAAGCATTCTTACCATAAAGAGTAAAGAATGTATCGTCATTAGGTAAGTTAAATGGTGCTCCCATATTCTCAGGTGCCGAAAATTTACCCGTTGCACTATCTAAGCGCGTTTTGAAAATATCATAACCCCCCATTGAATCATGACCTCTTGAAGAGAAATACAAGGTTCCATCATCTGCTACGAATGGAGAATCATCATCGTCTGGAGTATTCAGTTCTTCTATAAAGTAAGGTGCCGACCAGCTGCCATCTTCTTGCTTATGTACAATGTAGAGGTCTGCATTCTCCTCATCATTACCAAAGGCAGAAGAATAAATTAGTGAATTGCCATTGTTGTAAAGAAAAGCATGAGCCTCCCATTTACTGGTATTGATTGGTAATTCTTCTCTATCGGCCCAAGTACCATCTGCACCAAGTTTAGAGATATATAGATCTTCATCTATAAATGTCAAAAGTGTACTATCACCATCTAAAAGCTGTATCGGTGCTTCATTGTTATCCGCTGAAGAGTAACCATCAAGCGGTTTGTCTTTACCCCAGACATCCAAGTCGTTCATTCTAGCAGTCATAATCTGCTCGTAGTTTTCACCATCATCGGCTACTTTACCTAAACCTTCTCTTCTGGCAGTAAAGTATATCCCCATTTGATCGTTTGTTACTACCTGACTATACTCATTCCCTTCCGTATTAATGTTAGGTCCTAAGTTCTTAATGATTACATCCTTGGGATTTGGTAAATACTTTTTAGCATTCTGTATGTTGTTGTAGACTTTGAAGTAGTCTCCTTTAACATAGTCTTCTAATTGATTCTGGTTAACTCTCGCCAGCGTTCTTTCAGCATCTTCTACTCTACTTGCTAATAAATAGGCTCTTGAATAAGGAATCCAGAAAGAAGGATCAACCTCGGCAAAAGGCAATGCCTCTTTAAAGAGAACAAAAGCTTCATCGAATCTGTAGCGTTCTGTATGACAAATAGCTGCTAACCATCTTGCCTCATAATTCTTCTTTTTCTTCTCGATAATTGGGTTAAGTAATTCTAAAGCCACCTCCCAATCTTCTTCAGCCATAGCTCCATAAACCTTATTGAGGTTTTGAGCAAAAGCTCCAAAAGAAGTAATAATCAAAAATGCAGTTAGTAGTAGAGCTGATCTCTTCATTTTAAAGTCCAGTTAAAAGTGTTTTGCCCAAGACAGGCTAAATGAAAAATGATGGTCGTTTAGGTATACAATTAGTCGTATAAATCGAATATATGAAAAATCAGCTTACGTTTATTGCATTCAAGAGAAGTGCAATATTCGATTCTTATCGTAACTAACAGATACTACTTGACCAACCTTCTGCTGTCTTTCAGAATAAATATAATATTCAAAACGGGAATTATGAGATAAGGTGAGTAGAAATACGCGTCCTAAACTAAAACAATTCTCAACAATCATTTCAGTTGAATCAGGATTATCGATATCCATGCGCATATCTTCGGCTCGTATGTATTGCTTATTTCCAGTTATACTCTCCAATGAATTAATTCGGCCAAAGAATGATGCCACTTCTTCATTTATTGGTTGATCATACATTTCGGAAACAGTCCCTTCCTGTATCAAACTACCTTCTCGCATATATATCAATCGATCACTAACCATTAGTGCGTCTCGCGTATCGTGCGTTACAAATACAATACTTACCTTTTCATTCTTAATGATCTCTCTCAATGCCATAATCAGATTCTCCTTCGTTATCGGATCAAGGTTACTGAAAGGCTCGTCCATTAAAAGTAATTCGGGTTCATCTGCTAGGGCTCTGGCTATAGACAATCTTTGCAGCTGCCCTCCTGAAAGCTCGTTTGTTTTTCGGGATCGATACGGCTCTAAGCCTGTTATGGTCAATAATTCGTCTGTTCGTTCTTGTTTGTAGGCATTATTGTAATTGAGTAGCATATACTTAATATTCTCCTCAACCGTCATCCCAATTTTTACTTTATAGTCTTGAAAGACCATTTTTATTTTAGGGTGACCTGCTACGAGCTGTTCCTCGGGATTCTCCAATGCCTTTCCGTGGAATACAATCTCTCCTGAATCAGGCTTCATTAAACCACCAATAATCTGCAGCAAAGTACTCTTCCCCGATCCGCTCCGACCAACTATGGTAAGAATCTCATTGGCGTTTAATTCAAAGCTAACATTGTTAACCGCCCCTAAATCCTCACCCGGATAAGTTTTTGAAATGTGATTTACTGATAGCATAGCTATAGAGAAATAAAAAAGGTCCTCATTAAATGAAGACCTCTTTCAGTGGTATTTTTTAATTATTCTGAATAGGTGATTCTATAAATACAGTGAGCCACATCATCCGACACTAGAAGCGAACCATCAGGCATCTCCATCACATCAACGGGTTTGCCTAGACCCTTGTTGGTTTCTTGATCTAACCAACCATCTGCAAAAATCTCACTCTTTACTACTCCATCACCATCTACCTGTACATATCTTAGCTGATAACCGATATGTCCTGCTTTAGGGCTACGGTTCCAAGATCCATGTTGTGCAACAATCAAATTATTCTTGTATTCTGAAGGAAACATATTACCCTGATAAAACCTCAATCCGAGTGGCGCAGAATGCGGTTCGAATTTGTAGGCTGGTTCTTTGAACTCATTTCTTGGTCTCTTATCGCCAAAATCTGGATCAGCAATATCTCCTTGGTGCCAAAAAGGAAAGCCATAATGTGTACCCTTAGCATCTGCATGGTTCAGCTCACATGCAGGAATATCGTCTCCCATCATATCTCTACCATTGTCTGTAAACCACATATCACCGGTTTCAGGGTGCCACGCAAAACCAACAGTATTCCTTACACCATGTACATAAACCTCCATATCACTACCATCAGGATTCATTCTCGTAATAGAAGCATACACATCGTTTTCATCTTCTTTATCGCAAACATTACAAGGAGCACCTACTGGAACATAGAGTTTGCCATCGGGGCCAAAAGCGATAAATTTCCAGCCATGATGTCGGTCTGTAGGAAAGTCTCCATATATCACCTCTGACTTAGGATCATTCAGGTTGTTCATAATATCAGGAAACCTGTGAATCTTATTCACTTCGGCCACATACAAATCGCCATTATTAAAAACTACACCATTAGGCATATTTAAGCCAGTCGCAATTGTATCCACCTTGTCGGCCTTCATATCACCGTCAGTATCCGTTAAGGCATACACATTTCTTCTTCTTCTATTTCCAACAAAAACAGTTTTCCCATCCTCAGTTCTTGCTAAAGAACGGGCATCTATCACGTTAGCTGCATAAATCTCAATGTTGAAACCATCAGGGAGATTAATTCTAGAAAGAAGGTCTTTATATTTTTCAGTGTCTTGCAAATGGTCTTGCGCCAAAGAAGCCACTGAAAAGAAGATAAGCGTAAAAAAAGTTAATGTTAGTTTTTTCATAGGTCTAGCTTTCTGCAAAAGTACTTTTTCCAATAAGTCAACAAGTATACTATTTTATCAACGGCTTGGTTTGAATTGTTTATTCTAAAAGTAATTTTGCGGCATGATTGCCATCAATAATCTTTCTTATCTCATTGGAGACAGACCTTTATACGAAAAAGCTTCTCTTCATATCAAACCACAAGACAGAATCGGTTTGATTGGGCTAAATGGTAAAGGCAAGTCTACGTTACTCCATCTGATTATTGGTAATTATCAGGCCACTGAAGGGGAAATCTCAAAAAGTAAAGACTGTACCATTGGTTTTCTCAATCAAGATTTACTCTCCTATCAATCGGACGAAAGTATTCTAACCGTGGCGATGCAAGCTTTTGAAAGGGCTAATCAACTACAGAAACGAATTGAAGACATTCTGAAGAAAATGGAGACCGATTATAACGAGTCTCTGGTAGATAAACTGACAAAGGCACAAGAGGAATACGAAACACTAGGTGGCTACTCTTTACAATCAGAAGCAGAAGCCATTTTAGAAGGGATTGGATTTAAAACTGCTGACTTAAGTAGACCACTAAGAGAATTCTCAGGAGGTTGGAGAATGAGAGTAATGCTGGCTAAACTGCTTTTGCAGAAACCTAGTCTTCTCATGCTCGATGAACCTACAAACCACTTGGATTTACCTTCAATCGAATGGGTTGAAAACTACCTTAAAACCTATGAAGGTGCGTTTATTGTTGTTTCTCACGATAGAAGGTTCTTAGATCAGGTAACCACATCTACAGTAGAAGTAGCAAGAAGAAAACTGACCCAATACAGCGGCAATTACTCCTTCTACCTAAAGGAAAAGGTGCAAAGGGAAGAAATTCAAAAGAATGCCTTTGAGAATCAACAACAGCAAATTCGCCAAACGGAGAGGTTTGTAGAAAGATTTAGAGCCAAGGCTACCAAAGCTAGACAAGTTCAATCGAGGGTTAAGGCATTGGAAAGAATGGATCTTATTGAAGATGTAGTTGATGAGAACATTACCATGAACTTTCAATTTGGTTTCAAGCAAAAATCTGGGCGCTTTATCATAGAGTTGAATGATATCTCCAAGTCCTATGGAGACCTTCAAATCCTCAAGCATACCACAGCTACGATTGAACGTGGCGATAAAATCGCAATGATTGGAGCCAATGGTAAGGGAAAGTCCACTATGCTTAGAATTATTGCCGGAACAGAACCGATAGAAGGCGAAAGAAAAGAAGGCTTTAATGTTAATACGGCTTTTTATGCCCAGCACCAGCTAGAGGCACTCACTGTAGAAAACGAAATTCTAGACGAACTTAAGCAAGCCGGTTCGCTTAAATCAGAATCTGAATTAAGAGGAATCTTAGGCTGCTTCCTTTTCCAGGGAGATGAGGTTTTCAAAAAGATCAAAGTACTTTCTGGAGGTGAGAAATCTAGAGTAGCGCTCGCTAAAACCTTGCTCTCTGAGGCTAATTTCTTAATGATGGATGAGCCCACAAACCATCTGGACTTTCTATCAGTAAACATCTTGGTTCAAGCGCTTCAGCAATACGAAGGAACATTTGTGATCGTATCTCACGATAGAGACTTCATCAGCCAAATCGCGAACAAGATATGGTATATCGAGGATCATGAACTCAAAGAGTATCCAGGAACTTATGAAGAATATGAATATTGGTTAAAGCAGAATGCCAAGCCTGAAAAGGTTGAAACCCAAACGAAACAGAAAGCTGTAAAAAAGGAAAAGCCAAGACTCAACAATGAGACTGAAAAAGAGCTAAAGTCTTTAAAAAAGACAGTCTCAGATTTAGAGAACGACATTGAAAAGTTAGAGAAGCAAAAGGCCGAACTGGAAGCAGAATTAGGCAATCCTGAAATATTTAAAGATCACGAGAAACTATCTGATGTTAGTAATCGACACCAAAAGGTTGTAAAGCAGCTAGAAGAGAAAAACACTGAATGGGAAATAACTGCTGAACGAATCGATGAATTAGAAGACTAGTTCCTATTCAGCAAGTAATTCAGGCTAAATCCAAATCCGAAGATTGAAGTACCACCATTAACGCTCACCTCACTATTGGAGAAGAATCTTCTATAACTGGCATCTACTCCAATACCGAACTGATCATTAAGTCTGTAATTGATACCTACACCAGGTATCAAGCTCAAGCTGAAAGGGCTAATATCATTCTGACTCAGATTTACATCTCTAACCGAAAGGAAATTCAAATCACCTTGAAGTTTGTAGTTAAAGAAATAATCAAGACCAACTCCAATTCTCGAATTCAAATCGAATCTTCCAAAAGACACTACTTTGTAATTCAGTGAAGTCTGAAGGAAAACAGATTGAAAAGTATTTGTGGTATTATAATCGCCTACAAATATTAACTCTTCAGGGTCGAAAGGAGCTGTTGCCGAGATTGGCAAAGAAGCACCATTTTCAATGGAATAAGCATTAGAAGAAGAAGAGATTCTAAAGTTGGTTAATCGCAGCCCAGCATCTAAGCTTAGTTTCTTAGATACTGTTAAGTTCACGCCTGCTCCTACTGAAATCACCGACTCAACCTGTTCTTCACCATTTTGAACCTCTACTAATGCATCACTAAACTGAACGTTGGCTTCGCTCTCGGCACCAATAGCAAAGAAACCCGCTTCTCCTGAATTAAAAGAACCCGTACCAAGACCGCCATTTACTCTAAACTCCTTTATTTCAGGTTCTTCCTCAATCTTTAACTCCGTTGTAAAGGTCTTATCTGGCTGAAAAGGAGCAAAATTCATTCTTGCATTGAAAGCTATGATTTGGCTAGCCAAACTCTCTCTGTATGCCTTTAAATCAGCTAAATCGATGAAGAAAGACTCAGTTGAAGATTCGTCTAAAATTGTCTCTTTCTCTGCCTCATTTAAAATTTGAGGCTTCGAGTTATTGACAACATAGTCCTTCGAGCTAATTGCATTTCCTCCCTCCTTTTCTAATGCTTCTTTCTTCACGTCTGCCAAGGTCGTAACCTTTATCTCCTCAGGTTTTGAAAGCTCATCTAGGTCATTGCTTTTATCTTGAACACTATCTTTAGCCACCTCTGTCAATTGTTGTGGTTTAGGTTTAGAACCCTCTGATCCAGTCGAACCAGACTGCCCACCGTCTTGGTTGAACAGGAATGCAAAAGCACCTATAAACAAAATGGCCGCTGCAGTGGCATAGGTTTGCCACATCCAAAAGAGCCCCCTGTTCTTTTTCTTTTTGACAAGCGCTTTTTCAACACCTTCCCAAACTCGATTAGAAGGCACAAATTCAGCATTATCAAAAATGTCTTTTAATTGGTCATTCAATTCACTCATGAGTTAGACATTAAAGGTTGAACAACTTGATTGGCATCGTCAATCATTACTTTTAGTAAAGCTTTCGCCCTAGCATACTGAGACTTAGATGTTCCTTCAGAAATATCCAATCGCTCTGCAATCTCCTTATGCGAATAACCTTCAATAGCAAACAGATTAAATACTGTTCTGCTCCCAACAGGTAGTTTCTGCATCATGGCCAACAATTCAAGAAAATTCAAATGAGATAAAACCAACTCCTTTTCAACATGGAGCACAGTCTTATCAATATCTAGCATAGGTTGCTGATATAGTTTTTTTCTATTGTGGTTAATGGCCGTATTCACAACTATTCTTCTTAGCCAAGTGAGAAACTGAGACTCTTGTCTAAATGACTCAAGACTATTGAAAATCTTGACAAAAGCATCCTGCAGAATATCTTCGGCATCTTCCTGCGACTTAGCATAACGCATAGCAACAGGCATAAGCTTAGCTGCATAGCGATCATACAATTCACGCTGTGCTTTAAGCTCACCTTTGATGCACTTCTGGATTAATTCTATATCTTGAATCATCTACCTCGAGATTTTCATCTCTTTTATTTAGACACAACTATATTTGATGAAGTTGTAATACAAGAAAAATCTTTTTCAACAGTTACAAATCTGATGCCTGTAAATTTAAAGAGCGTCCTTCTAATGGTATTCGTTTCATCGAGTATTCTGTTGCATGCGCAGAAAAAACTCGTTTATGAAAATGAAACTTATGAGTCTACGATAAAGACGGTACAACTTTATCCTAACGGAAATTCTGTACAATCAGTCTTGGACCCTCCCGTAATTCAAATGAATAGCAGAAGGCCTTTAGTTCTTGAATTTGATGATTTAAGAGAGGATGCCGACTACTTCTTTGTCAAATTGATCCATTGTAATGCCAATTGGGAGCAGTCCAAATTAAAACCTACTATGTACTTAAAATCTTTTAATCGATACGAGATCGAAGATTTTGAATTTAGTAGTGAAGCCAAAATCAATTATGTGCACTATCGCTTTACAGTACCTCAGGTGACTCATAGCGGTAATTATCTTCTGGTGGTATACAGAGATCGAGATGAAGATGATATCATCCTCTCAAGGCAATTTATGATCTATGAAAACCAAGTTGGTGTTGGGGGAACTATTCAAAGATCAACGAGTGTAAGCGATAGATTAAGAAACCAACGTATTGAAGTCAATGTAAACTATAATGGTATTAGGTCAATCAACCCGAATCAGGATTTCACTGTAATTAGCAGGCAAAACCAGAGACCAGACAGAATAAAGCAACTGAAAACCACCTTCATTAATGAAAGTGACCAATTACTTAGATATCAGAATCTAGGATCTGAAAATGACTATGCAGGAGGTAATGAATTTCGCTCCTTCGATATTAGCACCATCAACTTCTCCGGAAGAAACATTGAAGAAGTAGGCTTTACAGACAACTTACCTTTTGCAAGGGTTAGGTTAGATCGAGAGGCCAATCCAGTCTACTTTCAATCGCTCGATATAAATGGCAACTTTTTCAATAACGATTCTGAGGGAAGATCGAGTGATATTACTTCAGAATATGTAGATGTTCATTTGACTTTAGACTATCCTGAACTTAATGACCCTATATATGTACTTGGTGCATTTAATGGTTGGAAAAAGAATGCCGACTCACAAATGAAGTACGACCTGATCGAGAAGAAATACACAAACACAATCAAGCTAAAACAAGGTTGGTATGACTACACCTATGCATTGGGTATTGAGAATACTTCCTTAATAGACAAAAGCTTCTTTGAAACAGAAAACCAATACGAGGTCTTCGTTTACTTTCGTGCTATGGGCGCTCGTGGAGATAAACTAGTAGGATATCAAAGAGTCAATTACAACTCTAGGCGGTAACCAACTCTTTTGAGAACTTATATTTTTCTGTTCTGTCTGTCGGATTTACATTGGCAATGTCTAACATGCCAAAGCCTTTATGGGTATAGTTCCCCAATCCACAGTCGAAAACAAAGTTCTGTACTTCTTTAGCTGCGAATAATTTGAATGGTAGCGTATAACCTCGAATCTCGTATTTCACATCGTTATCAAAAACTGAATAAATACGTGCAAACTTCTTATCTCGCTCCTTTAGTCTGTTCAGATAGGCCACGTCTGGTACAAATTGAAACTTGCTGAATGAAGCCAACTGTTCTTCGGTGAACTTTCCAGAATTTTCCATTCTCTGAAGTGTTGAGTCATAAAGCAGATCAGAGAACTCATCAGTCTCTGGACCAATAAATCTTTTGCTTTCAACATCGTTAAAAGCGCCTTTTACAGGAACTATAGGAGAAATACATATAAACTTCATATGATCTTCCATTCCCGGTACTTTTTCCAATTCTGTATATAAAGGAAGAATCTCTAGGTTACCTAAGTCTATCTTATCGTACTTGAAAATTTGCTCTAACAAGTAGTCAAGAAAGCCTTGATCGTCTGATGATAAAACAAGCGTTACAAAGTTTGAAAAGTAATGAAGACCGTTTCTAGAAACCTTAGTCTGTCCTTTTAATCCAGAAAAATTGAAATAGGAATAATTGAAGTATTTGGAATCACCTCCATTAACAAGCACACCCTTAAGATATTGCGCCAAAATATGTTGATGGTGGAACGGTAAGTATGCGCCCCTGTTTTTCAACTTAAAAATTACTCTAACTCTCACTCTATCAAAATTTTACCTTATAGAATGTCAAATGAGTATGCCTCATTGACAACGTATTGACCTAACGCTGCCACTTTCTAGATTGTTCGACCACTCAGCAAAAAAAGAGAGAAATGTCTTTTTGAATACTTAAACGTTGAATCTGAAATGCATGATATCTCCATCATGAACGATGTAATCCTTGCCTTCCACTCTCATTTTTCCTGCTTCCTTAATGGCCGCTTCAGTTTTGAGTTCTTCGTAGTCTGGCAGCTTGATTACCTCTGCTCGAATAAAGCCCTTTTCGAAATCAGTATGGATAACACCAGCAGCTTGAGGCGCCTTCCATCCTTCTTTAATGGTCCAAGCCCTAACCTCCTTCTCACCAGCAGTGAAATAGGTGATTAAGCTTAATATTTTATAGGATGCTCTGATGAGCTTATTCAATCCTGATTCTTGAAGTGAATACTCTTCTAGAAACATCTCCTTCTCTTCTGGATCATCTAACTCGGCAATTTGAGACTCGATTGAAGCAGAAATCATAATTACCTCGGCATTCTCATCGGCTACTGAAGATTTTAGAGCTTCTACATGTTCATTACCTGTGTGAATAGCACTCTCTTCTACGTTAGCTACGTATATCACCTTTTTGATCGTGAGCAGAGAAAGGTCTTTAATGATCTCCAACTCATCTTCTGATACTTCAACAGCTCGTGCGTTTTTACCAGACTCTAGGGCCTCGACAAAACGTTCTAAAAGTGCCAACTCCCTTTTTGCCTCTGCATCTCCCGATTTGGCAATCTTGAGTAGCCTTTGCACACGCTTCTCAATGGACTCTAAATCTTTAAGCTGAAGTTCTGTATCTATAATTTCTTTATCGGAAACAGGATCTACCTTACCCGCAACGTGAACCACATTGTCATCTTTAAAGCAACGTACCACATGAACTATGGCATCAACTTCTCTAATGTTCGCTAAGAATTTATTACCAAGTCCTTCTCCCTTGCTAGCACCTTTAACCAAACCGGCAATGTCAACGAATTCAATTATAGTTGGGATAACTTTTTGCGGATTCACCAATTCTTCGAGTTTCTGCAACCTCTCATCCGGCACAGTCACTACTCCCACATTGGGTTCTATTGTACAAAAAGGAAAGTTTGCAGCTTCTGCTTTCGCGCTAGATAATGCATTAAATAAGGTAGACTTACCAACATTTGGCAACCCCACTATACCACACTGTAATCCCATAATTGAAAACTATTCTTCTCGAAATTGGCCGCAAATATAGCAAAAACGACTCCTGTAAGGTTAGTTTGATTCAAATAAAAAAGCCTCAATCCGACAAGGCGAATTGAGGCTTTCTCAATTATTAAAATTCTTTAGTCCCACTTCAACTCAGTATCCACTGACTGTTGTTCTTCTACGCTGTATTCCTCGCCATTAAACTGCTCAAAATCAAAATCTGGGAGTAATTCAGATTTTACATGTTCTACCGTCTCATTCAAAGCGTCAACGAATTTCACAAAGTCTTCTTTGTACAAAAAGATCTTGTGTTTTTCGTAACTGAAACCATCGTCTTTATACTTACGCTTACTTTCAGTTATTGTCAAGTAATAGTCGTTTGAGCGTGTGGCTTTTATATCAAAAAAATACGTCCTCTTGCCTGCCCTTACCCTCTTAGAAAATATTTCATTTCTGTCTTTCTGGTCTTCCACTGATCAAGTTTTAGTTTTATTATAAGTTGAAAAAATATCAAACTCGTTCTAATATAAGTTATAAATATTTACTATTGCAAGTGCCAAAAGCAGAATTCAGGCAACCCTTTGCACTAGTATTAAAGATTCAGAAATCCTTGTTTAAACTTGATAAACAAAGATTAAACAACTACCTATAAGTTTATGAAGTTCAGTCTTGAAGATGTAAAACAGTTTGGCAACATAGAGCTATTGGCCAAGCAAATGGTGGAAGGTTTTATCACCGGTTTGCACAAGTCTCCATACCATGGTTTCTCTGTTGAGTTTGCTGAACATAGGCTTTATAATAATGGTGAATCTACCAGACATATAGACTGGAAATTATACGCCAAAACAGACAGGCTTTATACCAAGCGATTTGAAGAGGAGACCAATCTTAGATGCCAAATCGTTATAGATCAGTCATCATCTATGTACTACCCTGCTGAAAGCTTTGGCAAAATGCGTTTTAGTGTAATGGCTAGTGCGGCTCTTACCTACCTTTTGCATAAGCAAAGAGATGCCGTAGGATTACACACATTCTCGGACAAATTAGAAATAGAAACTCAAGTTAAGTCTTCAGCTGCTCATATACACAAGCTCTTTCTTACCTACAGTGATTTATTGAACAAGCCAAAATCTGAGAAGCGAACCAATGTCTCGCAAATCTTGAATCAGCTCGCTCAGAAAGTGCACCGAAGATCATTGGTAGTCATTTTTAGCGATATGTTCGACAACCAAAGCAATGAGGACGAACTTATGGCGGCTTTACAACATCTCAAGCATAAGAAACATGAGGTGCTTCTTTTCCATGTGAGTGATCATAAAACTGAATTCAACTTTGAATTCGATAATAGACCATACGAATTCATAGATGCTGAAAGCAAAGAGAAGATCAGACTAAATCCGGCTGGCATTAAAACCCAGTTTAGACAGCAAATGGATCAAAAACATCATGATCTCTACTTGAAGTGTGCAAAGCTAAAGATAGATCTGATCGAGGCAGATATTAACGAAGGGTTTGATCAAATACTAAAAGCATACTTGATTAAGCGCGGTAAAATGAGGTAATTCAAACAATTATTTTTATTTATTCATGAAGAAACACGCAATACTCATTTTACTTATAACCCTCTGCTCGAGCCTCTTCGGGCAACAAGAAGCTGAGCTAAAATTCAATGAAACAATTGTTGAACTATCTGTTGAAAAACAGAGTAGATTCTCAACAATCTCAGGTAGTGCTGACGGTCCTGAAATGATTCAGAAAATGGGAACTCTCAAGGAAGTTATTGGTATGATTGACAAACAAGTACTAATAGAGGTTAGTCCAAAATATGACCGTTACTTATGGAAACTAACAGCTAAAGGCCCTGATGCTCGTAATCTGTCTCGACATCTCCATACTATTATTGACAAATTTGCTGAATTGAATGTTTTCGAATGGAACAGTGAAAAAAGGGAAGTAGAAGTATTAAAAGCCGAATTAGAAAGAGTCGAGAAGCTCGAGAAGTACCTAAACAAAGAGAATGGAACTATTACTTCTTATTCAATTACAATAAGAGAAATGTCTTTTATTGACACCCCTGGAAATATCGTGAAAAAGATTCATGAAAATCGTTTTAGCTCATTACCATTGGTTATTGCTAAGAACCTTGAAATGGATAAAACATTTAAAGTAAAGGTCGACCGCCATTCGGAAAGCGAAATCTTTGAGACTCTCTTATCCAAGTATGGTATTGCGCTTAGCAAAGTAATCGAGACACGTGACTTTATTAGTATCAAATAAAAAAGCCTCCTTGCGGAGGCTTTCATTTATCATTCAACATTAAGAAATCAACATTCTTAAACGTGCATCCAATCTTTTTTGGCGTATAATTCTTCTTCCGTTTCTCTGTAATCAGGATCATCTACACAACAATCTACCGGACACACAGCTGCACATTGCGGCTCTTCGTGGAAGCCCATACATTCGGTACACTTTCCTGAAACGATATAATAGAATTCGTCAGAAACCGGTTCTTGTGGCTCATTACCGTCAACCACAGTACCATCACCCATTTCAACTTCTTTAAGGTCTGTACCTCCACCCCAAGTCCATTCGATTCCACCTTCGTAAATCGCAGTATTCGGGCATTCAGGCTCGCAAGCCCCACAGTTGATACATTCGTCTGTTATAATAATCGCCATAGCGTATAATTCTTTCTTATCACAATCAAACCCAAAACGCTTCAGTTGGTTTCAGATTTTGCAATTTTTTCGGATGCAAAAGTAATATTCAAATCTTCTTCCATGAAAAGATTAAGCGTATTTTTGCGGCAACACTTTCGATATGGACTTAGAGAAGAGGAAAGACTTATTAGTGGCGCTAGGAAAACGCCTTCAAAACCTATCAACAGAAGCGTTTGAAGAATTAGCTTGGAGAGCTGCAAATGAGAACAACTGGTTTACTAAACAAAATGTAGAAAAAGCCTTTTCGGCATGGGCCCATGAACTAAGTTCTGAAAAACTGAACCAATGGCTAAAGGCTTATCAGTTAACCCCAAAAAGTCAGAAAAAAATAGGACTGATTCTGGCCGGAAACCTTCCTTTAGTAGGACTTCACGATGTGCTTACCGTTTTAATCTCTGGCCATATTGCCTGCATAAAGTACTCTTCTCAAGACAGAATATTAATGTCATGGATTGTACAACAACTCATCTCGATTGATCCGGAGTCAGAAAAGCAAATCGAGATTAGAGAGCAGATGAAAGACATTGATGCGGTGATTGCCACCGGTTCTGACAATAGCGCACGCTATTTCAATTATTACTTCTCTAAGATGCCGCATATTATCCGTCAGAATCGTGTTTCTGCGGCAATAATTAAGGGAGACGAGAGCAAAGAAGCTTTGACTAAATTAGGAGATGACGTATTCCAGTATTTTGGATTAGGTTGTAGAAATGTAGCCAAGCTTTTTGTACCTACAGACTATGATTTCACTCCATTAATTGAGGCTCAAATGGACAACGAGTCCGTTTTGGAGCATCACAAATTCAGGAATAACTACGATTACAATAAGAGTATCTATCTGGTAAACAAAGAACCGCACTTAGATTCCGGATTCTTCCTCATTAGAGAATCTGAAGACATGGTCTCACCTATCTCGGTTCTATTTTATGAAACCTATAAATCAGAAGCTGAATTAGCCTTAAGATTGTCAAGCGTTTCAGAAAAGATTCAATGCACTGTGTCAAACGAAGGTTGGTATTCTGGCAGCTTTGACTTTGGAGAAGCACAATGCCCTGCCCTTTGGGATTATGCCGATGGGGTCGATACATTGGAGTGGTTGGATAACCTGAACTAAGACTGTTTCTTGTCCAAATCTTTTGCATATTCAAATGTGCAAGAAGATAACCTTTACCTAAAGTTTGTAAGGAACCTACTTCCTTCTCCATTTTCTATCGCCATCATACTCACATTAAGTGTGATGCTATTGGCATTAGTTTTTACACAAAGGCCAGAAAATGCGGTATACTCTTATCCTATCGTGATTCTTGAATACTGGGAAACAGGGTTTTGGGAGCTTTTGGAGTTCACTATGCAAATGGCTCTAATTCTGATTTTAGGGCATACACTTGCCTTAACACCCCTATTCAATAGTTTGATAACCAAGCTCACTTCGCTGTGTAATACAACAGCAAAAGCAGGTCTTTATGTGAGCCTCATTACCATTTTAATGAGTTTTATCAATTGGGGACTTTGTCTGGTATTCGGAGCCATCTTTGCTCGAAAAGTAGCTGAGAAAGCGCAAGAACAAGGCTGGAAGCTTAATTACCCTTTGATTGGTGCAGCAGGTTATGCAGGAATGATGTGCTGGCATGGTGGTTTTTCAGGATCAGCTCCTTTGACTGTTTCAGGCAAAGACCACTTTATGGTAAATGATATTGGCGTCATCGGAATCGACCAAACTTTGTTATCAGGAATGAACCTGACTACCTCCGCCATCTTACTTATCATCATTCCATTGTTCTTCTACTATCTGGGTTCACAAAGCATGGGGCAAGAGGTTAACCTACCGATTAGAGAATCTCAACCTGAAAGCAAACAGATACTTAAAGGTGCTGAAAGAATAGATCATGCCAAATGGCTGGCCATTGGTATGGGCTTAACCATATGCTTTTTAGCCATTCGGAAAGCAAGCATTACTCAATCCGGTGGCGGATTAGGTTTCATTAATCTTAACTATATCAATTTCTTGCTTTTTGGTTTAGGGGTTTTGTTACATGGCTCATTCGCTAGATTCTTAGCTGCCATACAACAAGCTGTTACAGGCGCTTCTGGCATTATCATACAATTCCCGTTATATGCGGGCATTATGGGCATTATGAAATACTCAGGTCTAGGTGCACTAATTTCACAAGGATTTGTGGAGATCTCTAATGGCACTACCCTACCCATATTTACCCTCCTTAGTGCAGGATTAGTAAACATATTTGTACCAAGTGGCGGTGGACAGTGGGTAGTGCAAGGACCAATTATTACAGAAGCTGCCGAGACATTGGGTGTTTCCATACCAAAAACGATTATGGCGCTTTCTTATGGAGACCAACTTACAAATATGCTTCAACCCTTCTGGGCATTGCCACTTCTGGGTATAACAAAACTCAAAGCTAAAGACATTCTCCCATACAGTGGATTGGTGATGCTCGTTGGATTAGTTATTTTTATAACGGTCCTTTTAATTTTTTGAGTTGTGGCAAACCGATACAGCCTTGGTGGAGATCGCAGAAGATCTAATCCACTGAGTTCCATTTTAAGAGTAATTTTAGAACTAGTCGTTATTGTGCTGGGTATCTATATCGCTTTTCGTGTAGACCGTTGGAATGACGGCAAAGAGCAGCAGATGCTTAAAAAGAAGTTTCTACAAGAGCTTAAAGCAGAAGCAAGCGCCAACCTTGAAGAGCTGATTGCAGATCAACGAAACCGTAGAGTTCAGGTCTTATTATTTGAAAAGCTCATTCAAGCAGCTTCTAGACAAGTAGCAGACGATACCATAAGAATGGCTATTGATGAATTGCTGAGACATCGCTTTTATTCAGGAACCAATGCCGCATTTGATAACATAGTGGCATCAGGAAATCTTAGACTAATCGCAGATGATTCCACTAGATCAAAGCTTTTTGAACTTAAAAGATTTGAAAGCAAAGCACCACTTGTTGAAGCATCGGATGTTGATTTGATAAACAATCAAATTGAACCTTATCTAACCAGAAGACAGGTACTTTACCTACTAGAGCTAAAACTTGCAGACAATAGCCCTGAATCAACTGTTTCAATAGAACAATCAGCAAGAGTAGTTCGCACACTTTTGACAGATAGAACCTTTATAGACCTGATCTATTTGAGACTATCGAGAGTAAGGCAAACGCTTTATTTTGAAACCCCATTGGGTTGGAGACTAGAAGAATTAATAGAGCTACTTGACCAACAATTGGCAAATATTGAGATAGACGACTAGGCTCTTATTTACACAAGTTTCTCAGTTTTAATTTTGCTCAAAAACTTTATCTTTGCCACCCCTGACATAACCCTTTTCAAAGTCATTTTTTAGAGGGAAATGAAGAGGAACTGAGCTAATCCCACATGTGTTAATTTTTAGGCGACTGAGATTCCTAATTGAGTTGATAAGAAGTCTAACTAAAGTAAAGAAATTCGGCACTCATCAAGTGCTAATAACATTTAAAACGTCTTTCTATGAAGATTTACGAAGATTATATCCAAGAGATTGAAGAACGAAAAGGACAAGGTTTGCATCCTAAACCTATTGATGACGGTGAAATGGTTGCAGCCTTAATTGAGCTAATAAAAGATACCGGCAATCCTAACCGTGAAGACGCTCTTAATTTCTTCATTTATAATACGCTTCCAGGTACCACTAGTGCGGCAGGTGTAAAGGCTAAGTTCTTGAAAGAAATCATTCTTGGTGAATCATCGGTTGAAGAAATCACATCAGATTACGCTTTCGAATTACTATCTCATATGAAGGGCGGCCCGTCAGTAGAAGTGCTCTTAGACGTTGCACTTGGCGAAGATGATGGATTAGCTAAGCAAGCGGCTGAGGTGCTCAAGACTCAAGTTTTCTTATACGAAGCGGATACTGAAAGACTTGATAACGCTTATAAAAATAGTAATGCCGTTGCAAAAGATATTTTAGAGAGCTACGCAAATGCAGAGTTCTTCACCAAACTTCCGGAGGTAGAAGAAGAAATTGAGATCGTAACCTTTATTGCAGGTACAGGAGATATTTCTACTGATTTACTTTCTCCGGGAGCAGATGCCCACTCAAGATCAGATCGTGAATTACACGGACAATCAATCTTCGAGCACAACCAGGAAATGCAACAAGCATTAACCGAGCTAAAAGCTCAACATCCTGACAAGCGAGTAATGCTTATTGCAGAAAAAGGCACGATGGGTGTAGGTTCTTCAAGAATGTCTGGTGTGAACAATGTAGCTTTATGGACAGGTATTCAGGCAAGTCCATATGTACCATTCATCAACATTGCTCCGATTATCGCAGGAACAAATGGTATCGCTCCTATCTTTTTGACCACAGTTGGAGTAACCGGTGGTATTGGTATTGACCTCCAAAACTGGGTGAAGAAAAAAGATGCTGACGGTAATACCGTTTTAGATGCTGATGGAGAGCCGGTCCTAGAACAAAAATATTCAGTTGAAACCGGTACGGTTTTAACGATCAATACAAAAGAGAAAAAGCTATACAACGGAGACCAAGAGTTGATGGACATTTCTGCTTCTCTTACTCCTCAAAAGGTTGAATTTATAAAAGCAGGTGGATCTTATGCTGTTGTTTTTGGTAAGAAGCTCCAAACATTTGCCGCTAAAGCTTTGGGTGTAGAAGCACCTGTTGTCTTCGCTCCTTCAAAAGAGATCTCTCATGAAGGTCAAGGATTAACAGCTGTTGAAAAAATCTTTAATAAGAATGCTGTTGGTAATACCCCTGGAAAAACCTTGCACGCAGGTTCTAATGCAAGAGTGGAAGTAAACATTGTGGGTTCTCAGGACACAACTGGGCTTATGACAGCCCAAGAACTGGAATCTATGGCTGCTACCATCATCTCTCCTATTGTAGATGGTGCTTACCAGTCAGGATGTCATACGGCATCTGTTTGGGATACAAAAGCACAAGCTAACATCCCTAAGCTTATGCGTTTCATGAACGACTTTGGTCTAATTACCGGTCGTGACCCTAAAGGCGTTTATCACTCTATGACAGATGTGATTCATAAAGTATTGAATGACATTACTGTTGATGATTGGGCCATCATTATTGGTGGAGATTCACACACTAGAATGTCTAAAGGTGTGGCCTTCGGAGCGGATTCCGGAACAGTAGCCTTAGCATTAGCAACAGGAGAAGCTTCTATGCCAATTCCTGAGTCAGTTAAAGTAACCTTCAAAGGAAACATGAAGTCTTACATGGACTTCAGAGATGTGGTGCATGCTACTCAACAGCAAATGCTAAAGCAATTCGGAGGGGAAAATGTATTCCAAGGAAGAGTAATCGAAGTACATATTGGGACGCTTACCGCTGACCAAGCCTTTACTTTCACTGATTGGACAGCTGAGATGAAAGCGAAAGCATCTATTAACATCTCTGAAGATGAAGTGCTGATCGAATCATTAGAAATTGCTAAGTCTAGAATTCAAGTAATGATTGACAAAGGCATGGATAACGAAAACCAAGTACTCCAAGGCCTAATCGATAGAGCTAATAGTAGAATCGATGAAATCAGATCAGGATCAAAGCCTGCTTTGAGACCGGATGCAGACGCCAAGTACTATGCAGAAGTTGTGGTTGACCTTGACGTGATTGGTGAGCCAATGATTGCCGACCCAGATGTAAACAATGATGATGTTTCAAAACGATATACCCACGACACCATCAGACCTCTATCCTATTATGGCGGTGAGAAGAAGGTAGATCTTGGATTCGTTGGCTCATGTATGGTACATAAAGGTGATATGAAAATCTTGGCCCAGATGTTGAAAAACGTTGAAGCACAGCAAGGCGAAGTAGATTTCAAAGCACCACTCGTAGTTGCTCCTCCTACTTACAACATTGTGGATGAATTAAAAGAAGAAGGCGATTGGGATGTATTACAAAAATACTCAGGCTTCGTTTTTGATGATGATTCACCAAAAGATACAGCAAGAACTTCTTACGAAAACATGCTGTATTTAGAGCGTCCTGGTTGTAACCTTTGCATGGGTAACCAAGAAAAAGCAGCTCCTGGTGATACTGTTATGGCTACTTCTACCAGACTTTTCCAAGGTAGAGTGGTTAAAGATTCTTCTGAGAAAAAAGGCGAATCATTGCTATCATCTACTCCTGTAGTAGTCCTATCTACCATTTTAGGAAGAACACCAACAATTGAAGAATACGAAAGAGCCGTTGACGGAATTGAATTGACAAAGTTCAAACCTTCAACCAAACAGTTAAGCGCTGTTTAAGCCGAGCTATAAGCAAAACACAAAGCCACTTTGATTTATCTCAGAGTGGCTTTTTTGTTTGGTATAGTTATCTGGTGCAACGGGACATCCATCCAAATAAAAAGGCAAACCCTTTTTACCTAATGGAGTTATAAATCTGTATCCTTAGACAACAATCGTGATTTATTGAAGTGCCACCATTGAACTTCTATACTTCACTACAGAACATTTAACTACACATATTTATGGCATTTGATATTGACATGATTAAAGCTGTTTATGAAAGAATGCCCGACAGGGTTAAAGCAGCTAGAAACGTGGTTGGAAAACCGCTTACACTTTCAGAAAAGATACTTTATACCCATTTATGGGATGGTTCAGCAAGCCAAACATTTGAGAGGGGAAAGTCTTATGTCGACTTCGCTCCTGACAGAGTGGCCATGCAAGATGCCACAGCACAAATGGCTTTGCTTCAGTTTATGCAAGCCGGTAAGTCAAAGGCTGCAGTACCTTCCACGGTTCACTGCGATCACCTTATTCTTGCCAAACAAGGTGCAGACAAAGACTTACGAAATTCATTAACAGCTTCTGGTGAAGTGTTCAATTTCTTAGAGTCAGTATCGAACAAATATGGAATAGGTTTCTGGAAGCCAGGTGCAGGAATCATCCACCAAGTAGTGCTCGAGAATTATGCATTCCCTGGTGGAATGATGATTGGCACGGACTCTCATACCGTAAATGCCGGTGGATTGGGTATGGTGGCCATAGGAGTTGGTGGTGCAGATGCTGTAGATGTTATGGCAGGCATGCCTTGGGAGCTCAAATTCCCAAAACTCATTGGTGTAAAACTCACTGGTAAAATGAATGGCTGGACCGCACCTAAAGATGTAATTCTTAAAGTGGCGGGTATCCTTACTGTAAAAGGAGGAACAGGTTCGATCGTAGAATATTTTGGACCGGGTGCTGAAAGCATGTCAGCTACCGGTAAAGGTACAATCTGTAACATGGGTGCTGAAATTGGAGCTACTACCTCCACCTTTGGCTATGACGATTCTATGGAAAGATATCTAAGGGCTACGGAAAGAAATGAAGTGGCTGAAATGGCCAATGCAATTCGAGAAGATTTAACAGGCGACCCTGAAGTGTATGCTAATCCTGAGCAATACTTCGACCAAGTCATTGAAATTGATCTAAGCACTTTAGAACCTCATGTAAACGGACCCTTTACACCAGATAGAGCCACTCCTGTATCTCAAATGCGTACTGAAGCAGAGAAGCATGGTTGGCCTACCAAAGTGGAATGGGGACTAATCGGTTCTTGTACCAACTCATCTTACGAAGATTTATCAAGGGCATCTTCTATCGCACAACAAGCGGTAGATAAAGGTCTCAAAACTAAAGCCGACTTTGGAATCAACCCTGGTTCTGAGCAAGTGAGATTTACTGCAGAAAGAGATGGATTGCTACAAATCTTTGAAGATCTAGACGCCACCATATTCACCAATGCTTGTGGTCCCTGTATAGGCCAATGGGAAAGAACTGGTGACAATAATCGGGTAAATACGATTGTCCATTCTTTCAATAGAAATTTCTCGAAAAGAGCGGATGGTAATCCGAATACTCATGCGTTTGTTACCTCACCCGAAATGGTAGCTGCAATTGCTATTTCTGGGGATCTAGGGTTTAATCCAATCACGGATACCTTAACCAATGAAAAAGGCGAACAAGTAAAACTGGATCCTCCAGTTGGTGATGAATTGCCGGATAAAGGCTTCGATGTGGAAGACAATGGTTATCAGGAGCCTGCTGAAGACGGAAGTGGTATAGATGTAAAAGTGAGACCTGACTCTAAAAGGTTGCAACTATTAGAACCATTTGCTCCATGGGATGGACAGAATATCACGGGTGCAAAGCTTTTGATTAAGGCTTTTGGAAAGTGTACAACAGACCATATTTCAATGGCTGGACCTTGGCTGAGATTCAGAGGCCACTTGGATAACATTTCAGATAACCTGCTCATAGGTGCTGAAAATGCTTATAACCATAAAGCGAATGAAGTAAAGAATCAATTGACAGGTGAATATGGGCCTGTTCCGGCAACGCAAAGAACCTATAAAGCAGAAGGAATACCTTCAATTGTTGTGGGTGATCACAACTATGGAGAAGGTTCTTCCAGAGAGCATGCGGCTATGGAACCTAGACATTTGGGCGTGAAGGCCGTGTTGGTAAAATCTTTCGCTAGAATTCATGAAACTAATCTGAAAAAGCAGGGTATGCTCGGACTTACCTTCGCGAATGAAGCTGATTATGACAAGGTTCAGGAAGATGATACCATTAACTTCTTAGACCTTAATGAGTTTGCTCCGGGTAAGTCTCTCCAAATTGAATTTGTTCATTCTAATGGCAGTAAAGATGTGATTGAAGCCAATCACACCTACAATGAGCAGCAAATTGGTTGGTTTAAGGCGGGCTCTGCTCTAAACCTGATAAAAGAGCAAAACGCATAATCCAATTTCTAAACATTACACAAGCCTCATTTCATCTTTATGGAATGAGGCTTTATTTTTACACCATTACAACCCTTGGCAAAATTTTTGTGTCTGGATGTTAAACAATAGTTAATTGTTCGCAATACTGTTGCGTACCGTTTTTTAAACTTATATACTCATAAACTAAACTAACACTCCATGAAATCGCTTGTCAAATTTGTCTCCCTTATTCTTTTTGGTTTAGCTGTTACTGCTATTCAAGCAGATGCTCAATTTTTCCTAGGCAAGAAGAAAGCTAAGCTTACTGGCTTTAGACTGAATCTAGGTGGTAATGCAGACATCTATCCTAACTTGAGTGGTGAAGGTCTTTACAGTATGCTAAAACCCAATCAGTCCGCGGGTATAGACATTCGGCAGTATCGTGAAAACCCAACTTATGGTGGATATGCAGCTGAAATGACCGGAGGTTATTTAGGCTTCGACCTTACTTTCAGCCCTAGAGCTTTAGATGGTACGGTAAGAGAAGACAGAGAATTGAGAATTGGCCTAGACCTAAATCTTGAAAGAGAAATTTTGATTGATATGTCACCACTATCCAATCAGGGGAATTGGTTAGGTCTATGTGTTATAGAAAATAGTTTTAACCTGAATTTCGCGTATCTCTTCAAAACCGATATTGCGAACATCATAGAGTTCTATGCCGGCCCTGGGGCGAACTTCGGTGGTTCATTTGGTAATGACTTTATCTTTATGGGAAGCGGAGACAATACATTCTACGATGCCTATGATGCTAACTTTCTAAGAGCCTATGGCTTAGCAGGTTTTGGTCTTAATTTCTGGAATGTGAAATTCCAAATGGAAGGAAGTTATGGGTTAGGCAGTCAAATAGTACATAATGGCGATGTTAACATCTTACGTACTTACGGCATTGAGCTTTCAGTTGGATACAAATTCTAGGCAAAGAAGGCTAGGCTGAAATAAAACTCCATTTACCGAGTACTTACGTTCATTTACCGATTAGCTTTCTCAAAACCAGTGGGTTAGAGCGACATTTGAATCAACAAAGGTCAAAAACTCTAACACGGTCATGAAAAAGATTATTTTAATAGTAGCCCTCTTAAGTTCAGGTTTCCTCATCAATAAGGAATTCGAGCAACACAAGGCTCAAAATGATGGTAATCAAGAAACGCAGCTTATCGTTGATTTCTCTGATTCAACTGCTATTGCTAACCAGTAATCGATAAAATCTGCACATAGTAAGAACATTCGCCAACTTTGTAAAAAGAAGTTGAGATGAAGAAGTTTCTGCGCTCCATACAAACCTTATTTCCATTTTTACACGATCTCAGATTCAAATTTGAATTTTTGCTTTTGAGATTTCTAAAGAAACCTCACGAGCATGATTTTGAGGCCTTAAAGCTCTTTAAGGCTAACCCTGACGAAGTCTTTTTAGATATCGGAACCAACAGAGGGGAATCACTTCTTTCAATGGACATCGTGCATGGAAGTAAAAACAAGATCATTGGCTTTGAACCGAATCCTCACGTTTACAAACGCGCTAAGAACTCGATAGGTCGTAAAAAGCACATTGAGATACACAATTGCGGCCTCTCCGATCAACATGGAAAACTTAATCTAAACGTACCCTTCTATCGTAAATGGATGTTTGATGGTTTATCTTCTTTCGACTATTCAAGTGCACATGACTGGCTTGAAAACAGACTCTGGAGATATAAAGAGGAGAATTTGCACATGAAAGAAATTAGCTGTGAAATAAACAAGCTAGACGACTACCACCTTAATCCATATTTCATCAAAATAGATGTACAAGGCCTAGAATATCAAGTATTAAGAGGGGCTCGCGAGACCATCAAAAAGCATCAACCCATTCTATTAATTGAGTCGATTGATGATCGCATCATGAGTTATCTTAATGCTTTTGGATACCAATGTTATGCTTATGAATTCGGTCATTTCAAACACGGAATTGGTAAGCTTAACACCTTTTGTATTCCTGAGGCTAAATACCAGCAAATCGCAGCATAATTGGTCGAAGCCATTTTTTTATCATTTCGCAAACGATGTCATAATGACGTTTGAGAAAGGAAAAGGATTCTTTTTTATATTTCGTTAAGCTCAATGGAACATATGAAAAAGTTATTCTTCTCTCTCATCTTTATTAGTCTTACAACACTCTCTTTTGCCCAGTCTTTTACGGGTGATCAAAAAAACCAAGGCTATGCAATTTTTGGTAGTAAAGTCACCTTCATTTTTGACGAAGCTTCATATGATGTTAAACCTGAAAAAGTTGTTGTAACCGGAGAATTTAGAGGCTGGTCTCAGGATATGGATGATACCAATTGGACCTTAAAGAAGACTGGAGAAATATGGCTCTTAACCTTCGATAATACCGACTTAGAGGTTATTAAGCCTAATACAAAATTCAAATTCAGAATAAATGATGGTGAATGGCTAGAGCCTTATGAAGGTGCCCCTAATACAGACGGACAGGACCTATTCTTCGAGAAAGATGCGGTAACTGATATGCTCAAAGCAGAGTTGTTGGAAAATGGTAAAATCTGGGCTGAAGTAGCAGGCATCAAAAGACCATTAAAACCTGAAGCATACAAAATAACAGATGCGAAAGGGAAAGAAATTAAGGTAACCAAAGTCCTTCCAAATGGAGCTAGTACCACCCTCCTCTCTACAGAAATACCCTTAGATAAAAAGAGAGTTTACTTCTTAGAAATTCCTGAATACAACCTAAAAGTACATGCCTCTTTTGATGGCTGGTTTAGAACCGCTGTTTCAAGCAAAGAACTGGGTGCAAATATCGATGATGGCAAAACAACTGTGAGACTGTTCGCCCCACGAGCTACCATGGTAAAACTCTATCTGTACGAAAACTATGAGGGTGATCCTTTCGGAATAATTGAGATGGAAGAGGATGAAGATGGCGTTTGGGAAGCCTTCTTTGATGAAGACTTACATGGTACATACTACGACTTTACCGTACATGGGTCAGATGATCCAGGAAACACATTCTACGAAACAAACCCGGTGCACATAAGGGATCCATATGCTAGAGTAGTAAAAGATACATGGGGTCGTGGTAGAATCTGGAGAAGAACAGTTCCTGCAACGCCATTAGCGAATGGTATTCCACCAATGCAGGATGTGATTGCCTACGAAGTACACGTACAGGACTTTACAGATAACCTACCAGTTGCAGACAAAATAAAGAGTCGTTTCCCTGCTTTCTACAAAACCGGATTGAAGAACAAAAAGGGTCAAAAGATTGGCTTCGATCACATTGTAGATTTAGGCGTTAATGTAGTACACCTAATGCCGGTACAAGAGTACGTACATTTCCCTACTGAAGATTGGAAAGCATCTTTCGAAAATGATCCTTACATGATAGATCAGGGTATTGCGCATGAGAACTATCAATGGGGCTATAGAACGACTTTTGCCATGGCGGTTGAATCAAGATATCGATCTCTATATGAAGAACCTGGTAAAGAGAGAGATGAGTTTAGAGACCTTGTGCAAGCATTTCACGATCAAGACATTGCGGTAATCATTGATATTGTTCCAAACCATACAGGTGAGAATATGGATGGCAATGAATGGTATTTCAACTTTAACGGCATAGACAAGCAATACTATTACAGAACCAAAGACTTTGAACATATAGGAGCTTATGGCAACGAAGTAAAGACAGAAAACCGACCTATGGTACAGCGCTGGCTAATTGATCAATGTAAATACTACATAGATGAATTTGGCATAGATGGGTTCAGAATAGACCTAGCAGGTCAAATAGATGAGCAAAGCCTTAAGGCATTAATTCAAGCCATAGGTGAAGATAAAATCGTTTATGGCGAAGCCTGGATAGGATCAAATGACCCTAATTTTGAGAGTAACCCAGACTGGGATTGGTACAAGCAAGATGCACCAATCACCTTCTTCCAAGATGATTCACGAGGTGCCTATAAAGGTCCAGTATTTGAACTAAAAGACTACAAAAACGACCGTGGCTGGGCTGGAGGTAAATTCTCTGAAAGAGCAGCAGTAATGAGAGGGCTCATCAATAAAAACCCTGATGATGACACGCCTTTAGACGGCATCTCTTATTTAGATATTCACGACAATTTTGCTTTGGCCGATCAGTTTGGCGGTCCAAATTTCGATGGTAGAACAAGTGTAGACCAAGATGAATACAAGATTGCTGTTGCTCTACTCTACACAACACTTGGGCCTATTGTCACCCATGGAGGATCTGAAATAATGAGGAGTAAAGCACACGCCCCTCTTCGCGAAGAAGTGAGAACAACTAAAGCCGGATACAATGCCTATATGCATGGCTACCGCGATACTTACAACCACAGAATTGCCAATCAATTCGTATGGTCTCAAAAGGGTCAAAAACCAAAAGGAAAGAATAAGAACGATTATGCCAACATGTACGAGTTCTGGAAAGGCATGAATGCATTTAGAATGAGTGCCTATGGAGAAATTTTTAGAGTCTCAGAAACCGTTGAAGATGATTACTATCAATGGTTTACTCCTGAAGATGAAAGTATGCTCGGCTATGTTGTGAACAACCAAGTATTCGTTCTTTTAAATGCAGGAGAATCAGAGGGAGAATTTGAGAATATTTCACTTCCTAAAGGATCATGGAGGTTAATCGCCAATACAAATGCAATTGACCATGAAAATGGAGTTAAGGATAAAGCTAGTCTCAAAAAACTGACTGGCGGTGAAAGCCTAAGCTTTACCATGGAACCGACTTCTTTGAGAATCTGGGTGAGAGATTAAGAATTAAGATTTATCGTATAAGTAATTTTTTTAGGAGCCTCTTTTGGGGGCTCCTTTTCTTTTGATTTAGCCTTCACCACCTGATAACTGATCTTCTGATTAACTGATTTCTTTATCGCAGGTAGCTTAAAATTGACCTTTAGTTTTCTGTGAAGCGTGACATTTCTTCCCTTATTAAAGGCCTTTTCATATTTAAGCAAACCGATTAGTCGTATTACCTCCTCGTCACAACCATAACCGAGTCCACTGATAATCTTAATTTTTCTGGTTCGGCCTAAACCGTCTACATCATAACTTGCTTCAACCTCCCCTTCGACCTTTTGCTCTAGTGCGTCTTTAGGATATTTGAGATTGTCGATGACGAATTTCTTAATTGCCTCTTCGCCTCCTCGGTAATAGGGCATTTTTAGCGGCTCATCTTTTCTGGGCTTGCTCAAATTTTGGTTGTCGGTTGATTAGTTGATCGGTGTTTATATTCAAATATTAAATTTAAATCAACAGTAAACAATAACACATATAAATGCACTTAGCTGGAACGAGATCAAAGACAGTACTATTGATAAAGGAGGAAAAGAAGAAATCGAGAAAGAAAAAGTAGACATGCTCAATCTAGAACCACTTCTTCCCTACTTAACTGATGCAGACAAACTCATTGCTCAAAGCAACACCCTTTATGAGCAAAATCGAATCAAGCTCAAAGTATTAGATGTGGATGCTCAAATGCAGGAGTTGGTTATAAGGGTATTAGAAAAGAGACCGATTGATGATTTAATCTTGAGTAAAAAAGAGTTGGTTGAAACGGTTGATCAGCTTATGGTCAACCAGTTACCTTTGGGTTGGAAGGTACACAAACGCGTACTCCCTAAAGAAGCCAAATATGAAGGTCAGCCGAATCGACTTCCAAAGAAATAAACCAAACACTAACTTCTGACTTCTCACTTCTGACTTCTGACTAATCCAGCTTAATCCTCCTGACTTCAATCGGACCCCAATTCTCGATATTAAAGACGCCTCCATCATCATAAGCCTGCCAAGGGCTGTTGGCTAAATAGTAGAAATAACCGTCTTTTACCTGTCCTAAGGTAGGTTCACCCAGCGTATCTCCTCCTCTATTGATGACTCTTTCTAACTCAATCGTTAGTCCTGTATCATTCAAAAAGTACTGAACTACCTTGTAGGGCTTTGTACCATTATGAATCGCTATGAGCGTATTGTTATAAAAATAAAGTCCATCAATACCCTTCAGCAATGAGGTTTCTGGCGCAAAAATCTGCTCTATTTTGTCTTCTACTAGGTTAATTCTATGGAGTCCGGTGATGTAATCAGCAAAATAGAGGTGTTCTTCATTATCTGTTAAAGTCAGCCCTTGAAGGCTAAACTGCGTATCGTATAAATCAAACTGTAACCGTGAGAAAGAGCCTAGATAACTTGAGGTGTCGGTATCAGTTCTTGTTAAGTAAGGCTCCATGCTATTGCTAAGCCAAAGCCTTTTCTCTTTATCTAGGACAAGGTCACCGATGGTGCTTTCTTCATCGTACTCGATGCCTTGAATGATACCGGTGGTTTCCATATCAATTTGAAATATGATGGATCTCCCTTCATCTTCAGAAGTAAATCCTTCCATTTCTGGCACTCCTGCCGTGCTCACCCATAAATGCTTATTCTCATAATCAGGTTTCATGCCTAGCACAGCAAGTGGCAGTTCTAACCAATCTGAGACTAGCCCGTCTTTCGTTACGCTTACAATTTTCTTTTGTCGAATACTACCCAGCAACAAGCCACCGTCATCTAACAATACAAAACTCTCTGGATGCAAAGCAGCTGCATTGATGGTCAAATAGCTTTCGTCATGAACCTCTTTGGTACCGAGCGTTCTTTGTAACTCAATCAAACTCACATACCCTTTATGATTTCTAATATTGTCGAAAACCTCATTTTGTTGAAAATCATAGGTTGCATCCATAAGAAGCATTTGCCTAATGGTCTGAACAGCACGAGTCTTTCGACCTGTCAGTGCCCAAGCCTCCGCCATTTTAGCTACAATTACAGGTTGATTAGGCCTTAAATCATTGGCTTTTCTAATATTGATGGAATACTGTTCATAGTCTTTCTTTACGAAAGCTTCATTTGCCGCAGTATAATACTCTTGAGCTGTTTGTTGGGCTAAAGTTGAAAAAGTAACTAATGCCAATACTGTAGTTAGGAAGAGCCTCATAAGCATTGAATTTAGTCTAAAAAAAGAATTCCAGCCATGGCTGGAATTCTTGGGTAGTTTAGATGAAGATTTTTTCATCTTGTTACCATCTAAACACTCCAAAGCTCCTTAACCCCTATTCACTAGTTATTTTTCTTATTCACCGTTCCTGTAATCTTGAGCACATGGGCTTTGTACTGGATTGAAGAAGACTTAATTTAATCGCTCAAATCTCAAACTAATCATGATAAAAACGCTTAAAGCAATGAAGCACTTGGGAATGATTACGCTAGCGATCATAGCATTAATCAGCCAAGCGAATGCACAGCAGATACCACAGCAAGTGGTAGAAACAATCAAATTCAGAGAACTAGGCCCTTCCAGACAAGGTGGTAGATATGTAGATCTTGCGGTAGTTGATAAGGCTACTAAAGTATTCTATGCTGCAACAGCATCTGGTGGTTTATGGAAAACTGTAAACAACGGCCAATCATGGACACCACTTACCGATGATACGGACATCATCTCAATTGGAGCCGTAGCGGTAGATCAACAAGACACAAGTGTGGTTTGGCTCGGTTCAGGAGAAGCGAACAATTCAAGATCTTCTTATTGGGGTAATGGTGTCTATAAATCAACCGATGGAGGTCAGACATGGAATAACATGGGTTTACCTGAATCTCATCATATCGGTAGAATCCTAATCGACCCTAACAACTCAGATGTTGTTTATGTAGCTGCTCTTGGTCATCTATACTCTGACAATCCTGAAAGAGGTTTGTACAAAACTACTGATGGCGGTAAGTCATGGGAAAAGGTACTTGAGGTAAAAAAGAAAGATGGAAAATATATCGGGGTTGTAGATATGACCATGAGCCCTGATGATCCGAATACAATTATTGCAGCTGCCTATGATAAGATTCGTACACCTTGGACCTTCAATGAAGGTGGTGAAGGTTCAGGTATCTATAAAACTACAGATGGTGGCGCCAATTGGACTAAGTTAGAAGGTGGACTTCCAGGCGGGTTTTTAGGAAGAATCGGTGTGGCCTATGCTCCAGGAAATGCTAACGTAGTTTATGCCAATATTGAAAACGTAAACGTAGAAGGCTTATCTGATAAAGAGCGTAGAAATATGCTCGAAGTGGGTATTCCTCTTTCAAGAGGACAAGAGGTAACTGGTGTTGAAATGTACCGTTCAGCAGATGGTGGCGCTACTTGGACAAAAATTAACGGTGGTGCCAAAGACATAGGTGGCTACCCATCTTACTACTACCAACAAGTAAGAGTTGATCCTAATGATGAAGATCACGTTTATGTATTAGGAATTCGTGTTTGGGAGACCAAAGACGGTGGACAAACATGGGGTCGTCCGTTTTCATTTGGTGGAGACAACCATGCCATGTGGATTGACCCTGCCGATTCAGAACACATGATTCTAGGCTACGACCATGGAATCGGCATAACATATGATGCCGGAAAGACATGGTATCACCCAGATGAGAAGCCATTAGCGCAATTCTATGCCGTTGATGTTGACATGGCATATCCATACAACGTGTATGGTGGGCTACAAGACAATGGTTCAGTTAGAGGGCCTTCAACATCAAAAGATGGTCGCCCGCTCCCATTCGAAGCATGGCAAAGAGTTGGTGGTGGTGACGGTATGTATAATGTACCTGATAAGAGTAATAACCGCTATTTATATAATGAATCTCAATTTGGCCCTCTTCAAAGACTGGATATGGTTACAGGAGAATCAGTAGGTATTCGATATACAGGTGATAGACAAATGAGATGGAATTGGAATGCTCCAATTGTAGTATCAGCTCACAATTCTAATGTAATCTACCATGCGGGTAACAAAGTGTTAAGGTCATCTTTCAGAGGAGAAAACTGGGAAGAAATTTCAGGGGATCTTTCTAAAAATGATGCCGTAAAAGCAGCAGGAACGGGAAATATCCAATATGGTACTATAACTTCTCTTGAAGAGTCTCCATTAGATGCAGATGAACTTTGGGTTGGTACTGATGATGGAAATGTTCAGGTGACTACCAATGGTGGTAAAAACTGGACTAATCTAAACGGCAACATTCCTAACAATCCTGAGTATTGGGTAAGTAGAATTGAATCTTCTAACCACTTCAAGGGAACAGCCTATTTAAGCTATACTGGAATGAGAAGAGATGACTTCAACGCTTATCTCTACAAGACTACAGACCACGGTAAAACATGGACTTCTATTGTAAATAATCTACCTGCTGAGCCAATTAACGTAATCCGTGAAGACCACAACAATCCAAATCTACTATTTGTAGGAACCGACTTTGGTGTTTACGCAAGTATTGACGGAGGGCAAAACTGGACTAAGTTCATGAACGGTATGCCTACCAACCCAGCTTATGACATGGTGATTCACCCAAGAGAAAACGAGCTGGTAGTTGCTACACACGGTAGAGGTATCTTTATTGCAGATATTAAACCACTACAAGGTATGAGCCAAGATGTGCTAAATGCAGACCTTACTATGCATGATGTTCAACCGGCCATTCAATACGTTACCGGACTTAGAAATAACTCAGCATTTACAAACTTTAATGGAGAAAGCCGCCAACCTGGAACTCATATGTATTTCAATGCGAAATCTGCAGGCAAAGCTACCGTTAGAGTTTACAAAGGAGCTAGAGAAATCTACCATATGGAAATGGATGCAGAAGCAGGCTTAAATCATGGTATTTGGAACTTCGTTCAGATCACTGGAGAGAGATCAGACCGAGATTTGGAAAGACTAGCTAATAGATATAGAAGATTCGGGATGTCTGATGAGCGAATTGCTGATGCCATGAAAACACAAAGGTTTATTACGGAAAGAGTTGGCCCTGGTAATTACAGAATCGAGGTAGAAATGAACGGCACGAAGTCATCTTCTGATGCTGTGGTTATGAAAGACTATTGGTCAGAGCAATAAGAAAAAAACATATAGACATAAAAAAGCCGCTCAATGAGCGGCTTTTTTACTTTATGATCATATTAGCAACCTTATTCCAACCCAAGGGACCAATACCAATAACCCCTCGAGCGCTAGTATTTTCTAATGGTGCCCACTCACCAGAGGGTCTCTGAACCAAGTAGGCTTCATCTACAGCTTGTAGCATAGCTTCATCGTTTTTGCTATCTCCAATGCCATAGGATCTCATTTTACCAAATTCGTTTTCGTAAATGGAAAGGAGAATCTCAACCGCTTTTCCTTTATCTGTTCTTGAATCGATAACCGTTTCAAACTTAGAACCAGGTATGCTCACTAGACCTTCATTATCAAGTTCAGCATAACAGCCTTCCGATAAACGACCAGTGAGAATCGTTTCAGAGAAATCACGTGTCATGGCTCTTCTAGAAGATTTCATATCCAAACCCGTAATGGTTGAGACCTCTTCAGGTTCCAAATCGCTGTAGTAGGCAAATTTTAGCTGATACTTCTCTCTTTTCTCAGCTAGCGATCTTCTAATGCTATCTACGGATTTACCCAATGGAATCACTTCGTAGTCATCCGTTAAATAAGAATTAAACGGGTGCTGGGTTTTAAAATATCCCTTTGGAATAAATATGGCTGATCCATTCTCTACAATAAATGGATCTTTTATGTCCAGACTCTCCCTGTAAAACTCTTGCTCGTAACGGGTTTTAGAACTACAAAAAATAACGGGTACACCTGCCGATTTTAATTGTTCGATCGCATCAATTGACTGTATAAAAGAATACGTTTTTAAATCGAGCAGGGTCCCATCTAAATCTGTGAAAATTACTTTGTTCATTTTACCTCTAGTTTGGCATGCTCATCCGGTAAATGCGCTTTGGTAAAGACTTTATCTCTGATAAAGCCATTATTTCCATTCAAATAATTGAATTTTCTCACATCCGCTTTTAGATACTCAGCGTATGGCTCATTCTTCAATGCTTTCTTGAATTTCACCATATCCACCTTTGTCAAGGCTGGGTAATATCTAATGGTCTCAGGCATTGGTGCTCCTTCTTCTAGAAGACCTCTAGCATAAAGATCTTCTAGGATTTCTTCTTTAAGATAATCCGGACACATAGGAGATCTATAGATCACCTCCATAGCCTCGCGACTCATGGATTTTACGTGCTCCTCTCCTTTTACTTCATGCAAGTGTGGGTTACGGCTCTCAATCTGGAAGAATTCTATTCCCTTTTTCATTACATCTTGTGAGGGAGATTCAATAATTCCTCCGTAACGTTCTAATACATTGATGTAATGATAAGGCTCAATTGAATACCCTGAACTATAATCGATATTCAAGGCTAAATCCATGCTCATGGCATGTTCACCAGCATTACCCGTCTTGATTAGTTCGGTACCATAACCTGTATAACTACTTACCAGAGAATTTAAAATCTTATTGGTGTGCTCTGAAGCTCTCCCCCTTTTGGCGAAGAATAAGCTTGATTCTACCACCTTTGGTTTACTGTGCCACGCAATACGCACCATAGAATAATTTGATTTTGCGCTGTAGAGTGCTGCGCTATATTCTTGGACATACTCGTAAACCGCACCCGGGAAGTAATTGTCCGAGTCGATGAAACCTATATATTTCTTTCCACACAGGTAAGCAAGAATAGTACTTAGTATCATACCTTCTGCTTTACCGCTTCTTACTAAACCCTTGTCATCTAAAAGGCATTCGTAACCGGCATCTTTGCAGGCCTTCGCAATGGCTTTATCTTTTTGATGAACTATGAATAAGTCTTTCTTCATAAACTTATTCATATGCTCAAGGGCATCTTTTTCTATTTGAAAACGGTCTACCGGCTCTCTTTGGCTGTTCGACACAAGAATTACTGTACAATGATGAGGAATACCTGAAAGCACCCCTTCTAAGAGTTTAATACGCTCATCTTTGATAGGTACAACAATAGCCATCTCTTCCTGCACTTCTTGCAAGCTCTCATAAGCGATTCGTGTAATAACTCTTCTGTCTTTAGGTTTTGATTCTAACTCAGAATACTTCAGTCCGGCATCTAATTCCCAAACTTTCTGTACATCATGTATCTGAATAGGACCAAATCGTTCGACTTCTCTAGGTATTTCAATTCTCATAACGTAAATCTATCTTATTTAGGCTCTTTTTTAAACCATTATTTAATCTATTTACGCAATCGGTTTCTTTTTTAGTATTTATTTAATCTCTATTCATTGTAAATACTGTTATTTAATACTGAATAAAGAATTATGCATTTGTACATGAATGCGACATTTTAGAATCTTTAACCCTCTTAATGAGCCTACTACCAAAGATTTTATTTATTTCGTGGCTTGTAAAAACTCGGTATGACCAAAAAGGCATTCTTATTTCTAATTGTAGGCGTTATAGCTCTTTCGGCATGTAACAAAGAAGACATTCCAAAGGAGCCTTATTATTTTACTTTCTATGTTAAAATCAATAAGAGGATAACAGAGCCTACCATAGTTAATGGCTATCATGGCACGCTAACCGATAGGAATGGAAAGGTTAAATTGAAAAAGGATTCAATTGATGCGAACATCACACCAGTTGCTCAAAATGACATCCATCTCTATGACGCCACTCATTTTGACAAAATCCAAGAGTTTGCAATTGAGTCAAGTGGAGTTACTGTATACGATCTTAAGAAGATCAAAAAGGCAGATATCAAACCAAAGTTTGTTGTTACGCCTAACAAATCAGGTTTCTTCCAATTCGATACCGGAGAGATAGAATATATACCTCTCATTGCAGTAAAAGGTAAAAAAGGCTACTATCCTAAAGGCCTAACCAAATTACCGGCATTAACAGGAGAACTAATTAAGATCGACTTAGCCATAGATTACAAATAGTAATAAACAACTCTTTGACCTAATTGCTTAGATTAGAACAAAGAGAAATCTCATTGATTCCAGACCCTGAATACGACAAAGCCCTAGACTGGTTCAACCAAAACAATTGGGAAGCTTACCAATTTCAGAAAGACACTTGGTCTGCCATTCTAAACAATAAAAGCGGGCTACTCAATGCCCCTACCGGTAGTGGCAAAACCTATGCAATTTGGCTAGGCTGTGTACTGAAAGCTCTTAATGAACGAAAAAACCACACAGGGCTTCAGGTCATTTGGGTCACTCCACTTCGCGCCTTAGCAAAAGACATTTCAAGAGCAATGCAAATTGCTTGTGATGGCATGGGCTTAGATTGGGAAGTAGCCTTGCGAACGGGAGATACTAGCCAGAAAGAGAGAGCAGCACAAAAGAAGAAAATGCCGCAGGCGTTGGTTACAACTCCTGAAAGTATTCACGTACTCTTAGCGCAGAAAGACGCGCCTAAAACCTTCAAAAATCTTAAGATGGTTGTTGTGGATGAATGGCATGAGTTGGTTGGTGGTAAAAGAGGCGTTCAATTAGAATTAGCCCTAGCCTATTTCAGGCATTTGAATGACCAACCGATTCAAACTTGGGCTATATCAGCAACCATTGGTAATCTAGAAGAAGCTACAAAAGTACTGCTGGGCAATCTATATGAGCAAGCGGCCATTATTCGAGCTCATGTAGATAAGCAAATCGAAATAGAGTCAATTCTCCCGAAATCCGTTAAAGAGCTACCATGGTCAGGTCATTTAGGTACTAATATGGTGAAGAGGATCATTCCCATTCTGGAAGAGAACACCTCTACTCTACTCTTCACCAATGTTCGTTCACAAACCGAGATTTGGTATCAGAAATTGATGGAAGAGTCCATAGACCTAGCAGGCCTTGTCGGAATGCATCATGGAAGCTTAGATATGGAAGTAAGACTCTGGGTAGAAGAGGCCCTACATGCAGGCAAGCTAAAATGTGTGGTATGTACATCGAGTTTAGACTTAGGCGTTGATTTTAGACCTGTAGACATGGTAATCCAAGTAGGTGGACCTAAGGGAATAGCGCGTTTCTTTCAGAGAGCCGGCAGAAGCGGACATAGACCTGGCGAAACCAGTAGAATCTACTTCTTACCTACTCACTCCTTAGAACTCATTGAAGCCGCTGTACTTAAAGAAACCATAGCTAAAAAAGAATTTGAATCGAGACATCCACTAACCCATTGCTACGATGTACTGATCCAATACCTCATAACCTTGGCGGTTGGCCCTGGCTTTTTCTCAGAAGAAACGTTGAAATATGTACGCTCTAGTAATGCCTATAAAGATCTCACTGATAAGGAATGGGATTGGTGCCTAGAATTTATTACTACGGGCGGTAATTCCTTAAGTGCTTACGATGAGTACGCGAAAGTAGAAATAGAAGCTGATGGTAGGTATAAAGTAAATAATCGCAGAATTGCCATGCGTCATCGCATGTCAATGGGTACAATTGTGGCCGATCCCACAGTGAAAGTCAAATATGCCAAAGGTACTTACATTGGCACGGTAGAAGAAACCTTTATCGCTCAACTCAAAGAAGGAGATACCTTTTGGTTTGCAGGAAGAAACCTTGAACTGATCCGGGTGAAGGATATGACAGCTCAAGTAAAGAATTCAAATAAAACTACAGGCCCTATTCCTCGTTGGGGTGGTGGAAAGGCGTCTTTCACCTCTCTTCTCTCTAACAAAATGAGATTGAAAATCGAAGAGGCTGCGAATGGAACCTACAAGGGACCCGAGATGGAATGTCTAAAGCCTTTACTCGAAAAACACAGAACACTCTCTCACATACCACAAGCTAATGAGCTCTTAGTGGAACAAATAAAGTCTGATGAAGGTACACACATCTACTTCTACCCTATGGAAGGAAAATATGTGCATGATGTGCTAGCCGCACTCACTGCCTATCGCATTTCTCAAAGTCAGCCCATTACTTTTTCTATGGCCTCGAATGACTATGGTTTCGAAATATTGACTGATCAAGATATTGAAGTCGAAGACTTTTTGGAGTTAAACATCTTTAGCATGGAGAACTTGATGGATGACATTACGGGAAGCATAAACAACACTGAAATAGCCAAAAGAAATTTCAGGGTAATTGCCTCTATCGCAGGCCTCATCTTTCAAGGGTATCCAGGCCAAAACATGACCTTCAAACACCTACAGGCTTCTTCTAGCATGATCTACAAGGTATTTGAAGACTACGATCCTGATAATCTCTTATTAAAACAAGCTAACAATGAGGTGCTATCACTCAACTTTGAGAAAGAACGCCTAACAAAAGCTTTAGAAAGAATTAACACGCAGAAGATCGTAGTGCGCAGGTTACTTCAACCAACCCCTTTCTGCTTCCCTATTATGGTTGACCGACTAAGAGAAAAATTCTCAACGGAGTTGCTCTCCGAACGTATTGCAAAAATGCAGTTAGCTTTTGATGAGTAAAATCAGAAATCGTTAATAAAGAACGCTGCCAAACGCATGGTCTCATTCCATAAGACTGAAAATTCTCCTGGGTCAGCATTAATTGAAGCATTAATCACAAAGTCATGTTTCGGAAAAAGCACTAAGAAATTCATGGAACCTTTACTCACTCCTCCATGGTGAATGATTTCTATATTCTCATCGAATGCTTGTTCTTCATGATCTTTGTAATGTCTCCAACCTAAGGCATAGGCTTGTTCGTTCATCTCGCCATTATTGAGTAACTGAGGCTCTGTATATAATTCAAAGATTTCTTTCGAAACAAAAGATGTATCTGTTAGGAATGCATTTCCCAGTTTCACTAAATCAGAAGGTGTAGAGATAATGCCTCCACCAGCCCATTTATAAGAAAGGTTCGGTTTAGCACTAAAAGCCCCCAAGGTTCTAAACTTCTTATACTTCTGGTTTTTAGTATCGTAGAAAACGGTTGAAGGCACTTGATCGTTCACACGATCAGGATAGGTATTCTCCATTCCCAACTGATCAAACAGTTCCTGATCGATGAGTTCTGCAAAATTCGTTTCGGTTAACTGCTCCAAGTAAGCACTCAGCAAAATGAAATCCATTGAGGTATAGGCATATTCTGTATTGGGTTCATAGTTAAGGTCTACATTATTTAATACACGCAGTGATTCGGTAGCGCTCTCGAAAGTATGACAGTTACAAAGTGTATAGTACAAACCTCTCATTCTCAATTGATCATAGTCAGCCAAGCCTGCTGTATGGCTCATCAGGTTACGCGTTGTGTAATCATATGCCTTCTCAGGATAGTTCTCGATCTCTCCATTTAAGTTCTTTTCCAAGTCTATGAGTCCTTTCTGGTGCAAACGGACAGTGAGCACTGATGTAACCGCTTTTGAAGTACTGCCAATCCTATATTGGGTCTTAACCGTAGCTGGCACTTCTTTCTTAATATCTTCGAATCCTACCGCTTCTGACCAGATGACTTTTCCCTTATGCCCTACAGCCACTGAGAAAGAAGGGAGCTTTGCATTATTAGGAATGGTCGCGAGGTATTGAGAGGCTTTTGTTATCTGTCGAGAATATGCCTTTTCTGCTATCCCAACATCATTTGAAACAACCCTATCCTCTCTGAACTTTTTCCAAGCCAAAGGGCTACACCTTGATGCCAGAAACAGAATTGTGATAAAAGATAAAAAGAGTAGTATTCTTTTCATTTTGAATGGATGTATTAATGTCTTAGTCAAATAATTTCTGTCGGATACATCGAAAAAACTATGCCAACTTTTCAGAGAAATTATACTCGAAAGTCGAACTAAAGATTCGTTTCAATTTGAAATTCTTATAAAGCGATTAACAATGGCTTATGGCTTAGATAATTAGGTCTTCCACGTTATCTTCGCGGCATGAAATTATTTCGTTGGGTAGCCATTCTAGAAGGTGTGAGTTATTTGTTGTTGTTGGGAGTCTGTGTACCATTGAAATATGTATTCGATATTCCTGAACCCACATATCCTGTGGGTTTAGCACATGGAGTTCTCTTTGTGGCTTATTGCGGTATGGTGGTTCTTTGGGCGGGCAAACTCAAATGGACCTTTGGGCAAACCCTATTGGCACTTGGTGCTTCACTTTTGCCTATTGCCCCATTTATAGTTGAAAGAAAGCTATTGAGAGAGGCAGACTGAATCACAAATCATATCTCTCTGCTATATCTTCTTTACTTACGTTCTGATGTAGTTTTCTATGAAATTCTCCTAGTCGCATAAGCCATTGTGTCATCTGTTTGATTTCATCTTCCTCTAAATCTCCTACAATAAGATTACTCAATTTAGAGGTACTGTGGTTGACTTTAGAGATTAAGTCTTTTCCTTCACTAGTCAATACAACTCGTCTAACTCTCTTATCGAATGCGTCAATTCTTTCTTCAAGCAACCCCTTTCTTATAAGACGCTTAATCGCTTCGAAAACTGTGCTATTCTCTTCTGTGCTAACAGCTGCAATCTCATTCTTTGTTGGAAATTCTTTCGCCTTTACCAACTGCAGAATAAAAAAATCATTAAACCCTTTTATCGGATAGTTTCGAAAAGTAAGCCTTTCCCAAGCTTCAGCATAACCGATCAACATGCCAAAGTAATGGCCAAAAGCACCATTAATTTCAGACAGGTAAGGTTTGTTGGAAACATTTTGAGCTGGTTTGGATTTACTTGTTAACCAGTTACCAAATCCTCCTAGTGAACCATCTTTCACCTCATTCTCATACAATTCCCAACTCTTTAAAAGCTCGATGATTTTATCCATACCATAAATTTAAAACAAATTTGTAATATTTATAAACTATTTAAATCCAATCTTGTTCTTTCATACGTAATAATGGTCAGAAAACACCAATAACAATGAAACTCAAATTACAATTTTGTATTATTCTGCTGCTTAGTAACCTGAGCTTAGTCGCATTTCAGAGCACTGGAACACTTACTGGTTATGTGAAAGAAGCCAAAACAGACTTGCCTATACCAGGTGCCACAGTAAAACTTGTGGGCACTACATTAGGAGCAATCTCTAGTGCTGATGGATATTTCGTAATTGAAAAAGTACCTACTCAATCCTATACCGTTCAAGCTTCATTTGTAGGCTATCAAACTGAAAGCAAGTTTAATATCATTGTCAGATCAGGAGGTACACCGGATTTGATTTTCTTCTTGAAAGAAGAAGTGAATGAGTTGGAAGACATAGTAGTAACCGCAAGTCCTTTCACTAAAAATGAAATCACCCCGGTTTCCATTCAAAACCTCTCTAGAGAAGAAATTGCCACCTATCCTGGCGGAAATAACGATATAGCTAAAGTTGTTCAGTCTTTGCCTGGTGTTGCAGGTTCTATCGGTGGGTTTAGAAATGACATTATTATTAGAGGTGGAGCTCCAAATGAGAACGTCTATTACTTAGATGGCATTGAAATCCCAAACATCAACCACTTCGCTACTCAAGGTAGTGCAGGTGGACCGGTGGGTTTACTCAATGTATCGTTCTTTGAAGGTGTCGATTTAGCCACTAGCTCTTTTGGAGCGCAATACGATAATGTACTGAGTGGTGTGCTTCAGTTCGATCAAAGAGATGGGAACAATAGAGAGCGAAAAACCAATATTCGTGTGAGCAGCAGTGAAGCCGCACTCACCCTTGAAGGTCCATTGTTCAAAGGAAATGGCGAAGCAAGTAAGACTTCCTACTTGGTATCTGTAAGACGCTCTTATTTGCAGCTTTTATTCCAGGCCATCGGCTTGCCTTTCCTCCCCGACTATTGGGATTATCAATACAAAGTCACCCACAAATTCGACCAATACAACGAGCTAATTGTTACCGGAGTTGGTTCAATTGATGATTTTAGTATTAATGAGTTAGACGAATTTGATGCTGAGCAGCAAGCTTCACAAGATCAGGTTCCTGTAATTAAACAAGAAACGAATACCATAGGTGCTAGCTATAAGAACAGATTTAAAGATGGATCAGGTTTCCAAATGTTCACGGTTAGTACAAACAGATTGGAGAATGATTTTAAGCAATACGAAGACAATGTAAATGAAACGGGATTGTATCTGAGCAACGTGTCTTCTGAGACCGAAACCAAGTTTAGATACGCATACACCAAGTTTCTAACAGAATGGACCATAAATGCAGGTCTCAGTTTTCAAGGTGTAAAGTATACCAACCAGTCCTTGAGACTTGTCCCTCCTGTTGCGGACTTTAGTCAAAACCTGAATTTCAATCGTTATGGATTCTTTGCGCAAGCCAACAGAACCTTCAATGATGACAGAATTAGCTTATCATTGGGATTCAGAGCTGATGGCAATGACTTTACTGATAACGGTGAAGACATTCTATCTCAATTCAGTCCTAGAATCTCAGCCTCTTTCACACTAGACGCACAACGCAAATGGTCCTTGAACGCTTCTCTCGGTAGATACTTTAAAATACCTCCTTATACCATTTTAGGATTTACAGATGTGAATGGAGATCTCGTCAACCAGAATGCAGAGTACATTCAGAGTGATCATGCTGTAATAGGTTTAGAGTACTTGATCAAACCAGCTGCAAGAATTACGCTGGAAGGCTTCTACAAAGGCTATAACAATTATCCGGTTTCATTAACCAACGAGATTTCATTGGCTAACCTTGGGGCAGACTTTAGTGTACTTGGGAATGAACCAATCTCCAGCATTGGTGAAGGACGTTCTTATGGACTTGAATTCCTATACCAAGAAAAACTAAGCACTAACTATTATGCTATTCTTGCTTACACTTTGTATTGGTCTGAATTTACAGGCTTAGATGGAGAGAATTTCTTACCGAGTGCGTGGGACAGCAGACATCTGTTAACCTTTACAGGCGGCTATCAATTTGGTAAAAACTGGGAGCTAAGTGCCAGAATGCGCTATTTAGGGAGTTCTCCGTTTGCTCCGGTGGATCAAAATGAAACACTAGCTAACTACCCTGCCATAATCTTAGATTATGAGAATTTTGGCACTAGCCGATTAGATGCTTTTAATCAGACCGACATAAGAATAGACAAAAAATGGAATTACAGTAATTGGACCTTGAACCTCTTCTTAGAAATTCAGAATGCCTTTGGGCAAAATACGCCCCAACCGCCTACTTTTGGGTTGGCCAGAACAGATACAGGAACGATTATTACACCACAGCAGTTAATTCAAATCCAAGACATAGACAATTCGGCCATTTTGCCTTCAATAGGAATTGTTATAGACTTCTAAACTAACTGAACATTGACCCCATCTTTAAGACTATACTTCTCAGTTCTAGATAAAATTGCACCGCAATATGCTGCAAGCAAGGTATTTCATGTGCTCTCTAATCCAAGACAAAAAAAGCTTAGAGATTTTGAGAACGAGATTCTAGATCAATCTGAAAAGAAGAGAATTCAATTCAATCAATTCGAGATTCAGACTTACAGATGGGGAAAAGGAAATAGCAGAAAGGTTATTTGCGTACATGGCTGGGAAGGTCAGGCTGGTAATTTCGGGGCAATTGTACAGTTGATGGTGAGTCAAGACTTTGAAGTGGTTGCGGTTGACGCGCCTTCTCATGGCTACAGCTCAAGGGGCGATACCAACATGTTTGAATACATTGATCTGATTACCAAGATTGCTTTAGAAGAAAAACCAGAGGTCATCATTAGTCATTCTTTTGGAAGTGTGGTGACCGCTGGGGTACTAAGACGAAATCCAGAAATTATAGTGAAGGACTGGATTATGGTTACCACCCCACACAACTTCAGAGAAAGAATTCAAGATGTGAGTGATGCTTTAAATGTGACTGATAGAACCATCGATAGGTTGATTAAAATGATTGAAGATTCTACAGGGGAGCATATTGAAGACCTGAATATGTCCACTTTCACGAGCGACCTCCCTAACCTAAGCCAAGCACTAATCATTCATTCAGTACATGACAAAATTCTACCGATTAGAACCAGTAGAATGGTACATGAAACCATGGCCAAATCTGAATTAATCGAGCTAGAAAATCTCGGACACTATAAAATTCTCTGGGCCGATGAAGTTTTGGAGATCATTAAATCAAGAATCGAATGAGAAAAAGTATTTATAGATTCTTGAATCTTATGTTCGTCCTTTTCCTCTTTCTGTTAGTAGTGAGTATCTATTACCTCTCTCAAGGAAAGCAGATGGAATTGGATGGTGATAGCTATTTATTATCCGCTTTACTATGTGCGGTAACTGGCCTAGGAAGCCTAGTAATCGGCATCATTATCTTCTTTATGAAGAAATCTAATTCTTAAGGAGTCGTTCTGGTCCAAACTACCGTTCGGCCAAACATAGATACACCAACGTAACCTCTTACCTCAAGCTTATCTCCTTTCAGCCTCATGTAAGCATCGTAGGTCTTGCCATTATCAGGGTCGTAGATTTCTCCATCTACCCACTTACCCCTTTCAAAAACAAAGTCTTTCACTAAATCAATTCCCATTATGGTATTGCTCCTAAGCTGTGGGTCTGGGTTTTTAGTATCTAATGGTGGATTACCATTCTTATCTACCATAGTTTCTAGCCACACGATCTTGCCTGAATATTTTTCACCCGCTTTATAGATTTCAATCTTCGCTCTGCCATCATCAGTTAACCAAAAACCAAGCACATCATCGGCTCTTTTCTGAGCATTAGCAGAGAAAAGAAAAAGCGTAAAAAAGAGACCGGTGAATAATACTTTCATGTGCTGTATGATATATTTGAATCTCTATTCAAACGTAGTAATCAACTACAAGTTGTTGGAATTGTTGGAATGTTAGAACATAAAATCTTAGGTCAAACTTTATGCCTATTTCCTGAAAAAGCAATCTTCTGGAAAGAGATGCAAACACTCATTCTAGCAGATTTACATTTGGGAAAAGCAGGGCATTTTAGAAAATCGGGAATTCCTATTTCTGACCTTGTGCATAACAAAGACATACTCATTCTAGACCGACTGATTGAAAAATCGGCACCTAAAGAAGTAATCTTTTTAGGAGACTTATTCCATAGCGATCATAACTCGGGATGGGAAGTATTCAGAAGATGGGTCAAATCCAAAGCACCATTAAAGTTTAAGCTTGTGTTAGGCAATCACGATATATTAGACCAGCAACTTTATTATATCGCTAATCTAGAGGTAGTAGAAAAGCTTGATTTAGAACCGTTTACACTTACGCACATCCCTGAAGAAACCGAACTCTATAACCTAGCAGGCCACATTCATCCTGCCATTAAACTTTCAGGAAAAGGGAGACAATCGTTGAGAGTTCCTTGTTTCTATTTTGGTGAACGAAATGCCGTTCTGCCTGCTTTTGGAAACTTCACCGGTACGGGGCTAATCAAGGTCACCAAGTCTGATAGTATATATGGCATTACTGAAGAAGAAGTAATTAAATTCAATTAGCTTAAATAATATTAACATCTCCACTCAGTTAACCCATTGATTAATTTCTATTTTTGACCTTTCTATCAGCAGTGAGTAATCCAATTAAAAAACATAAGCGCAAAAAGACTTTAGGTAAATACCACTACGCAAGTGTTATTTTCACCACTACCCTTGCGTTATTCGTTATTGGCATTTTCGGGGTTTTAATGCTTCAGACCAACGAACTAAAGAACAACATACAGAGCAACATCGAACTACAGGTTTATCTGAACAAAGACATTTCAAGTACGCAACGTGGCCGTATTGAATCTCAAATTCAGGCAAGCGGTATGCTTCATTCCGAAGATGAAGCCATGAACTTTGTATCAAAAGAAGAAGCCGAAAAGTTGTTTATTCAAGATACAGGGGAAGACTTTGGTGAGTTTCTGGGTGAAAACCCGTTAAGAGATGCTTACACCATCAGGATAGATCCAATTTTCCAAACCAATGCTAAATTAGATAGCCTGAGTCAGACCATCGAGAATATCAGCGGGGTTTACGAAGTTACCTACGTGAAAGATCTGGTAGATTCTATAAACAGTAACCTCACCAAACTGGCAATCATATTATTGTCTATTTCGATTCTACTGGTTTTAATCGTTTTACTTTTGATCAATAATGCGATTAAGCTGGCGCTATTCTCTCAAAGGTTCTTGATTAGAAGCATGCAGCTTGTTGGTGCTAAAAGTGGTTTTATTAAAAGTCCTTTCCTCAAAAGATCGCTTGGTAATGGAGCTGTTGCAGGACTCATATCCTCCGGACTTTTGTACGGTCTGCTAGAAATAGGAAATAAAAACATTCAAGGCTTAGATCAATTATACAATCTAGATCTATTGCTAGTACTCTTTGGTATTTTAGTTCTTTTAGGAGCAATTATTGCATATTTGAGTACCTTGCGAGCAATGAATAAGTATCTGAAATTATCATTAGACGAACTCTATTAACATGGCTGAAAAGAAGAAAGGTTTCGCGTTTAACAAAGAGAATTATAAGTGGATGTTAATTGGCTTAGGAGTGATACTACTCGGCTTCATTATCATGTCATTGGACGCAACTCAGCACGGCCAAGGTTTTTTAGGCTTAACTTTGGGACCAATAGTCATAGTAGCTGGATTCATACTTCAGTTCTATGCGATTTTCAAAAAAACCGAATAGATCATGTCCCTCTTTGAAGCCATCATTTTAGGAATAGTACAGGGCCTAACCGAATTTTTACCTGTCAGTAGTAGTGGCCATTTAGAACTCACAAAAGCTATAGTTGGAGATAATAGCGTACCGGAAGAAAGTCTGATGATGACTGTTTTACTTCACGCAGCTACAGCTCTAAGCACGATAGTAATTTTCCGAAAAGATATTAAAGAAATTCTCACTGGCCTCTTCCAGTTTAAGAATAATGATGAATTCAAATACTCGCTCAAAATCGTTTTGAGTATGATTCCTGCAGCCGCTGTTGGTGTGCTGTTTGAAGAAGAAATGGAGCTTCTTTTCGGAGGACAAATTCTACTTGTGGGACTTATGCTATTGGCAACTGGAACTCTTTTATTTCTGGCCGATAAAGCCAAAAACACTTTGAAAGATGTTTCTACCAAGAATGCAATCATAATCGGTATTGCGCAGGCTATAGCCATTTTACCTGGTATCTCAAGATCTGGCGCAACCATTTCTACCTCAGTAATTCTAGGTATTGATAGACAAAAAGCGGCACGCTTTTCATTCTTAATGGTGGTTCCGCTTATCCTTGGTAAAATGGCCAAAGACCTTGTCTCAGGTGAACTAGCCAATAGCGACACTAGCACAGTAGTGTTAATTGCAGGTTTTGCCGCAGCTTTCGTATCTGGTCTTCTGGCTTGTCAATGGATGATTAGCTTAGTAAAAAGAAGTCAACTTAAATACTTCTCCTATTACTGTTATGTAGTTGGAATAGCAGCTATAGGATACGCCCTATTTGCATGAAATTAAATCTCGATCCTGACCTGTCTAAACAAGATAATTTTCTGGCAGGCCAAGTAATACTCATCGACAAGCCTTTAGAATGGACTTCTTTTGACGTTGTAAAAAAGGTTAGAGGAAGTATAAGAATCAAAAAAGTGGGTCATGCAGGAACACTAGACCCGTTGGCCACTGGTCTTTTAATAGTTTGCACAGGAAAGAGAACTAAGTCAATTGAAGAGTTTATGGGGCAAGAAAAAGAGTATACAGGCTCTTTCACCTTAGGGGAAACCACTCCTACTTACGACTTAGAAAGCGAGCCGGAGGGTGATGCAGATCTTTCGTCTTTAACCGAAGAAAGGATCAAATCAGCAACTGAAAATTTCCTCGGTACTATCGATCAAATCCCTCCTATTCACTCTGCCATTAAAGTTGGTGGCAAAAGAGTATATCAATTAGCAAGAAAAGGTGAAGAAGTAAAACTAGAACCTAGAAAGGTTCAAATCAGTGAATTCGAAATCACACAAATTGATTTACCAGAGATAAAATTCAGAGTTGTTTGTTCTAAAGGCACATATATTCGTAGTCTTGCAAACGATTTTGGCCAATTATTGGGAACAGGAGCTTACTTATCTAGTTTAAGAAGAACTAGAATTGGTGACTTTTCTGTTGAAGATGCCTATCAACTACCAGATCTAGTTGAGATCATTAAAGGATTAGAATGAAAATACACTTAGGTACAGAGACTATTAAGGACATTCAAAATGCCGTTGTTACTTCTGGCACCTTCGATGGTGTTCATGTTGGCCACCAGCAGATCCTTTCTAGACTAAGAGAAGTAGCTAATGATATCAATGGTGAAACTGTGCTCATTACCTACTGGCCTCACCCTAGACTCGTACTAAACCCTAGCGACCGTTCTCTGTGCTTACTGAGCACCTTTCCTGAGAAGGCCAACCTGCTCGAGAAGTATGGTATTGATCACTTAGTGAAAGTACCCTTTACAAAGGAGTTCTCTCAAATGAGTCCTGAAGACTACATCAAAATCATTCTAAAAGAACGAATTATGACGAAAAGACTCATCATTGGATATGACCATCGATTTGGCATAGAAAGATCCGGAGGTTTGGATGAGTTGATTGATTTTGCTCCAAGATATGGTTACGAAGTAGAAGAAATCCCTAGAAAAGACATTGATGAAATTGGAATCAGCTCGACCAAAATTCGAAATGCGCTTAATTCTGGAGATGTAGCCTTAGCCAATTCGTTCCTGGGTAGATTTTACTCATTGACCGGCAAAGTTGTTCACGGAGAAAAAAGAGGAAGAGGTATAGGATTCCCTACAGCCAACATCAATATTAAAGAAGGATATAAGCTAATTCCAGGAGATGGTGTTTATGCAGTAAAGGTCTGCGATAAATACAAAAAGCTAGATGGAATGCTGAATATTGGCACAAGACCTACCGTTGGCGGAGAGAACCGCACAATAGAAGTACATATTTTCGACTTTAATGAAGATATTTACGACAGCGAAATCTGTATTGAATTCGTAAACCAAATCCGAAAGGAACAGAAATTCGAATCAGTTGATGCGCTAAAAGCACAATTGGAAGCCGATGAACAAGCGGTTCGTGCTGAATTAAGTAAACTATAATACATTTCTATGATCAATAAGGAAGTATCCAATGCGCGAGAAGCCATTCGGGATATTCCAAATAATGCCACACTCATGTTGGGAGGCTTTGGCTTATGCGGTATACCTGAAAACTGTATCTCGGCTCTTGTTGAAAAAGGCACAACAGGCCTTACATGTATTTCTAATAATGCGGGTGTAGACGATTTTGGTATTGGGCTGATGCTCAAAACACGTCAAGTAAAAAAGATGATCTCCTCTTACGTTGGCGAAAATGCTGAATTTGAAAGACAGCTGCTTTCTGGAGAATTAGAAGTAGATCTTATCCCTCAAGGTACACTGGCAGAAAGAGTAAGAGCCGGTGGGGCTGGAATTCCGGCATTTTTCACGCCTGCAGGCTATGGTACCGAGGTGTCCGAAGGTAAAGAGGTAAGAGAATTCCATGGCAAAATGTATTTAATGGAGGAATGGCTCAAAGCAGACTTTGCCCTAGTAAAAGCATGGAAAGGTGATAAATCGGGTAACCTTGTATTCAAGGGAACTGCAAGAAACTTCAACCCCATGATGGCCCAAGCAGGTAAAATTACGATTGCTGAAGTTGAAGAATTAGTGGAGATTGGTGAATTAGACCCAAATGAAATTCATACCCCTGGCATCTATGTGCAACGCATATTCCAAGGAGTTGACTACGAAAAGAGAATTGAACAACGTACTACTAGAATCAAATAGTTATGCTAGATAAGATTGGAATAGCAAAAAGAATAGCTCAGGAAGTTCAAGACGGTACTTATATCAATCTTGGGATTGGCATTCCTACCCTAGTAGCCAACTTTATTCCGGAAAATATTAATGTAGTCTTACAATCCGAAAATGGATTATTGGGTATAGGACCTTTCCCGGATGAGGAAGCTGTTGATGCGGATTTAATTAATGCAGGCAAGCAAACTGTTACTACTTTAAAAGGCTCTTCCCTATTCAGTTCTGCAGAAAGCTTTGAAATGATCAGAGGTGGTCATGTGGATTTAACAATTCTAGGAGCTATGGAAGTATCTGAGAATGGAGATATAGCCAACTGGAAAATCCCGGGTAAAATGGTAAAAGGAATGGGTGGAGCAATGGACTTGGTAGCTTCGGCAGACAACATAATTGTAGCCATGCAACACAAAAGCCGAAGTGGTGACTCAAAACTCTTGAAAACTTGTACGCTACCCATTACAGGCATTAAGTGTGTTAAAAAGATTGTAACCGATATGGCTGTGCTAGATGTTCTACCACAAGGAGGATTTAAACTACTAGAAAGAGCCCCAGGAGTTACTGTAGAAGAGATTAAAAATGCCACAGAAGGCGAATTAATAATTGAGGGAGACATCCCTGAAATGAATATATAACAGATGAGAGAATCAGATATTAGTCTAAAAGTTGTATTAGATGATGAAAACATCCCTGAGAAAATCTATTGGGATGCCACCGATAAAGATGTTGAAGGACCATCAGAAACAAAATCCTTCTCCTTGTCCATCTGGGATCATGAAAACCAAAGTACTTTACGCATAGATCTTTGGAACAAAGAAATGCCTGTAGATGAAATGAAACGCTTTTATGTAGACTGCTTAGGTGGTCTCGCGCAGAGTGTATTGAATTCGACTGGCGATGAATTTATGTCTGCAGCTATGAACAGACTATGCGATAAATTTGTAAAGCATTTGGAAGAAGAGAATAAGCAACAATCTTAAATCGATTGCATACTTCAGAAATTCAAGAATTTTTATTGTAATAAATAGCGAACAATTTTTTGCTGAATGGCTTTATAAGCTTAAGAAAGCTTGTATTTTTGAAGTTATACCTATGTTTTACATCCATTTAAAACTAATCAAGCCAAACTTTATTTGTTTAAAATCACATTGACAATGAATTTGAAGAGAACCATTCAATGTCTGTTTTTGATTGTGCTCGTAATGCAAACGATTACATTAAGCGCTCAGTCTCAGACTACTATATCCGGAACTGTATATGATGCCAGTACCGGAGAGACCTTACCTGGTGTGAATATCAGGGTGAAGGACAAACTCGTGGGAACTATCTCACAACCCAACGGAACTTTTAGCCTAACAGTTAATCAAGCGCCTCCCCTAACACTCATTTTTTCTTATGTAGGCTACCAACCACAGGAAGTCAGCATTACTCAACCCAACACAACTGGGCTTGATGTAAGAATGGAAGAACAAGTGATTTTTGGACAAGAGGTTGTCGTTTCGGCCTCTAGAATCGAGGAAAACATCCTTACGTCTCCCGTATCAATTGAGAAACTAGACATCTTAGATATCCAAAACACTGCTTCAACTAACTTCTACGAAGGTTTAGCAACATTAAAAGGTGTTGATTTCTCTACACAGAGTTTAACCTTCCGATCTGTGAACGCTAGAGGTTTTGGTTCTAATGGTAATACAAGATTCGTTCAATTGATTGACGGAATAGACAACCAAGCACCTGGACTTAACTTCGCAGTAGGTAACATTGTAGGTATTAACGATTTAGACCTTGAGTCCGCAGAAATGATTCCGGGAGCGGCTTCTGCTCTTTATGGACCAAATGCCATTCAAGGTATTCTACTATTAAACTCAAAAAATCCTTTCGATTATCAAGGGTTAAGCGCTTATGTAAAAACAGGTGTTAACCATGTAGATGAAAGAGATGATGACATGGCCCTTTATCAAGACTATGGTTTCAGATGGGCTAAATCATTCAATAATAAATTTGCATTCAAACTGACAGGTTCTTACTTATCTGCACAAGACTTTAGAGGTGTAGATACCAGAGACCAAGGTCCTGCAACATTTGGTGTAGTTGAAAGAGGAGCTACTTCTAGAGGTGATAATAGATTATATGATGGCGTAAACGAATATGGTGATTTTGCTTTTCCAGTTGGAACCATAGCTGATATCGCCATAGCTGGTGGTGATCAATCTTTACCTGCTATTCGCTCATTAATCCCTGATGGCCTAGACGGTCTATTTACGCCTACTGGATTCTCAGAGGCTTCTTTTGTAGATAACACTACTGAAAGTATCAAACTTGGTGGCGCACTACATTACAGAATAAATGACGAATTAGAACTTCTAGGACAATTCAATTATGGTGCTGGTAGCACAGTTTATACAGCAAATGACAGATTCGTACTAGACAACTTTAGTATCATTACCGGTAAGGTCGAATTAAGAGGCTCTGATTTCTACGTAAGAGCCTACACTACTCAAGAAAATTCAGGAGATAGCTATGCAGCAAATACCTTGGCTTCTTTAATAAATCAACAGACCTACCTGGCTCCTTATTTAGGAGGTTTTGCTGGTTCTAGATTATTAGGTGGTAGTATTGAAGAAGCACATGCAGCGGGAAGAGCCATTGCCGATGCAGCTCAACCTCAACCTGGTACTCCAGCATTTGACAACTTAGCCAACCAATTGAGAAATGTTTCAATTGCTGAAGGAGGAGCTAAATTCTTAGATAGATCAGCCCTTTATCACGCTGAAGGTAGCTGGGACTTGAGTAACAAAATCGACTGGGCCGAAGTAGTTGTAGGTGGTAACCTTAGAAGATTTGCACTAAATTCAGAAGGAACGCTTTTCGCATTAGATGAAAATGGTGATGAGATAAGTTTTAACGAGTGGGGTGCTTATACTCAGATTACAAAAAGCCTAGCTAATGATAATCTAAAACTTCAAGGTTCATTAAGATATGATAAAAACGAATTCTTTGATGGACAGCTTTCTCCAAGAATCTCTGCTGTGGGTACAATTGCAGATAACCACAATCTAAGAGGTTCATTCCAAAGAGGTTTCCGTATTCCTACTACACAAGACCAGTTCATTGACCTTGACGTACAAACCAGACGATTAATTGGTAGCAATGATTTGTTAGTTGACCGTTACAACTTCCAGACAAACACCATATTCACTACTCAAAGTGTAGCTCAGGCTCAAGCGGCAGGAGATCCATCTCTCTTAGTAGAAGAAACTAGAATTAACGACCAGTTTGAAACTGAAAAGGTTAATACTTACGAAGTAGGTTACAAAGGCCTTTTTGCTGATGGTAGACTTCTAGTTGATGCGTATTACTACTACAGTGTCTATAATGATTTTATCGCAGAGATTGATTTCACTCAAGCTGTACCGGGAGGTTTAACCGTAGATAATCCAGATGCTGGTTCCGCTGCACAAAGAGCAGCCATTGTGAATGGAACCATCCCTACTCAACGTTACGGATTCGATATTAATGCCACTGGTGAGGTAGAATCTCAAGGATGGGCAGCTCAAATTGACTATACGCTTAATGGCGGGTGGGCGCTTGGTGGTAACGTAGCTTACAACCAATTGATTACTCAAGAAGACCTAATTGCACAAGGCTTTAGAGCAAGTTTCAACACTCCTGAATACAGATTCAACCTGAAGCTTTCAAATAGAAAAGTGACTGACCGTATTGGTTTTAATGTAAACTACAGATGGCAGCAAGCTTTCCTTTGGGAGTCTTCTTTCGGAGTAGGTATTATTCCGGCATTCGGTACACTTGATGCTCAAGTAACCTATAAAGTACCTGAGTGGAAGTCTAGCATAAAAGTTGGCGCAAGCAACTTGCTTAATGAGAGATATACTACCTCATTCGGTAACCCGACATTAGGTGGTATCTATTACATCCAAATCACTTTTGACGAATTCTTCAGATAATCAGGAACGAAAATGAAAAAATTTAAGATATACTTATTTGCAGCATTAACCCTTTCGTTGGGTGTTACTTCCTGTGATGAGGAAGATGCATTAAGGGAATTAGTGGAAGCTGAAAATCCACTACCCTCTCCCGTAACAGGAACGCCAGGTTCTTATGACTTTTCCAACTATGTGTCTATCGGTAACTCGTTAACCGCAGGTTTCATGGATGGCGCATTATACAACAGCGGACAGGCCAACTCCTTCCCTGCTCTTCTTGCACAACAGTTGAGTATCTCTGGTGTAGGTGGAGGTGATTTCAATCAACCAGACATCAACTCAGAAAATGGTAGATCAGGTGTAAACCCACAAGGAGGATTCTTTGGTAGATTCGAACTCTCTCTTAGTCAATTAAGACCAGTACCAACTGTAGGTGAAAATGTATCTGCGTTTGGTGGTGACAAATCTGCCCTGAATAATTTTGGTGTACCAGGCATGACTCTTCTTCAAGTGAATGACCCTGGTCTAGCAGCTAATGGATTGTATGCTCGATTTGCTTCTGACCCTGGTACCAGTACTGTTTTAGGTGATGCATTAGCTACAAATCCAACCTTCTTTACTTATTGGTTAGGGAACAATGACATCTTAGGCTATGCTTCTGGAGGAGGTTCGAATGAAGCGTTAATCTCTGATCAGACAGCATTCCAAAATGCATTAGCTTCTTCTTTAACAGCACTTGTTCAGAGTGGAGCCAGAGGTGTAGTTATAACTATACCTCCTATTGTACTTACTCCTTTCTTCCGTGCTGTACCATATAACTCAATACCAGTTACTAGCGAAGCGCAAAGAGATCAATTGAATGCTGGCTTTGCCACTTTCAATGGACTTATGGACCAGCTCGTATTGGCTTCTATTCTAACACAGGAGCAAGCTGATCAGCGTAAAGTGACCTATCAGGTAGGAGCTAACCCTATTTTAATGACAGATGATGCCTTGACTGACTTGGGTCCTGTTTTCGATGGTTTGGGTTTACCTGCTGGAACAAGAGCTGCTTTGGAGCCATTCAGACAATCTAGACCTGCAACCGCAGCTGATTTACCGACACTATCAGCAGCTACTCAACTAGGTGCACAAGTTGGAGGTAATCCGCAACTACTAATTGGGGTAACCGTTCCAGCTGCAGATAATTTGATTCTCTCTGAAAGCGAAGTAAGAACAGTTGTAGGGACAAGCGCTTTATACAATGGCATTATAGCGGCAACTGTTGCACAAATCAATGCCCAAGTTAATGGTGCCTTAACTTTAGTAGACGTTCAACCGGCATTTATGGATTTAGCAGGTGTAGATGCGCAAACAGCGGCAGCACTTGTTAATCCGCTACAAGGATTAGTACCAGCTTTAGATCCATTCTTACAGCAATTCCAAGCAGATGCAATTGCTGCTGTTGATGGTGTTGCGGGTATTGAAGTGAATGGTGTTAATCTAAGCCCTGCTTTCGATCCGAATGGTATCATGTCAACAGATGGTGTTCACCCTAACCCAAGAGGTCATGGTATTGTAGCTAATTTGATTATTGATGCACTCAATGCAAACGGAGCCTCGATACCAAGAGTCAATGTACTGGCACTTAGGGGTGTGATTACTACAGACTAAGAATAAAGTATACATTATAAAAAGCCGTTTTTGTGAATCAGAAGCGGCTTTTTTTATTTTCTAAAAACAAGGAACCCCGAGAACGTATTTCTCGGGGTTCACCTCAACCAAATAGATAAATAACCATCAACTTCACGTTCCAACTTCACATAGTTTGTTTTTTGCTTAACCTATACATAGGCGTTTGCAAGCCCCTTGCCAAAAACTCTAAATCCGGTATACCCCTGATAAATAATCAGTTACAATTCACATGATTTAACAGAACGTCCCAAAACAGTATTAATAATTGTTAATATTCCCAATCTGAGAGTATAAAGCTCTTCGGTAATAAAGCTTAAAAAAGGTATTTTAGAGTATGAGACATTTTTTGAACTACGCCTTTATTATAGGTATTGCCTTTTTGGTATACACCCCCTACTCTTTAGCACAAACCGATAGTTTGACTCAAAAAACACCAAGCGAATTCTCCTCCGGCTCAATCTCGTTCGGAGTGGTAGTGAGTAACATGAAGAAATCACTCGCTTTCTACAAAGACGTTCTTGGCTTGGTCGAGACAGGAGGCTTCTCAATCGATAGAGAGTTCGGAAAGAAATCAGGACTTTCAGGAGGTAAACCCTTTGACGTAATCATCCTTAAGACCATAGATGATGAAAATGCGACTGAATGGAAGTTGGTGTCTTTCAAGAAAAAGGCAACTCACCCAAAACAAAAGAATATTCAAGACGATACAGGGGTGCAATACGCTACCATGTTTGTGAAATCGCTAGACCCTTTCTTAGCAAGATTGAAAAAAGCTAGGGTTAAGCTTTTGGGCAAGTCACCGGTTCCAGTAAGCGGAGGAAGACATTTAGCACTTATACAGGACCCCGATGGCACATTTATTGAACTTATTGGCCCAATGACAACAGAAGAATAGCATCATCAGCTAGATTTTATTAGTTTACTTTCTTTAACCTTTGAAAATGAAAAGAAGAGATTTTGTCCAAAAGTCAAGCCTAGCAGTTGCAGGTGCGCTGGCAGCACCTAGCATTATGGCTGCAACAGCAGAAGAAAAAATTAAAAAATTCGGATTCCAGTCATACACAGTAAGAGATGTAATCTACAAAGACATGGCAGGAACCCTCAAGAAGCTTAGAAAAGCAGGTTATGACTTTTTTGAGGGCTTTGATTTTGGAAATGGAAAACTCTTAAGAAAGCCTATTGCAGAAGCAAAGCAGATTATTGAAGACTCTAAAATGGAAATGCCAAGTATTCATGTGGTAACTGCTAACATGAAAGATCCTGGTACTTGGCAACAAAGTGTTGATGATGCAGCAGAGCTTGGCGCCAAGTATATTGTTTGTGCCTATTTAATGCCAAACGAAAGGGAGAAACTGGATCAGTACAAAGAACTAACTGAGTTATTTAACAAATGTGGAGAAACTGCAAAAAAATCAGGACTTCAGTTTGGCTACCACAACCACGATTTTGAATTCATGGATTTGGAGGGAGAGATGCCAATGAACGTAATTCTTAATGAGTGTGACTCGGATTTGGTAAAACTAGAACTTGATATTTACTGGGTTAGATATGCCGAAAAAGACCCAATTAAGTTCTTCAGAGATAATATGGGAAGAGTTCCACTTTGGCATGTAAAAGACCTATCGTTAGACGAAGGCAGACCAATGACCGAAGTCGGCAATGGTATCATCGATTGGCAACAAGTCTTTAGATATAAGGGAGATGCCGGAATGCAATACTTCTTTGTAGAACAAGACAGAAACTTTAAGACTGATTCTGTTACAAGTTTAACAACCAGCATTAAGCATCTTAAGAGCTTAGATGTTTAGAAAGGGCGCCAATAGGCGCCTTTCTTATTTAATCTAGATATTCTATCTTCTGTCATAGTTTTTTGATATGAAATCTAATCGCCTTGGCTTTTGGGCCCTTACTGCTGCACTCGCAGGATTTTTATTTGGCTTTGACACTATCGTTATCAATGGTGCAGAACAAGACTTACAAAATCTTTGGAAAGACTTTACACTCAATGGAAGCAATGATCTTTTCCATGGCTGGATTGTAGTAGGATCTGCACTATGGGGAACTGTTGTTGGTGCCATGCTAGGGGGTTTTCCTAATGATAGAATCGGTAGAAAAAACTCACTAATACTCATTGGTGTTCTCTACACCATTTCAGCACTAGGCTCAGCAAGTGTAAGTGATCCTTGGTTATTTGCCGTCTTCAGGTTTATAGGAGGCCTAGGCGTTGGTGCATCTACCATAGCCGCTCCGGCTTTTGTATCAGAAATTGCTCCGGCAAATAAAAGAGGCCGATTAGTTGCCCTCTATCAATTGAACATTGTTTTTGGAATACTGGTAGCCTTCGTTTCTAACTCGTTGATTGCTCAGAATATTGATGCTGAAGCTTGGCGGTGGATGATAGGAATTGAAGCCCTACCTGCCCTAATCTATACCATCATAGTATTCGGGATTCCGAAGAGTCCCAGATGGCTTATTCTCAAAAAGAATGATGAAGCAGCAGCTCGAAAGATTTTCGAAGCCATTTATCAACCGGAAGAAGTTGAGGATCAAATTGCACTTGTTCGCGAAACAGTAGAGCATGAAGATAAAAGCGAAGCCCTCTTCAAAAAGAAATACAAATTCCCACTGTTCTTGGCATTTGCCATTTCATTCTTTAATCAATTCAGTGGAATTAATGCACTGTTATACTATGCCCGGAGAATATTCTCTGAAGCAGGACTCGGTGAAGATGCGGTATTCTTGAGCACAGTGGGCATTGGAATCGCCAACTTTATCTTCACAATACTTGGGGTCGTACTCATTGACAAGCTTGGACGTAAGCAACTCATGTATATTGGTTCAATAGGTTACATTCTCACTCTAGCAACTACCTCGCTAGCCTTTGCTTTCAATTGGACATCCGCCATTCCCCCCGCCCTATTTCTCTTTATAGGTGCACACGCGATTGGGCAAGGGGCGGTAATTTGGGTATTTATATCAGAAATATTCCCGAATCATCTAAGATCAAAAGGGCAAGCATTTGGAACATCTGTGCACTGGTGGCTGGCCGCAATCATTCCTGCCATGGTACCGGCTTTATTTACCTCAATTGGTCCTTCTATGGTATTTGCCATTTTTGCCATATTTATGGTGTTCCAGTTACTATTCGTTTGGAAGTTTATGCCGGAAACAAAGGGAAAATCTTTAGAAGAATTAGAAAAAGATTTAACCCATGCGTAGTTCCAAACCTTCCGTCCTACTTCTATGTACGCTCTTAATTCTTCTTGGCTGTGAGTCAGATCCGTTCCATGCCAAATTAAAAAGGCTACCAGATTTTGCCCAAGAAAAATACAGACCGCTCATACACTTTTCTCCTAAAAACAACTGGATGAATGACCCTAATGGCATGGTTTATTATGACGGAGAATATCATCTTTTCTATCAATACTATCCAGATAGCACTGTCTGGGGGCCAATGCATTGGGGACATGCCATAAGCACTGATCTCGTGCATTGGGAAGAACTCCCCATTGCGCTTTATCCGGACGACTTGGGATACATTTTCTCTGGTTCGGCAGTAATAGACTGGAATAACACATCTGGACTTCAGAAAGGTGATCACCCTCCTATGATCGCCATATTCACACATCATGATCCAAAAGGTGAAAAGGAAGAAGGAAATATCACATTTCAATATCAGAGCATTGCATATAGCAATGATAAAGGAAGAACATGGAGTAAATATGAAGGTAACCCAGTAATCCCCAATCCGGGAATAAGAGACTTTAGGGACCCTAAAGTTTTTTGGCATAAAGAAACTGGAAAATGGATCATGATTCTTGCCGCGGCAGATAAGGTGATGCTCTACTCCTCAACTAATCTCAAAGAATGGGCTTTTGAAAGTGATTTTGGTGAAAATGCTGGAAGTCACGGTGGCGTATGGGAATGTCCGGACTTATTCAAACTAAAATTAGAAGATACAGAAGAGGAAAAATGGGTTATGCTGGTGAGCATTGGCAGTGGTGGAAAAAATGGTGGCTCGGCTACACAGTACTTCATTGGAGACTTTGATGGCAAATCATTCACACCAAGTAACGATATGACCAAACCATTATGGTTGGATTATGGTCGAGATAACTATGCAGGAGTCACTTGGTCAGACATCCCTCAGGAAGATGACAGAAGGATTTTTATAGGCTGGATGAGTAATTGGCAATATGCCCAGGTTGTACCTACTGAGAACTGGCGTAGCGCTATGACCTTACCTAGAAGTCTTCATTTGATCAAAAGCTTCGATCAATATCGTGTAGCATCTAGACCAGTGAAAGAATTAAAATTGCTAGAAACAGGTATTCCGATTGAAGCTGGTGGTTTTGATGTTCAAGACAATGAATTTTTCTGGCTTTCTCAAGGAGGCACTAGCCAAGGAGATGTCTCTCAACAGGTGCCTTATTGGGCAGAAGTAACCTTTGATTTAGAAGATATTGCAGGCAAATTCTTTGGTGTAGAATTTAGAAACAGCGCAGGTGAAAAGTATTATGTGGTCATTTTAGACGGTGTCATATTGAGTGACCGAACGAAAATTCCATTACACAAAGAGATTCCAGACTTTGCTGATTCCACTCACCGTGCCCTTATTCAGAATTTTTCGGATAGGAAGGAATTAAAGCTAGAATTCTATGTAGATCAGTCATCTATTGAAATATTTGTCGCTGATGGTGAGGTAGTTTTAACCGAAACTTTGTTTGCTTCAGAACCTTTTCATGATGCCCTCATTTTTGCTTTAAATGGCAAAGTTGAATTCAAAAGTAAAAAAGCGAGACAACTGAAGTCAATCTGGGAACCAATCAAATAGAAAAGTTTGTAGCCTTAAGGCTTATTGAGTAGTTTCCTCCATTCAATATATCCTTATGAAAACTACAAAGAGCATACTCGTGGCGCTTACATTTTTAATGACCATGTCATTAAGCGCGCAAGAAATTGTAATTAAGCCTGAAAAACCAGTGATGGAGGTAGGAGAAAAACTCTCTATCGAGGCTTATGTTATAAAGGACGGTCAAAAACAAGACACTCCTGTTCGTCTATTCTCAAGAGCTAGAAGAGAACTCTTCATAGATTCAACTCTAACTGCGACTGCTTATAAACCAGGTGTTTTTGACGTTATTGCACTAGCACAAGGCGCGGGAAGAACGAATTTTCAGATAACCGTCAATTATCCTCCAATCACGGAGGTAAACATCCAAGATGTTCCAGAAAAGATCTATTCAGGTACTCCTGTATCACTTAAGTACAAAGTGATGGATAAAGCTGGATTAACAAGAGATGATGCAGCAGTAACTTTCTCTTCTAGTGATGAAAGTATTGCCATTATTAACCCTTTTGGCGTGATCAACTCAACTGGAACGGGTAAAATAACTATAACTGCCCAAGCTGAGAACATTAGTAATACCGTTAATATCAATGTAGTAAAGAACCCGATCAAGACTATTGAACTAAGTGTAGATGGTGATCAAGGCAGAACAGGGGATGTCTTCCATTTTAGAGCTAAAGCTTTAGATGCAAAAGGAAATGAAGTAGCTGATGCACCAATTACTTACAGTTTCTCAGGAATTTCGAGCAACAGCAGCCAAGAAGCTTCTGGTTTGATTAGACAGGATGGAAATTTTGTGGCAAACCAAGCTGGAACATATACGATTACTGCATCTGCAGGAGTAGCTGCTGGACTAAGATCAGTAACTATTACTGAACGTGATGTAGCAAGAAAGATTGAAATGGTAGGTCAGGGCTCCGTAAATGACAAGCACACATCAGATCTTTGGATTTGGGAAGGTGTTGATGGAAGAGACTATGCAGTAACGGGTACTTGGGGTGCTGATGGGAAAGCCTATTTCTGGGATGTAACCGATCCGGCAAGCATTGTAAAAATTGATTCTGTTCAAGTAGACGCAAGAACCGTTAACGATGTGAAAATCTCTGCAGATGGTACAATTTGCGTCATTAGCCGTGAAGGTGCTTCAAACAGAAAAAATGGACTTGTAATCATTGATGTAAAAGACCCTAGCAATGCTGAAATAATTTCAAGATTCGATGAAAACATGACAGGAGGCGTACACAATGTATTCATATATGAGAATCATATATATGCCCTTTCAGGTGGACAAAAGTATTACATCATCAATATCGATGATCCTAAAAACCCGAAAGCAGTAGGTAAATACGAACTGGATACTCCTGGCCATGCTATTCACGATGTATGGGTTGAAGATGGCATTGCTTACTCTTCTAATTGGGGAGATGGAATCCATATGGTAGATGTGGGTAATGGTATTGCAGGCGGATCACCTTCTAATCCGGTTAAGATTTCTAGTTATGCTTATCCAAATAAAGCCAATCACGCCTCTTTCCCATACAAAAGTAAAACCGGTAAGTTCTATGTAATTGGTGGCGATGAAATCTTCCCTTACGGATTAGACACAGGTAAAGGTGGTGTAAATATGGCCGGTGGCTATTTGCACGTAATCGACTTTACTGATTTGGACAATCCGGAAGAAGTGGCAAGATTCGAGATTCCGTATGCAGGTTCTCACAACTATTGGATTGAAGATGATATTCTCTACGTAGCATTCTACAATGCAGGTGTTCGCGTAGTTGATTTAAGCGGTGAGCTAATGGGAGATCTTAGAGCTCAAGGCAGAGAAATTGCATGGATTATTCCTAACGATGCTAACGGGTATTCTCCAAATGCACCATTCACTTGGGGTGCTCAACTCCATAAAGGACATATCTTCTACTCAGATTGGAATAGCGGTTTATGGTCAGCCAAAATGGAGCCCGTTAAACCTCAGGAAACTAAGATCCAAAGCAAATGATCCCTTTAAGACTAATTAAAAATACCACTAGAAGAATTTCGGCTGTCGCACTCATTGCGATAGCCGTTAGTCTTTCTTTTGAGGCATTCGCTCAAAAGAAGATCATCATCGAAACGACTGATCTGGACTTTAATGTGGGAGATAAAAGAAAGATATCAGCTTATGTTGAAGAAGATGGCAAAAGAATAGAGGCTAATGTTAGGTTATACTCTAGAGATAAGAAAAAGCTGTATATAGATAGTGAAGGTATGGCAGAGGCATTTCTACCAGGAGAGGTAAATATCCTTGCCTTTGTACCGGGTGTGAGACATGCTTTCAATGTTAATGTAAATTTCCCTGCCATAGCAGAAATCAGAATTTCAGATATACCTGAAAATGTTTATGCCGGCTCCCCTATTAAGCTTCAATATAAGATTATTGATGAAGCCGGTCTAGACAGAAATGACGTACAAGTCTCATTCAACTCATCTGATGAGGAAATTGCCGTGGTTGATGACTTTGGTAATGTCTACACGCAAGCTAAAGGAAACGTTAAGGTCACAGCTCGTGTCGATAACATCGAAAATGTCATCAACATAAATGTTCAGACAAATCCTATAGAAAAACTACAACTCGATGTAGAAAGTGATGGCAATCGTACTGGAGATGTATTCCGTTTCTCAGCCAACGCAGTAGATAAAAATGGTAATTCGGTAGACGTTCCCATTAGATATTCATTTGATGGTAAGGCAGATGATGTATCTACATCTGCTTCTGGATTAATTAGACAAGATGGTCGATTCGTAGCTGATAAGGCAGGTATATATAGCGTTACCGCCTCTGCTGGTGTTGCCACTGCTCAAAAGACTTTTAGAATTAGTGAGCGAGATGTCTACAGAAAAATAGAAACTGTAGGGCAAGGATTGGTCACAGAAAAATTCACTTCCGATTTATGGATTTGGGAAGGACAAGACGGCCGTGATTACGGTGTAACCGGTACATGGAATGCTGATGGAACAGCGTACTTCTGGGATGTAACTGACCCGTCTAACATCTCTCGTATCGATAGTATACAGGTAGACGCTAGAACAGTGAATGATGTTAAAGTATCAGAAGACGGTAACATTACAGTGATTAGTCGTGAAGGTGCATCAAATAGAAAAAATGGTCTCGTTATTCTCGACACTTCTAATCCTAGAGATGTTAAGATCATTTCTACTTTCGATGAAAACCTAACGGGTGGCGTGCACAATGTATTTATTGATAAAGGATATATCTATGCACTCAGTGCCGGACAGAAATACTATATCATAGACATTAAAGATCCTAAGAATCCTAAGGCTGTCAGTAAATTCGAACTAGAAACACCGGGACATTCTATTCACGATGTTTGGGTGCAAGATGGCATAGCCTATTCTTCAAACTGGTCAGATGGTGTGCAATTGGTAGACGTGGGCAATGGCATTGCAGGAGGATCTCCTGAAAATCCTGTACAATTCGCAAGCTACACCTACCCTAGTGGTGACAATCATGCGGCATTTCCGTTTAAGAGTAAATCAACTGGCAAATTCTATGTGATAGCTGGAGATGAAGTTTTCCCATATGCTGAAAATGGATCTTATTTAGCTGGTGGCTATCTCCACATGATAGACTTTACCGATTTAGATAACCCTGAAGAAGTAGCAAGATTTGAGGTGCCATTTGCGGGATCTCACAACTACTGGGTAGACGAAGAAAGCGAAACGCTTTACGCCACTTTTTACAATGGTGGGGTTCGTGTAATAGATATTAGTGGTGAATTAATGGGAGATCTTTTGGCCCAAGGTAGACAAATAAACTTCTTTTTACCTGGTGACCCCGATGGCTTTATTCCAAATATGCCACAAACATGGGGAGCGCAATTGCATAAAGGGCATCTCTTTTACTCTGATATGCATAGCGGATTATGGGCTTCGAAAGTTGCCCCAAAAGAAACTGAAACTGTAAAAATCCAAAGCAAGTAAACAGCAATGGAAATTATGAAAACAATTACACTTAAAAGATCAATATGGGCTTATGCCTTAGGCATGGCACTAATGCTTATCGCTTATTCAGGTCAGGCACAGAATTACTATGTGTATGTTACTGCGGAGTCAGAAGACGAAGTATCTGTAATCAAATTTGATGGTGAAAAAGCTGAAAACATTAAGGACATACCTGTTGGTGTTTGGCCGGCAGAAATTGAAGGACCTCATGGTATTACGGTGGGACCTAATGGCGAATACTGGTACCTAAGCATGGCGCATGGTAATCCTTATGGTACGCTATACAAATACAAAACTGGTACTGATGAGGTAGTCGGAACAGTACAACTAGGCCTCTTCCCTGCCTCTATGCAAATCTCCCCAGTTACAGGACTTCTATATTGCGTAAACTTCAATCTTCATGGAGATATGGTGCCAAGTACTGTGTCTGTGGTAGACGTAGAATCCATGACAGAATTGGAGCAGATTACCACAGGGGCTATGCCTCATGGTAGCCGCCTTTCAGCAGATGGAATGAAGCACTACTCTGTAGCCATGATGTCTGGAGAATTATTCGAAATCGATGCATTCAATCTTAAAGTGGCTAGAACATTAGATCTAGATGAAGCTTCTAAGATGCTCGATATGGATCATTCTAAGATGGATCACAGTAAAATGGACCATAGCAAAATGGACCACTCTAAGATGGATCATGATGCTGATAAAAAGGAAATGGACCATTCTAAAATGAATCATTCCAAAATGGACCACAGTAAAATGGGACACGATATGGGCGGCATGAAGCACTCAGCGTTTAAACCTACTTGGGTAAGTCCTCATCCAACTAAAGATGTGGTTTATGTAGCTGGCAATGGTCAGGCAGAAGTTTTAGAGATTGATACTAAAACTTGGAAGCCTACACGCAAATTCAAAACCGACAAAGGACCATACAACATTGATTTAAGCCCTGATGGCAAGTATATGGTGGTTTCTTACAAGACAGCTGCCAAAACAGGTATCTGGGATTTAGAGAGTGGTAAAGAGTTGGCCAGATTAGACAATAGCCAGAAAGTAACCCATGGGGTAGCCATATCTAGCGACAGTAAGTATGCTTTTGTAACTGTAGAGGGTATGTACGATGAGAGTGGAAAAGTAGATGTAATTGACCTTTCTACAATGAAAGTCGTTGATACTGCGGAACTTGGCAAACAAGCTGGTGGTATAGCTTTCTGGAAGGTAGACGAAGAGTAGAAAAAACTTCAAAAAACATTTTCAAATAAGAATCAGAGCACTACTTTTGTACTCCGATTTCAGGATGGTCTATGGTGTAACTGGCAACACGTCTGATTTTGGTTCAGAAGAGTCTAGGTTCGAGCCCTAGTAGACCAACTTCAAAACCCCGCTAATGCGGGGTTTTTTATTATTATCAATCCTCCCCTTTTCTAATAAAATGTTTACCTTTGCACCTCAAATTTGAGCAAGGTGAATAAACAAGGACATGCTAATCAGCTATTTGTAGGTAACGGTTCTCCGGAACTTGGTCAGAAAATCGCAGAATTTTATGGTCAAGGTCTAGGTGAAATCAAACTACAGAAATTTAGCGATGGCGAGATGGCTCCCTACTACAACGAATCTGTTCGTGGTGCCAACGTGTTCTTAATTCAATCTACTATGGCTCCTAGCGACAATCTTATTGAGCTTTGCTTAATGATTGATGCAGCTAAAAGAGCAAGTGCCTACAAGGCCATAGCAGTTATACCTTACTTTGGTTATGCGCGTCAAGACAGAAAAGACAAGCCAAGAATTGCTATTGGTGCAAAATTGATGGCTAACATCTTAACTGCTGCTGGCGCTGATAGAATCATGACTTTGGACCTGCACGCAGGCCAAATTCAAGGATTCTTTGACATTCCGGTAGATCACTTAAACGCTACTGCGATTTTTGTGCCTTACCTAAGGAGCCTCAATTTGAACAATATTCTTTTTGCCTCTCCTGATGTGGGTGGTGTTAAAAGAACAAGGTCTTATGCGCAGTATTTCGATGCAGAAATGGTCGTAATTGACAAACATAGAAAAAGACCTAACGAGGTTGCTGAAATGCGCATAATTGGTAGCGTAGAAGGCAGAGACGTAGTACTTGTAGATGACTTGATCGATACAGGTGGTACACTTTGTAAAGCAGCCAAGATTGTAATGGAAAATGGTGCTAAATCTGTTAGAGCAGTATGTACACATCCTGTCCTTTCTGGAAAAGCCTATGAAAATATTAATAACTCAGTGTTAGACGAGTTAGTAGTAACTGACTCGATTCCATTGAAAGAAAAGTCTGAGAAGATTAAAGTGTTAACCGTTGCAGAGCTATTTGCTAAGGCAATCAACAATGTATCTGCAGACGGATCAGTAAGTCAATTATTTATTTAAATACATATTAAAATGAGAACAGTTGAGATTATAGGGTTTAAAAGAGCAAATCTCGGTAAATCAGAATCTAACAAACTTCGTCAAGAAGGAAATGTACCAGGCGTACTTTATGGTGGTGATGAGCAGATACACTTCTATGCTGCAGCTATCCAGTTTCGTCCTGTATTGTACACTCCAGAAGCTTGTTTCATCAAATTAAACATTGAAGGTCAGGAGTTCGAAGCGATTGTACAAGAGTCGCAATGGCATCCAGTAAGCGAAATGCTTTTACACGTAGACCTTCTACAATTATTCAGAGGAAAACCAATCAAAATGGATATTCCTGTTAAAACGTTAGGTACAGCACTTGGTGTTAAGAATGGTGGTACACTTATTCTTAAGAACAGAAAGCTAAGTGTTTTAGCACTTCCTAAAGATATGCCTGAATCAATTGATATTGATGTTAGCGAGTTGAGAATTGGTAAAGCGATTAAAGTAGGTGAGTTACCAACTGAGAACTTCGAATTCTTGACAAGTCCTTTAGTAACCGTGGTTAACGTAGCAATTCCAAGAGCGCTTAGAGGTAAGTCTGCTGCTGAATTGGAGGCTGCTGAAGAAGAAGCGGAAGCTGAAGAGTAAACATATTACTACTTTGAATAAACTGAAATCCTGCCCTATTCGGGTGGGATTTTTTATTTTCGCGCAATAACTCTTAAACAAGATGAAATACTTAATCATCGGACTTGGCAACATAGGTGCAGAATATGAACTGACCAGACATAACATAGGCTTTCTTATCCTAGATAGATTAGCCGATAAACATGATGCTAAGTTTGAAATGGATAGACTTGCTTACCATACCGAGATCAAGCATAAAGGCAGGGCCATCCATCTGATTAAACCTACAACCTATATGAATCTGAGTGGTAAGGCTATGCGTCATTGGATGACCGAGTTGAAGATTCAGAAAGAAAACTGCCTTGTGATTGTTGACGATATCGCTATCCCATTTGGTAAACTAAGAATGCGCGCTAAGGGCTCTGATGCTGGTCACAACGGATTAAAAAATATAGCCGACCTCACAGGAGGCCAAAACTACCCCAGGCTAAAATTTGGTATTGGAGATGATTTCCCAAAAGGCCGTCAAGTAGACTATGTGCTGAGTAAGTTCACGCAAAAAGAGTTTGATGAGCTTCCCTTTGCAATGGATAAAGCCATTGACATGATTTATGGTTTTACCAGCATTGGCATTACCAGAACCATGAATCAGTATAATGATTAGGTGTTGAGGCTCTAGATTTAAGGATTAAGATTTTTACATTATAACTTAACCACCTCATCATATCATAACTTAATCACCCTACAAAATGCAAATCAACTTAGGCATTCAGGTTGTTCCTATCTCAGATCGTGAATCTGGCTTTCCGGTAATAGATAAGTGTATCGAATTAACACAGAACTCTGGCATAAAATACACGGTCACTCCTTTTGAAACCGTACTTGAAGGACAATATGAGGAGATTATGACATTAGTGGATCAAATCTATAAAACAGCAAACGAGCTAAGTCCTGAACTAGTAATCAACATTAGAATTCATTCGAGAAGAGACTTGGATGTAGTTGGATCTGAGAAAACTGATAAGTTCGATCAGTAACCGTTAATCAACTTTATTGAAGCATTTTAATACTTAAGTTTCTTATGTATAAGAAAATTAGGTATACTTATGCATGTCTTCAAGTAAACTTTTAAAAGGAAGCCTCGCCACTATTGTTCTCAAACTTTTAGAGGAGAATGAAAAAATGTACGGCTATGAGATTACCCAAAAGGTAAAAGCCATAACTGCAGACGAGATTCAAATCACTGAAGGTGCCCTATACCCTACTTTACACAAGTTAGAAGCGGAAGGTCTGCTGACCACTGAAACACAACCTGTTGATGGAAGGGTTCGCAAGTACTACTCATTGACCAAAGAAGGTAATGCTGCCGCTACTAATCGCATTGCCGAATTACAAGAGTTCTTGCTTAATCTTCAAAAAGTGTTGGATCCAAAACTGGCTTAAGAATGAACAAAGAAGAAATAGATAATAGAATTGGCCAATATCTCAAATCAATCGATGTAAGAACCATGGAGTTCTTTGAGGAGATGTATGATCATATTTCTACCTCATTCGAAAACAGAGTGAATAAGGATCAGGACATCAATCAACACATTCAAGAACAAGTTCAACCTGCCTTTGGAGGCGTAAAGGGCATTCAAAGTATACAAAAAAAACAGCAGGGTTTTAGATCTAAAATGATCATGAAGCGATTCTTAGCAATCGCTAAAGACTATCTTATATCTTGGCCATACGCAGCCTATACCCTCCTCATCACACTTCTTATCATTCAGGCGAATCAAGTCTTTCAACCCAAGCATGTGCTACTTTATACAATGGCTGGAGGAGTAATTGTTGCTATTGGATTGAGTGGCTTTGATAGTATTAAGTTTTACCTAAAATGTAGAAAGCAAAACAAGTATTACAGACAGTCAGACGTTAATCTGAGACTTCTAGGACTTGCCACACTAGGAACCAGCAGTGTTAACCTGTTTCTCAATTTATTTGGCCTTCTCTTCTTTGGCTCTCAAGACGCTGCCATGGAGTTCTATTTGAATTATCCGGTATTGCAAGTTGCCATGTCAACTGTTTTTACGCTTTATGCATTAGTCTATATTAAAATCCACAAAGAGCGGTTCGTCTATAAAATCTCAATTTAAACTCATGAAACTCGCACATTACCAAATAGAACATATCAAAGAGTACATCGATGGGCAGAATATCTGGTACCAAGATGTAAAGGATGAATTGCTTGACCACATCGTCTGTGCTGTGGAAGACGACATAGCTTCTAATCAATCTTCATTTGTAGATGCCGTAGCCAAAGTGGTCTTGGAGGTTAAACCCGCGAGGTTACAAAGATCCAAACTAAAAACAGAACACATTAGAACTTTCAAAGAAGTCTATTTAACGTTTTTAAATATCCTGACCAAGCAATCTTATTGGATTGCGCTGGCTATAGGGATAGCCACAGGTGTTATTTTCTTTTCTACAGACTTAGATGAGGTTTTACGAATTTACACGCTCGGCATGATGGTCGTACTGTTCTACAATTTCTTCGTTCGCACCTGGAACAACAGAAAGTTTCAACCTTTGTACAACACCTTCTTTATGAGCAGGCTCAATGCACTTTATATGCCAGGCCTAATCATTCCCTCCATAATTAATGGATGGGCTTCAGAGTGGTTAGTAGAAAACCCCTGGACCCTTCTGGCCTATATCAGTGTATTCAACTGCTACCTAATCATATGCTTTATTGTATTAAATAAGAGTTTTATCAAATTGAGAAAACATGCCTCAGCTCAATAAAGATCAGATTCAAGAAATTAAGAAATTCATTCACTCAAGGGGTTTTACACACATTGAAGTTGAATTGGAAATCTTAGACCATGTAGCTTCAGCTGTTGAACAGAAACTCGAAAATGACCCACAAAAACCTCTTGATAAAGCCATTAAAGAAGTGCATGCTGGTTTTGGTGTATTTGGTTTTGCAGGTATTGAAGAAGAAAAGCAAAAACTGATTTCTAGCCTTTTAAAGAAGGAGTATCAAAATGTTATGCTATCCTATTTTAAGACGAGCAAAGTTCTAATCGTGGCCTTGATAGCCTTACTTTACACGGCAAGCTTAAATCTATCATGGCTAATGACTGAACAAGTCTTAAGGTTCTTTCCTGTGTGTGTAGTTCTTGCACTGCTAATATACACTGCCGCGCACTACCGATGGAGGTACAGGAAAATTGCAAAGAGGTCTCTTATGGTATCCTCGGCAATGCTCCCTATGGCACTTATACCTAATCTTGCGAATATAACAGGAATGTGGCTCGAAGATGTTACAGGTCCTAATGCTATTTATATTGAATACCTGTACGTAGCTATCATGACGCTTTGTACATTAGTATTCCTGGCCATGAATGATGTAATCAAATGGTCATATCAATGGACATACGACAGGTACCTAAAATTCGAATAGTAGATTAACCAACAAAACTTTGATCTAAATATGCCCCGTACAATCCAGCTGGGTTTACTACTCATTACTATTCTTTCCTTAGAATCAATAGCTCAAAAGAGAGTGGCTTTTACTATCGATGATGTGCCTACCCCGAGCACCTCTCCCGTTGAGATCAGCAATCGCTTTTTGAGCAAAATAGATTCTATGGGAATTCCGGCAACCATCTTTATTAATGAAGAACGCGTGAGAGTTGACAAACACCAAAAAACATTAGAGGCTTGGCTAAAACATCCTTTAATCACACCAGGAAATCATACATTTAATCATCCTCGCTATTCAATTACACCTTTTGATCAGTTCATTCAAGAAGTAAAAGATGGTGAAAGATTAACCCGACCGTTGGCTGAAAAATACAATAAGGAATTAAAGCACTTTCGGTTTCCTTTTAACGACTTAGGAAAGGACTCTGCCCAACATATACTAATAGAAAACGCACTTCATGAGCTGAACTATCAAATCTCACCATTTACTGTAGAATCATCTGACTGGATGTTCAACGCGCTGTACACGCGTCATATTAAAAAGGGTGAATTAGAAAAGGCCAAAGCCATTGGGGAACAGTATGTAAATGCGACAATGGACTATTTCGATCATTTTGAAGAACTATCTCAAGAAATGTTCAATAGAGACATAGCGCAAATCTATCTCTGCCATGACAATCTCCTGAATTTACATTACGCACCCGAAATCATTACCCAGTTAAAAGCCCGGGGTTATGAAATCATTAGCATGGACGAAGCGCTAGAAGATGAGGTATATGCGCTACCTACCTTCTATTACAAAAAGTATGGCGTCTCATGGTTTTATAGGTGGATGCAAGATTCTGATCTTATAGATCAATATATGCGTGCAGAACCCGATCTTTCTGATGCTTACAAAGCTTATGAAAATAGAAATTAACCCTTTCAGTTAATTTCTATTTCCGACTTTAGGGCAATATTTCTTGATGAGTTTCCTACTCTCATTTCATAGTCACCTGGTTCAACAACCCAAGTGCTTTTGGCCTCATCCCAATAAGCTAAATCCTTTACAGGAATCTTTAAGGCTATCGTCACTGCTTGATTAGGCATTAATAATGTAGTCTTAGCGAAACTCCTTAATTCTTGTAGAGGCCTATCGATACTGGTTTCTGGTAACGATGAATACACCTGCACCACTTCTTTACCCGGTATAGCTCCTGTATTCGTCACCGTCAATTCCAATTTGATAGTATCGGATTCAATTACGGTCTTCAATTCACTCAATTCAAAATCAGTATAGGAAAGTCCAAAACCGAAAGGATAAGAGACGTCTAATTCAGCTTTATCGAAATGACGGTATCCAACGTAAATACCTTCTTCATAATTCGTAAAGTCGATATTTTGAATCAATTCTTCTCCTTCTTCCTTAGGCTTAGCTGTAAGCAGTTTCAGAAAATCAATAGATTCTCCACCCAATGGGAAATTTTCATTTGACCAATGATCATCTAGGCTAACGGGAAAAGTCATCGGTAACTTACCACTTGGGTTCACATTGCCTGCTAGAATATCAGCCACAGAATTCCCTCCTTCTTGACCACCTTGCCAAGCCAAGAGAATAGCATCAGGTAAATCTTTCCAGCTAGCAGTTTCGATCACACCTCCAATATTCAGTACAACGATCACCTTTTTCCCTGCAGCATGAAATACCTGAGTGGTTCTCTCTATCATCTCTCTTTCAGTGTCGAATAGTAAGAAATCATCTTTCTCCACTCTGTCTCCGCCTTCACCAGCGTTTCTGCCAATGGTAATAATGGCTACATCGGCAGTTTGTTCAATCTCTCTTAGTTGTTCTACACTGTAGCTGATCTGTGGTGGCGAATAAGGGTTGGTCATGGCTGATAATCCCTCAGGCTTTATGAATTCCTCCTCGCGCGTACTTTTAAAGTCTTCAAATAATTCTACAGCTCTTTCATTAATCTCGAATCCAGCATTTTGCTGACCTTCTTCCATCACCAATTGACCCGCTCTGGATTGGGTCTTTACCTCTTCTCCTACATTGAGCAAACCTTGTTCTAATGAAATGGTATAGGCCTCATTCACATCTCCAGAACCTGTACCTCCGGCAATAAAGTCAAATGAAGTAGTCCCCAGCAGTGCCACATTCACTTTACCCTGTAGCGGCAATGTAGCGTTGTTATTTTTCAACAAAGTCATGCCTTCAGAAGCAGATTGTCTCGTGACTAATGCATTGGCCTTCAAATCAGGATTATCACTGTATTGGTAATTCTTCATTTTATTCGACCCTAAAATCAATCGAAGAATTCTACCTGCTGCACGGTCAATTACAGCTTCAGAAAGCGTACCCTCCTCATATCCTTCGATTAAGGCATTCCATTGTTTCTTAGTGCCTGGTTCTAACAAGTCGTTTCCAGCTGATACTTGAGCCACAGCATCTTGCCCACCAAACCAATCGGTCATAACGAGTCCTTCAAAACCCCAATCTCCTCTTAAAACATCTGTGAGTAAAAACGAACTTTCAGAAGCATATTCTCCATTCACCATATTGTAAGAAGACATAATGGTCCAAGGCTGTGCCTGCTCAACAGCAATTTGAAAGCCTTTTAGATAAATCTCTCTTAGTGCCCTTTGAGATAGTCTAGAATCGTTTAAATTTCGATTAGTTTCTTGATTATTAGCGACATAATGCTTGATGGAAGTACCCACATTATTCGACTCTATTCCATTGATCATAGCGGCACTCATGCTTCCCGATAGAAAAGGATCTTCTGAGTAGTATTCAAAATTTCTACCTGTCAGTGGGTGTCGGTGAATATTAGCTCCAGGACCTAAAATGACATCTATTCCATACTCTTTTGCCTCATTGCCCATTACACGACCAATGTTCTCAACTAAGTCATCATTCCATGTTGAAGCGACAAGTGTTGCAATTGGAAAAGCAGTGGCATAATACGTACGATCCTCTCCTTCTCTTTCCGGTTCAATCCTTAAGCCTGCAGGACCGTCTGACAAATAGATAGTAGGTAGTCCCAATCTTGGTGTGGGTACAATAGTCCCGACTGCGCCTGGAATTCCTTCGCCTTCTGGCACCATACCTAAACCCGATGCAATTCCAGATCCTTTAAGTAAATGTATCTTCTCATCTACAGTCATTAGAGAAAGTGCATTCTCAACACGTTCAGCCATTGACCTTCTACCATCCTCATAAACGTCCAGTTCGCCATTAGCATTTCTATCTAAAAAAGCATATCCCTCTATTGTGATCTTCTTGAACTCAGTTTGTTCAGCGTAGTCCCCTTCAAACTTGAGGAAATTAGAACGTACCCATAACCAGCCTCCACCGGCTATCAACAGCACTAAACCAATTATGCAGGCTAAAACAATGAGGGTAATTTTCACTGGCTTTTTCATGAGAATTTATTTTGTGTCAATAAGTCACAAATATACATAATTAATATTTGTGGCGAAAGGTCACATTTAATATTTTTGTACAACATGAAGAGAATCACTTCTATCAATTCTAAGGACTTCCTACCTCAGCTTTCAGTTGATGTTGTCATCATGGGCTATCAAGATGGGGCGATCAAATGCTTGCTGTTACGTATTAAAGACAAGTGGCTCTTGCCAGGCGGATACGTAGAGCAAAAGCAAAGTGTTGAAGAAGCCGCTGAGTCTGTACTAGAACTCCGTACTGGACTTAAAGGCCAACACCTCAAGTTTTTAGCTGTGTTTGGCTCTGCAGATCGTGATTTTAAGAAGGAAAGAGAAGCATTTTTGGAAAACCCGGCATTGAAGTCGATTGAAATAGACGATCCTGATTTCTTTTCAAGAAGATATGTTACCCTCTCCTATTACGCTTTAGTAGATATTGACAAAATACACCCTGAATTAAGCTTTCTAGACGAAGAATGGCAGTGGTTCGATGTTTCTAAGCTACCTGACATGTGGATGGACCACAAAGACATTGTAATGACTGCCCGAGAGCGGTTAAAAGACGACATCAGGCAAGAGCACATCACACATAACCTACTTCCGGAACAATTCACGATGCCCGCTCTCCATCAATTGCATCAGGTAATCCTTGAGACTCCCATAGACAGAAGTAGGTTCCAAAAGACTATGCTTGCCACAGACAAGTTCGAGCGCTTACCTAAACTCAAGAAAGACAGCCCTGGAAGAAGCCCCTACTTATATCGGGTAAAACCATAGCAGCAGCCTACACTAGCGGAACTTTATTACCTCTCCATTGTTGAATAAATAACAAAGCAAAGGCATAGAAATGAAAGCAGAATTCATAGAAGTTCCACTAGTTAAAAACGAAGGTAAAAAGCGTTTTGAGATCGAAAGAAATGGTCACTTTGCCTTTATAGACTATAAAGAGGTGGGTAATAAAATGGCCCTTATTCATACGGAAGCTGAACCTGAATTAGCAGGAACTGGAGCTGCGGGAGCCGTAGTAGAAAAAACACTTCACTGGATCGATGAACAAAAAATGGTATTGCTCCCCTACTGTCCTTTTGTTTTCTCTTACATCAAAAGGCATCCGGAATGGAAACGCTTGGTAGACCCCAAATTCAAAGGATACGAAAAACTATAATCTATGGAAAGCTATGACAACCTAGTTGAAGGCATTAGTGACTTAAGAGCACAAGGCTATGTAGAGGACTTCAACATTGAAGAAACCACGATAGCCTGTCGAGCAGGAGCCTATCAGTTAAGACCAGACGATTTTGAAATTGACAAATGGTTTAGAATTGAAGGAGATGACTCTAGTGCTGAAAACTCATCTATTCTCTACGCCATATCATCAGAAAAATATGGTTTAAAAGGAACTATGGTAAACGCTTACGGTGTCTATTCTGATAGTATAGCAGATGATCTATTGGCTAAATTGAATTTTGCTTAGTGATTAGCAATCAGAACTCAAACTGAGTCCTTAAATCAGATTCTTCAGGACAATCACAAGGCTCAGGATCTTTCTCATCAGTTAAGACCCAACAGTCGCCTAGAATTGAGCTATATATTACCTCAAAGCCTATTCTACCTACATGTTTCGTGAACTCTCTTACCCTACCTTCATCATCCCAGTTCATGGCAATAGCAAACTTATCATAGTCCTTTGGTAATACTTGGTGGTTAATTCCAGAGACCCGGGTATTAGAATAGCCAAGTCCATGTCCTTCTCCCAGTACACTATCCATGAGTTCAGCAAAACTTCTTTGTTCTACTCCATCAAAAGTTAAGACTACTGATTCAATCATTGCCGGGCCGACACCCCTATTCTGGGCCTTATACATAAACCCTTCATGATCGTAGTGCTGCCCTAGCTGAACATACGGCCATACCGATGCCTTCTGCTGAGTCCTCATGATTCTTGCTTCATAAAATGAGACAAACAGTGCACAAATACTAATGACAATTGCCGCGAGGGCTACGAATGCTTCCGATTTGATTTTCTTGAACATGACCTTTGTGTTATTGAAAAAATGGTTCAAAAAAAGAACAAGACGATTTAGATATTGTTCAAGCTGCCGAGCTCAAATCAAATACTAGTACTCATTTACCTCCTCTACCATTTTGCAATCCATACTTTTAATGTATTCGCTAGGTGTAATTTTCATCCTCTTCTTAAAGGCCCTGTTAAAAGTAGCCTTAGACTTAAAACCGGATGACTCTGCCAATCCCATGATACTGTATTTTAAATGCTCGTTTGCCTTAAGCTTTTCGATGAAATGATCAATTCTAAGGTCGTTTACATAATCGTTGAAGTTGGTTTCTCCATCTTTAGACAAAGTCTTGGATAGTACTACCTTGGGTACCTTCAACATTCGAGCTGCCACCTCAACTTTTATTTCTGGAGACAAAAACATTTGCTTCTCCTTGAATCTATTTAGAATCTCAGGCTCAGTCTCAATAACTTTTGCTTGCTCTTTGCTCCTTTTGAAAAGAGGGTTTCCCAACAATTCATAGAGTACCATTGAAGTGAGAAAAACGTAGCTACTCTTTATAATTAACTGAATTACGAAGAGCGGTGAAGCATTTACACCCCAATCTTGCTTTATATTGAAGAATGAAAATTCTTTTGATATGACTTGAAAAAGAGACACAACCACAAATCCTATTGCAATCAATTTCTCATAGTTCTCTAGTTTCAAATTGAGCCCTTTAAGTTGCAAACCATATATACATACCAAAGACAGAAGTAAAATGCTAGGTAGATGAAAATAGATTATTTCGTACAAAAAGGGCATATCTGACCAATTCACGTAGAAGACTCCGAGCAAAGAGAAAATTACCAGAGAGTATGGCAAGAATTCAAACCACCGTATTCTAGCCTTCAAGAGATGGTTCTTTTTAATCCAGTAAGTAATCAACACAGGAATAATCAATGTGAAATCAGAGAGATAAAAAAGTACTACCTGCATGACATTTGACACCATAGTGTCAATAGACAAGATTGTACTAAAGTCTCGATATGACCGAAGACCGAGAAATGTAATAACCAGACAGAGGAAAATAGAAATTCTGGTTAATCTCTTCTGAACATAGAGGGTTCCTATTACTAAGAATCCAAACAACGATCCGAACAATGAAAAAAGTGGTAAGTAATTCATATCTGTAGGCTTTGAGCACTAGACTTAATAGACATCTGCACAAGCGATTGGATGCATTAACACACAATAATTTATTCTTAAGTCAACTCTAAGATTATGACGATTGATCTATAGCTTTTGATAGACATGTTTAATGTAACCGCGTATCATATCACAATTTGATACCCATGAGTAGTTTTTAGTGATTACTCAACATCATTTTGAAGCGTCATTCGGGAAACAAAAATTCAAGATGAAAAAACTATCTACATTATTATTAACCGCTATTGCATCGTTGTCAATCTGCTCAGGACAGGTAAACAAACCTGACCAGAAAACAATTGAGCAATGGCAAGAGTCTTCAAAGTCTCCAAATATAGGCCTGGCTTTAATTGAAGACTTTAAAATTGTTCATTCAGAAGTGTACGGTGATATGGGAGAGATTAAAAACGCAGAATCAGAAGTACTTTTTGACATCGCATCAGTTACGAAATCTTTTTCAGCCTACACAGTATTAAGTCTAGTAGCAGAGGGTAAATGGGATCTAAATGAACCATTGGCCAACTATTGGGTAGACCCAGATGTAAAGGACAACCCGTACGCTCAAAAATTAACAACGAAACATGTGCTGAATCATCAAACTGGTTTTAAAAACTGGAGGTGGATGAATGAAAGTAAAAAGCTCGAATTTGACTTTGAACCAGGGACTAAAGTTCAATATTCAGGTGAAGGATTTGAATACATGAGAAGAGCAGTCGAAAAAAAGTTTGGTAAAAGTCTCGATGTTTTAGCGAAGGAACAATTCTACAAAAAGGCAAAGATTAAAAACTCACATTATATCTGGAATGATAAAATAGATGAAGAAAAAGTAACCATTGGCCATGATGAAAATGGAGCACCAATGGACTTAGAAAAACAAACAGAAATTTATGCTGCCAACTGCATGCTCACCACAGTTGATGATTTAGCAAACTTCAGCATAGCCGTAATGAAAAAGAAAGGTATCTCAGAAGAGTTATTCGCAGAATTAATTACTCCACAAGCTAATGTAAGACCCGGAGTATCTTTTGGCTACGCATATATTATATTCGATGACTTACCCAATGGTGAATATGCCATAGCAAATTTTGGCAGTGATCCTGGAGTGAATGCTGCCACCGTCTTTTTCCCAGAAAGAGGAGATGGCATGGTGATTACAACTACATCTGTTGGAGGAAGAGCTGTTGTAATGAAGGCCATAGCTGAAGTATTCGGTGAATCAGGCAAAGCAATCATATCAAGGTTCTAAATCAACATGAATATACGTTTAATGATACTGGCCCTATTGGGCCAGTTTGCGTTTAACTCAGTTCTTTTAAGTCAAGAAGAGTTAACTCAAGCTAATCTGTACTTAGACAGCCTTTTCAAATCTAAAGAACCGGGTGGAGCTATAATTGTGGCAACAAAAGATACAATTCTCTATGAAAAGTATTCAGGATTGGCAAATGCAGAGTTGGGCGTACCGATCAATGATAATACGCTTTTTAGAATAGGATCAGTAACCAAACCTATTACTGCATCTATTATTCTAAGACTTCATGAAAAAGGCTTGTTAAATCTAGAAGATCCGATCACGAAACATCTTCCAATGTTTATAACGGAACACCCCGTTCGAATAGTCGATCTACTTACCCATAGCTCAGGTATAAAGAACTATACAACTATGGATACGTGGACAGATAGCTTTAGAAAAGCAGATCACTCAAGAAGCGAAATGATCGATTTTTTCTACGATAGCACTCTAGAGTTTGAACCTGGAACCATGTGGAGATATAATGATTCGGGGTATTATTTACTTGGGGTTATTGCCGAGAAGGTTACTCAATTGCCTTTTAACGAAGTGCTCAAACTAGAATTATCAAACTCCAGCAAGACAGGATCAATGCTCATGGATGCAAATCATAATATAATTCTCAACAGAGCATCGGGCTATCATTTTAGCAAAAAGGGCTTTATCAATGCCCCGTACCTAAGCGATAGTCAAGCTTTTAGTGCGGGAGGAGTTCTAGCTTCGGCACCTGCTCTTTATAAATGGTTTAATGCTTTGCTAAACAACCGTTTATTGAAAGAGCATAACTTATCAAAAATGTTAAGTAGCTACCGATTACCTGGCGGTAGAACAATCAATTATTCACTCGGATTTCGAATTGATGAATCAACCGATAAGATTGTATCGCATGATGGTTTTATCAATGGTTTCTTGTCAGACATTAGGTATTCACCTGATAAAAATATTGTTGTGATTTGCCTTCTCAATAACATGAAGCACGACCCCAGAAAAATTACAAAAGATTTAATAGCCTTGTGGTCAATTAAAGAGTAGGGCTCCCCCCTACTCTTTAGTCAAACTATTATTCCCTAGTAAACGTATATTGATTTCTTAGTTTAATATCCGAATTACCTGCCTCTTGATATTCACGTTTTATTGACATTTGATCATTAGTTATTTTGTAGGTGAAATAGTAGAAGATCTCTTCATCATCAGCGTCTTCTTCCATTACAGAAACAAACTCCAAGTAGTCTTTATTCCGATCAACGCTCACGATTTGTCGGCCTTCAAACCAACGATTGTTATTTTCAAGTCCAGCCTCAATAGAAGAATTCATCTCTGGTTCTTCAGGATATATATAATTCATAGTCAATCCACCATTCTTGGTTTCTTCAACCTTCATTTCGCATGGAATAAATACTTCTTTTCCAGAACTATAATCAACATACATTAGGGTTCCTTTCCAGTTGTTCCCTACAAACTTTTTAAGATCCTCTTCAGTCAATTTGAGCTTTTCAATTAGATCTACCTCTTCAACAGTCTCATAACGCATGCCTTGTACGTTGCGATTGAAGGTGGCTTTAAAAAAGATTTGCTTGCTGCTAGGGTTCTTCACAACCACCTTTTCATCTGCATCGATAGTAAAATCGGTTTTCCCCTTTGGTGACATACCAAAACCGGATGTTTTCTGGTTTAAACCGTTTCTTACTTCAATGGATATCTCTTGATTTGTCAGATTTTCAATATTCACCTTAAACGCTTCATCTTCAGACTCACCTAATACAAATTGTTGTAGCGGTGGAATGCTAACCGTTGAAACTGATTTACTAGTGTTACAAGCTATTATTGTGAGTAATAATAGAATTGCCAATAGGCCAAGTTTAGTGTTTTTCATTTTGAATTAGTTTCCCTTTAAACTGGCTTGGTCTTTATCTGTTAGGTATCATTATTTAGCTAATTCTTATATGATACTTATTGCTCAGAATCTTTGATTTCTATGCGCTAAATAGGGTCTATGAGCGATTCATTTATATCTATTGTTGCCACAAATCCAGAAGTGAGCCAACCTGAACAAAAAGCAAACCTCGTATTAGAATGGCTTCAAGAAGAAGACATTGTATCCACTGTCTTAGGTGATTGCACCTTGGGAGACCATGGTTATGATATTGGTCCAAAGGCCAAAAACTGGGTACTAACACCCGAATACCTACCTAATCCAGGAGGTGTAAGCGGGTTAGAAATAACCATTCAAAAGAAAGCATTCGACCCAGTAGAAAACTATGAAGATGGAATGCAAATAGCTGAAAGCAACTTGGGCTTTACCTTTTGGAATTGGCAAGAGTTTACCAATGATTTTATGTCCAAAATCAGTGCCTTAACTGGAGAAAACTTTACAACTATAAACGGGAGAATATGAAGAAGGCACTTGCAATTTGTTGCGCTGTGCTAATCTGCACATCATGCGGAAGAAACAATAAAGACTTCTCAAGTGAATCAAAAAGAAATATAGAAGTTGTATTAAATAGAAATATTCATGCTTCTCATATGATAGAATTGTTGGTGTGGCCCGGGGAGTACCCCACCCGACCTATGGTTATCAATGCGCAAGAGCACATAATGAATTTTAAGAATCATCCTGCCATACTCTTGTCTGATAGTCTTTTACAAAATGAGATCTTTTACTTTGATGAGCTTACTGAAGTACTTCTTTATATGGAAGCACTCCCAAGTACCACATTCAAACATAGTCTAGAATCTTCTCCTTATCGAGACAGAATTGATATTCTCACAAGATGGACAGAAAGTATAGCTGAGCTGTATATAGATGCAAATCTCGACTCTTTTTTTGATGCGCATGAGAATTACTATCTAGGTGCAATTGATGAAGTCACAAAAAATCTTCCAGATATAGATTTTGTTACTCAGATTGAATCATATTATCGAGATAAAAGACTTAAATACACTATAATTCCTGCACCTGAAATGCCAACTGGTGGAGCTTATGGCCAAAGGGGTATAGGCCCATATGTCTACACTAATAATGGGCTTGAGATTTATCAAGTTATTAGCGCATCACTACCTGTTGAATTTGACTCTAGCACTCAACAATACGAGGAATTTGGCTTTGACTATAAAGAATTTGTCCTTCGTAATTCATTCCATGAATTCGGCCATGCCTTTGTTAACCCCGTATTAGAAAAAGAAAAAAACAGATCGCTGATATATGAATACGAATACTTGTTTACGGATGAATTAAAGGAGGTAATGCTTGTTCAAAATTACGACAATTGGCTTGACTGTATAGCTGAACATCTCGTTAGACTTGGTGAAATAAGACTCGCTAGTAGAAGCGGAAAAGAAGATTGGGCAGAGAAGCTAAGACATATGCATGTGAGGGAAAAAGCTTTTATTCTCATCCCTTATTTTGAAGAGAAAATAATTGAATATGAGAATGATCGGAATAAGGGTTCTTTTGAAGAATACCTACCAGAGCTTTTGAGAGCGCTTGAACCTCTTAATCAATCCAACATCAATAATGATTTAAAGTGCAGGTTTCTATATTGATTTGCCACATATAAAATTGAAACACTTCAAATCAAGCTGAATCAAGTACTTCAGGATTATAATTCTGGGCTCTATTGCCGGTAAAATAGGTTTCTTACTTCCCAATCCCCTTTAATTCTCATCATAAACCAGGAAGAGAACTTTGCGAAACTTACATGACATTAGCCAATAGACTAGTTAACAAGAGGGCTAAATAGCCCTCCTGTGTCAAACAAACAACTAAAGGTCCCTAAGTGAATCTACAGGGTTTCTAAGCGTTATCTTTAATGCCCTAGAACTGATTGCAAATAGAGAAACAATTAAGAGTAAAATAAATGTCATGAGGTATACCCAACCACTTAGTTCTACGTGATAAGTGAACTGTTCGAGCCAACCATTCAAAAAGTAAAATGATATTGGAATGGCGATAAAAAATGCTACTCCAATTAAAACCACAAACTCTTTTGTGAGTACAGTAAACAGACTTCCAAAGGGAGCTCCTAACACCTTTCTTATGCCTATTTCTTTTGTTCGTTGGTCAACTTTAAAGCTGGCCAAGCCATATAAACCAAGAGAGCCAATTAGAATCGCGAGGAGTGCAAACCAAGTAGACATCTTACTTGACTTAATATCTTCCTCATACTGTCTTTGATAGATGTCTTCAAAATAGTTGTACTCAAAAGGAAAACTTGCGGAATACTGTTCAAATACTTCTTGGATGTTATCTAAAGTCTCATCTCTATCAATTTCCGAATCTAATTTAATAGAGAGTGTTTGATGATTATCCCAGAAGAAAATCTGCAAAGGCTCAATCTTTAACCTCACGGAGTGTTGATGGAAGTCTTTAACTACACCTACAACCCTTCCTTTTTCTTCACCCCATCTATACACTTCTCGTCCTATTGGATTTTCCCAGCCTAAAGCTTTAACAGCTGACTCATTCAATAAGACTCCTCGCCTATCTGATTCAATATCTCTCGAGAAATTTCTGCCTTGAACGATTTCTAAGTTATATAAGTCAATGAAATCGTAATCCGCACTAGAACCGTAAACCAATAAATTTTCCAGATCGGGGGGCATATTTGGCCACCTTATCTGTGAATTAGAAGTAATATTATTAGGGAGAGATAATGATGAAGCTACCTGTCTCACACCAGAAATGGTCCTGAGTTGGTCTTGGAAGAGAGTTAGATTATTTGTGATGATCGTATCTCTAACATTCATTACTATGATATCTTCTCGATTAAAGCCGGCATCAAGATCTTCTATATAATCAACTTGCCGTGTAATGATCAGCATTGAAGAAATCAAGGTGGCCGAGATCATAAACTGAAACACAACTAAACCATTCCAAAGCCCTTTATTTAGCTTTTTGCCTTTAGCATATCCCTTAAGAGCAGGAACAGCCTTAAAAGACTTAAGTACAAATGCTGGATAAAGCCCACTGATTAAGCCAATTATAGTACCCAAGAGCAAAAAATAAATCCAGAACTCTAACCTTAAGAAGTCAATTCGTAGAGGCTTTTCTAAGAATTCCGAAAAACCTGGAAGCAATACTAACACCACCAAGACAGCCAAGATTAAGGATATAAAAGACATGAGAAGTGATTCAAACAAGAATTGTCTCATCAAATGAGCTGAACTCGCCCCAATCACTTTTCTTACGCCTATCTCTTTTAGTCTAATGATAGATCTGGATGTAGCTAGATTAATATAATTGGCTGAAGCCATAATTAATACGAGAAAAGCCACAAAAACGAATACATATAACTTCTGTAGATTTGACGTAGGAGCCATATCAAAATTGACACCCTGAGTAAAATGAACCTCATTTAATGGCTGTAGATAATAATTAGACTCTTGTTGTCCTGTTCGAGGTTCAGCCGCGAACTTTTCTCTTAAAACTGGTAGTTTACTCTCAAGCTCCTCTATGTCAACCCCTTGCTCTAACTGTACATAGGTATAATAAGAGCTATTATCCCATCTATCAATTACCCAGTTCAAGGCCCTCAGAACAGATTCAAATTCAAATATGATTTCGAATTTATAGTGAGAGTTATCCGGCACATCTTTAAACACACCCACAACCTTAAAAGGGAATTCGTTTGCGAAGTATATCGTCTCATTCAATACATCAGTCTTACCGAAATACTTGAGTGAAGCACTCTCTGAGAGTACCACTGTGTTCGCTTCGGATAAAAACTGACTGATATCTCCTTGAACTGATTTAAAAGTAAAAATTTCGAAGGCTTGCTTATCAGCCGTATGGACAATCTGTTCAAAATAAACCTTTCCATTTGCCTTAATCAAGCGGTTCTCATGGCTATGAAATCGAGTTGCATTAACTACCTCAGGAAATTCATTAACCATGGCTTGAGCTAAGGGAGCAGGTACCACGGCATATTTATTACTTCCTTGATAAGATCCTAAGTGATCTTCTTTGTAGACTCTATAGATTAAATCCGAATTCTCGTGATGTCTATCATATCTTAATTCGTGGGAAGTGTATAGAATTATAAGCGTAAAGACAATAAATCCAGATGCTAAACCTAGGATATTTAGCAAGCTGTAAGTCTTGTTTTTATTAAAGTAGCGCAATGCTAACATGATCAGGTTGTTCTGCATATTTTTCGTTTAACCACAGAAACAGGACTGGCACCAAGTGGTTGCACAGATTGGCTCGAAACGGGTATCAGAATGATCTTTCAGTTAATTTGATACAATCAATTTTTCTCAAACAAGCCTGGTTGAACTGATTGACTAACTTTTAGCTTTCTAGGATGTAAATGCATTTTCTCAAAATTCACATTGAGATTTAAATGAAGCTCAGCAGATGTGAGATATTGAGAATTCTCCATTTTCAGTCCATCATTATGAACTAAAAGTACTTTGCTCTTTTCTCTAGACCATACGCCTAGTATTCCCTTGTTGTTGAATAGCGCACTATCTTTTATTCTGGATGAATAATTAGGGCTATTTGTACCACCAGCTACAACAAGGCATTCATTATTTAAAAGAAGATTGTTGGTAAACTCAAATGAAACATCTTCTCCGGTGAACCAAAATGCACTTTCATAAGAGTCAGCAATAATACTGTTAGTAATTTCAAAACCCTCTACATTTTGGAAAAAGAGGACTGCATTTCTACACTCGAAGAAAATAGAATGATCTACCCTATTATTTGGTCCATGTGCCCAGATACCACCTTGAATCTTCGCTGACTCCTTGTCTCCGATAAACATACATTGGGAAACCGATAGGTTAGCTAAACTAGGATCTTCTTTGGATATAGGATAGTAATACTCCACATCAGGATTATTATTTCCTAAGAATTTGATGCCTTGTATGTTAACATTCTTAGAGCTAACCAATATTCCAGTAGCATGAGCAAATTGAGTGTTAGAATTATTCCCTGAAACTGACTGTATAACAGGCATTTTTTGGGGAGACCAACCCTCCTCATCAGGCAGAATCGATGCCCTAAGCGTGAAATATGTGGTATCATTCATGATACGCACGGGATTAATCACCAGTTTGTCTGTTAGCGTATAAATTCCGGAATGCACAACTAGTGTAATATCTCCTGTTCCGGTAAGCTTATTGACATAATCAATTGCGTGATCAAGTGATTTAAATGGCTTCTCTATACTGCCATCATTAGTATCAATACCGGTATTACCATTTATATGATATTCCTGAGCAACAGCATTATAACCACCTTCGAAAAACAGGAAAAGATAAATTATTAGAATTAATAGTCTATTTGAATTTAGATCCATGTTGACAATGTCATTGTACATTCTAAGTTTTGTTTGAAAGCAACTCTGAAGATTGTTCGAGCATACTATTTTTCAACTTTTGACCATGTATAAGACTTCTGAACAATTTTCCATGAGCCTTGATATTTTAACAAAAGGAAGTAGTCTGTGAATACTCGCCAACCCGGCACTACAATTTCAGCTTTAGCGCTAGCTGCGTTATTCTCGTAGTCAATAGATACGATACGCCCAATCCGATTTACCTGTTTACCAGGCTGTATACCTGCAACGTATTCCTTCCCTAACCAAATCCGAAGGCTATCACTCTCAGTGACTGAATAGAGATTGAAATCTGGATGAAAAGCTAATTTCAACCGTTCTGGTTCTCCATTAGCAGTACCCTGTATATAATGCATTAAAGTTTCTTGAATCAACTCAATTTCTGATTTTTGATTTGCTGATTGCCCCTTTGCCATTAAGCATAGTACAGCAAAAAGTAAGATGTAAGTGATCCTCATTGTTTCAATCTATATTTTCGCACCACTGGATTATCTGAGGTAGGAGTTCCATAATGGTTTTATCATTATGCTCTTCTTCTAGGGCCATAAGCATCTCATTGAATTGATCAAAGCGATAAAATCCTCTTCTATTTTTGTTTAGATCCACTCGCTTGGCAACAGCTTTTGCCGCCACATCTGGAGAAAAGGTGTCGTAAGCCCAAATAGAATACAAAGCATGAGTTATGTACTCTTGATAAATACTATGCTCTGAGCTATAAAATTTAGCCTTGTCCTCTGTCACCCATTGAGATCTATCTTTAAAAGCTGAAGATATTTCCTTGTAATATTTACCGGTAAAAGGGTTGATATAATTATGATCCAGCTCCGTAAATAAGTTGCCTGAAATTGATGCTACCTTTTCATCAAAAGAATCAAACCGCTCTTGTACTTTCAGATCACTAGCATTCATAAACATTATACATTCGCTAAAAAGCGTATTCTTTCTAGCATTACGCTGATGAAACTTTTGTGTGCTATGTGAACCACCAATGACTGGGGACATTACAATTTTATAGGCGTGAATTTTTAAAAGCGGAAATTCATTTTCTAGCCATTGCCAGATGTCTTTGGTCTTGAGAAATTCAGGTTCTCTTGAGGCTAGGCGACTGTAAAAGTCTTGTTGTTTATCAAAAAAAGATCGGAAGTCAGACTTATCAGCAAAATCTTGCACAAGAGGTAGCAAATCCACAAAAGTATTCTTGTGAGTATCCTTGTTGTAACCATGTAAATAGAAGTATTGATTACCATGCACGATCCGACCTGACTCATCAAAAACATACCCATAGCTATTATCTCTAAAGTCATAATAAATGTCGCCTATTTCTTTTTCGTCAAGGCCTTCTGTATTTAGTCTGTTGAATATCTCGTGATCACGATGTGCCCCAAAAAACTTCAATACTTCACTGTAATAGTCAGATTCCGTATTTTGATTTGCTCCTTCAAACGAATCATCCAATAGTCCTAAGATGATATTTGCCAGTTCGAATACTTCAGGAATCTCATATACAACTTTACTTCTCACCTCATCTATGTAGGTGTCTGACAGCTCAGCAGTGACTGAATGAAAACCAACTTTCATGTCAATTTCATGATTGGGACTTTTCACTTTAAATGGAAAAGCTTGAGCTACTGGGTAAGCGGTATGCCTAAATGAAACGGTGTCTTCTAAACCATAGAAGACGAACTCGATATCCTTTCCTCCCAAGGTATAGGGTGATTGATCAATATCAGGTTGAATGGGAAATTTGTAGAGACTTTGTCCATCGTATTGACCGTCACGTAAAATGGAAAATTTAATTGTATCACTGTCAAGCACAATTTCACTTTCTTGACTGTAGGTATAGCTAACGCTAAACAATAGCATTAAAAAAATTGATAATCTCATTTTGACTTTTTTGCTTTTTAAAAAATTCGATAATAACCATAGGAGCCTGCATCTTTCACGTATGTTGAAAATTGGATGAATACAGAACTCCTATGGGGTACCAATGAATGTTTGAATGATTAGTCGATCGGTTTTATTCATCGCAGTTGACTAACCCTTCGGTTTGTAAACTTAGGATACTGCTAGGCTAATGCAGATAATCTAGAAGCTTCAGAATTAGGTTTGTGGTTTCATTTAGAGATCACTTTTGAATTGATACTCAAAAATGAGCTTAGGCATCCAGGTCTAATTCCAAGAATAGAGATCAATTATATTTTGGGCTCAAATGATCTTAACTTTTTAAACATGGAATTAACTCAAGAAATCAAGAATTCAATTGAAACCAGTGTTCTATGCTGGCTTGCCACTACCTCTCGTGATGGGATTCCAAATGTTTCTCCAAAAGAAATATTTGATTATTACGGCAAGGACAATCTTATCATTGCAAATATTGCATCTCCCGGTTCGATAAAGAACATAAAAGAAAATGCAAATGTCTGCATTAGTTTTATTGACATCTTAAAACAAAAAGGCTTTCAACTCAAAGGAAAAGCGCGAATAATAGACAACACTGCCACCGAGTTTGATCTAATTAACAAATCACTTAAAAAAATGACTAAGGGGCTTTTCCCTTTTAAGACAATCACAGTGATAAAAATAGATAGTGCAAAGCCCATTATTGCTCCAAGATATACTTTATATCCTGATACCAAGGAATTAGACCAAATTGAAAGGGCCAAAAAAGCTTATGGTCTATAGTAGGTTTTACTTGCAACTATAGCGTGTTAAGTACTTGATGCCATTTTAATTTATTCCAAACGATTCAGGATCTCTCTAGTTAAATCAACATGAATAGAAGACCTCAATTCTCTAACCGAATGAGCGGTATTGAATTTGACAACTGGTTCTGGCATAAAGATGAGCTTGATGAGATCTGCAAGACATTAGGTATCGCTTCCAATGCAAGAAAGAACGAATTAAGAAGACGTATTATTGAGTTTTTAGAGACCGGTAAGGTAACTATAGATATACCCAAGCCCTATTCTTCATTTGATTGGAAAAAGGAGCCTCTAAGGTTAGAAACTGTTATTACAGATTCGGTTGTGTTTGGGAAAAATTTAAGGTCATTTATGAAAGATCAAGTTGGCGTTAAATTCTCATTCTCAGCGGCCTTTATGGAATGGGTTAGAAATAACGAAGGAAAAACACTTGAAGATGCCGTTGAGTACTGGCAAGAATTGAACATAAAAACAAAGAGTGGTTTTCGTTTCGACATGTCCGACTACAATGTGATGAATAAATACCTTGATGACTTTCTCAAGGATAACCCCAAGCTAAAACGTGAGGATGGCATGAATTGCTGGCAAGCGAAGAAGTTTCTACCAGCACCAAAAGGACTAGTAAAATACGAACCTGAAGATCTCCGTTTGTCAAAATGATTTAACTGTTTAAATGCTTAATCCGTTCTCATATCAATAGCCTCAGAGCCATGACACTGGAACAACTTAAACAACTGACGAACGATGAGCTACTAAAAGTGGCCCAAGACAATAAACCCAAGCCCATATTCGATGCTTTTTTTATCGGCTTTCTGATTGGCATTCTGATATTTGGAGCGGCAGCGAGTGCATGGGGCTTAACGATGCTGATTCCGTTGTATCTAATCTATTTGTTCTTAAAGAAACCTAAGAATCAAAAAGCCATTCAAAATGAATTGAATTCAAGAAATCTTAGTCTAGGTAATTAACTTGATTTTGTATCAAGCGTTTTTCGATAACGGTTTTTAAAATATCATCAACTGTTATTTCGATTTCACCTTTAGAATCAATTGCCAAAACAATGAAAATCGAGTCTCTTAAAGACAATAGTTGCAATAGCTTTTACTATGGTTATAAGAGACTCGGTTTTATAACCCTATTCCTCAAGCACGTAACGTGTAAGATATATTTCTGCTCCAGGCAAAGTATACTCAGCAGACAAGCCTTCTTTCTTTAGTATTGAGAGAGCACCTACGACCATAGTAAACGCGAAAGTACCAGGCATGGTAACTTGATTCCTAGGGTATAGATAACCAAGGCTTTTAGCAAGGGTATCGCTATCACTATCAGGTTTATCTGCCGCCAGTTCTACTCCCATTGGTTTAAAGCTAGGACGAACAATGTCATCGTAGAATTGCAACCACCCTTGTGGAGTATTAGGGTATTTATCAAAATAGCTAGCATCAACCTGTGCGTTGACTTTAAGTTCTCTTTCCCACCACTGTCCACCATAACCTGGTTCTAAGCAAACGGAAGAGGCTGACTCTCTTTCAAAAGTAGTTTCTGTAGATAACGTCAAGGCATAACCAACTGAAGCACTAACCGTTACTTCAACCCCAACACCGAAAGGTTTAGCACCGGCAGTGACACTAGCCTCTAATCCTACACTCGCTTCATGCGCAACTCCTTTGGTGACAGCTTCGTGCCTTATATGACTAAAAGTTTGAGCATTTCCGTTAGTTGGAACCATGTGTTTTCCAACCTGTTTCCATATTCCATCATACTTGACTTTCGATTGCGGTATGGTTAAAACAGGGAATACTATACCCATCGATTTTGGTATTAAGAAAGAGTAAGGAACATCTTCTGCTAGCGCTGACGAATTCAAAGTTTCCTCAGGATGAAATTTTTGAGTAGGGTATCCTTCGAGATCTCCAGATTGAATGATACTTGGATTTTCAATGATTTGTGCGTTTGTCATAATATACTATTGTGTGTGTTAAAATTATTTAAGGAAAAGGTAACACATTCTCCCTAAAAACCTCGGTGGGTCAAAACTATTAATCATGATTTAACAACGATTTCAACCAAGCTAACCAGTGTCTCATATTTTTCAGATTAAGCCCTCAAGTACTATATCGTTTGTAGACCCATATAGAATAATGTGATCCGCTGCACCTCATCTAATTGATCTTAGAGAAGCGTAGACGATTTAAGGCTGTCAAAAATGAATTGAATCATCGAAAGTATTTTGAAGCAAGCCCTTGTCAACCTAGCCTTGCCTTACCTAATACTATGATGTAAACTGATTTGCGCTTGTCCCTTGGCCCAATTAACTGTGTTTTGTTTCATCCAGCCCAATTGCATTCTCAAGTTCTCCCCTAGTCCATAACCAATACCCAGATATGTTCGATTTCTATCGAAATGCTGAACAGTTCGTCCATCTCCAATCGACAATTGTCCATTGATAAATAGCTCATTGTAAAGCGCTAAATAGTATATCCCTTTGGATAGACTGGTTCCGTTTAGGGCTAGATTTACAAAGATATTATACCTATAACGAGTCCTGAAATCCTGACCATTAACCCAGCGCTGTTCATACCGAAATCTGTGTGTCAGGAAAAGCCTTTGTCCGATCTTCTGTGGAACAAGGGCTTCCTGATAAATTCGACTTTCTCCTACCGTTTCCTTGCTATCTCCAAATGTGCCTGTAGTGATATTACCATACCCTAAGGTGAGGGTGATATTGGTATTCTTGGGGTTATAGGTAAATCCTGTTCTTAGTAATACTTGCTCTAAGTCACTTCCGGCATTCCAATATCTAAATTGATAATCTCCTTGGATCCCGAATTGACTATCACCGAACTTCTTGGTAAAGAAGTACATATACCAAGCCCCCAACTGGTCTTCATCTACCGATTGTGCATTAACATTGAAAATGTAAAAAGTAGCAAAGAGTAGGTAAAAAAATCGCTTCATGAAAGTGAATATAACAATTGACTTCTACACTATTTCTTGACTTCTTCTTTATGCTCTTTAAATTAACAGTAGGTAATAGCAATTAGCCATGGAAATAATAAGAACACCTGAAGATAGATTTGATAACCTACAAGACTATCCTTTCTCGCCCAATTATCTAATGATTGAAGATAACATGCGAATGCATTACTTAGATGAAGGTAATAAGGGCAACCCAATAGTACTTCTACTACATGGCGAACCCAGTTGGTCTTATCTATACCGCAAAATGATCCCCCTCCTATCGAACGAGTTCAGGGTAATTGCTCCAGACCTTATTGGTTTTGGCAAATCTGACAAACCTATCAATCGGGACGATTACTCATACCAAAGTCACCTGAATTGGTTGACTCGGCTTATAGAAGAACTAGACCTTCAAAACATACTTCTGTTTTGTCAAGACTGGGGCGGACTGTTAGGTTTAAGATTGATTACATCCTTGCAAGAGAGATTTTCAATGTTGGTTGCTTCTAATACAACCCTTCCTACAGGCAACATCCCAATGCCTGATGTATTCATGCAATGGCGAGCATTCTCTCAAAACTCTCCCAAGTTTAACATAGGAAAAGTAATTGATAATGGAACCGTGGCAGCCTTAAGCCAAGAAGTAATTGACGCTTATAACGCGCCTTTTCCATCAGAGGAATACAAAGCAGGTGCGAGAATCTTTCCTGCCCTAGTACCTATTAAAGAAGATGACCCCGAAGCCATTAAAAACAAGGGAGCTTGGAAAGCATTGAGGGAATGGAAAAAACCGTTTTTAACTGTATTTGGAGAACAAGATCATATCATGAAGGGGGCTGATAAACTCTTTCAAAAATTAGTACCTGGTACCGCAAACCAAGAACACACCACACTTAATGCTGGACACTTTATTCAAGAAGAAAAGGGAGAAGAATTAGCAGAACTGATTATGCGTTTCTATCAAAAGAACCAATAGACTTAAAACGAAGCTCTGGAAATAACCGCATTTAATAATACGTTCGCTCCATTCTCAACATCTATGTCTTTTGAAAACTCCTCCACATTATGGCTAATCCCTTTAACGCTTGGGATAAAAATCATGGTTGAAGGACAAAAGGAAGTCATCATTTGTGCATCATGACCAGCTCCAGAGGGCATTCTCCGTGAGCTAAGGGTCAGCTCATTGGCCATTTGCTCCACCAAATTTGGCATTTCAGGCTGAAAATGCACGGGCTGAAAACGAACTATCTCTTCTACATTGATCTCTATATCTGAAGCGTTTGCTTGGGTATAGAAGTGTTCATCTATCTGCTCCTGAAGGGTTTTCAGTAAATCTCCGTCAGTGCTTCTTAGATCAAGGGTAAAGGAGACATCTCCCGGAATAATATTAATGGTATTAGGCTCAAATGATATACTGCCCACAGTAGCCAAAATAGGTCTATCGTCTGCTCTAGACAACTCACCAATATATTGAATGAGCTCTGCAGCTAGCAGACCTGCATCTTTACGATATTTATTTGGAGTAGTTCCTGCGTGATTAGCCTCTCCTCTAAGGGTATATTTCGTCCAATGAATACCTTGCACCATCTCTACTACGCCAATCTCAATTTCTTCACTTTCAAGTACTGGACCTTGCTCAATATGCAACTCAAAGAAAGCACCAAAAGCAATGCTTCCGGGCTTCATAGGTCCTTTGTATTTGATAGCTTCAAGTCGAGACCCAATCGTCTCCTCCGGATTGTCATATGCCTGGGAAGCCAAAATTTCATCTAAATCGGCTAACCCTGCATAAACATGGCTACCCATCATATCCGGGGCAAACCTAACACCCTCTTCATTGGTGAAGTTCACAAGTGCTAAGGGCCTCTTAGTTTTCACCTTATGATCATTTAAGGTCTGAATCAATTCTAGACCTGCCAAAACACCTAGAGCCCCATCGTATCTGCCCCCGGCATAAACCGTATCCAAATGAGAACCGAATGCCACAGGCGGAAGATCTTCTTCACCTTTACGAATTCCAATCATGTTGCCGATTTGGTCAATGTGCATCTCTAGACCAGCCGCCATCATTTGAGAAAGGAGCAAATCTCTCGCCTGTCTATCTTCATCAGAAAGCGCAATGCGCTCCACACCCATCTCACCCATTTTGCCTATCTGGGCATAATGAGCAATGTTATTCAGAAGCCTTTCTCGGTTTATTTTCATATCTGTAAGCCGTCATTCACGTGGATACGGGAATCTCCTGATTATTGGGGAGATCCCCGCCTACGCGAGGATGACGATGATAAATTAACTAATTACTGAACCAGGGTTAACGGCCTCATTCGGCTCAATCAATCTCAAGTTACCTTCTGCATCTTCTGCCATTAAGATCATACCTTGAGATTCAGTACCCATCATTTTTCTTGGTGCCAGATTAGCTATGATCGTTACTTGTTTTCCAATCATTTCTTCCGGAGAGTAGTGCTTAGCAATTCCACTAAGGATTGTTCTCTTATCTACCCCGGTATCTACTAAAAATTGGAGGAGCTTATTTGACTTCTCTACTTTTTTAGCTTCTAGAATTGTTCCAACTCTCAAATCCAGCTTCATGAAATCATCAAATACAATGGTGTCTTTCAATGGTGCTACTTCAACTTCTTGATTCTCCTTCTCGTTTTGCATTTTAGTATTCTCCAGTTTGTCAACTTGTTCTTGAATGGACTTATCTTCTATCTTTTCGAATAGTAATTGGGCCTTCTCTAATTGCTGGCCCTCGGCTAACAAATCGTCTCTTCCTGCCTGAGCCCAGTTCAGCTTATCCATGTTTAAGAAGCATCTCAATTTATCAGTACTGAATGGAATAAATGGTTCTGCGATGATTGAAAGATTAGCCACCATTTGTAAAGCTGTATTTAGAATGGTACCTACTCTATCAGGGTCAGTCTTAATTAATTTCCAAGGCTCAGTATCAGCTAAATATTTGTTACCCATTCTTGCTAATTCCATCATTTCAGAGAGCGCCTCCCTAAACCTGTATCTTTCAACAGAGGCTCCAACTTTTCCAGGGACTGCCTGCATAGCTGAAATCACCTCTTTATCTATATCGAATAGCTCAGTTCTAGCAGGAACTTTACCATCGAAATATTTATGTGTCAATACCACAGCTCGATTGACGAAGTTGCCTAAAATCGCCACAAGCTCACTATTGTTCCTCGCCTGAAAGTCTTTCCAAGTAAAGTCATTATCCTTCGATTCAGGGGCATTAGAGCACAAGGCATATCTCAATACATCTTGTTTTCCCGGAAGATCTACAAGGTATTCATGCAGCCAAACCGCCCAGTTTCGGGAAGTACTAATTTTATCATTCTCTAAATTCAAAAACTCATTGGCCGGTACATTATCAGGTAAAATATAATCGCCATGTGCCTTGAGAATAGCAGGGAAAATGATGCAGTGGAAAACAATGTTATCCTTCCCTATGAAATGGACAAGTTTTGTATCATCAGATTTCCAATAGGGTTCCCAATCAACCCCTTTTTCAGCAGCCCATTCCTGAGTAGCAGAGATATAACCAATAGGTGCATCAAACCAAACGTACATTACCTTTCCATCGGCTCCTTCTACCGGAACCTTAATACCCCAATCTAGGTCTCGGGTCATAGCACGTGGTTGTAGACCACCGTCAATCCAAGATTTGCATTGCCCCCATACATTCGCTTTCCAATCATCTTTGTGACCATCAAGAATCCACTCACTCAACCACTTTTCATCATTCTGAAGCGGTAAGTACCAATGTTTGGTCTCCTTCAAAACAGGTGCGTTACCTGTTAAAGTAGATTTAGGATTTATAAGGTCTGTAGGGTTTAAAGAAGAGCCACAGTTTTCACACTGATCACCATAAGCATGCTCGTGGCCACATACAGGACATTTACCAGTTATATATCTATCTGCTAGAAATTGCTTGGCTTCCTCATCATAATATTGCTCAGAAACTCGCTCTTCAAACTTTCCTGCCTCATGCAGTTTCTTGAAAAATTCTTGCGCATTGCTATGATGCGCTTTGTTGCTTGTTCTCGAGTAAATGTCAAAAGAGATACCAAGTTCACCAAAGCTGTCCTTGATCATACCATGATATTTATCGACAATGTCTTGAGGCTTAATACCCTCCTTCCTAGCTCTCATGGTAATGGCCATACCATGCTCATCAGAACCACAGATAAAAGCTACATCTTCTCCTTTCGACCGAAGGTATCTTACGTAAATATCTGCAGGTAAATAAGCTCCTGCTAAATGGCCTATGTGTACGGGGCCATTGGCATATGGTAATGCCGCTGTTACGGTATGTCTTTTGAAATTTCTTCCACTCATAGCGTGCAAAGATAAAGCGTTAGTAATTAGATGTTAGATTTTAGATATTAGAATTTGCCCGAGGAACTTAATAGATGAAACACTTAGCTACTGAGATCATCATAAACGCACCTATTGAAACGGTATGGGATGAATTAATGGACTTCAAGTCGTATCCGGAATGGAATCCTTTTGTGATCTCTATTAAGGGTAGAAAAATGGCAGGCAAGAACTTACAAATCGTCTTAAAGACTCTAAAAGGCAAGGAAATGCATTTTGAGCCAGTCGTCATCAAATGTAAAACCTATGATGAATTCAGGTGGAGAGGTAAATTCGGAATCAGAGGTATTTTTGACGGTGAACATTACTTTGTGCTTGAGGCCTTAGGCACCCATCAAACCGTGCTCATGCATGGTGAGTTTTTTAGCGGCTTGCTTGTAGGCATAATGGGTAACCTTTTAAAAGATACTAAAGAGAGCTTTATCCAAATGAATAAAGCCTTGAAAGCAAGATGTGAACAAGACTTTCTCTAAGTGATCTTAAAAGAAACTGTTCAGCCCTAAAAGCGACTTGATTATCCCGAGGTTCTCCCCTTTCTGTTTCAAAATCAATGTCATATGATTACCCTTTTTTGGAACCATAGATTCTGACACTTCTCCTAAAAGAGCAGCTGCTGAAGTGTCCTTACCTTTTGATCCAATGATAACGAGTTCAGGCTGAATCTCATTGATCATCACATCAATAGGTTCGTTAATGGGTTGCGTTCTGGATACCGGAGCTATGTGCTTCTCAATAGAAGGCTGGTTTCTCTTACTTAAATACTCTTCTAGTTCATGCTGAGCATACTTTTCTAACTGAGCATTAATGGCAGTCTGATTGTTCAATACAGCATCAATTTCATCCTTAGTTTCAAAAACTTGGTCTAAGTAACGTGTTCCATCCTTGTAAACATGCAAGGCATGAACTTTAGGCACAATAGGACCTTGCTCAAACTCATTCACTACTTGCAAGGCCATGTCTGAATACTTCGAGAAATCAATCGGAATGAGGACCTTATTCACTTCAGGATTGGTCAATTCTTCAGGAACAAGTAGCACACTACAAGTAGCTTTTCTTACCAGCTTTACTGTCCTGATAGAAACCTCTGTCATTTTAGGTCTACTGAGGGCAATCAAGTCTATATCGTTCTTCTGAGAGAATTTAAGTAACTCTGAAAGTGTATTACCAGTCTTTACATGAACCTTAACTCGATGATCGGCATGAAAGCAAGCTTTCATCATGGCCTTCATTTTGTTCTCGCTGAGTTTGACATCAGGCATATGTAAATCTGGAATATCCTTGAGAACTGACTTAGGAATGTTCAAATCTTGTTGCACATAAACCAAATGAATCTCTGAAGGCAGAAACTGATTGGCTAATGTGGCTACGTTTTGCAAAAAGGTCATGTCATTTCTTGACAAGTCCATTGCAATCATCCATTTCTCGTACTTTCTCATATTTAGAAATTCACGTTTTGAATTATGAATAGATAGATCGGTAAACCGATAGTGATGTTAACTGGGAATGTAATGGCGAGTGCCATTGGTAAATAAAGACCAGGACTGGCTTTGGGTACTGCAATCTTCATGGCAGCAGGTACGGCAATGTATGATGCACTAGCCGCAAGAACAGAAAGCATAAATCTATCGCCTACTTCCTGAGTCACTAGGCCACTTAGAACAGCCACCACGGCACCATTGAAAATAGCTATGAAGATGGCGAAGAAAGTAGTGAACTTGCCGTTCTCTAGGAACGATTTCAGATGCTTACCACTACTAATACCCATATCTAAAAGGAAAATGGCCAAGAAGCCTTTAAAGATATCCGTAGTGAATGGTGCAATCCCTTCAGCCTGTTTATCACTCGCTAAAAAGCCAATGATTAAGCTTCCAAGGATTAGCATCACACTTCCATTAGTCAATGCATGTTTGACAATTGTACCTAAACCGCCATTGACAGATCCATTAGAGTATTTTCTAACCAAAATAACTCCTACAACAATTGCAGGAGCTTCCATAAGGGCCATAATAGCGACCATGTGCCCACCAAAGGTTATTGACTGTAATTCTAAAAAAGATACAGCAGTAACGAATGTTACCGCACTAATAGAACCATAGGCTGCAGCAATAGCCCCCGCATTCTCTACTGAAAGTTTTCTCTTAAGAATGTAAAAGGTATAGAGTGGAATGGCTATAGCCATTAACATGGCAAAAGCAATTGAGAAGATAATCTCACCTGTTACCGTGCTGTGCGCTAATTCCTGTCCTCCCTTAAAACCAATAGAAAAGAGTAGATAAAGAGAAATGAATTTTGAAGAGTTTGGGGGAATCTCGAGGTCACTCTTAAACTGTACCGAAACGATACCGAGTATAAAGAAGAGTAGTGCCGGATTTCTTAGGTTTTCTTCGAGCAGTTCGAAACTCATATTTGGGTTCGTTTAGTCAATCCGGACACAAAGATGCTTTCAGCTTTCCATTTATTTTTATTTATATTTATTATAATTCACATAAATATTATTTATGAATTATACGCTTCACCAACTTAAAGTCTATTTATCCATTGCACAGTTGAAGAGCATTACCAAGGCCGCAGAAGCCCTACATCTCTCACAACCAGCAGTTTCCATCCAACTCAAGAACTTTCAGGATCAATTTGAGATACCTTTAACGGAAGTAGTAGGCCGACAGCTTTACATCACAGACTTTGGTGAGGAAATAGCACAAGCGGCAGCAAAAATTATTTCAGAGGTAGATGAAATCGATAACAAAATCCTGAGCTACCAAGGAAAGATTTCTGGTACCTTGAATGTATCCGTAGTATCAACCGGCAAATATGTTATGCCTTTTATTCTTTCTGACTTCTTGAAAGAGCACTCAGGAGTAGAGCTGAAAATGGACGTTACGAATAAAACTGAAGTGGTACAAAGCCTAGTAGAAAACAGCGTAGACTTTTCGTTAGTCTCTATTCAACCGGATCGAATGCAATTGAGGAGTATACCCTTAATGGAGAACAAGCTGTATTTGGTGGCCAATAGCGAAGCTGAATTAGATGCGAGAAGAATGTACCCGGCCGATATATTAAGCAAAGTAGATTTAATCTTTAGAGAAACCGGATCGGGAACAAGAGAGACCGTAGAGAGATTCCTAAAACAAAATAATCTGTCTGTTCCCAAGAAGCTGGAGTTGAAGACAAACGAAGCAGTTAAGCAAGCTGTATTGGCAGGGCTAGGTTATTCCATCATGCCTCTGATTGGCATTAGAAATGAAATTAGAAAAGGCGATTTAAAGATCATTCCAATAGAGAACTTTCCGTTAGTATCGCAATGGCAATTGGTATGGCTCAAAGAAAAGAAACACTCTCCTGCTGCCAGAACTTATTTAGAGTATTTGCATTCAAAAAAAGATGCAATTGTCAATTCAAAATTCAAATGGTATAACGAATTTCATTGATATGGAAATTGAATTGGTCAGAACAGATTCCTCAAACGAGGATTTTCAAAATCTTGTAAATGAATTAAACGCCTATTTGGCTGAACTTGATGGAGACGAGCACGAATTCTATTCTCAATTCAATGCGATAGACCAACTAAAAAATGTGGTTGTAGCCTATATGTATGATAAGCCGGTTGCTTGTGGTGCTATGAAAGCACATGATACAGAAGCTATGGAAATTAAAAGGATGTTCACTTCACCTGAAAACAGAGGACATGGTCTGGGCTCGAAAATCGTTAGCGAACTTGAAACTTGGGCTAAAGAGTTAGGCTATACTGCTATAGTTTTAGAAACTGGCGACAGACAACCCGATGCCATTGCTCTATACCTAAAAATGGGCTTTGAAAAAACTGCCAATTATGGCCAATACATCGGCATCGCCAATTCGAGATGTTTTAGAAAAACGCTAGTTATCGTATAAGCTTTATCGTACCAGACTTATTAAAGAGTAAAGCTTCTCCATCGGCTTCTCCCTCATACAATAGTCTATAGGTATATATTCCAGCCTGCACGTCACTGCCATTATACGTACCGTCCCACTGCTCATCAAAACGATCACTAAAGTAGACCATGTCTCCCCACTTATTAAAAATTTGAATTTGCCACTTTAATATGCGGGACCCTTTAATCTCAAAAGTATCGTTAACTCCATCATCATTAGGACTAAATGCTGTTGGTAAATAGACAATAGGAAAACAAGCTTCAGTCACATTAATGAAAGTTCTGGGTTTTCGGCAGGCACCATTGCTTACTTCTAACCAGTACTCCCCCCCTTCTGTAACTCTTAAAGTTGAAAAGTTGGAGCCATCAGACCATAGATAATCTACATCAGCACTACTCACATTGGGCATCAATTCTATGTCTTCTAGCTGCACACAAATAACAGACTCGGTACTAATTGAAAACTCAAAATCTTCATCTACTATAATCTCAATGGAATCCGATATAGGGCTGGCACAGTTATTCTGAAGAACTTGTAAAGAGTAAATACCAGATGTAGAAACCTCCAAAGTCTCCCCTGAACTACCATCGCTCCAAATATATTCCCCGCTCAAATTAGAGGATAAAACCACTTGATCTCCTTCACATATCCTATTGGATCCATTGAGTTGAATAACAGGCTTTGGCGGAATTTGGAATACTTGCACTTGTATTGGTTCTGAAGGCTGACTTAAACCACAGGTACCTGAGTTCTGCGTAACAGTATATATTCCTGCTTCAGTCACGGTAATACTTTGAGTAGTTTCACCGTTAGACCATTCAACACCATCTGAAAAATTAGTAGTAAGCACTACGGATTCACCTTCACAGAATGCCAATGGTCCAGAAGCAGAAATGGTAGGCACAGCAGGCGCTTCTAAGAAATTGACAATTAAGGGGTCAGATTGAGGACTCTCACAAGCCACTTCTTCAACTCTCTTTACCCAATATGTTCCTGATTCAGAAACTGTTATAGTTGATGTGGTATCACCGGTAGACCAAAGTACATTCGAGTTATAGTCACTGGTTAATTCAAAAGGCTCATCATCGCAGATATTAAGTACACCAGAAATTGAAAGGACCGGTTTTTCCAGTTCTTCTAATACATTCAAGATCACTGTCTTTCTATCGGTAAGGCCATATTCATCTACAGCTAACAGTTCTAGCGTAGTTTGACCATAACCCTTAATCTCTCTCGCTCTTACAAAAAAGTCTCCTCTCGAATCTCTGAAGGTAGAAATCTGACTATTCTCTAGAACATCCTCGTTAGAACTTACGGCCGTCAGATTCACACCAAATAAGTTATCATCATCGATGGCGATTGGGATTTGAGCCTCACTCAAAATACAGACTTGAAGTTCGTCTTGAGCTGTAATAATCGGTGGCCCATTACTGTACTTTACCATAAATAGGTCTAGTTGGCTCCTTTCTCTTTGCCCAACAGACACTACCCCTTCCCAAATATCAACGTCAATTTGTGTGGTACCACCAACCACTACATAAGAGGTATCAGTATCAAAAATGAGATCATCTACATACGACTCAATGCCTGGCTCAATTGTGCCATAAACACCGCCATAATCGTATTCACCCTGCTCATTGAAAGAGATAAGAATGGGATCTCTCCCATCAAGTCTATTGTTGAGTCTTATGTCTCTACCACTACGATCGTTAATAATCAAATCTGTAAAAATGGTACCTGAAAGTGCTATTTGGCCAAGGGAGTTGATATCAAGTGCATGGATCTGATCTTGATTGTCGCTAGCCACATGATTTATCCAAGTTCTATTACCATTGGTATCGAATCTGGCTACGGCTATGTCCAAATTCCCAAGTGAAGAATAGAGAGAGTTCCCATTACTATCACTCAGGCTGTTGTAGAAATCTAGTGCCATAACAATTCCGACATTTCTGGAATAACCTAAAACAGCATGGTCTCGAGTAGGGCCACCTAGATCATCAGCTCTAAATCCATTTCCCCAGATAAAATCACCATCGGCTGTGTATTTAACCAAAAAGTAAAATGGGTAGGTATTTCTGTTAATGAAGTTGTCATTTGGGAACCTGAACGTACCTGATCCTAAGTTTAGATCTGTACCTGTCTCTTTACCGGAAACATAAATATCCCCGTTCTCATCCACCTCGATGTCTGTACTAAAAGAGGCACCATTATTAGCCAATCGAGCCCATTGATATTCACCCTGCCTGCTATACTTGGCAATGAAAAAAGACACATCCTCAGGACTACCATTCAGGGTGGCATCGGCTGTACTAGGGTCAAAATCCAACCTCAATTCATCGGACCAACCAGTGATAATAATATTATCATCAGCATCGAGTGCTGCTGAACTAAAAAAGTGAAACCCTTCATTACCGATAACTTCAGCCCAAATAAACCTACCTTCAGATGAGTATTTGGCCATAAATGGACCTGAAATCAAATTAGAATTACCCCTTTGGGAAGTATTAGAAGACGGATCAAAGTCCACTACTCGTTCGGAGTTACCAAAAATGAGCACATCATTATTAGAATCTACTAGCACCTTTTGAATGCCCAGATCATTTCTTATGCCTTCAATCCTAAATACCCATAAAAGGGCTCCATCTGGGCTATACTTGGCCAAAAAGTACTGATCGAAATTGGTTGGAATCACAAAATTTGCGGAAGGATCGAAATCTACTTGACCTGTTGCGAAACCTCCAACGTAGAGATTGCCTTGAGCATCGTAGGCAACAGATTTTGCCCTTGATTCTTCAATTGAATTTGCATGAATAGCCCATTGCACATTTTGGCCAAAAGCAGCCATGCACAAGAGCTGAAAGCAAATCGTTAAAAGGCGAATTCTCATTGTGTGATAAAATCAGATTTCTTGGTTTTATCTAACCTATATAAGAACAACTATATGGTACTTAATCCCTGATTAGTGATATGTACGAGGAAAGGCAGAAAAGGAAACAGTTTTTCAATAATAATTTTCAATTCACATTAAAAGCCTACCTTTGCGGCTTCAATTGAGGAGCCATATGCAAAGCATCAGAAATATTGCCATTATCGCGCACGTAGACCACGGTAAAACTACCTTGGTAGACAAGATCATTCATGCCTCTAAACTCTTTAGAGATAATCAAGAGAGCGGTGAATTGATACTTGATAACAATGACTTAGAGCGTGAGAGAGGTATTACCATTCTTTCTAAGAATGTGTCTGTTACGTATAAAGATGTTAAAATTAACATCATCGACACACCAGGTCACGCAGACTTTGGTGGTGAGGTAGAACGTGTATTAAAAATGGCTGATGGGGTTCTTCTTTTGGTTGATGCTTTTGAAGGTCCAATGCCACAAACACGTTTCGTTTTAGGCAAAGCATTAGGCTTAGGGCTTACCCCAATTGTTGTGGTTAACAAAGTAGATAAGGAAAATTGCCGTCCAGACGAAGTACACGAACAAGTCTTTGATTTGATGTTCAATCTAGATGCTACTGAAGAGCAGCTTGAGTTTGAAACCATGTATGGTTCTTCAAAAATGGGTTGGATGAGTGAAGATTGGCAAAATCAAACTGATAGCATTACTCCACTTCTAGATAAAATTCTAGAAGTAATTCCTGAGGCACCCAGCCCTGAAGGGACGCCTCAATTCCAAGTTACTTCACTTGACTATTCTTCTTATGTAGGTAGAATTGCTATTGGAAGAGTTTACCAAGGAAAGTTACAAGAAGGGAAATCCATGGGCTTAACTAAGGCTGATGGTAGCATAAAGCGCGTTCGCATTAAAGAACTCCAAGTATTTGAAGGTTTAGGCCGCAAGAAAGTAGAGGAAGTGAAAGCCGGTGACCTTTGTGCTATTATTGGTTTAGACGATTTCGAAATTGGAGATACCTTAACTGACTTCGAAAACCCTGCTCCTCTTCCAAGAATTGCGATTGATGAGCCTACCATGAACATGCTCTTCACGATTAACAACTCACCAGGTTTTGGTAGTGAAGGTAAGTTTGTGACTTCTCGCCATTTAAGAGATCGATTGATGAAAGAGACGGAAAAGAACCTTGCCCTTCGCGTTCAAGAAACGGACACGGAAGATAAGTTCTTGGTGTATGGCCGAGGAATTCTTCACCTTTCCGTACTCATAGAAACCATGAGACGTGAAGGCTATGAGTTGATGGTTGGCCAACCTCAAGTCATCTACAAAGAGATTGATGGTAAGAGAAATGAGCCTATTGAAAGCTTGGTTGTAGATGTTCCTGAAGATGTTGCAGGTAAAGTAATCGAATTGGCTACTCAGCGTAAAGGCGAGCTCAAGATTATGGAACCAAAAGGTGACCAACAGCACTTAGAGTTCGATATTCCTTCTAGAGGGCTTATTGGATTGAGAAACAATGTGCTTACCGCTACGGCAGGAGAAGCGGTTATGAACCACCGTTTCAAAGAGTATCAACCTTATAAAGGAGAAATCAAAGGTAGAATTAATGGTTCTTTAATTTCTATGGAGAACGGACCTGGTACTGCTTATTCAATTGATAAACTTCAAGACAGAGGCGTATTCTTTGTAGCACCTGGAGAAGATCTTTACACAGGTCAAGTAATTGGTGAGCACACAAGAGAAAACGACTTAGTTGTGAATATTCAAAAGGGTAAAAAGCTTACGAATATGCGTGCAGCAGGATCTGACGACAACTCTAAGATTGCACCACCTAAAAAGTTCTCTTTAGAAGAAGCTATGGAGTACATTCAAAAAGACGAGTATTTAGAAGTAACTCCTATAAGCATGAGAATGCGTAAGATTTATCTTGATGAGAATACGCGCCTGAGAATGGCAAAATCTGCTGGATAAATAACCAAGTAAAGACTTCTTAATTATCTTAGGTCAAGAACAAAAACTTGACCATGAGAAAGATCCTTGTCTTAACCGGAGGTGGTGATTGCCCTGGACTCAATACTGTTATTCGGGCCATTGTAAAAAGTGCACATGAGCAAAAGGATGTTGAAGTATTCGGAAGCATAGAAGCTTATAATGGCTTACTGCGAAGCCCGCAAGAAATTGTAAAACTCACCAATAAAGAGGTAGCCGGTATACATGTAAAAGGTGGAACCATTATAGGCACTACCACCAAAGGCGGGCCATTCGGTTTTCCAACTCAAATGGAAGACGGTTCTTGGCAAGAGTTAGACCGTTCAGACGAAACAGTGGCCATGATAAAAGACATGGGCTTTCACTGTGTCATTAGCATCGGTGGAGATGGTTCTCAAGCCATCAGCCAAAAGCTTTATGAAAAAGGCATGCCGGTTATTGGCGTACCTAAGACAATAGACAATGACCTGTCTGCAACAGATTACACCTTCGGATTCCAAACAGCTGTACAAGAAGCTACTACGGCTGTTGACAAGCTTGTCTCTACCGCTGAAAGTCATCACAGGGTTATGATCTTAGAAGTAATGGGACGAAATGCCGGCTGGATTGCTACCCATGCTGCCATTGCTGGTGGTGCTGAAGTATGCTTGATTCCTGAAATACCTTATGATATCAATAAGGTAAAGGAGAAGATTGAGTCTCGCTATAAAGATGGCAAAGGCTTCGTCATAGTAGTGATAGCCGAAGGTGCATTCCAGAAAGATGGCCAAATCACCTCAAAAGAGAGTGATGAGATTGGTTATGAAAATGTAAGGTTAGGTGGTGTAGCCCATCAATTAACAGAACAGCTGAAAAGAGCGGGCTGTACAGCCGATATTAGAGAAATGATCCTTGGACACCTGCAAAGAGGCGGAACTCCTAACTCATTTGATCGTGTATTGGCTACACTTTATGGAGTAAAAGCGCTGGAATTAGCACTCAGCAACGACTTTGGTAAAATGGTGATTTTTAAAGACCATGAAATAAATGCGGTACCAATCAAAGACGCCATAGATTCTTACAATACAGTCGAACCTAATGGATATATGGTTGGTACTGGCAAGAGTGTAGGTATATCGTTCGGAGATTAAAAAAAAGGGTGACCTTTTTTTGATCACCCCTTACTACCTAATCTACAATAGTGAATCCTCAATTTATGAGCAGAGAATCCAAAATATCTTCAGGTCTATAATATTGAAAAGTTTTGTTATCCGACATTGCCACAAATACCCCTTTTGGGAATTGATCGTTCAGTCTTACGCTGGTAATTTCTGAACCATCACTTTCATGCGTAGAGACTTTAACTACCTTAATCAATTCGTGTTGATGCGGATTGGTAGCACTCCCATCTCTGGCAAAAATGTGAAACTTATCGGCTTGCTGATCTGAAAGCAGAATAAATCCTTTTCCATTTCCAGTATCATAAATCGAAATACCTTCATGGTCGTCTTTGATTCCCGAAGTAGCAAACAGTGCCAATTCTTCATTTCCTTTTTCAGGATCGGCATAATACTTTCTTACCCCTACACCTTCGTCTGAGTAATAGATGTAACCTAACTCATGATCAACAGCGATAGCCTCTATCTCTTTTTGGCCGCTATATTTTCCGAATTTCCGAACCAACTTTGCTCTCAAAACTCCAATGGAATCAGCCTCTAGTTTGTATTGCCAAAGATAACTTCCAGATGGGCCTGTCTTTCTACCCATAATCACATAGGTAGTACTATCCGACTCTCTTTGATATACAGCAATACCCATTAGATCTCGTTGTTCAAGTCCTGTTTCACCTTCGAACATATCGAAACCACCGTTGTCTATAGCTTTCATCTCAGGAAAAGAAAAGACTCTCAGCTTATGATTGAGTCTTTCTCCGGTTACTACAAAATCAACAGTATCTTCTCCTAAAGCTAGTTGGTACCCTAAATCAACATTGTTAGGTCGTTGTAACCCTCTAACCACTTTCTCTTCAATGATCTTGCCTTCTAAATCAAACACGTAAAGTGCGCCATCAGCATTTTTATCTGTACCAATAATCAAGCTTTTAGAAGGATCGTTTGGGTTAATCCAAATAGCGGGATCATCAGAATCGTACTTCACGGGGTCCGTAGAAAGAACCGGAAGAATTCTAGGTTGCTGTTGACAGGCAGAAATAAGAAGAACTAGTGCGATTAAAACATAAATGTTCTTCATTAGAAAAATAGAGTACCCAAGGAACACCTTAAATGCTCCTTAGGCTAACTCTTTATATTAGTTATTATTAAACAAGTCAAATTTTAAACCAGCGTTGAATCTCACATTGTAATACTCAACTTGCATGGTTCTGCTCTGAATACCTTGATAGTATCTAAGCGGTTGGTTTGTTAAATTATTTACTTCGAAGAAGAATCTCCATTGTGGAGTGAATGCGTAAGACCCGTTGATGTCTAGGAAAGTCTGTTCATCATAGAATCTATCTTCGAAAGCATCGCCACCTAATTCATCAATATAATCACTAGCATAGTTCAATGAAGCTCTTAAAACGAGTGCATCCGTTTCGTAAGAAATAGAGGCGTTAAACATGTTGTTTGCAGTCCCTGGAAGGTCAATATCATCATTTTCTCTTCCCTGAATACCTGTAGTACTAGATTCGGTTCTAGTATAATTCAACATGATTCCAAGACCTTTCCAAATCTGACGTTGTACAGTTAATTCTAAACCATAAATCTCTGCAGTTCCCCCATTATCAAAAGTGGTAAATTCTAGATCGTTACCGAATTGTGGGTCGTTGAAGCCTTCTTGTACTAATGGATAAATAAAGTTGTCTAAGTTCTTGTAGAACACACCTCCTGAAAGAATTCCAATGTTCTTGAAATAGTTCTCATACATCAAATCAAAATTCATTGACGTTGTTGGCTCCAAAGCAGGGTTACCTCTTGTTAATTCTTCATCGTCTGGTGAAAATTCAGCGTATGGTACAAGGTCAAAATAATTTGGCCTCGCTATTGTGTTGGTCCAAGCAAATCTTAGAATCGAATTGTCATCGAAATTGTAATTCAAATGAACACCGGGCATAAAATTGCCATAATTCTGACTGTCAGTCTCTTGAGTGAAGGTCTCATTATCTACATCTAGTAAGTTACCGGTGTATTCGATATTAGTTCCTTCATATCTTAACCCAACAATACCAGACAGGTTCTCATTGAATTGAATATCTGCCATGGCATAAGCAGCATAAATATTCTCATCTGCCGAATAGTTTCCTGGAAGATACTCGTCAAGAACATCAGACTCATCGAATAGACTTGCATTGTTGAGATCTAAACCTCCTAAGAACTCAGGAGTAGCAAATAATCCAATTGAGTATTGAGAACCTGCCAAGTAATCAGATTCAGTATAGCTATTCACAGGCACATCAACTAATCTTGCACCAAATGCATTTTCGTCTACTGGCTCATATTCAAAGAAAGAGTTAGTTCTTACTTTGCTTTTCAATCTAGCTCTTGCTCCAAATTTGAGTATTGCTTTAGATGATGCAGGCAAAGTAAAATCAACTCTGGTGTTGAAGTCTTCATCGTAAGTATCTTGGAATTCTTCCGTTATTTCATGGAAACCTATATTCAGGTTGTCAGCAGGGTTTAATAAGTTAGCGTTCGGAAACTCTGGGTTTCTTAAGTCTACAAAAACACTCTGATCACTTTCTCGGTAAGAAATGTATCTCTCATTTGGTCTCTCCTCAGATGCTCTTGCATATGTGGCACTCCAATCCATTCTTAATTTATTGAACTGATGCTCACCTTTTAAAGTAACGTTTCTGTTTCTTTGATCTTCAAGTCTTCTGTTATCAACTCTGTCGTTACCAATACCTCCTTTAGTTTGGTATTGAACTCTAGCACCTTGATTGATAGTAAAATAGTTATTAGGACCTTCTACAGCGACACCATCATCAAATGCATCATCTAATTGAGATACTCTCATTCTGAATCTATTTTCCCAGTCGTCTCTCCAATTATATACTCCAGATAGGTAAAGCTTGTGGTTTTCGTTGATTTCGTAGTCTAAAGCCAGATTAAAACTTCTTCTGATTCTTTGAACTCTGTATTCTCTAATATCGAATTCCTCAATAACAGCCCTATCAAAATCATCTTGATACCAAACGGCCTCCACATTATCAGAACCAAAGTTGTGATTGTTATAGCTTAACGAAGCCACTGCCCCAAGTTTTCCTTCTGCAAATCTGTCTGACAGTATTACAGAACCTGTCCATATTGGCTCGTTGGATAGGAAGTTGTAGCCAGATGCTAAAGTACCTGAGATTCTCTTACCAGCTGGAGCAGATCTTGTTACTAGATTTACTGAACCTCCAATGGCGTCTGCATCCATATCAGGCAGTACTGCTTTATTAACCTGAATAGTTTGAATTAAATCTGCAGGGATAAGATCAAGCTGAATATTTCTGTTATCACCTTCAGCAGAAGGAATCCTTTCTCCATTTAACATTACGGAGTTCAACTGTGGTGCTAGACCTCTTACAATGATATTTCTGGCTTCGCCTTGATCATTCTGGATAGTAATACCTGTAATCCTCTTTAAGGCATCTCCAATGTTAGCATCTGGGAAGCGACCTATTTGGTCTGCAGCAACTACATTCGAAATATTGGCGTTATTCTTTTGCTGATTCAGTGCTTTGGCTTGTCCTTTTAATCGGTCACCCATAATAATCACTTCACCACCTTCAGAAAAGCCGGGCTCCATTGTCAGGTTTTCAGTAGTGGTAACTGACTCAACTATAGTAACAGTTTTCTCAATTTTCTTGTAACCAATGAAAGATACAGTCAATTCGTAATCACCTGCTGGTAATTCCACTAACGTATAAAATCCATTAGCATCAGTTGGCATTCCTTTATTTAATTCAGAAAGAAATACACTTGCCCCTGGTAAGGGGAGTCCTAATTCGTCAATTACTCTTCCCTTTAAAATTCCGGTTTGAGCAAGTGACAAGCCACCAAAGCAGCTTAGTAATAGTGCGGTTAGTAATAGTCTTTTCATAATTGTTCTAAAAGTTAGATACACCAATGTCTACACCTCATCTCACTCCAATGTGAAATAGCTATTAAGACTGTAATAACTAACCAATGAAAAGCGTTAACAAGGTATTAGCAATAGGAAATAAAGCACTGTATATCAACACCTTATGTCTTTAATCAAAATGTCATCAATAGTTGACAAGAAAGGGTTTGAGCTCTTTATTTTCTTGAGGTTTGAGCTTCTTTTTAAGACGAGATTTAGAGACTCTAAGACTCTCAATAGTGATACCCAGAATGCCGGCAATGTCTTTGGATGACAACCCCATTCTTATTAATGAACTTAACTTGATTTCTGAATCTGTAAGACGAGGATATTCAAGCCTTATTCTTTTAGCAAAGTCATCGTGAACAAGATCAAAAGTCTCTTGGAAGTACTCCCACTCTTTATCGAATTCGAATCCTTTGTCAATAGAGTTAGAAAGTTTCTTAACAGCGTGAGATTTGATTTTAGATTCCTTATGCAAAAGTTCAATTTGATCCCTTAATTCAGTAAGTAGTCTATTCTTTTGGATAATATGAAGGGTCTTATTTGTAAGGTCTTGACTTCGATCTTCTATCTCTCGATAAAACTGTTCTTCTCGCAGTTTTTTGTTTTCCAATTCAGTCTGCAGCGTCTTTTGTTCCAACTCAATGTTTCTAATACGCTGATTACTTAACTCCTCTTGAGCCTTAAAAGCCATAGTAGCCTGACTCCTCCTTTTTCTTTCTTGAAGAATTACTAAGATTAGAAAGAACAACAGTCCTGATGAACCTAGAACCATCATAGTACGTGCTTTCCTGTCGAACCTCTGGTTGGCCTCTAACTCCGTTATAGCTCGTTCTTTCTCTTGTGTATCATATAAGGTTTGGAAGTTGGCAATTTGTCCAGCTATCTGAGAATTGAATAAACTTTGAGAAAACTCATAAGCACTATCATAATATTTAAGTGCTAGTTGCTCTTGCTTATTACTTCGATATACTTTCGCCAAGTCATGATAAGCGCTCAATACTTCATAATTAAGCTTTAATGAGTCAGCTAGGTTTAGGGCGATTTGGGTAAAGTATACTGATGAATCTACAAGACCTTTTTTTCTATATGTATCTCCTAGGTTATTGAGCGTATTGACAAGAGCCGGAAGGTTATTACAAATGCTATCGTATTTTGCCGAAAGCATAAAATACGAATATGCCTCATCGAAATCTTCTAGGTCTTCATAAATACTGCCAATATTGTCATATATAACCGCAAGGCCTCTACTATCCTCTAAACTCTCATATATGTCTAATGCCTTGAATTGATAGTAAAACCCTGAATCTGCCATGGCAGTTTTTTCATAGTAGTGACCAATTACTCCATAGCTTTCTGCAAGGCCCAAGGAGTCATCTAGCTTCTTAAATATATTCCGAGCTCCGTGAAATTCAACAAGGGCCTTGTCCCATAAATCATGAAATTGGTAAGCAGCTCCCAATGATAATTTAGTTTGAGCGCTTAGAGCAGCATTGTTGAGTGATTGAAAAATATGCAATGCATCGGTTAAATGAGAAATGGCATTATCATAAGCCCCTTGTAGATAGAAGATCTCTCCCATAGTTTTTTTGGCCAACGCATAATTCGATTCATCACCCATGTCACTCGCTTTATCGAGGGCTAGTTTTGCATAGTAGAAGGCAGAATCAGGGTCTTTAGAAGTATAAAAGCTACCCAGTTCATTCAAAGATCTTAATTGCACAGATAGCGTATTAGCCGAATTAGATGATGTCGGGATTAGGGCATTGCTACTCCTTATTTGTCCATTAGCAAGGAGTGACTCAAAAGTCAGAAATAAAAAAAATGCTATACGCCTAAGCATATAGCAAACTAGCTAACCAATGTTAGTGCAATTGATAGGCAACTTGAAGTTTATGTGAAGTTTTAGAACTCCGTTCTCTTAAGTTTTCTTTTTGCCTTCATATAGCCCCAAAGTAACTTGGGGCTCATCCCTTTTTTCCGCGAGAGGCTTCGAGCATATCCCACATCTCTTGAGGCACTTTCTCTAAGTGACTAAACTCACCTGCGCCCATCAACCATTCTCCGCCATCAATGGTCACAACTTCGCCATTCACATAGGCCGAATAATCTGACATGAGATAAGCTGCTAGGTTCGCCAATTCTTGGTGCTCTCCTACTCTTCCAACCGGTACCAGTTTGGCTGGATCAAATTTATCAATCAGGTCGCCAGGGAGTAACCTACTCCATGCTCCTTCGGTTGGGAATGGACCTGGTGCAATAGCATTCAATCTAATTTGGTATTTCGCCCATTCTACTGCCAATGAACGTGTCATGGCGAGTACGCCTGCTTTCGCACAAGCTGACGGTACAACATAACCAGAACCTGTCCACGCATAAGTAGTAACAATATTTAGGATAGTACCGGGTTGCTTCGCCCTAATCCAATCTTTACCTAAAGCCAAAGTGAAGTTGGTCGTACCTTTTAAAACAATATCAATAACGATGTTCACTGCACGATGAGACAATCTTTCCGTTGGGCTCACAAAGTTACCAGCAGCATTATTCAATAAGCCATGAATCTCACCGAATGCCTCTTTGGCTTTGGCAATCACATTTTCAACCTGATCATATTCTCTTACATCACATTGAACCGGTAAAACTTTACCTCCGGTTTGTTCTTCCATCTCCTTAGCAGCCTTTTCTAAGACTTCTATCTTTCTACTGGTAATTACCAAATTGGCGCCCAGCTCAAGGAAATAGGTACCCATAGCACGGCCTAATCCGGTACCTCCACCGGTTACAATTATGGTCTGACCTTTTAGGGCATCCTCTTTTAACATTCCATCGGTTCTCATGTGATTTTTCTCTTTTAAGTGAATTTTGACGTTGAATTGGAAGTTAGAAAATATTATGCATGCAGCATAATTTTCAAATTATCGTTGGTATAAATCACTATGCTTTTGTGGGCTGAATTACACATATTTGTGCAACTCAATAATTACTTATGAATCGATTCGTCAAAAGCTTCTCTTTATTCTCATTTATTGTTCTGCTGCTTAGTTCATGTGTGGCCAAAAAGGAATTCGATGCCCTAATGAATGAACGCAATGAGCTCGAGAACCAAAAACTTAAGCTCGAAGAGCAGTTGGAAATTAATGAGGAAAAGGTAAATCGTTTAGAAGCTCAGCTAGCAGACCTACAGGGTAAAAAAGATGCTTTACAAAACGATTTCGATTTGATAAGCAAAGAATTGAATGATGTGCAAGGCGAATATGACCGTATTAAACAGCTATATGAAAACTTACTCACCAATAGTAGCCAACTGAACAGTGACTTAGCTTCTCAGCAACAAAGATTGCTTGCTATTCAAGACGATTTAGAAATTGAACGCAAAAAGAATGAAGAACTAGCTGAAGATTTAGCTAAACGAGAAGCCAAAGTCGCGGAGCTTGAAAAACTCATTGCAGATAAGGATAAAGCCGTTCAAGAATTAAAGAAAAGAGTTACCGATGCGCTACTGAACTTCCAAGAAAACAACGATTTATCAGTTGAGGTGAAGAATGGTAAAGTATACGTTTCTCTCGCTGAAAAGCTCTTATTCGGCTCTGGCAGTACTGCCGTAGATTCAAAAGGCGTTCAAGCATTAAAGCAGCTGGCCAATGCGCTTAAAGAATCCTCAGATATTAACATTATGGTAGAAGGCCACACTGATGATGTGCCTATTGGTCGGCCAAGAGAAAATATGAATGATAACTGGGATCTAAGTGTGATGCGAGCCACTTCTATAGTTAGAATTTTAGTAACGAATGGCATTAACCCTGATGCTATTACCGCGTCCGGTAGAGGAGAATTTGTACCGGTAGCAGAGAATTCAACCTCTGAAAACAAAGCACTTAACAGAAGAACAGAGATTATCCTTACTCCTAAACTGGATGAGCTTTTCCAGATCTTAGAAACTTATTAAACATTTGAAGCTAACATTCGATTATTAGGGCATGTCTTCAAAAAACGAATTTTCCGACTACAGCGTAGAAAAACTAACGCGAATGGCCAACCAGTTCAAAAAGCGTCAACAGATCATTATGATTGTTGGGATTACAGCTGCGGCTGTAATTGGCTTTATGGCCATTGGAAGCGGTAACACAGGCATGTATCCTGTTGCGGGATTACTAATTGTAATGGGTGTAGGTTACCCATTGATGAGCTTAGGACCAATACGCAAGAAAATTCAACAAGCTTTAGAAGCTAAGCAAGCTTCTTAATTTTCAATCTGAAATTTTATTGTAGTGATGATTTGAATCATAATTAATCATCAATTTGACACCACCTTTCCGGCTTAATTCAATAGGGAATTGAACACTAGAAGAATTAGATAAACTAAGTTTGAGGCTATTATCCTTAGTTGTAAAAGTTCCATTTCCATAGAAACTGCTTTTGAAGGTAAAGTCTGAGAAGAGAATCAAAGTGTCACGACCTTGGGGCATTTCAGCCAGAAAAGAGTCTTTATAATTGGTGACATATACTCCTTCAATTGATTCTTCTATTGATAAGTTACAACTGCAACATATGCAAAAGACGAGACTGAAAAATAAAGAAGATCTCATGTGTGAAAACTTATCCTCCTGCTACTGATTCCAAAATCCAAGCACAAATAATAGCACCATAAGTACCAAGTGCATAACCCAATACAGCCATCAAAGCACCTACTGCTGCTAATGATGGACTGAATGCTGTGGCAACTACTGGAGCAGAAGCCGCACCACCCACGTTAGCTTGTGAACCCACCGCTACAAAGAAAGAAGGGGCTTTGATTAGTTTGGCTACGATTAGCAGTAGAATCACATGTACAGCCATCCAAATAATACCGATATAGAATAACTCAAGGTTCTTAAATATGTCTCCAATGTTCATTTTCATACCAATAGTCGCCACAAGTATGTAAATGAAAATAGTTCCTAATCTTGAGGCTCCATAACCTTCCATCTTTCTGACCTTAGTAAACGAAGCTCCTACTCCAATCGTAGTGGAAATCACAATCAACCAGAAGAAACTGGAGGAGAGTGAGTTTAGATTGTACTTGTCTAAAGTCGCTTGTTTGGACTCCATAAAGGGCGTAATAATATCTGAACCCAAGTGTGATAAAGCCACAGCTCCAAATGTCACGGCCAAGAGTGTCATATACTGCGCGGTGGTAGGAATAGTAGCTACCGATTTCTGAAAGCTGGAGACCTTCTCTTTTAAACTTTCTATGGCCGAACTATCTGCCTTTAACCATTTATCTACCCTAACTGCATTATTGGCACCATATAGCAAAAATGCCAACCAGATATTAGCACAAATCACGTCTACCACGATCATAGAACTAAAGAGTTCATCAGACACATCAAATATCTCCTTCATGGCCGCTTGATTGGCTCCTCCACCAATCCAACTACCTGCCACTGTTGTTAAGCCTCTCCAAATATCATCCGGTCCAGCTCCTGCTACCCAGTCAGGATTCAAAGCTGATACAATCATCAAGGCAATCGGACCACCAATAATGATTCCAGCAGTTGCCGTAAAGAACATGATCAAAGCCTTTGGGCCTAGATTGAGAATTCCCTTAAAATCAATACTAAGACAGAGCAGCACTAAACTGGCAGGAAGCAAGTACCTCGATGCTACAAAGTATAGCTGTGACCCTTCTCCAGAAATTAAGCCCAGAGGCCAATGCAATAAGGCAGGGAAAAAGTAACAAGCGAGCACTGATGGAAAGAAGGTATAAAACTTCTTCCAACCCGGTTTATCAGAATTAGAAGTTACAAATACGAAGGCCAGAATGGCAAGCAATAGTCCAAGGACTATGGCATCGTTGGTAATTAGCGGTTCCATAAGTCAAGGTAGAAAATCAATAATAGCAGTTTTTTGATAAATAGCGGTCAAAGCAAGTCAGGTTTACATATATTCGACATTTAAATTTTAGCACATGGCAACTAGAGGTGGATTTTCAAGTCGACTAGGTTTTATAGCCGCAGCAGCGGGATCAGCAGTTGGATTAGGTAACATTTGGGGCTTCCCTTTTGAAGTAGGCCAAGGAGGTGGTGCTGCCTTTGTGGTAATCTACTTAGCCTTTTGCTTTATACTGTGCTTTCCGGTTATGGCTACTGAAATTGCCATAGGCCGTAAAACCGAAAAAAACCCTGTAGGTGCTTTTACTGCACTCGGTTATAAGAAATGGAACTGGGTAGGAAAGATGGGTATTGTTGCCGGTGTGCTAATTCTATCCTTCTACAATGTAATTGCCGGATGGGCATTCGGCTACATCTTCGAAATGGCCTCTTCTAATTTTGGAATTGCAGATCAGTTTGGTGAATACACAACTAAAATATTCAAAGTAGGTGGTTATGGCTTACTCTTTATGGCTACTACAGCTTTTGTAGTGTCGAAAGGAATCTCTGGCGGAATTGAAAAAGCCGCAAAACTTTTAATGCCGGCTTTAATCCTAATGATTCTCACTATGGTGGTATATTCATTGACACTGCCAAATGCCATTGATGGAATCAAGTTTTACCTCGTCCCAGATTTTTCTAAAATAAACGGCAGCGTAATTTATAATGCGCTAGGCCAAGCATTCTTCTCTTTATCACTGGGAATGGGTGCACTAATTACCTATGGTAGCTATGTAAACAAGAAAGAAAATATTGTTACTGCTACAGCCTTAATCACCCTTGCTGATGTTGGAATTGCGTTCATTGCTGGTCTAATGATCTTCCCTCTAATCGGTTTTATGAGTGGCGGAACTATGGAAGGTGCAGCAGGTGGTCCCGGCCTTATTTTCGTAACCCTACCACAAATCTTTGGTACCATTGGGGGTACACTTGGAACTATTGTTGGTACCCTATTTTTCGTATTACTATGTTTTGCCGCACTCACTTCAACTGTGTCTTTATTAGAAGTACCGGTTGCTTATGTTGTCGATGAAATGCAAGTAAGAAGAAAGCGTGCTGTATGGATTATGGCGGGTATTATTTTCGTTGTGGGTATTCCTTCGCTATTAGGTTTTGGTTATTCTGAATTCTTCTCAACTGCCTTCACTACCTTCAAAGAAGGTGGAACAGACACGGATTTCCTATCCTTTATAGCCTCTGTAGCTAATGACAGTATTCTTCCACTTGGAGGTTGTATGATTGCCTTCTTTGCGGCTCATATTTGGAAAAAAGAGAATCTAGATGAAGAATTAGCACAAGGTGCACCAAACTACAAAGGTTCTTTCTTACAGAAGTATATGAACTTTGCTGTGGGTTACTTAGCTCCTATTGTCTTGGGAACTCTATTTGTCCTTACAGTGCTCTTCAAATTCTTTGGGATTAGCATTATCTGATTAATCAGAGAATTAAGTCAGGATTTGAGAAATTAAGTTTTTATGTAACTGTTGATTGGAATATCCAGTATCAGAATTAAGCGATCAGTTTTAAAATTACTCTGACTGAGCCATTGCACGCATGGATTTTCTTACTCGATGTATACTAAGTGTCTTGATCTTTACATGTTTGGCATGTTCTGAAGATCTCCCTCTCTCTGATAGAATAGATGTATTTGAATTAGAAACTATTGGCAAAACGAGATACACTATTGCCAATGGAAAGTCTGAGTTAGGTTTTCAAGTGGTTCTTAAAGACAAGGAAGGCAATTACATTCCAACAGAAAATGTTGTACTAAAAAAGGATGGTGGAATTGTTGAGGAACCTATAGATATATATAAGTTTAAGACTACTGGACCAAGACTTTACCAATTCCAAGCAGAACTAGAAGGCATACGGTCAAATATCATTCAAGTAAATGCGCGAACTCAAAAAGAGTATAAAGAAATAGAATTCCCGGTTGTCTTTCATATCCCTGAGAATGATTTAGGTGATTATCCTTTGGACATATTCAGTAACTGGATTGACATTTTAAATGAACGATTTAATCAACTTGATCATAAACGTTTCCCAAATAGTGAGTCGGCCAATATTAGGTTCCGATTAATTGACAAAGCGCCTGCAGGTAAAGAGTTACTTACTACGGGAGTATCAACGTATTCTAGAAATGGCTCTGGAGGAGTATTTGGTGACTGGATGTGGGATTATTATTGGCACCCAAATGATGTGATTAATATATGGATTGGTGATTTTAATGAAGACTTAGCAGGTGCAGCAACATCACCTAGGCTTAGACCTGGCGAACAATCTTTCAATGGAATTACACCTACCCTAACGGATACGCTAGATAGACTAAGAGGTATTATTCTTCAATCGAGTTATGTAAAAGCTGATCCTCTTTCTTTTGTTTTATTAGAGCATGAATTGGGTCATTTCTTTGGGCTTTCTCATTTATGGCCTTGTTCTTCTGACGACAAGGCAGAAGATACATTCCAATATTCGGAGGAAGCTAGTATGACATGTGACCAAGGACTAATTTCACCATTCAACTTTTTAGGTCGTGGTGGTCGCATTTATGATCATTACCATTTTACTTATTCTCAGGTTGAAAGAATGAGATATGTAGTGGACTACGGCTTGTGGATAGGCCAAAATGGTGCAACCGAAATAAGAAGCTTAAATAATGAACTAAAAACGACTAGCCCCCCAAGGATAGTAAGCAAACCTAGTAAGACGAGACCAGCGTTTTTCGTTCATTAATTCACGTTATTTCATTTCAATTCAAAGAACTGTTAATCAAATATTTAGCCCATCAATCATTAGGATTTTTCACTTTCCAAGACTATAATTAATTGGTCAAACGAAAGTCAAAAATTCACGGTGAAAAGATATCTCTGGATTTTCTTTGTTTTAACAGCGAGCGCTTGTTCTCTTTTCTCTCCCGATCTGGAAGACCAGATAGAAACATTTGAAATTTCTACTTTCTACCATTCCAAGTTTACCATTGCCAATGGCACTTCAATTGTAAAGATCACGGTCTCAGTATTAGACGAAAACAACCAAGAAATAGGAACAGATCAGATCAAGATTCTACACAATGGAATAGAAGTCGCTAAAGGTGAAAAGTATTTTGATTTCATAACCTCTGAGCCAGGAACGCACGAATTCCAAGCGGAAATCAATGGAGTCTTTTCAAACGTTCTAGAAGTGGAAGCTCGCCCACATATTCAGTTCGAAACGGTGGAATTACCTCTTATCTTTCATGTTCCTGAAAGCGTAGTAATTCCTAGAACAGGTCGTATTCTGAGAGAATGGGTAGATCGTGTAAACGTATATTTTAACGCTACTTATCAGAACAAACACCCTAATAGCTACTCCCCTAACATTCGATTCCGACTAGCGACAACCGACCAGAACGGAAGAGAATTAGAAGTACCGGGCATGAACACCTACCCATCTGAATTTGAATCGGAAATCAAATATCAACAGTGGATGTGGAATTACTTTTGGCATCCTGACTACTACATCAATGTTTGGATTGGTGACTTGAAAAGAGAAGCTGGCGGGTATGCCACTTATCCTGAGCTACCCTTTGAAGCTAACCTAGAAGGTCTTAGATCTACTAGAACAACTTCACCCAATAAGCTTCAAGGTATATTGGTTGAGACTAACTTTCTTAGAAATGCCTACATCAGCTCAAACATACTGCAGCACGAGTTGGGACACTTTCTCGGCCTCTATCATTTGCATCCTTGCAATGTGAATGATTTTGCGGAAGATACATTTGGCTATACAGATGAACCAGGTCTAACCTGTAATGACATTAGTTTAGACTCTTTCAATTACATGAGCTACGAGCGAGATTTCAATCACCATTTCACTTATAGCCAAGTAGAGCGCATGAGGTATGTTATCGATCATGCCAAATGGATTGGACAAAAACGCATGAGAAGGAATATTCCGGGCGTAGCCAATGATGATTTTACTAGTGAGGTTCCTCGCTTGGTAAAACCGAAGAATCTGGCTGTACCACGAATTGTAGATTAACCAAACACGTGATCTTGTCGGTCATTATTAGGACCACACTTTAAATTTTAACGATTAATTGAGATATTAAACTCGTAAGCATTGCTTATGAGATTTTTATTGTCGCTACTAATTTTTTCAGCCTTTACCTTGAACGCGCAAGTACATCTTGTTGAAGGTAGAATCTACATTGCAAAACGGACCATTTCCCCTATAGAACTAGACGGTAAAGGAGATGATGCATCTTGGTTGACAGCAGATTGGAGCAGCACTTTTGTTGATATTGAAGGAAGCAAAAAACCACTTCCTCTTTGGGATACTCGGGTAAAAATGCTTTGGGACGATCAGTACTTCTATTTCTATGCTGAATTAGAAGAACCCCATATATGGGCTAAACTTACACAGCGAGATGCTGTGATTTTTAGAGATAATGATTTCGAGATATTCGTAGACCCTGATGGAGACACGCACAATTATTTTGAATACGAGGTAAATGCTTTCAATACCATTTGGGATTTGCTGCTTACAAAACCCTATCGAGATCAGGGCCATGCGATAAATGCCTTCGATGCCAAAGGTCTAATTTCAAAGGTACATGTAGATGGTACTGTAAACGACCCGTCAGACGAGGACCGTTTTTGGTCTGTAGAAGTGGCTATACCTTGGAAGGTTTTTCAAGAAATTACAAAAGCCTCATCGCCACCCAAAGTGAATGATACTTGGAGAGTTAACTTTTCTAGAGTGCAGTGGCAAACCAATATCATTGGCGATTCCTATATCAAAAAGAAAGGGTCAGATGGTAAAGATCTGTCTGAATTCAACTGGGTTTGGTCTCCGCAGAGAGCCATAGCCATGCATGAACCTGAATTTTGGGGAACCGTAACCTTCTCAGATTTAAAAGCAGATCAAAGACCGAATTTCATATCAGATTTCGGTTCCGAAGAAGTAAGACAATTACTCTTTCATATTCATAGAGAAGAAATCGCTTATCATAGAAAAGAAAAGGCTTATCTAGACGATAAATCAGCCTTGATTAACCAAAAGGTATTTAGTGTGGGCAAGCCCATTAGATGGGAAATTGAAGTATCCAATTTTGGATATGACGCTTACATGCAACACCCATTCAATGCCAACATATGGTGGCACATTAATGAAACTGGTAAACTGACTCAAATCAAAAGATGAAGAAAAGGCAATTCATAAAAAACATTGGTTTAGGTGCTGCAGGTATGGCACTCGCCCCTACTCTTTTAACGGGCTGCAAGATAGAAGAAGAAATTAAAGAGGAGTTTAAGTCTTTTATTTGGGTGGGTAATGGTGCCAATAAAACCATGGAAGATTGGGTGAAGCAATTTACCCGAATCAAATCTTTAGGCTTTAACGGGGTATTCGCCGGAGGTGACGCCAATACATTAGATATGACCGCTACCATAGCCAAATCAATGGGCTTGGAAATTCACTCATGGCAATGGGTAATGAATCGCCCAGGTAATAAGGAAGCCATGGCTCATCCTGAATGGTATGCCGTAAGCCGAAATGGAGATTCTAGCTTAGATGTTAATCCTTATGTGGGTTATTATCAATGGCTATGTCCTACAAAGCCTGAGGTACAAGATTATATCATAAACGACATGATTAAGATCGCTGAAGTAGAAGACGTAGATGGTGTTCAACTTGATTACGTAAGATACTGCGATGTAATTCTGCCTAGAGGCCTTTGGGATAAATATGACTTAGTTCAAGATCATGAAATGCCAGAATTTGACTTTTGCTATTGTGATGATTGTAGAAGCAAATTTGAATCGGAACAAGGCTATGATATTCTATCAAAAGAAGATCCAAGTCAGGATGAAGCATGGCGTCAATTCAGGTATGACTCTATTACCAATCTTGTAAATCGAATAGCCAAAGAAGTGCATGCAAGGAATAAGAAGCTATCAGCATCAGTTTTTGCTACCCCAACGCTAGCTCGCAAGTTTGTTCGTCAGGCTTGGGACGAATGGGATTTAGATTTTGTAATGCCTATGGTATATTATAAAATGTATGCCGAAGATGTGAATTTTGTTAAGACAGCTTCAGAAGAAGGTGTAGCGGCTTTAGGCGGTAGCAAACCACTTTATACTGCCCAGTATCTGCATGACAAAACGAATGAGGAACTAAAACAGTCAATTGAAGCAGTAAAGACTGGAGGAGCACAAGGCATAGCCTTTTATGATTATGGCCTACTCAACGATGAATTCGGAGAGATAATCAAAAAGATTAAAGCATAAAAAAACCCGGTCAAACCGGGTTTCAATTTCTTATTTAGTACCTGCAGGAACGGCCTTAGCATAAATTTTTGGCAGACCCTTTTTCTCTTTCTTATGCCACCATACCGCATAATCTGCTCCCGCTTTATCGTAGTATCTTTCTATATACACTATGTACTGATCTGTATCTAGGTCATAAATAATTCCTGCATCTTGATAATTGCCTTTAACCTGATCGAATACTTTTTGGCTAGCTGTTTCATCTTTTGAGTTAGAAACTACTATAAGGTAATCCATCCTTTCTTTCGTTTCAGTTTGTGCCTTTGATGGAACTGAGAAAATAAGGCCGCTTGCGAAAAGTAGAGCAAAAATGATTCTCTTCATGATATGAGTAAAAGTTTACATGAAAATAGAAAATGTGCATTCAAAAAAAAAGCCACATCCAAAAGGATGTGGCTCTTACTGAGGTTGAGGTTGATCTAGTTATTATCACTAGACGTAGTTGATTCTGTAGTACTCTCTTTTCTCTTCTTAAGAATAATAGCATCTACCGACTTCTCTTTCACTAATTGGTTAAATGCTGGAAGATCAGTATTCATTAAACCTTTAAGCGTTGCCAACTGTGCATCAATTTGAGCGGTTAATTCTACTCTTACATCTTCAGCTTGCTTGGTAGGTGCCCATTCGCCACCACCAGCAACACCTAAAAGGGCAGCTAGTTTATTATTCAATCGAATTGGGAAGTTCAATGGATCTTGTCCAGAACGGTTTTTAGTCTGATACAATGCTTCTTCTACAGAAGTCATTTTTTCCATAAGTTCTTTACCGGCATCTACAACTTCTTTGTAGCGCTCATCTCCTTTGATTTTCTTCATTAAGCCATCCATCTGCTCTCTAGTAGCTCTTATGTCTTTAATGGCTCTATGTGTCTCTGTTACTTTATCTCTAACAGCAATTAAGAAGTCGAACTGAGCTTGAATATCAGCATCAGTAGAAGGATATCTTGGATCTCTAATCAGATTGAATTTGGTCTCTTGAGATTCATCTCCTACTATCAATTTAGCCGTATACTCTCCTGTTGGTGCCAAAGGACCCGGTCCTCTAATAGAAGCAGCCCACATAATTAGCCCCTCAAAACCTTCGGCATTTTCGTATCTCATATCCCAATTGAACATATTGAGACCCTTCTTAGGCTTCTGATTGAAAGAATCAACAAGCTCTCCTTTCTTACCGTATATCTCAATCTTAGCCTTAGTACCTTCTGGTACATCCTTCATGTTGTAGTAGATAATTGGTCCTGCTGGTTTGTTCTTTCCATAAAGCAAACTCATATTAGAACTAGCACCTCTAAAGCTTCTTCCGCCTAATCTATAGGCATCCATTGGCTTGAATAAGTGGAAATTCTTAGCACTAATCTCATCACTCAATTGGTGAAGTACAGTTAAATCATCAATTACCCAGAAACTTCTTCCTTGAGTAGCTGCAATCAAATTATCGTTCTTAATGGCTAAGTCTGTAATAGGTACTACCGGTAAATTCATTTGGAAAGGTTTCCATGAAGCTCCATCATCAAATGAAACGAACATACCTCTTTCCGTACCAGCATAAAGTAAACCTTGTCTTTTCTGATCTGCTCTTACAACTCTTGTAAAGTAATCATTAGGTATACCTACTGTAATCTTCGTCCATGTCTTACCATAGTCTTTTGTTTTGTATAAATACGGCTGGTAGTCACCTAACTTGTACTGTGTACCTGCTATATAGGCGCCTCCTTTAACAAAAGGGTCGGCATCTATACTGTTAATCATTAAGTACTTAGGGAAATCAGGAGGAGTCACATTCTCCCAATTCTTACCACCGTCTTTCGTAACATGAATCAAACCATCATCTGATCCTGCCCAAATTAATCCCTCTTCGTAAGGAGATTCTATTGCCGCAAATACTGTGGCATAATACTCCACTGAAGTATCGTCATAGGTAATCGGTCCACCAGACTTTCCTAATTTGTCCGGCTCAGCTCTTGTTAAGTCAGGGCTAATTAATTCCCAAGACTGTCCTTCATTCGTAGATAAATGAACATGGTTAGAAGTAGTATATAGTTTCTTAGAATCATGTGGAGAGAAGAAAATTGGGAAGTTCCACTGGAACCTATATTTATAATCTTCAGCACCGTGACCCATTGGATTGTCTGGCCATGCATTAATATTTCTATTGATTCCTTTGTTATGATCTACTCTTGTAAGGAAACCACCGTAGCTACCACCATAAACAATGTCTGGATTATCAGGATTAGGAGCTATATGCGCAGATTCTCCACCTGCAGTAGACTCCCAGTTATCTTCGGTAATAGCAAATCCGAACGATCTATGATCTATTCTTACTGTTGAATTGTCTTGCTGCGCTCCATATATTCTGTACGGGAATGCATTGTCAGTTGTAACTCTGTAGAACTGAGCTGTTGGCTGGTTCATGTAGGTAGACCAAGATTCACCACCATCGTAAGAAACCTGAGCACCACCATCATCAGCAATTACTAGTCTCATATTATCTTCTGGCGCAATCCATAAATCATGGTGATCTCCATGAGGTGCTCTATTGGCTCTAAAAGTACGCCCACCATCTGTTGATACATGGTATGCTACGTTCATTACATAAACCTTGTTTACATCTTTGGTATCAGCATAAATTCTAGAATAGTACCATGCTCTTTGTCTTAAGCCTCTATCTGAGTTCGTATTTCTCCAAGACTCGCCACCATCTGTAGATTTGTAAACACCACCTTTGTTTGCCTCAATGATAGCATAGATTGTATTAGAATTAACCGGAGAGATAGAGACACCTGAAATACCAATAGGTCCTTTAGGCATACCTCTTTTATCCATGAGATTCTCCCATGTCTCACCACCATCTTTTGATCTCCAAACACCAGAACCTTCACCACCAGATGTAAGACTGTATGGTGTTCTTCTTACTCTCCAAGTGCTGGCCATCATAAAATCAGGATTACTTGGATCTAAAGAAACATCTACCGCTCCAGCATCCGCATTGGCAAATAGCGTTCTATTCCATGTTTGTCCTCCATCAGTTGATTTGTACACACCTCTGGTTTCAGAAGACTTGAATAAGTCACCCATTACGGCAACCCAAAGGACATTTTCATTATCAGGATGAACAATGATTCTACCAATATGCATAGCATCATCTAATCCGATATTTGTCCAAGTTTCTCCACCATCAGTTGATTTCCACATCCCTTCAAAGCCTGAAGAAACATTACCTCTAACAGTTTGCTCACCTTGACCAACATAAAGTACTTGGGTATTAGAAGGCGCAACAGCAACGGCACCTATTGAACCACCAAAGTAGCCATCAGAGATATTTTCCCATGTGGTCCCCCCATTGCCTGTTTTCCAAACACCACCACCGGTTGATGCCATATAGAATGTTTTAGGGTCACCAGGTACACCGGTAACTCCTGAGGCTCTTCCGCCTCTAAACGGTCCGATAGACCTCCATTCAATGCCTTTATAAACATCTGCTTTAGGGTCAGCAGTTGTCTGAGCGGTATTCGCTTTTGATTTTCTGCTTCTGCGTTGAGCGTCTGCTTCAAAACTCACAAAGAGCAATGCAGTTAGCAACACAGTAAAAATCCCTTTTCGCGAAAGATTAAGCTGTATCATAGTTATTAGTTTGATTAAGATTTTGTATCAGGAACAATTTCAAACTAGAAGTTATGAACAAGCCACATGAAACCGAAAATGCTTTGGCCTTTTTACATGAATGGACACAAAAAAAGAGTCGACTCTTTCGAATCGACTCTTGACCATTAATGGGTATATATAAATTTATTCCGTGATTTTGTAAACTGAAGTGTTACCGAAGCTAGATAGATATTCTGATCTATTCAATAATCTTTGAGTTGCTTTATTCTCAATTGATTCGCCCTCTACTAGCGTAACTGTTTCGATAAGCTCATTAGCGTTATCAAAAATCTTGATAATCTCTAATTGAGGCTCTACTTCTAAATCTAGAACTAGTGCTTCCTCTTCAATTAAATCTGTATAAGCTCTTTCTATTGAAGCTTCTACATCATATACGATGAACTCTTCTGATTTTGAATCACCATAAGAGTTTATGGCTGCAAATGATACTACTACTGCCAATGCCAATGCGACTATCGCTGACAATTTTCTAGCTGCTACAAATTCCTTACTCATGACCGTGTTGCTTTGAAATGTTATTATTATGTCTAGGTTTTATTCTACTTAGTGTAACCAAATTTTATTCTCTTGCCTACACTTATTTAGACGACAAAGTTCCAGAAAAGTTTACTCTAGGACTAAAAAAAAGTAGATTATTTTCCCAACCGGTGAAAAACGCGGATGAACCGTAGAAAATAGGGAGTGAAATTTCAAGCACAAAAAACCCCGATTGCTCGGGGTTCAAATCATAGAATAAAATTTGGTCTAACCTATGGCCTGTTCTAGGTCTGAAATCAAATCTTCTGCATTTTCTATCCCAACACTCAATCTTATAAGTGAATCTAGGAGGCCAACTTTCATTCTTTCCTCTTTGGGAATAGCTCCATGTGTCATGGTGGCCGGATGATTTGCCATAGATTCTACTCCACCTAGTGACTCTGCTAATGCAAAGACTTTAAATCTTTCCATCACTTCGAAAGAACGCTGCATATCATCTTCATGGAAGGTGAATGATATCATTCCACCAAAGCCTTTCATTTGACTCTTGGCGATGTCATGATTTGGATGGTCTTCGAAACCTGGCCAATATACTTTATTGATTTTCGGATGGTTTTTTAGGTAGTTGGCAATCTTCGCACCATTCTCGCAATGTCTTTCCATTCTTAAATGAAGTGTCTTAATTCCTCTTAAGACAAGAAAGCAGTCTTGAGGACCAGCCACAGCACCACAAGAATTCTGAATGAAGGCTAACCTCTCATACAACTCCTTATCATTCATAGCTAGGGCACCCATTACTACATCTGAGTGACCTCCCAAGTACTTTGTAACTGAGTGCATCACAATATCGGCACCAAGATCAATTGGATTTTGCAAGGCCGGAGAGGCGAACGTGTTATCAACGCCAAGTAAGACTTTATGCTTTTTGGCTATAGATGCAGCTGCCGCAATGTCAATTATGTTCATCATTGGGTTAGTTGGTGTTTCTAACCATATGAGTTTTGTATTCTCATTAATATATCCTTCAATCTTGGATACATCGTCCATATCAATGAAATGGAATTTGATACCGAAGTCTTCAAAAATCTTGGTGAAGATTCTATAAGTACCTCCGTATAGATCATTTCCGCTAATTACTTCGTCTCCAGGCTTCAATAGCTTTATCACAGCATCAATTGCCGCAAGTCCAGAGGCAAAAACAAGTCCATGATTGGCATTCTCCAGTGCCGCAATACTGTCTTGCAGTGCAAAACGAGTTGGGTTCTGTGTTCTAGAATATTCAAATCCCTTGTGATCTCCAGGAGACTTCTGTACATAAGTAGAAGTTTGGAAAATAGGCGTCATAATTGCGCCAGTAGATGGATCCGGTTCTACACCGGCATGCACCGCTTTGGTATCAAAATGCATTAGCTTACTTTTTATTTTTATCGAAGAAGCCCTCCAACTCCTTCTCCATTTGTTCTTTTGTTTCCTTGTAATTCGGTGTTAATGACAATTGACCTGGCACTTCCTCCACATGCAATGTCTGTGTTGGGAACGCAAATCGAACACCTAAATGTTCCGCCAATTTGTTCACTTCTAACATTATTTCTTGTCGGCACCTAAGCTCATCTGTCCAAGTTGGCACTTCAAAAAAGATATAAAGCATTACATCTAGTGAACTGGCCGCATAATCATTTAAAAAGATGTTATAGTAATCCTTTCTTGTCTCTGGATGCTCTAGTACAATCTTTTCTATTCCTTTTATGTATACCTCTATTAATCTCGATGGCGTATCGTAGGTTAATGATAAGCGCGTATAGAACCTTCTATACTTTCTTAAGCCATGATTATCTACATTTCTATTTGAAAGAATACTGTTAGGCACATATAGCACCGAATCTCTAAAGGTTCTTATTCTCGTAGCTCTAAACCCTACCTCCTCAACTGTACCATCCACTTCGCCTGCCGTTATCCAATCGCCAATTTGAAAAGGCTTGTCAATGAAGATCATCAAAGAGCCAAAGAAGTTCTTAAGTGTATCTTGTGCAGCAAGGGCGAAAGCCAAACCACCAATAGACAGCCCAGTTAACAATGGAAGAATATCAAATTTAAAGGCATTTAGAATTGCCACTAATCCAACGATAAGCACAAACACCTTAAGGATCTTTCTTACTAGTGGCACCAGCTGATCATCCAAAGTATTATCTGTTCTTTCAGCTACTTTGGTAAAATATATAGCAGCAATATCCACTACTTTATAGAAAAACACGGTAGCAAAAAGCGGCACCAAAGCATTGGCTACTATAATTAGATTCGAACCTACAACAGTAGGTAGTTGTAGTGTTCTTATGAGAAGACTCTCAACGGTAGCCACTAGCATTAAACTCAGAGGCTTTGCCGCTGGAATCAATACCGTTCTGGCCAGATCTACTTTACCAAAACGCTTGGTTAAACTCACCAAGAAGTTCTTTACAAAGAAGTTAATGACATAGTAAATCAGAAAACCTACTGTAAGTAGAATCAGGATACCGATGTATTGCCAAAGGTGGAGACCGAAGTACTTATTACTGCCTAATTGAGGTAGAAGATTTAGCAGCTTGTGCGTACCAAAAGGATACACTTCTTTGTGAATTCGGTCAATCTCTAGAACTGTCCTTTCACTAAATAACCAGCCGTTTTTATCTCCTTCTACATATATATCAGGAAAATCAGCTGTAAGAATATACCGTTTTCTATCCGTTAGTGAATCAATATAAACCGGGCTCTTTGGTACATCTTCTAAGAAAATTCTATTTCCAGAACCATCTAAAATCTGTTTTAACTCAATAGCTAAGGCCTCAATCTCTGCCTGACTAAAACCTGCCCTTGATAAAGACTTAGCCGCTTCTTTTGGAAAGTACTCACCTTCTTGTAAATACCTCAAATGATTATAAATCACCTCATAGGGATTACTAAAGACGGGTTCGACTTCTTCCTGCCCGTGGAGAGAAACCGAGCAGACAATGGCTATAAAGAATGAAAAAAATCTAAATCGCATCAATCGTGTATTGCGTTAACTGATTGGTGAAATTAACAAAGACTTGGTATTGTTGAGTACTCTGATAGAATAAGATGCTTATAGGTTGTTCACAATCAATATCATTAGCCAAGGCTTCTCCTTTTTCATTTAGCAATTTCAGCGTGTTCGTCTGGGTATTTCTAAAGGCATAGACCCCTTTTCCATTTCTAAAATTGTAATAGGTAACTTGATCACTTTCTTGATAATCTGGAACACTAAACAAACTCTCCCCTGCTTGATCCAAAATACTAGCCCCGCCAGCCGACTTTTGAAGAATTCGATAAGTCGTACTACTTACGTCTTTCAATAACTCGAATGAAGTTTGCGCGTCTGGCTTAAAGAGCTGCTTTTTATCAATTATTTGACCTGAGAAATTGACTGTTGAAATTCGACCATCTCTTCCTAGCAAGACCATGGCAGTACCGTTGAAATTTGGACCTTTCTGAAAGAAAACATCTCCTGAAAGCCTCAAATCAGTCTGAACTGGAAATCCTGCATAAGACTCGGCTCTTCTGTTCAGCAGATCAAAGTTTCCTAAATAGTCTACAATCACAAAGCAATCTCTACCTCTAACCCTGGTATGAAAGGGAATGAATTGAAGTGGATTTGTATATGACTTTGGATTCCAACCTTCCAAAGGATTACCTGATTTATCGAGTAAAGTAATGCTGCCTTGATTACCCTCTAATAGGTACCTATATCGCTTACTATTATCATAATCTACAACCCTCAGGTTTTCAATTTGTCCTTTAGTTTGAATAGCAACAGGAAAGCCTTCTACAGCATTACCATTTCTATCAATGAGATGAAGCAAAGAATCTGTTACGAAGAGGTATTGAAGTTTCTTGTTATTATAAAAGTCGATCTGGCTTATATTACCTAAAACAGAGCCTTCTAACTGTTTATCCCAAAGAATTTCGCCTTGTAGATTAGACAGATAGATACGATTAGTCTCATCCTGAAATATTACTTCTCTTTCACCATTCACATGATTTCTGACAACAAATGGCTTAGTGATTATTTTACCTTGAGCGAACAGGTTTGAAGTTACATTAGCAGTATTTGATGTCAGCTGGGTATTTGATTCGGTATTGATTTCAACAGATTCATTAAACTCATTGAAGCTCATACTTCCTAAGATTAAACTCTTGTTTCCGACATTGTTAGCCTGCAATGTGAATTGATTAAGCTTGTTCTTGAGACCTGATTCTTCACTAAAAAACTTTATCCACTTAGGTCTTAATTGATTCTCAAAAACCTCTGATCCAAAATTGAAATTCTTTATGAGGGTATAACTCGTTTCTTGAACCATATCATCCAATGATCTTCGAGTAGCGACATCTCTACCCAATGTTCTCTCATCATCAAAATCAGACAGAGCTGTTTTTAAGGCATCAACGCTGTTGCTTAACAACCAATAGTTTTGAAAGAAACAGTAATAAAAGCTTTGTTGAGGTAAATCAGGACTTAGTGTTTCTAGGAAGGAATCATCTCCTATAAAACCAATTCTGGTAAACATAAACTCCTCTGCATAGACTGTAGAATCTTGCGCTGTTAAATTAGAAACAGCAATTTGATTGAGTCTATCATATAACACCACTGTATCCGAAGTCTCCACAATCCATACCTCTTCCCCATCCTCTAAGCCAATTTGTAGAGCTTGTGGTGTTAATGATTCGGCTATAGAAGAACTTGAACTTAGAGCAAGCGGGTACCACTTGGCAAAAGCAGACTCAATAGAAACTAGATTCTTCGCAAAAAGCTGAGATTCACCAAGTACCTGAGAATTGAATTCGTTGGCTATTCCATTGAAAGTAATCTGGCCATTCACCTCTTTTAAATCTATGGCATAAACAGCATTAACATTAGACAATAACCTATCGGGCTTTTCAATGAAGATTCTTGAGAGTTCTGAAAGTCGTTTTCCATTCAAATAGAAAGGATAGGCTAGATCCTTTTGGCTAAAAGAATTGTTAGTAAAAAGTCTTTTTGCAGGATCATTAATCGCCCTTATCACATCTTCTACTAATAAGCTTTCTGAAGACCAAAACAGAAAGGAATCTGAAATCCCAAAACTTAACGACTGTTCTTCTCCTTGTAGCAGGTATATCGTTTCTCCATTAAAGATTTGTGTACTTAAATCGTAAGATTGACCAGTAAGCATTTGGAATATAGACTGAATACTTTCTGCATTCCAGTCGAAGCCAGCTGATCGAAAAGTAAAAAGTGTATTTAATCCATCACTCCCGTCTGAATGTACGGAAACCCATGACTCGAGATTTAGTATAGAAGAAGGGATTTCACCTACAGCATTCAAAGAATCAAGATCTTCTTTGATTCCCATCAATTGTTCTATTCCAGGAATCATCTCTGCACTCTCAAATGATCTATAATCTTCTATATTGGCAGAGAATTGATTCAAATGAAAGGTAAACAAGCTAGTCTCTGGCAGAATCTCTGCCACAGAATTACTGGACGTAAGTTTTGAGCTAAAAAAATAATAACCAGCTGCCGCTACTAAACCTAGAAATAGAATTGATAAGACTAACTTCCTCAAACTTTTGAACTTTTAATCAAAACGATCAAAGGTAATCACTTGTACATATTATCACTCACTTAAATTCATAGTCATTCATAGTCAGTGAGTTAGAAAGAACTACATGAGACTAATTGTATTTAAATCATTCAAAATGATATAATACTTATTGCCAATTTCAATGATTTGCAGATATTCGCGTTAACCTTTTAAACTAAGAGCAGTTAAACTATACTAAACCACCTAAAATTAATACGAATACCTAAATGAAAATTCTTGTTGGCTGCATAATTGCAGCGCTTCTAAACACACTCTCCTCTAATCCTTTACCTCTTCAAGTTAATCTAAGTGATGTTACTTACGAAAACGGAAAATATACGATTAACGGTAAGGAGATTAATGGAGAAATAGTAGCCTATCATGAAAACCAGAAACTTAAGCTCAAGTATAAAGTAACTTCTGGTAGGCTGCAGGGTGAAGCCATTACTTACTATAACAATGGCCAACCAAAGAACAAAAGATACTATACCTACAACAAGCTGTTTGGAGAGTTTACAGACTTTGATACAAACGGCAACCCAGTAGCAAAATTCAAAGTGGACTTAAATGCTTATGGCAAAGGTGAAACTGTATTAAACGTTCAGCTTAAAAAAGGAAAAAAACTTAAAGACAGAGGAGATGGAGTAATTTACTTCTTGGATGAAAGTGGAACCACCTACAGCAATAGTGAAGAGATATCAATCTTCGAACAAACTAAGTATGTGGTGAAAGATGCTGCTGGAGAAGTCCTCTATCAGAACTTCTAGTGAGATGACATAAAAAAAGCCGATGATGATCATCGGCTTTTTTATGTCCATTGATGTAAAGCGCTTTAAAGTAATCCGTTAGTTTTTCTAACAGCCTCAGCACTATTCGTTAGCTCCTCTTTCTCAGAATCGCTTAGATTAATTTCTACAATTTTTTCAACTCCATTTGCACCAATTAGTGCAGGCACACCAATACAAATATCATTAAGACCATACTCACCCTCTAACAAGCAAGAAGCTGGGAACATCTTACCAGAATCCTCAGCTATAGCTTGAACCATAGCAGACACTGCAGCACCTGGAGCATACCAAGCAGAAGTTCCTAAAAGCTTAGTAAGAGTCGCGCCTCCTACCTTTGTAGCTTGTTTTACTTCTTCCATTCTAGCCTCATCAATAAATTCAGAAACCGGAACACTATTTCTAGTCGCTAGTCTTGTCAATGGAATCATACCAGTATCACTGTGGCCACCGATAACCATACCATCAATATCAGAGATTGGTGCGTCTAATGCCTCAGCCAGTCTATACTTAAAACGAGCAGAATCCAAAGCACCACCCATACCAATAATTCTATTCTTCGGTAATCCTGTTGCTTGGTGGGTCAAGTATGTCATGGTATCCATTGGGTTAGAAACCACAATGATGATCACATCTGGAGATTCTTTAATTAGATTCTCAGCAACAGTTTTAACAATTCCTGCATTGGTACTAATCAACTCCTCGCGTGTCATACCGGGTTTTCTTGGAATACCAGAGGTAATTACAGCTACATCGCTACCAGCAGTCTTTGAGTAATCGTTGGTTGCCCCTACAATTTTAGTGTCGAAGCTATTCAATGATGCACACTGCATAAGGTCCATTGCCTTACCTTCAGCAAAACCTTCTTTAATATCTACTAGTACTACTTCTGAAGCGAAGTCTTTGATGGCAATATACTCTGCACAACTGGCGCCTACTGCACCTGCACCTACAACGGTTACTTTCATTTTTTTGGTTTTATTGGTTTAACAACGGCCGTAAAGTTAACAGCCAGACTTTGTTATAAAAACTGATTTATAACAGGTTAAAAAGAAATTTAGATAAGGTTTCTATTGACCCTTTTCTTTGAAGTACAAAACACGTTTAGTTTGATCCGTCACCTTGAAAATATCACTAACCCTGAGACCGACTAAGGCCACAATTTCAGCATCGGATTCTAGAATCGGGATATTAGGTTTCCTGTGATTTGGCACCTTGGCATCAATTAGAAAATCACTCAACAATTTATGCTGCTTCATTCCCAACGGCCTGAATCTATCTCCTTGCCTCCAATTCCTAAGCTTTAATGGGAAACTTAGTTTATCAAGATCAAGCATCAAATTTTCAGGCTTTCTATCTATATCAATTGGCGGCTTAAGCATCGAAATATCATAGTTATGAAAATAGGGCTTCAGCAAATGCCATTCTTCGATGTTCACCGACAACTCGTTTTCTTCAATTGGTTCAATAAAAACAAATTGCCTGTCGATCCAAATCTCAAAGTTCTCACTGCTAAATTTTGGTCCAGATTGGTCTAGCGCAGCAATTATTGACTGGGCTTGATTGTAGTTGAATCCAAAAGGTTTAATCAGCTCAAATAATACAAGAGGACCCACATGATTTTCTCTGAGTTCATCAATACTCAATTGATGCGAAAGCCTTTTCTTCTGAAGAAGTGTTTGTCTTAGATGTTCAATGTGTTTACTGAACACCTCCTCTACTTCCTTATTCTTTCTAATATTTGAATCAGCAGTAGCTAAAAAGTTTGGATTTAGTGCTTCTAATTTTGGAATCACTTCATGCCTTAAAAGGTTTCTCTTATAGTGTGCCTTTTGATTGCTACTGTCCTCTCTCCATGTAATGCCTTCAGAATTAGCGAAGTCTAATATTTCAGGTTTTGTAAAATGCAACAATGGCCTTACCAAATCTCCATTTCTGGTTTTCATTCCTGTAAGCCCAAAAATTGAAGTGCCTCGCACTTGGTTTAAGAGCACCGTTTCTACATTATCATTCAAATGGTGGGCCGTCAACAAGAGATCCATTTTCTCTTGCGTCATAACCTCTTGAAACCACTGATATCTTAGCTCTCTTGCAGCCATTTGTGTAGAAATGCCCTTTTCACTTGCATATTCCTGTGTGGCAAAAAATTTGACAAACAAATCAACATTTAGATCTTTTGCCCTTTCTCTTATAAATGCTTCGTCTCGGTCCGATTCATCAGCTCTTAAATTAAAGTTGCAATGGGCTACAGAATAAGCATACCCAGTCTTTTCAATAAGGTGCCACAACACCATTGAATCAACACCACCACTAATCGCAAGCAAAAGGCGGTCTTCCGTTGTGAATAAGGCATGTTTTTTGATCTGCTGTAAAAAGCTTTCGAGCATAGGCCAAAAATACTACAAATCGCTAATTTCGCGTCTCTTATCTACATGAGGACTTTTTTTATATACATATTCTTGCTTTGCCTTCCACTTGTCACTATTGGACAAACTACGGTTCGATTGAAGCGATCTGGTAAATTGACCTTGGAGGATATAGAAGGCAGAAAGATTCAGAAACTCATTGATAGTGTGTGGCTGGTTCAAGGCACTACCAACATATATTGTGATTCTGCTTACCTAGATAAATTAAGTAACTCCGCTCAAGCTTTTGGAAAGGTTACCATCATAGACATGGAAGATCCACTCGATATCAAGAGTAATTATCTGGAATATGATGGCAACACAAGAATAGCATACCTAAGGAATAATGTGGTTATGAAAGATGATTCTACCACACTTTACACCGACAGTCTAGATTATTACAGAGATAATCAAGTGGCTAAATATTTCGGAGGTGGAAAGCTAGTCGATGCGACTAACGATCTTACAAGCCGTAGAGGTTTGTATAGCACAGCAACGAAAAAAGCTGAATTCTACGACTCCGTTTATTTGAAAAATGAAGAGTTCGATCTCTATACAGATCAGTTGATCTATGATACTAGAACCAGTGAAGCCATTACCAAAGGCGTCACAATCGGTATTACGGATGAAGCAGATTCACTAAAAACAGCCACCGGCCTTCTTTATAATAGGCAAACCAGATATGCTGAAATCTATTATGGCAGGATAATCAATCAAGACTTCTACATAGAAGCAGATACTATACAATCATTAGATAGTATTGCCACATACAAAGCCTATAAGAATATTGAAATGATCTCTTCGGCAGATTCATTAACCATTTATGGAGATGAAGTCATTTACAATAAAGAATTAGAAACAGCTCTTGCATATGAAAATGCCTATTTCAAAAAGCTCATAGAAGGAGACTCACTTTTTATAAAGGGTGATACGCTATTCTCAGACCAAAGTAATCCTGAAAACAAATATTTAACGGTTTTCCACGATGTGGAGATGTTTAAGTCAGATATGCAGGGAATAGCAGATTCAGTTAGCTACAACTTTACTGATTCAACAATCAACATGTTTCAAAATCCTATTATTTGGGCACAGGACTCTCAAATTAGTGCTGATTCAATTGATATCATTTTAGTAGAAAACAAAGTAAGAAAGATGGATCTAGCCGTACGTTCCTTCGTGATTTCAAGAGATTCATTAGAGCAGTTTAATCAAGTTTCGGGAAGGAATATGGAAGTATTCTTTAAAGAAGGTTACCTAGAACGAACTAATGTCAAAGGCAACGGTGAAACGATTTACCATGTAATAGAAGATAATGGAGCGGTTACCATGAATAAATCTCTTTGTTCTGATATGGCTTTATACTTTTTAGACAATTCAATTACAGAAATCCGGTTCTACACTGAAGTGGATGGTGCCTTAATTCCATCACCTGAAATACAGGCCACAGACAAGCGATTAAGGGGATTTAAATGGCAAATTGAACGGCAACCCAAACTCCGGCAAGTAGCACTTCACCTGAGATACGATCGTTAAATTCAGTTAATCACTCAATTTTAATCCGATAATAAAGTTTATTTGAAATGAGCATTCAATCCATTGGATTGGAATTCTGAATTGATAGCAGTAATTTCGCACGCTTATGAAAAAAGGCCTCCTTTCTGTACTAACAATCATTATGCTGGTAGCCGCCTCTTCTTGTAAAACAAGAATGGGTAAGCTAGAACGCTCTACGGATTATAATGATTTATATAACGGTGCAATTGCCTTTTACGAAAGAGGTCAATATGGTAGAGCTAAGATTCTTTTTGAAAGGATTTCACCATACTACAGAGGAACTGACCAAGCAGAACGAATCCGATATTATTGGGCTTATTCTGAATACTATCAAGGACTTTATCAACTGGCAGCATATCAGTTTAAAGAGTTCTACCAAACTTATGGTAGAAGCCCCTATGCACAGGAAGCCCAGTTTATGGAAGCATATTCCCTTTACAGAAGCTCTCCAGGTGAAGAACTTGAGCAAAAGAGCTCTGAGGAAGCTGTATTGGCCATGCAAAACTTCTTGAACAGATATCCGGCATCAAAGTACTATCAACAAGCAAACGACATTATCAACGAGCTTCAGGTTAGATTCGAAACGAAAGCCTATAACACTGCTAAGCTCTATTATAAACTAAGTACCGGTTTATCTTTTAGAAACTATTTAGAAGCGGCACTGGTTACTTTTGAGGCTTTCAAAGAAGATTATCCTGATTCTAAGTACAATGAAGAACTTTTGTACCTAAGTATTGAAACCAGCTATAAACTGGCCAATAACAGTATAAATTCTAAGAAAGAAGAGAGATTCGGAAAGACCTTATCTTTGTATAGAGAATTTAAGATTAAATACCCTGCGAGTGTTTATCTAAATGAAATTGAAGACTTCTTTGAGAGGTCGAATAAAGCACTAGAAATTTTAAAAACAGAATAATTATGGCAGCAAGTCCATCAATCATTACTAGAGATACTGATAAAATCGCTGAACCTACCGGTAATATTTACCAGTCGGTTGCTATTATCTCTAAAAGAGCAAAGCAAATCGCTAAAAACATGAAGGAAGAGCTTAATGGAAAATTGGCTGAATTTGCTTCAACTGTAGACAACCTAGAAGAGATCTTTGAGAACAGAGAGCAAATAGAAATCTCTAAGTTCTACGAAAGAATGCCTAAGCCTACGGCAATGGCAGTTGAAGAGTTCTTAAACGGTGAAATCTACGCAAGAGTAAGAGAAGCTGAAGAAGCAGAAAACGCTGAGCAATAAGCTTTCATGCTGAAAGGAAAGAAAATACTAGTCGGGGTTACCGGCAGCATAGCAGCCTACAAGGCTGCTTTTTTGGTTCGGCTTTTGGTAAAAGCCGAAGCCGAGGTCAAAGTAATTTTGACCGATGCTGCCAAAGATTTCGTGACCCCACTTACACTCTCTACCCTTTCTAAAAACCCAGTTCTATCCTCTTTTACTTCGGGAGAGAATGGAGAATGGAATAATCATGTAGATCTTGGTCTTTGGGCCGATGCTTTGTTAATAGCACCTGCCAGCGCAAATACCATAGCTAAAATGGCCAATGGAGGTTGTGACAATCTTCTTTTAGCCACATACCTTTCTGCAAGATGCCCCGTGTTCTTTGCACCTGCCATGGATTTGGACATGTACCAACATCCTTCGGTTAAAGACAATATCAAGAGATTAGAGTCATTCGGAAATCACCTAATAGAGGCAAGAGATGGTGAATTAGCAAGCGGATTATCTGGCCAAGGAAGAATGGCTGAGCCTGAAGAGTTAGTCGAGATTCTTGAAAATCATTTCGGAGGGAATGATGACCTAACTAAAAAAAAAGTCCTAATCACAGCAGGCCCAACTTATGAGGCGATTGACCCAGTAAGATTTATTGGCAATCACTCTAGTGGCAAAATGGGCTTTTCAATTGCTCTGGAAGCTGCCAACCGAGGTGCAGAAGTAACTTTGGTGTCAGGACCCACACACCTTTCAATTGCTCATCCGAACATCAAAAGAATAGACGTCAAATCTGGAGCTGAAATGTACCAAAAAGCTCTTGAACTCTATCCTAATGCTGATATCAATATTTTCTCGGCAGCTGTTGCAGACTATGCTCCTATTTCAACTGCAGATCAAAAAATAAAAAAGGCTTCTGGTGATAACATGCATATCGAATTAGCAGAAACGATTGATATTGCTAAGACCTTAGGTGCACAAAAGCAAACCCATCAATTGAATGTCGGTTTCGCTCTTGAAACACACGATGAACAGAATAATGCTCAAAAGAAAATCACCTCTAAAAATTTCGATTTAATCGTCTTGAACTCTCTCCAAGATAAAGGAGCGGGCTTTGGTCACGACACCAATAAGATTTCTATCATTGATAAAGCCAATAATATTACCCACTTTGAGTTAAAGTCTAAGACAGAAGTTGCCAAAGACATCATAGATGCGATTGTTGAAAAGCTTTAGTATATTTTTTATTCTCCTATTACTTTCTGGATCCCTAAAAGCTCAGGAACTCAATTTCACTGTTAATATTAATGCAGACGTTGTGCAAACAACGGAGCGTGGCATTTTCGATGAGATGAAAGTGACATTCGAGCGCTTTCTTAACGACACGAAATGGACGCAAGATCGGTTCAAACAAGATGAGAGAATTAAAGGGTCACTCTTGCTCACCATTCAAGATCAACCTTCAATAGGCAGGTTTACGGCCAATGCCCAGATACAAGTCATAAGACCCGTTTACGGCAGTACTTATGAAACCCTACTGTTAAACTTCGCAGATCGAGATTGGGATTTTCAGTATACACCATCACAGCCTATCATATTCAACGAAAACAACTTCACTTCTAATTTAAGCTCTCTCCTAGCCTTTTATGCCTATGTGGCTTTGGGACTAGATTATGATTCATTCAGTGTTATGGGTGGCGAAGACCACTATGAAACCGCACTAAATATTGTAAATAATGCTCAAAATTCAGGACGCACAGGCTGGGGTCAGTTTCAAAGCAGAAGAAACCGCTATTGGTTAATTGAGAACCTAAAGATTAACAATCAATATCAACCGATAAGGGAAGCAATTTATGATTACCACCGTTATGGATTGGATGTTTTTCAAGAGACACCTGACGAGAGCCGAGAGGTCTTCTTCGAGACAATCAAAGCATTGCAAAAGATTAATCGAATCATTCCCAATTCAATACTCATTATCGCTTTCCTAGATGCCAAGAGTGATGAGATTACGAATGTATTCTCCAAAGGAGATATGAATCTGAGAAGAGAAGTTTATAACGAGCTCTTAAAGCTAGATCCTACACGTAGATCTAAATACCAAAAAATCGTCCAGAATTAGTATTGCACTAGCTCTTGCTTATTGATACTTTTGTTCATGCTTCAGCGCCTGTCTATAGAAAACTATGCCCTTATCAAATCTCTAGAAATTGAGCCTCACCAAGGACTGAATATCATTACGGGAGAAACTGGTGCTGGAAAGTCGATAATGCTCGGTGCATTAGGCCTTCTGCTTGGGAATAGAGCTGACACCAAAGTACTACTCGAAGAAGACAGAAAGTGCATTATTGAAGCAGAATTCGACATTTCTTCCTATACCCTCTCTAATCTTTTCGAACAACATGAAATGGAATATGAAGAGATATGCGTGATAAGACGGGAGATCAATTCCAAGGGAAAGTCAAGGGCTTTTGTAAATGACGGCTTAACCAATCTGGAGTTTTTAAAACAGCTTGGTCTTCATCTTATGGATGTGCACAGCCAACATGAGACCTTGAGATTGGGTAACAGAGACTATCAGCTGGAGATCATCGATATTGTAGCAGGTACACATTCTGATCATTTGGAATATCAGAAAGCCTATAAAAACTATAAAGACAAGAGCGCCATACTTGAAAGCTTGAAGCAAGAAGGAGCCGAATTGCAAAAAGAGGCCGATTATCACCAGTTCCTTTTTAAGGAGCTTGATGAAGCTGCTCTACAGTCGGATGAACAGGAAGCATTAGAGAACGAGCAGAGCAAGCTAGAGCATGCAGAGGTGATTAAAATGAGGCTTCATGAATCTCTTCAACTTTCTGATCAGGCAGATTTTAACCTATTGAGTCAACTTCAAGATCTAAAGGGTCTTTTAAATCAAATTACTAGTTACGGAAACAGCTATCAACTACTAAAAGAAAGAATTGAAAGCGTTCAAATTGAGCTGAAAGATATTGTTGCTGAAATTGAAGATGAAGAGAGTAAGGTTGTCTTTGATCCTCAACGAGCTGAAGAGGTGCAAGACAGACTAAGTCTAATTTATAAGCTTCAAACTAAGCATCAGGTAGCATCCATTGAAGAACTTCAAAATATACTTGAGGAATTAAGTGATAAGGTGCTAAGAGTTGAAAACCTAGATGAAGCAATAGAAGAAGCTGAAAAGGTGATGAAAGCGGCTGAAGCGAAAGCCATGTCTTTAGCCGAATCACTTTCAGAAAAACGCATGGCTGTTTTTACTCAATTTTCTGAAAGCATACTGCAATCTTTAGACAGTCTTGGCATGCCAAATGCTGCTGTTGAAGTAGAAAGAACCGTTGCAGAATTAGGTAAAAATGGCATTGATCAAATTGAAATCAAATTCTCTGCTAATAAGGGCGTGCAAGCTCAGCCATTAAAGCAAGCGGCATCCGGAGGTGAATTCTCGAGGTTGATGTTTGCAGTGAAATACCTCTTAGCCGACAAAACTTCTCTACCAACAATCGTATTCGATGAAATAGATACTGGCATCTCTGGAGAAATAGCAATTAAGATGTCAGCAATGATGGTAGAAATGGCTAAAAAGCATCAGGTGATTACCATCACACACTTACCACAAATAGCAGCCAAAGGTCAGCAACACTATTTCGTCTATAAAGACGAAAGTGACACTCAGACTACCTCGAGGATTAAACCACTTTCAAAAGAAGAAAGACTACAAGAAATTGCTGAGATGATTGGCGGTAAAAGCGCTTCAGATACTGCATTTCAGTCTGCTCGTGAGTTGATGCAGGCAAATTAGAAGTAGACAATCTGAGACGGTTTTGTTCTTAGTTGACTGTTTTTATTTTTGAATCTCTATTTTTGCCCCACTAAAAGATCAAACAGATGTCACATAACCTATTAAAAGGAAAAAGAGGAATCATCTTTGGCGCATTAGACGAAAGATCTATTGCATGGAAAGTTGCTCAAGTTGCAAAAGCCGAAGGTGCTGAATTTACATTGACCAATGCCCCTATCGCTATGAGAATGGGTGAAATCAATAAATTGGCTGAAGAATGTGGAGCTGAAGTAATTCCTGCTGATGCTACCTCAATTGAAGATTTAGAGAACCTTTTCACTAAGTCAATGGAAATCTTGGGTGGTAAAATCGATTTCGTTTTACACTCAATTGGAATGAGCCCTAACGTAAGAAAAGGTAGAGATTATGGAAACCTGAATTATGATTGGTTGACCAAGACCTTAGATGTTTCAGCTATCTCGTTCCACAAGGTTATGCAAACAGCTGAGAAGCTTGATGCTATGAATGAATGGGGTTCAATTATGGCGCTTTCTTATATAGCTGCTCAACGTTCATTCCCTGATTATTCAGATATGGCTCAGGCCAAAGCGATGCTAGAATCAATTGCAAGAAGTTATGGCGAGCGTTTCGGTAGATTGAAAAACGTGAGAGTGAATACTATTTCTCAGTCTCCTACCATGACCACAGCAGGTACAGGTGTAGGTGGATTTGATGTATTCTACGACTACGCCAACAAAATGTCGCCATTAGGTAATGCCGATGCTGAGAGTTGCGCTAATTACACAGTAATGTTCTTCTCAGACTTTACTAAAATGGTAACGATGCAGAATCTCATGCACGATGGAGGTTTCTCTTCATCAGGTATTACAGACGCATTAATCGAAGATTTAACTAAATAATCTATAAATATGACGTCATCCTGAACTTGTTTCAGGATCTATTTCTCTGAATCAGAAGATTCTGAAATGAATTCAGAATGACGCTCTAAAATGTTGTTCACAACATGATCACGTTTCCAAACGCAAAAATTAACCTAGGCCTTTTCATTACAGAAAAGCTCCCTAATGGTTACCATGCTTTGGAAACGTGCTTCTACCCTATCCCCATATATGATGCATTAGAGGCGATAGAAGCTAAAAAGACCAGCTTTCATATTTCTGGGATGGAAATACCCGGAGACCCTAATCAGAACCTAATCCTTAAAGCATACAAGCTTTTAAAGAAAGACTATCAGCTACCAGAAATAGAAATACACTTACTCAAAAACATTCCAATGGGCGCTGGTTTAGGTGGTGGTTCGGCTGATGGTGCTTTTATGCTCAAGCTAATAAGTGAGACATACCAGCTTTTTCTGGATGATATTATTCTTGAAGACTATGCAGCTCAGCTTGGAAGTGACTGCCCGTTTTTTATTTCAAATGAACCTGCTATTGGCACCGGTACAGGAATAGAATTGGAACCTATTGAACTCAGCCTGAAAGGTCTATGGTTCACTCTCATTCACCCAGGCATTCATATTTCCACCAAAGAAGCCTATGAAGGGGTAACACCGAAATCCTCCGGTATAGATCTGAAGTCCCTAATACAATCCAGGAGCTTTGAGGATTGGAAAAAGGAACTGAAGAATGACTTTGAGGAATCTATATTTCCTCAATATCCCGAATTGACTGCAATTAAATCAAACCTATATAAGTCAGGAGCAGTATACTCGGCTATGAGTGGTTCCGGATCCGCCATGTTCGGACTTTTTAAAGCGAAACCAGATTTAGATTGGGTAAATGAATCACACTTTTCAAAAACCGTACAACTGTAGGAATTTAAGACGCTACCTCCTTTTAGTACTACATCTATTCTTGACATACCCAGCATTCAGTCAAGAACGAATCTATAATGTGGATGTGCGAGTAGAGGAAAGTAATGAAGGCATAAAAATATTTGCCGATAATGGAGAACTCTTACCCATGACTTTGAAAATGGATTTCAAAACTGAGGGGCTCACACCATCTGATGGTAATTCAGAATTGGTTGTCTTAGATTCTAAGAGTTCAAATGCGTTAGTGGCATCATTCACCGCTATTCCTGCGGAAGGCTACGGATATAGTTATTCATATCAAATCATAAAAGGAGATATAAATTCAAAGCATAATGATGATTACGCTTATTGTTTACCGTACGAAAAGGGCGAACGCATATTGATGGCTCAAGGCTATTTTGGCAAGTTTAGTCATTCTGGTCTGAAAGCTTTAGACTTTAATTTACCTGAAGGAACAAATGTATTGGCTGCAAGAGAAGGGCTTGTGATTGGTGTAAAGGAAGACTCTCAAATCAGTTGCTTAAACCCCTCATGCCTTAAGCAAGCTAACTATGTAGATATCCTTCATGAAGATGGTACAATTGGTCAGTATGTTCATCTCTCCTATAACGGAGCGCTTGTCTCTCTAGGAGATAAAATAAAGAGAGGACAACTCATTGGTATATCCGGAAAAACAGGCTTCGCGTCAGGCCCACACCTTCATTTTCAAGTTACTTTACCCTCTTTAGAAAACGGAACAGCCATCGCTACCAAATTCAAACTTGCCGAAAACTGGATTGACATACCCAAAGAAAAAGAATTCTATACAGCCTTTGAGTATTAGCTGATTGAGCCCTTTTTCCTTTGTCTTTTTCTCAAGAAAGGATAAGATAGAACTGCACCTAAGATGATGAGCGTACCATAGTAAAACCCATTACTCATCTGCTCTTTCTCGCCATATAATATCACCGCCATGATGATGCCATAAACCGGTTCAAGATTAACCGTTAGATTAACAGCAAAAGCAGAAATACGCTTCATCAACTCAACAGAAGTAGAGAAAGCATAAACAGTGCAAACCACAGCTAATATTAATAAGAGACCCCAATCCCTTGTATTGGGCATTGAATAAGTAGCAGCCTGCTCTAAGAAGAAAGATTTATAAAAAGGCACAAAAATCGTGATGCCAATAAATGCAGCGAGCATCTCCCAAAATGTAAGACCATATTCAGAATGTTGCTTTACCAGTTTGGCATTAATTACTGCGAACAAGGCAGCTAAGAAGGCCGAAACTACGGCTAAGGTAAGCCCCAGTGCATGATTGAATTCAAATCTAAAAATCACGTAAAGCCCTACTATTACAATTAAGCCAAGGATAATTTCAGTGATATTGACTTTCCTTCTGTTTACTAGGGGTTCAACCAAACTCGTCCAAAAAGAGGTAGTTGCCATTCCAGCCAAACAAACGGAAACCGTTGAAACTCTGGCGGATTCAAAGAAGAGAAACCAATGTGCCGCTATAATGATTCCTGTTATACCAAACTGTCCAAGAACTCTCCAGTCGAACCTTAAACTCTTATTTGTAAGCGACATGTAGATGCCTAAAACGAGTGCTGCTAGACCGGTCCGAAACATCACCACATCTGCAGATGAGATCGTCATCTCATTGCCTAAGATTGCAGTAAAACCCCATAGAAAAACTATAAAGTGAAGCTTGGCAAAATCTTTAAATGTGCTTTCCATTACTTAGGCACCAAACGGTATAAGACAATACCGATTAAGGTAAAAACAATATTAGGGAACCAAACCGCAAGAATTGGATTCAGCGTACCATTCTCTGCATTACTCTTAGCCGCGATGTATAGGATGATATATATAAAAGCCAGTAGAAAGCCCAAAGCGATCTGAAAGCCTACTCCCCCTCGAGTCTTCCTAGATGAGAGAATAACACCAATAAAAGTCAAAATTATGGCCGTAAAGGGAGACATGTACCTGACCAATTTCTCTATCTCATAAATGGGTACATTATCTGCACCTTTCATTTTAAGATCTTCTATGTAATCATTGAGTTCGTTGAGCGTTAGCGTTTGTTCAAAGCTCTTGAGATTACCAAAATCTTCCGGTGTCATGTTGATTTTTATAAGGGTATCATTGGCTACTTCGAACTTATATTTCTCTCCTTGTTCTAAGAACTCTCTGTAATGCCACTCGTTCAATTTCCAACCTAGGTTTACAGTATCCCAAGTGATTTTCTTAGCCGACAGCTTCCATTTCACTTCTCTATCCTCAATTTCCTCTAGCGTAAATCTAAAACCTACATCGTTTCTGATGTTGTAGTTAGACAAGTAAACATAGCTTGTGGGTGACACTTTAAAATGCACATCTCGCCCACTGAAATTATACTCTTTATCAAAGTAAAGTTGCTCAAAAGCCACTCGGAATTTATTGGCATTTGGAATAATCCATCCTGTCAACGCAAAACTTACCATACCAATAATGACGGCTCCAATTAAGAATGGTCGGAGTAATCTGGGATAACTCACACCTCCACTCAGTATAGCAATAATCTCTGTATGGCTAGCCAATTTTGAGGTAACAAATACAGTGGCTATAAATACAGTAATTGGTGTTATCAGATTAGCAATGTATGGCGCATATGCCGCGAAATATTCTAAAATCTGAACAGCAGGAACGTCATTCTTTATGAAGTTCTCATTTCTCTCAGAGTAAGTAATGATCAAGACGATCGAAACCAGAATTAGCACCACAAAAATGAAAGTGGACAAGAATTTCTTCAGGATATATCGATCTAGAATACGCATCATAAACGTTGTGTCAGCTTTTTAACCATGGCATTCTTCCAATCAATAAACGTGCCTGCAAGTATGTGTTTTCTAGCTTCTTTCACTAACCACAAATAAAAGCTTAGATTATGAATACTAGCAATTTGAGCGCCTAACATTTCCTTGCTATGAATTAGATGTCTCAAATAAGCTTTGGAATAGAATGTATCCACATATCCAGTCATATTAGGATCAATTGGACTAAATTCTTCCTTCCATTTCTCATTCTTGATATTGATGATCCCCTCTGAAGTAAACAATAGCCCATGGCGCGCATTCCTAGTAGGCATTACACAGTCGAACATATCAACACCTAAGGCAATACACTCAAGTATATTCTCAGGAGTACCGACACCCATTAAGTAACGGGGCTTATCCTCAGGTAAAATCCCACATACAACTTCCGTTTGCTCGTACATATCTTCATGAGGTTCACCCACTGATAATCCGCCAATTGCATTACCATCTCTACCAAAACTGGCAATGGTCTCTGCCGATTTAATACGAAGGTCTTTATAGGTACTTCCTTGAACAATTGGGAACAGAGTCTGAGCGTATCCATATTTACCTTCCGTCTCATCGAAACGATCGCAGCATCTTTTGAGCCACCTGTGTGTCATCTCCATAGATTCCCTAGCATAGCCATAATCACATGGGTATGGTGTACACTCATCAAATGCCATGATTATATCAGCGCCAATAGTCCTTTGAATATCTATAGCATACTCTGGCGTAAAGGTATGTTTGGAACCATCAATATGGGACTGAAAGGTCACTCCTTCTTCTTTGATCTTTCTTGTACCTGCAAGAGAATATACCTGATAACCTCCCGAGTCCGTTAAGATTGGTTTATCCCAACCATTGAATTTATGTAGCCCACCGGCCTTTTCGATAACCTCTAGACCCGGTCTTAGGTAAAGGTGATATGTATTTCCAAGAATGATTTGGGCTTCGATATCCTGCTCCAACTCACGCTGGTGCACAGCCTTCACTGTACCTGCAGTACCTACAGGCATGAATATTGGCGTTTCTATCTGACCATGATCGGTAGTAATTAAGCCGGCACGAGCTTTACTTCCACCATCAACCGCTAACTTCTTGAAATCCATCTACACAATTTGAGGCACAAAAATAGCAGTAATAAGTAATTCTTATTTGTATTGGATTTATACTTTTGATTGTGACCGAACCGATACTGATCTTTTTTGCACTTATCTGTCTCATCCAGATAATTTTTCACTGGTCAGTATTTGTGAAAATTCTTAAGAAAAGAGGTTTAAAAGACTCAGAACACAAATCCGTGAGTGTAATTATCGCGGCAAGAAACGAAGCTAAGCATCTTGAAAAGCTTATTGAGTTACTTGATCAGCAAAATCATCCAAACTATGAGGTAATCATAGTTAATGATCGTTCATCTGACAAATCAAGAAACATATTACACAAACTGGAGTCAAGGTATACTTGGCTTAGTTCGATTCATATTGAAACACTTCCCCAAGGATGGACTGGCAAAAAACATGCAATCAACAAGGCACTAGAAGAAGCTAAAAATCAAGTTCTTTTGTTCACAGATGCTGACTGTATTCCTAATTCTAAGAACTGGATTAACATGATGACCTCTGGAGAATCTGATATTAAGCTTGGTTATTCTCCATATGAAATTGAGCCTGGGTTACTCAACCAGTTTATTCAATACGAAACCCTTATGACAGGGCTTCAGTATCTGGGCTTTGCTGAAAGTGGTAAACCGTATATGGCTGTTGGAAGAAATTGGTCTATTCAAAAAGCTTCTTACCCAAAAAATATACTAGAGAGCATTAAAGGTTTTGAAGGTGGAGATGATGATCTCATCTTAAATCATATCGGCAATAGTGCATCAGTCGAAACGGTGATCGATCCTTCTGCCCAAACCATTTCAAAACCTAAGTCGAATTGGCCCGATTACCTTAAACAGAAAATCCGCCATCTTTCAGTAGGAATACACTATAATCAAAAACATCTAACGCGTTTGGGTGTTTTTACGTTAGCGAATGTGATAGGATGGTTCTTCTTTTTAATTGCACTGATTTTAGGATTTGAACCGTATATCATTTTAATAATCTTTGGTCTGAGGAGCTTATCATTTTATACTATATTTACCCGAGTAGGTCTTAAGCTCGGAACTTCTCCCAACTATTGGGCACTTCCGCTCTTAGATTTATGTTATAGTATTTACTATCCTGTTATTGGTATCAGTGCGTGGTCGGCAAAAAACATTAAATGGAGTTAAGTAAGCAGTTTTCAGATAAAGCATTAGAGGATTTTAGATTGATTGATTTAGCCGTTTCCGGTAAGGATCAACAAGCTTATGCTGATTTGATGCAGCGTTATAGAAAGCCTGTGTATCATATGATTTTGAAGATGATTCGAAATGTCGATGATGCAGAAGACCTAACGATTGAAGCCTTTGCCAAGGCTTTTAAGAATCTTCACAAATTCAAGAAAGACTTTACCTTCAGTACTTGGTTGTTTAGAATTGCTACCAACAATACCATCGATTTTATTAGAAAGAAGAGACTCGACACAATGAGTCTTGATACTTCTTATAAAGATGATAATGGTGATTCAGTTTCTATAGACGTTCAAGACAGAAACCTTAATCCTCAAGAGGAGGCAATTAAGAGTCAGAAAATTGAGTTGGTAAGGGTTTTTGTAAACAAATTACCTGCTAAGTATCAAAGACTGGTGAAGCTTCGCTATTTCGATGAACTCAGTTACGATGAAATTGCCAAAGAACTAGAGGCACCATTAGGAACAGTAAAAGCACAATTACACCGCGCTAGAGAGTTGTTGTATGACTTAGTGAAAACTAAGAAAGAGCATATCTAAAATTCCTTAGTTTTGCGGCATGGAAGAACTCCTCCGCCATTTTCCTGATCTATCAGATAAGCAAATTCAACAACTTGAACAGCTCCTTCCGCTTTATGCAGAATGGAACGAGAAGATTAATGTCATTTCTCGAAAAGACATGGAAAACTTCTATCAGCGTCATGTGCTGCATTCGCTCGGTATCGCTAAGGTCATGCGCTTCAAACCTAAAACGAAAGTGTTAGATGTTGGAACCGGAGGCGGCTTTCCTGGAATTCCGCTAGCCATACTATTTCCTGATACCCAATTTCATTTAGTCGATTCCATTGGAAAGAAGATAAAGGTCGTGAGTGAAGTTTCTAAAGCTTTAGGATTAGAAAACGTAAAGGCATCTCATACTCGAGCAGAATCTCTCGAAGAGGAATATGATTTCGTTGTGAGCAGAGCAGTTACACGCTTAGCAAAATTCTATCCATGGGTTAGGAAGAAATTTGCTCGTAAGTCTTCGAACAAATTGAAGAATGGAATACTCTATCTAAAAGGTGGTGACTTACAAGAAGAGCTACAGGAATCAAGACTTAAAAAAATAGCCACTCATAAATTGAGTGACCACTACGATTCTGAATTCTTTGAGACCAAGAAAGTTATCTACGTTCCTGCTCAGTAATCTTCATCCGGTTTTTTGGCTGTAAATACCAGTATGGCATAAACTCCCAGTACTGTTCCAAAAGGAAAATTCAAGAGACTTATTACCCCGTATACCAACGCTGGCATATTTGCCCATTTGGCCTTATTCAAAAGTCCAACGCCAATGATTAACCTCGGGATGATAAAGATTATGGCTATTCCCCAAAATATGCTCGAAATAATATCGAAGATGAAAATTGCGTTTGGGTCAAAGTCTGGATCGTCAGCGGCAAAAGCTAATACCCAATCCATAACTTGATCATAAAAGAGGAGCATTAACAGCCAAAAGGCGCTAAAAACCACATAGATGAGACCTATAATCTTTTTATGAGAAGGATCTGTCAAATTCATAACTGCAAAAAATTGATTACTTGAATATAAAAAAAGTCACTCTTTCAAGTGACTTTTTGATCAGCGTATATCACCGCTTATTCAAATCTTAAGGACTCAATTGGGTCCATGGCTGCAGCTCTTTTGGCCGGTATGTAACCGGAAATAACTCCTACAATCACACAAATGATCAGTCCCATGGTTATCCATACCCATGGAATAATAAAGGCTCCTCCGAGGACATTGGCCAAGACGTTACCAACAATTATACCCAAGATGGCTCCTGCTATCCCTCCCATTTGGCAGATCACAATCGCTTCTATTAAGAATTGTTGTAGTATTCTTTGTGGCGTAGCTCCTAAAGCTTTTCTAATTCCGATTTCTCTAGTTCTTTCAGTTACAGTCACCATCATAATGTTCATCAGGCCAATAGCTGCACCTAATAGTGTTACTGCACCAATAACGAACCCTCCTATTCTCAAGCCATTAGTAATGGTATCAAGCTCTTCTGTCACGGCATCAGAACGTTCTACTTCAAAAGAGTCTTCTTGACCAATTCTATCATTTCTGATCTTTCTCATGAAGCCCGTAGCCTCACCCATGGCATATTCGATATTCTCAGGATTAGCGATCATGGTGGTAATATTATATCTCATATTACCTCTCCTATCCAGTCTTTTGGCATTGAGTAATGGAATGATCACGTTTCTATCTTCTTCAGTTTCACCTCCGAAACCACCTTTTTCTTCCAAGACACCAATCACCCTATAAGTATTGCCATAGAACTTAACTTTCTTATTCAAAGGGTCTTCATTCTCATCGAATAGTGATTTCACCACTTCGGTACCCAGTATGCACACATAGTTACCAAATTGAATCTCAAGAGATGAGAAGTTTCTCCCTTCATCTATCTGTATGCCTTTAATCGCAAAGTAATTCTCATCACCACCAGTAATGGTAACATTCGGATTCGTCTTTTTGTCGTTGTATTTGATCTCTGCTATACCAGAAGCCCGAGTATAGATTGTAGTAGTTGATGGATAGTCATAGTCATTCTTGAAACGGATAGCCTCATCGAATTGTACAGGCTCGAATGACTTGGCTTTTACCCCATTTCTATTTCCTCTGTTAAACTTGGTATTGATGTTAAATGAATTAGCTCCAAGGTTTGCTAAACTCTTGTCAATTTCAGCCTTTATACCATCAACAGCTGTGAGCATACCTACCAAACTTGTAATACCAATAGCAATGATTAGCCCCGTGAGTACTGTTCTCAGTACATTGGATTTGATTGAACTAATTCCTTCGAGGATATTTTCCTTTAAATTCATTGATCAAATTGAGTTTTTGAACGTTGTAAATGTAATTTACCTTTAGTCAAATATTTTGAACTAATACGTAAATTCAACGAATCTACGCTTAAGCGGTTTAATTTCCAGTTCATATGAGGAAACTTACTTTCATCTTACTCTGCATTGCCATTTCATTTACGGTTTCTGCTGCTAAAATTCTCGTTCCTATGGACGAAACACAGAAAAATCACCTTAAAGCATATGGCGTTGCATTCTGGGTTTTAGAGAAAGACGTTCCAATTGAATGGATGTTAAATTTCCGAGGAGGATCTTTTTTATTGCCTGGTATGTCTGGGGTGGAAAATGAGTTAGTAATCCGTGGAGTCTCCTACCAATTAATTTCTGATGCTGATGCGGCAAGACTAGAACAACAGCTCTCTTCTCCAAATGCTAATACTGATATGATGCGTTTGGAAAAACCACCGAAAATTGCCGTATACTCACCTAAAAGCAAGATGCCTTGGGATGATGCCGTGACGTTAGCCCTTAGCTACGCAGAGATTCCTTATGATGTAGTTTACGATGATGAGCTCATGGCAGATGAATTATCAACCTACGATTGGCTCCATTTACACCACGAAGATTTTACTGGGCAATACGGTAAATTTTATCAAAGTTTTAAGAATTACAGCTGGTACAGACAGCAACAGAAGGATTATGAGGCGTCTGCAGCTAAGCATGGGTTTGCCAAAGTGTCTCAATTGAAACTAGCCATCGCTCGAAAGATTAGAGACTTTGTTGCCGGTGGTGGCTTTCTCTTTGCTATGTGCTCTGCTACCGATTCTTTCGATATCGCCTTGGCCGCTGGTGGCCTAGACTTTATTGAAGCCATGTATGATGGTGATCCTGCCGACCCTGCTGCAGAATCTCAATTTGATTTTGGCAGAACCTTAGCCTTTGAAAATTTCAAGGTACGTATGGACCCAATGGAATACGAATTTTCGAATATCGATAACACGGAAGCCCGAAGATCCAGAGCATTAAATGAGAGTAACGATTACTTTAAATTATTTCAATTCTCTGCTAAATGGGACCCTATTCCAACCATGCTCACCCAAAACCATATCAATTTGGTTAAAGGCTTTTATGGTCAAACCACCTCATTTAAGAGTTCTGTCATTAAACCGGATGTTGTGATCATGGGAGAAACCATGTCTGCCGATGAGGCTAAATACATTCATGGCGTATTTGGAAAAGGATTTTGGACTTTCTACGGTGGGCATGATCCTGAGGATTATCAACACAGAGTGGGTGAAGATCCTACCGATCTAAATCTATTCCCAAACTCTCCTGGTTATAGGTTGATACTTAATAACATCTTATTTCCGGCTGCTAAAAAGAAGAAAAGAAAGACCTAGTGCATTCTATCTGCCCTAACTTCTAGGGTCTCTAGAATCTTAGCTTCTTCAGCTAAAAACTCCTTCCAACGCCTTTGAACGTATACTTCAGGCATGTACAACTTGGCGAGTTGTATAAAGTTCTTGTAATGTCCTGCCTCGGAAACCATCAGTTCATAATAGAATTTTTGAAGCTCTTCATCCTCGATATTCTGATGGAGTAATTTAAAACGTTCACAGCTACGCGCTTCGATGAGCGCATTCAGCAACAGTTTATCCACTAAACGTTCTTCTTCGCTACCACCCTTTTTCAGAATCTTCTGAATCTTGATTACATATTCATCCTTGCGCGGTTTGCCCAGCTTGTAGCCTCTTTTGGTAAGCTGCTCAACAACTCGCTCAAAATGATTCCACTCCTCTGCCACAACAGGTGTCATCACTTCTACTAGCTCAGATCTCTCAGGGTATTGAACAATCATAGAGATGCAGGAAGAAGCTGCTTTTTGTTCGCAATAAGCATGATCAACTAGAATATCTTCAATATTCATTTGAGCTATATTAACCCATCTCGGGTCAGTTGGCATTTGTAATCCTAGCACATTGTTATTCACAGCTTCTTTCATTCTACAAATGTAATTCTCACGATTTGCTTTAAGAAAACGATTGATAAGAATTGCATCCCCAATCTTTGTAAAGCGCAATTATTAATTCATTTTTGAATACTCTTTAAAACTACATTATGAAGAAGCTCATTCTACTTTCTCTACTCCTTTTAAGTTTTCAATTGGTACATGCTCAAGAAGCCGATAGTGTTGTGGTAACACGCGAAGGATCGTGGGGAGTAAATTTTGCAAATGTGGGTCTTTCTAACTGGGCTGCAGGGGGTGAAAACTCTATTGCATTAGGTACAGTATTCAACACTAAAATCACAAGAACCAAGGGCAAAAGCCAGTGGGTCAATCAAATCGATTTTGCATTAGGTGGAGCGAAAGTAGGAGAACAAAGTTTTAGAAAGACTGATGATGCGATCATTCTAATCTCTCAGTTCAGCAATGAAATTGGGCCTAAAACAGGATGGGGTTTTACAGGAATCTTTAGAACACAGCTCTTAGAAGGACAAACCTTCGATGTAGATGGTATGGGCAATGAAGTGGCTACCAAAATTTCGAATTTCATGGCTCCAGGCTATTTAACCTTAAACGTTGGTGTTGACTACAAGCCAAGTGATGTTTTCCAAGTATCATTCTCTCCTGCTACAGGTAAGTTCACATTTGTTAGTGATGACGATTTAGCAGCGGTTGGAGCATTTGGTGTAGATCCAGGTTCTAATTCAAGAGCTGAATTTGGTTCTAACCTTTTAGCCACACTTGACCTCCCTGTAATGGAGAACATTAGCTTTAAGAGTACATTAAACTTCTTTACCGGTTATGGTACTTTTGGTGAAATCGACACCAACTGGGAAACGCTATTAGTTATGAAAGTGAACGAATGGTTCAATGCTACATTCGGTACTCAACTCATCTATGATAAAGACATTTTAATTGACACAGGTGATGGAGTACCAACTGATGCCGTACAATTCAAGCATGTACTCAATTTTGGTCTGAACTTTAAACTTTTCGATTCAGGTAGTTAATCGAAGAACAACCAACGCACCCCTACATCAGTAGTTCTTCTGGGGCCTGTAAACCCGGGCGTAATAAAGTAACCATCGGTTAAGATACCTTGGGTAAAGTTTGATGACTTGAGGAAGAAGAGGAAGTTCTCCACCTTAAAATTCAGGAATAGATCTACCTTAACAGCTTCAGGATTCTCAAAATCATCTTGAAGATGGAATTGCTGTATGATCGGGTTATAGCCATATGCCGTAAACTGACTTCTGTAGTGAATATCAGCACCTACTTGAATAGCCATTCTACCATCAAAAAGTTCGGTTCTATGTGCAATCTGTGAAAGCGCCATAAATTCAGGAATCCTGAAAACATCTGCAGATCCACCGGATACATTGTTATAGTAAACTGTGTTACTCCACATCCATTTCGGAGATAATCTGACATTAAAATCTGCTCCTATAGTTGATTGAAGAATATCGCTGTCGGCTTGTGCAGGTCTTAAATCCGTTCCAAAGTATAAGTAGTCAGTGATTCTGTGAAACCTTGCAAATGGTTCAAATCTGAAAGTACCATTTCCCAATTTTATTCTACCCGTTAGATTGTCGGAGACTTCGTTATTGAATGAATTGTCCCAATTGTCCTGTTGGCCAATGAATCTACTTTGTAAATAACTCGGTCTTCTATTAACTCGAGTGAATGTGGCCTCGAAAAAGTTACTTGAAAACTCCCCTTCTAAATAATAATTACCACCAATGAGGTACGAGCCAGAGGCATTCAAGAAAATCTTAGGTGTAATCTGTTGCCTCAACGTTCCTCCAATGTAACTTTCTACATCTTCGAATTTGGTCGCCAATTGTGCATTGTCGTTTCTAACGATTCTATTCTTATAGTAAGCTGTATAGGCAAACTTTTTGGTAAGTCCTTTTAGACCAATCTCATTCATAAGACTCATAAATCGAGTCCTTTCATTTACAATAGCCGAAATTTGATCAGTGCTTGTTGGGTTATACAGCAATGAATCAGCTGTGGTTAAGTCATACGCGTCTTGAAATCGCACCAGTTGTTTGCGATAACTCATGGTATGATAGACTTGAAAAATAGAATCTAGATCGTATTGCTGATAAATATGGAATCCCGAACGCTTTTCAATACTCTGCGCCTCAGAAAGTATCACATCCTCATCTAAATAATCAAAGAGAGAAAGCGTGTCATTAGGAGCAGGCGGTTGCGTATAAGACTCTACAATACCTCCTAATTCTGTAACCTCATGATTCATATTGGCTAAATTGAATAGTAGAAGGTATCGGGGAGCTTTTAATGGTCTCAAAAACCCAAAGACATTCCAATCTGTTCCCTGCACATTCCTGTCACCGCGGTTTAGAAAAGCTAACTGCTTATCTGCTCTAATACTATTAATGTTAAACCCAATGTTGAATTGAATGCTGTCATTGAGGGTGAAAAGTACTTTTGTGTGCGCCCTTCCTCCTCCTCCAAAGGCAGCATAAACATCTGTGTAAGGTGATCTTGTATCGAAATAGCGTATCTTTTCAGGAGAAGTGTAGAAGGCATCGAAGGCATTAAAACCTGATCTTCTGCCTATGTTTTTATCAGGTTGAAAAAACAGTGATCTCTGAGCAGTACCTATGTTTCCCAGATTCTGAATAGTATAGTTACTACTTTCTAAATCGCTAAATCGATGCAGATTATAAGGGAGACTATCAGGATTGCTGAAAATAAGTGTATTGTACTTAAAGTTCTCTTCGTAAGTAAACCTTGTGTTTGCAGGACCATATTTCAATGTTTTATCCTCATCGAATTGACGCCCCATTAGGTTCTCACTTGAAAAACGTAATGAGTTAAAGCCCCCACCTTGCGCAAGCACAGTTTGAACAGAAAAGAGTAGTAGAAGAAAAACCAGGTGTTTTTGCACGCCCAAAATTACAAATTCACTTTACCTTTCAAGGACTTTATCACCAATTCATTAAAAGCTTCTGATTTATCGATCGAAACTTCTATTGGAATGTAGTACAAAGTACATTTCTTAAAAATTGAATGCCCTTTCATAGGCAATAGTCGTACCATATCTTTCTCTGTGGTGAAGAGAATTTGAATGTCGTTTTCAACAGCATGCTTCTCTATACTGTCTAAATCTCGATTTCTGAACTGGTAGTGATCTGGATATCTAAAATGTTTATTGATCTGAAATGACTGCTCCAGATGAGCTTGCAACGGTATTGGATCAACAATACCTGAAATTAAAATAGCTTGATCTGCCAACGGTTTGTTGTTAATGCATGCTTCTGGTTCGCCATAGTTTACTGAAGAGTAAAAAATTGGAGCACTCTTATTGTACTTATCTACCCGTGTTTCTATATGAGATTTTTCATCATCAGTAAGGACCCTCGGGCATTTAGTAATGATAATCGCATCGGCCCTCTTCGCCTCACTCCTTGGTTCTCTCAAATTACCAGTAGGCAACAACCAATCATTAAAGAAAAGCTCGTTAAAAGATGTAAGAAGAATATTCAGATCCCTTTTAAGAAAACGATGCTGATAAGCATCATCCAATAAAAAAACGTTTTTCTCTGGGTATTCCAGCATCAAAGAAGAAACGCCAAGTACCCTTTGTTCAGAAACTACCACATGAACATCTTTACCGAATTTCTTATGGTATTGCAAAGGCTCATCACCTACAGTGGTTGCAGTATCTGAATCATCAACTAACCTATACCCCTTTGTTTTTCGACCGTATCCACGACTAATAGTAGCTACATCGTAATCTGTCTTCAAAAGCCTTATTAGGTATTCTATCATTGGAGTCTTTCCGGTTCCTCCTGTAGAAAGATTACCAACAGCTATTATAGCCGGTTCCATTTCAAGAGAAGACTTCAATCCATTATCGAATTGGTAATTTCTTAAGCTGATGATTAAACCATACAGAATAGAAACTGGAAAGAAAAGCAGACGAATCAATTTGATTATCATGCACTAATTATCTTTAGGCTAAGTTTGCAAGCAAATATCACCAATTATGGTAAAAATCAAGGATATCACTAATTATCTAGAATCAATTGCACCGAGATCTTTGCAAGAATCTTATGATAATGCAGGATTGATTACCGGTAATGGTAATGAGGAAGTAAAAGGAATTCTTTGCACATTAGACTGTATCGAGTCAATAGTTGATGAAGCCATTCAAAAAAAGTGTAATCTCATTGTTGCCCACCACCCAATTGTCTTCAGAGGCTTAAAACAACTGAATGGAAAGAATTATGTAGAAAGAACGGTAATCAAAGCCATTAAAAACGACATTGCCATCTATGCTATTCATACTAATCTGGATAACGTAATGAACGGTGTAAATGCCAAATTCGCTTCTCTGATTGGATTGCAAGACATAAAAATACTTGCGCCTAAAGCCAACACCCTGCTAAAACTAGAAACCTTTATCCCAGTTGAGCAAACTGAAGAGGTCTTAGATGCCATTCACTCAGCCGGTGCAGGTAATATTGGCAACTACTCCGAATGTAGCTTTAGAATTCTTGGTACTGGCAGTTTTAAACCTAATGAGGACGCAAATCCACTAGTAGGTACTAAGAATCAAAAAGAGTTAGTACAGGAAAATAAAGTTGAAATCATCTTTCCGGAATACGCAAAAGGCAATGTCTTGGGTGCTCTTAATCAAGCGCATCCATACGATGAGGTGGCCTACTATCTGACAAAACTTGAGAATAAGAATAATCAGATCGGTTCAGGTATGATAGGCACTTTGAAAGATGCACTTGAGCCTGAAGCCTTCCTTAAATATTTGAAAGAGAAACTAAAATTGGATTTGATTAAATTTACTCCCGTCCAGAAAGAAATTAAATGCGTAGCCCTTTGTGGTGGTTCTGGCAGTTTCTTATTAAAAGCTGCAATTGCACAAGGCGCAGATGCATATATAAGTGCTGATTTTAAGTATCACGAGTATTTTGATGCCGAACAAAAAGTAATGATTGCAGACATAGGGCATTATGAAAGTGAGGTAGCCACAAAAGAGCTTTTAGACGCGTTTATCAGCGAAAAATTTCCTAATATTGCAAGCTATTTATCAGAGGTGGATACGAATCCCGTACAATACTTCTAAAAAAACGGTCGATGGAAAGAACAATTGCACAAAAGTTAGAGGCATTAAAAAAGTTACAAGCTATTGATTCTCAGATGGATGAGATCAAAAAAGTGAGAGGTGCACTGCCAGATGAGGTAGCTGACCTTGAAGATGATATAGCGGGTTACCAAACAAGAGTTGACAAATTCAAGGGAGAGTTAGCTGAGCTCGAAGGAAATATTTCCGACCATAAAACTCAGATTAAAAATTCTGAAGCGCTCATCAAAAAGTATGAAGAGCAGCAGATGAATGTTAGAAATAACAGAGAGTACGATGCAATTACTAAAGAAATAGAATTGCAAAACCTTGAGATTCAGATTTCAGAAAAGAGGATTAAAGAAGCCTTTGCTAAAATCGAATTGAAGAAAGAGGAAATTGAAAAGACTGAGCATTCTCTAGACGAAAGAAAGAAAGACTTAGATAATAAGAAAAACGAATTAGAAGTTCTTACTAAAGAAAGTGAAGCTGACGAGAAGAAATTAACTTCTGATAGAGAAAAAGCTGCTAAAGAAATTGAAGAGCGTTTGTTAGCTTCTTACAACAAGCTTAGAAACAATGCTAGAAATGGATTAGCGGTTGTTCCTGTAAGCAGAGGCGCTTGTGGTGGTTGCTTTAACGTGGTTCCTCCACAAAGACAAGCTGATATCAGAGATATGAAAAAGCTTATTGTTTGTGAGCACTGCGGAAGAATCTTGGCTGAAGTTACTGATGAGATCGTAACTGAAGAAAAGCCAAAAAGAAGTAGAAGAAAAGCTACAACTACTAAAGCGAAGGCTAAAGCATAAGTTGATTAATCAAAAGAAAAATATCAAATGGATAGGTCGAATGGCTTATCCATTTTTTATGCTCTTTACTTTTTTGACGGCCAACGGACAACACACTGCTCTCCCTTCCCTATTAGACTTAGATTTTGACAAAGTCCGTTCTTTGGAGACAAATGTGGATGGGCTATCTATTTATTATAGCAACCTAGCAGATATACTCGAAGTACTTTTTACTGAGAACGAGCTGGACTACAAGAGATTTCGCAAAACCAGATCAAACAGAATAGAGTATATCGAAAACTCTAATTTGAAGAATGAATGGAAAGCCTTTTTAGAAGCAGAAATCAAACTGCAGTGGTCTTTTCTAGATTTTAGATTTGGTAACGACTGGGATGCATTCTGGGGTTTAAGAAGCGCCTATAAAATCAGTCAAGATCTCTATGAAGATCATCCAGAATTTGAGCCCAATTTTAGGTCTCAGGGCTTACTAAACATAATCTTTGGAACGGTTCCTAGCAATCGGCAATGGCTTTTGAATCTATTCGGTCTTAAGGGAAATGTATTCCTTGGCATAGAACAAATTCAAAGACTCGAAAACAACCAAGATTTCTCGCTCGAAAGTAATCTTATACTTGGCATGACTGAGATATTCCTTTTGGAATCATTTGAATCAGGACAGCGTAGAATCGAGGAAATTCAAAATGATCAATTGCTTGTTAAATACATTAAAGCATTAACCTACCTCAAAACACATCAAGCCATAAAGGCTCGCTCTCAGCTTCTAGATATTTATACAAAGGCTCCGGTGCTTGAATATTTTCTCGCTGAAACCTATTTCCAAGAACAAGCCTTTGAGCAATCTAACAAACATTACAAGTCGTTTCTAAGCCAAAATGAAGGCACTGCTTACATCAAAGATGCACACCTGAAATTGGGGATAGCTAGCTTTTATCAAGAGAACCTAGAAGAATTTAGAAATCAATTATTGCTAACCACGGAAAACGGAGAAGACCGAACAGAAATAGATAAGAATGCCCTCAAACTTATGAACAATATAGATGCTCAAGACTCTGTGGGGCTGCTAATCCGTTTCAGCATAGATGGTGGCTTTTATGATAAAGCTAACCAGCTAATTGAATATCAAGACACTCGAGAATTGCCACCATACTATGAGCTAGAGCTCACCTATAGAAAAGCACGCTTAGCTCATCTGCAATCCAAAAATGAAGCTGCTGTAGCGCTTTATCGTGAAGTAATAAAACAAGCAAGTACAATATCGGAGACTTATTACGCACCCAACTCATTTCTTCAGATGGGATATCTCATGAGGCAAGAACGAAATTTAACTGATGCTAAAATGTATTTTGAAAGAGTCCTCGATTTCAAGAATCACCCTTACAAAAAAAGCCTAGATAATAAGGCAAAACTAGCGCTAGCTAGCCTAGATCAGCTAAATGACTAGTATCGTTGTAACGGTCCACTTTGAACATTGTCCCGGTATAGGTTAACTCATAAAGACCAAGATTATGGTGGTCAAACATATCCATGCAGTGCAAAGGATAATTCAACATCAAGGTAAGCATAACACGCATCGATCTGCCATGCATATTGATTAATACAAGTTCTTCATCTTCTTGAGCCATAATATGATCTAAAGCCTCTTGCATTCTTGTCGCCACATCTCTCGGGCTTTCCCCACCGTCAATAGCCAAATCAATTTCTCCCTCTTTCCATTTTTGAAGCGTGTCATTGTAAAACTTACTGCCCTCTGCATCTACCTTCTTACCTTCTCGAGTACCCCAACTAATCTCATTTAGGCCAGATAATTTTTCATAGGGTAATCCTAAGTCTAAGAATTGCTGAACTGATTGCTGAGTTCTTATCAAATTGGATATGTAAACCTTATCGAATTTGAGATGACCATATGCTTTGAAAAAAAGATTTGCCTGTTGTCTACCCGTACTGTTCAAGTCTGAATTAACCCCGCTTCCTTGTACAATCCCTTGCCTATTAAAGTCGGTTTGTCCATGACGCGTTAGGTATATTTTTTTGGTCATCAATTTGTTCTATTTTTGCTCAGAAGCCCCAAAAGTAAGAAGATTTGCCTACACCTATATTTCGAGAAAATATAAATCTTGAAACCCTTCAAAGCTGGAGTAAAAACACCCTAGTTGAGCATCTTGGAATTGAGATCCTTGAAGTTGGTGATAACTTTGTAAAGGGGAGAATGCCCGTGGACCAAAGAACACACCAGCCGCTAGGTTTGCTTCATGGAGGTGCTTCAGTTGCTCTAGCAGAAACACTTGGCAGTATTGCTGCTACTCTTACAGTGAACACAAATGATCAATATTGTGTTGGTCTAGAGATTAATGCGAATCACATCAAATCTGCTCGAGAAGGTTGGGTATACGGCATTACCAAGCCTGTACATATTGGAAAAAAAACGCAGGTTTGGGAAATAAAAATCACGAATGAAGACGATGAATTAGTCTGCATTAGCCGTATAACTATGGCAGTGATTGACAGGAAGAAATGAGGGGAATAGAGGGCATATCGACAAAGACTTTCCAGCTGGATAATTTTACAAAGGAAGAGGTTATTGAAACCAGCCTTCAAACTGCATTTGAAGCAGGATTACCTTTGGCCATGTGGAGAATGCCCAACCAGAATGAAATCAATCTGGTCATAAGCCTTGAAGATGCAGTATCATTAGATACCCTTGATTTAGAGGATCTACCAAAAGGCTTCCTTTTTACGCCATTCGATTTCCCCAGTAAGGCTGCACGATTTATAAAAGCGGACATTAGCTTTTCTTTCGATTTTGGAGAGATCGTTTCTAACTTGTTAGAGAAATCTGAACTAGATAAAAAGAATCAATTCTTACAAAGCTTCATAGAAGCTTCAGAAAATACGAATAGAGCACTTATTCCTCATCAAGGAAATATTCATTCCAAAGAAGGTCTTGATTACAAAGAACTGGTTGAAGTTTCTGTTGAGGAGATTAAGAAAGGAACATTTGATAAAGTTGTACCTGCCAGAACCAAAAGAATAGAGTTATCAGACGATTTTGATTTAACGAATTACTTTTTCGATCTAGCTTCGAGCTATGAAAACGCCTTCGTCTCTTTAGTATCAATACCTGAGGTAGGAACTTGGATTGGTGCAACTCCTGAGACTCTGATAGAAGTAAGTAAAGGATATTTTAAAACGGTCTCATTAGCAGGTACACAGAAATTTAAAGACTTAGAATCTTTAACCAATACCGCTTGGACTCAAAAAGAAATTGAGGAACAAGCCATGGTAAGCAGGTATATCATAAACTGCTTCAAGAAAATTAGGCTTAGAGAATTTAAAGAAATTGGACCTAAGACTGTGAAAGCCGGCAACCTTGTTCACTTAAAAACGACTTTCGAGGTTGATACGGAGGCAACAAACTTTGCGGAACTTGGAAATGTAATGTTAGACTTGTTACACCCAACTTCAGCTGTAGCCGGTATGCCTAAGGAGGAAGCTTTACAGTTCTTGCAAAAGTTTGAAGGACTCGATAGAGGATTTTATGCCGGTTATCTTGGCCCTGTCGATCATTTGGACAAAACACATGTTTTTGTAAATCTAAGATGCCTTCAAGTATTAGAGAATGAGGCTATCCTTTATGCAGGGGCTGGTGTAACTGAGGATTCAGACCCTGAAAAGGAGTATCTTGAAACTGAACTAAAGTTCAACACCTTGTTGAACATTATGAATAAACCAAAGTGATACTCCCCCATATATTAGATATTGTGGCAGTCTGTGCTGCCAAAGGAGTCAAATATGCGATCATCTCTCCAGGATCTCGTTCTGCAGCTTTAACCATTGCTTTCGAAGAGCACCCGGGTATCAAAATAATTATGGTTCCTGACGAACGTAGCGCTGGGTTTATTGCCATGGGAATCGCACAACAGACCGAAGTACCATCAGTACTAGTTTGCACTTCAGGTTCTGCTCTATTGAACTACTCTCCCGCTATTTCAGAAGCCTTTTACCAAGAGATCCCATTATTGATTCTTTCTGCTGACAGACCTCCAGAATGGATTGACCAATATGATGGACAAACAATTAGGCAGAAGGGTGCATTTGGAGAACACGTAAAGAGATCCTTTCAGCTACCCACTAATCCTGATCTGAAGGAAGAATTATGGGAATCTAATAGAGTAATCAATGAAGGACTTAACCAAGCGACCTCCCTACCCCAAGGACCTGTCCACATTAATGTTCCAATTAGAGAACCATTCTACCCCTCACAGGATGAAGCTATTGAATTTGATGAGCCAAGAATTATTAATCGAGTCAAGTCAGCCATTTCAATAGATAAATCTTCTCTAAATGAACTAGCCGAAATTTGGAATAAAGCTGAGAAACCTATCCTTATCATTGGTCATGGTGATCCCGATGCTAAACTAGAAAAAGCCTTAGTTGAATTTAAGAAACATACAGGTGTAACTATCATAAATGACATTATAGGGAATCAGCATTCAATTGAAGGAGCCATAAAGCATCAAGATGCCACACTCAATCCAGCTAATTCAGGTATAGAATCATTAAAACCTGACCTAGTAATTTCTGTTGGCAAATCATTGATCTCAAAAAACCTTAAGCTATTCCTCAGAAAAAACCCTCCTGCCAACCATTGGCATATTCAACAAACGGAGACATTGAATGATAGTCTACAGAATCTGACTCATCAAGTAATCTGTGAGCCTAGTGATTTCTTTAAGTCACTCCGATCACTTGTTAAAGCATCGGACAAGAATTACGCAGATTTGTGGAATAAAGCAGATCAGAAGGCTTCAGATCACATCAATCAGTTTCTTAGAAATACCAACTCAGAGTTCGAAGCATATGCCAAAGTATTGGCTCATATCCCTGAAAACACGCAAATCCAACTAGCCAATAGTATGGCTGTTCGCTATGCAAATATTATTGGTCTCGATTCTGACAAGCGTAATACGGTTTTTGCTAATAGAGGCACTAGCGGAATTGATGGCAGCAATGGTACCGCTGTTGGGTCTTCAATAGTTAATCAGGAAACTGTGACCCTTCTGACTGGAGACATGGCTTTCTTGTATGATCGGAACGCGTTCTGGCATGACGAACCTCTCGCTAACTTGAGAATCGTAGTTTTCAATAATGCTGGTGGTGGTATTTTCAGAATGATCCCCGGACCTACAAATCAGCCTACCTACGAAAGAATTTTTGAAACCAAACATCAATTAACAGCAGAAGCAACTGCTAAAGAGTTTGGCATGGAATATCAAGCAGCGACCGACATAGCAAGTTTAGAGGAATTATTGAAGGATTTTTTCAATCTATCAAACGGGCCTAAGGTGATTGAATTCTTCTCAGATGCTGAAAGTAATACTCATACTTTCAATCAATTCAAGAGTCTATTTAAGGCTTAAATAGAAATCAATCGGTACTCGATCTGCCATCCTTTCAAAACTCCAATATCCATATTGAGCAAAAGATAAGGGATTAAGTACATAGCCCGATTTCTCAAACTGAACTGGTACTTCTACATTTTGCAATCTGATCCATGACCTTTGCGAAGACCCATTAAATTTACTTCTTAACGGATCTATAAACTTGTATTCGTACTCCAGATATACAGGATCCTTCTGCTCTTTAAAATCGATTACATAGTAATCATCAAAACGCCATTGCATCGGTCTGTCATCGGGATTTTCAAATGTCCTCACGGAGGTGATTGTATCTTGAGAAATCAGTATTCTGTCCAAAGTATCGGCCTTTGCAGGCCGTAACAAGAAACCATTCTCAATTAATTGGTTATTGTATAATGAAGAGAAAAAATGCTGTTTAGAACCTCTGTAAGCTTTTACTCTGTTCTTAAGAGTTCTATCCTTCAGTTCATTTTTAGGGAACGATTTAAACAAAGGAAAACCAATCGTTGAGCTATAACCTGTACTGTAGAAGATTTTGAATTCGTCTAAATAGAATTCGATATCATAACCGAGTGCCTGATTTCTAATTTGAATAGGTTCGGAGGAAAATGCCTCCAGCACATTTTCCTTTTGATTAAAATAAAAATCAATGCTTGTTTGATTCAGAATCTTACTCTTTCTAGCGTTTGAAGAAGTCCCTAAAAACATCTGTTTAAACTGTGCTAACCTCTCCTTCCACTCTCTATCCTTTTTCGCTAAAACTTCAAACCCACCAAGGTCTCTCACTTGTTCAACCAGGATAAAATCATATATCAAATCACCTGATAGTTCAATTGTCATGGACTGATTATTGAAACCTGAGAAGCTAGCCACTAGCTGATAGTTACCAGGATTAGGGACTTTCAGCGTATAAGTACCATCTGAATTGGAAGTAGTTCCATAAGTGGAATTAGCTATAAATATATGAGCCCCCGGTAAGGTTTGCCCGAAAGAGTCCTTAACAGTTCCTCTAATCTGAATACTGGTCTGGCTAAAAAGTGAGTGAGCGATAAGTATAAAAAGTAATAGAATCTGGTATAGTGTTCTACTCTTTCTCATTCTTAGGTCTATAATTGATTGGAACCATCTCGGCTATTTTTTCAAATCCCCAATATCCTGCAGAATAGAAGGCTATTGGATTGTAGACATAACCACTTTGCTCGAACTCTATGTCCTCATAGCCTTCCATCATCGATATCCAAGACTGCTGAGACCTTTCAGGTGTTTTGGAGACTGAAGCATGTCTAGCACCAAACCTTGTTTTTGAATTTTGATAGGCTTCTGATTCAGCCTCTCTGCCGTAAGTGATGTATAGATAATTTTCAAAAGGCAGGCGCTTAGATAAGTTGGTGTTTCCTAAAAGCAGCTGTTTAGAAAGGTCTGCCGTTCTAGGGTTCAATACCCTACCAAGTCCTTCTACATCTTGGGCGATTTGCACATTAAAACCTTCCTCGGAAAGCTTGTTCTCATAAAGCGAAGAGAAAAAATGCACGATTGAACCATTAAACGCCTTTTCTCTGGCAGCCTCCCATTTCTTTTCTTGTCTCTTGCTACCTTTTAAAGGTTCAAAGGAAGTGTATCCAAAATAGCTTGAGATACCTGTTTTATAATTCTTAGTGAAATCTTCTAGATAGTAGCTGATCTTGTATCCTAGTCCTTTATTCACAACGACAATCGGACCATTGGCAAATGCAACTAAAGTACCGGCTTGAGGATCCTCAATAAAGTCTATGTCTTGCTCGTTAATAATCTTACACTTTCTGGCATTGGCACTTAGGCCTAAAAACTCTCTTTTAAATGCCTGAATCTGATACATCCATTGCTCATCTTTTTCGGCCCGAACGGTTACTGTACCCAGAGAAACTGCATCCTCTTCTAGCACAATATTCAAATTAACTACTGGCTGTTCCTCTAGCTTCAATTGAGCTGCAAATGTTTGATAACCCACAAACCGAACAACTAAATCATAAGTACCTGCTTGCGGTATTTCAAGCACAAAGCCTCCATCATTATTTGATGTTGTACCAAAAGTGGTCTCGGCAAAGAACACATTGGCAAAAGGTAGAGCAGTTCCTTGAGTATCTTTGACAGTTCCTTTTACAGTAAACCCCTGACCTACAACGGAAAAAGTAAGAAATGCGAAAATGATAGAAACTATTACTCTTTTCATTGTTTAATTAGCATTTAGCAGCGGCATGGAAGGTAGTATAATCGTTAACAATCGTCAGTATTCTTTTACTGAATTTTCGAATCTTAGTTTGGAAAATCTTCCTGTTTTTGCGCACCCATCTCATTCATTTATTAAACTATGGCTTACAGGTAAGGAAGATTTTGAGATTCATACTTCTGGTTCTACAGGCACACCTAAAATCATCCAAGTTAGCCGTGCTCAAATGATCGCCAGTGCTACAAATACCATCGAGGGTTTGGTACTTGAGCCTGGTTTAGATGCACTATTAGCTATGTCTACTGAAAGAATTGGCGGTATAATGATGCTTGTTAGAGCGCTTATTGGAAAATGGAATCTAGTTTTAGAACAACCCTCACGAGATCTATCTGAAATACTAAAGAAACGATCTTTCGATTTTACAGCCCTAGTCCCTTTACAGGTTCAAAGTCTTATTGACAAAGGGCATAAAACAGCATTAGAATCAGTTGAATGCATAATTATAGGTGGTGCCGATCTCAATGAAGGTTTGACCACAGAGCTTAATACTTATAAAAATAGAGTATACCACACCTATGGTATGACTGAAACCATATCGCACATCGCTTTAAGAAAAATTAGTCAGAATGAATCAACACCATGGTTTACTGTCATTGGAGACAATCAAGTGGATTGCAATGAAGAAGGCTGCTTGAAAGTAAAAGGTAAAGTCACCAATAATACTTGGATAGAAACGAATGACTTAATAGATCTCGATAATAATAGATTTAGATGGTTGGGAAGAGTTGATCTGGTGATCAATACAGGTGGTGTAAAACTTCAAATAGAAGAAATAGAAAAAGATCTCCAGAAACTAGTACCCAATCATTTACACGGCAACTTATGCATCTGGAAGAGGCTTGATAATGAATTAGGGGAAAAAGTGGTTTGCATATGCGATGATGCAGACCTTATCCAATACTTTTCCGACCATCAAGAAGAGCTTAAAGCAGGTTTTCCCAAGTACGCTTGGCCAAAAAAATGGCACCATATCCCCTCCTTGATTCTAACGGCTAGCGGCAAAATCGATCGCGTCAATTCACTGGCCCAATCTATACCTGTAAGTACCTAGGTAGGAATAAGACTATTTTTCAGAACTACGTATTCTACCTATATAATCAGATGTAAAAGGCTCTACATTTGATATATGAAAACGATTAAGATAGCGCTCACCTCATATAAATTCGCCCTAGTCCTTAGAGCAATTGAGCTTCTCTTCAAGTATTCACTTATGATGGTGACTACAGCCGTTTTCATCGTGCTTCTATTTCAACTAAAATCAGAATTGGGTATTGATGTCTTCCCAAATTACAACTGCCCTATCGATGATTTCGCGAGATCTTTCTTAGGTCTTTAGTCTTTCAATTTGATTACCTCTTGCTGTAACTCCATCACAATATTTTTTAATTGATCAAAGCTCATTTGAGTATCCTCAGGATCAGGAATATCCATACTGATGTAAGCTTTAGCCTCCCAAATCTCTAGTACATCCGAAGCATCAATTTTATAAGGAGAATAAACCTTATTATCAGACACTAAGAATAATTGACCGTGTTCCTGGGTATAGTCGAATACTCTTTTGTACACTACCCCTTCTTCCTTGGACAACAGTACATAACACTTTCCATTCTTAACATCTGCCAGCTGTTCCACATATTCACCAATAACAACTGTACCCGGTTTTATGGGCAACATAGAATCTCCTGTTATTTCGAATGCGCGATAGGTAGCATTCTTAGGTAAATTAGGTAACTGAAATTTCGGTAGCACTTCTAGATATGAAGGATCGGCATACCCATTGAGATATCCCGCAGATGCCTTTTGAGGGATTAAATCAATCATTTCCTCATTATTTCTATCTACAGAAATACTGAGAATTTTAAAACCTCCTACTGAACCATCGGACTTTAATTGATTGATCTGCTCTAGACTCTTTCCTGTAAAATCTGTACTTAACAGTTGGTCAACGGAAAGGTCAAAAAGCTTAGCCATGTTCATGAGATTATTAAGTCGAGGGTCTGCTCTGCCCTCTTCATAAGCACCTACCAAAGACCTCTTAATCCCTATTTGATCAGCAAAATCTCCTTGGGTCCATCCTCTTAGTTTACGTAAATGCTTAATATTCTCACTAATTACACTCATGTCTGAAACTTTGCTTAAAGATAATCGTTTTACTAATAAAATTAGACTAATGATAAAATAATTAGGATTAATTTTGGCATGCAATTGGCTTTAAAATTGGAAACTCCTCAATCATGAAAAAGGTCATATTCATATTCTCACTTGCTCTAATTTCTACCTCTATTAAGGCCCAAGGAATAATTGGTCTAAGTTTTCAGGGCTTTGCCCCTACTGGAGAACTAAGACAAGACTCTCCGGATATTTGGGGAGCAGGATTAAGTCTTGAAGCCGGTTATAAACTTCCTAATGCGCCTATCATTGTCGGAGCAAATTTTGACATGCTTAGATATGGCTCAGAATTAAGAAAGGGTTGGCATGGTGAATTCTGGGGAGATGTGAGATGGAGAAGGAATTTTGAAGCTGTTAGATTTCTACCCTTTGTTAGAGTCCAACCCAATCAGTCGGGTAAAATCTTACCATATGGCGACTTTTACACCGGATTAAGCTATATCGTAACGCGCACTACAATAAGAGAAAGAGGTTTAGACCTGATAGACTCTTATGTAGAATTAGACAATGCCGTGCTTTCTTATGGATTTGGAGGAGGCGTTGAAGTCATGATTGCAGATGATGTAAGCTTAGATTTAAACATGCGCTACATCAGATCAGGCCGTGCTAGATATCTTACTCCAAGTGATGTTACCTATGATACAGAAGCTGAAGACTATAATCTTGATGTTCAGAATTCACGCTTTAATGCATTAACCTTTGGTGTGGGCGTAAAGGTGGTGCTTTCAGACTGGTAAAACCTACCATTCATACCCACAAAATTGCGCTCTTAGAATTAAGTTGGCCGTCTTGTTTTTTTGGTATACTTTGACTTGTTAATCAATCAAAAACCAAGAATCTAATGACGAAAGTAAAGATTAGAGGTTCTTTGAAAAGAGCCTTTTTTATGTGTCTCGCTTTTTTCTTGAGTATTCCTGTTTTACAGGCTCAGAAAGTAGATATGGACATTTTTAAAAACATGAAAGCTAGGGCTATTGGTCCTGCTGCTATGAGTGGAAGGATTACAGCCATTGATGTTGTAGAAAGTAATCCGGACATAATTTTTGCAGGTGCAGCATCTGGTGGAGTTTGGAGAACTACTGGTGGAGGACTGGACTGGGAACCTGTTTTCGATGATCAGGCCGTACAAGGCATTGGTGCCATCGATATTTACCAAAAGAACCCTGATGTAATCTGGGTAGGTACTGGAGAAGGTAATCCTAGAAACTCGGTAAGTTCAGGCTATGGGGTTTATAAATCCATAGATGGTGGAGACACTTGGGAACTTATGGGTCTGGAGAAAACCAGAAACATCCATAGAATAATCATTCATCCAGACGATCCTAACACGGTTTTGGTTGGTGCAATTGGTTCTCCTTGGGGAGAGCATGCTGAAAGAGGTGTTTATAAGACTACTGATGGTGGTAAAACTTGGAACCAAGTATTATTCACTAACAACCTTTCAGGGGTTTCAGACATGGTTGCTGATCCTAGCAACCCAGAAAAGATCTTCGTTTCTATGTGGCAGCACAAGAGAACACCTTGGGACTTTAAATCAGGTGGTGAAGGTTCTGGTATTTACATGACCCTAGATGGTGGTGATACTTGGAAAAACATAAGCGGTGAAGGTGGACTACCGAAAGGTGACTATGGCCGTATCGGTTTGGCTATAGCCAATAGCAATCCAAACTACGTATATGCTTTAATCGAAAACAAAGCGAACGGTCTTTGGAGATCAACAGATGGAGGAAAGTCTTGGGAAAGAAGAGCTGAATCTTCTAAGCAGCCTAGCATGGGTAACAGACCTTTCTACTACTCTTCAATCTATGTAGATACCAAAAATGAAAACAGACTATATAGTTTGTATTCAATGGTTTCTCGTTCTGAAGATGGCGGTAAGTCTTGGGAAGTAATCATTCCTTACTCTGGCGTTCACCCGGATCACCATGCATGGTGGATTCACCCGGAAGACCCAACCTTTATGGTTGATGGTAACGATGGTGGATTAAACATTACTAGAGACATGGGCGACACTTGGAGATTCACAGAGAAAATCCCAGTAGGTCAGTTCTACCATATCAATGTAGACAATGAAATGCCATACAACCTATATGGTGGTATGCAGGATAATGGTTCTTGGGTTGGACCTTCATATGTATTCAACTATGCGGGTATTAGAAATCACGACTGGCAAGAAATCAGCTTTGGAGATGGCTTTGATGTAGCTCCAATTCCTGGTGATTCTAGATACGGTTATACCATGTCTCAGCAAGGAAATGTACAACGTTTTGACCGAGTTTCAGGATATGGAAAGACGGTTAAACCAACTTCTCCTGATACATCAATTACATTAAGATTTAACTGGAATGCACCTGTAGCGATTGATCCTCATAATCCTGATGGTGTTTATTATGGTTCTCAGCATTTACACTACTCTTCTAACAGAGGTGACGACTGGGAAGTATTATCTCCGGATCTTTCTACAAATGATCCTGAGAAGCAGAAGCAAAACGCAAGTGGTGGTTTAACAATTGACGCTACTGGTGCTGAAAACCACACCACTACCCTAGCCATTGCCCCTAGCCCAGTAGACAAGAACGTAATTTGGGTAGGTACTGACGATGGTAATGTACAAGTTACTCAAGACAGAGGAGCAAACTGGACCAACGTGGCAGCTAACCTTCCGGGGCTTCCTGCAGGTAGCTGGATCCCGCAAATTCAGGCTTCTAAATACAGTGCTGGTGAAGCATGGGTAATTGCCAACGACTATAGAAGAAACAACTGGTCTGCATATGCATACCATACTTCAGACTTTGGAGCAACATGGACTAGAATTGCAGATGATGATCAAATCTTTGGTTATACACTTTCTATTCTTCAAGATCCTATTGAGCCAAACCTAGTATTCTTAGGTACTGAAAATGGACTATACGTATCTTTTGATAAAGCGAAGACTTGGAACAAATGGAACCACGGATATCCGAATGCTTCTACAATGGATTTAGCTTTACAAGAAAGAGAGCATGACTTGGCTATTGGTACATTCGGTAGAGCGTTCTACGTTTTGGACGATATTCGTCCGTTAAGAGAGTTTGCTACAAGAGGTGCCATGAATGCCATGAATGAAGACATTGTAGTATTCGATGTGGCTGATGCTTTCCAAATGACGTATCGCCAACCGGCTGGTATGAGATTCCCGGCAAGTGGCGGTCCTTTTGAAGGCCAAAACAAGTACTTCGGGGCTGCCAGTATCAAGTATTATGTGAGAAACGACAAGAAGGAAGAAAAACCTGCTGAAGAAACTAAAGGCAAGCGCAAAAAAGGCAAGAAAGATGCGGCTGCAGAAGAAGCACCGAAGGCTAAAAAACTTCCAGGAAAGATCAAAATGACTGTATTAAACATGGCGGGAGACACCATTAGAACGGGCTCTGGTAATGTAAAGAAAGGTCAGATTAATACGTTGACTTGGGATTTGAGAAGAAGAAATCCATTCCCTGTTGAAAGATCAGCCGTTTCAAGTAGATTCTCTAGAGGTGGCCAAGGTGGCGGTGGCAATCGCGAACAAGCTGCAGGATCTGTGCTTCCTGGTGAGTATAAAGTTCACATTGATTACAACGATCAAAAGATCGAAAAAATGGTGAAGGTACATTACGATCCTAGAATTGAAGTGAACATGAGTGACCTTGAGGCTAAGCAGGCATTTGAAGATGAAGTGTTAGAAATGAGTCAGATGTGGTCTAAAGTTACAGGCCGCGTAAGAGATGCTAACTCAATCATTACTAAAGTTGAGGCTCAAATGAAAAACGCTGATAAGGAGGCTGTTAAAGAGCTTAAGGACATGATGAAAGACATGAAAGAGAAATTCAACGAAGTAAGAAAAGTAACTATCGGTCTTCCAAGAGCATCAGGTCAAGCAGCTCCGAGAGAATTCTACCCTAATGCAGGCCAATGGGTGGGGCAAGCGAGAAGATATGCTAGCAATAGATTAACTGCTCCTGGACCAAACGAGAGAGGCCTATTAGAGAATGGTGAGAAAATGATGAACGAAGCCATGAGCATTGTGAATGATTTCTTTGCCAATGAATGGCCAAAGTTCGAAGAAGCTTATAAAGCAACTGATATGAATTTTTTCAAGGACTTCTCAAGCCCGCTTAACAAGTAAGACTAAACCTATTCTACATATTCAAAAGCCGTCCCGATCATCGGGATGGCTTTTTTTGTAGCCTACCGATGATTTCGGTATAAGCACACTCCAAAGACCATTGCTCTCCCCTCTCAGAATTACTAGTCAACACCAAATCCTAGGATTTCCTTATCTTCATTGACTTGACAATTTTTTAAACTATGAAGTCTAGTATTCAACAAGATTTTGAGAAGTATGCTGAAAGACTCAGCGAGACAGGTCATAGAACATACAAAACTGATGTCATTAAGAGTTTGATTGCCAAACTTAAAAATGATGAAGACCAAGAGATCGAATCTGATTTAGAGGAGTTAGTCGGTCAGCTAGCCGATCCTCCAAGAGAAAGAGCCGAGCAACGCGCATTCAAAAGATCGCTTGATGCCATTCAGGACAAAGTGAAGAAAGTCTTTGGGTATGCAGAAAAAGGCTCGCTTAAGGCCAAATACATTGGGATAGGCATCACCTTTGGACTGGTTTTCGGTGCAGCAATTTTTAATCAAACCGGACCAAATGACCCTGGCTCAGGAGCTGGCGCAGGTATGGTCATCGGTATTGTAATAGCCATTATCGCGGGCGCTTCTGAAGAGAAAAAAGCTGAAAAGAAAGGGCTACTCTACTAGGTTTTAATGGTTCATACCAAGCACACGCTAAGCATGAACCATTAAAACATCTATTCATATCTTAAAGTACTTGATGGATTAGCCCTTGCACTACGCAACGTTTGGAAACTAACAGTCAGTATGGCTACCATTAGAACTATAAGCCCCGCTCCTACAAACGTAAACCACTCCATGGTGGTTCGGTATGCAAAATCACTCAACCAATAATCCATAAAGAAGTAGATCAACGGCACCCCTATTACGATAGAGAAGAGTATCAGTAGCATATATTCTTTTGAGAGTAAAAGCAGAATTCTTGGAACACTAGCTCCCAGCACTTTTCTGATGCCAATCTCTTTGGTGCGCTGTAAAGCGCTAAAAGCAGAGAGTCCGAATAAGCCTAAACAACTCACGATAATAGCCAAACCTGTGAATATGCTGAATGCTGCACCGAATTGGTCATCCTTTGCATATTGCCTGTTGAAGAAATTGTCTAAGTAGAAATAATCAATTGGGTTTCCGGGAAAGAACTCTTCCCAAATCCTAAAAACTTCTGCTGTGGTCTCTTCAACATTACTACCCGTAAACTTCACCGAGAAAAATGAATCACTAGCCTCGTTTAGTATGTAGATTATAGGTGCGACCTGCGTCTTAAGCGACATTTGATTGTAGTTATCTAAGACACCAATAATGGTCTTATCCATTCCATTATGTCGGACTTTTCGGCCGAGGGCTTCTTCCGGGCTTTCAAAACCAAGAAACTCTATACCCGCCACATTGAAGATGGCTGCCGCAGTATCTGTTGGAAAGGATTGATCAAAATTCCGACCTACGACCAACTCTATTTCATAGTTTGGTACATAATCATAATCAATGCCCACGTTATACATGGTTTTATAGTCAGAATCGGGTGCTTCAGCCTTCTTTGCTCCATTGGTCCAGAAGATTTCATTGCCGGGAACATTAGTAGAAGTACTGAACGATTCTACTGCTGCTAAGCGCGTAACTGAGTTCTTAAAACCAGATACATAGCTATTCCATAAGGAATCTACTTGGAGAACACTTGGCCCTCTAAGCACCATGGTTTGCTCCATATCAAAGCCCAGATCATGATTCTTTAAGAAATTCATCTGCTTGTAAACAATGAATGTCCCCGCAATCAGGAATACTGAAGCGGTAAACTGGAAGGTAACCAACACTTTGCGAAGCAGGTTTCCACTTCCGGATGATCTAAACTTACCTTTTAAGACTGTGATGGGTTTGAATGATGAAAGCACAAAAGCAGGATATAATCCGGATAATAATGCCCCTGCTAAAAATACACTGATTACTAATAACCAAGTTCCCGAATTGAAGATAAGGGAAAGTGAAAGTGGTGAGTTAGTAAGCTGATTAAAGTAAGGCAATACAATGACTACAATTAATATTGAGATGACAGCTGCAATTAGATTTACCAGAATAGACTCTACAATAAACTGTCTGATCAATTGTGCTCTATAAGCTCCTAACACTTTTCTTACCCCTACTTCTTTGGCTCTTTCTAAACTCTTAGCAGAGGCTAAGTTGATGTAATTAACCCAAGCAATGGCCAGAATGAAAATGGCTAGAATACCTAGAATGTAAACGGACTGTGCATCGCCCTTATCCTCAGGCTGAGACTCTTGGAGTAAATCAGCACCTAAATGGATATCAGTTATTGCCTGTAATGGGAATTCCTGTAACGAATTATTCTTTTCAAATCCCTCGCCTCTCAGTTCATACAAGTATTCAGCGAAGCGAGCATCAAAAGCTTTTGGATCTGTGCCATCCTGTAAGCTCACATAGGTATTATGATCATACCAACCCCAATTGGTTTCTGAACCACCTTCGGATGGTTCTCTTAAGGTTGAATGAGAAAAGAGCATACTGAAAGTGATATGAGAGTTCTCAGGCACATCGGCTACTACACCTGTAACCAAATACTCTCCTCCTAGCCAACCATTAGACCAATTGATATACTTACCGATAGGGTCTTCATCTCCAAAATACTTTTTGGCTGTAGTTTCGGTTAGCACAGCTTTCTTAGGACCATCGAGAACGGTATTGATATCACCTTGAATTAACGGCCAATTGAACATGGTCAGCCAAGATGGTGTGGCCAGCTGGATTTTGCTTTCTCTAAAACTTTTATCCTGATAAGTAATAATTCCTCCTGTAGGAAAGGCAATGGCATATTCTTCTACCTCAGGAAAGTTGTCACGCATAGCCTTACCTACGGCCGGAACAGCTGCGGCACATTCAAAAATGGTCTCCCCATTTTTATAGTAGTTGTAATTAACTCTGTAAAGATTTTCATGATTCGAATGGAACTTGTCATAGCTTTGCTCATAAGTCACATATTGGAAAATGATCATGCAGCAGGCCATCCCAATAGCCAGTCCGAAAATGTTCAAAAAAGAGAATACCTTGTTTTTAAGCAGGCTGCGCAAAGCAGTGCGAAAGTAAGAATAGAGCATGTTGTTAAGTTTGAGTTTGACCGTCAACTAAGTGATTGACTTATTTAAATTCCGAAAAAGGAAGACCAAAGTCAACATAAAAGACTTAGTAACAGCCGCTTAGTTGCAAATCCTATTCAGAAAATCTTTTACCACATCATTTCGCGACTCCTACATTTCTTATTTATAAGGTTTGCCCACTCCCATTCTAGCCCCTATTTTCGCATTCTAATTCTAAAGCATATGAGCAAAGTAAATTGGACCACCGTTAAAGAATATACTGACATCACTTATAAGAAATCGGGTGATGGGGTTGCCAGAATAGCCTTCAACAGGCCTGAGGTACGTAATGCCTTTAGACCTAAAACAGTAGGCGAATTGTTCGAAGCTTTGCTCGATGCTAGAGAAGACACTTCAATTGGTGTAGTGCTATTAAGTGGAGAAGGGCCTTCGCCTAAAGACGGTGGTTGGGCTTTCTGCTCAGGTGGCGATCAAAATGCTCGTGGACACCAAGGGTATGTAGACGATGATGGAATGCCAAGATTGAACATCCTTGAGGTTCAGCGATTGATCCGCTTTATGCCTAAGGTGGTGATCTGCGTTTGTCCGGGATGGGCCGTAGGTGGTGGACACAGTTTACACACCGTATGTGATTTAACGCTTGCGAGTAAAGAACATGCCATTTTTAAACAAACCGATGCCGATGTAACCAGCTTCGATGGTGGTTATGGTTCGGCCTATTTAGCTAAAATGGTAGGCCAAAAAAGAGCTCGAGAAATCTTCTTCTTAGGAAGGAATTACTCTGCACAAGAAGCATTTGAAATGGGGATGGTGAACGCAGTAATTCCTCACGATGAGTTAGAAGACACCGCTTACGATTGGGCTCAAGAGATTTTAGAGAAGTCCCCTACTTCTATCAAAATGCTCAAGTTCGCTTTCAACCTAACGGATGATGGCATGGTGGGCCAGCAAGTATTTGCAGGTGAAGCCACTCGTCTTGCTTATATGACAGAAGAAGCCAAAGAAGGTAGAAATGCCTTCTTAGAGAAGCGCAAGCCCGACTTTAAAGATATCAAGTGGATTCCTTAATTGGTTTCCAATCCGCATTCGCTTACATTGATTAAGCATGAATGTAAATGATTGGTATAACGGTGGACAAACTGAAAAGCTAAAAGACTTAAATATCTTTTACCGAAGAGAAGGTAAAGGACCAGTACTTGTTTGTATTCATGGTTTCCCCTCCTCTTCATGGGATTTCGAAGCCATCTGGCCATCCTTAACCAATCATTTTGATGTAATCGCTTCAGATTTAATTGGGCTGGGAAAATCAGCTAAACCGCATCAAAAGCTCACCGTTGAGCTTCAAGCCGATATGATTGAAGAACTTTTAGCACGTCTAAAAATTCAAGAAGCACATCTCTTAGCACACGACTTGGGCGATACGGTAGCTCAAGAATTACTTGCCAGACAAAAGGCCGGCCTTTCAAAAGTCAAATGGCATTCTTGTGTTTTTATGAACGGGGGAATCTTTCCCGAAACACATCAGCCTCTATTAATACAAAAACTCTTGATTTCACCAATAGGAAGATTGTTAGCCCCATTGACCTCTGAGCAAACTTTCCAAAAGAATATGACCAACATCTTCAGCGTAGAACATCCGCCTTCTGATGAATACATAAACGAAACCTGGAATCTGATTACGATAGACAAGGGCAAACAGATGATTCCAAGACTCATTCGATATATGGCGGAAAGAAAATCAAATCGTGAACAGTGGGTAGGCCCATTGACTGATAACCTCATACCCATCTGTCTTATCAATGGAGTTCAAGACCCTATTTCAGGAGAGCACGCAGCTAAACGCTTTGAAGAGGTAGTACCAAACGCGAAAGTATATCGCATAAAAGATGCAGGGCATTATCCACATGTTGAAACACCCGAGAAAGTACTCGAAGCATTCCATAACTTCCATAATCTAGAATAAAAAAGAAACAATGTCATACACCATTTCAAAAGCTGAGGTGTCGGATTTTGCCGACATGCATAAAATGATCATCGACTTTGCTCACTTTCAGCGAACGCCTGAAAAAGCAACGATCACTGTCGCTCAAATGGAAGAAGATGCTGACTTTCTCAAAGCATTGGTTATTAAACAGAACGAGGTAGCAATAGGCTTCGCCACTTATTATATCGGTTATAGTTCTTGGTCAGGCAGACATCTCTATTTAGACGATTTATATTTAGAAGCAGAACATCGTAATCTAGGTTTGGGGCATCAAGTTATAGATCGATTGGAAGTTATTGCCAAAGAAGAGAAATGTAAATCCATGCGATGGCTGGTTTCTAAATGGAATGAGAATGCCATTGCTTTCTACAAAAAGAGAGGCGCTTCAATAGATGATACTGAGTTTACCTGCCAGATAGCCCTCTAATTCTTAGACCCCATCAACACACTCACCCCTTTAGGAAGGGGATTACCAGACATTCTTCGCATCATTACAATTTGGCCGGTATGCCAAACAGCATCTTCAATTGGCCCGTTGATGGCATTCCAAAAAGGTAACTTGTTCCCTCCTCCTATCGGGACCTCATACTTTTCAAAATCTTCTTTGGTGCTAGACATCATAAGTGCATAAGCCTGTTTTAAGTTAAGTAAGGTTGCTTTCCTTACACTAGCAAAGTCGGTTTTATCTATATCAGCCAGAGCTACTACCTCATCACCAAAGGCACTTAATAGGAAATTAGAAAGACCATAAACATGCTCTATAGTTTCCATGGCACTTCTCGCATCATCACCCGGCTTAAATGTTAAATCTTCTGACCTGAGTCCTTCTGTAGCCCAATAATATCGAAATCCAAGCCCTTCTATCATTCTGGCCATAATGGTACCTGAGTTATAAACAGCAGGTGTTTTGGTAATATCAGAGAATGGGAGTTCTTGAGCATTCACGTTTGTGATCATCATTAACATTAAGGAGAAAAAGAAAATTTTGAGCTTCATACTGGAGGTTTTTGAACCAAATGAAGTTAGAAAACCCAAACACCACATCCAACTCGTCCATTTGTATAAAACGATATGTGGTTAGGTATTCATTAATTAACTTATAGTCAGTAAATGAATTGACTATGACTACTGACCAATCGAAAAGATCCTTTATAAAGAAAAGCCTAGTCTTAGGAGCAGGTATTCCCTTTTTAAGTAGCTCTCTTTTCTCCTGTGAGAAAGCAGACAGCTCTCTTAATATTCTGATTCTTGGTGGCACGAGCTTCTTAGGCCCTCACCAAGTGGCTTACGCTTTAGCCAGGGGCCATAAAGTTTCAACATTCACCAGAGGTAAAACCAAGCCTACGATTTATGCAGACTTATTCAATCAAGTTGAAATGCTGGTTGGTGATCGGGTAGATAACCTCTCGGCCTTAGAGGGAAGAAAGTGGGATGTTGTGATAGATAACTCAGGAAGGGCTGCCGATTGGACCAAACGATCAGCAGAGCTTTTAAAGGACAACGTTGGTCAATACATCTATGTCTCATCCACCGGTGTTTATTACCCTCATACTACGGCAAATGTTGATGAAGACTTTCCAGTGCTCTATGAAGATCCTTTAGACGAAAATGGTAATCCGCCTGAGAAAGATTCTTTTGGGATAATGAAAGCAAAATCGGAGGTTGAGACGATTAACGTAATGGGTGAAAGCAAAGCCACCATTGTGCGTCCTACTTATATGAAAGGACCAGCAGATAGAACCGATAGATTCTTGCATTGGCCACTAAGACTTTCTCAGGCAGGCGAAGTAATGGTACCAGGAAAGGCGGAAGATCCCGTACAATACATAGATGTACGCGATGTGGCTGAGTGGATGATTCGACTAGCCGAGTCAAAAACCATGGGAACCTTCAATGCGGTTGGTCCGCAAGAAGCAGAGGGTATACTTGATTACGTAAAGGGTGCTTCGGAAGCATTCGATCAAGAGCATACTTTCACAGTAATTGACGATTACGACTTCCTAAAAGAAAACGGCTTATTTTATACTATACCTTGGATTATGCCTGAGAATGATTATGCAGCATCTGCCCTAGTAGAGAATAGTAGAGCCCTTAATGCCGGATTAACCTTGAGGCCGTTAAAAGACACCGTGAAAGACATTTACGATTGGTGGTATTCTGAGGCTGTTACAGAAGAACGCAGACAGAATTATCTGGACGGAAATGAAAATCTGATGAAAAGAGAAGCGGATATACTTACTCTCTGGAAAGCATAAAAAAAAGCTACCACTTTATGAAAGCGGTAGCCTTATCAGATAAAAACAACAATAATATTATAAATCTCTGTTCACAACCAGTCTATTGGTTGCCCAGAAGAAGAGTGATCCCCAGCCTAACACCAAAGCCAACTCAGGGAAAGTCACAAAGTCTTGAATCTCCATAAGAATATATTTTGGGAAAGGGTTATGAATCAGAGCATTGATCGACTTAACCGGTAAGAAGTACTCAATCCATGGTAAATTCTGAACTTGACCATATATGTAGAGGCCATTCTCAATAGCTAGTATCCAGAACACCAATACTCCCATGGCTATAATGGCCTTCTTGATTAACGTACCCACAAATAGTGTAAACAGTAGGAAAGCGAATAATTGTAATGCAAAAGCAACAAGGAAGTAAACGTCTTCGAACATCAAACCGATTGATATTTCTGAAGAGTACATGAGTCCAGTAATAAGACCCAAAACGAATAGTGTTGCAGCTGAAGCTAAAGACAGAAATGCAGCTAAAATTACTTTAGACCAAACAAATTCCGCCTTACTCATCCCATCGATTACGTTCTGTCTAATTGTTCTGTAAGAGAACTCGTTAGTAATGGAATAGATCAAGCTAAAGCCTAAGAGCAGCTTGAACCAAATGGCCACCGCTGTAAGGTTCTGCCAAATATCTGGAAACTCGTAGAAAGGTATAATAGTGGGATCGATACCATCCATATCAAAGTCTTCAATTCTAGACTTTAAGTATCTTAAAAAAGGCATCACTCCCATGGCAATGATTACCATGGCTACCATATAAAGAATAGATAACCATCTAAAGGCACGGTTAGGCCATAACTTCTGAATCTCTATGCGTAATAATCTCATCATGACTTACCTCCTTCCTGTTCTGCTAAAATTTCTAAGAATTGCTTTTCTAAACTTTTGGTCTTCACCACTAAATGCTTAGCGGTTATTCCTTTTTCGAAAAGATATTTGTTTATCTCGGCAGCAGAGTAGCCATTAACCATTGTCATGGTATACTTGTCAAGTTCACGTTTAATGTTCGAACTCATTCCTGAAGCTTCTAAGACTGTCTGCAAATCTTCTGTATCGGCCTTGACCTCTACGAGCATATCTCCTTTGCCTACGTCTTCTACCAAACCGGTGTGAATGAGTTTACCTCTCTGTAATACACAGAAATGAGTACAAACTTTTTGTACCTCATCTAGCAAATGGCTGGCGATGATAATAGTCTTGCCACTATTGGCAATCTCGATTATTAGATCTCTAATTTCAGCAATACCTTGAGGATCTAAGCCATTTGTAGGCTCATCAAGAATCATGACCTCCGGATCGCAGAGTAATGCTGAAGCAATGGATAATCTCTGCTTCATACCCAAAGAGTAAGTCTTAAACTTTGAGTCCTTTCTTTCATCAAGACCGACCTGCTTAATGCATTCCTCTACTCTAGAATAAGGTACTTCCTTAATATCACATACTATTCTAAGATTCTGAACACCTGTAAGGTAAGGGTAGAAAATGGGGTGCTCTAAAATTGCACCAATGCGCTTACGTGTGTTCTGATTTGAAGGAGCGCCAAACCATTCAAATTCTCCTGAAGTCTGATTAATTACTTCGAGTAAAATACCCAAGGTGGTAGTCTTACCACTTCCATTTGGGCCTAGTATACCAAAGACATTTCCTCGCTTTACTTCTAAATCGAGGTTATCTAAGGCAGTAATCTTACCATACCGTTTGGTAAGACCATTAATTTTTAAAACTGTATCCAAATCGTGTTGCTTTTGAGTTTGATTGAGCCAGGGCTCTAAAAAATTATTAATTATCCCAGTCCTGAAATCTTAGGCTGGAAGAATTGTTATTCAGAAATTCAGAGAATTTCAGCACATTATTGAGATTAGGAAAACCTTCAATGTCAATAATGCTATGGCCATCTTCCATAGTTACGAGAACCACAAATCCTGAAGGTTCCCCCCTCTTTTCTTTCATCATTAAGTTCATGATGTTTCCTTGAGCGCGAACAGAAGCAATAGACTCGTATCCTTCATCAATTACATCAGATTCTAACTGCGCAAACAGCTCAGGATCATCCTTAGCTGGTTCATCATACATAAAAAACTTAACTTTTTCTATCCCGGAAATCATATCAGTAAAAGGTGGCATTTCACCTAATTCGCTATCTATACCGGCTGTGTTGCTAATAGCCGCTACATCAATTCGGGAAATCATCTTGAGGGTGCTCTCGTAGAAGAAGAGCTTCATGGAAGGCTCGTGTCTATTTCTAAACTTCTCAACACTTCTGCTTTGCGCAAAGCTTGAGGAAGAAATTAGCACCAAAAGGCCTAATATTATTAATCGTTTCATACATCCAGTTTTGTTGAGCTTTTGACCAAATCGTAAAAAATCAGAATGGGGCTCAACCCATTCTGATCTTCAGTATTCTTAAACGGATTTTAGTTACCGTCCATTTTCTCAAGGAACTCTAATTCCTCGAAACCATCCATTCCAATTTGCTTAGATAGTTTGTATAGTGCGTTCAAATCGATACCGTCTCCAACGATGCTCAACAGACCAAATTCTGAGTCACCGCCCATTACCATGAATAACTCATCGATTTTATTGTTTTTCTCTTTGATCAAGAATCTGATGTCTTTGTCATCTTCTCTGAGAGACATTAACTCTTCAAATCCTTTACCTTTTACCATACCGATCGCTTCAGAGTACATTTTTCTACCATCTACTCCTTCTTCTTTTCCGAGCACTTGAACTCTCTTGATCTTTCCTAGAGACTCTTGAATTAACTTCTGCTCCTCATCAGTTTCCATTTCAAGATTAGCCATCATCTGGAACATTTTTCCACTGATGTTGATGTGCATAAAGCTTGCATCTTCTTTGTACTTGTTAAAGTATTTCGAAATGGCGTCATCCTGAGCGCTTGCGCCAATGGCAACCGCCATCATTACTAGTGTTAATACTACTTTTTTCATTTTCTATTTATCCTCTAATTGTTTTCTAAATTCATTTCTCCCAATAAGTTGAGTCCTTCTGATGCGTCACCTAGGTTAGACAAACCATTCAAACTCTTATCTGCATTTCCAAGGTTGGAGAATCCCTCGATTGCATTGTTTCCTTTATTCATATAATTCGAAACCATGAGCATCTGCTTTTTGAATTCGGCAAAAGCCTCTTCTGGCGTTTCGAAAGTATCTTCCGATTGATATTGCTTTTGTTGTTGGGTAAATAAGAACCCACTTACCGCCATTATCATAATAGCCGCTGCTATGCTAGCATATCTTCTGAAGTAATCATTAAAGCTGATTATCTTAGTTTCCTTCTCTTCAGTGATTAGAGATAGAATCTCTTCATCAAAACTGGCATCTAGTTCAGGCTGCGCCTCCGCTTCAAAGTGAGCAAACAGAGCCTTCAGTTCTTCATTCTCTTCGCTCCGAGATTGCATTACCATCTCCTTCAATTCTTGCTCTTCCTGAATGCTTGTCTCAGCTGCCCAATACTTTTCTAATAGTTCTGATCTTCTAGAGTCCATAAGCGTCTACTTTCATTAAGCTCTCTTTCAGTTTTCTTCTGGCTCTGAACAAATTCGTCTTTACCAGATTAATATCTATTTCCAGCATATCGGCTATTTCTTTGTAGCTAAAGCCTTCAATATCTCTAAGTTGCATTACTTCTCTTTGTCGGTTGGGTAAGTCAGCTATAAGCCCCTTTATCCTTACCATCAAATCTCCTCTCTCTGCAACCACATAAGGCGTGTCTCTTTCTTTTCGAGTGTCTAGTTCAACTTCAAACAAGTCTGTCTTTTTAACGTGCTTAGATCTTAGTTTATCTAGTGCCTTATTTCTAGTGATTTGCATGCACCAAGCCTCTAGGTTCTGAACCAGTTCTATATCGGAGCGTTTCTCCCAAACCTTGATCATACATTCTTGTACAACATCTTTTGCCAGCTCTTCATCTTTTACAATGCCGAGCGCAAAACGGTACAATTTGTTCTTCAAGGGTAAAACCTCAGCCTTAAAGCGTGATACATCCATAATCAACAGGTAGACGGTAACTCCAAAATAGAAGTTAACACCTGTTGATAATTTTTTTAATAAATACCGCTAAAAGGCCTCTGAGAATCCGTAAGAGGCTTATAGACAGGATAGCTTTTTGAAGTCATCGTCAGAAGAGAGGTCTTCCATAGCGCGCTTGGCCACCTCACAAGCATCCGACTCGTTTCCTTGAGCCAAGAGTGAGAACGCCCAATACTTGTGCATTAAAGGTACCTTAGCATCATAATCTTCAGCCAATTGAAAATTCCTGATGGCTGCTGCATAATCCTCTCTTTTATAGAGTAGTATACCTCTATTACGATAAGCCCATGCATTCTCTGGAGCACCCATAATAGCTAAACGAATATCTTCTTGTGCTTTCATAAGCTCTTCTGTCATTAAATAGATAAAGGCTCTGTTATTAAAGAAAAAGGGGTTATTACTCTCTAGTTTCAACGCTTGATTAACGTTTTCGAGAGCAATGCTATAATCAGGAGTAGGTTTCGATATCTCTATAAGTGCTAGTGTGTTGTAAATATTCGGTTCTGTTGAGTCAAGAGATTTAGCTTCTTCAAGCAATTGAATCGCACGATCCATATCCTTTAACATGAAATAACCATTGGCAATGTTGATAAGAATCTCTGCATCATTATCTGACTTTGACTTGGCTTGACTAAATGCATCTATTGAAGATTGAAAGGCTTTCATTTCATGAAAGACCAAACCTCTAGTGAAGTCAACAAAAGCTGAATCAGGATAGAGTTCTTCCAAAACGTCTAAGTCTTCCATGGCCTTTTCATATCTCCCTGCATCCAAATATGCATTTACTCTGTTTCTTCTGGCGTCTACAAAATCAGGATCAATTTGAAGTAATACCTGGGTGTAATCGTTTATGGCTTCTACATATCTCTTTGCGCGGTAATTGGCTACACCACGGTTATTCCAAGCCTCTTTCATTTGATCATCCTTACCAATGGCTTCTGTATAAAGCCTAATAGCTTCAGTATGATCTCCTTTAGCCATTGCTTCATTTGCCTTTAAAAAGAATCTTCCGGCTTTATCTTGATCAGAGTCACAAGAGAATAGAATAAACAGAAGAAATAGAAGAGAAACACGCTTCATAAGATGAATTTTGGGCAAATTAAGTAGTGAATACATCGGCAAACAAGCTAAACTTCAATTGACTAAATTGAGCAATGGGTAAACCATTTAGTATTAAAGAGAGAATTCAAAGTTTTGGTTTTGCATTTAAAGGAATTGCTACCACTTTCAGAGAGGAGCATAACTTTAGAATTCATGTTTTGGCTGCTTTATTGGTTGTCTCAGCGGGATTTTATTGTTCCCTATCAAGTCAAGATTGGCTTTGGATTATTACTTGTATAGCACTCGTTTTCTCTGCCGAACTATTCAACACGGCTATTGAAAAATTGGCAGATGAAACAGACCCCAATCAAAACCCAATTATTGGTAAAATCAAGGATGCTTCAGCAGGGGCTGTACTTGTGCTAAGTATTGCTACTATATTTATCGGAATACTCATATTCTGGCCGTATTTTTGCTTATGAATACCAAAATCAACACTATGAAAAAATTGCTCGTATTCACGCTAATGTTAGTTCAGTTTGCTGTATTTGCACAGAAGATCAATATCCGTGGAGTCGATGGAGAGCTCAATCCAAAAATGGTATTGAATCACAACGGCAAGATGTACAATATCCCGGATGATATCTTCCCTTCTATCGATCCAGAAGACATCAAAAGCATTAATGTACTTAAAGGCAAAAGCGCTTTACCAATTTATGGCAATCAATTTGAAGATGGTGTGGTGCTTATATCTCTAAAAGGAAACGCTGCTCTTGAATTCATAAAAGAGAATGAGGGTGACATTACCATATTAAAAGCATTGCCTGAACCTCGATCGAGTTTTGAAATAAAAACAGAACCTAAAGATGAATTAATCAGTATCGAGAATGCATCTGAGCCAATGCAAATCAAATACCCGAAGGGTAAAGATGTCCATTACATATTGGAATTGAATGACAAGGAATCAAAAGTCATTAAAAAGGGGCTTGAAAACCTAGAGACTGATTTAATCGAATCTTTGAACGTTTTTAAAAATCAAGAGTCACTTACCAAGTATAAGGCGACAGGAAAAGCAGGTGTGGTCATCATAAGATTAAAAGACACAAAAGAGGCAAAAAGAGTCTATAAGAAGTTGAAATAACATTCGAACCATCATTTCAAACCAAAAATCCTTTTTCATAACTTCAGAGAAAGGATTTTTTTATGTCTAAGAACCAGAACAAAACTGTAGAAAACGATGCTAATGTTGATCAATTCTTGAACAGTGTAGAAAATTCACAAAAGAAAGCAGAGAGTTTTAGAGTCAAAGAGATGATGGAACAAATCACAGGGTTTAAACCTAAGATGTGGGGTACCTCTTTAGTGGGTTTTGGTTCTTACCATTACAAATACGCCACAGGAAGAGAAGGTGATATGCTCAAGGTTGGTTTTTCACCTAGAAAGGCTGCTATGACCATCTACATCATGCCAGGGTTCGAAAGATATGATGACCTCATGAGCAAGTTGGGCAAATACAAAACAGGTAAATCTTGCCTTTACATAAAGAAGCTTAGCGATGTGGATGAAGAGGTTTTGAAAGAACTGATTACAGAGTCTTATGAATACATGACAAAAAAATACGGATAGTTTCTTTTTGTGGTAGGGTAATTTCCTCTAAGTCAGTACCATAAACACATGCGAAAATCTTTCACCTACATCATAGCACTTGTGCTATTCGCAGCTTGCGCCTTTAACGATGACATCATCCAAGGCAACATGACAGAAGACTTCTTTGGCTTTGTGTCTCGAAACGTTCAAAAAGACCGCACAGAGCTTTTTGCCGACATGAAAGAGATCACCAAACAAGGTCTAATTTTCTTTGAAGTCTATGATGAGGCTGGAGAATTAATTGCCATACTCGATGAACCGAGAGATTTCGATTCAGCAGCCATTGCTCAATTCGATAAGACCAAATATATGATCAAGTCGGTGAGTAAGATGCAAATGAATCTAAACGTAAGTTTACCTTCTGATTTTTAGACTGCTACAGCCGCTGCCCACTCAGGTTTTGTGGTTCTTACCTTGGCCTTCAGTTCATTTAGGATATTATAAAGGCCGAAATAAGTTCTGTTGATATACAGCCCATCTCTTGCTCCTCTAGCTTTCTCTGACTCTCTGAATTTCTTAGATTCGCTGATGATTTCGCCCATTTCAAAGATCTTCTGGAAATAGCTATCATCACCAAAATCAAATTCATCTTGATGGAAAGGCTGACCTAATAGACCCATCATATCTTTGATTACCTCAGTAAAGTACTTTCTATCCTCTTTTGTATCTGAAGGATAAATAAACTGAAGCTGCTCAAAAGTACTATCGAGTTCATCATCTGCCTGAAGCATATCTTTTCTGATTAGCTTAAAATATGGCTCGTAGAACTCATCAGGAATAACTTTAACACAACCAAAGTCAATCACACCAAGTTGACCATCATCAGAAATAATAAAATTACCAGGGTGTGGGTCAGCATGAACCTGTCTCAGCGTATGAATCTGGTAATCATAAAAATCCCACATGGCCTGGCCTACTCTATCTCTAGTCTCTTGGTCTGGATTAGACTTGATAAACTCTTTCAAAACCTTACCATCCAACCAATCCATGGTGATTACACGCTGCGCGGAAAGCTCTGGATAGTATTTTGGGAAACGTAGATTATCGATATGTGCACAAGCATCAGAAATTTCTATAGATCGCTCTACTTCTAAATTGTAGTCTGTCTCTTCAATCAATTTCGTCTCAACCTCTTCCATATAATGATCGAGGTCTTTCTCATTAAGGTTCATCAATCTCACAGCAAAAGGTCGCACCAATTTCAGGTCAGACTTTACACTGTCAGAAACACCCGGATATTGAATTTTTACTGCTAGCTTCTTGCCTTGCTTTGTTGCTTGGTGAACCTGACCAATTGAAGCTGCATTCACTGCACTCTTGGTAAAGGAATCGAAAATGGCAGAAGGTGATTGTTTAAAGTATTTCTGAAAGGTTTTTACAACCAAAGGAAAAGATAGTGGTGGAGCACTATATTGAGCCATTGAGAATTTGTCTTGATAAGCAGTTGGTAACAAGTTCTTGTCCATACTCATCATTTGAGCAACCTTAAGCGCACTCCCTTTTAATTCACTTAGTGAATTATAGATATCTCTTGCATTATCTTCATGCAATTCTTCTTTGCCTAGTTTTGGGTTAACTGCCTTTTTAGCGTAATGCTTAACATAGTTCCCCCCAACCTTTGCACCGGTTTTTACAAACTTGGCGGCTCGCTGCACTTTTGAAGTAGGTATTCTCGACTGCTCCTTCATATCTCCCCTCCTCTTAATTATTTGTTCTGGTATAAAAACTTACCAAAGTCAAGCATTGCATCTAATGGTCCTTTGCCCATTAAGTCGAATGATAGATTCACTGCCTTTTCAATAGCAGCATCGGTTTTCTCAAAAGCAATGCTATCGTCTTTAATCCAGAAGCCGATTACAAACAAGAACTGAAGCCATAATCCATCACCGTAGCGTTTACCTATTACCGGCCTGTCTGTAACTTCTTCCGTTTCTCTTGCCTCTAACAATAATTCATTAGTGAACTCCTTAAATGGGTCCTTGATAAGATCTAGATAGTAAGGGTTCATATCAGGCTTTTTGGACTTAGGTACTGTCTGAAGTATAAAACTTCTATTTGCCTTCATCTTTTCTACCATGGTAAAATAGAAAGCCAACATCTTCTCTCTTACTGAATATTCATCCCAAACTTCCTCAGATTGGATTGAATCAATAGTATCAGTAAATAGATCTTTCCAAACTGTTCTTTCGATATTCTCGAATGAATTGAAATGATCATAGAATACATCTTCTGTCAACTTCAATTCTTTAACAAACTTAAAAATCGAGGCAGGTGCATGTCCATTCTCCAACACATACTCGATGTAAGCGTTTTTAATCTTCTCTCTTGGGTCTACTTGTGCTTTTGCCTTAGCCATATCAAAAATTCTAATTCAGGGTGCTAACAGTTGTTTAACGTAAAAGGTTGTGCCAAGGCTGATATTATTCTAATAAAATGCAGGATTTCTAGCACTCCTGTTATCCTTTCCGATTTTGCTTCGTCTTTCAACAAACGAAAAAAGAATCATGAACCATTACACGATTGAAACTCATGATTTGGATGTATACTTTAAGGACTTCAAAGCCTTAGACAAAATTAACTTGAGCGTTCCCGAAGGCAGTATATTCGGCTTCTTAGGACCAAATGGAGCGGGAAAAACTACCACAATCAGAATTCTTCTCGACCTCATGCACCCTGAAAAGGGCAAAGTGAAAATCTTTGGTAAAGAATTAAGACAAAATCGAGTCGATATTCTGAAAAGAGTTGGAGCACTTATTGAGAACCCTTCGATCTACAAGCATTTAACCGGAAGACAAAACCTAGAAGTAATTAGGAAACTGGTTGGTGTACCAAAAACTAGGATTGATGAAGTCTTAGAAATTGTCAGACTCAAATCGAATGCAGATAAGAAAGCCAAAGGCTATTCATTAGGTATGTGCCAGAGGTTGGGTTTGGCTAGTGCCTTACTCACAGATCCTAAACTACTTATTCTAGACGAACCCACAAACGGACTAGACCCAAGTGGAATAATCGAAATGAGAGAGTTGATCATTGAGTTGAATAGAGATTACGGCAAAACCATATTTCTATCTAGTCATATACTCTCAGAAATTGAGAAGCTAGCAACCGATGTAGCCATAATAGATCGTGGTAGAATTGAATTCCTGGGAAAACTTGATAAGCTCTATAATCAGAATAGTGGCTTAAATGTAAACCTCGATGTAAACGACTTAAACAAGTCGATATCCATTCTTGAGAATAGTCAACTCAATGTTTCTAAGTCTGATGATGACACCCTAAATGTACAGGCAGAATCTAAAGAGCACATAGCTAACATTAACAGAATACTTGTTGAGGCTGGTATAGATATTTATTCTATCAAGTCTGACAATAATCTTGAATCTGTCTTTTTAAACATCACTCAAAAATTAGATCAATGAACAACTTACAAGCCTTAAGAGGCAGCCTGTCGTCTGAAATTTATAAATACAGGTCCACTTTCCTACTTTGGTTTGCCATCCTATCGCCTGCATTTATACCAGCAATAAATCTTGTTACTTTTTTACATAGTGGGGATAAAATATTAGCAAGAGGTGGTACAGCATGGTCTAATTTAATGCAATACAGCACAGGTCCTGCTAATTTTTTATTTCCATTCTTTGTCATGATTGTGGCGCTTTTTATGAATCAAATTGAGAATAACAGTAACTCCTGGAAACTCATTTACGCACAACAAAATCCAAGGTGGTCTATATATCTGGCTAAAGTTATTACATACTGCCTGATCCTATTTTTAGGATTAACCTTATATATGGGACTCACTTATGCAGTAGGAAAAATTGTACATATCGTGAACCCTGAATTGGGTTTCGGGGCTTACTTCAGCTTTTGGAAAATGATTGAAAGATCGCTGATGCTATTTATAGGCACGCTTGGCTTCGCATCTATTCAATTTTGGTTAGGGCAAAGGTTTAAAAACCTAATGATCTCTTTAGGGATAGGAGTTGGTGGAATTATCTCTTTTATGATTGTGGCTCAAGGCTGGAAATATGCAAGATTTCATCCTTACGGATTTCATATGCTAGCCGGCAGTGGAGTAGAAAACGATAAACTAATCCTTTGGCAACAGATGGAACCGCTCTATTTGAGTTTAGGACTAGCGCTTGTCGTATTTATACTAGCCGGGATTGATATGAATAAGAGACGAATTATTTAAAAGTTTAATACTTCAATTATGAGGAATCTCCTCACTAAAAAATGGATAGTAACGTCCATTCGCCTGTTTTTGGGATTTGTGCTATTTGGTGCAGGCATGTCTAAGCTTTATGAAAATCACGCATTCCCGGGTATTATCGGACCCGTTTGGCTCGAAGAAGAACTGGCTAAATATGGTTTGGGCTTGTTTGCGAGATTTGTGGCCATGGGGCAAGTGGTTGCAGGAGGCCTATTGCTCACGCAGCGTTTTGCTACCCTTGGTGCAGTAATGAGTTTCCCCATGTTGTTATGCATTTTAATGGTCACTATTTCTTTGCAATGGCAAGGAACGCCTTATGTCAATGCAGTTTTTCTGGCTATGAACAGTTACCTCTTGGCTTATGATTACCATAAACTAAAATTCTTGATCGCTGAAAATTCTCAAAGCATTGCTGAGCAACCACTCAAAAGGTATGATAAAAAAGGGGATTTGCTGTGGGGATTAGCCTTTGGTCTCATACTTCTTAGTATTCCACTCTCCTATATTCACCTTGAAAGTGCATGGTTATTGAGTGTTACTTGCTTGCTACTTATAGGCTATGTTCAAATTTTTCGAAAAAGATTGTTAACCAAAGCAACTTAATGGAATTCGGTTCGTCTTTCAAGTGTCCCTTAAGGGGACATACATACATCCAAATCGTGCCCCGACTGTAATGGTTGGGGTTTTTTTTGCTCAAAAAACTCAATTACCAAGCAGAACATAAAAGGCCATATTTAAATCCTACCTTTGCACCATGCCAATTGAGTACAAGATCAAGGATAAAAAATTCGAGACACAGCCTAATAATCCATTGCATGGTGTAAAGCTGGCCGATATACTCGAATATCTTCACCGAGAATTAGGGTGGAAAGGAATGGCAGCTGAAGTTGATATCAATTGTTTCAAGAGCAATCCCTCTATAAAATCTAGTCTTAAATTTTTAAGAAAAACACCTTGGGCTAGAACTAAAGTAGAAAAGTTATACCTAAGCCTTCAATCTTCTTAATCATGGATAATAAGTCTGAAAACCAAAAGCCCGGGACTTTTCTACAAGCTTGGAATAAGCAAAAAGGAGAAGTAAAAAAGCATAAGAAAAAAGCACCTACCACCTCCAAACTGCACCCCAACAACCTTCATAATGGTCAGTATGATTTAGACTTATTGGTGGAAAAAGTACCTGAACTTGAAGAATTCCTGACAGTAAATATCAAAGGTGACAAGACGGTAAAGTTTGCTGATCCACAGGCAGTTTTACTTCTGAACAAAGCATTGCTTTTTACCTTTTACGACCTCAATTACTGGCAGATACCTGAAGGCTTTTTGTGCCCTCCTATTCCAGGAAGAGCTGATTATATCCATTACCTGGCTGATCTATTGAAAGAGTCTAATTATGGTAAACTGCCTAAAGGAGATCAAATCACTTGCCTAGATATCGGAACAGGCTCTAATCTGATCTATCCAATAATAGGAACACATCAATACGGATGGCATTTTATAGGTAGCGAAACCGATACCAGAGCCAAAATGGCCGCCTCAGAAATTGTGGAACACAATAGAAGGCTTCAGAAGAAAGTGGAGGTAAGACTTCAGCCTAATTTGGAAGACATCTTCACACGAATTATCGATTCCAAGACCAGATTAGACTTAGTGATGTGTAACCCGCCTTTCCATGCCTCTAGAAAAGAAGCAAGAGAGGCATCACTCAGAAAGCAAAGTAATCTCCAAAAAAAGGAAGTGACCGAATCCGTTTTAAACTTTGGCGGTAAAGGAGGAGAACTTTGGACAGAAGGCGGAGAAAGAAGATTCGTAAGTCGAATGATTAATGAGAGTAAGCAATACGAGAAGAACATCTTCTGGTTCTCATCCCTAGTTTCGAAACAATCGAACCTCAAGGCTTTTGAAAACAGTCTGGATTACCACCGAGCAACTGAAATTAAGATCATTCAAATGAGTCAGGGCAACAAATCTAGCAGAATACTCGCTTGGACATTCCTTAATAGTGAAGAGCAAAAAGCTTGGAGAAATAAGCACTGGGCCGACAAATAGTGCATTAAATAAGACATACTCTTTTTAGCAACTCTTATGTATTCTTAACTTGCAAGCTATGCAAGAAGATATCAAGGTAATTAAGGGCCACGAGCATATCCGTTACAGCCATGTGCATTACAATCATGAAGAAATGATTGAGAGAAGCACCAAATTCTATGATTGGATGGAAACCCGAAGATCTGTTCGAGAATTCTCTGACAAACCGGTTCCTAAAGAGGTAATTGAAAATGTAATCAAATCAGCCTCTACAGCACCTTCTGGTGCTCATAAGCAACCTTGGACCTTCTGTGTGGTAAGCAACAGTGAGATCAAAAAACAAATTCGAGAAGCAGCTGAAAAGGAAGAGTATGAAAGCTATACCAAGCGTATGAGTGAGGAATGGCTTGATGATCTCAAACCTATGGCCACAGACTGGAATAAACCATTTCTAGAGTTAGCCCCTTATCTAATCATCGTTTTTAAAAGACCTTTTGAATACGATGCAGAAGGTAAAAAACACCAGAACTATTATGTAAATGAGTCTGTGGGTTTAGCAGCAGGCATGTTGATTACAGCAATACACGATGCCGGACTAGTTACACTTACCCACACCCCGAGTCCGATGAATTTCTTGCAAAAGATTCTGGAAAGGCCCGATAATGAGAGACCTTTCTTGCTACTGCCAGTAGGCTATGAAGCTGAAGAGGTTTATGTACCAAACAACAAAAGAAAAGGCCTAGACGAAATAGCTGTTTTCTATGAATAGGATTTTTGGGATCATATTAGTTGGTTGTCTTCTTGCTATTCCTTCCCTGGGCCAGAAGTATAAGAAAAAGCAGATGCTGAAAGACCTCAATACACTCGAGGGCTTTGAAAACGCTTTTATTGGGTTTGTCCTTTATGATACAGAGAAGGGTAAAATAGTAGCTGAGCAAAATGCTGACAAGCAAATGACCCCTGCCTCAGTTACGAAACTATATACGGCTTATGCTGCCCTTGATTATCTTCCTGAAGATTTAGTAGCTACTGAGTATACTATCAAAGGTGATTCTCTCATTTTTTGGAGTACCGGTTATCCGCTTAGCCTCCACCCTGATCATAGAGATTCTACATTAACCCATTTCCTCTATAGTTCAGATAAGAAACTTTATTACTGGCCTAGACCTTCCGAAGATGAACGCTTTGGTCCAGGCTGGGGCTGGGATGATTATTCAGGGTACTATGGTGCCGAAAAATCACGCTTTCCGATCTATGGTAACAGTATTGAATTTATAGTCGACAACCAGAACCAGACATACAAATACAATCCAAGTTATCAAGGCATTCGCATATCTATTGATACGACAGAATCCAAAAGGGCTAGGGTTTCAAGAGATGAATCTTGGAACGAATTTAAAATTCAATTTGGAGAGGAAGGAATAGACACGCTCATTAGACCTTTCAAATACTCTGATCGACTTTTTGTGGAACTGCTGCAAAATGAAATCAATAAGGAGATTGAAATAGTTGATGATTTCGAGAGACCTGAGACAAATGAGAATCTTCTTGGTGTTAAACGAGATAGTTTGGTAAAATGGATGCTGCAACCGAGTGACAATCTGTTTGCCGAGCAATTTCACGTAATGATAGCGAGTGAAAAATCGGATACCTTAGGGGTGAACAGAAATCTAGATTATCTACTAGAGGAAAACGTATTTCTGAAGAACCTCGATTTGACAGAGGAGTTAACATGGCGTGATGGATCAGGGCTCACACGTTACAACATGTTCACACCCTCTAGTCTCTTTGTTCTCCTGTCTCAATTCAAGGAGAAATATGGCCTAGACTTTATGAAAGAGGTCCTACCTCAGGGGCAAACATCCGGCACAATTTCCGAGCTTTATTCGCCTTCAGTTTTTGCTAAAACCGGTACATTAAGTAACAATCATAGTCTGGCAGGCTATATCGAGACTGACAAAGGCAACACCATGATTTTTGTGATTATGGCGAATCACTACACAGTATCTACTTCACACATCCGCAAACAGTTTGGTGTGATATTAGACAAAATTCAAAAGGCTTATTGAATAGCGTAAAGCGAAATGAACGTCATTGAGAGGAAGTTTACGACTGCGCAATCTCCCAAATGAATATCCAGACTCTTCGCATAGCTCAGAGATGCGTTCTTAATTTTTTTCTCTTTTATACGTATTCCTGAGCAAAGCGAAGGATCTCGAACCTGGGGCTTCCGTCATCCGCCTCCCGTCTTCCTTCACCCAGCATCCTGCATTCCCACCACTCTTAAAAAACTTTCAGGCACTCTCCTATCTGCTTGCTAAATTCAGACTTATTCAAACCTTAAATCATGCTGAAAAGAATTCTTGCATTGGGTGTACTTATCTGTTTCTATCAAACAGCTTTAGCCCAAATCACATCTGAATCTTTAAATGGATTGACCTTTAGAAACATTGGTCCTGCCACCATGAGTGGTAGAGTTGTTGACCTAGCCGTGGTCGAGAACGATCCATATACTTTCTACATCGCCACTGCAACAGGCGGAGTATGGAAAACTACCAATAACGGCATCACCATGAAGCCTGTTTTTGAAAATGAAAACACGCATTCTGTCGGTGCCATAGCTGTTAATCAGGCCTATCCTAACATTGTATGGGTTGGTACAGGTGAAAGAGCCAATCGCCAAAGCTCCGGATGGGGAGATGGAATGTACAAGTCACACGATGGTGGTGAAACTTGGGAACATGTAGGACTCAAAGACTCTCACCATATTGGACGAATTGCGCTTCACCCAACAGACTCAAATACAGTTTATGTAGCAGCCATGGGTCACTTATGGGGTGCCAATAACGAAAGAGGCTTATACAAAACCACCAATGGTGGAAAAACATGGGATCGCATCATTTACATAGATGATGACACGGGTGTTGTTGATGTGGCTTTAGACCCAAGCAACCCAAACATTGTTTATGCTGCAACTTATCAAAGAAGAAGAAAGCCTTTCGGTTTTCATGGTGGCGGCCCAGGATCAGGGCTTCACAAGTCTACAGATGGCGGTAAAACTTGGAAAGAATTAAGAAACGGCCTGCCTGAAGGCGATTATGGCCGTATTGGCATCTCTATCTTTAGAGGAGATCCGAATGTAGTTTTTGCCTCAGTAGAGCAAGGCTATCAGTATAATGCTTCAACAGCTTATAATGAAAGAAGAGCCGGTCTATACAGATCGAAAGACAAAGGTGAGTCTTGGGAATTCATGAGTGATTGGAACCCAAGACCAATGTATGCCAGTCAGCCTTTGGTTGACCCGAGTGATCAGTCACGTATCTATATGATGAACCAATACAGCTATTCTAGCGATAGTGGTAGAACTTTCAGACCTCAGCGTCAATCACTGCATGGAGATGATAGAATCTTCTGGGTGAACCCTAAAGACTCTCGTCATGTAATGAAAGGTGACGATGGTGGTTTAGGTATTTCTTATGACCGTGGTTTGACTTGGTTATGGATAAACAACTTACCTGTTTCTCAATACTATAGAGTGGCTGTAGACATGGCTAAGCCATACAATGTTTATGGTGGTTTACAAGACAATGGTAGCTGGAGAGGCCCGAGTGAGACCTACAGATCTGAAGGTATTTTGAATCAAGATTGGAAAAAACTTGGTGGTGGAGATGGCTTCTTAAACTTAGTACATCATACCAATCAAGACTTGGTATACACTGAATCTCAATACCTAGGCCTAAGCATGCTGAACATGAAAACGGGCCGTAGAATGTCTATCAGACCAGGCGATCCTGAAGGTAGAATTGGCGCAAGAAGAAACTGGAATTCTTGGGGTCCTGGAACTCCTGAACCTGAATTAGGAAATGCAATGGAACCAGCTAACTGGGATGGCCCATTCTTCCTTTCTTACCATGATCCGAATACGATTTATGCAGGAACGGAGCAACTTTGGAAAAGTACCGATGGCGGTGCAACCTGGACTACTCTGGGTAACCTTACTACAAGAGTGAATAGAAGAGAATTGACCATTATGGGGCAAAGAGCAGATACCTCAACTGCTTCGCTTGATGATGGTATTCCTTACTACCCTACCTTAACTGCAGTGGCAGAAGATCGATTCAAGCAAGGACATCTATACGTAGGTACCGATGATGGTCTTATTCAAGTTTCGCACGATGATGGAAAGACTTGGATGGACGTAACGAGCCAATTTGGTGGACTACCTAAAGAAACTTGGATAAATACAATTGATGTTTCGTCTCACACGGCTGGAACTGCATTTATTGCGATCAACAATTATCGAAATGACGATTTCAATAACTACATCTACAAAACAACCGACTTTGGTAAAACGTGGACTTCTATTGAAGGTGATTTGCCTGCTGATCGCGTTGCGAGAGTAGTGCGTGAAGACCCTAAGAATCCAAACGTACTTTATCTCGGTACAGAGATTGGTTTATTCTTTTCTCATAATGGTGGAAAAAACTGGGTTGAGCTAAGATCTAATATGCCTACCCTTCCATTCAATGACCTAGTCATTCACCCTAGAGACAATGATTTAGTATTAGGAACCCACGGACGAGGTGTTTGGATTTTAGATAATATCAATGCGCTACAAGAGATGGACGATGTTTCGGGCAATGCACATCTATTCACCATTGCTGATGCTGAGATGATTAACTACACCAGAGATGGGGCGCATACCGGAGAAATGTTCTACAGAGGCCAAAACCCTTCAAGAGGTGTAATGATCGACTATTACCTAGCTGATTCCGTTGACAGAAAGGAAATCAAAATTGAAATCTTAGATGTAGACGGTAATCTGGTAAACACGGTAAATGCGAGAAACACGCCTGGTGTGCATCGTGTGCTTTGGAGTTTTAAGCACCAAGCCTTCCAACCAGCCCAGAGCAATAGAGGCTCAAGGGGCAGAAGAGGTTTTGGATTGAGCGGGCCAATCGCAATGCCTGGAGTTTACACCGCTAAGCTGACTGTTAATGGAGAATCTATGGAACAACAGTTCAGAATTATGGATGACCCAAGAATTGAAGTAGATATTCAAGTGAGAAGATCTTGGACTGAATCTCTCTTTACTATCGGAGCTCTTTCAGAACAGTTTAACAAAGAACAATATGCAGCACAGCAAATGGGCTGGCACTTAGACAAGCTAGATAAGGAAGGCATTGCGTATGATGAAGGCACTGCCGCTAAGGTTCGTGAATTGAACAGAAAATACAGAGAACTAGGTAGCAGAATCAGGTCTCTATACTTTGGAGCAAGTAGCTGGATTGGCCCATGGACCGGTGATCAAAAAGCACAATTCGAATATTATACCAGCATGATGCCTAAACTAGGAGCAGAAAGAGATGCACTGATTAAAACCGCTGTGCCTCGTTTAAATAAAGGTTTGAAGAAAGACATGCGATTAACAATCTCAGAGTAAACTCCAACCCAAATGAAGAGAAATATTTATAGCGCTTTCCTTTTTCTGCTGGCTGTAACACTCATTGGCCAAGACAGAAAAATACCTGTCGAATCAAAATTTGAGACAAATGATGAAGTAGTAATAAAAGGCAAGAAAGTACCTTTTAAAGCTACTGCCGGAACACAACCGGTATGGTCGAACGATGGTCATCCGGTAGCCACTTTATTTTACACCTACTATGAGAGAACAGATGTTTCTGATAAAGATGCTAGACCTTTAGTGATCTCCTTCAATGGTGGTCCTGGATCAGCTTCTGTATGGATGCACCTAGCCTATACAGGCCCAAGAATTCTCAAGATAGATGATGAAGGTTATCCCATACAGCCCTATGGTGTAAAGGACAATCCACATTCCATTTTAGATGTAGCCGATATTGTATTCGTTAACCCAGTAAATACGGGGTATTCAAGAATTGTAGACCCAAAGGCCAATAGAAAACAATTCTTTGGGGTTAATCAAGACATCAAATATCTGGCAGAGTGGATCAACACATTTGTTACCAGAAACAACCGTTGGAATTCTCCTAAGTATTTGATTGGAGAAAGTTACGGAACAACAAGAGTATCAGGACTTTCGCTCGAACTTCAGAACAACCAATGGATGTTCTTAAACGGGGTAATTCTCGTCTCACCTACTGAGTTAGGCATCGATCGTAGCGGCCCTGTAGAAATGGCGAACAGACTGCCATACTTTACAGCAGCAGCTTGGTACCACAAACAATTGCCTGCAGATCTACAGAGTAAAGATCTAGACGAAGTCTTGGCCATGTCGGAATCCTACACTCAGAATGAACTACTACCAGTATTGGCTAAAGGTTGGATGGCAACTGATACTGAAAAGAATGAGGCGATCAGGAACTTCTCTAAGTATTCAGGCTTAAGTGAAGCTGTTATTCGAGATCATAACCTAGATGTACCGGAAAGCTTTTTCTGGAAGGACCTATTGAGAGATGAAGGATTTACTGTAGGGAGATTGGATTCTCGATATAAAGGGATTGACCGGATGGCTGCAGGCATGAGACCTGATTATAATTCAGAATTGGACTCTTGGCTACACTCCTTCACTCCGGCAATTAATTCTTATTTCAAAAACTATCTGAAATTTGAGACCGATGTAAAATACAACATGTTTGGGCCAGTGAGTCCTTGGGATAGAAGTGGAGATAATACAGGTGAAAATTTACGTCAGGCCATGGCTATGAATCCATACTTACACGTAATGACGCAGTCTGGTTATTACGATGGGGCTACAACCTATTACAATGCCAAGTACAATATGTGGCATATGGATCCGAGTGGTAGACTGAAAGACCGTATGAGCTTTAAAGGCTACAGATCAGGACATATGATGTATCTAAGAGCAGAGGACCTTAAGAATGCGAATGACGACATTCGCGACTTCATTCAAAAGTCCTTACCTGCTGCAGGTACACCAGCGAAATACTAAATCTCAATTCATTACCCATTGATGTGGGCGTGATATTAATATATTGTTATTGCCGGCTCCTTAGAGTCGGCTTTTTTTAATTTATACTTTAATTAGGGCAGGTAATATTCAAATTCAGTAGGCGTTAAAATTTGAAAACTGAAACATGAAAACGAATAGACTCTTTGTAGCCATCGCTACCGTTTCTTTCTTATCCATACTAAGTGCTTGCGACCCTATTGTCGACTATGAAAAGGCCATTTTTAATTCGACTGACAGTGAGCTACTCTTGGTGCGCAACAACCCCATTCCGTTTGACGATCAAGATGTAAGCTACTCTCAATCCATACTTTTAGATAGCGCTATTATTCCTGTGAATGGACGCCAGCTTTTAAACGGTGGATTTGACATTGGAGGATCAGTTGAAGCATTTACGGATTGCCCCGGATTAGAGGAAGGCGATTCAATTTTTGTTTGGGTGAGAGATGGTGCGAGTCAACGATTAGCATTGACTATAACCAAAGACAACTTTGTAGGCACCCATAGAGAAATCTCAAATGACCAATGTGAATGCGTATTTGAGATCACTGATAGTCTATTAGACTAAACCCGACACAAGTCATAAGATGATCTAATAGGTTAGAACTCACTGGAGCATTGTTTATCTTCAGAAATGAGTCCAAAGCAAACAGGCATTATCGGTATCGCGGCTGTTGCCTTATTCTTCATTAACCTGCTCATCTTTGGACTACTCCATCCTGATTTCAATTTCCTGACAGATTATATAAGTAAGCTAGGGTACAAAGGTACCGCGTTAGCACTTTGGTGGAATGTTTTGGGTTTTGGCCTAACAGGCATACTACTCTCCACTTTTGGACTTTTTTATGGCCACTTAGTAAAAGACAAATTGGCTGGAGCTCTGCTATCACTATTTGGGTTGGGCTTTATGTTTACGGCCATACCTTTTGATTTAGCGAATGAAACCGCAGGGGTTTCCAAGGCACATATCTTGGCCATTACACTAGGTTTAGCGGCTTGGTTATTTGGCTTGGCGCGTTTGGGTTATAACAAAAGTCTAAGCGCGAGAGTACGCAAGAGTGCCAATATTGCCGCGGGCATTTTAGGTGTTTTTATGATAGGCAGCATGTTAGAGTTATGGTCTCAACCTATTGCCCAAAGGTTGGTGTTTGCCGTTGTCTTTGGCTGGACATTAGTAAGTGCTCTGGCGCTTCTATCAAACGACAACAAGTGATTACAATCGTTTAAAAATGAATAAAATAATGACACTTTCAGTAAATATTAAAACAGGCTTTTCTAGCTTTAATAGCACTTTTTAAGTATTTATATGGGATATATCGCTTAAATTTATGAGCGTTATACAACGTTGGGCATAATTAAACCAAATAACAATGAGTGACGACAAATTTCATTTTAAGGTACCTAATGAAAGTATCAAAAATGTGAAATATGAAAAAACAGGTGGAGGTATCTCTGTACAGCGTATTGATCATTCAGAACATGGTCTGAACATTCAAATTCAAACAGCGCAACTAAAAGAAATCGAATTTTCTAAAAAAGATTCGGAATATACTTCAGATATATATTTACAAATAGAAACTCCGTCTGATGTTACATTAAAGAGTCAAAGACTTAAAATCGAAGAACTTGGTTTTGAAGTATTATCCTACTCTCCTTCAAATAAATCCATTGGTACTGCTAGACTTAAAAAAGAAGTATTACCAAAGTTTGAGGAAAAATTAGATGGCTACATAAAAAGCGAGGAGCATATTGGCAAAACATACTTTTCCCCAATTGAGCAAATAAGTAGTATACCTCCTGAAAGTAAGATTAAAACAGAAATTGACTATGATTCCGACCGTGAAATTGACATAATAATAAATTTGTTTAATGTCCTTTCTCAAAAAGAGAGACTCGCAGTAAACGGAAGTATTCTTGAAGAGTTAAGAGCATATACAGAGGACGTTGATCAATTTAATTTCAGCAATGGAATATCATCTATAGAAGCAAGAATTGCAGAAAAGCATATTCCGCATATCGTTTCAAACTTCACTACAATAAAAGAAATAAAGCCTAATCAAACTTTCTTTGTCGAGGCATCGACACCAGCCGAAAAAATGCCTAACCCTCTTAATATTCAACCAGTAGTTTCTGCGTCAAAAATCTGTATTATAGATTCAGGTATTAGCAGTGCAAATGGAATATTCGACCCGTTAGTTCATTTGAGATTAACCGAATTTTTACCTAAAAACTCTATTGATGCCGCCTATGATCACGGGACCTTTGTTGCAAGTAGATGCCTGTTTGGGGACAATATAGATGATTGCTTAGGAACACATCAACTAGAACCATATTGTAACGTCATTGATATTCCCGTTTTTGGCGTTGATGATAAAGGAAATCCAACTTACCCCAATGACTTTGGTTTAAGAAAAACTATTGAATCAGTAGTAAATCAATTTGCAGAAGAAGTAAAAGTCTATAACCTTTCTCTTGGTGCACCCATTCCAATCAATGATTTTCAATATACTGAATTAGCCAAATTACTGGACTATTTATCGAAAAGACACAAAGTATTATTTGTAATAGCTGCAGGTAATATTAATTCATTGCTTGGAAATTTTCCTAGCGAGCATTTTGCGAACCCAAATTCTAGAATTGGTTGTCCAGCAGAGGCGCTTCTTGGATTAACAGTTGGAGCAATCGCAAAATACACAAACGGACAAGCTTTATCGGAAGCAGACAATATTTCTCCATTCTCACGAATTGGTCCAGGTGCAGACTTGGGAGTCAAGCCAGAAGTTGTTGCTCACGGGGGCAATTTGATAAACCCCTATTCACCAACCCCAAGAGTGGCGACATACGGAATAAGTCACTGCGGCACAAGCCTAGCTGTAGATAATGGCACTAGCCACTCAGCTCCACTTATATCACAATATGCACAGCGACTATTTGATTGCTACCCTGATAGTGACCCTAACCTTGTTAAAGGACTATTATGTCATTTCTCAGAACAAAGATCCATTCACTCCGAACTGACAGATGAGGAAAGAAAATATATTGGTTTTGGAGAACCAAATATTAGTTCTGCTATAACTGCTGGTGAACATAACGCAGCATACATTTATGAAGGGCAGTTAGACCAAGAGAATTATCAATTCATTCCGTTTCATATTCCAGCAACATTAGCTGCTGACTTACCAGACACAAAACTGAAAATCAAAATAACAGTCACTTATGATCCACCAGTAAACCCTGACAATGAAAGTGAATATTCGAAAGCCAGAATATCAGCGAAACTTATAAAACCTACAGAGGGTGGCAATCGTGAAATCAGCATATCTGGAGATAACAACTATAATTTACCTTGGAATCCTATAATTCAATTTGAAAAATCATTCTCGCGTTCATTTTTGTGCGGTGAATGGGATTTAAGGTTAAGGTTATATACAAGAGGAAGCATCGAAGAAGATTACCTTCAAGACTATTCCGTTGTAATAGAAATAATAGACTTGGAAAATGGAACAGATGTTTATAGCGATATTGAAAATGAATACGGAGACATTTATAAGAAAATTAAAATCACACTAGCCGCATAAAAAAACTATGCCCAACAAAGTGTATAGTGCATAACACCCTACGGGATGCTACGGCACCATACACGGAACGTTAGTAAATCAATACCGCAACTTCGAGTTAATGACAAAGAGAAAGCAGACCTTTAGCGTAATATTCACTTTATTGGGTCTTCTCTTATTAGGCTGTACGGGTTATGAATCAAAGCCTGTGCAATTCATCTTTAATAATTATACGAACGACACCTTTACCAATACGGTCATCTCTGCCGGTGAGGTGGTGGATGATCAAGTGATTGTGCAGTATGCCGATACACTGAGGAATATCTTCCCGAAAGGTACCAACAGGCGCTACCAAACCAGTACAGAAGCTTCTACCATATGGCATGATATATTTGAAGACTTCATCTTTAATTCAGGAGATTTCGGCTGCTTGATTTTTGAATTTTCAGACGGTCGCAGCTTATTTATAGAAATCGATTATTACAGTGACTTCCTTTTCTCATCCCCTGTGGACATTAATGGGGTTTATCAAATCAATATTCAAGAAGATGCCATAGAGTCTGACTACAAGGCCGAAGAGATCAATGGGGTTGCGGTTGGGGATTTTACAATTGTGAGGTAAGCCACTAGGGCCATTAGTAAACCTATTTCTATTCCTTAACCACTTCCCTCCAATAGCTTCTTTGGGTATAGTTAAGATGGTAATCGTCCCATGGGCTTGGGTAGCCAGCCTCTTCTTTACTTTTGGCATTAGCAGAGAAGATAAAACGTTTAATCTCTCGATCTTGAGGGCTTAAGTTAGGTGCTCGGTCGGCTAAGCTGTACTCTTGGTAATAACGAATCCGTTTGGCTAAATCGCCCAAGGCTTCTTCTCCTAACAAAGAGGTATGCCAATGGTCTGAATGTGGATTGGCATTAATGGTGGTATCTCTTTCCGGAATATTCAGTTCAACATCATATGAAGGATAGATCTCGCTTTTCATTAACATGGTCACGGTCTTTCTAAGGTCTTCCCAATCCGTATAAACCGCGGTAGAATCAATAGCAGGCATCCCATCAATTACATTATTCTTTAGCTTTTCTAAACTCCAAGTATGTTGTCCTTGAGGAAAGCCATCAGGCAAATACAGCATGTAGACACTCAGTCCCGGTAAGCTGTAAGTCTTTACTTTTTTACCATTCACCTGCGTTTCCCTAAAAGAATATTCACTCAAGGGCAATGTGGATCTGCCTTGGTCATCAATGGCTATTTGTCCATCAAATGCCCAAATCAATGCGTTGATAAAACCTCTCTCTCTGGCTTGATAGTAAGGTAGATTGGCACCGTCACCTGGGTTTAAACCCATGGCAGCATCGCCTGCAGTAACCGAAAAAACTACTACTCTATTCAATGGATCTTGAATATCAGCCCAAGCCTGTTCTCCCATAAACAATTGCCAATCATCCGGGTGTGCTGAAAAATAAAACGAGACCGTTTCTATTTGAGCTTTCTTGCCACAAGATGTAATGATGAAAAGCAGCAATAAGAGTTTAAAAAATCGCATATGTCAAGATATAAGAGTGCCCGATAAAAAGAAAGCCCCTATCTACGATAGAGGCTTCATTTTACTGCTCAACTAACCACTCTTCTGCACGTTCACAATCCACAAACAACCTCAAACTTTTAAAACCAGCCATTAGATTGTGATTCTCCCAAACTTTATATCCACTCACGTCTTCCTTCACCACTACCGCACGCCTCAAATCTTCTTCCATTCCTAGCTGAGCCAGCTCTTGAGACAAGGTCTCCATATCTTTTACATCGGCTGATAATGTTGCAGTTCTTAAATCTGTAAGCAGTCCTTTCAGCTGATTAGACTTTGCTAATAGCGCTACTTCTTTAAAGTAATTTTCAGCAATATCTCTGGTCAATTCACCCTCGATTTTACCTCTTAAAATCGATAGGTTACCATCAATTGTTAGTTCCATATCCCCTCTTTCGAAAAATAGAACGCAAATGTAACAGAATAAATATGAAATGGTTTACTATCGCTTAAAAATCAGATAGTTAAGAATATTTTATATTGTATTATCGGAAGGAAATAAAAATTGAATATTCTGACTGACCTTAATATTTAATTCGCATAAGTCAATCAAAAATAGAATAATACAACAGTTTAACACAAGAAAAAAAAATCAAAAAATCACTCAACACGACACATCATACACCTTGCACTTCCTCCCCCATATTTCTCAATCACTGGGATTTTAATGGACAGGGCTTGAGAGTAGTTCGATAAGGCTTGCTTTTGATCGATTGTTAAACTCTTCAGCGCAGTTTCAGACATTACTAACACCGAGTTGCCATATTGATCCAAGGTCTCGATCATATTGCCGGCAAAATCATACATCTGATCCATGGTCAGTTCAATAATCTCATGCCCTGTTTTGCTTAGTGCTGCTATTACAACATCTCTATACTCTTGCTTGATTGACTCCAAGCAGATTACAGCATATTCAGAGGCAAGGCACATCATTACATTTGTATGATAGATCTCAAGTCCATTCTTGTCGCAAGCTTCAAAGAGGATCGGTTCTAGACTAAGCACTTCACACATCTTTTGTAGCACTTCTTTATCAGTTCTTGCAGAAAGACAAGCATAGGCCAGTGCATTTTCATAGTCAATAACTACACTACCTGTACTCTCCAGAAACTTTGCTTCATCCTCAAAACCTGTCAAGTCAATGATCTCCTTTTGATCCTCCTCCAAAACTTCTATGAGAATCTCTTCTCTTCGCTCCCACCTTCTGTTCTCGGCCATCATGGGATAGAGCAAAACACGGTCTTCGTGAAAGGAGACCCAATTGTTAGGAAACACCGCATTAGGCTTATGGGGTTTGTCAGTATCCTGAATGACATGAATATCTAAACCCTGTCCTCTTAGCTTCTCTACGGCAGCATCAAACTCCTTTATGGCCTCATCAGTAATTTCTTTTACGTGATCCGCACCTTCTGAATGTTGAAATGCATTTGAGGCAGCAGATTCTTGGTCGAAGCCGAAATGCTTCGGCCTCACCATCATAATTTTTTTAGCAGCTTGAATCATTGAAATATCTTACTAAAGCCAAATCCTATAAAAATGTTCGGTGAGAACTTCGAAAAGCCTGTACCTCCGTAAAAATCTACTTGTGTGGTATTATTGAGGAGATAGTTTAAACCACCGTTGATATTATGTTCCTCGAATCGAGCGTCTTCTGGCAGAATACCATAAGATTCTATATAAAAACCTAGCTTGTCAGATATGCTTCTCGCTAAACCAAAGGCATACTGATAGCTCAAAGTTGATAGTCCGTTCAGCCAAGCTGTACCAAAGTTCACGTCCATTCCAAAATCGTTAAAGATGGTATTGCTCAGCAATATGGTAGCATCAAGATATGAGCCTGAACCGTCATCTGAGAATACTTGCCCACCTACATTCGCCAAAAATGAAATGTCAGGTAAATCATCATTGTCCTTTACCAAGTTGATTTTTGTACCAATAGCTGTGGGAGATAACATGGTCTCATTGGCCTCAGTGGTCTGACCATCAAGCCTAAAACGGGATTTAGTCACGTTCTGAGTAAACCTCAATTCTATCTTTTCCGAAATACCGTAACGTAAGAGCGTGTTATTAAAATTGAAAATCTCAAACTTTAAACCGGGCGCCACATTACCGGGAATACTTGAATTTAGTGTAGTAAACTGAAAGCCGGTTTCTAATTGAAGCGCACCCAATGGCACAATAGCGGTTCCCGTTCCAAATGAAGGTCTATCTGTGATGATAGGATTCTGGTTTGCATCTTGCCCAAAAGATTGACCAATGAATAAGGGGATAAGAAAGAGTATGAATAGATACTTCAGCTTCATATCTCAAAGCTGTAGAATTTGTAAGAATTATTGAAGAGAATATTTTTCTAATCTCTTTATGAGTTGCTTTCTAGATATGTACTCCAAGTATCTTTCTTCAACCTTGAAATCTGCGTTTAAAAAAATTACAGCAGGTGGAGCGAATTCATTTCTCCTAGCTGCTAAAAGTAATGCCATATCGTGAAAACGAGCACCAGATTGCTTTTCAATCCTTGCACCATCAAAGTAGACCGGTTGATCAGACTCAGCATCGAATCTGACGGCATAAAAGCCCTCATTCAATTTATTGATGATCTCCTCATTGGTGAAGACCTCTTTGTCCATCTTTTTGCAATAGGTACACCAATCAGTATAAAAATCCAGCATAACAGGTTTTGGATTCGCCTTAAAAGCAGAATCTAATTGCTCGAATGACAACCAGTTTACTTGGGCCTTAGCATTAACACCAAAACCCAATAGAAAACTAACGATGAGCAATCTTTTAATCATTGTTGCTGATTTTCAAACTAATGAAGTACGTTCTAGGTCTTGCAGGACCATAAACATAATCTGAGTCTCTGGTAGGACCTGTCTGGAAATCGTCTTGAAAACTATTGAACACATTCTGAACGCCACCTCCTAGGGTTAGGTGTAGGTCATCTCCAATATGGAAGTGATGATCAACTTTGATTGTGGTATCCCAAAAAGCGTTCGACTCTCTCAAGACCAAGACACCATTATCCTGTAAAATCTCTGGTACAAGCATGGAACCCGTGACTACATTCGATAATGAAAACTGCCAATCAGTATTAGTCTCATAGTTTATATTCCAAAATCCATAAGCATTGGGCATTCTCATAAACCGATCACTTTCAACTACAGCTCCTTCGGTTGGGTTCTCAGGTTCAAATAAGACTTGGCTCTCTAGAAATTCAGATCGCTGCAATGTCAAACCCGATTGAAACGTAAGCTGTGTATTTGGCGCATAGTTAAGTTCTATATTAAATCCTTGAACAATAGCACCGTTTCCATTTCTTACCTCTTCTACAATTGATCCGTTTGGTAATTGGCTCCCGGTATTCACCAATACAAATGGGTTATTTAACTGCGTGTAAAAGCCTTGAACATTGAATTCAAACTGACTACTTCCCTCGATTTTAGTATAGGATAATGATCCGGTGAAAGCGTCAGAAGTCTCTTTTTCTAATGCATCAGAAAGTAGTACAAAAACGGGTTCTCCACCGGCCGAAGCAATGTGTAAGTCTTCGTTGAAAGCTTGAGGAGCTCTAAATCCTCGGGCATACCCTCCTCTGAATTGAAGATTATCGTTGAGTTTATAAAGCATGGTAAATCTTGGACTTACCACACCAAAATCATTATCTATATTTCTTTCAAACTGACCTAACTGGTAAATACCATCCACTTGCGACTGGTCGTATCTTAAGCCTGACAGCAATTTGAGTCTGTTATTTACCTCCCATTCCCACTGGGTATATAAACCCAGATTAGAAACTTCTTGATCAATTAACCTATTGTATCCTGGAATAGCGTCCTCTGTGCGATTATGCTGCCACTCTATTCCAGAAGTAAATACATGATCAACTGCTGCAGTATTCGTCCATTGTGCTCCTGTAACAATGCTAATATCATCTGTAACACCATATGCGTTTCTGGCTAGGAGACTGTCTGCAGCTGTACGCTCTCCCCCTAGTCCACCATAGTAGCTGTCTCTTCTCGTATCCTGGATAGATCCATAAACCGAAACCTTATTGCTATTGCCTATGTACTGATCTAGGTTCATAGACGCCATAAAAATCTCATGCTCCAGCTGTTCCGTTATATCCGTCAATTCTGGTAAAAGATCTAGGGCATTCCCTCCTCTTCTGAACTCATCGATATAGTTGAGGTCTAAACTGAGCTTGGTATTAGGAGAAAACTTATAGAATGTTTTTAAGCCTAAGGTAGTGGCATCCAGGCTTACCATTTCAGTAAAGCCATCACCATTGGCATCGTATGCTTCTCTATTTCTTTGCGTAGCGAAACCAGAAATACCAAAGTTCAAATCATTCGATACATAAGAACCGTTAATTGAGTTATTCCAATCACTCGCCTCACCGCCAATACTTGCGTAATTGCTTCTGGCTTCCCAAGTATTTAAAACTGGTTCTTTTGTGATGATGTTGATGGTTCCCGCAATAGCATTTGAACCATACAGGGCCGAACCTCCACTCTTCACCACTTCTACTTTTTCAATCATGTAGGTTGGAATCATCTCCAAACCATACACCCCAATGAGAGAACTAAAGAGCGGTCTACTATTAACCAATATCTGTGTATAGGGGCCTTCCAATCCATTGAGTCTAACCTGCGTGAATCCACAGTTCTGACAGTTGGTTTCTACACGTATACCCGATTGAAAATTGAGACCGTCTGCAAGATTATAAGACTGAGTAGCATTCAATAATTTGCTTCCGATAACACCAACTTCTACTGGTGCTTCTCTTCTATCCGTTTCATACCTGTTTGCACTTACAACCACTGAGTTTAGACCAAGAACATCGGGTCTCAGCATTATACTTTCAAGTGCAATATCAGCATCCGATAATGTAACATTTTCAAGATACGTCTGATATCCCACATAGCGTACTTCTAAAATATAATCACCCGGCTTCTCTACTTCTAATTGAAATGAACCATCCTGATTTGTAATACCCGTGTAGTTCGTATTCTTTAAAAGCACGACAGCCCCAAAGAGTTTGTCTTGCTCATCGGCCACTGTTCCTTGAATCTTAATTTGAGCATTCAGCTGAAAACTCAACAAAGTAATGAGTGCGAATAGTGTCTTTTTCATGGCTAAACTTCCCCACAAAGGTATATAGAAGTAATAGCTTGGCTAAAAATTTGTTTATTTATTTCTAATTTTATTTTTAGCCTAATCTAAATTAATAGATATAAAAATCTGTTATTCTGCAGATTAAATAGTTCTTACTTATGTCTTTCTTGAAGTACTTTAATGATATCCTGAAGTGAATAATCTTTAGCTTCTAAGAGCATCATATAGTGAAAAAGAAGGTCGGCAGCTTCGTTTTTGAAGAGGTCAGCATCATTATCCTTTGCTTCTATCACTAACTCAACAGCCTCTTCTCCTACTTTTTGAGCCACCTTGTTAATCCCTTTTGAAAACAGATGAGCGGTATAAGATTCACTAGGGTCGGAATGCCTTCTCTTCTTAATCACTTCAGTTAGATAACCTAAGAATTGAAGATTACTGTCGTTAGATTCATCCCAGCAAGTATCATCACCAAGGTGGCAGGTAGGTCCTACGGGATTGGCTTTTACCAAGAGCGTGTCTTTATCACAGTCTACAAAAATATCAACCAAATTCAGGAAGTTCTTGGAGGTCTCCCCTTTGGTCCACAACCTTTGTTTAGACCTTGAAAAGAAAGTGACATGACCCGTTTCTTGAGTCGTTTTTATCGCTTCCTCATTCATATACCCAAGCATTAAAACCTTGCTGGTTTGAGCATCTTGGACAACTGCAGGAACTAGTCCGTTCACCTTTTCAAAATCGATTTGATCTATTGATTCAAACTTCCTCATTGTGTTATTCTTACTGGAATATTCTTTTCTTTTAAATAGGCCTTTAAGTCGGGAACAGCTATCTCCTTAAAATGAAAAATGCTTGCGGCCAATGCAGCATCTGCCTTACCTGATGTAAAGCTATCAACAAAATGCTCCATCTTTCCAGCTCCTCCCGAAGCGATTACAGGAATATGTAGCATTTGAGAAATTTGAGCTGTGAGTTCATCAGCAAAACCTGCTTTAGTACCATCATGGTCCATAGAAGTCAAGAGTATCTCCCCTGCTCCTCTATCTTGAACCTCTTGTGCCCAAGGAATAGTTCTTAACTCCGTGGGTGTTCTTCCGCCCCTAACGTGCACAATATGCTCTCCTTCTACATATCGCGTATCTATAGCCACTACTACACATTGGCTACCAAACTCTAATGCGAGTTCGTTAATTAATTCTGGACGCTTAACAGCAGAAGAGTTAATTGATATCTTATCAGCACCGGCATTCAACAAGGCAGAAACATCCTCTTTTGAGCTTATACCTCCGCCTACAGTAAAAGGAATATTGATTTCAGCCGCTACATGGCTCACTAGCTCTACAAGTGTTTTTCTCTTTTCTACAGTAGCAGTAATGTCAAGGAAGACTAATTCATCTGCACCTTCTTCAGCATATCTGGCGGCTAATTCAACAGGATCACCAGCGTCTCTGAGACCAACAAAGTTGACCCCTTTGACCGTTCTGCCGTCCTTTACATCTAAACAGGGTATGATTCTCTTTGTAAACACTCTAAATCTTGTTTGTAGTTATGCGTTAAACTTGGCTAGTTCTTCAAGTGTAATTCGGCCTTCATAATAGGCTTTACCTACTATAGTACCGTAGACCTCCATTTCAGCCAGTTTTTCCAAATCATCTAAATTAGAAACACCACCACTAGCTATTAGTTTTAGGTTCGGGAAAGCCTTCTGAATTTCAGCATATAATTCGAACGATGGCCCTTGTAATAAGCCATCTTTGCTCACATCTGTACAAATGCAGTATGTTACACCGGATTTAATATACTCTTCTAAAAATTCGAATAAATCTATTCCCGAATCCTCTTGCCAACCACTGATCGCTATTTTTTGGTCAATCACATCTGCGCCTAAAATAATTCTCTCAGTCCCATAGGTTAAAAGCCACTCTTTTACCAATGGCTTGTTCTTTACCGCTATGCTACCAGCTGTCACTTGCTTTGCTCCAGCACTGAAAACCGCTTCGAGTGACTCATTCGATTTTACTCCTCCACCAAAGTCTACATTTAAGTTTGTACCAGACGTTATAGCGCTCAAAACGGAAAGATTAGCAGGCTTTTGAGCCTTTGCCCCATCTAGATCTACTAAATGCAAATTTGTGATCCCGGCATCTTCAAATATTTTTGCTACCTCAGCAGGATTATCAGCATATTCTTTTTTCTGGCTATAATCACCCTGCGTAAGGCGAACCGCTTTGCCGTCAATTAAATCTATTGCTGGTATTATTTTCAATATACAGGGTTTTAATTGTTGATTTTTAAGTGTTTAGTTGACTAGTCTTAACGATCGAAGTCAAAATCCTTACGATCTCATCAACATCATTCTCAAGTGTAGAAAAATCGAAATCTACAATCTTACTTTTAATACAGAGATTTATCCAATACTTAGATTCTCTAGCTTCTTTAGAAGCAATTGACATTTTAGAAATGAAATCTCTTTTTGAAATTGCCGCTTGTGCTTCATGAACGTTAGCACCAATACTAGTACCCGATCTTAATAGTTGTTTGGAAAGTGTAAACTCGTTTTGACTCTTCATCACTTTATAACACTCCACGATCTTTAATGCAAATGATTCTGATTTTGACACGATTATTGGTTCTTTCCTCATTGTGTGTGGTTTTGTACAAAAGTACTAATCATTTAAAATTCATAATTCAACACTAAGCTACTCTCTTGTAACACTTTGGCTTAAAAACTAAACTCTGCTCCTATCAATTAGAGTCGAAGGAAGTTCTCCAAGATTTTCTCCCCTACTTTTCCACTCTTTTCGGGATGCGCTTGAAGCGCGTAAAAGTTGTCTTTTTGAAGCGCTGCTGAAAATGGGTTTATGTAATCGGTAGTAGCCGTGGTATATGCACTGAGTTCTGCATAGTAACTATGTACAAAATAAACATATGGTTCATCCCCCAAGCCTTCAAAGAGCATACTCTTAGTATCATTAAGGGTATTCCAACCCATTTGTGGCACTTTAAGCTTTGGCTCGAACTTCTTTACTTCTATGTCGAAAATACCTAAGCAATCGGTATCGTTCTCTTCTGAATGCTTACACATTAATTGAAGACCTAAGCATACGCCAAAAACTGGTTGTTTGAGGTCTTTTATCACCTCAGTTAACCCTTTTTGTCGAAGAAAATTCATTGCCGTACTGGCTTCCCCTACACCAGGAAAAATTACCTTATCAGCCGATTGTATCTCGCTTGGGTCATCGCTGAGCAATGGCTCGACACCCAATCTATTCAATGCATAAGTAACCGATTGTACATTACCTGCATTGTAATTGACAATTACTACACTCATTCTTGCAGTGACCTACAAAAAAAGAAACGCTTATATAAGCGCTTCTCTTTCTTTTAGTCTTGATTCAATTTTTGATTTTATTTCAGGTAGAGACTCATATAACTGCTCGTATGAGTCAATTATAAAGTAGTTCTCTTGCATAGCATCTTTACGGTAAGGTGTGTCTAGTATAAGATCTACATCATAATCAAAGTGATTTGGCTCGTCTGATAGAGAGAATTCCGTTTCACCTGATGATGAAAGAATTCCGGCACCGTAAATTCTCAATCCCTCTTCTTCTCTAATTAATCCAAACTCAATTGTGAACCAGTAGATTCTTGAAAGTAGGTGAATAGCCCACTCATCATCAATCCATTCCTGACCGAACTCGCTTATGGCTTGCAAGAAATCAACAAATGCTTGATTTGTTAATAAAGGAATATGAGCAAAGACATCGTGGAACATATCAGGCTCTTCTAAATAATCCAACTCACTCATCTTTCTTACCCAAGTAGTAGCTGGAAATTTCTTGTTTGCCATGAGATCAAAGAATAGAGAATCCTCTACAATTCCCGGTACGGCATAAATTTCCCACCCCGTTAATTCTCTCAAAATCTTGTTTGTATTCTCAAAATGAGGAATTTCCTCACCAGTGAAATTGATTTTGTCTAATCCGGTTAAGAATTCTTTAGTTGCTGCTTTAGGCAAAGCCGGAAACTGTCTGTCGAACAAAATTTTCCAGACTTTTTGGTCTTCGGCTGTGTAGTTTTCGTAGATCTGTTTCATCGTTCTGGTATTAATCGCTTGTTTTTAGTTTTGGTTCACAAAAAGCCGCAATTAAAAAACCCGGCTCTTGCGGAACCGGGTTTTATATGTTCTTTAATTAAATTCTTTCTTTCAAGACATACAACTACCGATTCGCACTGGCGAAGCATAATAATAGTGGTAGTGATATGAATGTCTTTTTGTCATCGGTTCAAAGGTAACTATCAAATTCTCTTTTGCAAATACCGCTGATATGATTTATGTCATAAATAGAGTCAGATGACAACAATAAAAGTCTTAATGATTACATTTGTTTTAGAAGACACTGGTATTGTTTCCTTTTGAAAATCAATTGGTTAAAACATTTGCACCTTACAACTACCTAAACATGTTTAAAAGAACTTTTGCAATTCTAAGTCTGGCTCTTCTTGTATTTAGTTGCGGACAAGAAATCGAAATTGATCCTGATACAGGTTTCGAAGTATTTACGATTCCTTCTGGTTCACACAACTCAATCTTTAGAAATGAAGCCTTTACCGGCTCTGGTATTGATATTACCGTAGTTTTTGATGAAAGCGCGATGTACACCTTGGATGTAACTTCTGACCAAGCAGATATTAATAAGTTAGTCGGATTCTCAGATTGTGCTCAAGATCACCAAAGTGAGAGTGCCAGAATCGGTTGGAGATGGTTCGATGATGAATTACAAATCTTGGGATATACTTACAGAGAAGGAAACCTAAGCTTCGAATTAATGGGAGCCATACCTCTTAATCAAGAAGTTGATATTTCCATTCGTGTTGTTGGCGATACATATCAATTCAGCGGTGAAGGTCTTCAATCCATAACCATGAATAGAACGTCTGATTGTAATAGTGGAGAGAACTATTGGCTCTGGCCCTATTTCGGTGGTAACCAAGTGGCTCCGCAAACCATTACTATTAAAATGATGAGGGAAATGATTGAGTAGTTACCTTACTTCAATTGATCCACAGTCTCCTTAATCATATTAGCTTTTTGCATAAAAGCCCTTAATTCTTCTTCGTTGCCATCTTCTAAACTCTCTTTAAAAGACTGCAATTGGGCTATATATTCATCAATCCCTTCAAGTAAATGGGCTTTATTCTCTTGAAATATTGGAGCCCACATATCAGGAGAACTTTTGGCTAGTCTTACAGTAGACGCAAACCCAGAACCTGCCATATCGAAGATATGTGATTCTGTGTCTTTCTTATCCAGAACGGTATTGCTCAATGCGAATGAAGTGATATGACTTAAATGAGATACAAAAGCTAAATGTAGATCGTGTACTTCCGCAGTCATAAACCTCATTTTCATATCTAAGTGACTGCACAATTCATTAAAAACCACCAGCTGATTTTGACCTGAAAGTTCTTGCTCACAGGTAATCATTACCTTTTCTTCAAATAACTCTTTAAAAGCAGCTTGGGGGCCTGAATATTCAGTACCCGCAATTGGGTGAGCCGCTACAAAGTGTTGCCTTTTGGAATGATGTCTAACGGAATCACATATCGCCTTTTTAGTCGATCCAAAATCGACAACCAATTGATTACCATTTACCTGATCAAGAATACGAGGCAAAACTTGTCTAATCGCATTGACTGGAATACTTAGGATAATGACATCTACCTGCCTACAGATCTCGTCTAGTGTTGAAATCTCATCAATGATACCTAATTCCTTTGCTTTGAATAGATGATCGGTATTCTGATCAACTCCCAAAACCTCTAGATTTTCAATTTTCTCTTTTAACCCTAAGGCAAAAGAACCACCAATTAAGCCGAGACCAACTAGACCTATTTTCATCCTATTCTATTGATCGCTTCATTTAATACCTCGTCTTTATTACAGAGAGATATTCTTACGTATTGCTCCCCTTTCTCTCCAAAGATGAAACCTGGTGTAATAAAAAGGTGATGCTCGTAAAGCAGTTTATCAACTAATTCTTGTGCATTTTCATAAGCACTAGGAACCTTTGCCCATACAAAAAGACCTTGTTGATCTTTGGTGTATGTGCATCCCAAGGTGTCCAATAATTGCCAAACTAATGTTCTGCGCTTTTTGTATTGTGCATTCAATGCATCAAACCAAGATTCACGTTGTTCAAGTGCCTTAACAGCTGCCAACATCATTGGCTTGAACATTCCGGAATCTACATTGCTCTTTACCTTAAGTATGGTCTTAATGTAGTCTTCTCTACCCGCTACCCAGCCCACTCTCCAGCCTGCCATGTTAAAAGACTTGCTCAACGAATTCAATTCAACCGCCACTTCTTTAGCCCCATCAATCGATAATAAACTCACAGGCTTGTCAGCAGGTAAAATCATACTGTAAGGATTGTCATGGCAAATGAGAAATGATCTATCGTGAGCAAGCTGTACAAGCTTTTCAAATGTATCTTTCTGGGCAAAGGCGCCTGTTGGCATATTGGGGTAATTCAACCACAAGAGCTTGATTTTAGAATAATCAAGCGCCTCAAGATAAGCCCAATCCGGCTGGTAATTATTTTGATCATTTAAAGGAAATCTAATCACCTCAGCCTTACACATCTTAGCCACTGCTTCGTAAGCAGGATAAGCCAAATCAGGCACTAACACTTGGTCTCCTTCATCTAAAAAAGCCAAGCTTATATGCGTAATACCCTCCTTCGAGCCAATAAGCGGTAGCACTTCGGTATTGGCATCTAGTTCAATGTCGTATGCCCAATGATTCCAGTCTGCAATGGCAGTTTTTAATTCGGGAATACCAACATATGATTGATAACCATGCACATCTGGCTTTTCAACCTCATTTCTTAAGGTAGAGATGACTTCAGCTGCAGGCATACCTTCTGGGTTACCAATACCTAGATTCAAAACATCTTTTCCCTCTGACTGCATCTGTCTAATCTCAGCCAATTTCTTAGAGAAATAGTACTCTTGAACTGTATTCAGTCTTGCAGAAGGTTGAATGATCATGGTACCTGTTTAGAATGAACTACGTAATTCGAAAGTCTTTTTCATTCTATCAATTAGCTTAGTAGACTCAGGGTAATTCAAAGTCTGCTGACCATCAGAAAAGGCTTCTTCAGGAATTTCATGGGTCTCATAAATAACACCATCTGCCCCTGCCATAATACTGGCCAAAGCAATAGGCTCTACGTGATGACGAATTCCAATGCCGTGAGAAGGATCGGCAATTACCGGCAAATGCGTCTTTTCTTTCAATACAGCTACAGCATTCAAATCCATCGTGTTTCGAGTAGCTTTTTCATAGGTCCTTATGCCTCTTTCACATAATAAGAGTCTTTCATTCCCACCACTAAATACGTATTCTGCAGAATGCAATAACTCATCGATTGTACCTGAAATACCTCGTTTGATCATAACAGGCTTATCTGTATTCTTGCCCAGCTCATCTAACAAATTGAAATTCTGCGTGTTTCTAGCTCCTACCTGATAGATATCGACATAAGGATCCATCTCGGCTATCTGAGACACCTGCATTACTTCAGTAACAATCTTGATACCAGCCTCTTTAGCAAGCTCATACCACAACTTGAGACCATCAATACCCATTCCTCTAAAAGAATATGGGGAACTTCTGGGCTTATAGACACCACCTCGCATAATGGAGATACCATTGGCTTTCAAATGAGCAATTGTATTTCTAATCTGGTCCTCACCTTCTATAGAGCAGGGTCCTGCCATAATTTGAAAACCACCTTCTCTAATAACAACACCATCTCCCAAATCGATTTGGGTGTGATCTACTTTCCATTTCTTGGATACCAATTGGTAGTCATCAGAAACAATATGTATGTCTTTAATACCATCCATTGAGCCAATAGATCTGATATCAAAGTCCTTCTTGCCTGTTCCTATTAAATAGTCTCCCTTCTGAGTCTTTACCTCAGTTGGTTTGTATTTGAGACCTTTTATCTTGTCAATAATGGCGTCTTTCTGGGCGGCCTTAATGTCTTGTTCGAATTGAATAATCACTTAGAAAAATGTTTAGCGTTAAATAATTAACTGATTACTGATTTGACAAATTCATCTATGTTGTCGTTGAGGTTACCCTCTTTAGAAATGGCTTTTATAAAGGCACTACCAATTATAGCACCATTGGCATTCGCTGATGCTTTATCGAATGTCTCTTTGTTGGAAATTCCGAATCCGATCAATGTTGGATTCTTTAAGTCCATGGCTTTGATCCTAGCAAAATACGCTTCCTGATCTCCTGAGACTTGTGCTTTGGCACCCGTTGTACTCGCTGAAGACACCATGTAAATAAAGCCGCTTGAGTTTTCATCTATGTCGCGAATTCTAGATTCAGAAGTCTGTGGCGTAATCAAGAAAATATTGAGCAAGCCGTGCTTATCGAATAATGGCTTATGCACCTCTATATACTCAAACATTGGGAGGTCTGGCAGAATTAATCCATCAACTCCAATCTCTTGACAATCCTTACAGAACTGCTCAATACCATATTGTACAATTGGATTGATATAGCCCATTAAAATAATTGGGATCGAAACTTTCTCTCGAACACCTTTCAGTTGCTCTAAAAGAAGTTTTAATGTCATACCATTGTCCAAAGCCACACCATTACTGTCTTGAATGGTTGGACCATCTGCAATAGGATCTGAGAATGGAATCCCAACTTCAATTAGATCTGCTCCAGAAACTTCTAACTGCTCCATTATAGCCGTAGTATCGTCCAATTGAGGATAACCAGCAGTAAAGTACACGTTCAGCACGCGATCTGATTTATGCTTAAAAAGCTCTTCTATTCTGTTCATAAATAGTTTTGAGTTATGAGTTTCGAGTTTCGAGCTCGTAACTATTGGCTCACTACTCGTAACTCACTAATATTTCCCCCATTTAATGTATGTTTCTAAATCTTTATCCCCTCTTCCTGAAAGGTTGATCACAACAATATCTTCTGGCTTAAAACTCATTTGGTTAAGCGCAGCAAAAGCATGAGCGGTTTCAATAGCAGGAATAATCCCTTCTAAGCGACTCAATTGAATACCAGACTTCATAGCCTCCTCATCAGTTACACTGTAAAATTTAGCTCTCCCTGTTTCATATAAGTGTGCATGAACAGGACCAATTCCAGGATAATCTAATCCGGCTGATATGGAATAAGGCTCAACCACTTGACCATCTTCCGTTTGCATTAAAAGTGTTCTACTTCCATGTAAAACTCCAGGTTTACCCAAAACAGTTGTTGCCGCAGACTCTCCTGTATGATTTCCTTTTCCTGCTGCTTCAACAGCAACCAATTGTACATCCTCATCATCGTAATAATGATAGAAAGCTCCCGCTGCATTAGAACCTCCACCAACACAAGCAATTACATAGTCAGGGTTGGTTTGCCCTTCTTGTTCTTGGAGTTGTTTCTTTATCTCCTCACTAATAACTGACTGAAAGCGAGCTACCATCTCAGGATATGGATGAGGCCCCACTACAGAACCGATGATGTAATGCGTATCCGTTGGGTTATTGATCCAATGGCGCATTGCTTCATTCGTTGCATCTTTTAGGGTTTTGCTACCACTTTCTGCAGCGCGAACTTCAGCACCAAGGATTCGCATGCGCTCTACATTTGGCTTCTGTCTTTCAATATCTACTGCGCCCATGTAGACGATACATTCTACTCCCATGAGTGCACAAACCGTGGCAGTGGCCACACCATGTTGACCAGCACCAGTTTCAGCAATAATTTTTTTCTTACCCAAACGCTGCGCCATCAAAATCTGGCCAATTGTGTTATTTACTTTATGTGCTCCTGTATGACAAAGATCTTCTCTCTTCAGATAGATTTTGGCTCCATACTTTTCTGAAAGTCTTTCAGCTTTGTAGAGTGGTGTCGGTCTACCCACAAAGTCTTTCAAAAGCGACTGAAACTGCTCCTGAAAGTCAGGTTCAGCCATGATTCGCTCATAATTATCTCTCAACTCCTCAATATTCGGATAAAGCATTTCTGGGATATATGCTCCTCCAAAATTACCGTAATACCCTCTTTCGTCAACTTTTACTTTCATAGTCTATACATTTTTCGTCACTGCGAGGCACGAAGCAGTCTCCCTAACCGATCAGGAGATTCCTTCACTTTCGTTCCTCAAGCTCGGAATGACGTTAACCAGTTCTTTAATCTTCTCAATATCCTTTAATCCAGGCTCAATCTCATACTTAGAATTCACATCTAATGCATGAATATTCAGTCCCTTTATGTTGTCAAGTGCCTTTATATTTTCATTGGAAATTCCCCCGCTTAAAAAGAAGGGAACCTCCTGATCATATTCTTTTAATTTCTCCCAATTGAATTGTACCCCGGTACCACCTCTTTGCCTCGATTTGGTATCGAATAGAAAGAAGTCAACATGAGGTTTATAAGGTTCTAGTTCTGAAAAGTTGAAACTATCATCTACACCGAAAACTTTGGTGATTTTCAAGCCTTCTGCCTTTAATTCCTTTACCAACTCAATGCTCTCTTCTCCATGAAGTTGAAGCATTTCAAGCCCATAGGCACGAACTTTCGACATAATAAATTCAAAAGAGGCATTTACAAAAACACCCACCTTAATTATCCCTTCAGGAAAATCTTTCAATACTTCTGCTCTTAAAATACCTTCTGCATTTCGAGGTGATTTCTCGTAGAAAATGAAACCAACATAGTCTGGCTGCAAAGACAATAAGTCCCTGATATTTTTAGTATCTCGCATGCCACAAACCTTCAATTTCATAATGATTAGTGATGAGTATTTAATGTAAAATTGAACCTAGCTAGAGTTTTAGGTTCCACTAGTTTGCCTTCGTTATCAATTTCTCCAGAACTCATCATTCAACATTTATTATTCACCATTAAAACTAGCGAAGCTTACTTATGAATTCTCTTGCCGCTCGTTCTGGTCTACCGGTTTTCATAAAGGTTTCACCAATTAAAAAGCCTTTAAATCCATAGGTCCTCAAATCAATAATCGTTTCAGGCTCGCTTATGCCACTTTCTGAAATCTTGACAAAATCATCAGGAATCAATGCAGCTAAATCCTTAGAAGTCTGAACACTTACATCAAAGGTTTTGAGGTTCCTATTATTCACACCAACCACATCTAAGTGTTCATTCAAGTTGTTCTCTAATTCTTCTTGATTATGAACTTCCATCAGCACTTCTAATTGTAGAGTCTTTGCAAAGGCAGCCAACTCTTTAAGCCTTTCGGGTGATAGCGCTGCAGCGATCAGCAAAATAGCATCAGCTCCAATAGATTTTGCTTCAACAATTTGATATTCATCTATCATAAAATCTTTCCTCAGAACTGGACAAAAATTGAATTTTCGAGCCAATTCTAAATCCTCACTTTTGCCACCGAAAAATTCGGAATCCGTAAGAACCGATAGGGCTGAAGCGCCAGCCTGCATATATCCAATTGTGGTTCTCTCTACGGGAGCATGTCCATTAATCAACCCTTTGGATGGAGATTTACGCTTGAATTCAGCTATAATTCCAGATTTATCTTCTCGTAAAAGGTATTTCTTTAGCGAAACGGGTTGACTCTCAAAATAGATGCTCTGCTCTAATCGCTTAATCGGAGTTAAAGACTTTCTTTCTTCAACCTCTTTGTGCTTATGCGCTATAATTTTTTCTAGTATATCCATGTTTATATTCGTGACTGCGAGGTACGAAGGAGTCTCCTTTTTCTAATGAGGAGATTGCCGCGGTCGTGCCTCCCTCGCAATGACGGCAAGTTTTATAATTCAATAATCTTTTTAAATGTCCTTAATGCTTTACAACTCTCTAGTGATTCTCTTGCCATACCTAATGCATCTTCTGTAGAGACACCTTTACCACATTGAATGGCCATGGCTGCGTTAGCTATCACAACATTTTTCTGTGGTTCGGTTCCATTCCCTTTCAGTATGTCTTCAAATATTTTGGCTGATTCTTCCACTGAGTCGCCACCAAAAATATCCTCCTGTCTTATAGCATCGAATCCTAAATCATAAGGATTAACAATCTCTTCTTTGCCATTAGATATCTTCTTAAATGAACCTGTCAATGATATCTCGTCATAGCCGTCTAAGGCATGAAGAATAACAAAACTCTTGTCAGTTTTCTGGTAGAGATAGCCATACAACCGAGCTAATTCCAAGCTAAAAACACCTACCAACTGCTTTCTAGGGAAAGATGGGTTTACCATTGGGCCCAACATATTAAAGAAAGTTTTAACCCCTAGTTCCCTACGTATTGGCGCTACGTTCTTCATTGCCGGATGAAAAAGAGGTGCATGCAAAAAACAGAGCCCACATTCATCCAAGCTCTTTTTAAGCTTATCTACATCATTGGTAAATTCATATCCAAAATGAGCCATTAGGTTTGATGAACCAGAAACCGAAGACACACCATTGTTTCCGTGCTTTGCTACATTTTGTCCAGCACCGGCTACTATAAATGATGACAATGTTGAGATATTGAAAGTGTTCTTGCCATCGCCTCCCGTTCCACATAGATCTATCGCATCATATTCTGGAATTTCAACAGGTACACAAAGCTCTAACATGGCATCTCTAAAGCCTTCTAGCTCCTCAACAGTAATACTCCTCATCAAGTAAACTGTAAGAAAAGCCGCCACTTGGCTCTGGTTATACTGGCCTTGCGCAAGATTCTTGAGTATCTCTTTTGCTGTTTCCTTATCCAGCGATTTGTATTCGAATAGCTGATTTAATATTTCTTTCATTGCTCTCTTAGCTCAACCAGTTTTCAATCAATTTATGTCCATGCTCTGTCATTATAGACTCAGGATGGAATTGGACGCCTTTTACATCATACTCCCTATGACTAATGGCCATAATTTCTCCGAACTCATCTACTGCAGTGACCTCCAATTTGTCACCGATATGATTTCTATCAACATTCCAGCTATGGTAGTGACATATTTTATAAGCTTGTGGTACACCTCTAAATAGACGGTCGTCTTTTTTCAGAACTTCCAGTTGGCTCGAAATACCATGGAGAACTGTTTCCATGTTGTATAACTTGGCACCATAAGCTTCAGCAATACCTTGATGTCCCAGACAAACTCCTAATATGCTCTTGGTCTTCCCATAGCGCTTGATGAGAGCAGGCATTATGCCGGCCTCTTCTGGAATACCTGGCCCCGGAGATAGCAGTATCTTATCATAGTCTCCTACTTTATCAAGATCGATCTGATCATTTCGGAAAACATCTAGATTAACGCTATGACCTAACTCCTTGATGTAATGCACCAAGTTGTAGGTAAAAGAGTCGTAATTATCGAGTACTAAAATCTTCATTGCTCAATTACTTGATCTCTTTAGCCAATTGAATCGCGCTTCTGAGAGCAGCTAATTTATTATTGACCTCTTGTAATTCGGATTCAGTGCTAGACTTTGCCACAACACCTGCCCCAGCCTGATAGAAAAGACTATTGTCTTTACTCAAGAAAGATCGAATCATGATGGCATGGTTGAAGTCACCATTGAAACCCATAAAACCTATAGCTCCACCATAGTACCCCCTCCTTGTCTTTTCATAATCATTGATGAGCTGCATAGCTCTCACTTTTGGTGCTCCACTCAAAGTTCCAGCCGGAAAAGTACCAGCAATCATAGCCGTTTCTTTCATCTCAGGACTTAATTCTCCTGTTACCTTAGAAACCAAGTGTATCACATGAGAGAAGTACTGAATCTCCTTATAAGTATCTACTTCAACATTAGAACCAGCACGGCTCAGATCATTTCTTGCCAAATCAACTAGCATCACATGCTCTGAATTCTCTTTAGGATCATCGTGAAGTTTCTTAGCTAATTCAGCATCGGCTTCATCGTTGCCTGTTCTTCTGAATGTTCCCGCTATCGGGTGAATTGTTGCTTTTCTATCCTTTATAATCAGTTGCGCTTCAGGAGAAGATCCAAAAATCTTGTATGAACCATAATCAAAATAAAATAGATATGGCGAAGGGTTAACTGATCTTAGAGCACGATATACGTTGAATTCATCGCCTGAAAAAGACTCCTGGAATCTTCTAGATAAAACTATCTGGAAAACATCTCCTCTAAAGCAATGATCCATACCCTTTTGAAGAATATCTAAGAACTCTTCATCTGTGTAGTTTGATTGCTCGTCATCATTTGGTGTGAATTCATAAGACGGGTAATTCTTGTTATTAACAAGTTGCTCGATGGCTTCTAGTCCCTTTGGAGACTCAGTATCTGGATAATGTTCAAAGATGTAAAGCTCATTCTTAAAATGATCTATTGCAATCACATAGCGATAAACATGATAGAGAATATCGGGTATTCCGTATTGATCCTCTTTATTTTCAGAAACAGGTATATGCTCAAAATATTGAACCGCGTCATAACCTATATAACCAAAAAGACCATTATTGATGAACTTAAAAGGGTTTTCTTCTGCTTGAAATGCATTTGCAAAAGCATCTAACTTAGCCATGGCTTCTTCGCCACTAACCTCTCCAACCTCGGCCATGCCAACAATATGCTGACTGTGAAGTCCATCTTTTACCTCAAAACGAGCAAGTGGATCGCAACAGATGTACGAGAAACTGTCATCAGCTCCATGATAGTCTGAACTCTCCAAAAGAATTGGATTCTCATATTTATCTCTCAGCTTCAAATAGATACTCACGGGAGTAACCGTATCTGCTAATAGTTTTTTGTAATTGGTTTTAAGTTTAATGCTCATTTTAAAAACGTCTTAAACAAAAAAAGCCTGCATGAACTGCAGGCTTGATATATTTTTCTCAGGAATAGCTATGCGTTCACGTTATCGGATTTCCGTTACGTGCCACCACCATGCGCTATTTCTGTTTATTACTTTCATTGTGCTGCCAAATGTAGAAAAGGAATTATTTAATGCAAATGGTTTTTTAGCTTTTTCGAAAATCAATCTCTTTCGAGTCTAATTAATACTGGTCTATGGTCAGATACTGTAACCTCATAAGTAGATAAACACGACTCCGGCTGAATCACTGTGGTTGAAATCTCATTATCAAAAAGTTCATTTGTAATAAGAACTTGGTCTATTTGGCTTGACAGTGAAGGCGTTCTAAACGACCAACCCGTTGGTGGACCCTGAGCGATATCTAGTGTAGTAAATCTAAAGTTATCCGCATCGTCTATGAAGTTCTGAAATACATTATCCGTATCAACAATTTCATCATTAAAGTCTCCTAAAATGATCGTCTCTTCCGTAGCCAAATTATCATCAACATATTGCTTTAATAATTGAGATGCGGCTCTTCTTCTATCTTCAGAACCATCGCAACATTTTAAATGCACATTGATGAGATTAACAGCTAATCCACTGAAATGTGTCACTTGCATGAGGTAAGGTCTGCGAAAAGAGGTAAAAGCATTATTGTATTCGTCAGTGTCCTCGTTATAAAGATTAACAGGGCTTCCACTTACAGTTACCTCAGCGGTCTTGTACAAGTAAGCCAACATAAGATTACTGTTATTGACTTGCGTAATGTATCCTTCCCATCCCTCAAGTGCATTCACTAAATCTTCGAATTCACTCACAGAGGTCATTTCTTGAAGTGCAATTACATCTAAATCGTATTGCTCAATCATTTGCTTAACTATGTCGAAAGAGGTTTCAACTTTAGGAAATTGCTCAATATTCCAAGTTGCTACTTCTAAGGTTTGAGCTGACCTGTCAGCCAAACAATTTTCGAATGATATGGGCTCAGCTTCAGGCTCTTCCGGTGCAGTAGGAGTTGGGGTAAAACTTGTGTTGTCACCACATGAGAACAATGCAAGTATTAGAATAATGAATAGATAGTTTTTGTGCATGCACAAATGTAATTCGCTCTTTGGAAAATGAAGCTATCTAATTGTTAATTCTCAGCTTTCTGATATTCCAAATAGCATAAAAAAGAATCAACAAGGTAAGACCTGTTATGGAGTATACCACCGCACCGTCAAGAGCGAAAGCCAGACCAAAAACAGTATAAAGTGCTTTTGAAACATTGATCAAACCCAACATAGAGGTTACCCCTACTGTAATCGCCATTGATACATTCTGGAAATAAGAATTGATATGATGATTAACCAGATTTGAATTATTGAGTATTTGCCAAAGAGCAAAGGCAATTAAAGGCAGAATAAACCCATTAGCTGCTTGCGCCAAAATAATGACGGGAATAGGTTTAACTCCACTTACACCGAAAACTAATCCAACAAATAATACCAACAGCCACCATTTCATTAAAGACCAATCTCGAGTATGTTGTGCCTCTTCGGTGTAAAAACCACTTCTTAAAGCGAATGCTCCTGCCAATGCCGCTGTAATGGTAGAGGTAAAGCCAGCAGCGAAAAGTCCGACAGCAAAAAAGCGCGCCATATTAGACCCTTGGTTTAAGGATAAATAGGTATATAAAGCCTCAAAACTGAATTCTGACTCCAACCCACTTCCCACTATCACCACAGCAATAGAAATTATCCCTCCTAATATGACAGAAGGAATAAGACCTGCTCTCATTTGCTTAATGGATTGACCCTTGGCCAGTCCTGCCCCTAAAAAAATATTATAAGGAACTATAGTGGTACCAACTAAACCTAGTGTAAGCAGTACACTGTCGGTATTTAAGGAAGGCATAAATGCACCTATAAAAATATCGGAAAGAACAGGCTTGGATTGTATAGCTACCGCAATGAATGAAAAACCCATAACTGCAACTAAAAGGCCTAAGAAATTAGCTACCGAAGAGATCCTATCCAGAAATAAAATCAAGGCCGATATAAGTACAATTACAACGGTAAATACCCAAACAGGTATACTGGTAACAATCAAGGCCAATCCTGAAATTGCACCTAAAATGTTTCCTGCTTCATAAGCCACACAACCTAAAAATACAGAAACAACTATGGTTAAGATCAATGTCTTTGAACTGTATTGTTCCTTAATGGCCTGCGATAATGTTTTACCACTTCCTATCACTACTCTTGCCGCTGCTTCTTGCAGTATAGCACATGCAAAAGTTGAGAACACCAATGCCCAAATAAGCTGATATCCGAAATTAGCCCCAGCAGAAGCTGCTGTGGTTACGGTTCCTGGTCCTATAAAAGCAGCAGCGATAACAAGCCAAAAAAGAAAGTTGAGTAACCTTGACTTCACCTGCTTAAGATAAATGGAAAAAATTCATTCTGATAATGTAAAAAATTGACTTCGTTTTTATGAATTTTAAGACGACTTACGTTTTCATATAAAGAGTACCAATGAGTAAGATAAGTTTAGCCTTAGTATTTGGAGGAAAATCAACTGAACATGAAATCTCGAAGCTTTCGGCAGAGAGCGTTTATAGAGAAATTGATAAATCTAAGTATGACATCTCTCTTATCTACATAGATATTCAAGGCGCATGGTTCTTAGTTGATGACTTATCTTTAAATAACAAGCAATCGGTTCTACTCTCCCCTGCCAATCAAGGTGCAAATCTGGTAGAACTTCAATCTGGTCAAGTCATTACCAAGTTGGATGTTGCGTTTCCTGTACTACACGGATTATTTGGAGAAGACGGTACAATTCAAGGATATTTCAAAATGGCCAACTTGGCATTTGTAGGATGTGGCGTTATGGCTTCTTCAGCTTGTATGGACAAAGACATGACAAAACGAATTCTGAGAGATGCGGGCATTGGTATAACTCCTTATGCAGTGGCTACCGCAGATAACAAACCTGCTTACAGCGATTTAGCAAAAGAACTAAGCACTACACTCTTCCTCAAGCCGGCCAACTTAGGCTCTTCTGTAGGAGTTTACAAAGTGACCAATGAAGCAGAATACAACGAAAAGCTTGAAGAAGCTTTTAGATTCGATTTTAAGATTCTGATAGAGAAATTTATTCCTAATAAAGAAGTGGAATGTGCTGTTCTTGGAAACGAAAACCCTAAAGCATCGATTCCGGGTGAAGTAACAATGAATACGGACTTCTTTGACTTTGAATCTAAGTATGTAGACAAAGATTCTTCAGGTTTTGTAATTCCCGCAAATGAAGCAAGTCAGATCCTTGAAGAAATTAGAAGACAAGCTATTAAGGTATTTATTGCAATGGGGTGCGAAGGATATGCTAGAATTGACTTCTTCCTAACTAAAAACAAAGAAATTTATCTGAACGAAGTCAACACAATACCTGGTTTTACGAGTGTCAGTATGTATCCAAAAATGTGGGACGCTACAGGTATTCCTTATGCTGAATTACTAGATTTATTAATAGAATTTGGTTTAGACCGATACCGAAAAGAGCAAGCACTAAATCTTAGTGCTCAAAAAGTAGACTAGTGGAACTTATCAATTATTCACCTGAAGATTTAACAAAGGGGCAGATTCTTGCGCTTAGTGATTTACTTGATCGCACTTGGCCAGAGCGGGTGAAGGAGTTGACTGAAGAACAAAAGATTGAAAAATTCTACGCGCGTCACCCTAAGAAAACTTGTCATTGCGTATTCGAAGGAAATGAATTGATAGCCTACGCTGAATCTTTTCCCCTAACCATAAAAATGGTAAACAAAGAGGTTGGAGTTATGGGACTTGGAGGAGTCTGCGTAGACCATATGCATAGAGGTATGGGCTTGGGCGCTTTGCTGGTCAAAGATGCCTTCTTGCGAATTCAGAATGAAGAATTTCCTCTCTGCTTATTCCAAACGGGTGTACCAGAGTTCTATGAAAAGCTAGACTGTAAAGTCATTGAGAATAAGGTGATTAACTCTAAAAACGAATCTGACCCCAATGCAAACCCTTTTTGGGACGATTATGCCATGATTTATCCCTCCACATTTCTTTGGCCATCTGGAACTATCGATATTCTGGGGCCTGGATTCTAATGTGAATTTTAGGTTAAATATTGTATCTCCTATTGCGTATTTGATGAAAAGAGAACTCTTTTCGCTTGCAAAATAAAACAGCAAAATGCCTGTTAATCAAGCCAAGCCTAGGGTAGTCAAGGACTATGCTAAGCTAGAACCGAATGTTCAGGAGCAAATCAAACTGGAATATCCAGATGGATTTGAAGACAATTTAATCTCCTTTACCAATAAGGAGGGTAATAAAGTTTCTGCCTTACCTTTTGAGGCAGAAGATAAGTATTACCTCGTTCGCATGACCATTTCTGAAGCGCAGCAAATCATCGAAGAAGACGAAGATTATGATGATGACGGACAATTAAGAGAAGATATTAAAGAGGAGTATGAAGAGAAGCATCTAGAGGATAATGAAGATGATGCAGATGATCTTGATCCTTATGCGGATGAAGAAGATGATGACGATGTTTAATCGGCTCTTTTTTTAATAGTAATTCCTATAAGCCCCATTTTACTAGCCTTACCTTTCAAGGATATCTCCCCTATTTCAGACGCTAAATATTGATCTCCTATATCAAGATAATTCAGCATGTCTTTTGAAAGCAACAATTCCTGTCCCAAATCATTGCACCTCCCTTGAATTCGTGCTGTGGTATTTAACACATCTCCATGATAGACAATCTCTTTCTTGTGTTTTCCTACCACGGTCGTGATGACTACCCCCGCATGGATGCCGGCTTTGAATTGAGGTACAAGCCCATACTTATGCTGATAGTTTGCACTACGCTCGTGAATGATTTCCTTCATTTTGAAAAAGCAATCAATGCATTTGGGCCTTTTAGAATTAATTGGCCAGCTTACTACTACCTCATCTCCTACAAACTGGTATATCTCTCCATCATAGAGTAAGATAGCATCAGAAAGGTCATTAAAGTAATCTCTCATCAATTCGCTGTATTGAACATGTGGAAGCTTTTCGGCAATGACCGTAGAATCCTTCAAATCGATAAATGCGAAAATGCGCTCCACTTCTTTTGGCTGATGATATTTACCTAAAAGGAGTCTGAAAAATCTGCGTTGTCCAACAAAACTGAATAGCTCAATCAAAAAGAGAACAGACAGAATAAAGAATAAGGTATAGGCAAAATCGCGTCTAAACTCATACGTCTGTAGATATTGAACAAAAGCATCAGCATAAGGTATTTCCTGAATGGCAGCTTCCTCTATAGCTAATACAACCGCAAGTAATAGACTAATTATAGTTGAATAAATGACAACCCGAATGGCGGTAACAGAGCGAAATGATTTCGTTCGAAAAAATGGAGCTAGAACAAAGCCTTCCAAAGAACCTATGAATAGCCCTACAAAAACCCCAATGCTACCTGCCTCCAGGAATTCAACAAATGTATGTGGATAGTACAGATAGTTATAAAGCAATCCATAGAGCGTACTGATGAGTACAATAAGTCCTAGGTTCTGAAATTTAAGTCTTCGTTCTGGGGTCATTTCGATTGGTCTCTTACCCTTCTAAAAATTCTCTTTCATTCTTTAGTCAAAATGCCTTGCAGCATGAGCAGTAATAATAAATCTAAAGATTGAAATGAAATTAAAAAATTGACTTGTTACTAGCGAGCATACATTAGGATAGTGGATTCTTATTAGATTGAATTATGAAACTCGGAATCATTGGTGGAACCGGAATGCTAGGCCATCATTTGGCCATTGCTGCAACTTTTAAACAGTACGAACTGGTTTTAATACACCGCAAATCAACAGATCTCTCTAAGGTTGGTGACCTGAAATTTGAATCACGAATTGCTGATCTAAATGATCGAGGCGCCTTGATCAGAGCTTTTGAGGGTTTGGATTATGTAGTGAATGCAGGAGCCTACTACCCTACTTTACCAAGACCTCTTGCTGCCGAATTGAAAACGGCACGCCACCAAATGCACTTTTTCCTAGATGCGGTTAAAGAGGCTGGAATAAAACGGGCTTTATACATAGGAGGCGCCATTGCCATACCCAAAGTAAATTCAGGCTTGGCAAACGAAGAGGGTGTATACCCAGAGGCTCCTGATAACTCTGCACCTTATGTTCAGGTAAAATGGCTTATGGACAAAATGGCAAGAGAAGCCGCTTCTGAAGGTCTACCCATTGTAATCGGCATTCCGAGTATGACATTCGGAGAATATGACTATGCGCCTACCACTGGTAGATTGATAGTTGAATTATCTAATCAAACGCTTCCAGCCTTTATTCATGGAAAAAGAAATGTGGTCTATGCGGGAGATGCAGGTAAAGGATTATTACTCGCCCTTGAAAAAGGACGATTTGGGGAACGTTACTTAATCGGTGGAAAAAACACAGATACTTCTGAAATAGTAGAACTGATATGCAAAAGAGCGGGTGTTCCTAAGCTTGAAAAAACGCTCAGTTTGAAACTTGCTAAACTTGTCTCTAGATTTCAAGAGACGAAATACAGTCTTATGGGAGGCAAGCCCCCTACTCTGTCTTCAACTGCAGTGGCGGTACTTGCATCGGGTCAGCATTTAGATATTAACAAAGCAAAGAGAGAATTAGGCTATCAACCAGAGCTTGAGCCAGAAGATGCCATTTTCCGTGCTTATGAATGGTTCAGAAAAGAGCATTACATCAAATAAACAAATGTTGTTTACAACCATCTGAGATAGAGGCGTGTCTAATTAGTATCATGAAAAAGTTAAAACTCATTTCGGTCCTATTCGCTTTTCTTCTCTTTGCTTGTGGCGAAGAAGCAACACCCACTGATGATTGCCCAGAAGAATTGCTTTGTACAGAAGAATTCAGATCACTCACTTTCTCTCCTAGAGAAAATGAGCAATTTGTTGTATTAGATTCCTACTATACCCTCAACTTAGATAATGGTGAGACCTACAACTATGAAGGGCAACATGACCCTCTTGTAAGTCAATTCTATGTAATTATTTCAGATGCAGAAATGGACCAAGTAGCTAAAGATGGAACTAATGTTCGTTTTATTGGCGTAGTGGGAAGCACGCCCGTAATCGAGCAAGATTTTGTAGTGGGTCACGATTGTTGTCATGTGATTGGCATTGAAGGCCCTTTTGGAGGACTCTAAATAGAACTCTGCCTCTTTTTGGCTAGATTGATTTTCTATTGCAATAGAAAATCAAAACGATGAGATCTAAAATACTCACCCTATTTCTTTTAATTACTGCATTTCAAGTCTCTTTTTCTCAAGAAAAGGCCAATGTTATTCCGGTTCAAAAACAACTCGATGCCTACAATGCTCGAGATATTGAAGCATTTCTAGAGCCGTATAGCGACACAGTCAAGATTTATAGTCATCCCAATCGACTTACCATGTCCGGGAAAGAGAACATGAGAAAACGCTATGGCAGCATGTTCGAAAACACTCCGGATCTTCATTGTACTTTAATTAATAGAATGGTATTGGGCAATACTGTAATTGATCAGGAGTATGTTGTAAGACAGAAAAACGGTCCTGTATCACAAGTAATTGCCATGTACAAAATAGCCCATGGCAAAATACAAGAGGTATACTTTATTAGACCTAAGCTAGGAGACGATGACTAAGGTTGACATAAATTGTGATATGGGCGAAAGCTTTGGCAATTACATCATCGGTAATGATGAAGCCATCTTTCCATACATTAACAGTTGTAACATTGCCTGCGGTATTCATGCAGGAGATCCATATCATATAGAAAAGACAATCGACTTAGCCCTACAACATGGGACAAGGATTGGTGCTCATCCTGGATATCCAGATTTACAAGGCTTTGGTAGAAGGGTTATTCCTATGAGTCAGCCTGAACTATCTTCTTATATCAAATACCAAGTGTCGGCACTGAAAGGAATGGTGGAATCCAAAGGGGGTCAAATGGCCTATGTTAAGCCACATGGAGCATTGTATAATGAGATTGCGAAGAATAAAGAAGTGGCATTCACTGTATACGAAGCCATCAAATCTATTGATGATTCCTTATCCATTATGGGATTAGCGGGTAGTCATGTGAAATCGATTCTCGATTCGCTCAGTATAACCTTCATCCCTGAGGCTTTTGCTGATCGCCAATATGAAGCTGATGGAAAACTACGTAATAGAAATCTTCCCAACGCAGTAATTGAGGATAGCAATAAGGCTGCTGAACAGGTAATCAACATTATGAAGTATGGCAAAACCTATTCACTTGAAGGAATAGAGGTGAAAATAGAAGCTGAAAGCTTTTGTATACACGGTGATAATCCATCGGCTGTTAAGATTCTAAGAGAGATTAACACAAGACTGAATTAAGATGAAGATTCAACCTTTTGGAGACAGCTGCTTATTGGTTTCTTTCGAAAGAGAGATTTCAATAACAACCAATCAAAAGGTAATTGCCCTTTTCAAAGCCATAGAATTCAAAAAGGGAATAGAGTTTCTTATTCCAGCATATAACTCTCTCACAATAGGTATAAACCAAGAAATTTGGTCACTTCATGAGGCGACTATATACATAAGAGAAATAGGAAAAGACTTAGAAAGTATTGAACCCGTTGGCAACAATAAGTACGTTATTCCTGTCTGCTATGAATCACCTTTTAGCTTAGACTTAGAAGAAATTTCCTCTATTCTCGATATTTCTAAAGAACAACTTATAGAATTACACACCTCGAGGAATTACAGAGTGTTTATGTTGGGGTTTGTTGCTGGTTTCGCATATATGGGACCACTAGATGTAAAACTAGAAAGCCCTCGTAAATCAAATCCAAGATTAAAAGTACCATCAGGTTCTGTAGGCCTAGCAGGTTTACAAACAGGCATATATCCTACTGAAGCGCCAGGCGGTTGGCAAATTATCGGCAGAACACCCTTAGAAATGTTCTCTCCTGAGAGAGAGGCACCCACATTATTGAATGCTGGTGATGAAATCCGGTTTAGAGCAATATCAGCCGATGAATACCAAATCATCAAGCTCAAAATAGAAACGGGGATTTTCGAAATGGAGGTGTACGATGAGTAGTATGCTTAAGCTGCACTTCAGAAAGACCGGGCTAAAAACAACCATTCAAGATTTCGGTAGAAATGGTCATCAACACATAGGAATTCCTGTTGGAGGTGCCTTAGACAAGCTTTCTATGAGCGCAGCCAATAGAATACTCGATAATGAAGTGAATACACCAGTACTAGAATGCACTTTAATTGGCCCTGAAATCGAATTTGAAGGAGAAGGAATGATTTGCCTCACAGGAGCAGAAATGAATGGTTCTATTGAAGACGAACCCATAGAGAGATATAAAGCAGTTAGGGTTAAATCGGGCGATATTCTGAAGTTCAAAGGTGCTCAAGAAGGTTGCAGAACCTACATAGGCATCAAAGGTCAATGGAAGGTGAAAAGTTGGCTTGGAAGCTATAGTAGCCTTTCAAGTTACTTAAGCGAAAAGGGTTTTATGGGACCAGTTCAAGTCAATGATAAGCTAGAAATTGAAGACCTTAGTTCTAATGAAAATCTTCCGGAAATAAAGATTAAGAAGCCTTACTATGCTTCTTGTTATATCGTAAGAGTTGTGACAGGTCCTGAATTCTCACAATTTTCAATTGAACAAATTGAAAGCTTCTTTCACCAAATCTTTACCATAAGTCAAGATGCAAACCGTATGGGCTACAGATTGAATGAGAGAATTACGGGTTATGACTCAAGTGCAGAAGAAATCTCAAGTGGAATAATTCCAGGAACTGTACAAATCACCAATTCAGGTCAACCCATTGTGCTTTTGGCGGATGCACAGACAACAGGGGGATATCCAAGAATGGTTAATGTGATTTCAGAGGATCTTAATCTTTTTGGCCAAATGAAGCCCGGAGATGAAGTAAAATTTATGTTGGCAACCCTATAAAAGTGAAAAGGCGATCTCCGTCCGAAATCGCCTTAATCAACCTTAAACTAAAACTACTAACTAATTATTCAATTGATAATATGCTGTCCCTCTCTCTTGAGTAAGCAAATCTGCCTGATGCAATACCTGCATCTCTGTATCAGAAAATGATGAACGCTCACCTTCTAATACTAACTCGTCATTACCATTGTAAATTTTCACGTAATCTGTGAATAGGGACTCCTCTTGGATAAGCTCCTCGAAATATGCGTCTACATACTCTTCCACTTCATCCACATAGGAAAGATCTTCAACTACAGGCTCTAGATCGGTTGAAGCGATCGTCTCAGTAGACTTCGCTGAAGTCAAGACTAAGACACCTAACACAAGTGCCAAGAGAGCAGAGAAATTATTTGTACTTAATTTTTTCATTGTTGTTTTGATATTTTGAGTTCCGCCTCTTCTAGACGGATGATTGACCTTAAAAATGACCGTTGTTTTTGACCTGCCAACATTTATTCAAGCCATGTGCCAAAAAATTAAATAACTGATTATCAGGTACTTAAAAACTTCCTCTTTTCAAGAGGTGTACGGAAATGTTCAATAGCGTTCATCTAAGCGTACATTTTGGTTCAAAACAGGGGTTAAAAAAAGTTGCATGGAAGTAAAAAAAAGTGTGTTGATTTATCAGAATTTAACATTTAGGTCATTTGACACTATCTTTGCCGCCTCATGATAGTGCTGCCGGAAAAACCAGATTTGAACGAAATCAATTACGTTCTACCTGAAGAGAAAATTGCCAAATATCCTTTAAAGAATAGGTCTGATTCTAAACTCCTAGTTTATGAGAAAGGAGAAATATCGCATAAGGTATTCAATCAAATAGATCAGGTTATTAAACCGAATGCCAGTCTTTTCTTTAACAATACAAAGGTGATTCCGGCCCGTTTATTCTTTCAGAAAGAAACCGGAGCATACATTGAAATCTTTCTCCTCAAACCGATAGCTCCCTCGAACATCATGAGTATTGTGATGGAGGAGAGAAAAACTGTCCAATGGCAGTGTATGATTGGTGGACTCAAAAAATGGAAAGATGATCAATCGCTGTTTCTAAATCTTGAAGACGGCACTGAGAAAGTCGGAATTGAAGCTCAACTTTTGGATAGAGATGCTAAGATCGTCCAATTCAGTTGGGATAACAGCCAGTATTCATTTGCTGAAATAGTAGAGCTAACAGGGAAAGTACCTCTTCCACCCTATTTGAATCGAGAAGCTGAGGCTGATGATAAGGATAGATATCAAACCGTGTACTCAAAAGAAGAGGGAGCTGTTGCTGCGCCTACTGCAGGTCTTCACTTTACAGATGAGGTGCTTGATACTTTAAAAGAAAATGGAGTTAATGAAACAGAATTAACGCTGCACGTAAGTGCTGGCACGTTCCAACCCATTAAATCTGAAGATGCCAGAGAACACCCTATGCACTCAGAACAAATGGAAGTAAAGCTAGAAGCCATTGAAAGTGTAATCCAATCAAGTCAGATTATAGCTGTGGGTACTACTTCTATGAGAACTTTAGAGAGCCTTTACTGGTACGGTGTGCGACTACTTAATGGAAATGAAAATTTCGCCATTGAAAAGCTCGAGCTTTACAACAAAAGTGAAGCATTGCCTTCGAGAAAGGAAAGTTTCCAAGCCATCTCTGCATGGATGAATGAGAAAGGTCTAGCTAAAATTCATGGCACTACGGAGGTCTTTATCATGCCAGGTTACGAATTCAAAGTATGTGATGGGATTATTACCAATTTCCATCAACCCGACAGTACTTTACTACTTCTTATATCTGCTTTTATAGGAAATGACTGGAAAAACGTGTACCAATCGGCCTTAGAAAACAATTATCGTTTTTTGAGTTATGGTGATTCTTCAATCTTATTGCCATAATGCATTTCTGATTATATTCGGATATGAGTTTTCAAGACACGGGTGAAAGAATCAGCTTCTATCAGCAGCTCGTAAACTACATCAACGAAAACATCCCATTTTTAGGAGGCGGTTTCAACATTCTTGAGGAATACTTCAGTTACACGGAAATTATCATTCCGTTTTTGATCATGTTCCTATTTAATATTGTAGGGAACATCTCAAGATCGCTCCTCATTAATAGAATCTTACCCCGATACATAGAGGATCGTAAAACTGTATTGTCTATAGGTAATACGACAAAGTATGCCCTACTCTTGATAGGTCTTACCTTCGCCTTATCCACCATTGGCTTAGGCAGTGAGTCCATCTTAAATCAACCACTCTTCGGAGAAGGTGAAAATGAGGTAAGACTTTTCGACCTCGTACGCGTTATCATTTGGCTTGCACTATTAGTCTTTATTTCCGGTAAGCTAAAGACCGTTTTTGTAAAGCAGGTAATGTCTCGTTATTCCGATGACATTGGCGTCAGCCAGTCGATTGGTACGATTATCCAATACATATTCATAATCCTAGGGGGCTTTATCGTTATTCAGGCCTCTCAAATACATTTAGGTAGCCTAAACCTATTAGCTGGTGCGCTTGGTGTAGGTATTGGTTTTGGGCTCCAAAACATCGCAAATAATTTTATTTCGGGTTTAATCATACTCTTTGAACGTCCAATTAAAGTTGGTGATAGAATCGAAGTTGGTGAAGTATCTGGAGATGTAGTAAGGGTATCTCCGCGTGCTACCACAGTTAATACCAATGATAATATTTCAATGATCATTCCTAATTCGGATGTCATTAACAAACAGGTAATTAATTGGTCTCATAACGACAGGAGAATCAGGTTTCATATTCCCGTAGGCGTATCTTACAAAGAAGATCCTGCACATATAAAGCAAATATTGCTGGAGGTGGCTGATGGCCACAAAGATGTATTAAAGAGACCAGCACCAGATGTACTGTTTATCGGTTATGGCGAAAGCTCTCTAGATTTTGATTTATTGGTTTGGACCAACACCTATATAGATAGACCAATAATACTGAAATCGCAGCTCTATTACTTGATTTTTGAGAAGTTTAAAGAGCATAATGTAGAGATTCCTTATCCTCAAAGAGACCTCCATATCAAATCAGGATTACACCAAAAGAATTCATCTAAGTAATCGTTTTCCTTGTAATAAGCAGATTTGCATAGATCGAAAAAGTAAAATTCATAAATTGGCGCACTTTTAAGTCTTAAAAGATGAGAGTAATTATTGCGGGGGTTGGTAATGTGGGGTTTCATTTGGCCAAACTTTTAAGTCAAGAAGGACAAGACATAGTACTTATTGACAAGGCACCAGACAAGCTTAAGCAAGCAAGTAATTCGCTTGATGCAGCTATTATTAAAGGTACATCTACTTCCTATGCTGTATTAGAAGAAGCAGATGTAGCTAATGCAGATTTGCTTATTGCCGTTACTTCCTCAGAAGAAACCAACATAGCTACTTCCATTATTGCCAAACACCTCGGTGCTAAGCGTACAGTAGCAAGAATATCAAACACAGAGTTCGTTTATCAGAAAGACAAGCTCAATCTGAAACATCTAGGAATAGATGATATTATTTCTCCAGAATCGCTTGCAGCTCGAGAGATCAAAAGACTCTTGAAAGAAGTAGCCGTTACAGATAGTTTCGATTTTGAAAAAGGCTTGCTTCAACTGGTTGGGGTCAACATTGATGAGAAAAGCCCATTGAAAGGTAAAACGATGCTAGAGGTTGCCAAAATCAACCCTGATCAAACCTTTATGACCGTGGCGATTCTTAGAGATAATGAGACCATTATCCCCTATGGTGACACTAAATTTGAGCTGAATGATCACGCCTACTTTATTGCTCAACCTGAGGGCGTTGAAAAACTTCTCTTTCTAACAGGAAAAAAGAAGGAAGGTGTAAAGAGTATTATGATCCTTGGTGGCTCTCGCGTTGGATTCCATACTGCTCGCTTGCTTAGTCAACGATACAATGTGAAGCTTATCGAAAGAGATCCTCAAAAATGCTTTGAACTGGCCGATCAGCTTCCTGATGCCATGATCATCAATGGTGATGGTAGAAATGTAGAGTTGCTAGAGGAAGAGAATATAGGAGACGTGGATGCTTTCATTGCTGTAACTGGCGATTCAGAAACCAACATCATCTCTTGCCTTGTGGCTAAGAAGATGGGTGTTAAAAAGACTATCTCTATGGTTGAAAACATGGATTACATTCACCTAAGTCAGAGTATTGGTGTGGATACCATGATCAACAAGAAACTTATCGCTGCTAACTTTATTTTCCGACACATCAGAAAAGGTGAAATCCTTTCAATTGCCAGTATACATGGTGTAGATGCAGAGATTTTGGAATTCGAGGTACAGGAAAACTCAAAGATTACAGCTCAAGAACTAAGAAATCTTGATTTCCCAAAATCAGCTATTATTGGTGGTGTAATAAGAGATGGCAAAGGATTGACCACTCCTGGTAATTTTAAATTCGCAACAAAAGATAGAGTAGTTGTCTTATCAAGACCTGAATGTATTCAAAAGGTAGAGTCCTACTTCATCTAATCCCTGCATGAGATTCAATTTTAGTGCAATAGGAAATATTCTAGGTTACCTCCTCATTATTAACGGAGGTTTCATGGCTACATGCTTGCCTATCTCCTTTTACTATAAAGAAGATGATTGGCTCGCGATACTAATATCTAGTGTAGTGACCCTTGGCGCAGGTTTAGGGCTTCGGTTTGCCACTAGAAAACGTGAAAATCGAGACCTTAAGAAGAAGGATGGATATTTGATTGTAACGCTGGGTTGGATTGTGATGTCTTTTTTTGGTGCCATGCCCTATCTCATTAGTGGTGAAATTCCGACATTGACTGGCGCATTCTTTGAGACCATTTCTGGCTACACGACAACAGGTGCCTCTATCTTAACCGATATTGAAGCTGTTTCAAAAGGGATTCTCTTCTGGAGGAGTTTAACCCAGTGGATTGGTGGTATGGGTATTATTGTATTAGCCCTTGCTATTCTTCCATTCTTAGGCATTGGGGGAATGCAGCTTTTCGTAGCAGAAGCTCCGGGAATTACCCCGGACAAGCTTCAACCTAGAATTCAAGAAACAGCCAAAAGACTTTGGTTCCTTTATGTAGGCTTAACGCTTTTTGAAGCCGTATTGCTTTTCTTCGCTGGTATGGGCCCTTATGATGCGATTAATCATGCCTTGACCACAATGGCCACTGGTGGCTTTAGTACCAAAAATGCCAGTATCGCGCACTTCGACTCACCGTTGATTCAGTATATTATCATCTTCTTTATGTTCCTGGCAGGTACGAGTTTTACACTCACCTATTTCACTCTGAAAAGGAATTTTAAAAAGATCATTAAGAATGAGGAGTTCATTGTTTATTCTCTTTTCATTCTGAGCATAACTGTAATTGTATCAGTAACACTTTTGGTAATGAAAGGTATGCCTATAGAGCAGGCCTTTAGAGATTCACTTTTCCAAGTAGTGAGTTTAGTAACAACAACTGGATTTGTATCAGCAGATTATACGCAGTGGGCGAACTTCTTAACCATTGTTTTCTTTGTGCTACTTTTTGTTGGAGGCTCAGCAGGATCAACAGCTGGTGGAGTAAAGGTTATTAGACACATCGTGCTCTTCAAGAACTCATTTCTTGAATTGAAACGTCAACTACACCCTTCTGCCGTAATGCCTGTTCGAATTAGCGGTAGAGCAATTGATGGTCAAATCGTATTCAATGTTCTGGCCTTCATTATGATCTATATTTTGGTTTTCCTTGTTGGCGTAGTACTACTATCTTCTATGGACATAGACTTTGACACGGCCTTTGGAGCGGTTGCTACCACCCTAGGTAATGTTGGTCCAGGCATTGGAGATGTTGGCCCAGTAGATAATTTTGCCGGTATGCCTATGGCCGGAAAATGGCTTCTGTCATTCCTAATGCTCTTAGGAAGATTAGAGCTCTTTACAGTTCTAATGCTATTATCCCCTCATTTCTGGAAAAAGGGTTAATTATCAGAAGACGCTTCTTTCTCAAAGGTTAAATAGAATTCAATACCCACCACATCGCTCGTACGAAGAGTACCAGCTAAAGCAACCGGAGGCTCTATACCGAAGTCCGTCATTTTAAAGGAGGTGGTGCCTTGAATGTCAATAAGGTCTCCATTCAATTCGTAAGAGACTATGAATTTTAACTTTCTGGTATTGCCCTTAGCTGTGAAGTCGCCCCAAGCCTCCAATTTACCTTCAGCATTTGTTTTCAATTCCTTTAAGTCAAAACTGATCATAGGTGTATTCTCAGTATCTAAGGCCCTGCGTGTATTTCTATCCATAATGCCTTTTCCACTTTCTAAATCCTCGCCTTTAAACTCAATGCTGAAATCTTGTACCTGAGCTAATTCTCCATTTTCAATGGTAAACAAACCTTGTCCTGTTGCAGCTGTAGTTACCATTTCCCAATTATGCAATGTTGAAGTACCAAAGACAATAAGTTCTTGATCTGCCGTAAGCAAATACTTCGATTGCCCGAAGGCAGTAAAAGTTGAACAGACGATTAAAAATGAGAGCAGAAGTCGGATTGATGTTTTCATGGCATTAGTCTTTTTCTAATGACATGAATGTATTTAATACTTTCAAAGATTGGTTTGACTCAAATCAATCCATAACATGACCTTAATCAGTTGAGGTCAGAATCCAAAAAGACCTCTCTTCTCTTTGGCAGTAAAACCGGCATCTTCTACTGATTTGACAACCGCTTCTTTATCAATTGACTCACCTTGAACGGTAAGAACTTTCTTATCAGAGTTTAAATCAACCTCCCAATTCTCAACAAAATCTAGCTGACTCATATGCTCTGAAAGTGTAGCTACACATCCTTCACACTTTAGACTTGTTTCAAATTTGGCCTTTTTCATACCTATTGAGCGTTTGTTCTTACTATATTTCAATTCTAAACAGAAACTACCGATAAATTAGTTCTAATTTGACTTTTTCCGATCTAAATCTGCATGCCGATATCCTTTCGGGACTAGATGCGATGGGCTTCGAAAACCCAACACCAATTCAAGAACAGGCAATCCCTATCATTTTGGGGAACAAAGACCTAATAGGGTGTGCCCAAACAGGAACTGGGAAAACAGCAGCTTTCTTGTTACCGTTAATGCACAAGATTGCTGAGAACGAGATACCTGATGATACCATCGACACCATCATCATTTGTCCTACTCGAGAACTAGCCATGCAAATTGATCAGCAATTAGAAGGTCTGAGCTATTTTTCAGGGGTAACCTCTATACCAATTTATGGAGGTGGATCTGGAGATGACTTTGCCAAAGAAAAAAATGCCTTGGCCAAAGGAACTCATGTCGTGGTAGGAACACCTGGTAAACTAATCTCTCATTTAAACCTTGGCTATGTAAAAGTAGACCAGCTTAAACACCTAGTGCTTGATGAAGCCGACCGGATGCTAGATATGGGATTCCATGAAGACATCATGCGCATTATCAATCATTTACCGAAAGAACGTCAAAACCTAATGTTCTCGGCTACCATGCCTCCAAAAATCAGAGCATTGGCTAAAGACATCTTACAAGAGCCGGAAGAGATTAATATATCCATATCAAAACCGGCAGAAAAAATCGTACAAGTGGCCTTTAATGCCTACGATGCTCAAAAGGTAGACTTGGTTAAACACCTACTTAGATATAATGACATACCAAGCTTGGTCATTTTTGCCTCAAGAAAGAGTAAAGTCCGTGAGCTAACGAAAGCGCTACAAAAGGAAGGGATGAATGCTAAAGGCATTTCGAGCGACTTAGAGCAATCTGAAAGAGAGGCTATGCTTAGAGAATTCAAACATAGATCTCTCCAGATCTTGGTGGCTACCGATGTGATCTCTAGAGGTATTGATATCGACAACATTGATATGGTTATCAACTTTGATGTACCCAATGATGCCGCTGACTACATCCACAGAATTGGTAGAACAGCCAGAGCTTCATCTGAAGGTGAGGCAGTGACCTTTATCAATGAAGAAGACCAAGAGAAATTCTTGAAGATTGAAGAATTGATGGAAAGAGAAGTGCGTAAGGTACCTAACCCTTCTTCTATTGGTGATGGGCCGGAATACGCCCCTAGAAAACGAAACGGCAGATCTAATAAAAAGCGTTTCTACAAGAAGAGACGTTAAGACCGCCCTTTCCTATTTTAGAATATTGATCATACGATTTACTATTCAGACCTCAGCGTTCTTACTGGGTTGAGTCTAGCCGATTTAACTGTCTGAAAACTGATAGTACCTAGAGCTATTACGCCAACTAAAACCAGTGTAACAGCAAAAAATAGCCAGTTAATAGCGACTCTATTTTCGAAAGATTGCAACCAAGAATCCATAGCGAAGTATACCAACGGCCAAGCTATGATATTGGCAATGCCAATGATTATCAAGTACTCTTTTGATTGTAGCATGAAAATGCTCTTTACTGTAGCTCCTAAAACTTTTCGAATACCAACTTCCTTCTGTTTTTGCATAGCTGAGAATGAGGACAGTCCAAACAAACCCAAGCAACCAATAACAATCGCCAGTATCGAAAATGCTGAGAACAAAGATTGAAACTGCTCTTCTGACCTGTACTGCCTGTCAAAAAATTGATCTAAGAAAAAGAAATCAAAAGGATTACCAGCATAGACATAGTTCCAGACCGACTCTATATCGGCAATTGCTGCTTGCGCAGACTTAGCATCTACTCTTATCAAGAAATACTCTGCCCAGAACCTATTGAGTACAAAGACAGTTGGCGCTGCTTTTACCTTAAGCGACTCATGATTATAATCTTCAACCACTCCAATCACAAGTGCTGTGGCATCAAAAGTCTCTATTGTAATGGCCTTGTTAATAATCTCTTCAGGGTCTTTAAATCCTAAAGCTGAAACAGCAGATCTTGTTACCAATAGTGCCGTATCCAAATCTCTTGGGAATTCCCTTGAGAAATTCCTGCCGGCAACAATCTCCATTCCTAACGTCTCCAATAGATCATAATCTCCACCTGCAAATTGTAAAGGATAAGTCTCTCCAGCAGGCTTATTGTAGCTTCTTGCATCCGCTTGAAAACGCAGTTTCTTACCGGGCACAACACCACTGCTAGTAGCTTGAAGAACACCAGGCTTTTGCTTTAACTGCTCTAGAAAATTGGTTATTTGCCTATTCCTGCCGCCATCCGTAGTATCTGCTATAGCGGCTCTTTCCACAACAATAACTTGTTCTTTATCAAAACCTAAATCGGCCTCTTTCATGTAGTTCATTTGCTCTCTTACCACCAACGTACCAATAATTAATGCAGCAGATGTTGCAAATTGAAATATCACTAGCCCCTTTCTTAACAAGACACCAGAATTACTATTTCTGAACTTGCCTTTTAAAGTGCTCACAGGCTTAAAAGAAGAGAGCACAAAGGCCGGATAGATTCCAGATAAGAACGAACCTGTTAATAAAATTGCGGTAGCTAAAAGCCAGAAGAAGTCACTACTCCAAACAGAAACGGTTTTGGGAATACCGCTTACTTCCAAAAACGTAGGAAGTATAGCAGTAACCATACCTAATGCAAGGGTCATGGCCAATGCATTAATTGTAAAAGATTCAATTAGAAACTGATAAATCAGCTGCTGTTTCTGAGAGCCTAGTACTTTTCTAATACCTACTTCTTTGGCTCTATCTAAAGACCTTGCCGTAGCGAGGTTTATGTAATTAACCCAAGCAATTACGATGATAAAAACTGCAATTACCGTTAAGAAAATGATAGATTCTCCATCTCCATTTTGCTCTGCCTCATCAGCTAATTGACTAACCAAATGGATTCTTTGCAGAGGTTGTAAGTACATTTTGTGTGCAGCATTCCTTTCTGCTAGTTCAGGCATATAGCTGCTGATCATTGCTGGAAACTTAGCTTCCAAAGCTTTAATGTCAGTTCCAGGCAAAACCTCTATGTAGGAATAAAAGTCTTTTCGCACCCAACCATCTCTATATCGTCTTGGAGCCCCATCGAATCTTCCGTATAGTGTTGAAGTCGATATTAATGCGTCATATTTTAGATGACTATTAGAAGGTACATCCTTATAAACCCCAGTTACCAAGCAGTTTTCGTTGTTGAAGTCATCGTCTCTTAATCGAAGTCTCTTCCTCATTGGATTATCATCCCCGAAATACTTTTTAGCTGTACTTTCTGAAATGACAATTGTGAATGGATCCTTTAAGGCAGTCTCAGCATCTCCTGCTATCATCTCTGCTGAGAACATTTCTAAGAACGTGGGACTCGCATATAAAAACCTTCGGTGCTTAATCTTTACAGGTTCCCCCATTCCCTCTTCATACGTAATGACCACGTTATTCTTAGAGCCCATATTATATGCATGTGCCCAACCAACAACCTCCGGAAAGTCCTTTACCATAGTCGGTCCTACAGGAGGATAATTCTCTGCACTGTGATATACATCTTCACCATTCAGGTCATAGGCCAAGCTTACTCTGTATTTGTTCTGGGCATTGTCAACAAAACCGTCATAAGAGGATTCGAAATGAACGTAGAAGGCAATAAGTAATGCCCCACATATACCTATTGAAAGACCGAAAATATTAATGAAAGAATAGACTTTATTCTTTAGCAGCGCCCTAAGGGCTGTTTTGAAGTTGTTTTTGAGCATGACCGTTGACGTTTTATAGGTAGACTTAGAATTGTTGTTAAGGTTACACCTCAACGAATAAAACTTCTAATTCCGTACAAATCCGATCAAGCCCGCAATTGAAACGCTTACCATTTTTTGAACTTATCCAGCATCTTTTGGACTCATCTTTACATTACCAAAAACTCAAAAACGATTTAGATGAAAAACTTTACGTTAGCCATTAGGGTATTGCTGAAGGACAAGTTCTACAGCAGTATCAACATTTTAGGACTAGCCGTTGGTCTGGCCGTATCCATGATTATTTTCCTTTATGTTCAGAGTGATCTGAGCTACGATAAGATGCATGCTAAACATGATCGCATCTTTAGAGTAACTTCTACATTTGTCATTAATGGAAAAGCAGATAACTTTTCTATTACTTCTGCTTTTCTTCCGCAAGCTTTAAAGGCAGAATATCCAGAAATAGAGAATTATGTGAGAATGAGACCAGCGGGAAGAGTCTTGTTCAAATACGGAGCGAAGAACTTTTATGAACAGGGCTTCTTCTATGCTGATTCTTCTACCTTTAGTGTATTCGATTATGAATTGCTTGAAGGTGACCCTCAAACTGCACTAGATGCGCCTAATTCTATAATTCTATCCGAAACGCTTGCCAAAAAGCACTTTGGAGATAATAATGCCATGGGCCAAATACTCGAAACACCTACAGGCAGATTTCAGGTCAATGGTATTATGAAAGACCTTCCAGAAAATGTTCATATGAGCATCGATGGACTAATGTCTTATGCCACTCTGGAAGTCGATAAACAAGCTTTAGAAATCCAAAGAGCACAAGGTGGTTTATGGCAACCTACAGACTTTGTATTCTTACTTTTCAATACTCCAGATGGTGCGGATAACCTATTAGCCAACTTTGGCCCATTCTATGAGCAAAATATGGCACCACTTGTTGCACAGGCTGGTTTTGACATGTCTTTTGAACCTAGCATGACGCCTATTGCTGATATGCATTTCAATAATAACCCACCGCAATTCGATTTGCCAACGGGTAATAAAAACTACACCTATATCTTTTCTGCCATTGGTGTTTTCATATTGATTTTAGCCAGCATTAACTACATGAACTTAGCCTCTGCTAGATCAGCCAATCGATCTAAAGAAGTAGGTGTAAGAAAGGCTCTAGGCTCTACCAAAGCAGCTCTAGTCACTCAATTCCTTAGCGAGTCTGTCATCATTGCTTTTGTATCTCTTATTCTGGCGACAGGATTGGTTTACACACTTATTTATGGGGTTGGACTCGAAAATGTATTAGACAAAAACTTAGCCTTCAACCCAATTCAAAACCCTGAGTTAAGCTTAGCATTTGTTGGCTTAACCCTATTCATTGGAGTTGTTTCAGGACTATATCCAGCATTCTTTCTCTCTTCCATCAATACAACAAATGCTTTGAAAGGTGCGGCCAAAAGTGGTAGAGGAAGCATGAACATTAGAAAGGTATTGGTAGCGTTCCAATTCTTTATATCAACCGCAGTGATCATCTCTACATTATTGATGAAAAATCAAATCGACTATCTGGGTGACCAAGACCTAGGTTTTGAAGAAGAGAATATGGTCATCATCAATATGCAAGACACTTCTGTTCTCAACAGACTTGACTTCATAAAGGCAGAGTTAATGAATAACCCTAATGTAGTAGGCGTAACAGATGCCCTGGTGGTTGGTGGTGATGCGACTTTGGGAAATAACTTATTAGGAGCGAGCAAATCTCTTATTCAAGCAGAGTCAGCTGATTCGGTTGCGGCTCAACAAACATATCCTGTAATGTTTGTGGGTGATGATTATGCTAAAACCATGAAATTGGAAATCATAGAAGGTAGAGATTTTGACAAAAGCTTACCTTCTGATCCCCAGACCGGAATTCTTGTTAATGAAGCCATGGTAAAAGCACAAGGATGGGAAGAAGCCATCGGTAGAGAAATTGGTTTACCCATACCGGGTTTACCAACACCTAAAGTAATTGGAGTGATCAAAGACTTTAACGCTTTCTCTCTACACACTTCAATTGAACCTATGGTCTTATTCCATTATAAGCACCATCCGTTCATTCTAAGTCAAGCGAGTGGTGGGGCTCTACCAGCTTTCCATGTGAATATTCGTGGTGGCAATACAAAGGCGACATTGGACTATATTGAACAGACATTCCTCAACCTTTATCCGAATCAACCGTTTGAATATAGGTTCTTAGATACGAGAGTTGACGAACTCTATAGAGCAGATACTAGACAGAGTCAATTAACTGGAATTCTCTCTTATATTTGCATCTTTATTTCCTGTCTGGGTCTGCTTGGCTTGGCTAGTTTCAGCACATCAAGAAGGATAAAAGAAATTGGAGTTAGAAAGGTTTTAGGAGCCAATGTACCGCAATTAGTCTACCTAATTTTTAAAGACGTTTTGGTACTAATTGTTCTAGGATTCATTGTCTCTGTTCCTGTTGCCTATTACATTATTGATAATTGGCTTCAAGAATTTGCCTATCAAATTCCGCTTGTAAATACGCTCATTTTTGCGGCACTTATCTCGGGCGTCTTGGCTATACTCATAGCCTTCCTGACAGTAAGTTATCACAGCATAAGAGCGGCAAGCCAAAATCCTGTAAGGGCGCTACGATATGAGTAGTTGTAATTTTTGTTAACGGGCCACCAGCATTACGCTGGTGGTCTTTTTTATGTTCATTTCCGTTCAAAAAATAGTGCGCATACGCACAAAACCATACCATACTAGACAAGAAACCCTTATTCATCCTACTGTATACCAATTAGTTAGGTAACCAATATTGAATTTGGCATCGTCTTAGTATAAAAATCAATCGTCAAAAACACGTGTGACATTTTATGAAGAGTATCAACTACGCATTGAGGGTATTGCTTAAGAATAAGTTTTACTCCTTCCTCAATATTTTTGGTCTTGCCTTAGGCCTTGCTGTTTCAATCATCATCATGCTTTATGTTCAAAGTGATTACACTTATGATAAATCGCATGAAAACTGGGATCAGGTTTACCGAGTTGAATCCAAATTCTTTATTCCACCAAAGAATGACGAATTCGCTTTGACCTCAGTTGCCTTAGCAGAATTAATGCAGATGAAGTTTCCTGAAATCCTCTCTTTTACTAGACTTCAAGGTGCCGGACAAATCTTATTCAGAATCGATGACAACAACTTCTATGTAGACGATGTCTATTTTGCTGATAGCACCATGTTCGACTTGTTTACACACAAGTTTATTCAAGGAGATCCTGAAACTGCTCTAGAAGAACCTAGAAGTCTGGTTTTAACTGAAAGCACTGCAAAAACACTATTTGGGGATAGAAACCCACTGAACGAATTAGTCGAAACAGATAATAATACATTTACAGTTAAGGGAATAATCGAAGACCTTCCAGACAATGTGCACCTAAAATTTAATGCGCTCGCCTCTTATTCAACTATTACATCTGGGCAGCCTGTTCTAACAACACAACAGAAAACACAACAGCTTTGGAACATCGCTTTATACTCCTACATAAAGCTTCCACCAGACTATAATGCTCAAAATATCAACGATAAATTTCCAGAGTTTTTTGATGAGTATATGGCTCCGCTTGCTCAGCAAGTACCTTCTCTAAGAGAAGCTTCTTTTGAACCTATGCTTGTACCTCTTAACGAAGTGCACTTTAACTCTAGAGTTCAATACGACTTACCTACAGGAAATAAGGCGTACACGCTTGCCTTTATGGCCATCGGAATTTTCGTCTTAGTATTGGCTAGTATCAACTATATGAACCTTGCCACAGCGAGAGCTACCAAACGTTCTAAAGAAGTTGGAATCAAGAAGGTAATGGGTAGTACCAAAGGAAAGCTCATAGGTCAATTTATGAGTGAGTCAATAGTGATTACCTTTATCTCTCTCATTGTTGCGATCATCTTGGTGAACATCTTAATTTATGGTACACCAATGAACGACCTCTTAGGGAAAGACCTTCAGTTAAATTTCTTAGACAACAACTTATTACTTTTTGGTTCAGTAGGCATTACAGTACTCCTTGGGATACTTTCAGGCCTCTACCCTGCTTTTTACCTTTCTACGATTTCCGTTTTAGTAGCCATGAAAGGCTCGGTAAAGACAGGACCTGGAAGTGTTTTCTTAAGAAAGGTTCTTGTGGCATTTCAGTTCTTTGTCTCCATTGGAGTTGTTATTGCAACACTACTTATGAGTCAGCAGATCAATTTCATGAGATCTAAAGACTTAGGCTTTAATAAGGATAATGTGATTGTAATTCCTACCAGAGACACTTTGGTAAGTAGCAGACTAGAATTCATTCAAAATGAACTAAGAGAAAACCCAAACATTAAGGATGTTACTACTGCCACTGGTTTCCAAATTAACACTTCTAACGCGGTCGGAAATACACTAATTGGTGGTGGTAGACAAGTAATGCAAGTAGAAGGACCGGATAGTTTAATGGTAACGGATACCTATAACATGATGCGCGTAGGTAAAAACTTCGTGAATGCTATGGGTATGGAGATCATAGCGGGTAGAGATTTTGATGACAATATTCCTACTGATAAGACCAATGGTGCACTTGTTAACCAATCGTTAGTTGACAAACTCGGACTTGAGGATCCAATCGGGAAAAAAGTGAAATACTCAGGCCCTAATGGTCCGGAGATGAAAATCTTAGGTGTAGTGAAAGACTTTAATGCTCAATCTCTTCATGTAAAAGTAGAACCTACCATTATTCTGAGCTATGAGCAATTTGCTACCGTTACTCAAGTAAGACCATCCTTAGTGATTCATACAGAGGAAGGAAAACTCTCTCAAACATTGAATTACTTGGAGTCTAGATATGCTGAATTAGATCCTAGTCATCCATTCGAGTATGGTTTGTTAGATACTCAAGCTGATGCACTTTACAAATCAGATAAGAGACAAAGTCAATTGACAGCAATCCTATCCTATATCTGTATACTGATTAGCTGTTTAGGACTTCTTGGCCTTTCTAGTTATACCACTGCCACAAGAATCAAAGAGATTGGGGTAAGAAAGGTACTAGGCGCTACGGTAGGCCAGTTGGTATTTATGATTTTCAGAGATATTATGCTTTTGGTGATCATTGGTTTTGCCATAGCGGCACCGATAGCTTATCTACTAATTGAAGACTGGTTGCAAGTATTCCAATACACTATGGACTTATCTGCTACCATTATAAGCGCGGCAGGTATTGCAGGAGTTTTAGCCCTTTTAATCGCTTTCTTAACGGTTAGCTTCCATTCAATGAAAGCAGCGCAGCAGAATCCTGTAAAAGCATTAAGACACGAATAGAATACTACACTAACCTTTACTATGCACAAAGAAGGCACCCATTGGGTGCCTTCTTTCATTTCTCTATTGTGCTGCTAGTTGTGTTTGCGCAGGTTTAGAAGGTGACTTTATCACCTTTAAACCAAATAAAGGTCTGAGAAACCTAATCCTTCTGACCAAGAATTCATAGGTAAGGAAACAGCCAAGGAAAGTAAACACAATCACCAATACGAATTGTAATTCCACTGCGATGTTCCATCCGAAGACAAAGTAGCCGCTCAAGTTTAAAAAGAGCATATGCAAAATATAAACCGGATAAGCCGCTTGACTCAGATAATTCAATCGTGCACTTCCTCTATTTAAGTACTTATATCCTAATCCAAATACCGCTAAAACCCACAAGTTAGACTCTATTGACATTAAGTATCTAGGCGCATAGATTATCTCGAACACCATTAGTCTTGTGAGATACAAGCCAAATGCTATGATTAGGAATGGCCATGCAGTCTTCTTAATCATCTGCCAAAAATCTTCGCCAGCATAGATAAAGAGAAAACCAAAAGTGAATGCTAGCATACCCAAAACAAACCCATGCATATTCATGGCATACGTCTCAAAACTAGCTGGATTCATGATTTCAGCTTCAGCAATAAATGCTACTGCCATAATCACTAATCCTACAGGTGAGCTAAAAACACGCTTTAACTGTAAAGCCCATTTCTTATTCTGTTGATACGCTTTTTTGATTAATAAAAAGAATGGGCTCAATACAGCTACATATATGAATATGTTACCCAAGAACCACAAATGGAATGGCATAAACACATAGTCTAAAGCTTGGCTGTAATAATCTTGCCAGATGTAAATGTGTAAGGGGACAATAGCCAACATGCCGAATAAAAAAGGAACTAGAATTCTCAAGGTTCTCTCTTTCATAAGTCCTACCCAATCTCTTCGCTTTAAAGCAAAACTTACTCCCATTCCTGAAACAAAGAATAGCAAGGGGATTCTCCATACATTTAATGCCGACATAACTACCCATACCCATTCCATTGATTCTTCTGATTTCAAGAACATTAACATCCCACCCCAAGGCTGAAAGCTAATCGCAATGTGATAGATTAAGAGTAACCCTATGGCGATTACTCTAATCCAATCTATATCATGTCTTCGTGATATACTGTCCATTATTTCTGGGCATTATCGTAGTTAGCAATCATCTCAGAGATAAGCGGTCGAGCAGCTTGGATTTCTTGGTAGTCAAGCTTTAAGCCCAATGGACCTAAATCTCTAGCCATTTGATCATAAATTACTTTTACCGCCTCAAATGGAGGTAACAAAGATTCCTGAGCAGTAGCACCATAGTTATTTCTTATCTGAGTGTCTATACCTTTCGCAAGTATGGATTCAACTATCTCAGTTCTTCCAAAGAAGGCTGCTGTATGCAAAACTGTCGAGCCATCACCCAATTTTACGGTAAGATCTGCACCACCTTCAATTAATAATTTAGATATCTCAGTCTTGTCAAAAGTGATAGCAATATTTAATGGTGTTGAACCATACTCGTCCGGAACATCTAAATCTGTACCAAATGCAATATGATCCTTCACTGCTTTGGTATTACCCATAAACGTAGCTTCGTGAATACTCACTCTTGGTTCCTGTACTTTACTCCCTTCAGAATTACCTGAACAAGAGATTGTAAATAAAGCAGCTATCAATATTAATGCTGCGATTGATTTTGTCATTGATGTTTTCATTTCACTGATATTTTAAGTTTTAAAAATTCAAATTGATATTTCAAAGGTCGCTAGAATGGCCATGTACAGCATATCAGCAAAAATGCAGCATTTGTAAAGTATGACTAAGTGATATAAACTATGCGCAAGACATATAAACTATGACGCAAACCCTTATTTTTACTTGAAATACAGGGATTTTTTTAATGATAGACCTTAGAAATTCAGAAGACCCATTTTTACAAGAGTTGATTGAAATCATTGGCCAAAATGTATCTAACGATGCCTTTGGGGTTTCCGAATTAGCAGATGAAATAGGTATGAGTCGATCAAATCTGTTGAGGAAGATCCAGAAATCGTCTGAACTATCTGCCAGTGTCTTTATTAGAAACATAAGACTTTTAACGGCCCAGGACTTATTAAGAACTAAAGACCTAAATGTCTCTGAGGCGGCCTACCAAGTAGGCTTTGGAAGTCCCTCCTATTTTGTAAAGTGCTACAGGGAGCTATTTGGTTATCCTCCGGGTGAGGAAAAAGAACGACATCTATCACTGGTAAACAAACCAAGCAGCCAAAACAAAAAAGTACCTGAGAAAAAGCAAATCAAACTTTGGTACATCATTAGTGCTGCCTCTGTAATATTGGTTGCCGCCATCCTTTATTTTTTACCTGACCAAAGACAAGACACACAATTAGAAAAGTCTATAGCAGTACTCCCTTTTCAAAACGACAGTAATGATTCAACAAATGTGTATTTCATCAATGGTATGATGGAAGCCATTCTTAATAATCTTCAGAAAATAGAAGACTTAAGGGTAATCAGTCGTACAACGGTTGAACGATATAGAAACTCAGGACTTACACTTCCTGAAATTGCAGAAGAGCTTAATGTTTCTTACCTGATAGAAGGTAGCGGTCAGAAGTCGGGTAATCAAATACTCCTTACAGTACAGCTTATAAAGGCACAAGAAGACGACCATATGTGGTCGGAGCAGTATAGAAGAGAGGACAGTGACATTTTTAGTTTACAAGCCAATGTATCAAAAGACATCGCGCAACAAGTGCAAGCACGAATTGCACCAGAAGAACTGAGAAGGATTGACAAGGTATTGACAAAAAACCTGGTGGCTTATGATAATTTCCTTAAGGGTCTAGAAGCCATCAATAGTAACTCACTAGAAGGCTTACAATTAGCAGTTGAAGAATTTGGAAGTGCAGTAAAAGAAGACCCTGAATTTGCAGAGTCTTACGCTTACATGGCAATAGCCTATTTTTATCAAGACTTCTACATGGGGAGAAGAGAACATGGAGAAGCGATCAACAGGTTAGCGCGCAAAGCCTACTCCCTTGATAAAGAATCTTCTCTATCCCTAACTTCTAACGGATACAATCTCATGTATCAAGCCAAGTATGATTCTGCTATTCAATATTTCGAAAAAGTAATTGAAATCAACCCGAATTCGGCCAGAGCATACAATACACTTTCTGACATCTATGTCAACTACATGCCAGATAAAAAGAAGTATCTGGAATATGCCTTGAAAGGCATTAGAATAGATATGGCGGGTCAAGATTCTAGTGTTCTCACCTACTCTTACCTAAACCTAAGCAATGCTTTAATACAAAATGGATTTATCAAGTCAGCGGAAGAGTTTGCAGCTCAATCAATTGCATTAGACGACTCTAATCTCTTTGCCAAATACCTATATGCCTATATCTTATTTGCTCAAGACAATAACTATCGTGCTGCAGAAAGGCGAATGCTTGCCGCCTTAGCTCAGGATACAATGCGCATTGATATCGTTCAAGAAATAGCCAAGCTCAACTACAATGAGAGAAACTTTGAGCAGGCAGCATTTTATTATGACAGGATGTACGAAATAAAAGCGCTGCTTTCGGTAGATCTTTATGACAGTGAAGCGGTGAAAGCCGCATTTGCCTATGAGCAAGTAGGACGTTTAGATGATGCCGAAAAACGGTACAACCAATATGAAGCTTACTTGAAAAGAGATACATCTGACTTTAAGTACTTAAGTAGTGCCGCTATCAATGCCGCCAGAGGAGATATTGAAAAAGGAATGAAGAACTTTAAGGTATTCGCAGAATTAGAAGGAATTCCTTTCTGGTTTATACTCTTTGTAGAAGACGACCCTATTCTCGCAAAAATGTCAACCCATCCAAACTATGATAAAACAATCCAACGGATGAAAGACATTTTCTGGAATGAACACGAAGAAGTTAAGAAAGTCTTGACTGAAGCTGAGGTATTGATACGCTAGTGTGGAGTAGATAGCCAGATTCACAAAAAGTAAAAAATAGGAAGACCAGTTTTGTGACCTTAAATATCAATGCGGTGCATACGAGACAGTTTTGTTTCTTTTAATAACCTCACAAAGTCTTCCTGTTTTTGGGAGAAGAATTCCTGTTCTTTAAAATGCATTAAAGTTGTTCCTGATTCCTTCTCAATCAGATTTTTCACATGAGATTTAATGCCTCTTTTATTGTCCGTAAGAAAAATAATAAGATCAATCCTCTGATTCTGAACCTCATAGTAGATCTCACTCTTAACCTTTACATAAGTAACGTTACTCACAAACTCCAGCCCCTTAAACCTTTTGAGAACTGAAGACATCAACCGTTTAAGATCATTATATACGAGAACGTCTATTTTAGCCACCTCTTGGTCGAGTTGCTTATACAAGTTCTCCATTTGATTCGTAAAAACGCCCAACTGCTCGGTCAATTGATCGCTCCAATTACCTAATGTGATAAGCTCGTGAATTTTCTCAACTGAATCGCTGAGTACCTGCTCACAAATAATCTTTGAAGTACCTATCATCTGATGGAGCAAAAATCTGGCTTCAGCTTGCTTTTTATCTTTAATCAAAGGATCAAGCGCATTCAGCTTTCTTCTCAGATCGTTCAGGCAATAATAAAACTCATAATAGACATTATGCTGAATATGCCCGTAGAATTCAGGATGAATGATAGTCGATGTCATAAAATGGCACAGTATTCATTTAAAACTACCTTTTTAGTGAATCACAAAACATGACAAAAAACAGGTTTTTAACTATTCGAATAAAAAATATTGGTATTTGTCACGGTTTAAAGGTGAATGCCCAAGAGAAATAATTTTGTTGATTTTGGCAGTTCACTCAATTCAATTAAAATGACCAGAAAGCTTACACATGGTGGTGCCTTTCTGCCGACAACGGCAGGTTCTTCACCAACATAACGTGATTAACTTATTGAGTCTGGTATATATATGGGATTACCTTCGGTGATCCCTGTTGGGGGAGCCTACAAAAGCCTTGAACCATCCTCTTATATTCCCCTTTGGTGAAGGGGGCTAGGGGAATTCAATATAAATTAATCTATCTCAAAAGGATTACCTTCGGTGATCCCTGTTGGGGCGAGCCTACAAAAGCCTTGAAGTGTTGCTTCAAGGCTTTTGCGGAGAGAGGGGGATTACTCGTACACGCAGGGCATGCCCTTTGGCCGCTATAAGGCTTGCCTGAAGGCGATGCGCACAGCCCCTCGTGAATTCGCTACACTCATTTCGAACCCTAGGGTTCTCATCCAGTCAATCATAAAACAAGAAAGGCGCCCTAAAAGGACGCCTTTCTTGTTTCGCGGAGAGAGGGGGATTCGAACCCCCGGTACGGTTTCCCGCACGCATGTTTAGCAAACATGTGGTTTCAGCCACTCACCCACCTCTCCAGTGTTTGATCTGCCAAACGGATTGCAAATATAGAATATGAAATCATTTTAGAAACATGCTGAAGACAAAATCTTAAAGAATATTATTCCTTAAATAAGAATATATGATCTAACTGGCAGATTACTTAACTTCTTTCAGCTATTGAGCTTCAACCATGGATAATACTATTCAAAAAACTTTGCTAGAAAGGCTTAGAGAGTCAACCTACCCTATTCACAAAAAATTAGATCATGTCTTTTTTCAAGACATCAATCATGTCTCCAAACACGAATACATTAGATTCCTAGAAGTACACTATGTTTTCTATTCTCAATTGCACGCGAAGATTGAAGAGGGCAATGATGATTTCAAAGCTTATCTCTTACAACTCATAGGGCTGATCAAGAACGACTTGCTTGAGATCAATTGTAAAACACTTCAGGCTGAATCTGAAAACAGAATAAAAAGCTTACATGCTACGGGCGTTAAATATGTGATCTATGGTTCGAGTAATGGAGCGGCTATGATTAACGCAAAGCTTGCAAAGCAAGATTGGGCTAAAGCACTGAAAAGAAGATTTCTATCTAGAAGAGAAAGTCACTGGAAACCATTTCTGAATGAAATTAAAAACAGCAATTCGGACAATAATGAAATAGTGAAGTCAGCCGTTGAGGCATTCGAAATCATTCATAAGATAAGTACCAGAAAGAGTAATTCTATCTAGAAATAGAGCGTAGTTCAATCAAAAGATCTCTCAATTTATCAGTTATCTGATCCGCAGATTCTTGCATAGTATCCATCATTTCTGCAGCATCAGACGTTTCTATTTTACCTTCAGTGCCTAGAATATCATTCATCAATGAAAGGTTAATCTGAATTTGATTGAGCGGATCGTTTAATTCTCCTGAAAGTGTATTCAACAGTCGCTCAAGATCTCTATTCCGCTTAATTAGATTATCACTCACATCTTCTATGGTAGAAGACTGTTGCTCAATTATGGTCTCTTGTTCCTTACTCCTCTCGGTTAATGTATGATGCTCTTTTCTGAGCACAACATTGCTACTGGAAATGGCATTACTAACCATATCAAGTACCGTTTCGAATAGAAACTTATCCTCTATTGACCAACCTTCGGACCTGTTCTTAATGGTCTCTTCATAAGTGGCAAAACTCTTTCTGGGTGTTAGCACCTTATAACCATTCATTTCTTGGGTATCCCCTGACTTCTTACCACTCCACTTGATTTTCTGTATGGTTTGCTTTCTATAGGCTACAAAGGTGAAAGCAGCACCCATGGCTGAATGGAATGCCATAAACCCACCGATACTTGAATCTCTATAATCTTCAATTACATCAGTAGCATTATTCGTGAAAACCAGCGTACCAGGCTGTTTCCTAAGGTGATCTAGTATTAAAGCATGATTATAATTACTGGGCTGATCTCCGGAAGTATAGACTTTGTCTTTTACTTGTAAAAACCACCCATCCGCTATGGCTAAGTCTAAAAGGTTAGGTGTTTGCTTAAACAAAGCTTGATCTAAAGTTTCTGACCTTAAATGGCCATCGATATTCTCAAGAATACTATCGAACTTAATTCTAATATTAGTAGTCTTTCTATGCTCAATGCTGCTGATAATAAAAGAAATCACTTTCGCCAGATTCTTGAGCGTTTTCATTAGCGCAAAGCTGATGGTTCTTGCCTTGTTATTATGGCATGCCACAAGCCCCCAAAGCTCACCATCCACTATAATGCTTAAGCTCATTGAAGCCATTACATCCATATTTTTTAAATATTCTATATGGATAGGAGAAACTGACCTCAAAGCGCAGAGAGACATATCCAGATTGCTTTTTGTTTTAGGATAAAGTGCTGGCTCAAGTGCCACCTGTGGTGCATCTACGTTAGCAATTACACGAATGGGATTTTGAATATAGAGCTTTCTAGCTTGAATAGGGATATCAGAAGCAGGGAACCTTAGACCGAGGTATCTATTCTCACTCAGAGCATATTCTGCGATGGTTTCTCCGGAATAATCGTTCTTATCGAACTTATACATCAATACACGTTCGAATCCCACTAAGGATCGAACAAATTTCACTACCTCTTCACTAAGTTTGGTAATATCTGTAATCTCAGACCATCTATTTATAGCTTCGTTAATAGAAGTAGCAACTACATTATCTACAACTGTAACCTGGTCCTCTTTGGGCATACATTCCAAAACCAAAGCGTCACCAATTGTATGAGCTAACACCTGAATTGGAGACCAGAAATTCTCATCGTGATACTCGGTAAGTGAAAAGCTTGTTAAGCCTGAATCAGGACCTTCTAATTTGCGAATGATACTAGTATTGAGAATCTTGATTAGATTAAGCTTATTCGGGGAGATCTTTAGGAACTCCTTCCAGTTATTACTGTATTGAAGACACTTTTTAGAAGGTAAATCAAAAACCAGTATCATTCCATGATTTTGAATCTGATTTATGATGTGGATCTGTTCCTTAGCACAATTCTGAAGGTGCTTTTTTAATTCAGATTCTTTAGTGTCCATATGCAGTGTTAGTGTTGAGTTACTAGTTAAGTATCTTACTCTAAAAAGATATTGACTTTTATCATGATTGTAAAACAATCAACAACACTCCGGCATTTCATGTGTAGAAACAAAAAAAGCCCTTGACTATGCCAAGAGCTTCTATTTTGATGTCGGGGTGGCAGGATTCGAACCTGCGACCTCCTCGTCCCAAACGAGGCGCGATAACCGGGCTACGCTACACCCCGATCCGTAATCGGAGTGCAAATATAGAGGGAAATTTCTTTTTGCAATACCTACTTTAAAGATTTTTCAATGGGAAATAAAAAAAGCCGGACAAGCCGGCTTCACATATCTTATTTCACTCATTATTTAGTCGTCTCCTTCAGTCTTAACCTTGGGCATTTCAACCGTACCTCTTATGGATAGGATTACAGGTTTGCGTTCTACAGCATTGGTCATAAGGGTAACCGTTTTGTTCTGCTTGCCTCTTTTACCGGCACTTTTAAATCTAACAAACACCTCTCCTTTTCCTCCGGGCGCTATAGCCTCACTAGAATAGCTTGGTACTGTACAACCGCAAGATCCTCTAGCCGATGTAATCTTCAATGGTTCAGTTCCTATGTTCTCGAAGATAAAAGTATGCTCTACAGTATCGCCTTGAACGATCGTACCGAAATCATAGACTTTCTGCTCGAACTTTATCATTGGGCCGGTTTTCACCTGTTCTTCTTGAGCAAACACTAGAGTTGCCAACATCATAAAGGTGAATAGAAATGCTACCTTCTTCATAATCAGTTTAGTTTTGCTTTAAATTATTGCTTTTAGCTACAAATTGAAAGTTAATTATCTGAAATAGCCTCATTTACAAAATCTAGAAGTGGCACAATGGCTTGATAAGCAGTTAGAACCATTTCAGCAAAACCATCAGACAACATGTCTTTTTTATTTATGTTCCATATGGCAGCCAGGCTTTTCATACGAAGCAATTCGATATGTTCATGATCTGCACTGTAGCCCTTTGGCGTACCTTTCAATTTATCACCTTGGTACAACTCAAAACGCGATGCAAATTCTTCGTTCATTAGAATCTCAGTGAGTCTGTCTCCTTCATAATCAATCTCCATTCTCAATTTCTTGAGCTTATCTGTTGGAGGATGCCATAACCCACCGGCTATCAATTGCTCGTGTATACCCAAATGAATGTAGAAATCACCTAAGCCTTTGCCGTATCCAAAACCAATCCCGAAATGATCTTTATAAGTTGGCCGATCAGGATGAAACATCAGGTTATTATTTATCCTGTTTATGGATTTTCTGGCCGTTTCTTGAACGATCCTAGGATCTAGATGTTTGAGCTCGTCCAAAATAGGATCGAATATATTAACCACCTCGTCCTTAGCTTCATTATACCAAGAGCGATTCTTATCCATCCACTCTTTTGAGTTATTCTTATTTAATGCTTCAAGGAAATCGAATATGATCTTTCTACTCATGACCATCCAAACAGCAAAAGAAACCTTTCTGTTCTATTCAATTAAAGAAAGTCCATTGAGGTCAGTAGTTAGCATTTCAGTCATGACATCGAAAAATGGACGAATCGCTTGAAAGACTTCAACTATCTCGTCCTGAAAGTTATCAGACAATACTTCTTTATCGGTAAAAGACTTGAAGGCATACATAGACTTATACTTGAGCAAATCTATCGAGTCATGGTCCTTTGGGTATCCCTTTGGTGCAGTCTTCAACTGCTCTCCTTGAAGAGCTCCAAAAGTCTTTTTAAAACCTGTTGAATTGATCACCAATCTGAGGGGTTCTTCGTCTTGAGCAATATGATCTCGAATCAGTTTTAAATCGTCTTTATTAGGCCCATAAAACCCACCCCCAACAACGGTTGCACCGGGCATAAATCTAAAGAAATAGCCCCCTCTCAATTGAGGTTTTATCCTGGCGAAACTCCCAGCAAATCTCGGATTGTAAGGAGATTTATCTTTGGAAAATCTAACATCGCGATAGATCCTCATCAGACTCTTTTTACCACTGTCATTTGACAATTGATCGAGCCCCTTCATACGATCCAAAAGCTCATCCACAAAGGCAATTACTTGTTCATGTTCCTTTTGATACCAAGGCTTATTTTCATTGAACCAATCCCTATTATTATTGGCATTGAGTTTAGATAGAAATTCAAATGTTGTAGTAGGAATGGTTTTCATAATATTTGCATTTATAGCAGATAGCTTCTCTTTTGACCTTATAACGGATTATGCCTTAAAAAGTGGACAATTTATCATAATCAATATTAAAAAGTGATCCATTCGTCTTAGACCTCTTACAAAATTAATTCACATGCAGTTCACTATTCTCTATGATCGACATAAAAGTTCAATGGTATTGAAGCCGATATTTTCTCGTAGGTTTCATCAGTCATTTCTGGGTAATTAAAGATACCAACGGCATCTTCCAATTGGCTCATTTTTCTAATACCTAATACGATTGAAGTAACCGTTGGTGACTTTAAAATCCATCGCAATGCGAACTGTGAACGCGTCATTTTCTCAATTGAGAATGAATCCACCTTATTTCTCACATATTCAATACTTTGTGGACTATAATTTAAGTAATTACTTAAATCTTTATTCACTAATTTTCCTTTAGCCAGCGCCCCTCGTACAAACACGCCAACCTCCATCTCTTGTAGCAATGGAAGCATTCGCTCCTCAGCTCTTCTATCTAGTAAACTATATTGAAGCATGTCGCTGACAATGGCAGTTTTGGTGGCGTACCTTCTAATCACATTAGGCCGAATAGACGAAATACCGTAGTGTAAAATCTTCCCCTGCCCTTTCAAAATTTCAAAGGCCTCAATTACATCTTGCCAATTGTCCTCAATGGTTCCACCATGTAACTGATATAAGTCTATGTAATCTGTCTGTAATCTATGAAGGCTTTTGTCTACTGCTTTAAGAATATAACTTTTCGAAGGATTCCAATCCCACCCTTGGCCAGTAGATTTAGGTTCGTTACCCGCCTTTGTAGCTAAAATAACCTCCTTACGAAAAGGCTTAATCGCCCTACCTACGGTCTCTTCATTAAAGCCGTTTTGATAGATATCTGCTGTGTCGTAATAATTGATTCCGGCCGAATATGCCGCCTGTAAAAGAGAGGTGTTTTCGGCATGATTTTCACCCAGTGACATACAACCAAAACCGATTTCAGAAACCTTAAGATTGGCTCGCTTGAGAACCCTGTATTTCATAGATTACATTTTCTTCTATTTCTTCTATACTTCCATTCTCTGTGAGCAACACAGCGATACCTCTGGTAGATGGAAACTGTGCACAAATAATGATAGTGACAGATACAATAGGCACGGATAAAATCATACCTAGAATACCCCATATTGAACCCCAAAAAGACAATGCGATGATTACTACTAAAGGACTCAAATTGAGTGTCCTCCCCATCATCTTTGGCTCCACATAATTCCCTACAAAGATTTGGACCGCCTCTATACATAAGAAGACATATAAGAATGGCCAAAAGGAAGCAAATTGAAAAATGGCGAATATGGCAGGCAACAAACTAGCCACCAATGAACCTATATAAGGGATGTAATTCAATATGAAAATTATAAAGGCCCACAGCACAGGGAAGTCTACACCAAAAGCGAGCATAATAACGTAACTGACAGCAGCGGTTAGCACGCTTACAGTGGTTTTCACCGTAAAGTATTTATTGACTGCCCTAGTTATCCTTTGTAAGGTATCCACAACGTTCTGCTGCCTATCCTTCCTTCTGAACATTTTATTCATCTTAGATCCTAAGTAATTCTCCTCTATCAAAAAGAAAACCACATAAACAATCACTAAGGCCACATTACCCAAAAGAGTACTCACTGAATTAAACACTCCCGAAACAATACTCTGATAGTCTACTTCTTGAATACTTTCCCTCAAATCAGGGATATAGTCATTAGACTCTGTAAACTCCCTTACTTGAGCCAAAAATAACTGCAAGTTCTCATCGTAGCGGTCAGCATTTGCAGAGATAAGCCCAACATTCAATGAAATGATAGAGAAAATCCCCCATAAAACGCCAAGTGTCAAAACAGTTGCAAGAACACGCTGTATCCAACCTGGCAAAGCCTTACCCCTCAGATTAATTTTACCAAAGAGTTTTGTGGTTGTACTAATCAGATACCAAACGAGTAAGGCGAGTACAATAGGCTCTAAAAATGGTCTGAAGTAAATAAGACAAAATAATACCCCTGCGAGTATAATAACCCAGTAAGCGGCATTCCTCAAATTGTCTTTGGTAAGATCAGGATTCATGTATTAAAAAGTATTGAATTGAAGTTACAAGAAATGACATAAATCGTGCGATAGTGCCATTAATTCTTTCTTTAAGAACGAACGAAAGTGGATTTAGGTAGCACGGTTTACATACATTTATTTGATGCTCAGGCGCTAAGAAATTTTTATCAGCTTTTTCTGTTTGACGCTTGCTCAAGAAAAAGCCTTTTCCTTATATTTGCACTCGCTTTGAAAAAAGCCGGTTGGTCTGCTAGCTCAACTGGATAGAGCAACTGCCTTCTAAGCAGTAGGTTCCAGGTTCGAGTCCTGGGCGGATCACTTTCCAAAACACAAACCCTTGCAAATGTATTTGCAAGGGTTTTGTTTTTTAAGTCGGGCTATGAAAAGTGATAACTCCTCTAATATGGACAAATCACATGACTCATTATTTGAACAAGGCAATCTGCCTTAGTACTTGTTTTTACTCTTCTGAGCCATAGTTCTCTTGACCATCTTACCAAAAGCCTTCTCTTTTTTACGCTTTTCATGAACCGAGGAAGTAAAATGCACTTGCTCTCTCTGCAACTTCATGTAATTGTGATAAGAGTCTTCATTTAACTCTCCTTGCTCAATAGCTTCTAACACCTTACATCCTTTTTCAACTGTATGGGTACAGTCTTTAAACTTGCATTCTTGGGCTAGTTCATGAATTTGCTCATATGTCATTTCTAGACCAGAATCTCCATCTGTTATGCCAACCTCTCTCATGCCAGGATTGTCGATTATGACACCTCTATTTGGCAACAAAAAGAGCTCACGATGGGTAGTTATGTGTTTTCCCCTATCAATTGACTCGCTGATTTCTCCAGTCCTAACTGAATTTCTGTTCAATAAGCTATTAATCAAGGTCGATTTGCCTACACCTGAGGAACCTAACAAACAGTAAGTTTTACCAGCTTCAATCAAGGATTGAAATTCTTGTAATCCTTGACCAGATTGATTACTCAGTGTAATAATTGGAGTATTATGAATTCGGCCACGTACATCGCTAAGCATATCATCTAGCTGATCTGGTGAAATCAAATCGATCTTACTTAAAATTATTATAGGCTCAATTTTCGCTTTATGGCATATGGTTATGTATCGTTCTAAACGATTGATACTGTAGTCTCGGTTAACAGACTGAACGATTAAGCCATAATCAACATTTGATGCGATCAATTGCTTCTCTCCATAATTTCCTATGGCTTGTCTTTCGAGTTGATTCACTCTAGGATAAATCGCATGAATTAACCCTTTATAAGAATCATAAAGATTGAATGCGACCCAATCTCCAACAACCGGTAAATCAGACCTTGTAATTGCAGTAAACCTCAGATTACCAATTAGTTCACACTGGATCTCTCCGGTCTCGGTAAGTACAATGTAGCGCTCTTTATGCTCTAATATGACTCTACCTATTGTAAAGAATTCTAATTGCTTGCTTTTTGTATAGTCACTTAGATTATCATTAAAACCTAAGTCCTTTATATCGATTTCTCTATTTGTCATTTTTATTGATAATTGGTGATAAATGGTGCTTTCAAGAACACTTACAGACTAAGTCTCAAACTGACAAATGGTAGTAGATTACAAACCACTAAACCGGTCATTTGATTAAAATATTGGCACTAAAGACTCAGTCTTTGCTTCTCAGATGCACAGGATAATTTGAAAGAGACGGACAGCAAAAAATTGAGAACAACTTTTAAGCTGCCCTCTATATCGACTCTTTAGAGATTAAAATGATAATAGAGTGATTTCTCATAAAGACGTAAAGATACGAACCTTACAGGTCATATTCAATTTTGTAACACTTAGCTGATAGGTAGTAACAAAAAAACCCCAGCAATCGCTGAGGCTTTTTGTTTGGTTGGTGAAAAGGAAGTCTATCTCTCAAAAAGGACTATCCCCAATTCTAGATCGAAATAAGGAAAGCCATCGCTATACGCCACTCCTCCCCCGATATTGATATTATCTATTAGCTTATAGCGGGCGTGGACTGAAGGAAGAATGTTGAGAAAATATCTATTGTAGTATCCCACTTTAAGTGCAGGACCTACTGAAAGTCTTTTGTTTGGGTTAAGGAAGTATCTTACTTGGCCTCCTCTGTGTGTTGCTGACACTGACTCGCCACTGTTATAACTCTTGAGGCTAAAGCAATTGACATGCCAACGATTATTGATATTCAAATTAAGGGCTAGTCCCATTTTACGACCATGAATAGATCTAGAAGCAATGGTATTCAACTCTACCTTTAAGCTTTTAGAAATAGGAGGAGAATAGTATCGCTGTCCGTGCAGCAGATTAGCTGACAGCGCTAAAATAAATATGATTACGAGTTTGTTCATGGCTGTTGATGTTGTTCCTTTTCATAAGTAAAATTAGCTATAGAGAAAGGCGATATGCTCTGTGTAATCGTTAGATCAAGGATTAGGTAAATCACTTAAGCAGCTAAAAAAAACACCTAAAGAAAGAGCCGACCCTAGCCAGGGGTCGGCCCAAGTACAACACCAAAAACAACCACAAAACGGGCTAATTTCTTTACATCTTCTCTTTTATGAAGATGTTTATATCATGAGGCGCTACCTCATTACCCCCGAAGTATGGGAATAACATGTAATAGATACCTCTATTATTCTTTACCTTTCTAGGTATGCTTAAATCGTGAGTACCATTTACAGTCAACTCATAAGACTCATCTGTTAAGTAGATATCGTATTGAGCGGTCTCACCTACGGCAACATCTGTAATTCGTTTATAAAATCGCTCTCCATCCAAATAAGCATAGCCGAAGATATCTACCTTGCCGGTTTCTAAATTGTAACACCACCCAAACCTTATACTGTTGTCTTGATGCATATTATTGGCATCAGCAAAGCCCATTAATTTGTTGATATCGTGCTGGTTTTCATTATGTAGGTCGTAAACCACCGTTTCATCGAACCTTGCTGTAAAGCTGAAGTGGTCGCTTTTTAGACTTCTCATCTTATCTCCAAAGAACCCTCCAACTACTTGGCTTTTATGGTCTCCTTCTTGAATGATGTAGTGTGTCTCAGGAATCACGTACATATCACTACAAGAAAAAGCGAATAATGTGATCAATATGATGTAGAGCTTTTTCATGACACTACGGGTTTATGTTCGTACTTAGGCACACATACCGTAAAAACAGTTTCATGATTTTCACCTAGCTCAATTTTGATTTTAGCACCATTGAGACTTAATAACTCTTTGATCAAGCCTAATCTTAAGGGCAGGGCTTCTACCTGATTAAATTCAGATAAACTTGAGAACGGTTCAAAGATAGTTTTAACCTCAGAGGGCTTAATTCTAAGATTTGGCGCAACCAATTGCACTGACATATGCTTTGGTGAATCGTTCATTGTCATTCGAGGTCTGTCATCCGGCATAGCTTCTAATGCTATTCTTACCAGTTTAACAATTGCTTTAAAGAATGTACCTCTGTCTACCATTACAGTAGCATTAGCGTTATTCTCTATATCTAAAACTCTATTGGGATAATAATTCTCATAAACCGATGTAATCTCTTTATACAAATCAGCGCCATCAGAGATAGAGAAATCCATAGCTGGTTTCTCATTCTGCATGCGCATATAGGTCATTGTATCTTCTAGAATATTCACCACATTTTTTGATTGGTCTAGAATACGCTCAATGTATTTAGACAAGAACTTGAGCATATAGCCTGATTTATTCTCGACTACCTTTTCCAAAAGCTGAGCATTCAATTGGATGGCTGAAAGAGGCGTTTTGAATTCATGTGACATATTCATCAATAAGTCATTCGAATTGCCATTAACACCTCTCTTGTGCTTTTCTTCCATGGCTCTTACACTTTTTACTATCTCTTTCATGACAGTGAGATTTAAAGATTAGTAAAGGTTCCAGACTAACTTCACACCCATACCGGTGGCTTCTCCTTTGCCATATTCAATGGCCGCCTTGACATTCCAACTTACATCGAATCTAACTTCAGCTCCGAAGTATGGCTTTTGCCAAACATTATCGTGCTTGGTAAATCTTACCACAGGACCTAAGGCAATGCAATCATTGGCTGGAATTGAAATGGTGGTATACCAACCTCCCCAGCGGGTATCCATAAATGTTTCTTTAGATACGTAGTCTCTTACATGGAAATAACCGGCTTCAATTCTTTCTTTATAATTGATACCGGCTGAGAATCCGTACATAGTGTAATCGTTATAGCTCATTAAAGCTGCACCCACTTGATAAGAGAAATCTCTCTTATGAGGTCTAGGGCTATAATAAGTTTGGGAAAATGCAACGCTACCGATCACTAACATTGCGAGGGTAATTACTAGCTTTTTCATGGCTTTTGGTGTTTAGGGTACTTACTTATTGCACTACTAAATTCCGAAGACTAGCACCCTTAGAGGACGGTGAAACTAGAAACACCAAAAAACCAAAAAACACCAAGTACGCATGGTGTTCCTTTTAAAATAAACCCTTAAGCGATTAACCTAAGGGTGATTACAATAACTATGAAATTAACCTAAGCGATGCACCTAGATATCATCGAATAATCCTTTATCTACAGCCCATATTGCCAAACCTGCCACATTTTTATGGCCTGTCTTCTCTAACAGATTCCTTTTATGAGCCTCAACTGTTCGGATAGAAATAAATAGCTCATCGGCAATCTCTTGGTTTGAATACTCTTTTACGATTAAATGGAGCACTTCTTTCTCTCTTCTAGTTAGTGGCACCTCTAAAGCCATAGGGTTAGATCGTGATTTTTCACCGCGCAAATGATCCATAATGGTTGAAGTTACCTGCGGGCTGTAATAGGTATTGCCATTATGCACTTCTTCTAAAGCCCTTAAGATTTCCGGCTGATCTGCCGATTTTAGAATATAGCCGTTAATACCATAATTGAGCATTTTTTTGATATGCTGTGTTTCTCCAAGCATGGTTAATGCGGCAATCTTAAATCCGTAGTTTATCTCTTTAAGGTTCTTTACCAATTCAATTCCATCCATTCTAGGCATCACAATATCTGTCAAGAGCACATCGAAATTAGGGTTTTCTTTAATTCGTTGAAGCGCTTCTTCTCCATGATTTGCCTGACCGACAACTTCAAATCGATCGTCAGTATCTATATACGAGATCAGCGCATCTCTAATCATCTTGTGATCATCTACCAAAAAGAGTTTAATCCTACTCATAGTATTCTATTTCTTTTGTGTAAGGTATTTCTACCATTAGTGTTGTACCGTGCCCTGGAAAAGAATCCAGTATAAATTCTGCACCTAGTGCAGTAGCTCTAGACTTCATACTGGCAAGACCAAAGCCCGTTTTACCTAAATCTAATTTATCAACTTCAAACCCTTTTCCATCATCTTCTACTATTAACTGAATAATATCTCCCAAGCCCATGTATTGGATGGTAACATTGTTCGCTCCTGCATGCTTCAGAATGTTATTTATAGACTCTTGAATTAGCTTGTACAAGTTAGTTTCTATAGGAATTTGAATTCTCTTGCCTTCCATATTGGTTAAAAATTCAAACTCAACACCACTGCTTCTATTCAAATCATCTACCATATCTTTCAATACAGGTACAATTCCAAAATCCTCAATCGCTTTAGGCATTAACCTATGGGCAATGGCACGCGTATCATCCATTGACCTTTTAAGGTATTCCCAGCCCGTTGCATATTTCTTCTTAACAAAGTCACTCAGGAGGTGCTCATCTTTCTTAACAAATTCAAGATTGAGAGCAGAAATAGTAAGCGTCTGCTGTAAACTATCGTGAATCTCCTTGGAGATACGAGCCTTCTCACCATCAGATGCTTTCATTACGGCATTCATAACCTTTTCCTCGGCTCTAACTCTGTCAGTAATATCAGTTACGTAGCCTTGAATCAAAGGCACGCCATCTTGATCCTCAATGATCTTGGCTGTATCCGCCACCCATAAAATGGTACCGTCTGGTTTCTGAATTCTGTAAGTTATGCTGTAATCTCTGTGCTCTTCTATAGACTTCTTGGCATTCTGAGTAGCGCGTTCAGCATCGTCTTTATGGAAATGTTGTATGGCAACAGCTAATTGTTCCTCAGGCGTATCGTATTCTTTTTGATAATCTGAAGCTTTGTAACCTGTAATTTCTTCAAATGAAGGGCTTAAATAAGCCACCCTTCCTGTACCATAAATTCTGTACACATATCCGTCTAATGAGTTTACCATAAACTCAAACTGCTTACTCTTTTCTTCTATAACTTCTAAGGCATTTTTAGATTCTGTTATATCTTGGACGTAGCCTTGTATCATCGGCACACCGTCTTTATCCTTTAAAGCTCTAGCAGTGTCAGATACCCAAACGACATCACCGTTAGACCTCAGCATTCTATAGGTGTATTTAAACCCTTCACCCCTCTTAATGCTTTTGATCGTTTTATCCATTACCCATTCTCTATCTTCTGGGTGTACATATTGTCCTAAATCTTGAATTCTCCTCTCTTTAGAATCAGACTGGCTTAAAACTTCGCCCACCTTTACACCAAAAACACTTTCAGCAGAAGAACTTAGATAAGCCAATTTTCCGTCTTCATACATTCTGTAAACAAAGCCATCCAAAGCATTCACCATAGACTCAAATTGAGTACTCTTTTCTTCGATAACTTCTAAGGCCATTTTAGATTCCGTAATGTCTTGAATGTAGCCTTGCATCATAGGTATACCCTCATTGTCGTTAATTATCCTAGCAGTATCAGATACCCAGATAATCTCTCCATTCTTCTTAACCAAACGATAAACCTCGTTATAGTCTGTACCTTCTTTAATGGCCCTGAATGTACTCTCCATGATACGCTCTCTATCGTCTTCGTGTAAGTACTTGCTAATGGCTTCGTATTGTTCTTGCTGGGTTGGATATTCTTCTAAAACTTCATCGAGCAGCACATCCATCATTTCAACGGCCCTAGGGCTCAAATAGGCTACTTTACCATCCTCATATACCCGATATACAAATCCATCTAAGGCATTTACCATAGACTCAAATTGAGTACTCTTTTCCTCAATGAGTTTTACAGCTTTTACCTGTTCGGTAATATCTTGAAGAATACCTACATGCTTAATAGGTTTTTCTTCTTCATCGAATAAGACAACACTTTTTGCATACACATTTTTAATCTGATTTGCTGCAGTCTTAATCCTATATGTACATTCATAATTACCTGATTCTAAAGATTCCTCCCATTTATTGAAGACCATTGACTTATCATCTTCATGTATGGCATTAAAGGCCTTTTCATCAGAAGGCAGCTCGCCTGATGGGAATTCATATATATCATACATGGTATCAGACCACCAGGATTTGTTATACACAAGATCCACTGTCCATGCACCAATTTTAGCCGCTTCTTGAGACTGCTGGAAGGATTTTAATGTATCTAAATAATCGTCTTCAATCTGTTTTCTCTGAACGAGTGAGTGGAACAGATTTGAAAATGACTGAAGAACTTCCACATCAATAGCATCATAAGGGATCTCCTTATTCCCAACACCTAAAATGGCTACTATCTTATCGTTTGAGATTACAGGAATTTCAAGGTCACGGGTAATCGGGAAATGGCCTTGAGGAAGCCCTCCCTTTTCTTCAAGAGAAGCATAATCGTTATGGATAACAGGATTTCTTGTTTTGATACACTCTACCCAAATACCAGCCTCATCAATCTTATAGTCACTAACCAATTGAGGAACCTTACATACCTCTTTAGTGCCCATACTCCATTGCACCAGCTTTATGGTACCTAATTCCTCGTCTACAAAATGATAGAACCCGGCTTTAGATTCTAATAAGTCTACTGCCATATCAATACCTAGCTGAATTAAGTCGTTGATATTATTATGACTGGCTTCATATAATTGAAGGTTCAGCTCAGCTAGCTTATTTAGCTTAGCAGATCTTGACACGTCTTTAAAGGTAGCTTCAACCAACCAAGGCTTTTTGTTTTGATGGACCGTACGGAAGTTGAAATTGGTTTTGATATGCATACCATCCAACCTTTCCATAGAAAGGGGTACATTCTTAACCATTTCTTTGCCCATAACTTTATTCAAGGCATAGGTCTTATCAGATATCAGATTTTGAATATTGAGTGCATCTAGCGATTGACCATTGGAAGCCAATAAGTGACTTGCTTCAGGATTATACTCCACAATATCACCATTGGTATCTAAGAGTAAATAGCCTTCTTGAAGGTTTTCAAAGACATTTCTGTATTTCAACTCATTCTGCTCAAGTTCTTTACCAGATAAATAGTTACGAATGGCTATACTTAGATTATCTGCTACTGAAGACATGAGCAAATATTCTTCTTTGAGAATATCCAATGGCTGTCCCATTTCGTCTTTAGTGGCTACAGCTACATAAATGGCACCTAATTCTTTACCAGATAAAACGAGGGGGAATGAAATCTGATTACTGTAACCTAGTTTCTTATGTCCATAGATATTTCCATCGTATTCAATTTTAACACGAGTACAGTTCGGACATAAGAATCCTAGACGCAAATCTTCTGTTACTTCATTAAAGAGATCTTCCAAGCTATCTGCATGCTCAACAATAGCCTGAGTCATTCTATACATGGTACCCGATTCATTCACACGCTTACCTAATTCAGACAATAGTTGTTCATTCTCTTCCCTAGCTAGCACCTCCTTGTGTATATCTGTAGAAATACCCACCCAACCTATTAATTCGCCTTCATCATCAATTACAGGATTGGCTTGAACATTCAGCCATTTGAAGTCACCTTCGGCAGTTTTATGGAGTTCAGTATTTATAAGTTTTGCTTTGTTTTTTATAGCTAATCGCCACTTCTCTTTTGCAGTACTTAGAGAATCTGGATGTAATATATCCCAACCTGCTTTTTGGTACTGCTTAACATCCATGCCATAAAAAACAGCACCTTGCTCATTCAAATAAGTGGCATCACCTTTTTCATCTGCAGTCCAAAGTATGTGTGGAAGGTTTTCCGAGTGATTTTTATAAGTCTCTTCACTCAGTTTCAGTTTCTTTTCATAGAGTTTATTCTGAGTAATATCTCTAACCACCACGGTAAAGCCTGTCTGAGGGCCCACCAGTCTACTCACCTTTGCGTTCCAATAAGTCTTACTATTATCCTTCTCTACTAAATAATACTCAATCTCTTGACCCTGGTTAGAATTACGAACTTTTGAAATGGCACTGGCAAACTTTTCCGAAACATGGAAAGGAAGAATATTTTCATACTTGAGACCAATGATTCTTTCTTTAGGAATAATAGGCTGGGGACCTGATTTAGACGAATAAAAATCAACAAATTCTCCTAAATCATTTAGAACAAAAACCAGATCGTTCATAGATGAGAGAATACTATTCAGTTTTGCCTCATTCTTTAGCGCCTGATTCTCAGAATTCTTAAACAGCGTGATGTCTTTTACGATACCTGAGGAACCAACTGCTTCTTGCTCTTCGTTGAGAGTGATTTCACCCGAGATTTGCACGTACTTTACCTGATCATTTACTAAAATTCTATAATCATAGGAAAATGGACCTTCTTTTTCCCATGCCTGTTGAAAACTTTGCCGAACAAAGTCGAGATCATCAGGATGTACCAAAGACCAATAGAATTCTGCTGTTAATTTTTGTTTAGAAGGGTCTATCCCATAGAGCAGGTAAGTATTCTCGGACCACCAAAGTTCTTCTGTCAATAAGTTATATCGCCATTGGCCTACATTCCCTGCCCTTGAAGCTTCAATTAGATTTTGTTCAGACCTTCTTATCTCTGTAATATCATGAATTACCCCTAAAACCTGTGCTTTTTGAAAGGGGCTATCTTCTAAAAACACCCATGAATCTTCTATGTATTTTACGCTACGATCTTTAAGTAATAGCCTATATTCAATCTTTCCTGATTCGCCTTGATCATAAACTGAACAAAAATCTCTCTGAACTTTTTCACTATCTTCTGGATGAATCAGATCCAACCAATCTTTGAAACTTCTGCTGGTCTCTTCAAAATCTATTTCAAAAATTTTGCAGAGCTCTTCTGACCAAAAACTACCTTTCTTACCTTGAGTTGCTTCCCAATAACCTACCTTCCCTATTTGTTGAGAAATTTTGAGTTTTGAAGCAGTAGCTTGTAATGCACGAGTATTTTCAAAAGCATCAGTTATATCTCTAAAAACAGAGTAAACACCCGTGAGCTCATCGTCACCTTTCTCAAAGAGAGGAATCGTATCAATACTTAACCAAATGCGCCTATTACGAACTGGGTGAAAAACACTCATAATAGCATTGGTCACCTTCTTGGTAGTTTTCAAGGTTATAGCAGCGGGATATTCATCTGCCTCATAAGGTCTACCGTCTATATGTTCAGCCTGCCAATGCTCATCCATGTAAGTATAATTGGCCAACTGTTTTTTGGTAAAGCCCAATGTTTCCGTAGCAGCTTGATTCGATTCTTGTAAAACTCCTTGAGCATTAATATAGATTATACCAGTTTGAGAAGATTCGAAGAGCGCGGCAACCCTTTCTGAGGTGATCGCATTCGTCAATTCAGCCTCACGAAGATCAGAAATATCCTCTTTTACAGCTATGTAGTTGGTTATATTGCCTAACTGATCTTTTACGGCAGATATGCTAGCTCTTTCCCAAAAAAGTGAGCCATCTTTTTTTCTATTATGAAAATAGCCAACCCAAACTTCTCCAGAAGATATTCTTTCCCATAGGCGCTTATAAAACTTGTCTGATTGTTTGCCAGAATTTAAAACTCTAGGGTTTTTTCCTATTACTTCAGCGCTTGTATATCCAGTAAGTTGTTCGAATTTTTTATTAACAAATTCTATATCTCCGTTAACGTCTGTTATAACTATTGTGTTAGCAGATTGCTGAATGGCATGGTCTAAAATGGTAAGCTCTTTCTTTTGATCAATTAGGCGTCTTTTATTCTTAACTCTCTCAATTGCAAACTTTAGAGTCTTACTAATTAGATTAGGGTCAATGGCATCTTTTTGTAAGTAATCTTCAGCACCAAGATCTATTGCCTGAATGGCCGACTTTGAATCAGCTAAGCCAGTATGAACAACTATAGGAATGGTAGGATGCTTCTCTACCAATACTTGAATTCCTTCAAACTGCACTACATCAGGTAAGCCAAGATCCAGAATAATTACATCGTAGTTGGATTTAAATAACTTATCTAAACCGGCTTTTAAGGATTGAGCCCAAGTAACTTCGAATTGACCGAATGGGCTGTTTTTTAATTGAAGCTCAAGCAGAACTGCGTCTGCTTTGTTGTCTTCTATATGTAATACGGAGGTTTTAGCCATAGTACTCCGGGAGCATAACTATATTAAGCCAGTACTCTAGAGTTTCCGCTATTCTTAAGGAGTAGTCGTTAAACTGAATAGGTTTGATTACATAAGCATTTGCATTGAGTTCGTATGCCTTCACAATATCTGCCTGAGCATCTGACGAACTAAAAACCACTACAGGTATATGCTTTAATTCCTCTCTTTCTCTCAACAATTTGAGCACTTGAAATCCATCTACCTTAGGTAGATTTAAATCCAAGAAAACAAGGTTTGGCCTGAAAGCAGCATCTCTACTTGAAAGCCCCATCAGTACCTTAAGCGCCTCCTCTCCGTCTTTTGCTATTTGAATATCGTATTCCTTACCTACGCCTATAATAGCTGTCTTGAAAAGAGTAATATCTCCTTGGTTGTCTTCTACTAAGAGAATCTGTGGTTTTGACTGCATTTACTAAAAATACTTATGTCTCGATTGCAGAAACTAAAATACGACTAACGATTTGCGTGACTTATGATTTATGTCACTATTCCTGCATCTCAAAAAATCAAACAATTGTTATTTCTAATATAACTTAAAGAATTTAATTATCAGGCTCTAATTCCTTAGGAAAGGTCAAATAAAATGTTGTGCCGTTTCTGCCGTCAGACTCTAACCAGATATCACCTCTATGTCGGTTGATAATTCTTTTCACAAGTGCAAGGCCAATTCCGGTACCTTTGTCACCATCTCTTGGGTGTAATCTTTTGAAGATGGTAAAGACCTGATCGGCAAACTTAGGGTCTATTCCAATGCCATTATCCTTAAATTTAATGGTGTATTCGTCCTGATTAGAGGAAGCTGAAATACTAATTTTAGGCAATCTTTTAGCCCTGTATTTCAAAGAATTATCTATTAAATTTTGGAATACGCTAACCAATTGAGTTCTAAAGCCTTTTACATTCGGCAGTTTAGATACATTAATTGTGGCTTTCTCCTCTTCAATCTTTTTGGTAAGGTTATTAATGGCCGCATCAACGCACTCATTCATATCCAAGTCTGACATTACATCGGTCTCGGTATTAATTCTAGAATACTGCAGAAGGTCACGGATCATATTCTGAAGACGCCCGGCACCATCAATCACAAACTGCATATATTCAGTCATTTGCTCATTGAGCTTGCCTTCAAGATCTTTAGAAAGTAATTCTGTAAAGCTGGCAATCATCCTTACGGGCTCTTGCAAATCGTGAGAAGCTACGTAGGCAAAGCTTTGCAATTCTTCATTAGACCTTTTCAACTCATTATTGAGCTTCTTCATTTCTCGCTCATGCAAGAATGAATTAGACATATCTAATAGTCCTATAGAAGTCTGTCTCTGACCACTCTCTGAGACTACTGGTGTAAAGTTAAGCTGTAAGTGTGTCTCATTGATTTCATCTTGTTCCTCTACATCGAATTTGGTAGAGATAGGATTACCGTCTTTTACAAAACCAATAAAATGGAAGAACACATGAGATAATCGAGAAGGTAATAGATCAACAAAATGACGGCCTTTAGAAAGAATTGAGCCATTCATATTCATGACAATTTCCCTCGCACGCTTATTAAATTCTATAATCGCCAAGTTCTGATCAACTAGAATAAAACCCTGTAATTCATTGTTTACAAGAGCATTCACATTTGAATATACACTTTGGAGAGTTTGTTCCTTCTTGGCCAAATCTTCATTCAGTTGCTTCAATTCTTGGTAAGCAATTTGAACTTCCTCATTGGTGGATTGAAGTTCCTCATTAGAGGTCTCTAATTCTTCATTAGAAGACTGAAGTTCTTCATTAGCTGACTGCAACTCTTCGTTAAGAGATTGCATCTCTTCATTTGTGGTTTCTAACTCCTCTATGTAAGACTGCAAGTGCTCTTTAGTGGTAAGCAGTTCTCTTTCCAACTCATTGATTTGTGAATTATGCTTCTTATCAGCAGATACTTCTTGCATGATCACCATATCTTCACGCACAGCCATACTCTCGAAAATCACTACAAAGTAGGTCTCAGTTAGTGTAGTAATCGGTTTGACGACTACACGTAACAGAAAGTACTGATCCCCTTGCTTAACTCGCTTTAATTCAGACATCTGTAGCTCCACCACTTTGATGGCTTTGCTCACCACAGACCTCACGTCAATCTCAATCTCTTCGTTTAATTGTTTGAATAGATTGTTAGTAGCAGCTCCTTGCGGCAAATGCAAGAAGGGGGCCATGTTGCCCGATAAATAAAGTACCTCCTGACTTTCATCAATCACCACAAATGGTTGATGGTAAGAATCGAGAAATTCATTCTTAATCTTATCCATAAGAGGAACAGGCTTGGCATGCGGTTTAGGTGCAACCTTAGGCGTTCTATATTTTGAAGAAGAGAAACGCAATCCCCTGTCAGGCATACCCGCTTTTCTCTTGAAAATCTTATTCTTCTTATCTACAACCTGAAAGAGGTGTTCTTTTGTACCTAAAGCTTCTGAAGACCCAACAAACAATAACCCTCCAGGATTTAAGGCATAATGAAATACAGGAATCACCCTTTTCTGCAGATCATTATTGAAGTAGATGAGCATGTTACGACAGACCACCAAATCTAACTTTAAGAAAGGCGGGTTAGACGTTACGTCATGCCTTGAAAACAGAATTGAAGATCGAACTGATTTTACCACTTCATAACTATTTCCTCTTTGTCGGAAATATCTACTCACATAATGGGTCGGTAGTAATTCGACCGTCTCTTTTGGATAATAACCTTTACGCGCTTTAGAAATAGCTACTTCATCTATATCAGTCGCGAAAATCTGTATATCATATTCGCTTAAATCAGAACCTAGTAGCTCACTTAGGAGAATCGCTATTGAATTTGGTTCTTCGCCTGTTGCACAACCCGGAATCCAAATTCTTATCCGCTTGTCTTCCTTGCTGTCAATTAAGTGTTGTAAATGTGTTCGTAGTGCTTCAAAAGCATGTGGATCTCTAAAGAATTGAGTTACTCCGATAAGCACGTGATTAAAAAGTAATTCAACCTCAGCAGGTTTCTTTTCTATGTAATTGAGATAGGCATTTATGTTATTAATCTTGAGCTGACTGATTCTACTTTCTAATCGCCTCTTGATCGTACTTTCTTTATAATCATTAAAATCCACTCCCGTTCTGCCAGCCAAAAGCGCAAAAATCTTCTGTAGATCTGAAAGGTCTTCTGCATTTTCTTCAGTAGTAGGATTAAACTCTCCCGTTAGAATATCATCTATTACATTCCCAAACTCAACCACATTGAAAGTGGCATCAACCATACCCGTTTCAATGGCCGCATTGGGCATACCATCATAGGAAGCTTCCCTTGGCTCTTGCACCAGAGTAATCCCTCCTGCTAATTTTATACTCTCTACCCCAGTTGCACCATCAGAACCGGAACCAGAAAGAATAACCCCCAAAGTTTTCTCTTCGTAATACTCCGCAGCCGTGCTAAAAAGAATATTGACACTGGGTTTAGGACCAATATTCGAGGAAGGCTTAGTAAGATTTACTTTGCCTTTATTTATAGAGATATCTTTATCTGGTGGGGTGATCAAAATATTACCTGCTACAAGTGCTTCTCCTTGGCTCGCTTCTTTTACGGGCCAATTTGTTCCTTTTTGCAAAAGCTCTACTAGCCTACTCTTGTGTGTTGGACTTAAATGCTGAGCGATTATGATTGAAAGCAGTGTACTTTTTTTAGGTAACTGATTGAGCAGTTGGGTGATTGCATCTAAACCTCCTGCACTAGCACCAATCACACACACGTGAAAGTCAGATTTCTTTTTAGCCATTTCGGATGAATTACCCTTGAAGTTAGCAGGAGTGACGAGTTTGCAAAATGATAATTGTCATAATGACTATTCTTTAACTAGTGCCTAACTGTATTATAAATAAAAGCCACTCCGTCTAAGTGGCTTTTATTCTACCAAAACACTATTTATGAAATCAATTACTGTATAGTCTCAATATTGCTTGCTAATGGAAGCATACATTGCTGTTGATTCGATTGAATCGTCATTTCCAAATTCAGGAATTTCGGGACCTTTATCATCGGTCTCTATTCTTTCGCTATTTAGAAAGGTCAGGATTGGAAAATGGAAAGAAGGAACTTCTAATCCATTATTGGCTGTAGCAAAATAGCCTAACCACATCACCAAGATCACCATGCCCAATTTGAAGCTTACTCTACTTGTTTCTTTTTTAAGTTGTTCCAATGCTGTTTCCATGATTCAAACATAGAATTACTCAAAGCTTCATTTCTGAGTGAATTTCAGTTTTTGCAATCTAAGTGATTTACTTAGACATCACCTTAACAAGAATTAACAGCTCATTTGAATATGTTTTTTTAGACGGCAGTTAATAAGAAACCAGCATTATTATATTTGCCATCTAGCATTATGACCTGGTTTAATAGCATTGGAAACACGGAGATAATTTTTGTCGCAATTTTTATTGCTGCATACACTATATATGTGGTCAGATTATTCAGAATAGCGAAGAGGCTCAATACCACTTTTAGACCTTTATTATTTAAGATACTATTAAGAACGCTGGCTTTGGCCCTAATCATTGTGGCGCTTTTAGGTCCTTCTTTTGGAGAGACCACTAAAGAGGTAAAGTCTGAAGGAAAAGATATTTATCTGGCAGTGGACTTATCACAATCAATGAATGCCTTTGATATTCAACCTACAAGGTTGGAGAAGGTAAAATTTGAATTGAAGAAGATTGTTGAAGCTTTCAATTCAGATAGAATAGGATTAATCATCTTCTCATCCGAAGCTTTTGTCCAGTGTCCTTTAACTTATGATCAAAGCGCACTAAATCTTTTTATCAGTACTCTGAACACTAGCCTAGTACCGAATGCAGGAACTGACTTTGGAGCTCCCTTGAATATGGCACTAGACAAGATGGACGAAATTGAAACCACGGTCACCCAGCAAAAAGCTAAAATCATTTTGATGATTAGTGATGGAGAAGACTTTGGAGACGAAACGCAAGAGGCCACAGAAAAGGTGGTTAAGTCAGGCGTTCAGTTATTCGCATTAGGAGTTGGAACAGTAGTGGGTTCAAAAATTCGTCAATCAAATGGCTTTAAGAGAGATAGACAGGGGCAGGATGTAGTAACTAAGCTCAACTCTAAATCGTTGAGAAAGTTAGCAGTTGATACAGGTGGCAAATACTTTGAGATTAATGATGCTCAAAACGATGTAAGCCGATTGATTCGTGCCATTAATGAAGTTGAAGGAGAGGTAAGAGATGCACGCATGGTTGATGCTTCTGCCAACAAGTTTTACTACTTCTTGATTGGTGCCTTAATACTAATGGTAATTGATGCCCTCACAAGAAGAAAAACATTGAGAATATGAAAGTCTGGTTGAGTATTATGATTGTCTTTCTGGCCAGTTACACCGACCCTGTAACCAAGATTGCCAAGGCAAACAAACTTAAAAGAGAAGCTAAAGCTGCCTATGAGAATGGTGACTTTGCTCAGGCAGTCAACTCATACGGTGTATTGATAGATTCGCTTGCATCTGATGATAATGAAGCAAGATTAAACCTAGCAAATGCGGCCTACCTTATTTCTTATGGTGGAGACAACATGGACTTGTTGAAAGGCATAAGTTCTGGAGAAACCCAAGTGCAAGATTCTGCTCAATTGAGCGCCATAAGTCAGGATCTCCAGTACTTCGATATTGCAGAGAAAAACTATAGAGCTGTAAAAGACGGCTCTAATGATGCGCTAGCCTCACTAGCGAGTAATCAATTGGGCGTTATATCTTATAAAATGGGTGAGCAAAGCCCCGATGAAAAAGAGTCATTTAATCAATCGGCTTTAAGCAATTTCAAAAACGCATTGATTAGAAACCCTTATAATGACCAAGCAAGGTACAACTACGAGCTTCTTAAGAAACTGATTCGCCAGCAAGAACAACAAGAGCAAGAACAACAGAATCAGGACCAGCAAGAGCAAAACAAAGATCAAGAGAAGCAAGACGAGCAAAATAAAGATCAGCAAAAGCAAGATCAGGAGAATCAGAATAAAGACGAGCAGGAAAAGCAAGAGCAGCAGGAGAATCAAGAACAACAACAGAATCAAGAGCAGCAACAGCAAGACGAGCAAGAGCAGCAAAAAGAAAATCAAGAGCAGCAAGAAGGGGACGAAGAAAAAGACCCTATGGAGAAACTGATGGAAAAACTCAAAGAGATGAACATTCCATTGGAAAAAGCGCAAATGATTTTAGAGGCAATGAAGAACAACGAAATTCAATACGTTCAGCAGAAGAAGAAAAAAGCCTCTAAAAGAAAAGACAAGTCTAAGCCAGACTGGTAATCCTTATTAAGAATAAGTTTAAAAAAGCCTAAACCCGAGGTAAAGCATCCATTGCAAGGCTCAATTTACATGTAGGTGTAGGTAAAATGACTTATGTCATTATTTACCAGAACCTAAGTTCCTAACTTCATTTAACCTTAAATGAATCGAGACTTTTCGCCATGGAAATTAACAGCGCTCTCGTTATAGATGATAATCACGGAGACCGTGTACTAATCGAAAGAGTTTTAAAGGAGCAGAACCCATCAATGCTGGTCGATCATGCTTCTAACTATTTTTCAGCATTCGATTTTCTCAAAATGCAAAGCTATGATCTACTCATAATAGATCTAAACATGCCTGGCAGAGGCGGTGTTGATTTTATCCTCGACATGGAAAACGAGAAGATTAAAGATGTGGGTAAGAAGTTTATTCTTACTGGTGCTGCCATTGACGAGCCCCTTAGAGAAATACTTTCTGACCGAGTTGATAGATTCATCACAAAAGATAATGGCATGCGCAGCTTAGCAAATGTCATTCACACGCTCAAAAGGCATTCTGCCTAACAAAAAATCCATAGCTTTCGTTACCTTTGCTAACAGTCGTTAGGTAAACTATAATTCATTATGAACGAAGTATATATTGTATCTGCTGCTAGAACTCCTATTGGCAGCTTTGGAGGAAAATTGGCAGGATTTTCTGCAACTGAACTTGGCTCTTTTGCTATTAAAGGTGCTTTGGAAAAAGCAGGTGTTAATGCCAGTGAGGTTCAAGAGGTGTTAATGGGGAATGTAGTATCAGCAAATTTAGGTCAGGCTCCAGCTAGACAAGCAGCGCTAGGTGCAGGAATCAGTAACGAGGTACCTTGTACATTGATCAACAAAGTATGCTCATCTGGTATGAAGTCGATTATGTTTGGTGCCCAGTCTATCATGCTAGGTGTACAAGATGTGATTATTGCTGGCGGTATGGAAAGCATGACGAATATTCCTTTCTATATACCTAAAGCACGTTACGGATATAAATTTGGAAATGGAGAAATCATAGATGGTCTACAAAAAGATGGCCTTTGGGAAGTGTATAATCAATTCATGATGGGTAATTGTGCTGATAACACAGCGAAAGAAATGGGCATTACTCGTGAAATGCAGGATGAATATGCGATTAACTCCTACAAAAGAACTGAAGCATCTACTGCGGCAGGTCTTTTCAAAGATGAGATTATATCAGTAGCCATTCCTCAAAGAAAGGGTGACCCTGTGATGATGGAAGAGGACGAAGAATTCAAGAATGTCTTCTTTGATAAAATCCCTAAACTGAGACCAGCATTTAGCAAAGAAGGCACGGTTACGGCTGCAAATGCTTCTACTATTAATGATGGGGCTGCTGCTATGATTTTAATGAGTAAGAAGAAAGTAGAAGAACTGGGTCTTACGCCTATTGCAAAAATCAGAGGATTTGCCGATGCTGCTCAAGACCCATTGTGGTTCACAACGGCTCCTTCAAAAGCGATTCCAAAGGCAATGGCTATGGCTGGTGTTGAAAAAGGAGATGTAGACTATTACGAAATAAATGAAGCGTTTTCTGCTGTTGCCATTGCGAACAACATGGAACTAGACCTCGACCCTGAGACTGTAAATGTAAACGGTGGTGCTGTGGCTATAGGTCATCCACTGGGTGCTTCAGGCGCTCGAATCGCAACCACATTAACTTCTGTTCTCAATCAAAAGGACGCGAATATTGGTGTTGCCGGCATCTGTAATGGAGGTGGTGGTGCTTCTGCGATGGTAATCGAGAAAATCTAAAAGATTAATACACTATTTGTCAAAGCCTTACGTAATTTTACGTGAGGCTTTTTTTATGCAAAAAATCGGTACCACACTCCTATTCACTCTTTTAAACTTGTGTTGTTTTGGGCAGCAAGAAGTGGTTAAATACTACCCACCTGAATTCAAAAAGGTAAAAGAGAAATACAGTATTCTCAATGGTGATAGCACCTTGATTCATGGGGTCTACACCAAATTCTTCGAAGAAGGACAGGTTATGATGACCGGTAACTTCGATAATGGAAAACCAAATGGTGAGTTTGTTGAATTCTACGAGACAGGAGATACACTTTCCAGAACCAATTATCAAAGCGGTAATAAAACAGGCGCATTTTTAGTACTTTCTAAAGAAGGAATTCCTATTCAAAAAGGAGCCTATGAAAACAACCAGTTGAATGGTATGATCACAGCTTATTTTGAGAATGGAAAAGTAAAAAAACAGTCAACTTTCAATAATGGCATTTTAGAAGGGCCCGCAGTTGAATACCATAAAAACGGGAACAAGAAACTTGAGTTCATCTATGCCCAAGGAAAACAAAACGGTTTAGCCAAAAGCTATTATGAGTCAGGAGAGCTTTCTTCTGAATATTCATATGCAAATGGAATCATCAACGGTGCTTTCAAGACATTCTACAAAAATGGTAATCCCGAATGGTCATACAATTATCAAAATGGATACAAGAACGGAGCCTATGAGCACTTCAACAATCAAGGCGCACTCATAGAAAAAGGTAGCTATGTAGATGGTATAAATAACGGTTCCAGAGAAACTTACTATGACAGTGGAAAACCAAAAGAAATACAATCATTTCAGCTAGGTGCAAAAGTGGGTGAGAACAAGACCTTCTACGAAACAGGAGAGTTGATGTGGCTGGAAAACTATACAAAGGCAGCTAAAGATGCTGTCATCAAAGAGTATTACAAGTCTGGTCAAGTGAAGTCGGAACAGTACTATAAAGGGGGAAAGCGTATCAAAGACTGGAAAACTTTTCATCCTAATGGAGCATTAGCAAACGAAACGCCTTATTTCGAAAATGTAATTAATGGAGTAGTCAATGAGTACAACGACCAAAAACAAATTCTAAGATCAACTACCTATCAATTCAATAGACAGTCTGGTCCTGTAACAGATTACTATCTTACTGGAAAAAAGAAGACCGTTACGAATTTTGTTAACGGACAGAAGTCTGGCAGATTCTACCAATACGATGAGAATGAGCAAATCAAGGTAAAAGGAAACCACCTTTATAATGTGCGTCAAGGTACTTGGCAGTACTTTGATGAGAATGGAAAACTGACAAAGTCAGAAATATATTCTAGAGGAGAATTAGTAAGGTCAACAGAAAATTAACTTCTAAGACTATTCGTCTGGCATTTATCTTATTTTTGCACAATGCCGCAAGGACTAAAAGAAACCCATTTCAATTTTACTGGCCAACTTGATTTCTACAGAGGAAAAGTAAGAGACATTTACTTCTTTGAAGACGAACTAGTAATGGTTGCTTCAGATAGGATTTCTGCATTTGATGTTATTCTACCTGAACCCATTCCTTACAAAGGTCAAGTACTTAACCAAATAGCTTCAAAATTTTTAAAAGCAACGGAAGATATTGTTCCTAACTGGATTTCATCAAGCCCAGACCCTAGCGTTAGTGTGGGTAAAAAATGTGAACCGTATGCTGTTGAGATGGTGATCAGAGGCTACTTAGCAGGCCATGCATGGAGAGAGTATAGAGATGGAAAAAGAGAGCTTTGTGGTGTATCATTACCTGAAGGATTAAAGGAAAATGATAAACTGCCCTCTCCTATTATAACGCCAAGTACAAAAGCTACAGAAGGACATGACGAAGATATCTCTAGAGAAGAGATTATTGCGCAAGGAATTGTAGCTGAAAAAGAATATGAAAAGCTTGAAGCGTATACATATGCACTTTTTCAGAGAGGTACTGAGATGGCTGCCAAACAAGGCCTGATACTAGTGGACACTAAATATGAATTCGGAAAGTATAAGGGAGAAATCACTTTAATTGACGAAATCCATACACCTGACTCTTCCAGATACTTCTACAAAGAAGGGTATCAGGAAAGTCAAGATGCCGGAGAAAAACAAAAGCAGCTATCTAAGGAGTTTGTTAGACAATGGCTCATAGAAAATGGCTTCCAAGGAAAAGACGGACAGCAAATTCCTGAAATGACTCCCCAAGTTGTTCAATCTATTTCTGACAGATACATTGAACTTTATGAAAAAGTGACAGGAGAAACATTTAAGAAGTCAGATGGTACAAATATTGTAGCACGCATTGAAGATAATATTTTAAATTACCTATCGAATTGATACAGTCACAGCTTTGCCAAAGGGTTAAACCTTTTTCTTTGATTGAGATTTGTAATCGTTGATAAAAGACTAAAACGTTCAAATGAAATTTAGCATAGACAAGCAAGATGCTTACACCATCTTTAAACTAGAGGAAGACAAACTTGATTCTACACTTTCACCTGAGTTAAAGTCAGAGTTGGTTTCTCTCCAAGCACAAGGAACTACCAACCTTATCTTAAATCTTTCAGCAACCAAATATGCGGACTCATCGGGTCTAAGCGCATTACTAACTGGTAACAGAGCTTACACTGAGAATGATGGTGCATTTATTCTTTCGGAGATTACTCCATTTGTAGACAAGCTGTTGACCATCTCTCAACTTAACAATGTGTTAACCATATTGGCTAGTGATGAAGCGGCAGTGGATTTGATAAGAGCAAATAGCCCGGAAGAAGGAGAATAACTTCTTTTGAGCATTAAAGTAAAAATATTAGGCTCTAACTCTGCAGCACCTGCTCATAGAAGGCATCATACCTCTCAATTGATAAATATTGAGGGTAAGTACTACCTAATGGACTGTGGCGAAGCGACTCAGTTGCAACTGAAGCGATATAAAATTAGAGCTCAAAGAATTAGCAATATCTTTATTAGTCACCTGCACGGTGATCATTACCTAGGGTTAATGGGGCTTCTTTCTACCATGCATTTAATGGGTAGGCAGAAGCCTCTTAATCTTTATGGCCCTCCAGGTTTGGATGAAATCATCACACTTCAATTGAAACACTCACAAACAGTATTCAATTACGAAGTGAATTTCCACACTGTAGACACAACTGTTTTTCAACCTGTTCATGAAGATGATCACGTAGTGGTTTACTCTATTCCTTTAGACCATAGAATTCCATGTGCCGGATATCTTTTTGAAGAGAAGAAAAAGAACAGAAGAATCATAAAAGACAAGTTACCGAGTGACTTCTCAATTAGGAACATTGTAAGACTGAAACACGGAGAAGATATTTTGGATGATGACGGAAGTGTAATTTTCAAAAATTCAGATCTCACACTAGACCCTAGACAATCATTCAAATATGCTTTTTGTTCAGATACAAAATATAATGAGTCTATAGTCCCATTAATAGAAGGTGCTGATATGCTTTACCATGAAGCCACCTTCTTAGATGAGCACATGGATCGCGCCTCCAACACCTACCATTCTACAGCTAAAGAAGCGGCAACTATTGCCCAAAAGGCCAATGTAGGCAAATTGTTATTAGGTCATTTTTCCGTACGCTACAAAGAACTAGATCCAATTCAGGAAGAAGCTAGGACAATTTTCCCCGAAGCCTATTTGGCATTAGAAGGTGAGGAATTCAGTTTAGAAAGCTAAGTATGAGTCAGTCCATTCTAACCAGTAAAAAGACCAACTTATTTATTATCCTTAGTGGTATTTTTATCACCAATGCCCTCATTGCTGAACTCATAGGTGGCAAAATATTTTCAGTAGAAAAAACCTTAGGCTATGCTCCTTTAGACATCCCTCTAATGGGAGATTACCTTCTATCATTTAACCTGACAGCCGGTGTGGTGCTCTGGCCTGTAGTTTTTATTACTACAGATATTATTAATGAATACTTCGGAAAGAAGGGTGTTAGAAAGATCACCTTTATTACTGTTGGCCTGATTGCTTATGCATTTGTGGCGATTTATCTGGCTATGAAACTGGCTCCAGCTGATTTCTGGCTGGAAGTATTTGGTACTGATGAAAATGGTGTTCCATTCGACATCAATTATGCCTTCCAACAGGTTCTTACACAAGGGCTAAATATCATTTTCGCCTCACTCGTAGCTTTTGTAATAGGGCAATTCGTAGATGTTTATGTATTCCATAGACTTAGAAATCTTACCGGGAAACATAAAATTTGGTTGAGAGCTACTGGCTCAACTTTAGTATCTCAGCTAATAGATAGCTTTGTAGTCTTGGGTGTTGCTTTCTATCTCTTAGGTGACTGGCCACTGTCGCAAGTAATTGCGGTGGGTTTAACTAACTACATTTATAAGTTCTTGATAGCAGTTGGCTTAACGCCTTTGCTCTACATAGCGCATTATGTCATTGATAATTATTTAGGAAAAGAACTCTCCGATGAAATGATGGAAAGCGCCAATCAAGAGAGTGGAAAATCCCTTTTCTAACGAAAGAAGTTATCTAAAACTACAGCAGTTGACACAGCTACATTGAGCGACTCTGCTCCTCCTCTCCCAGGAATTAACACAGGCTTATTTATGTATTTCTGAACTGATTCTGATATCCCTTTAGATTCATTACCCATTACTACAATAGCATCAGACTTAAGCTCCTCATTATAAATATTCTCACCGTTCAAAAGAGCTCCATAAACCGGTAAATCTACTTTCGCCAGCCAATTCGATAAGTTTGTATAAACTAACTGCACTCTAGTAAAAGACCCCATAGTTGAGTTGATCACTTTAGGATTGTAGAAATCTGCTGTTTCTTCGCTGCAGATAATTTTTCTAATTCCATACCAATCTGCTATACGAATAATGGTCCCTAGATTACCAGGGTCTCTTACATCATCTAGAACCAAGGTAATCCCTTTATCAGATGTAGTTTCTTGTATTGAATCAGGCATCTCAACAACAGCAATGGCCGCATTATTCGATTTAAATGTACCTGCCTGCTGAAGCACATCTTCCTTCACCCGAAAAACATTCAAATCCTCTGAATTTATGCCAGATAAAAAGTCTTCCGTTGCAAGCAGTGTATTGATGTGAAAACTTGAATTCATCACCTCCCCCACTCCTTTAGCTCCTTCCACAAGAAACAATCGCTCTTGATCGCGATATTTTTTTAATTGTAGAGATTTAAAGTACTTTATTTGTCGTTTAGAAAGCATATCCATTGTTCTCCGTGAAGATAGGCATCCGATTTTTTTACTACAGTTTATTCATACTAATAATTTCGTCCTGTTCTGGAACGAAACATTTAGAAAGAGGAGAAGAATGGCTTTATAATCAAGAAATAAAAGGAGTTACTAAGGCAAACTCCAATGAATTAAGAGATCAGATTACACTTACGCCTAATACGAGAATTCCAATCATTGGCCCTATTGGGGCAGCCATCTATGAATCAGGAGAAAATGCTTTAGACACAGCTAAAATCGAATCTAAACGAAGTGCATTTGTGGCTAAGATTGACAAAAAAATAGCAACGAAGACAGGTCAAGGTAAGTCAACAAAGAAACTAGAAGCGAAAAAGGTCAGGAAGCTAGATAGGTATGACAAAATCCTTCGACTCGGTAACACAAGAATGAGAACAGGGTCTCCATTGGCCATTTATGATAGCGTACAAATTGAGGATTCAAGACAAAGAATTGAGGCTTATTTAAGAAACAAAGGGTTTAGAGCTAATCGAGTATCCATAGACAAAAAAGTAAAAAGGAAAAAAGTTACCCAAACCTTTCAAGTATCTGAGGGCCCTAGGAGTTTTATAGATAGTCTTCAAATCAGAACAGCGAATCCTCTGATTGCTCGACTAATCGAAGATTTCAAAAGCGAGTCCTACCTTAAAGAAGGAGATTTCTTTGACAGACAGAATCTTGAACTTGAACGTGATAGACTAGACCTTTTATTGAGAGACCATGGTTATTTCGACTTCAGTAAGCAGTACATTGAATACAATATCTTCTATGCCCCTGACAGTACTGACTTATGGATAATCACCATTATCAACCAGCCTAATGATAGGCCTGAGCATTCCTATTACGATCTAGATTCGATCATTGTTAATACCAATGGCAATCTTCCAATTGAAAATTCTACCGCATACAAAGGTGTAAGGTATAACCTCTCAAGTACCAAATACTCGCCAAAGGTTATTGACTCAAGACTTATAATTGAGCCTAACCAAAGCTACAATTACACAAAAGCTGTTAATACTCAGAAACAACTCCTAAACATGGACATGTTTAGATTTGTAAACCTGAACTTTGATACCACTTTGGTTCCAGGGAAATTTGTAGCCAATATTTATACCGCCCCACTACAGAAATTTCAATTAACACAAGAAGTTGGTGTAAATGTTAACGAAGGCCTCCCTGGTCCCTTCTACAATATTTCGCTAAGAAATAGAAATACATTTCAAGGGGCTGAGATTCTTCAAATCAATGGCTTTATTGGAGCTGAAGGTGTTGCCGCTGCTTCGGAACAAAGCGGTCTCTATCGAAGCTTTCAATACGGTGGAAACATGTCACTCACTTTTCCGAGGTTCATTACACCATTTAAATCTAGAGGCCTGAACAAGAGCACGTTTAACCCTAAATCAAGAGTATCTCTAGGGTTTGCTTTTACCGACCGGCCAGAATACACTAGAAGTAACCTGAATGGAACGTATGCCTATACTTGGCAGAATACACCTGGAACAAAGATATTCACCTTGAATGTTGCTGATATCAACCTGATTAATACAACAGATTTAGACCCTTTATTTGAGCAACAGCTTAATGAACTATCGGCTCAAGGAAACACATTAAATTTGGCTTTCAATAGATCATTTGTTTCAAGTACCTCTTTCAACGCCACATACAACTTCAATTATGGTGTGCCGAATACAAATTCGAGCTTTTTAAGATTGTTCTTAGAATCAGGGGGTACTATATATGATTTAATTGGCACAGGCCTTCTCGATAATAACTCTTTAGAATTCTATCAATTCGCTAAGGCACAAATAGATTATAGACGTTTTGTACCACTACAGAATGAAAAATCATTGTCATTCAGAGTAAACACAGGAGTAGCCATTCCTTACGGAGATAACAGAGCACTTCCGTATGAAAAATTCTTTTTTAGTGGTGGATCTAACAGCAATAGAGCATGGAACCCAAGACGTTTAGGACCAGGATCTTCTTTTCCTTACTTACTAGATGAATTCGGACAAAATGTGAGAGATGATAATGGTAACCTAGTACCTAACAGAACCGGTGTTAATAGCTATCAATTCGAGCAGCCTGGAGAAATTCTGTTAGACCTTAGCGTAGAATACAGAGCCAATATTCAAAGTTTTGTTGACTGGGCATTTTTTATAGACGCAGGTAATATTTGGCGAGTAGATGAATTTCAAGAGCCTGGTCCGGGAGAAGTTGTTAGAGTCTCTCAAGGAGGTCAGTTTGAATTGAACAGGTTTTACAAAGAACTGGCAGTAGGTGCAGGTCTCGGTATTCGCCTTGACTTCTCTTTCCTAGTTTTCCGTTTCGATGTTGGTCACAAAATCCGTGATCCTCGCTTTCCGGTTGGAGAACGTTGGCAAAGACTGTTCACCCGAAGTGGGCAAACTGTATGGAATATAGCAGTAGGGTATCCTTTCTAGTAGTTTAGAAGTTTTTCAAGCTTGTCTTTCACCTTATCTGCGGTTGGCAACATGGCCTTTTCAAGATCCACATTCAAGGCAATGGCTGGCAAGTTAGCAGCACCTAACGTCATAACAGGAGCATCAAGTTGTTGAAAGCACTCTTGCGAAATTCTTCCTGCTAAAGACTCAGCAAAAGAATTCATCAAAGGCTCTTCAGTCAACACAAGCGCTTTGCCGTGTTTAACTACTGAAGCTTTTACGGCTTCCCAGTCAAGTGGATTAAGTGTTCTCAAATCAACAATCTCAACCTGACCTTCTAATTTCTTGCTTGCCGCTTTTGCCCAATAAACGCCCATACCGTAAGTAATTACCGTACAAGATTCTCCATTCTCCAACGCTTCTGAACTAGCTTCTTGATCAATTCTAGCTTTCCCAAGAGGCACAATGTATTCAGCATCTGGCTCAAATGTTTTTGCACTCTCAGTACCTGGTACCTTAGACCAATAGAGCCCCTTATGCTCAAGCATTACCACTGGGTTTGGATCATGATAGGCCGCTTTAATCAAGCCTTTCATATCCGCTGCGTTAGAAGGATATACCACTTTAATGCCCCTAATATTCAACAAGGTAGATTCAACACTTCCAGAATGGTAAGGACCTCCACCACCATAAGCCCCAATCGGCACTCTAATGAGTGACTGAATTGGAAACTTTCCTTGAGAGAGATAACAACTTTTTGAGAGCTCTTCAACCAATTGGTTGATACCTGGCCATATATAATCAGCAAACTGAATCTCAACTATAGCCTTTGCTCCTACAGCGGACATACCAGCCGTTGAACCAACAATGTAAGCTTCTTGAATAGGAGTATTGAATACACGCCCATCGCCATATTTTTGGGCCAATGTAGCAGCTTCTCTAAAAACGCCACCTAGGGTTCCTCCAACATCTTGACCATAGAAAAGTGCGTTCGGATTGTTTCTTAGAATATCGTCAACTGCGTGAAGAGCCGCGTCTACCATCACTACTTTCTCTGCTCCTCTTGGCTTGCGTTCACCTTTTTCTTCAGTAATTGGAGTAGGTGCAAATTCATGGTCTAGGACAGTTGATGGATCGGGATCAGGTGCATTAAGCGCTCTGGCATATTCAGATTGAACAAAAACGACAGTCTCGTCTTCAAGCTTGATTAGTTCTGATTCCTTATAACCTTGCGACTTTAATTCTTTCCTTAATTGAGGTATTGGGTCACTTTTTTGGTGATCCTCTAAGTCGAACTCTCCCCTATACCACTCTTTTCTTACACCTGAAGTATGGTGCCCGAGCAAAGGAGTCTTTGCGTGAACTAGAATTGGTCCTCGGTTCTTTCTCACATAATCAAAAGCCTTTTTCATGCCAACAAAAGAATCGACAAAGTTAGAGCCATCCACTCTCATGCGTTTCATTCCCTTGAATCCTGCCGCAAACTCATAGGCATCCATAGCCCTCATTTCTGCACCAGTAGCAGATATGCCCCAATCATTATCTTGAATAAGATAAACCACCGGCAGCTGATGTAAGACCGCCATCTGAAATGCCTCTGAAACTTCACCTTCTGTAACTGAGCCGTCTCCCAGTGAACAAAGTACAACAGGTTTGTTATTGCTAGCCAATAGACCTTGACTTTCTAAATAGTGAATACCATGTGCCATACCCGTTGCTGGTATGGCCTGCATACCTGTTGCAGAGCTTTGATGCGGGATTGTAGGAAAACCCTCCCTTTTCAAAGATGGATGACCATAATAAGTTCTACCACCAGAGAATGGATCATCCTTTTTTGCCATCAATTGCATCATCAATTCATTTGGCTCCATTCCTATGCCTAATAGAATAGACTCATCTCTATAGTAAGGTGCGGCAAAATCGTATGACTCTAATTGGAAAGCAGCAGCTAATTGAATCGCTTCGTGTCCTCGGGACGTACTGTGTACATATTTACTGCAAACCGCTCTGTTCTCATCATAAAGAACTGCCATGTTATAGGCGGTCTGCATCAAACGATACGCCTTTTCTAATGTCTTTTTCGGAATATTGTGTGTAGTCTTTTGGGCCTTAGGTGTTTTCTTCTCAGTCGTCAATTCCATTCGAGCGTTCTCGTTTACGGTACAAAAGTAGCTAATTATTCAATCGATTGCTTAAAAACCTAACGAACGGTAGGTAGTTTCTATGAACGCAGCTTCAATCACATTGTTCTAACCGATTGAATATTTTTATTCAAGAGGATGCATTCAAAAATGAAAGCTTATTTTTGCCCCATGGGTCAACTGGATAAACATCAGATTGCAAGTGTTTTTAAAAACATTCAGGATCATATCTGTAGCGAACTAGAAAAAGCTGACGGGCTCGGAAGATTTCAACAAGATACTTGGGAAAGGCCAGGTGGTGGCGGTGGAAGATCACGTGTAATTAGACACGGCAACATCATAGAAAAAGGTGGTGTAAATTTTTCGGAAGTATATGGAAAAACACCTGACAAGATTCTTAAGTCTTTTGGACTAACAGAATCAGATTTCTTTGCTACTGGTGTAAGTATAGTACTCCACCCGGAAAACCCGTGGGTACCTATAATCCATATGAACATTCGCTATTTCGAAATGTCTAATGGCACCTATTGGTTTGGAGGAGGAATTGATCTTACCCCACATTATGTAGATAAGGTTGATGCAAAGTGGTTTCACAACAGACTAAAAGCGGTCTGTGATAAACACGATGAACATTACTATCTAGAATTTAAAGACTGGGCCGACAATTACTTTTACATCAAGCATAGAAAAGAAACCAGGGGGATTGGCGGAATTTTCTTCGATCATAAATCAGAAGATGAAACACATTCCAAGGAAGATATCTTCAATTTTGTGAAAGATGTTGGTCTTTCATTCGCTCCTATTTATGTGCATTTTATGAAAAAGAACTCTATCAAATCCTACGCTGATAGAGAAAAGGAATGGCAGTCTATCAGAAGAGGGAGATATGTTGAATTTAACCTTGTACTCGACCGAGGTACAAAATTTGGATTGGAAACAGATGGACGAACTGAATCTATCTTGATGAGTCTTCCGCCAATAGCAGGATGGGAATATGACTATGAACCTCCATCAGGTTCTAAAGAGGCAAGGACACTTGAGTTGCTCAAAAAAGGAATTAATTGGGCAAGTTGATTGAAACGCTTGAGAGCTGGGATCACTCCCTTTTTAAATTTTTAAATGGATTCCATAATTCGTTTACAGATGAGGTAATGCTAGTTATTACTGAGAAGTACACTTGGATTCCTCTATATGCCTTTTTACTCTATGCCTTAATCCGTTTTGGCAAAGCAAAACCTTTATTCATTCTTCTAGGAATTATCCTTTTGATTACCATTGCTGATCAAACCGCTTCAGGGCTACTCAAACCATGGGTAGAAAGACTTCGTCCATGCTACGAACCAAGCTTAGAAGGTATAGTAAATCTGGTAGGCGCATGTGGTGGAAGATTTGGTTTTGCTTCATCTCATGCTGCTAACACCATGGCCCTTGCCTGCTTTTGCTATCTGCAGCTTAATACCAGATTCAATTGGATTTGGCTTTTATTTGTATGGGCAGTATTGGTAGGCTATAGCAGAATATATTTGGGCGTGCATTATCCTGGAGATGTACTCACAGGAATGTTTATCGGACTCGTTAGTGGAATCGGAATCCACAAACTTTTATCATCAACTCAATTACAAAGGTCAAATGGCTAAAAAAGACGCAATTGTATATAAATATTTCAAACGAGTTTTTGACGACTATCAGGTTTTAGTCGCTGTTAACCCTATAGATTATTCAGGTATTGAGCTCATAATACACCCAGGTGACAAAGTTGAAAAAACAGATATGCAGTTTGATGAAGATATCTATGAAGACCTTGAGGTAGATGAATTTGTAGAGAGTAGCCCGCTGGAATTCCAGTTGTATATGAAAAAGGATTTCTTTGAAAGAAAGTAGTTAGACTAAGCCGTTTTCAAACGCAAAACGCACGAGACCCGCTGCATTTTTAACTTTCAATTTACTAATGATATTCTTTCGGTGAGTTTCTACAGTAAGCGTACTTATAAACAGCTTCTCTGCTATCTCATTTGTGGTAAGTTCATTGGCAATGAGCTTTACAATCTCAACTTCCCTTTTGGTCAATTTCACTTTTTTGACAGCTTCCTGCGTCTTCTCCATACTGGTCAAGAGACTATCTGTAACTGCTTTACCGTAGTATTTTTCACCTTTATGCACGAGCTTAATGGCATTCAATAATTCAGCTTTGCCTGTGTTTTTAAGAATACATCCATTTACACCCAATTCTGATAATTGCTTAGTGAATTGAGCATTGTTGTGCATGGTTAAGATTAAGACTTTCGTGTGATCTCCATTTTTGCGTAGCTCTTTTACCACCTGTATACCATCCATCTCAGGCATGTTTATATCTAAAAGAATCAAATCGGGAGAGTCGATGGCAATCTTATCTAAAGCGTCTCTTCCGTTAGAAGCAGTCCCTACTACTTGAACGTCTTTTTCATCTGCTAGAATTGAGGCAATTCCATCAATTACCATCTGATGATCGTCAACTAAAAAAATCCTAACCATTGTTTATTGGAATGTCTATTGAAATTGTAGTACCAGCTCCTTTACCTGAATCAATATTCAGTATGCCCCCTAATTTGCCTACACGCGCTTTGAGATTTTCTAAGCCTATACCGGCTTCCTTTCTTAATCTTATGGGATCGAAACCTACCCCATCATCTTCTACCATTAGGTTTACCGTTTTGTCATATTCATTGAGTTGAATACTTATTTCTGATGCCTTGGCATGTTTAAGCGTATTACCGACTAGTTCTTGAACGATTCTATAAACTTGAAGCTCTTGCTCTCCATCTAATGAGCCATTCATATTATCCGTCATCAAATGCATTTCAATCTCACCTGTCTCATTAATTTTAGAACACAAATCTTCTAAAGCTGGAAGTAATCCAAACTTGACTAGAACTCCCGACATGAGATCATGTGAGATCATCCTTACTTCGTTAGCAGCTTGATCTAACAAGTCGGAAGCACTCAAGAACTTCTGTTTTACTTTTACAGAAGTATCAATTTTTTCTTCTAATGAGCTAAAATGTAGTTTGACCATAGAAAGCATTCCCCCTAAACGATCGTGTAAATCAATAGCGACTCGTTTACGCTCTTTTTCCTGACCTTCTAAAACACCTTGCAATGAGGCAATCTCTTGTTGATTGATCAATTCATTTATTTTCTGCTCCTGCTCTTGCACCTTTTGGGCAGCTTGTGCTTCCACTCTTTGTCGTTTTTGGTTAACGGCAAAGAGGCCTGATGCAATTAACAGTATGATTGAAGACCCTGATATAAGAATAATATTGGTTCTCTTTTTTTGCTTTTCTGCAGCCAACTCGGCTTGCGCAGTGTCAAACTTTGCCTCTGCTTCATAAAGTCGTTGAATCGGATCATCTTTTGTGTACTTCTCGATAAGTGTGTATGCTTCAGAGCTTTCTTCGTAGGCTCGTTTGTAGTCTCCCTTGTATCCACTCACCTTTGCCAAATCACTCAATACATCATATTTTAAACTAAATAGTCCAAGTGTATCAGCATTGATTAAAGCTTGGGACGCGTAATATCTTGCACTGTCTAAGGCGTAGACATACTCTTTATCCTTATCTGATTCATACAACTTCAAAAAAATCTCCCCCATATTTTCAAGCCGTGAGGCCACAAACCTGTAGTACTCCGCTTTCATGTATAGTTGTAGAGATATTTGACTATTCTTTATTGCAGATAAGTAATCTTTGTTAACCATCTCGTCTAAATAAGAATAGTTCGAGTAGACTACCCCTAAGGATCTGAGAAAGCGTTTTGGACTAAGCGTATACGCCCCCATGTAATAAGATGTGTCTTTTACAGCAATTATTTGCTCTCGCGCGAGACTCTCTGAAATATTCAAATAATATCTCGCTGAATCGCTTTTCATTTGCACATCTACGGTATCAACAGCAGCAATATCTGCGTAGTAGGTTGCTATATTTAAATTACCACTCAGTATAAAGGGAGGAAAATCAATCAAAACAGCCTCTTTTGTGGCTTTACGGGCATATTCAATAGACTTAGGAAAATCATCAATTTTTCCGTAGAGATAAGTCAAATCCAGGTAGATCCTTGACCTAATGAAACCCGGGTTTGTACTTAAATCTGCTTGGGAAAGAATATTAAAATACGAAGTGGAAGCTTCCTGATAGCTTTCATCCATCATGAGTCTGTAAGCACTATCGGCTCCAATTATAAGCAGAGAATCATATTCACTCTGGTAATTTCCCTTCTCCTTACTGTAATAACCTTGAAAGGCACTGAGGTTGTAAGCAGGAAAGAAAATGCAAAAGAAAAATATAGTAGCTAAAAAAAGTTTCGATCTAAAATCGCGCTTCATCCAATTAAGATTTTAGTACCAAGGAGAATGCTCTCCTTAGTACTCTACATTTTATGAATTAATACCGACTTCCCCCTGGGTCTCCTTCATTACCACCATCATCATCGTTCCCTCCTGGATCACCTTCATTACCGCCTTCCTCTACAGGTTTCGGATCAGGGTCAGTACTGTTAAACAAAATTTGTGAATTGAATTTAGCTGTTGTGATAAACATAATACAATTATTTAGTTGAATTTAGATTTAATTAATGTCGAGTATAAACTCATTTTATTGTGTGTATTATGCGTGGTTGTATACCCGAATATTGGGATAAATACACCAAGATAAAATACCCAAAAACAGGTAGAAGTATAAATCACAAAAACAACAGCCTAAGTTTCTCTAATTTCAATTTTGTAGTATCTTTGCCGCCCGGCAGAGGGATGCGACCAGCTCCTGCTGAACTCCCCCAGGCTGGGAACAGAGCAAGGGTAGGCGGTTGTAGCGGTGCGACATCCTGATGCCTTTTTTTATTGGTTCCAAAATGGTATCATTACGCTAAGTAGAAATCAACCTCATGTCAGTTTACTTAGCAGAATTCATAGGAACAGCAATCCTCTTGTATTTCGGTAATAGCGTAAACGCTGCAACCACCCTAAATTTCTCATATGCCAAAGATTCCGGATGGATCATCACCACAGTAGGTTGGGGTCTTTCCGTAACTTTTGGAATCTATGCTGTGGGACAAATTAGCGGTGCTCATATCAACCCGGCCGTAACCACATCAATGGCACTAGTTGGAGAATTAGAAGCCACCAAAGTCCCTGGCTATATCATCGCACAAGTTTTAGGAGCGATCACAGGAGCAACCTTAACATGGCTGCAATATTTACCTCATTGGGGGAAGACGGAAGATCAAAGTGCTAAACTTGGTGTTTTCTGTACAAGTCCTGCTATACCACAAACCGGTGCGAACCTACTCAGTGAGATGATGGGTACCATGATCTTAATCTTTGGACTCTTAATGATTGGCGCTAACGATTTTGTAGATGGGTTAAATCCTTTAGCTGTTGGTGGACTGATTGCCGTTATCGGTATGGCGCAAGGAGGTTCTACAGGCTACGCGATAAACCCGGCTAGAGACTTTGGCCCTAGGTTAGCCCATTTCTTATTACCTATTAAAGGTAAAGGAAGTTCTAACTGGAGCTATAGCTGGATTCCTATCCTTGGACCCATTATTGGAGGAGGCGCTGGCGCTGCGTTTTACTACCTCGCTTTTGAAGATAATTTCCCAATGCTCGGTTGGGTAGCTATAGGTCTATTTGCCGTAACTGTTGCCTATGCCATTTTAGAAGAAGCCAAAAAATAGAACATGCATATTAAAGTCATTTCGATATACCTCGGAATCATTCCTCTTAACACCACATTTACAACTTCTCTTGGTAGTAGAGACACCACAAGAAACATCTTTGTAAAGGTTGAAGCCGACAACGGCTTGGTTGGATGGGGAGAATGCTGCCCTTACCCGCCTATCAATGGAGAGACACCTGAAACCTGCATGATAGTAGGCAAACTGCTAGCAGAAAATCTTATAGGTGCTGACCCAACAGATCTTGAAAATGTAATGACCAACATGGATACTACCATCTATGGAAACACAAGCATTAAATCGGCTTTAGATATTGCATGTCATGACCTCAAAGCGAAGTCTCTGAATGTACCCGTTTACAAAATGCTTGGAGGTAGTATTGACAAGGAATTAATAACTGATTATACCATTAGCGTTGGTCCTGTTGAGCAAATGAGGGCAAAAGCCCTTGAAGCCAAAGAAGCTGGATATCAAGTACTGAAAATCAAGCTAGGCAAAACCGGGTCTGTTGATGTAGAAAGAATCAAAGCAATTAGAGAGGCCATTGGATTTGATATCGATTTAAGAGTAGATGCAAATCAAGGATGGAAAATAAAAGAAGCCATAACAACCTTGACGGAAATTGCACCCTATAATATCCAGTATTGCGAAGAACCTACTAATCGCAGAAATAGTTTCAAGCTGAAAAAGATAACCAACAATAGCCCCATTAAAATAATGGCCGATGAAAGCCTGCTCGATCATTATGATGCCCGTATGTTGATCAAGACTAATCAATGTGATTACTTTAATTTGAAGTTGGGTAAGTCGAGTGGCTTATTAAAAGCAAGCAAAATTTTAAGAGAAGCTGAAGAGGCTAATATCGACTGTCAAATTGGAGGATTCCTCGAGAGCAAGTTGGTATTCACAGCAAACTGTCACTTAGCACATACTTCTCCACAGGTAAAGTACTTCGACTTTGACAGCCCACTCTTCATGAAATTCAATCCAATCATTGGAGGCATGCAGTATAAGGAGAATGGGTTAATTGAATTACCAGATGAACCCGGATTGGGCTTAAGTGTTGATCAAGATTTCTTGGCAAAGTGTGAAAGCATCAGAGTAGCTTAATACTTGATGCAGACAAACAAAAAAGACCGAAGAGTACCCCTCCCCGATCTTTACTTACATCTTCGGTCACCCGACTTATAGCCATTTATTTCTTTCCACCAATCATTAGCAATTCGTTAAGATTGATCTCAGTTACGTAGCGCTTATTGCCATCCTGAGCTTCATAAGATCTGTGCGTCAATTTGCCTTCAAGCGCTACCTCTTGGCCTTTGCTTAAATACTCTCCGGCTATCTCTCCTACTTTACCCCAAGCAACAATATTGTGCCATTGTGTTTCTTCTACTTTTTCTCCGCTCCCGTTTCTATAAGCATCTGTAGTTGCGATTGAAAATGTAGTAAGTTTCTTACCACTCGTAAGCGTTCTTACTTCAGGATCTTGACCAAGTCTTCCAATTAATTGTACACGATTTCTAAGATTTTGCATGATTATAAAATTTAAGTTTTAAGATTTTTTCTTTTGCCATTCTGTGTGTTTCGAATTGACAGAAGCAAAGGTGGAGCATCGAACAAACGATAGTCGGTTTTAAAGCGTTTGTATTCGATTATTATCCATTTGTAAACGCTTACAATTGGATATTAACCTGATTATAAGGCAACTATATACAAAGTGGGACAAGGAGATAAAATATGACCTCTGAAAACGGGGTGTTTTCTTTTTTTAAGGTCAATCACTAAGAACTAAACGGGCAAAAACGTTTAACTGGAAAGTGACAGATTTAACTATCAGTTCTTAGCTATTATTCAAAGAGCGTATTGCATTTTCTAATACTCCCGATCATATCAACGGGACTCCTAGAGTACGGCCAAAACCGTATGCTATTTCTTGTGTCTGTTTCTAAATCTGGAATAGCCATATAAGCCCACTAACCAAACGGATACGAATATGACTATCTCATGCCATTTCATTTTTTTTCCTTCTCAGAAGGCTTTACAGAAGCTTTAAGAACATCTTCTAAGCTACCTGTAATCTTTAGTTTCTTTTCGTACTCCTTAGCACGTTCTTTCTTTTCTTTCGCCATTTTATCTAAAAATAAAACAATAAAGTCTTACTACCGTAAATTTTAGAGTTGTCGTTTTTACAGCATAAGTCAGCAAGGTAATAGAGAAGGCCGAGTTGACGCGGCATTGTGTCGTCTGTATGTTTCACCTTAAAACTTATTGTTATGTCTAAGAAGAACGATGACAGAAAGTTTGTAAGAGTAAATAAGCCAACGAAAGATGGCAGAGATTACTTCTACAGATCAAAGCCTAAGCGTTGCCCTAAAAAGTAACCTAATAGCTTTGGAGGGTGCTAAGGACACCCTCTTTTCTATTCCATCAACTTAGCCTTCTGCTTAGTCAAATTTACGTTTATTATCCGATTAATGTTCTATATGAAAGTGCGCTTTCACTCTCTTTTAAGAAGTTATCGAACTTAACATTATTATCTAAGTGTCTAGTATTAAACCTAGCTGCAAACTCATCTAAATATCTTTCTAAGTGCTTATCACTTACTGAGTGATAAATTCCATACAAACCTCTCTTTAAGATACTCCAAAAGTTCTCTATTGTATTAGTGTGAACATCACCTGCTACATAAATAGATAAACCATGATTTACTGTACCATGACTATACTTGCTCTTTAAACCATGATAAGCTTTAAACTCATCAGTATATATTTTAGAACCTTCTGGTACGTGCTGATTAATGAATGAAACCATATTGCGCTTAGTAGCATTAGGAACGTGTCTTAAAACTACCTTACCATCTCTTTCAATGATTCCTAAGACTGTTTTTTTAGGCTTGTAAGGTTCGCCCTCATTAGTAACGTTCTTGTCTTTTAAAGAGCGTCTTTTATTCAAATGCTTATTCTTTTCCTTGCCACCTACGTAAGTCTCATCAGCTTCTACCATATTGTTCTCACCTAACATAGTAGGGGCTTTCTCTTTTAACATCTCTCTGATTCTATGTAATACGAACCAAGCTGTTTTCTGAGTGATGTTTAATTGCTCTGATAACTGAACACTACTAATTCCTTTTTTACTGGTTGTGGCCAAATAGATAGCAGCAAACCAAACTCTAAAAGGGATCTTACTATTCTCGAAAATAGTACCTACTCTAACCGTGAACTTCTTATGACAATCCTTATTACGACACTTGTAACCTCTATTAGTCTTATATGGGTGCTTAGTTCCACAATGAGGACATACAGGATCGCCACCCCAACGGATTTGCTCATAATATTCAACGGCTGTTTGCTCGTCTTTGAAGAAGTCTAAAAGCTGTATGATTGATTTGAAGTTCATTGCTGTTTTGTTGTATTCAAATATAGTAATAGTCCCTTTAAATACCTAATATAAATAATGTAATATTACATTTATTTTGTTATAAGCATTGTTTTTAACCCTATAATCACTATTTTTGCTAATGTAATACTACACTATTAAGAGTAAATGGGTTTCGAAAAGGGAAAACAGATAACAATTGATGAATTACTAAACAGCATTTCAAAGCCAGATTGGACTTTAAAGGGTTGTTTTGATGATCGTATCCGTGAATTGGATATAAGTTTTACGACCGCGTGTGAGGTTTTAGGTATTCAAAGCAGGGCACTAAAAGGGATTCTGCATGGTACACAGAAGAATGTCGATGTAACCAACCTTATAAAGCTCGCTGACTTTCTGAGAATCGGCAAGCAAGATGTTTTTGATCTTTATCTCAGAGGATTGAATCAAAATTTTGAAATACATGAAGCGATAGAGCCTGAGAAGGTGAAGTTTATTAAAGAAAACTTTGATCTGGCGGCACTAAGAAAGGTAGGTTTTATAAAGGACTTGAATGATTATTCGAGTCTTGAATCCAAAATAACAGATTTTTTAGGGCTGAATTCTATTCTGGAATATAATCCACCTAAGCAGCAGGCGGCATTTAGTGAGGGTAAAATTAAACCAAAGAATAATTTAACTAGAGATTTATGGTTGACGACTGCGGTACAGCTTTTCAAGGAAGTAGGAAACCCAAATGAGTACGATAGGCAGGCGCTTATTGACTATTTCCCAGAAATTAGAAGGTATTGTACAAGCGTAAACCTAGGGCTTTTCAATGTAATTAAGCAACTCTACAGGCTTGGAGTTACGGTCGCTTATATCCCTTCATTTCCTTCTCTCCATCTGAGAGGGGCGACACTTTCTGTCAATAGAAAACCTTGTGTTGTTCTGACAGACTACAAGGGATTTTACTCGACATTTTGGTTCTCATTAATACATGAATTGTTCCATGTTATTTTTGACTGGGAGGAGATTAGGACAAACAGGTATCACCTATCTGATTCAAATTCAGAGCAATTAACTGTAGCTGAAAAAGAGCTTGAAGCTGACGAATTCGCACGAGAGTACTTGTTCTCAAGAGATAAACTTAAACAAGTCAAAAGCCGTATAAAAGACAGCCACTTCATTAATAATTATGCTAGGTTACAGCATGTTCACCCTAGTTTTATTTATACTTTTAATGCCTTTGACTTAAAGGATAATAGAGAGGCTTGGGCAATTGCAAAAAGAAATAACCCTGATATAACACCACTTACCGATCCATTAAACAATGATTGGTCTAACCCTAAACCCCTAAAGGACTATGTTAAACCTCTTAGGGGTAGATTATATGATTAAAGAAGTATGGAAAAAGAAAAGATAAACGACCTTTTATCGGAGAATCCGAAAAGTGTCAATCCATCAATTGAAAAACAGAAGGAGTCTCGTAAGGAGATTCAGCTATCTATCATCGAGAAAGCAGATGGCAAAACCGATGATTCTATTATCACAACTATTGAGCGTGAAAATCTCAAAATTCAACTCAAGGGTGGTTTAGAAATTGACTTAGCAGAACTAGACGTAGTTTCTAATAAGATGAATGATTATGAACCTAGATTTCCTAATGAATTCTATGTTCAAATTTTTAGGTTGACAGGTCGTCCTATTCCTAAAAGTGGAGTAATAAGTGAGAAACCGCACATTGTTGGAACATATACTAAAGAAATCATTTACAATAGGTTTGATAAAGATGTTTTGCCAACCTTAGAATATCTGAATCCCTATGAAAGAATTGGAATTAGAAGACATAAGCACTTTCAATTTCTAAGTGAGAAAGGCTTAGAAATGCTTTCAATTTATATTGAGCAATCAATAGAGCTTATGAAGGAATGCGAGAGTTGGTATGAGTTCAGGGTAGAATTATTGAAAAAACACGGAGTTCCCTTCCAAATGGATATGTTTAAAGAAGCCAAAATGGGATAAGGAAACCGTTAATTATGAGGGTCAAAGTTAGTCTCATTAGCTAATCTAGATCGAGTTTAGCATACTCAACTCTTTATTTCAAATCCTCATATCGAGGTCAAAAAGGTCGTTGCAGCGGCCTTTTTGCATTTACAAATATACCTAATTCTTAGGTGTCTACCATGTCATAGACCCATTTTCTGGCGTAGGTGGTTTGTCCCACTTTGTATATAGTTGCCGATTATAAGTAAGTTATTTCTTAATAAGCCAATTAAATTAATGGAAGAAAAAACATGCTTAGAATGCGGGAAGCCTGTTTTCGGAAGACGAGACAAGAAGTTCTGCGATGATCAATGCCGCAATGCATACAACAATCGGCAAAATGCAGACAGCAATAATTATGTGAGAAATGTTCACAACGTCTTACGCAAGAACAGACGTATTCTCGAAGAACTTAACCCTAATGGCAAATCTAAAACCACTCGATTGAAAATGATGGAAAAAGGGTTTGACTTTACTTATCATACAAGTACCTATACTACCAAGGCTGGAGCTACTTACTACTTCTGTTATGAATATGGTTATCTTCCACTCGAGAATGATACTTTCGCTCTTGTCAAAAAACAAGAGTATGTGAATTAGAGCCACTCATCAATATCCCATTGAAGTGTATTAATTTCTAAACTAGCTTGAGACAAACCTTAAGCTATGAAAAGAATATACATTACCTCATTAATGTTGTTTCTGGCGCTTAGTGTCTTCGCGCAGAACAAACTGAGTCTCGATCATTACCAAGATTATGAATGGGCAAGCAATCCTCAGCTTTCACCAGATGGTAATACTGTGGTCTACTCTAGAAATTGGATCAACTTAATTGACGATAAAAGAGAGTCAGACTTATGGATAGTAAATGCAGACGGTACCAAAGGACGCTTCTTTGAAAATGGTGCTAACGGACAGTGGTCGCCTCAAGGAGATAGAGTACTCTTTACAAAGTCAGGAGAACCTAGTGGCACCCAAATGTTTATTAAGTATGTGGGAGAAGAAGGAGAACCAACTCAGATTACCAGACTTGAGAAAAGCCCAGGTAGCATTACATGGTCTCCTAATGGTGAATATATCGCCTTCTTAATGACGGTTGATGACAATACCAATTGGGCCATTGATATTCCGGCAAAACCCAAAGGAGCCAAATGGACAGCTGCTCCAAAAGTAGTAGACAAAGTAAGTTACAGAAGAGATCGTGTAGGTTTTGTTGAAGATGGTTATAGACAAATATTTGTTGTACCTGCAGATGGTGGTTCTGCAAGACAAATCACAACAGGAGATTGGAACGTAAGTGGTGGCTTTAGCTGGACACCTGATGGTAAACACATTGTATTCTCTAGTCTAAGAGAGCCCGAAGCTGAATACGCCAGAGGACAATCTAACCTTTACACAGTTGAGGTAGGAACTGGTAAGATTGAACAATTAACAGACCGAGATGGAGCAGAAAGCTCGCCTAGAGTATCGCCTGATGGCAAAAGAGTAGCCTATATCGGATCAATCAATACCCCTACCTTCTACAAGAAGAGGAGAATATTTAGTGTTGATCTTACCGGAAAAAATGAGAAAGTACTTTCAGACGACCTAGACAGAAGTCCCGCTTCTATTCATTGGGGAGATAATAGCCAGGGAATCTATTTTGATGTGGATAATAAAGGAACTAGAAACCTTCATTATGTAGACCTTAGGGGTAAGATCAAAGACATCACAGAAGGTAATCATATGTTGAGAATCTCTGACTTAAATTCTAGCGGTAAAGCAGTTGCCACTTGGACAAACTATTATAATCCGGCTGATGTGGGAGTTATAGATTTAGCCAGCGGAAATATTGATCAAATCACGAAAGTAAACGCAGATATTTTAGACTTTGTAGAATTAGGCAAAGTTGAAGAAGTATGGTACAAGTCTGTCGGAGATCAGGATATCCAAGGCTGGTTGGTTTACCCACCGAACTTCGATGCTTCCAAAAAGTATCCACTTATCTTAAGAATACACGGTGGCCCCCATGCCATGTATAATGTTGGATTCAATTACAACAATCAAATACATGCGGCTGATGGATACCTTTTACTTTACACGAATCCAAGAGGCTCTACAGGCTATGGATACGATTTTGCCAATGCTATTCAAAATGCCTACCCGGGAGATGATTATCACGACTTAATGAATGGTGTTGATGAAATCATCAAACGAGGATTTGTGGATGAAAACAAACTTTATGTATATGGAGGTTCAGGAGGCGGAGTACTTACATCTTGGATCGTTGGTCACACCGATCGTTTTGCGGCAGCCTCAGTTAATTATCCTGTAATCAACTGGCTTTCATTTGTAGGAACTACTGACGGTATTGGTTGGTACGATAACTTTAAAAATAAGCCTTGGGAAGACCCTACAGAACATATCAAAAGATCTCCATTGACTTATGTAGGAAATGTAACTACACCCACCATGTTAATGACAGGTGTGAAAGATTTAAGAACCCCTATATCTCAAACTGAAGAATTCTACCAAGCTTTGAAAGTTGAGAAAGTACCTACAGTTATGGTTAGGTTTAACGAGGAGTTTCATGGCACGAGTAGCAAACCTTCTAACTTTTTAAGAACCATGGGCTATCTCAATGGTTGGTTTGGTAAATACACCAAGGTTGGCGGCAACCTAGAAACAGAAGTAAAAGAATAAAAAAAGGGGCTTATGCCCCTTTTACTTTAAGTATCCCTTTTCAAGATGGATTAACCCAAGTCTGATTCTTTACTTTGAGCACTGCCATTTCTCTAAACTTGTAAAGATTTTTCATCTGTTCCCAAGTTTGCAAACCAGGGGTCTGCCACCAATAAGAAGGTGGCTGATTATCGAAATCTCTTGCCATACCTATCTTTCTAAAACCAACACCGTCTAAACCAAAGCCTTTATTCGATTCAAGTGTCAGAACAGCATCTGTCTCTTTATTATGATCTATAATCAAGAATGTGTGTCCTCCTGTCCACTGTGTTTTCCAGCCCTGAATAATGGTCCATGGTTGAGGGGCCGCATCTGAATCCTCAATTTTTTCTGCCATGCCCGATTCTACAGCTGCAGTAATTGGAGAGAAAAAGTCATCGGCCGAATAGATCATCATCTGGGCGTGTCTTTGATTGTTCCATTCAAAACTTTCTATAGTATCCTGCCAAGCCTTTACCAGTATAGCCTCAACAAATGTGCAGCAGTTGTTTTGAGCTGGATTTGGTGGAGACTGAGGGACCCTAATCCCCTCTAGCTGATAAGGATATGCAGGTTCTTTTAAGTCATATCCATATTCATCGAATTGAACAAGCAGATCGGTAATAGCACTTTCATCAACGGCAGAAGTATCATTGTTAAAGTCTGAAGCAACAGTCGACTCGGACGGTGTTTCTGAATTTGTACTTTGATTTAGAGCAGATGCTATTTCTGCCAGATTCAAATTGTTATTTGATGTTTCAGCAGCAGAATCCTGAGGTTGAGGAAAGCTATCCAAGGCCGCATAGGTTTGATCTTTCCACCTAACACAGACCCAGGCCTTCCCTTCATTGGGAGTCTCTATTTGTGCATAATCAGTTTCTTGATTAGGAAAATCCTTTTTGAAAGCTAACAGAGGATAAACGCCTTGCGCTACGAAACCCTTGCTTTCAGAACTAGTATCGGCTTCTGCAAAGCTTTTGAGCCTCTGTGATAATGTAATTTGTATTGTAGACATGTGTGTGAAATTTGATGAAGATAATAAATCAAATGATTCAATATTTAGCTTACCTAATTTTCAATGTTTTGATACTCAATTCAAGGTCAAATAAGTTAGCTTTGCTCAGCAAATAAATCTTTAAGCATATGAAATTCTTCATCGATACCGCAAACCTTAATGAGATTCAAGAAGCCTACGACTTAGGTGTTTTAGATGGTGTAACTACCAATCCTTCTTTAATGGCTAAAGAAGGGATCGCAGGACATGACAAAGTGATGGCCCATTACAAAGCGATTTGTGATATCGTTGATAACAATGTAAGTGCTGAAGTGATTGCCACCGACTTTGATGGTATGATGAAAGAAGGCAGAGAACTTGCCAAAATCGATGATAAGATTGTTGTCAAGATTCCTATGATCAAAGATGGCGTAAAGGCTATTAAGCAATTCACATCTGAAGGCATCAGAACCAATTGTACACTAATCTTTTCAGCTGGGCAAGCACTACTAGCGGCTAAGGCTGGGGCAAGTTACGTTTCTCCATTTATTGGTAGACTTGATGACGTTGCCACTGATGGCTTAGACCTTATTGATCAGATTGTATCTATCTATGAAAATTACGGCTACACTACAGAAGTATTAGCTGCATCAGTGAGACATACTATGCACCTTATTAAATGTGCAGAAATTGGTGCCGATGTTGCTACTTGTCCATTGAAAGTGATCACTGGTTTGTTGAATCATCCATTAACAGATAAAGGATTGGCTCAGTTCTTAGCTGACCATGCTAAAGCGAATGGATAAAACAATCGCAGATTCCTTGAGTTATTCAACTGTTTCTAAGGATTCAGATATGTACATAATAAAGGTCAAAGGCAAAGCTAAAATTCCTGATTATATTCAATTACGTGATGAGAATTTTGTGCTTATAGCCTACTTCAGAGCAGATAGGCCTTTAAAGAAGTTGGAGAAGTATGGACTAGAAGGCAAGGAAGTTGCGTTACAAGATGTAATTAATAACTTGCCTTTCGGTAAACTTCAAAAACTAGAAATCTAAATGAGCTTTTCGGGTGAGCCTATAGTCCAAATTAAGGACGCTACCATTTTTCAAGAAGATAAAACAGTACTAAACAACATCTCTCTCAATATAGAAAAGGGAGAGTTTGTCTATTTGGTCGGTCGAACGGGTAGCGGCAAGAGTTCCATACTCAAAACCTTATACTGCGATCTTCCATTGAGGATGGGGCATATCAAAATCTGTGGTTATGACATTGATAATATCAAGAGAAAAGATATCCCAATGCTCAGGAGAAAATTAGGAATAGTATTCCAAGATTTTCAACTCTTACCCGATAGAACAGTTGCCGAAAACATCTATTTCGTCATGAAAGCCACAGGCTGGAAAGACAAGTCTAAGATGAAAGCAAGGATGACTGAATTGCTTATGAAAGTAGGTTTAGGCTCTGTAGCCACTAAAATGCCTCACCAACTATCTGGAGGAGAACAACAAAGAGTGGTAATAGCCAGAGCCCTAATAAATGAACCCATCTTACTTGTAGCAGATGAACCTACAGGAAACTTAGACCCAGAAGTCTCTGAGGGAATTTTTAAAACTTTTGAAGAAATCAATAAAAGTGGAACAGCAGTACTTATGGCTACCCACGATTTTAAGTTGATTGAGAATTATCCTAAAAGGACCTTAACCTGTGAGAATCTAGGCATTCAAGATTCCACTGTTTTAAGCAACTAAGCCAATTACTTATATCGACAAGTCAGACTTTACTGAAGGAACCTTCTCAGTACCTATGATATCTAGCTGACTGTTAATTAAATGTATTTTCTGTCTTAATAAATGTAGTAATCTATCCAGTAATTCGTCAGAAGGCTGAGATTCTAAAAACAGCTCTTTCAAATCAGTATAGAGCTCATTCAATTCCTCCAAGTCAGTTTCTATGTAGTTGTAGTATTCTCTATTTTGTGCAAGCTCTTCATTGAGCTTAGTCTCTTTTTGACTTATAATTGAAGTATAAAAAGACTCAAGATCTTCAAACTTATCTACATTGGAGACCTCTAGACTTTCAATATCAGCCAAGGTTTGTGTTTGCACAGAATACTTGTCGAATAGTAAAAAGGATACTGCTCCTAACAAGACCACCACGGCTACCTTCCAGTACCAAGCCGTCTGAAATTTAATTTCAGTCCTCAGATCTTGGTCAATAGCAGACCAAACATCACGATTTGGCATTCTATCATCAAGTGCCTCTCTATTCTCTGCAACAAACTTTTCTAAATTATCCTTACCCTGCATATTTAAGTTCGTTCTTCAATATTTCTCTTAACTTCTTTTTAGATCGATTGTATTGAGATTTAGAAGTTGATTCAGTTATCCCCAATACACTCGCAATTTCCTTGTGATCAAAACCTTCTAACAAATACAAGGAAATAACCACTCTATAACCATCTGGCAACTTAGAAATCCCCTCTTTTACCATTTCTACTTCGTAGCTTAAATCGGTATCAGATTCTGTTTCTGTTATCGAATCAACATCCGCTTGATCTTCTACAGATTCAAACTGCAGCCTTCTTTTTTTTACCAGGTTAATGCTGTTATTAACTACAATTCGCTTCAACCAGCTACCAAAAGAGGCAGTTCCTTTGTAGCTCTTAAGATTCTTAAAAGCATTTACAAAAGACTCTTGAAGCATATCCTCCGCATCTAAATCGTTACCGACAATACGATAGGCAGTATTGAACATGGCTTTAGAGTAGAGCTTGTATATCTCATACTGAGCCAATCGATCACCTAAAAGGCAACGATCTATTAGAGGTTGATGTATGTTCTGGTAAACAGTTTCCAAAGTTCCAAATCACCCTAAAGACTCGTCTTTTTTAAAAGGGTTGCATACAGAAAGATAGGCATAAAAAAAGCACCTCAAAAGGTGCTTTAAATCTCGTATGTAAAGGTTCATCCTTAATTCTTGTTGATACCGTCTAAGCTTAGTTTAGCGGCTTCAAAATCAGGGTTAATCTCAAGTGCTTTTGAAAAATGTCCTTTAGCTTCTTCACTATTACCTTCTTCTAAGGCTATTAAACCTCTAATGTTGGACATTGCTGCGCTAAAGTTGACCTCTTGTACAGATCCATCCGACTTATTTAAGGCAATCTTATCTTCATCAGTAACCTTACTGTCAAGAATATCTAGATTAGTCTTGGCTTCCGTAAATCTTTGTAGAGAATATTGCAGATAAGCTATTTGATAGAGAATGTTAACGTTCTCACTAGTGAGCCACATTTTTTCATACTGCTCTATAGCCTTATCATACAACCTTAAATTCTCATAACTCAGGGCTGCTATTTCTTGAGCCACTTGGCTATTTGGATCAACAGCCATCATATCTAAAGCCACGATTGTACTCGAAACGAATGCGCTACTGTTGTAATACAACTCAGCTAATGTTCTCAATACAGCCGTATCTCCCGGATTCAGGATAGACATCTCTATGAGCGCTTGCTTAGATAAAGCTGCATCATTATAACGCTGGGCAGTATTGTAAAGAGCCAAAGCTTTAGCGTATTCATTAGCAATGTAAGTACTATCTTGAGCTTGCGCTATTTGACTGGAAAAAGCCAAAACCAAACCAAGAACCAAAAACTTAATCTTTCTCATTTTTATAGGAAGTTCAATTATTTCAGTGTTTTAACAACAGTAAGCCCTTTTTCCCTACCCATTTCTATCATGTAGTTATAGGCTTCTTCGAATTCATTTTTGATAACACCATCTAGTACAGCTTCTTTCAACGCCTCTTTAATATCTCCAATGGTTCTGCCAGGTTTAAGATCGAATGTTTCCATGATCATTTGGCCTGTTATTACGGGCTGAAAGTTACGAATTTTATCCTTCTCCTCTACTTCGCGCATCTTTCTTTCAACCTTATTGAAGTTTTGTAGAAAGCGCTTCACTTTATGGTTATTCTTAGACGTAATGTCGGCTCTACAGAGCGTCATCAAATCCTCCACATCATCTCCTGCTTCAAACAATAGTCTTCTCACGGCAGAATCAGTAATCTCATCTTTAACAAGTGCAATTGGCCTTAAATGCAGTCTTACTAACTTCTGCACATAGCGCATAGATTCGCCTAGTGGTAATTTCAATCTTCTGAAGATTTTGGGTGTCATTCTTGCGCCTTTGTCTTCATGGCCATGAAAAGTCCAACCAACCTTTTTATTAAATCGCTTGGTGGCCGGCTTGGCAATATCATGCATAATGGCTGCCCATCTGAGATAAAGCTTATCTGTGTTTTCGCTGATATTATCTAGAACCTGCAGGGTATGGTAAAAATTATCTTTATGGGACTTATCGTCTATACTGTCTACCCCTTGCAACTTTACCAACTCAGGAAAAATAATCTTCAATAAGCCTGAATGGAAAAGCAGTTTAAAGCCATAGGAAGGTTTTTTAGAAAGAATGATCTTATTCAATTCAACTATGATCCGTTCTGCAGAGACAATAGAGATTCGGTCTTTCATTTTAGAAATACCCTCATACGTATCAGCATCTATATCGAAATTCAGTTGTGATGCGAATCGAATGGCCCTCATCATTCTCAAAGGATCATCAGAAAAAGTAGTTTCTGGTGCTAGCGGGGTTTTGATCAATTTCTCCTTTAAATCCTGAACACCGTCAAAAGGATCAACAAGTTCTCCATAATCGGCTTCATTCAAACTAATGGCTAGGGCATTAATTGTAAAATCTCTCCTGTTTTGATCATCCTCCAGTGTGCCATCCTCAACTACAGGTTTCCGAGAATTACGATCATAAGACTCTTTTCTTGCCCCCACAAATTCAAGCTCTTGTTCGCCATTTTTAATCATGGCAGTACCAAAATTCTTGAAGACAGAAAGCGGTAAGTTTCTACCTAACTTTTTTTGAACAGCCTTGGCCAGTGTTATTCCACTTCCTACACAAACAAAGTCAATATCCTTTGACTCTCTTTTCAACAACAGATCTCTTACATAGCCTCCCACAACATAGGTTTCTAGCCCCTGCTCCTTTGCTACTTGAGCCACTGTTTGAAAAACAGAATCTTGTAATTGATCTTTTAAATTCATGGAATCCTCTAAAAAGGAGGCCAAAGTTAGCAGATTCTTCAAGCCGATTCAAAAGGGAAACAAAATCTAAAGCTTTGTATCTTCAGAAATCGGTGGATGATACATTTTAATTCTTACCTTTGTATCCCATAAGTAATTTTCTCTTATCCCAACTTATGGCTTCAGCGAAATACATTTTTGTTACTGGTGGTGTTACTTCTTCTCTAGGAAAAGGCATTGTTGCTGCTTCATTAGGAAACTTGCTACAGGCAAGAGGTTATAGAGTAACCATTCAAAAATTCGACCCCTACATCAATATAGATCCAGGTACCCTAAATCCTTACGAGCATGGCGAATGCTATGTGACTGATGATGGTGCTGAAACGGATTTAGATTTAGGGCACTACGAACGTTTTTTGAATGTAGCTACTTCTCAAAACAACAACGTAACCACCGGTAGAATCTACAATAATGTAATTACCAAGGAACGTAAAGGAGACTACCTCGGTAAGACCGTCCAAGTGATTCCTCATATAACAGACGAGATCAAGAGAAATTTCTTCAAACTTGGAGAAACTGGAGATTACGACATCATTATAACTGAAATTGGTGGTTGTGTAGGTGATATTGAATCATTGCCGTTTATTGAAGCAGTTCGTCAGGCACGATGGGATGTTGGCGAGAACAATGCTTTAGTAATTCACCTCACACTTATACCGTATTTAAAGGCGGCCAAAGAGCTTAAAACTAAACCCACTCAGCATTCTGTTAAGCAATTATTAGAAGCGGGTATTCAACCAGACATTTTGGTATGTAGAACTGAAAAATCTTTACCAAATGACATTAGGAAGAAATTAGCCTTGTTCTGCAATGTTCAGCTCAATAGTGTAATAGAGTCTATAGATGCCGATACCATCTATGATGTACCTCTTTTAATGAGAAAAGAGAAGCTAGACGAAAGAGCGTTAACTAAACTCAGACTACCTCATAAAGGAGATCCTCAAATCGATGCTTGGAGAGATTTCTTAAGCAGAGTAAAGAATCCCGTTAATGAGGTAAACATTGGTTTAGTAGGTAAATACGTAGAATTACCCGATGCCTATAAATCAATTGCAGAAGCGTTCATCCACGCAGGAGCACATTTAGAGTGTAAAGTGAACGTTCACTGGATTTCTTCGGAGACTATTACAGAAAAGTCCGTTAAAAGAACATTGAAAGATATGGATGGTGTGTTGGTAGCACCGGGCTTTGGTGAGAGAGGAATTGAAGGGAAAATCGAAGCGATAAGATATGTGCGTGAAAACAACATCCCATTCTTTGGTATTTGTTTAGGTATGCAGTGTGCGGTTGTTGAATTCGGTAGAAACGTTTTAGGCTTAGATGGAGCAGCATCTACAGAATTACATAAAGACACGCCACATCCAGTAATTGACCTAATGGAAGATCAGAAAAAGATTGAACATTACGGAGGTACCATGAGATTAGGTTCTAACCCATGTAAAGTTCAAAAAGGATCTAAACCACATAAAGCTTATGGTCAATTGACTATTCAAGAAAGACACAGACATAGATACGAATTCAATAATCAGTATTTAGAAGATTATAAAAATGCCGGTATGTCGGCTGTTGGAATCAATCCAGACAGTAACTTGGTGGAGATTATGGAAATACCTGATCACCCATATTTTGTTGGAACACAATTCCACCCTGAATTAAAAAGTACAGTAATGAATCCTCACCCACTTTTTGTAAGCTTTATTGATGCTGCGGTGAAGGGTAAGAAAAATTAATTGAACATTTAGAAATGGACAGAAATCAAGTTATAGGACTTGTTTTAATAGCGGGTATTTTAATTACATACTCGATCATATTCAAACCTGATATTCAAGAGCAACCAATTGCTACATCGGATAGCACGCAAGTTGTTGAACCTCAATACGAGCAACTAGTAGAAGCTCAAGTTGTAGAAATGACTGCAGAAGATTCTGCCGTTGCACTTAGCAGCCAATATGGAATCTTTGGTGCTGCCATGACTGGCGCTAATAAAGAAACAATTATTGAAACAGATCTCGTTAAGTACACCTTTAGCTCTAAAGGTGGGCAGGTTACCAGAGTTGAGCTTAATGAATATCTTACTTATGATAAGCAGCCACTAGTCCTATTTGACAAGAGCTCGTCAGATTTAGATATGATTGTTTCTACTACAAATGGAAACGTTAATCTGGCAGATTTAAACTTCGAGACTGCAACTACATCTAGAACTATTGCTTCGGAAGACAGCTTGAGTATCTCATTTATTGCGAGACTAGGTGGTGGCAATTCAGTAGAGCAGATTTACAAGATTAAAGCTGACAATTATGCTGTTGATTATGAACTTAAAATCAACGGTTTAAATCAGAATATCATTGGTGATGAAATAACCATTGACTGGAAAAAGTCGATGAAACGCTTCGAGCAGAACCTTGAAGACTCTAGAAACAAGAGTACTGTAAGGTATTATACACTTGCCGAAGAATATGATGAGCTAAAAGAAATGACCACTGACCCTCAAAGTGAAACTTTGAATGAAGGAATCAAGTGGGTAGCATTCTCTCAAAAGTTCTTTAATGCAGGTATTATCTCAGAAAATGGTTTCTCTAGAGGGCAATTCAATACTGTTCCGGGAATCGACACAACGGTAGTCAAAGACGCATCTATAGCATTGGCAATTCCTTTAGAACAAGCCTATGCAGGAGCTGAAATGAAATACTATTTCGGTCCAAATAATTACAAGGTTCTTAAGAAAGTTACGGATGAGTATGAGAAGAATGTTTACATGGGTTATGCCGCAGTAAGCTGGGTAAATAAACTCATTATTGTAAATCTATTTGGTTGGTTAGAAGGGTCCATCGCTAATTATGGTCTGATTATACTGATCATCGTAATTATAGTCAAAGGAGCTCTATTCCCGCTAACCAGGAAGTCGTACCTGTCAATGGCTAAGATGAAAGTCTTAAAGCCTGAGTTAGATGAACTGAAAGAAAAGTTCAGCGATGATCCGCAAAAGATGCAGCAAGAGCAAATGGCCTTGTACCGCCAATTTGGAGCCAACCCGTTCCAAGGCTGTTTACCAATGGTTCTGCAAATGCCAATCCTATTTGCCATGTTCTTCTTCTTCCCTAACTCCATTGAGTTAAGGCAACAGTCTTTCCTTTGGGCTCATGATCTTTCTACTTATGATGTATTGATCAATTTGCCTTTCACTATTCCATTCTATGGAGCGCACGTAAGTGGATTTACATTACTGATGACAATATCAACGATCTTGTATACTTGGTCTAATAACCAGGTAAGTTCTGTTCAGGGCCCAATGAAGAGTATAGGTTACGTTATGCCAATCATCTTTATGTTCGTACTAAATAGCTACTCTTCTGGTCTGAGTTTCTATTACTTCTGCTCAAACATTATCACTTTTGGTCAGCAAGCCTTGATTAGAAGATTTGTTGATGATGAAAAAATCAGAGCCAAACTGGAAGAGAACAAAAAGAAAAACGCGAACAAGAAAAAGTCTAAGTTCCAAGCTAGACTTGAGGAAGCAATGAAAGCTAGTCAAGAAGCTCAAAAGCAAAAACAAGCTCAGACTAAGAAGAAAAAGAAATAAAATGAGAGGCTTCGGCCTCTTTTTTTATGCCTTTAATCCACAATTTCACTCTTAAAATTGTGCATAACATGAGGGTCACTTAGCCATAGACTTTGGTCGAAAACTATATCTTTGTAGACTATTGAGAATCCTTACTTCAACCCAGACCGCATGAATTTCACTTACTACGGACATTCCAGCTTTCTAGTAGAAACTAAGGGAAAGAAACTACTATTCGACCCTTTTATTACGCCTAATGAATTAGCAGCAGGTATTGATGTAAATTCAATCAAACCTGACTACATCATTCTGAGTCATGGGCATGCTGATCACGTGGCTGATGTTGAGCAAATTTACAACAACTCTGAGGCGACCATTATATCTACTTATGAAGTGGTTACCTGGTTCGGGAACAAAGGACTCGATCGAGGTCATCCTATGAATCATGGTGGATCTTGGAATTTCGATTTCGGCACTATCAAACTTGTCAATGCAGTTCATTCTAGCAGCATGCCAGATGGCAGCTACGGAGGCCACCCTGCAGGAATGGTAATCACAAATGAAGAAGGCACCTTCTACTATGCCGGAGACACAGCCCTGACTAAAGACATGGAATTGATTGGTGAGGAGTTTGAACTTAATTTCTCAATAATGCCAGTTGGAGATAACTTTACTATGGGCATTGAAGATGCTTTGAAAGCAACTGAAATGGTTAAATGTAGCAAGCTTATTGGTGTTCATTTTGACACCTTCCCATACGTAGCAATTAATCACGAAGAAGCACACGCATTAGCAGCAAAAGCTGATGTAGAATTGACTCTTCCTAAAATTGGAGAAACCCTTTCACTATAGTTTTACATGAGTAAAATCGTTGCAATTGCAAATCAGAAAGGTGGTGTTGGTAAAACAACCACCGCCATGAACCTAGCAGCTAGTTTAGCTGTCTTGGAATATAAAACGCTGGTTGTTGATGCCGATCCACAGGCAAATACAACCTCTGGCTTAGGACATAATCCTAGAGAGATCGAAAACAGTATTTATGAATGCATGGTAGGAAAAGCTTCTATCAAAGACTGTATTCTAGAAACTGATGTTGAGTTCTTACATGTAGTTCCTTCTCACATCAACTTGGTAGGTGCTGAGGTAGAAATGGTAAATCTTTCTAATAGAGAGGAAAAAATGAGAGGTGTACTTAAGGAGGTTAGAGACGATTACGATTTCATCCTTATCGACTGTGCTCCTTCTCTTGGTCTGATAACAGTGAATTCATTAACTGCGTCTGACTCAGTTATCATTCCTGTTCAGTGCGAGTATTTTGCACTAGAAGGTTTGGGTAAGCTTTTGAACACAATTCAAATCATCCAAAAGCGATTAAATTCTGCTCTAGAGATAGAAGGTATCCTATTGACCATGTACGATGTAAGACTTCGATTATCGAATCAGGTAGTTGAAGAAGTTCAAGCCCATTTTAAGGACATGGTATTCAATACTATAGTACCTAGAAACGTTAAGTTAAGTGAGTCGCCTAGCTTTGGCTTACCTGCCATTGTTCATGATGCAGAAAGTAAAGGTGCCTTGGCTTATTTAAATTTGGCAAAAGAAATTGCCGACAAAAACAAAGACTAATTTTTTATGGCTACAAAGAGTCCAAAGAAAAAGAATGCGTTGGGTAGAGGTTTAGGTGCCTTATTGGAAGACTCTTCTACAAACGAATCAACAACACTAGATAGACAACCGGCAGGTTCAATCAACGAGATTGAATTAGCACAGATACAGGTAAATCCATATCAACCAAGAACTCACTTTGATAGAGTTGCTTTGGAAGAGCTTTCCGAATCAATAAAGGTTCAAGGTATCATTCAGCCTATTACTGTAAGAAAACTTTCGGACAATGAGTATCAACTCATCTCAGGAGAAAGAAGATTCCAAGCATCTAAGCTAGCCGGTTTAGAGAAGGTACCCGCTTACATAAGAACGGCCGATGACCAGCAAATGCTAGAAATGGCTTTAATTGAGAACATTCAAAGAGAAAACCTGAATGCCATTGAGATTGCATTGAGCTATCAGCGTTTATTAGAAGAATGTGATTTAAAGCAAGAGCAATTAGGCGATCGTGTTGGCAAGAACAGAACCACCGTTAATAATTACCTAAGGCTGCTAAAACTTCCACCAGATATTCAGGCTGGTATAAGAGATAAACAAATCTCAATGGGCCATGCGCGTGCCTTAGTAAACGTTGATGGGATTGATAATCAACTACACATTTTCAAAAAAATAATTGAAGAAGAGCTTTCTGTTCGAAAAGTAGAACAACTGGTACGTGATTTGATGAGCCAAGAGAACAAGCCCTCTAAAGCACAAAAAGGTAGTTCGAACCATAGAAATTATGAAGTTCAGCAGGTTCAACAGAAGTTATCTTCGCACTTTGGAACAAGGGTTAGTTTAAAGGCCGATGGTCAGTTCAGAGGTGAGATTAAAATCCCTTTCGTTTCAACCGAAGACCTTAATAGAATACTTGAGATTATTGATTTGTAATGCGAATACTCGTATTTGTTTTAGTTCTATTTGCTGCATCTAATGTTCTTCTTGCTCAAGAGGTAGAAGAAACAATTGACACTACTTTTGTAGAAGAATTTGATGAAGAAATTCTTCAGACAAAAAAGCTTTCGAAAAGAAAGCAAAAGATTCAAAGCAAATTCTATAACCCTCGAGTAGCGTCTAAAAGATCTGCGCTAATCCCTGGTTGGGGTCAAATTTATAATGATAGCTGGTGGAAAGTACCCGTGCTATATGGCGGACTTGGCATCTCTCTTTACTTCGTTAATTTCAATGAAAACAACAGAAATGAACTGCTTGCAAGAGCAGATGAAGAACTAGCTCAGGACATTCCCGACCAGAATAGATTAAGAGTATTTAGAAGGCAGGCAGACCAGTGGAGAAGAAATCGCGATTTAGTGATACTGACCATGTTCGGAATCTACGGACTACAAATTATAGATGCAGCGGTAGATGCTCATTTGAAAGGTTTCAATGTTGATGAAGATTTAGCTTTGAACTTAAAACCTAAATTCGGTGTCATATCAAACGGGTCTCCCTATCTGGGAGTAGGCATTACTTTACCTATAGGAAAATGAAATTATTATTGCTGGGCTATGGCAAAATGGGGCAACTTATCGATAAGTTGGCCACAGCCAAAGGTCATGAAATTGTGGCCAGAATAAACATTAACAATCGAGAAGAACTCGATAGCCTAAATGTTGAGTCTGTAGATGCTGCTATTGACTTCAGTCAACCATCTGCAGCAGTTGATAATATCAAGTGGTGTATAGGACATGCTATTCCGGTGGCAGTAGGTACCACGGGTTGGTTAGACCGTAAACCTGAAGTAGACGAATACTGTATCTCAAAAAACGGTACTTATCTCTACGCTTCTAATTTTAGCATTGGTGTGAACTTATTTTTCAAACTTAATGAGAGGTTAGCACATCTTATGAATGAACAAGATCAGTATGATATCTCAACAAAAGAAATTCATCATACACAGAAACTAGATGCGCCCAGTGGAACTTCAATAACACTAGCTGAAGGCATTTTAAAAAATGTCAACCGAAAGAATAAATGGGTAAACGAATCCACAAATGACGAAGGTAAACTTGAGATTATATCAGAGCGAATAGACCCAACCCCTGGCACACACGTAATTAGCTACTACTCTCCTATTGATTCTATTGAGATTAAACACATTGCTCATTCTAGAGAAGGGTTTGCTCAAGGTGCCATTAAGGTGGCAGAATGGCTATTGAATCAAAGTGGTGTTAAAACCATGGATGATTATCTAGATTCTTAATTACCAGCTGATCTGACTTTGTCCACTTTGGTCCAAATATTTATTGGCTTTGCTAAAATGGGCATTGCCAAAAAAACCTCTATGTGCCGACAATGGTGATGGATGCGGAGACTTTAGCACTAGGTTATTCTCTTGATTAACAATAGCTGCCTTCTTTTGTGCATAGCTACCCCAAAGCATATATACCAATCCTGACTTCTCTGCGAGTTTTTGAACTACTGCATCCGTGAATTCTTCCCACCCCTTTTTCTGATGCGAACCTGCCTGATGTGCTCTTACCGTTAAAGTAGCATTAAGCAACAAAACCCCTTGCTCTGCCCAGCGATCAAGAGATCCGTGTGGAGGAATATCTTTTCCTAGATCATTTTTAATTTCTTTAAAGATATTGACCAATGAAGGAGGAAAAGGAATACCCTCATGAACCGAAAAACAAAGTCCGTTGGCTTGTCCGGGCCCGTGGTATGGATCTTGGCCAAGAATTACCACCTTAACAGAATCAAACGGACATGAATCAAAGGCCCTAAAAATATCTTTACCCTTAGGAAATATTTTTTGAGTCTTATATTCACTTTTTACAAACGAAATAAGCTCTTGGAAATAAGGTTCTTCGAACTCATCCTTCAATATATTCTTCCAACTCTCCTCTATCTTTACGTCCATCTAATTTTCGTTTTGCACATTAGTAATTCCCGAACTAATCTATAACTTTAAACAGAGATACAAATCTAAAATGATCGTTACTGCTATAACAGAGGGAATTAAAGTTTGTGTTGAAACAAACTATCAGCCGGAGTACTCCAGCCCTGGGCAGTACCACTTTGTTTTTACTTACAGGATTACGATTGAAAACAATAGCGCCTATACAATCAAGCTTCAGCGTAGACACTGGTTCATCCACGATGCTAATAATACGGTTAGGGAAGTTGAAGGTGAAGGTGTTGTAGGTCAGCAACCTATTTTAGAGCCAGGAGAAAAGCATCAATATGTTTCTGGCTGTAACCTAAGATCTGGCTATGGTAAAATGTACGGTACATACTTAATGGAAAAAGTAGTAGACGGTAGCCAATTTGAAGTTGCTATTCCAGAATTCAACATGGTCATTCCATTCCTTTTGAATTAATTGTACCTCCAATTCTCATACATAAAATATTGGCTTAGAAGATCTGAGGAGCATTCTATTCACTCCCCTTTTCTCTTCAATTTCTACACGCAAGTAGTGCGATCCAAGCATGCTTTAGACCCAGAGGTAGAGGCGATAAGAGAAACCCTTTTAAAAGACAAGAATCTTATAGACTTAGTAGACTATGGCGCAGGATCTTTAATCAATAAAGGCAAGAAAAAAAGTGTCAAGTCCATTGCTAAAATATCGAGTTCACCTCCTAAGTTTTCTGCTTTCCTCCACCAGGTCATCTCCTATTTTGGTTATCAAGAGGTAATTGAACTCGGTACATCACTCGGTTTAAACTCCCTCTACTTAAGCAAAGACGACAAAGTAAACCTGACAACATTTGAAGGGGATCCTAATCTATGCAAGAAAGCCCGGGATAGCTTTTCGGAAGCCCAGAGAACTAACATTCATGTCGTTGAAGGAGATATAAACGAGACACTCCCAGCATTTTTACAAACTACAGAACGTATTGACCTCGCCTATTTAGATGCAAACCACAAGTTTGAGCCTACACTGAATTACTTTGATTTGTGCTTAGATAAAATGTCGAAAAATGGATTGATTATTCTAGACGACATTCACTGGTCTAAAGAAATGTGGAAGGCTTGGAAAGAGATAATCTCAAGACCTGAGGCTATTCTGACAGTAGATTTATTTGATGCCGGCCTCGTATTCTTAAACCCTGACATTCAACCCGGTAACTACACCCTTACTTTTTAATTGGTGTCATATTTATGAACAATTCATTTCCTGATCTAGGACCTATCGAGTTGTAGGCAGTCTCCATCGTTTTAATCGTAAAATGATTCTCAAATAGAGGTTTATACTCTAGACTATTACCTCCAAATGGAGGATGATCATCAAACAATGGAATATTGAATAAGAGCCCAATCAATTTACCTTCTGGCTTTATAATCTGACTCATCTTCTTTACGTAAGCATGCCTCAGTTTTGGATTCAGTGCACAAAAAAAAGTTTGTTCAATTACTAAATCATACGTTTTATCTAAATCGAAAAAATCACCCTGAATAAGTAAGCCATCATCATATTCTGGAATACGCTTTTTCAAGTTTTCAAGAGGCTCTTTGGATAAGTCAATTACAGTAACATTCCTAAAGCCTTTCTCCCATAGGTATTCTGCCTCGTAAGCATTTCCAGCACCAGGAATTAATATAGAGAGCTCTTTATTTTCAAGCTGATCGACATACTCTTTGATAGGTGTACTTACATAACCAATATCCCAACCTGTTTGCCCATTCTGATATCTTGTAGACCAATACTCTTCGTTTAGCTCCATACTTTGATTTATTTGTAAAAGTTTATGTAATTCGCCCAATAAATAACCAGAGAAACGTTTTTTAGTTCCAAACTAATGGTTCAGTAATATGTCTGAGACAACTCCAAATAAGAAAAGAGATCAAATTAGAATCATACTGATTGTGGTTCTTGCTATAGTGATTATTGCCGCAGCATTTAAAATCTATACTGATTTTGAGGCCAATAAGGCCTTGCAAGCTGAATATGATGCTACAAGGGTTAGCCTTACAACAAAGCTAGACAGTATTAGCGGTGAATTGAACGAAAGAATTTTAGAGATAGCAGATCTTGGAGGAGACATTGACTCACTCGTTTCTCTTAAGGATTCAATTACTGCGCAAAGAGATCAATTGCAAAGAACGAGAAGAGCTAATAAAGCTCTAATTCAAAGGTTAGATAGAAAAGTTACGGGCTACGAAGAATTGCTTGTGGCAAAAGATGAAGAGATTTCTCAACTGAGGGAGCTAAACGAACAACTACTAGAAGAGAATAATGAACTCAAAGTTGAGAAGAACGAATTAAACAAAGATTTAAACGAAGCTGCTCAAAGAGAAAGAGACCTACAACAACAAGTATCTCTTGCTGCAAAATTAAGAGCTGAGAACATCAAGGTCTTTAATATAAATAGCCGCGGTAGAGAACGTGAGGGAGACTTTAGACAGAGACAAGCTGAAAAAGTAAAAATCACATTTAATCTAGCAGATAATGATGTTGCACCTGTGGCAGGTCATCAAATCATGATTCAAATTGTAGACCCTGTTGGTAATGTGGTTTTTGATATAGCCAAAGGTTCTGGTTCATTTAAGGTAAACGGAAAAGAGCAGTTCTATACAGCACGTCAAGAGATCCTCTTTGATAACTCTAAACAAGAGTTGAGTTTTGTATATGATAAGGGCTCTCAATATGATAAGGGAGACTATAAAATCGTAATCTTGGCCGACACATATGAGATAGGCCAAACCACATTTAATGTGAGGTAATTGGTGCTTGGTGCAATATGTGATTTCTATCGCTTGTACTAAATGATTTCTAGAGAATTAGCGGAGCATAGTAACGCAATATCTGACTTCCGACTTCTAACTTCTAACTTCTAAAGCATTACGCAAACGTTGGCATTTTCCTTAATTAGGGAATATCTTATATTTCTTTTTTAACTGTCAACCTTACCTATGCTTGCGATTCAAAAGAATTTCACAAAGACATTTTTTGCAATGCTTAGCCTTCCGGCAACGGCAATGGGCTTTGCACTTTCTGTTCAAATTGCTGCCCTCAGTTGGATATTAAAGACCAAATATCAACTTGATGTTGAAGAGATTGGAATTGTATGGGCTGCCGGACCTATTGCAGGGATATTTGGTCAGGTTATCATCGGAATTTTAAGTGACAAGGTTTGGTTCTGGGGTGGCCGAAGAAGACCTTTTATACTAATTGGTGGTACCATAGCAGCATTAATGCTTTTAGCACTACCTAACATCGGAATCATTAGTGAATCCTTAGGCTTTAGTGGTATTCTTACAGTAGCTATTAGTGTGGCATTAATGCTTGACTTAGCCATTAATGTAAGCTTCAACCCTACCCGCTCAATTATCGCAGATGTTACCCCAGAAGGTAAAATTAGAACAGGAGGCTACACATGGATGCAAACTGTATCTGGTACATTCGGTGTGGGTGCATATCTAGTCTCTGTAATCTGGGATAATTATGTACTCATTAACATCGGGGTTGTTCTTGTATTCCTTTTCTCGGTTGTCCCTTCTTTCTTTATCACAGAGCCAAAAGAATTGGAAGAATCGAGTAATTCAGAATCTGAAGATGTGTCTCTTAAAGAATCATTAGCTTCTGTATTTCCTTTAGCCGGATTTTTGCTCTTTGGCTTTTTCGGCATTTTCAATAAGCTCTTTTTTCATGAAGCGCTAGATGACTATCAGAATACAATGGTGATTGTTTCCATTGCGGTAACATTTATCATCGGATTCTACTTAATGGGTAAATCCGCTAAAAAGGAAGAAGACAAACTTGAATTTCAAAAGATATTACTCGCGCATGCATTTACATGGTTAGGTATTCAGAGCATGTTTGTATACTTCACTCCTTTTATAGGTGATGTAGTCTTACCGAACTTAGGAGATAGTATTCTAGCTAACAATTTTTCATCTATGCTTACAGGCAAAGAGTTAAGCCAGTTTAGCCTAGATGATACTACAGGAAATATAGTTTCCCTCTCATTCTTATTCTTAAATCTAGTAGGCGCACTATTACCAACATTAGTATTAGGTCCTTTATCACAGAAAATAGGTAGGGTTAAAACACACATGTTATCTATTGCACTGGCATCTATTGGCTATTTCGGTTTAGCCATTTTCGGTAATTCGGAAGGGGCCATTTACTTACTCATTTCTGTAGTGGGTATTGGTTGGGCTGCCACTATTTCTCTTCCTTTTGCGATTATGTCTGAACGTGTAGATCAAGCCAAAATGGGATTGTATATGGGTATTTTCAACCTTTCGGTAGTTCTTCCTCAATTAATGTCGAGCTTGGGCATGGGTAAAATCATAAAAGAATCTTCTAATAGCGGCATTCTATTCTACATATGCGGAATAGCCTTAGGTATCTCAGCAGTGCTCTGGTTGTTTGTTAGAGAATCAAAAGATGCGACTTCGGAAATCTCAGCATCTGGGGGGCATTAATGAAAAGTGCGGTCTTTACACTCCTCAGTATTTATCTATTAACAGCTTGCCAGTCAGAAATGAAATACAAATCCTTAGATGACTATCCTGTTTATAAAGGCAATGATTTAGGTTTTAGTCTAGATAAAGAGCAGGTCATTTTCAAACTTTGGTCTCCTGAAGCAGAGGAAGTTAAACTCAACATCTATAGAACTGGTCATGAGGATGATTTAATCAGCACCAAAAAGCTGAGTAGAAAGCGCTCTGGTGTATGGGTATCTGAGGTTGATAAAAGTGAAGTATTTGAGAAATACTATACCTATCAAATCAAATGGAAAGACAAATGGCTTGAAGAAAAGCCAGACCCATATGCAGTTGCGGTGGGTGCTAATGGGCTGAGGTCTATGGTTATTGACTTATACCAAACTGATCCTGCAGGTTGGTCTGAAGATGAACGACCACCGCTTTCCAATTTCAACGAAATTATCATTTACGAAATGCACATTCGTGACTTAACTATTCACGAATCATCTGGGGTAAGATTGAAAGGGAAATACCTTGGTCTTACAGAATCAGGAACAAAAAGTAATGAAGGCCTTAGCACAGCACTTGACCACATCAAAGATTTAGGAGTAACTCATGTGCATTTGTTACCAACATTTGATCATAGATCTATTGATGAAACACGACTTGACGAACCACAGTACAATTGGGGCTACGACCCATTAAATTACAATGTTCCCGAAGGTAGCTTTTCCACGAACCCATATGACGGTGATGTAAGAATCAAAGAATTTAAACAAATGGTTCAGAGCTTTCACGAAGCTGGCATCAGAGTCATTCTAGATGTAGTATACAACCATACAGGACAAACCGAGGATTCAAACTTCAACCAGCTCGTTCCTGACTATTATTACAGGAAAAATGCATTGGGCGAATTCTCAGATGCATCAGCCTGTGGTAATGAAACAGCTTCTGAAAGAGAGATGATGCGAAAGTATATTCTCAATTCCGTAAAACATTGGATTGAAGAATATCATTTAGATGGATTTAGGTTTGATCTCATGGGCATTCATGACATTGAAACCATGAATGCGGTTTCTGATTTAGCCCATTCAATCGATCCGAGCATATTTATTTATGGAGAGGGCTGGAAAGCCGGTAACTCTCCTCTTGCCGATTCTACACTGGCGTTAAAAGTCAACACTTCTAAACTGAAAGCGGTTGCAGCCTTCACTGACGACCTGAGAGATGGGTTGAAAGGCAGTGTTTTCAGAGAAGAAGAACGTGGGTTCGTAAGTGGTGAAAAAGGATTGAAGGAAAGCATCAAGTTCGGTATTGTTGCCTCCACGGAACACCCTCACGTAAATTATAAATCCGTCAACTATTCAAGCGCTCCTTGGTCTCCTACTCCTGCTCAAACCATTAGTTATGTCTCTTGCCATGACAATCACACGTTGTTCGATAAACTTAGCATTTCGGTTCCTGAAGCTAATGAAGCTACCATCTCTAAAATGCATAGGTTAGCAGAGACCATTATTCTTACTTCGCAAGGTGTGGCGTTTTTGCATGCAGGAATGGAAATGCTAAGAACCAAGAATGGCGTTGAAAACTCCTTTGAATCTCCCGATGAAATCAATCAAATCGATTGGTCGAGAAAGGCTGAATATCAAAAAGAACACGATTATTATAAAGCCTTGATCCAATTGAGAAAAGATCATCCTGCCTTCAGAATGACATCAACCCCAGATATTCAAAAACATCTAGTGTTTTTAGATACCCCAACAGACAATTCAATTACTTACATCTTGAAAGACCATGCTAATGGAGACGAATGGAAAAACATCTTAGTGATGTTAAATGGAGGAGAAAGAAGTAAAACACTTTCTCTACCCAAAGGAAATTGGACCTTAGTTAGTGATATGAATACTATTGATGAGAATGGACTGGGCAAGACCAGAAAAAACAGCATCAGCCTACCTGCTCATACCGCATTTATTCTTAAACAAGATTAGAAATTTATTTCAGTCTCAAAGACCTTAACCGCGTTACCCTTTAGTACCACACGGTTTCCTCTTAATTCAGTCTCAAGTCTACCCGTTCTCTCGGAAGCTTGAAATGCTTTGAAATTATTTCGGCTCTTCTTCCTAGCCCAATAGGGTGTTAAAATCGTATGCATAAACCCTGTTACTGGATCTTCAGGAATACCCAAGTTAGGCGCAAAATACCTTGAAGCGAAATCATAATCATCGCCACCTAACCAACCCGAGACAATTACACCGTTTGTTGCCAAAGTAGAAATCCACCCCATATTTGGTGCGGCATTCAATACAGTATTCACATCTTTAAAGATGAATATCATTTCGTCAGGATAGATCAATACTTCTTTAATCTCACCTTTGAATTCCTCCTCTGCTCTAGCCAAATTATCATAGCTAAAAGTTTCAGCATAGTTAGCCGGAAAATCCATTTTAAGAGCATCTCCATCTTGGCTAACTTTTAACTCACCACTAAGCGTATCGAAAAGAATTGGAGTATCCTGAGGGTGATACCCTTCCGAGAATAATGTGAAAGAAGAAGCTAATGTAGCATGACCACAAAGAGGTACTTCTTTGGCCGGTGTAAACCATCTTAAAGAGTATCTATCCCCTTTTCTTAACACATAGGCAGTTTCTGAAAGATTGTTCTCTTTAGCTAAACTCTGCAGCCATGCATCTGACCTCTCTTCTTCGAGTATACAAACGGCAGCAGGATTACCTTTGAAGATCTCCTTTGTGAATGCGTCAATTTGAAACAGCTTCATTCTTCTTTTTATTCTTGTAAACAACGTTTAATACAACTCCTATCATAACAGCGGTCATCCCTAGATAAGTCATTAAGTTGAATAACTCTTCAAAGAACAAATAACCAAAACCTAAAGCATAGAGTATTCCCACAAAATTCAAATTCGCCACTTTAGCTAACTCTTCTGACTGATAAGACTTTGTCATAAAATACTGAGCAACCTGAGTTAAAACACCAACACCTAACAATAATAGCCATTCTATCCCTTGAGGTTGTACCCAATTAAATATGGAGTATAGGCCGGCAATTGGCATGGTAACTAGAGGAAAGTAGAGTATGATAACTAATGGATGTTCAGATGTCTTTAGTTTCCTGATCATGTTGTAGGCCACACCAGAAAAGAAAGCCGCTCCCACTCCTAATAAGGCCATGAGTAGGGACACTCTGGTATCGAAACCTTTGATCAAAATAATTCCTAAAAAACTAATACCAAAGAATAACCACTGAAGGGGCGCTACTTTCTCTTTCACTATCCAAATCCCCAAAATTGCTGTAAAGATTGGACCCAAGAACATTAAAGTGGTAGCACTGGCCAATGGTATATTCTGTAGTGTAGTAAAGAACATCATTAAGGCTATGGCCCCCGCTAGCCCTCTCAGAAATAGAATCTTCCTATTAGTACCAAACAAGGGTACTTTCTTAACAGAAAGCGCTACGCCTGACATTAATAATGAAACAATAGAGCGAAACAGAATGATTTCTATAGCAGGTATGTTTGGAAGATACTTTATCAGTACATTCATGAGAGCAAAGACAAAAGTTGCCAAAAGCATGTAAAGTACCCCTTTCGAAAGCATGCGCGAATTTGAGATTATTAATACGATATAAAAAGGAAACCAATGGCTTTAAAAAAAGGATCAAAAGCTCCTGACTTTGTTTTAGATAGTACCTCTGGAGAAAAATTTAGATTGAGTAAAAACTTACCATGTATTATTTACTTCTATCCTAAAGACTTTACACCGGGTTGTACGGAAGAAGCCTGTAGTTTTAGAGATGGGTTTTCTGAACTAAGAGGACTAGAGGTTAATGTTTATGGCGTAAGTCGCGATAGCATTTCGTCTCATAACAAGTTTAAAGATGAACACAATTTACCCTTTGATCTTCTTACTGATAAATCAGGTGAGGTTTGTAAACAATATGACGCATTGGTACCTATCGTTAAGATTCCTAAAAGAGTGACCTACCTTATCGATGAAAATCAAATCATAAAAACAACCTATTCTGATATGTTTGGAGCTAAAAAGCATATGCAACAGATGATTTCAGAATTAAAAGGTTAATAAAATTCGACTTTCTACGTTCGAATGATAAATTTGTGGCTGCCTAATTCACAGGAATGAGAAAAACCCTTTTATTCTCTTTGCTTTTAACCATATCTGCGAGTCTATTCTCTCAGCAATATGTAACTACAGGAGATTTTGATAGAATTTCTAAGCTCAATTTTGGTATTGGCTTCAATACATATTTCGGTGAATTAAGAAGAGCCCAAGATCCTAATCTTCAATTAGGACTTAGCGCTTCAGTAGGATACGAACATCTGTTTACAGATAATGTCGCTTTAAGAACTACCTTAAGTGTTTATCAAATACAAGCAGATGACTCCTTGAGCAGTTTACCTGCTAGTAGATTAAGAAACATAAACTTTAAGGCTACTAATGCCGAATTCTTGGTTCAGGCCTTATACTACACACAAAGGCATCCCGCCAGTGGTTATAGAGATAGAGCATTTGCTAACCCTTACTTTCATTTGGGTTTAGGCGTAACCACTAACAATCCAATGGCTGAATTGAATGGAACAGACTATGATTTGAGACCTCTTACTTTAGAAGGAGTTCAATATGGAGGTCTCGCAGTGGTTATCCCTGTTGGAGTTGGTGTAAACTGGTATCTATCCAAAAATGTCGATCTTCAGATGGATGTTCAATATACATTAGCACTTACAGGATATCTGGATGATGTAAACGGAGTTTACAGGGATCCATCATCGTTTAGTGACACGAATGGCATAGACGCTGCTACTATAGGTTTATTATCTGATCCTAGAGCAGCTTTAACTCCTCCTGTTGACCCAGTAGCGGCAGGAACGCTTCGAGGAGATGGATCTAATGATGCTTATCTGAGAGTTGGATTCAAACTTGGATTTTATTTACCGAAATCTCTTTACGGCAAATCTTCAATTCGTTGTAAAGTCGTTAAGAGGACGAGATAACCCCATCTTTAATAATCACCTTCCTATCTGACATCTCAGCCAGCTCATGGTTGTGGGTCACAATAACGAATGTTTTTTCTAGGTCATCACGTAGCTTAAAAAAGAGATCGTGAAGAGCCCTTGCATTGGTTGAATCAAGATTACCACTGGGCTCATCTGCAAATATGACTTTAGGGTCATTTATTAATGACCTAGCGACAGCCACCCTCTGCTGTTCACCACCAGATAGCTCTGAAGGCTTATGATCTATTCTATCCTTTAAGCCGAGTAATTCTAAGAGTTCGTGGGCCCTATACTCAACTTCTTTAAATTCCCTACCACCTATAAAACCTGGTAAACAAACATTTTCTATTGCAGAGAATTCGGGAAGTAAATTGTGAAACTGGAAAACAAAACCGATTTTCTTATTTCTAAAACTGGCCAAACGATCTCTTTTTAATTCCCCTACTTCAATTCCATCAATAACTAGTTTCCCACTATCTGATTTGTCCAAGGTTCCTAAAATATGGAGCAACGTGCTCTTACCAGCACCTGAAGCTCCTGTTATGGATACAACCTCCTGCTCCAAAATCTCTAAATCTATTGACTTTAGAACTTCAAGTGAGTCGTATTTCTTTGAAATGGAAGATGCTCGGAGTAAGATATTGCTCATTTGGTTTCAAACATAATCATAATAATCAATGAGAATAACTATAGCCCTCAAGAAGGTCTTTTAGCTTGTTAAATTAGGTACAAAGATTTAGCTTCGCACCAAAGTTAAAACCTATGAATATTCACGAATATCAAGCGAAAGAATTACTCAAAACTTATGGGGTAAAAATTCAAGAAGGCATTGTAGCTGAAACTCCTGAAGCAGCAACCGAAGCGGCTAAAAAGTTGAATGAATCTACTGGTACAAGCTGGTATGTCGTGAAAGCTCAAATCCATGCAGGCGGTCGTGGAAAAGGTACTATAAATCAAACAGGTTCCAATGGAGTTGTGTTGGCAAAAAGCCTTGAAGAGGTTGCTCCAAAGTCAGAAGCAATTTTGGGTGGTACTCTAGTAACACATCAAACAGGTCCTGAAGGAAAAGTTGTAAATAAGGTTCTTATTGCACAGGATGTGTATTACCCAGGCGAGTCAGATCCTAAAGAATACTATTTATCGATTCTTCTTGATAGAGCGAAAGGTAGAAATGTAATAATGGCTTCTACTGAGGGTGGAATGGACATTGAAACAGTTGCTGAGGAGACTCCTGAAAAGATCATCAAGGAATGGATAGACCCAAGAGTTGGTTTACAAGGTTTTCAAGCAAGAAAGGTTGCCTTCAAATTAGGATTGGAAGGTCAAGCATTTAAGGAGATGGTCAAATTCATTTTCTCTCTATACAAAGCTTACGAAAGTTCAGATGCTTCTCAATTTGAAATTAACCCAGTACTAAAGACATCTGATAATCAAATTCTTGCTGTAGATGCAAAAGTTAATCTTGATGATAACGGATTATTTAGACATAAAGATCTTTTAGAATTAAGAGACATTACTGAAGAGGATCCTGCAGAAGTTGAAGCTGGAAAATATGGTCTTAGCTATGTTAAGCTAGATGGAAATGTAGGCTGCATGGTGAATGGTGCTGGGCTTGCTATGGCAACAATGGATATCATTAAGCTTTCAGGAGGAGAGCCTGCTAATTTCCTCGATGTTGGTGGAACTGCTAACGCAGAAACCGTAGAAGCAGGCTTCAGAATCATTATGAAGGACCCAAATGTAAAAGCAATTCTTATAAACATTTTTGGTGGTATCGTAAGATGTGATAGAGTAGCCAATGGTGTTGTAGAAGCCTATCACAAGATCGGCAACATTGAAATTCCAATAATTGTAAGACTACAAGGAACAAATGCTGAAGAAGCTGCTAAGATTATTAACGAAAGTGGTTTAGCAGTGAAATCCGCAATAGTATTGAAAGACGCAGCACAGTTGGTGCAAGAGTCAATCAGTTAAGAGCATCCGTAGCTCAACTGGATAGAGCACCAGATTTCGGCTCTGGGGGTTGAGGGTTCGACTCCTTCCGGGTGCACAAAACCTCTTGGTTAATTCCAAGAGGTTTTTTTCTAATGTTAATTAATTGTATCTTAGCAGCTTCCTCACCGAATTTATTTGCACCAAACCATCATTTCGTTAGATTTGTACTAATTGTGTATTCCCAATGAGGAAATTAGCTTTCATCTTATTACTATTCTTAGGCATTACAGAATTCGTAGATGCGCAAAGTTTCTATTCTAGAAGAAGAGATAGACTCTGGATGTTTTCTTTTGGTTTGGGTGGATCACAATATCATGGGGATCTTTATGATGTTACCTATGATGGCCTTGGCCCAACCGTTGGTCCTTCCTTAGGAATTGGAATGAGAAGAAAGCTCGGGTCTCAGCTTTCAATCAGATTAGATATCAATAGGTACCAAATTGGTGGTGATGATCAATTAACTAATGGATTCATCACGAATGGCCGAACATCTGAAGAAAGAACAGGAAGAAGAACAGGTGTTAATGACACCCGTTATGTTCGAAATCTTAATTTTAGAGCTAGAAATTGGGAAGTCTCTGGTCTCTTAACGTTTAATTTCATTCCGGTAGATGGAAGCTACACGCGCAGACCATTGATTAACCCATATTTAATGATTGGGATATCTAGAACCTTGAGTAGACCTAAGACTTTCTTACCGGGAGAAAACGGCAATTATTCAGTAAATCTTTGGGAAATTAGAACTGAAGAGGCAGGTGTTTATGGTAATTGGTTCACAGTAATACCCCTTGGCTTTGGTATAAGATTAAAAGCTAACCAGTATGTAGATATCCTATTAGAAGGAGCAAGAAGATTTACTTTTACAGATTATTTGGATGATGTAGCTACTGTATATCCCAGCAGAGATCAGATTATAGAATGGAATGGTGGTCCTGACTCACCTGGAGCTAACGTAGCTTTACAGATTTATGACAGATCTCAAGATCTTATTCCAGAATTACAAGCCAATAACAACCAAGCGGCAATTGATAGAATAGCTCAGGATTTCCCCAACGGTATCAATCCAAGACCAGCTGGTGCTGTCAGAGGAAGAGATAATAATGACGCTTACTATATATTTCAAATAAGACTAGAGTTGTACTTACCTGACAACTTCTTGAGTGAATTGTTCTCTCCTTCCAGAAGAAAACCGAAATTCAGATAAAATCAATTATTTGTTTTCTTAATTATCTAAGATTTCAAAACGAGAAGCCTCACTTTTGTATTCATGAATGAGAGTCTTCAGGTGACTTACAAGATCATAATCCTTGTCAATGTGATCAGATTTTAACTGCTTTTCAAAATAGTCAAATGACTTCTTTACTTCTTTAAAATCGTAATTTCTCGTATTGGCAATTAAAATCTTTGGATGGTGAGTACGTTTGGTGTTTTCCTTATCAGACAATAACTCTTCGTATAGTTTCTCTCCTGGTCTTAATCCAGAATATACGATTTCAATGTCCTCCCCTTCTTTGAGACCAGATAATTGGATCATTCTCTTTGCCAAATCGGAAATTTTAACTGACTTGCCCATGTCAAAAACAAATATCTCACCACCTTCTCCCATGGTCCCTGCCTCAAGAACAAGACTACAAGCTTCGGGAATGGTCATAAAATATCTGGTGATATCAGGGTGAGTTACAGTAATTGGTCCACCATTCTGAATCTGCTTTTTAAAAATTGGAATTACCGAACCACTTGAACCTAAAACATTACCGAATCTTGTTGTAATGAACTTAGTCGTAGTAGTATCCAAAGAATTCAAGAATTGATTTAAGGATTGAACATATACCTCAGCAGAGCGTTTGGAAGCCCCCATTACGCTTGTTGGATTAACTGCTTTGTCAGTTGAAACCATTACGAACTTTTTAACTTCGAATTCCACCGATAAGTCAGCAATATTCCTTGTTCCTAAAATATTAGTGTTAAAAGCCTCTTCAGCGTTATTTTCCATCATAGGAACATGTTTATAAGCTGCTGCATGAAAGACAAACTCAGGATGAAAAGTTTTGAAGCAATCTTTCATTCTTTCAAAGTTGGTAATGTCTCCTATAAAGCACGAAATCAACTCTTGGTTCTTCATACCAGCATTGATCTCATTTTGAATTTCGAATAATCCTGTTTCAGATTGATCTAACAGAACTAATTTAGATGGCTTATATCTGATAACCTGTCTTACTAACTCACTACCGATTGAGCCAGCGGCACCCGTAATCAAAATTCTTTTACCTTTTAAATCTTTCTCAACGTACTGGTTATTCAATACTATTGTATTTCTACCCAATAGGTCTTCAATGTTAACCTCGTGTATTTGATTAATATTGAATTCGCCTCCAATCCATTGATCCACATCGGGAACTGTGCTAATTTTTATACCAAATTCTAGACATTGATCCACCAACTCATTCTTTCTATCAAGCGTGATTTTTGTTGTGGCTATAATCAATTCGGTAGGATTTTGCTTTAGAATAACCTTTTCGAAATCAGATTTGGCAGAGTATATTTTTACCCCCCCAGTTACATTACCAATCTTACGATTATTATCTTCCAAGAAACCAACTACCTTAATATTAGACTTGGTGTCATTATCAAGCAATTGCTTTGTAATCATCCCTGATCTACCGGCTCCGAAAATGATAATCTTCTTTTGACTTTTGGGTGCTGATCGATAATAGGCGAAGAGTTCTTTAACTAGTAGTCTGTAACTAATGGATAATACTAATGAAACCAAAAAAGCAATTAGCGCAATCGAATATGGCAATGCATTTTCCGAGAGATAATTGACCGAGAAAACTATGGCAAGGGTAGTCAAATTGGCATATAAAACCCTTAAAGTGTCCTGTATTCCGGTATACCTAATAATACCAGCAAAACTTCTAGTGATTAAAGAAGCTATCAATCCAGAAATGGTATAGATGACTATCCCCCTTAAGAAATCAAATTCATAAAGCTGCTCAATTACAAAGTTTAACCTTAAGAGATATGCTGTAAAGGCAGCAATTGAAAAGATCACTAAATCAATAAAAATAATGATCCATCTAGGAAGTACATTTAAGGTTTTTATGCGATTTAACATTATCTAAAGATACTAATAATCCTATCCTTTATCCTTTCTAGTTGTTCTTCTTCCATGTTTGAACCTGAAGGCAAGCATAAACCATGCTCGAATAAGTTCTCTGACAAGCGATCTCCATAGTACGGGTAATCTTCAAAAACAGGCTGAAGATGCATTGGTTTCCATAATGGCCTAGATTCGATATTATCTTCCAATAAAGCTGTTCTTAGATGTTCTCGGTTAAACCCCGTCTTCACTTCATCCACAGTAATAGTGGTGAGCCAGAAGTTAGAGAAATAGTCTGCTGTAGGCTCGAGTAAGAATTCAATTCCATTCTTCTCTTCAAGTAAATCCCTGTAGAATCTATTGATAGTTCTTCTCTTCTGAACCCATTGATCCAAAACTTTTAATTGACCTCTACCTATTCCCGCCAGAATATTAGACATCCTGTAGTTGTAACCAACTTCAGAATGCTGATAATGTACCCCAGAATCACGTGCTTGAGTGGATAAAAATCTAGCTTTTTCAACCCACTCTTCATTATTCGAAAGAAGTGCACCTCCTCCTGACGTTGTTATAATTTTGTTTCCATTGAATGAAAACACACTTATATCGCCAAATGATCCAAGCTTAGAGCCTTTGTAATTACTCCCTAGAGCTTCTGCTGCATCTTCTATTATTCTAATACCATATTTTGCACATATGGATTTGATTTCATCCACTTTCGCTGGCATTCCATATAAATGTACCATTACTAGTACTTTTGGTGCCTTCCCTTTGATCCTAATCCTATCTAAAATAGCTTCTTCTAGATATTGAGGTGAGATATTCCAAGTATCAGGCTCGCTATCCACCATTATTGGTATCGCTCTTTGATACATGATTGGATTGACAGATCCTGAGAATGTGAAAGACGAGACTAGGATTTCATCTTCAGGTTTAACTCCCAGAATAATTAATGCAAGATGAATAGCCGCTGTTCCACTGCTTAATGCAGCAGCACTCCGAACACCAGTATAAAGAGCGAGATCTTTTTCTAACTCATTTACATTTGGACCTAGTGGTGCAACCCAGTTCGACCGATAAGCATCCAAAACAAAATCCATTTCATCACCGCCCATATGGGGAGAAGAAAGCCATATTCTATCCTTAGACATCTTTTGATTTAATGATTTGACCAGGGTTTCCTACGACTGTAGAACCATCCGGAATATCTCTTATAATTACTGCTCCAGCTCCGATGGTTACCCACTTTCCAATTTTGATATTAGGTATAATCGTAGCACCCGCTCCAATATGAGTCCCCTCACCAACTTCTATTCCACCGCAAAGATTCGCACCCGGACTCACATGCACAAAGTCGCCTAATTCACAGTCATGATCAATTGAACATGAAGTATTCACAATGCAATGATTCCCAATTGAACTTGAACTATTAATTACGGCTCCGGCCATTATAACGGTACCATGACCAATAGTCACATCATCGCCCAAGATTGATGAAGGATGTATTGCCCAGCCATAGTTTGCACCCAATTTGTCTACTACAACCTTTCTTATGGAGTTATCACCAATTGAGACTAAAACGTCTTGAACATTCTGATCCTTGAATTCAGATTCATTGATGACATTATAACCTTGTAAGTTGGATATGCCAGGATTGGCATCAACCAAGTATTGAACAGAAACATCACATTTTTCTAAGATATCTAAGATCACCTTTGCATGTCCTGAAGCACCAATTAGTATCACTTTAATTCCCTTTAAATTTTTCCATTGTTGCCGAAGATTCAGAGGTTATACCCTCACGAACAAAAACCTTCTTAATCGTTAAAAATAAAATTTTTAGGTCAAGTAAGAAACTTTGATTATCTACATACCATACGTCATATTTGAATTTCTTCTCCCAACTTAATGTGTTTCTTCCGTTGACCTGAGCCCAGCCTGTAATACCCGGTTTTACATTATGTCTCCTGGCTTGAGACTGGTTGTATAAAGGCAGGTATTCGACAAGAAGCGGTCTTGGACCAACCAAAGACATATCTCCTTTAATAACGTTAATCAATTGTGGGATTTCATCTAGCGACAGGTTTCTAACAGTTTTCCCTACTTTGGTAAGTCTTTCGGCATCAGAAAGTAATTTTCCATTCCCATCTTTCCTGTCATTCATTGTTTTAAACTTTATGATTTTGAAAACCTTACTATTTTTCCCTGGACGTGGTTGAAAGAAAAATGGTTTACCCGAATTCGCCAGAAACAATGCGAATGTTGAAATCAAGAAGACTGGACTAAACAATAAAAAAGCTGCCAAGGCAGCGATAAAATCAAATATTCTCTTTAGAAAAAGCCTATACATTCTTCAACATGAAGTTAAACAATCGTTCATTAATCTTATGAACATCAAACTTCTCTTTTGCTAAATCAAAGCTCTTCTCTCCCATCTCTATTGTTCTTTCAGGTGAATTAATAAAATACTCCATGGCTTCAGCTAATTTCTCCACATTCTTAATTGGGATTAAAAAACCATTCTCACCTTTGTTTACCGTTTCTCTACAACCTGGGTGATCAGTGGTAATAATGGGCTTTTTCATAGCCATGGCCTCTTGTATAGTTCTTGGCAACCCTTCATTGTAATAAGTTGGTAAAACGAACACATCAGCCGCTTCTATATAAGGACGAACATCACCTGTGGTTCCTAGATAGTTCACAATACCCGATGCATGAAGTTCATCCACTTCTTTCTGAGAGATTCCTCCTGGATTGGGGTCAATCCATCCTAGTAGCTGTACTTCAAAATCAAATCCTTTGGACTTTAGGATTCTACTTGCTCCTACCAGCTCGGGGATACCCTTTTCTTTGATCAATCTAGCGATAAACAGAAATTTAACTTTGGTCGGTAGAGCAGGCTGAGAAGTTAAACGATAATGATCCATATCCACACCAGTACCTTCAATCACTGTGGAGTTAATTTGCTCTTTGATTAAGTTATTTTTAATAAAAAACTGCTGATCGTCTGAGTTCTGAAAGATCACTCCATCAACTGTTTTTAAAGTATTTGAATAAAGCTTCTTGACCACTTTAGAAACGGCTTTCGACTTCATAGTATTTTCATCGAAACCAGATCCTTTCCCAGTAATTAGAGCATAGCGCTTTATCCCTTTAAATTTAGCCGCCTTTAATCCAAAAACAACTGGTTTTATAGTATACGCCAATACATAATCAGGTTGTATAGCTTCGACCTGCTTTCTAAACTTCCTCAATGCACGGAGATCCTGAACTGGGTTGAGACCGGTCCGCTCGAACTCGTTCGAAATACAAGTAGCACCAATTGCCTCTACCTTTGACTTGGTTTCTTCATCGATAAAAGGTGCTGCAGCAAACACCTCAAAGTCATGCACCAGCCTTTTCAAGAGTGGCCCTCTAAAGTTGATCAATGAAGAGGCGAAGCCCCCAATCAACAAAAATTTAAGCTTTTTGGAGTTTGGCAATTTCTTGATATCGTTTTTCTTGAGCTTCTTTTCGCTTTCGCGTAAGAAAGGCTACCCGCTTATCAGAATAAGCATAAATGATCATAAACATAAATGGATAGAGTATAATCCTTTGCCTAGCGATCAGTCCTAAATTTACTAACGCCAAACCTGCACCTACGGAGAAAAGCGCAATAAAGACAAAACAGAAAGCGATCAATCTATCTTTGCGAAGCATTGAGAGAGACCTTCTAACAGCTTTCCAGTTTCTAAAAGCTAAGAACCAGATGAAGTAAACATCGAAAAAGCTAATAACCTGTAGGACTCCTCCAACCTCCCATGGGAACGGTCTTAAAAGAATATTAATAGGTGCTTGAACAAACTTCAATGGACCTTCTGAAATAGTAATCTCACTACCTCCATAGGAAGATTTTCTTTGCGTCTCTTGAGCAAAATCTGTTACCTCAGTAACATCTTCTACTCCTACCACGGAGAGAAAATAGAACGCTCCGGCAACCGCCAAGATCAAGACAAATACATTTTTAAAAGTGAACTTCTTAAGTGTAGTTAAAAAGTAGGATCCTGCTAATGCAAAAGCCAAAATGGCTGCCATTTGGGGTCTAACTAAAAAACACCAGAATAGACCAAATGCCATCACATAGATACTTTGTTTCCTATTTTGGCTCACCATTCCAGTAAGAAATACTCCCACCCCAAAGATCACCCAAGTATCCTTACTGACACTTGCAGTCCAAAACCATAAGGATGGATATACAATCAGGATCCAGAGATAGTTTTTGTATTCAATCCCACCATAAGCACGATAAAAAACCTTAGCAAAATAAAACAGCCCAATAAGACAGAAGGCAGAATAAAGTAGCCAGGTACCTCTATAGCTTTCTCCGACTAATAAAATCATAAAAGCGGCTGGATAACCAACAAAGTTTGTTCCTGTAAACGCTGGGCCTCGCCATAAGTCAGCATCAAAAAATGGAGAGAGGTCGAATTGTTTAAAATAGTCTGCAAATGTCTGACCCCATCTAAAATATACCACCGGATCTGCCCCTCCGCCATATATAGCAAATGAAACGAAAGCATATGCAAACACTCCAAATATTCTGATTAGGATGCCATTAGTTACATAATTCTGAAACTGACCCGGAACCTGTCTTTGGCCAACAAAGTAAACGATCATCGAGAAGAAAATAATCGCAATAATTAAGCCTGGTATCTCGAATGAAGCCAACGGACTAGTTTATTTGGTAATTTGATGATTCGTCAATTTGATTGTAATCATTGTGAATTTCATATCAAAAGACATTATTATTTTTCGTCATTGCGAGGGAGGTACGAGCGCGGCAATCTCCTAGTCTCTTATCAAAGCGCATCCTCATAAAATGTAATTGTCTCATTAACCATTCGTTCTAAGTTAAAATAAGACTTTAATCTTTCGTAAGCTGGTTCAACAATAAATTCCTGTTCATCAGGATTGTCTAAAACCTTGATCAATTGATCTGATAATTGATCTATATTATAAGGTTCTACCAAATAACCTGTCTTACCATGTTCCATCAGTTCACTACCTGCTGGCACATCCCAAGAAACTACGGGCGTTTTAGCCGAAAAAGCTTCAAGAAAAACGACTCCAAATCCTTCTGATATTGAAGGAACTACAACAACATCCGAGTTCGCCATGTAGGCTCCTACTTCTTTGCTGTACCCTAAGAAATCGATATTATCCTTTAGATCGAGGTTATCGACCCTAGCTCTCAATGTAGCTTCAAGCTCCCCAGTCCCTGCGATCAATAATTTAACATCAGAACCAAAATGTTTTACCACTTGCTCCATTGCTTCTATCAGGTATTTATGACCCTTAAATTCGACTAATCGTCCAGCGATCATGATTTGCAATGGTGCTCTTCTAAATCCTTCATTCCCTTTGAGTACAAAATTCTCAGGCATATCGAATCCATAATGGATCAATCTCATCTTCTCAGATTGAGTCAAGCCAGTTCCTATAAAGAAGTCACGTAAACCTTTAGAAATAGTGAATGATGCTTTCATTCGTTTTTCAGCCCAACGACTGATCAGAAAATAAGGTGTCTTGCTCTGTTTAGAAACATCAAAGCCAAATTTAGAGGTAAATGAGTTGTCATACCCATGTTTGGTAGAAACCAATACAGGCTTGAGCTTCATGAATGTTTTAACAAGAGCCAAATGGAAATCAGCATGAATCAAATGGGTATGGATCAAGTCATAGTTCCCTCCATTAGCAATTAACTTGATCGCTTTAAGGACTTTTGGAGTCAGATATTTACCAATATTGACTTCATAAGTTTTCACACCTATTTCATTCAATCTCTCAATAAAATCTCCTCCACTTCCACCCTGATAGTCCGTATAGAGCCGCAAGAATTCAATCTCTATACCTTTTGCCAACAAGCCAGGAATTACCTTAAGCTGGTAAATTTCAGCACCGAAGATCCCTCCTTCTTTTTGAACGAAAAGGATTTTCACTTTAAAAAACCTCCCATTTTTAATTTCTCGATAAGTATTCTATTGAAGCTATTAACACCTCTTTGATTCAGGTGGTGAAGATCATAAAGATCTTTAGGATAATGAAGGTTTAATAGGTTATTGAAATTTATGTATGAATCTAATTCTTGAGAACGTTGGTCAATTTCAATCGTATTTTCAGTGTTTTGATTGAGGGCGGAATCAATAGGAGACTGGACTAAGAGTAATTCTATTCCTTCAGTATTCAAAAAATCTACAAAATTTAACAATTCCTGCCATTGATCATTCCTGAACTCATATTTAAATCTAGGACCTAATTGTTGAGACCTAATAAACGCTGCATCTTTTTGTACATAGCCTCCAGAAACGTATGTGTCATGATCATTTTCCTTTCTCAAAGGCTAGTTGAATGCATCATACTGCCCTGTTTTTGTCATATAAAGTCTTTTAATCATAGCGTTATAGGCTTTTACATGATTTAAGCTTATCGTCATGCTAATTAAGTCCGAATTCAGAGGGCCATTGGCAATAAGGTCTAAGGATGATTCCAATCCATCTCCCTGAAAAATACCAGGATAAACCTCATATATAACAAGTTCAGGACTCATTTGATCAAGGTACTTTTTGACGAGTATATTCGCTTGTTTAGGGGTTTGATTACTCGGCCCAAGATTGAAAAGCTTTATGCCATATTCTTCAAATATTCTAGGATCAAACCCCCGATATGCATGCGATGAGCCTAACACCAAGATATCTACATCTCTAGTTGTATCTGCCTCTTGGATACGGGTGAACATACTTCCATAACTGCCCATTTTATAGTTGAGATTCTTTTTAAAAGCTTGAAAGGGAACCAAGTTGGTCCAAAGCAAAAAGACGATGCAATATCCAATCGATGCGATTGAGGTAAAAATTAAAACCCTTTTTAGGAAAAAAGTCATTAAAATTGGAAGTAAATAAATGGGGTCTCTTCAGTCTGCATAAACATGCCCATTAAGAAAATGATCATCATGTATGAGGACCATCTGATCCATCTTGGATAAGAGTCGAATAAATACTCAATAGCAAATTCTCTTCTCCTTCCAATCCATTCCATTAAAACGAAAATTAAGACTAAGGCAATGCAAACTAGCATCTTGCTTGAAAGCACTTCTCTGGGAATTGAAAAAAGAGAATAATCGAATATACCAGCATAAATCTGCCCTGCATGACTTATAGTTTCTGCCCTGAATGCCACCCAAGCGAGTACAGTCAAAACAAAAGTGATTCCTATTTGAGCTAACTCTTTTAGGGAAGGAAGAATTTTTTGATGAGCAACAACCTCAAGATTTGATCTATTCAAATTGAGCAATAGAAGTGGTAAAAAATAAAGAGCATTCAAAGTACCCCAAAGAATGAAAGTCAAGTTAGCACCATGCCAAAAACCACTAACAATAAAAATAATGAATACATTCCTGATTTGTTTCCATCTACTTCCTCTACTTCCGCCTAATGGAATATAGACGTAATCTCTGAACCAAGTGGATAATGAAATATGCCATCTACGCCAAAATTCAGCGATATCTCTTGAGAAATAAGGAAATGCAAAGTTCTTCATTAAATCAAAGCCAAATAATCTCGAAGTTCCTATAGCTATATCCGAGTAACCGGAAAAATCTCCATAGATCTGGAAAGTAAAGAAAAGGGCGCCTAGAAAAAGCGTACTCCCTCCATACGCCTCACTGTTGTTAAAAATTTGATTGGCAAATTCAGCACAATTGTCAGCTATTACTAGTTTCTTAAAGAAACCCCAAAGAATCTGACGGCAACCATTAACGGCCAATGCATAGTTAAATTGCCGATGCTTATAAAACTGTGGGAGTAAATGGGTTGCCCGTTCGATTGGACCGGCAACCAATTGAGGAAAGAAGCTTACAAAAGCTGCAAAGGCAATAAAGTCTTTTGTAGGTTCTAACTTTCTTTTATAAACATCTATAGTATAACTCAAGGTTTGGAAAGTATAGAAACTAATACCAACTGGAAGGACTATTGATAATGCCCTCCCACCTATATCCATTCCCAACAGAGAAAAAGCATCTTGAAAACTCTCTAGAAAGAAGTTGAAGTATTTAAAGAAACCTAAGAAACCAAGGTTAACAATAATACTGATCCAAAGTAGTACTCTCCTCTTGGTTTCTCGATTTTCCTGCCCCAAACTCCTACCTACTAGAAAGTCTACCAACGTACTGAAAAGAATTAGAGATAAGAAACGCCAATCCCACCAACCATAAAAGACATAGCTGGCAATAACAATCAGGGCATTCTGTAGTTTTAAGCTCTTCTTAAATACAAACCAATAGAGGATGAAAACGATTGGTAAGAATATAGCGAAGTCAAAGGAGTTGAAAAGCATATTAATTCAGAAAATCATCCAAAGCTTTTAAGCGTGTGTTCTCAATTAGAATAAGAGAATCTACCGTTGGCTGATCAAGCCTTCCCAATTTGAGGAATTCATTAAACCATTTGGAATATCTTTCCGCACCCCACTTATTAAGATGTTGTGTATCAGCCAACTCATTCAATTCCAACTGAAATCTAGAGAAATCAAGATACTTCACATCTTTAAAATCGCTCTTTATAAAAGCATTATACAAATCTTGGTTTTTATTTAATAGGTACAATGGATGAAATGGGGTTCGGATTAGAACAATCTGGACACCTTTATTTCTGCAAAGCTCAATGATTTTCTTGAGGTACTTAATATTTAATTTAGACACCTCTTTACTTTTGCTTTGTTCTATAGCATATAGGCTATCTATTTTTAATAAATCTTGCTTTACTAGAAGCTTATCTAACTTGAGATGTCTGCCGTAATTATTCAAGAAATTACTTTTCCTATTTTTTATGAAAAGTATGTTCTGCTCAATCCCACTAGGAATTTCTAAAAGAAGTTTAGAAAGGTTTAAAGATGCCATTATCTGATATTCAGTATAAGACATAAAAGATGAATAATCTGGATACCTGGCTTCTATGAACTCTTTATCTTTTATCCAAATATCCATGGAGGATTGAATTTGATTATTAGTGAATTCTAAAAAAATGAATTCCAAGTTTTCGTTTTGTTTAATTAATTTCTCAGCCTTTAAATAAGTATAAAGGTAGGCCTCTCCAGATTGAGATACATTTTTAAATTTATCAATGAAACCATCATCATAAGCACATTCAGAATGAGAATGCCCTAATACAACATAGTTCTTGTCATGCTCTAACTTTAAAATCAACGAGTTCCTCGTTAGAAAATTAATTAAAATCAAAGTACCTGTAAGCCCTGAAAAGAAAATTAAAACAAAATTGAATACCCTCTTTAAGAATAAATTCATTAGTTCTCGAAAATCTTATACAAGTTCTGAATAGTGCAAATATCTAATTCCCACCAATTGCCCAATTCCTTTACCTTAACTAGCTTATCTTCATCAAACCGTTGTCCAATCAATTTAGCTGGTACACCTCCGGCAATCGAGTACTCAGGAATATCCTTTGTAACAACAGAATTTGCGGCTATGATTGAACCATTACCAATCTTTACACCGGAGAGAATCACCGAATGAGCCCCAATCCAGACATCGTTACCAATCTCTATACTTCCTTTTGAGATTAAGTCTTTCATATAGCTCTCACCTAAAATATTCTGATGAAAGTAACTAGTGGTTAGGGCATCAAAATCATGGTTGTATTCTTGAATAGTGACGTTCCTTGCAATTGAGGTAAATGCACCAATTTTTACTGAATGCAAGGCTGATCTAATATCGGTATTAGGACCATTAATACTGGTAAACCGACCTATATCAACGATTCCTGATATTTCAACCCCATCAATAATTTTACAATTTTCAGCTATGCTGACTTTACCTCTTATTTTTGCCGACTCGATCTTGCAGTTTTCACCAACCTTCACCTCAGGACCAAGAAAATATGACTTCCGGAGTTTGCTATGGATTTTAAAGAAGATCTTATTAAGAAACCCCATCCTAAATTATCGCTTTATAAAGGTTCACGACCTTTTTCATTTCCTTATTTCTATCCCCGAAAGCTAAAGCAGTGCTTTTTGCTCGGTCTGTTTTCAGAAGCACTTCGTCTTCTTTTGACTCAAATAGCCTCAGTAATTGCCTTGAAAGTTCCTCCGGAGTATTCACGCTAAGCTTCCAAACAGTTTCTTCATTGAATATATCCTGATCATATTCTGGTTCACCTAAAATAATTGGGGTACCTATAGTCATAGATTCAAGTCCTGTAACTGGAACACCGTCAGTGTCTGGAATCATGACACAAACAGAAGCTTTGCCGTATTCAATATACATTTCTTCTTTGTTTAATGAGGGAAGCATAACAAGATTTTGTCTTAGATTCAATTCACTAGCTAAAACCTGAATCTTCTTACTCCATGAAGATCCCTCCACATTATCAACCATTCTCAGCTGAGCGCTTGGATGAACCTTAATTACTTCGGCAAAGGCCTTAAGAATAATGTCCTGATTATAAATTGGACGCATTGTTCGAGGAGAGAAAATCACCATTTGATCAGACTGACCGTTATGGCTTGCATATTTTAGCAATTCATCCAAATAAACTCCTGTTCTTATCAACTCATGTCTTTTAATAGTCGAACAAAATCCTTTCAAGACTTCCTTCTGTCCTAATGAAGTAGAAGTAACAGCACTAGCCTTCTTATATGCATTTAAATGCATTATGCTTTTGAAAAAATCTGATGCAGCGCGTTTATTTAGCTTAAAAGTCACATTCAAATAGTGTCCAACCAAGTCCCTAAATACATCTGATCCTCTCGTTGTAATTAAATAGGGAATTTTCAATAAAGGCCCTAAAACGCAATCATCTACTCCCCAAAGAAAATGAACAACATCAATTCTATTCTCTAACAATATTACTCTCAATTGGCTGACATAACTCCTTCTCTTCAAGAAATTAAAGTAAGGAAAAGGAATCATCTTTTGAATTACCCTAACACGAGATGAGATATGCTTGGGATCTTGATTAGCTCTAGTAAGCACTATACCTTCTATTCCCTCTTTTTCAACCAGATGATTGATCCATTTAATATTATGTGAAGGATATGATACCTCACCAACAAAAGCTATACGAATAGGACTAGGCACAGATTGATAAAAATTCAGAAGTCACTTTCACAGGATCATGTCTTTGCTTAACCAAATGGAATGAATATTCTGCACGCTCTGGAATCCTATTTCTTTCAGAAATCATATCATGCATAAGATTTTCAAGGTTGGTGATTTTTGATGGATCAAATACAAACCCATTCCTACCTTCTTCAATGTAACCACTCGCTCCGTCTACCGTGGTGGTAATCGTCATAAGCCCGTGAGCCATTGCCTCTAAAACAGTAAAAGAGGCAGGGTCGTGTCTGGTGGGTAAAACAAAAACATCATTACTCTTATATAAGTCACTCATCGCCTCTAATGGTTGATTGATCAATAGCTTTATATCATTTTGAAACTCAGAATTATCAACCATTTTCTTCATATTCAAGTAGTATTCCCCTTGAGGGTCACCCGTTCCGCAAATGGTGAGCTCTATATCTTCAAACTGTTTTCTTAATTTCAAAAACACCTCCAACATCATTTTTGGATTCTTCGACTTAAAATACTTTGCCACACACAGGATATTGACCTTTTCATTTTTAAAGTATTCTCTTAATTCAACTTTGGGCTCTATTAGGAATGGGAAATAGACCAACCTTTTTGATGCTAATGTATACTTCTCTGGATCACCTTTGCAAGGAGACATCCAATGGGCATTGAGTAGCCTCATCATGATCTTGAAAACGAGCAATTTAGGTAATCTGTAGAGTCTGTGAATTCTAATTCGACTGTGAAATACAATTTTAGACCTGAACCAAAGTGCCAGCAATAGAATCATATAGCCAAATCTGGAAAAAACAGGTCTGATTACGACTAAGTCTGGTCTTTCTACTTTAAAATAATGATAAAGTGATTTGAAAGAAGGATAATAATAGGGTGAAAAACTATCTACCCCGTCTCCTCTTGTCCGAGGATTCTTTTTCATCTTCTTTACTGACCTTTTTGACGGAGGCAGGTAGTCTGAATGTGGTAAATCGGGCTGATTTACCTCATCGGCCTTATAGACTAGTAACTTCACATTATGCCCGTTTTCTTGAAACCCTCTAAACCAATTAAAGAGATTGGTATGGTAGCGATGATGAATGAAAAGAATATTCATGCGATCAGTTGTTGAACCTGTTCTCTCCAAGATAAGAATTCAGGTGCCTTAGCCTTACCCATCTCGTTTTTCAATATCTCTTTAGCCCTATCCAAACCTATCAAATCGGAAGTCTTACCAAATACCTCTTGAGTAGCGCCTGCACCATTAGATATGACCATACAACCATTGAGGGCAGCTTCTAAAGCTGGCCAACCGAATCCTTCAGAAATGGAAGGGAATAACAATGCTTCAGCATTCTGATAACAAAACTTGAGTTCTGAATCACTGATTCTCTCAAGCCGAGTTATTCTGGAATTCAAGTTTAGGCTTTCTATTAGCTTTGAATTTTCCAAACAGAAATCTCCTACTCGTAGTAAATGGAATTCCTCATTCAGTCCTGCCAAAAACCTAAGTGACCACTGGTTGTTTTTATACCAGGCATCGGTTCCAACAGACAGAAGTACCCTCTTCTGATTAAATAGTTCAGTCAGAAGAGGGTTATTGATTTTTACAGGTTGATTAATGATCCAAAAATCTTCTACCCCATTATGTACCACCTGAAGGTTAGGGTGATTAAGAAATCTCGGTATCAATCTTTTCAAGTCCGATTTAGTATGCTCAGAAACACAAACCACTTTTTCCGATTTAAACATCTTTTTCAAAAAAAATCGATAGATCTTCTGATGTATGAATGGTGTCTTGGCCTGATCGTAAAGCGAATGCAAGTCATGACAAACTACCATCGACTTTTTGCCCACAAACGGAATCAGGTAAGCATATCTTTCACTAATGATTAGATGCTTGCCATCCTTCTTCCTTCTCTTTATTGCTAACAAAGGATAGTCTAAATATTTGGCTTTTAATCCTTTAGACTTGGGTTCTACCACTTCATAAGAAATCTGGTTGGCCTCTACCCCCTTGATAACCCCATTCAAGTAGCGTTGCATACTGAAACTTCCGCCTAAGCTGGGGTAGATATATACCTTTTCGCTACTCACTTAGAATTTCGACTAGGGTATTCTCATTTACTCCATCAGGCAAAATGAACTCTTTTTTTATGAGTTCTTTATTTTCAATATCCCTGAATTCAAACTCAGTAGTTCCAAAATTCCAAAAATTGAGAATTTGGGCATTCCCAAGTTTTTTGATTGCTACTTGTAAAGCTGAATATTCTATTTGGAATAATATGGTAGGTTTCCAATAAATAGCAGGAATGATCATGGTTGAAAAGAAACCAAAGCAGCCCTTTGCACTTTGAATGATTTGATTAAAATTTTCACAATGTCTTAAGTAAGCTATATTCTGATCTTGAGGGAGCCATGTAGAGTTGTAAGATTCAGGATGCAACTTAATGCATAATTTGGCACCATTTTCCAGACAAAAGTCATTCAACTTTAAATAGAATGCTTCCATCTGGTCTTTATTCAGCGTTTCCTCACCAAATGAGTTTTCAGCTAATGCCTGATCAATATGTAGATAGAACGGTTCGTTGATCAAATCTGACTCAGGCTCGAGATAAGTCATTAGTTCAGGACTACCGATATAACGAATGTTCTCCTCTTTTATCCCGTCTGTTTCTTTATGAACGGTAGCATTAAATGGGCTGTAGCAAAGGTATAGATCTGCTCTTTTAATTTTTAATGGAAGATGCTTTGCTGCCCAATATGGACCACGTTTTTGTTGAACTTTAGTAAATAGTGCAATAGGTAACAAGTGTATTTTATCTAAACCTCTGAGAGAGGTCTTGAGAAAGCCAAAAGTGTCAAACCCTTCGGCTTGATGCCTTGAACGGGCTTCTTTTGCTCTGCTTTCTTTTCTCCAGAGCTTCTCACGAATCCTGTAATCTCTGTAATTGGTGAATATACCATGCTGAAGAATGATGGTTTGAATCTCTCGTTTTTGAGCTAGATAATTAGTTGCTATACTCAATCCGGATTCAATAGACATAAAGATGAGGGCATCAGGTTTGATTTGATCAAACATTTCTGGAATAGATTGGAATTCAGACCAATACCTACATTTGAATCGTTCAGCAAAATTGGGTTCTTGAGGAAAGGTGGAAGGAATAAAGGTGAATTGGAACTGGTCTTCCAGTCGATAAAACGTACTTACCCAATCTTTTCGAATCGTGGGCCAAATGACTAGGAAGTGTTTTTTGCGCTTCAAGCTTTACTATTGCTTTTTTGTATGGTTCACGAGCAGTGATTAGAAGACGTTATCGCCAAAAATTCATGCCATCGATTTGACTCAATATGAGGGTAACTGAATAAATTAACATCATGCTGAGGTAGAATTTTTACTTTAGAGGAAATACGACCGCGAGCATCTCCTCTTCGGTAGGCGGGTCGACTTCTCAATAAGTAAAACCTATTACTTTGCCAAGTTCTATTTTTTTAGTATCTGCCAATGATCAGGAGACCATCACATCAAACTCCTTGCAGTCGTTTGTCTCATGGTGACGTAAAGAAATCAAAGTATATCTTCGATATTCATGCCGTTTTCCTGAATAATCCACTCCACAAATTCACGAAATGCCCCTCCCCCCCCTGACTTCTGTGTAACGTGATGGACTTGCTTTTGAATATAACTGGGAGCATTGACTGGAGCCGCTGAAATACCGCTAGATTTTAGCAGTTCTAGGTCACCGATATCATCTCCAATGTAAGCGACTTCGGAAAGATCTATGCCTAAATCCTTACAGATCTTTTGAGCTACTGGTAATTTATCGCTAATACCTTGATAAAGAATATCTATCCTAAGTTTTTCAGCTCTGCGTTTAACGATAGCAGTATCTTCTCCTGTAATAATCCCAACTGGAATATTGAGTTTTCGCGCGAAGAGAACTCCTGCACTGTCTGAGGTATTGAACTTCTTCCATTCATTACCCGTCTGGTCATAGAACATGCCTCCGTCAGTCCAGACGCCATCGATATCAGTAAGTATGAGCTTTGGTAACCTCATTCTATCATGGATTCATAGATCACTTCATCGGCCGGAACATCTTGATTGAGTGTTTTCCCAAAAACCATACCTTTATGTGCCCACTGAAAACCATCTCCAGGGCTAAGCAGATGGACATCAGCTTCAGAGATTACCTCTCCTTTTTTCATATCTCTTTTGGTAGCAATGCTTCTTTCCAATTTCACTTTTGCTGAAACAACTGCCTCACTCCTCTCCTTCTTCATTTCCCCTAGAGCCATTTCCAGGTTCCTGATATCTCGCACCATTCTGCGCATCCCATCAGGTGCCAAAGATCCTGCCTGATCGGTTCCTTTCATTGTCCTGTCCAAGGTAATATGCTTTTCTATAGTAGTTGCTCCCATAGCCACTGCAGCCATGGGAATAGCAATACCAATACTGTGATCTGAATACCCTATTTCAAAACCGTCATAACGCTCTTTTAAATAATGAATGCTTTTAAGGTTGATGTTTTTGTACTCACTTGGATATTGAGACAAACAGTGCAGGATTGTAACCTGATTATGATGCTTTGTAATTACTTCAAGCCCATCATCAATTTCTTTAACTCCACCCATTCCGGTTGAAATGACCAAAGGGATTTTAGTTTCTGCCATGGCATTGAGCAAGGGAAGGTTGGTAAGATCGCGGCTAGCCACTTTCAATCGGTCTGGAGTAAACAACTTAAGCATACTCAGGCAGCCTATTGCACAGAGAGTTTCGACAAAATCCAGCCCCTTATCCTTGGCATATTGATAAAGTTCAAAGTGCTTTTCATCGTTCAATTCTAGCTTCTGCCTATGTTCTCCATAAGTTCTGCCAAAGCTGTGCGGACTGTCATAAGGCTTAGCCATTGCCGAAGCCGAAAGCTCTTCCGCCAAATCTCTCTTGGTAAGTTTAACAGCGTCCCAAGGCTTTAAAACCATATTGAATAAATCATCTTTGACAGGTTGAGCCGCTTTATCGATCAACAATTTAGCAATATCAACAGAACCATTGTGATTTTGACCGATTTCTCCGATTAAGTATGTATGAGGCATTAGCGATTAAATTATAGGATTGATCTCTAACTTACATAATAGGCATTTTCGCCTGTTTTGGATATACTTCGATTGGCGTAATTATCATGAACATCTTTCTTAATATCCTTAATTCCTTTGTAACCTAAAGAAATATCATTTACTTCTTTAACTTTTATAGTTATCGGTGCATCCGTTTTACCCTCAGGAACTCCTTGATAATACCTAAAAACTATCTCTTCAATCTGATCTTGATCTACCGACTTTGCCACTTCAGTAACTGAGGAACTTCTTGGCTTGAAAACCATGGCTAAATGACCCTTGTGAAGATCCGTTTTCAAATAAGGATTCACTTGTTCGATCAGATCCCAACCACACCTAGAGGCTAAATTTTCTAGAGAAACCGGATTGAAATTACTGATATGTGCCAGATATAGAGAATCATTCCAATCCAACACATGATCTAGCACCTCGGGTACTTCTACATAGAACAAGGTATCCTTATGAGCATGTTCCAGAGCCTTTTTTAAGAAAAATTCAGGATTTTGAAAATGCTCTAATGAGTGAATAAGTGTGATAAAATCGAATTTTTGTTCAGTACTAAAAGTCCTGAACTCGCCCATATGAATTATATGCCCCTTCTCTATAGCAAACCTAGCCCTTGACTCATCGGGGTCAACACCTTCTACTTCGAAACCTAAATCCACAAAAGCATCTAATCCGGTTCCAGGTCCACAGCCCACATCCAACAAGGTATTTGTCTTCAGACCAAATCTGGTACTCAGAAACTGACCGATTGCATGGTATCGATCATATCTCTGCTTCTCAATTTCAGGATTCAAAGGATTAAAACCCACTTTCTGTTGTTCTTCATGTCGAAGCTGAAAGGCATGATTGAACCAATCTTCTGAAGGTACCTTGGAGCGAAAAACATGACCGCAATTATTACAAATTGAGGTGGCTAAAAAGGTAACAAGTTGAGGATTTTCACATTGACTAATTAGCGTATTGGAGTCTGACTGACAACAAGGACAAGCCTTTGTTATGGTAACTTCACTTTCGTTTATTTCAAAATTCATATCAGTTATTTAATGAAGGACTTTATACCCCTCTGCATACTTGTTAAAAAATATGGATGCTTATCAGTTGTACTGACCAGTTCTTCTAGTTCTTTTTGGTTTCCATCTAGCAATTCTAGTAAGTCTGTCATGGTATCGAAATCCTCTTCTGTATCAATCGTAAACCTCAGATCATTTCTACTAACAATCACCTCAGGAGCAATTTCAAGCTTCACCTTGAATTGATCTGAGTTCCCATATATAAAATTTGTGACGTGCTCAGCATAGAACGACTTCTGAGGATTAGATTCAAGCAATTCAGACACTTTTTCCAATGCACTTAGCTTTACTCCTTCCACGAAAAGTCCCCAATGGGTTTTAATGGCTGGCGTCCCTGAATCATCGCACAAGCAGATATAATCAAATCCATTTTCCAAAGCTTTGAGGAAATCATGAACTTGACCTAGTTGAATAAAAGGGTTGTCTGAGCACACCCGAATAAGGTTTTCAGCTCCATAAACTTTGGCACAATCTATAAATCGTTTGAGTACATTGTTCTCATCGCCTCTAAAAACTTCCACCTGATTTTGATCGGCCCAACTCACAATCGCATCATCAGATGTATTATCTGTGGTTGCCAGGACAAAAGCAGGGCCACAATCTCTAAGTTTATCCAACTGTAGATCGAGCAGATTCAATCCCTCCCAAATTGGCCTCAGTACCTTTCCAGGAAGTCTGGTGGAAGATACGCGTGCTTGAATAATGATAAGGTTATGAGGCATAGAGGTCTGCGATAACTTCTTCATACAACTTAGTCACTAAAGGTGCACTAAATTGATGTGCCAATTGAATAGCGCCTTTAGACATTGACACCAATAAATCAGGTATTTGAGTCATCTTCTCGATATTTACTTTGAAATCCTCAAAGTCTTTGCAAATAATGCCGTTCTCAAAATGTGTAATCCACTCTGATGCACCGTAATCATTGTAAACTAAAGAAGGTAAACCTGCAGCTGCACATTCAATAATACCGCGAGGAAAGCCTTCAGACTTTGACATAAGCACATGCAGCTGACATTCATATAAAATATCTCCAAGCTGTTCGTGGTTTAACATGCCGTGGTAACATACATTAGGATAGTCTGCGTTCCTTAGCATTTGTCCAAGAAAATCGTGTTTGTCATTACCTACAATATGGAATTTGAGGCTTGGAAATAACAAAGACAATTTGAGCAATTCATCGACTCTTTTTCGCTTCATGTCGTTACTTAGAAAAATAATCCCTTTAAGTTTTACCTTAGCAGATCTTCTCTTCTCAAATCTCTCAATTTCTATTACCGGTGGTAAGATCAAAGATTCGGATTTAATACCATATCCTTCAAAGTTGTGATATTGCATAAAGGTTGTGATAGAATAAAGTCTATCCATAAATGAAAATGACTCCTTTACCCCATCTATACTTCCCAAAGATGAAAGTGCTGTATTTAATGCGTCCTGATCAATTATATTTTCTATTGTCTTAAAGCTTTTCCTCTTAAAAATCTGCAATAGTCTTTTCTGATACCGAAAATTGTTTCCGCGTGGAAGATAAGCAACATCAGCATTCCAAATTCCCCATAAGTACCCTAGGTATTGGGTAAGCTTAACTGGGTAGACACAGTTAAATATTTTAAGTCCTGGGATAGATATTCTTCCAAGATTGCCATGCCCAATGGTCAAGGTATAAACCTTAAATCTGGATTTATTGATGTATCTAGCTAATGCTCTACAGTTCAGGTTTTGAGCATTGGTCTGATTAATATATGCTCCTAAAAAAACTTTAATCTTTCTCGGCAAGCTCCCTTAATTCATTTAGGTATAATTCATCTGCATTTAAAGGGAATTGGGCCATGGCTTGGTGATGTGCTTGTTTTCCCATCTCTTCGAGTCTGTCTTGGTTATTCCAAAGCCTTTCAAGGGCTATATTCAGGTACTTTTTATTAGGTGCACAAGCCAGGAAGCCACTAACTCCATCCTCAAAATAACTGGCCATATCACCGATATCTGTAGTCAGAACAGGTCTACCGCAAATCATGGCTTCAGCCACAGTGAGAGGGGCAGCCTCGATACGAGAAGGCATTACCAATAGCTGATTTTGAGACCAAACCTTTTTAATATTCGACTCATATCCGTTGAAATGTACATTATTCTCTATTCCATAGAACTTAGCCATTTCAAGAAGTTCAGGCTTGTCTTTTCCATTCCCATAAATTTCAAGTCTCCATGTCCTATTTTTCCACTCACTTCCAGCTAAACTTTCGAATAAAATATCATGCCCTTTCCAACGTGTTTCAAGACTACTGATCATCGCCATTCTTAGCTCATTACTTTCAGGAAAGGGAATAATCTCGTAAGAATCAAGGTTCAAGGGATTAAAGACAATCCTACTTTTCTCAAGCTTTATCCTCAGCTGTTTCTCTATCACAGCTCTTTGCCTATCTGCTACAAAATAAGCCATACTTGTCTTGGAAAGAACATCATTAGACTTCTTTCTCAAGGTTGAGTTAATAAGGCCCTCGTCTCGGTAAGAATGAAAGAGAATAGCAAAAGGTATAGGGTACTTATTAAGAAAACTCAGATAAGTATTATGGAAGGCATGGTCATAGTCAGCGCCCTGACTTAAGCAAATTACATCCGGCTTCCACCTCGCCAGCTCATTTAGCTCATAGTCTTCTCCAAGAACTCTACTCTTGAGGATATATGATAATTTAAGATAAGCACGACTCAATATACCTCGGTGTTTGCCCCTAAGCTTGCGATAAAAAATCACACCTCCTGCTTTTTGTATTTCATTCAGCAAAGGATGTGGCTTTTTCCAATCATAAACCAAGCAAGCGACTTCATCTCCTTGCTTTAGTGCCCTTATAGCTGTCTTAGTCCAAAGTGCTTCACTTCCTCCCGTTGAATTAGTACGGTTTGATGCTATAAAGGCGAGCCTCATTTAATTACTCTTTTAATTTTCCAGTAACAATTGATAACGACTACCTATCTCAAAGGCATTGTGATGATCTGATAGTTTTTTGTAGTTGGCTTTAATAAGACTTGCTCTAAGTTTAGGATCAGTTGATAAGTCCTGAATGGCGCTAGCTATTAGTTGGTATTGATCATTTGGAAACAAATAGGATTTATTTTCTTCTGAAATCACTTCCCTTATTCCTTCTAAATCGGAAGCTACCACTGGAATGCCACATTTCATGAAATCCAAAATTGCATTGGGCTGTCCTTCAAAATGAGACATTAGTATTCCTACCTCGATCTTGTTTCCAATTAAATAATGACTTACATCCTTAACATAACCTGTACTTGAAATCAAGGGAGTTAAATCACTAAATTCGGGATAATCTATCAAAATCCTTTCTGTGCCTCTACCAATCAAATGAAGGTGAAAGCTGTCAGGTTCCATCTTATTCAAAAGTTTGAACACTTTCATTAAGCCCAAGTAATCCTTAGGCTGCTTAAAATTAGCAACCATAGCTATTTGCTTTTCACCTTCTTTTCGATTTGAAATGGGCAATTCGCATTGAGCCAATGGAACCGCATTGGGAATAACTAACAGTTTGTTATTAAACTTCTGAGAAATTGGCAAGAACTGTGAAAACTCCTTCCTTCCAATATCACTATTACAGACTAGGTAGTTTGACCTCTTCAAGGCCCAATTAAAAAGTTTACCTTTTTGAATGTTGAATTTTGAACTTCGAATGCCCCATATATGGGTCTTTATCCCAGCTAATCTACCTGCTATGGCAGATATTAGACCTGGTAACTCCAAAAAAGCAATTACATGAGTTATTCTATGGGTTAAAAAGAAAAATGATAATCTTAAGATCGAAAAAGGTAAAAAATGAGTCTGTAAAGGCAGGTTTAAAATTCGATAATCAATTCCCTCTTCTTCAATTAAGGGCAGAAGACTTTTTGAATCACTTCGTTTAATAAAAACAAAAACCACTTGCTGATTCCTTGCCGACTTAAAATACTTCCCGATCTCAAGTAGTTGCTTCTCAGCTCCTCCCACTTCTGGTACCTGAAGGATTAGGGCTAATATTCGAGTCATGCAAATCAAATGTTATTCAACAAATAAATACCAATTAAATTTTTTAATTCCATCTTGATGTAAGAACTATAACACTTCAGTCCTATGCCTCTCGATTTCATAAACTACAAATCTATTAGAGGAAAAAACTTTTTTAATATCTAAGTTGTCCAGACTATGGTAATTTTCAACAAATTTCCTTTCAAAAATAAAATGGGTGAAACCATATTTCTCTTGTAAGCTTAACAGATTATCCTTTGGTAGGTAGAATGTCTCCATATCCTCTTCCATATATGAGAATGGATCCAAGAACTTCTGACCAACAAAAGGTAAATAGAAAAGCGAATTGGTTTCATCTTGAGAGCTAATTATAAAAGAGTGTTTAGTAGGAATACACAGCACTCTACTATTCAAAAAATTCGAATTAACGAAATTAACAACATTCTGGATTTCCAAATTCAAATTTGACCTGAGAGCTTGCTTAATAGACATCCATTTTTCAACGATAAAACTGATAAATATCATTGTCATATTATAAGAGAATAACATCAGCACTAAATCCGGTAGTGAGAATCCCTTTTTTGATAAAAATGACAATCCTATGACTGTAATGGGTAAAACTATAGGCTCGAGATACCTCTCAGCTTCTCCTAAAAAAAGTAAAGGTTTTAATGAAGTCAAAAAAAAGACTATCAAGGCCGATATTGAGAGCATATAGAAATATCCTAACCAAGTCTCAGTGGCTTTCAGTTCAACTTGAAATAGAGTGTAAAAGAAAACAACCACTAAAGGCAAAGAGTGAAGTAGTATTATCAGTGTTGAATTCTTAAAAACTGTATCTATTGCTTTACTAGGCGAATGAAAAAGATCAAAGGGTAACGAAAAAATATCTTTAAGCCTATTTCTAGCATTCACAACATTGCTTTTCTTATAATTTCTAAAATACCATAACCAATGGTTTATTTTGGAAAATTGAAAATACCTTCTGATGCCTGTAAAAGGGATCAGAGCTCCTATGAGAATTGAGGAAATTGTGAAACCAAAAAGCGAAAAGTCTAATGACACAAACCCTAAAAAAAAAGAAGTTAGGATTATGGACTGCATGCTGAATTGAGATGACATCACAATTAATATAGACGCCAAAGAGAGTAAAATATAGACTTCAAAATTATGTGCCGTCCACATATATCCAACTAACAAAAAGAATATACTACTGAGCAAGGTTCCTAAGGTTCTTGCTCCTATAGACTTCAAGCGAGCGGTATAAGGAAAGAAAATAGGAGTAGATGTAAATATTAAAGAAATAAGAAAAGCAGATGAAAACCTGCTGGTATTAAGGATATCTGGAAACGCATCTTTTTCTATTTGAAGGAAGATATAAATTATGACCGCGTTAAATACATCAAAAAGCAAAACTGATATTCTCGCAACGGCAAAAACATATTTGTCTGGTAAAAAGGACAGTATTCTATGAAACAGAGATGGGGCTGCGATAAATCCAGAGGGGATAGCCTTATATGCCTTGTGGTCACCGATTTTAGCATTCCTTTCCTTAACCACCATCCATGAATACACACTAGAATCGTCCTCATGACTCAGTAAAAAGGGTACTCTAAGAATAAAAGAAATAATAAGTAGAAAGGCTATCTCAAAAATCATAGTTGAATTTTACATCATACTCTGACAATTCTACTTTTCCAACTATACGGGCTGGAACACCCATGGCTATTGAAAAAGGGGGAATATCCTTAGTAACAATTGCACCGGCTCCTATCAAACAATGATCCCCAATCTTGACCCCTTTGGTTATCATAGCATGTGTACCAATAAAACAATTGTTCCCTATTTCAATTGGAGCATATTCATACTTAGCTATTCCTCCACTTAAGGCCCATTTCACCGAGTCATGACTCACTATCTGAACTCCGGACGATATAGAACAAAATGAACCAATCTTGACCCCTCCAGTACCGTCAATGGCAGTATATGGTCCAATCCAAGTATTTTCTCCAACTTCAACATCACCTACAACCGAGCAAGTGTTATAAACCGTTATATTTTTGCCCTTACCAAAAAGGTACTCTCCTCTCTCCTTCCAATCTGTAATATCCTCTACAATTGGGTTAACCCGATTATATCTATTCTTGGTTTCAGTTCTCAACCTTAGTTGTAGTTCAATTAACTGACGTCTTAAATTTTCAATCTCGTCCATAATTCATAAATCCTCCTGGAAAATCTTGCCCTATGCCATAGTCTACTGTGGCTTGAATGGCCTCATGAATTGAACCTCCATTCTTTCTAATTTTTGCAGCAATCTCACCAACTTTCAATCCACCTGAAAACAATTTCAAGGTTGGTTTAACACTCATCACAGTGGGAAAAACACTCATATGGCCAAATGGAGCAATATTTTGCGGGTAGTATGTCAGTTTGCTTCCAACCAGCTCCTCTGTATCTATATTTCCGCATAGATGTACGATCTTAACATCTGGAAATTTCTCCGCAATTTCCTTGAAACTTAAAGACGCTTCTTTCCCTATTAGTGGATCATTAACTGAATGCTCTGCAACAAATATTACATCCAGATAATCTTCATTAATCAGACTATCTAGTGATTTTAAGGGGATTGAGTTTCCTTTAAATTCCTTATCAAATGGCTGATCTGTATACCATAAAAATGAACCATTAAATCTTGAGAGAGTCTTTGCAATTAATGTACCCGTTAGACCGCCACCAATCAGGGCAATTCTGTCTGAAGAAAAATCACACTGAACATCAAAAAGCATTTTTAGGGCCAACATTCCAGGATATTCATACATGTCAATTGCATGGAATTTTTCTTCGGTTCCGATAACTGGAATGCCAAAATCCTGACAGGCCTTAATATCTATTTCATTGGGTCTGAACTCCCAAGTTTCCCACATTAAAGGAATTACTGCAGTTGATTTGAACTGCTTCAGCTTGGCTCTGTCAATTGGCCTAACCATTCCAGAATTTGTGATTATGTCGGACTCCATCCAAGCATTGAAACTAGAAGCCTCACAAGGCTCTATAGCATTGGATACATTAAATTCTCTGGATATATCCACCAACCTAGCCTTATGTTCAACATACTTGCCATAAGAGGTGTCCCTTCCCAGAGCATAAACCTTATCTGCACCAGCCAAAGCTGCAATTATAGATAGGTAAACATAGTCTCCACTCGCCACCTCGGTTGTTACAACCAATCCTTTTAAATCCAGATCAAGTTTTTCAACCAGCTCTAGAATTATATTCTCAATTCTCATTTAGACAGCAGCTCTGTGGTATAGGTAATTGTGAACATTTTGAATTTCTCCTCCAATTATCTCCTCAATTGTAAACCTTTCCTTAAGCTTCAGACCTATTTTCTCTAAAGTTTGGTTCATAAGATCAAAAGTATCTAAGTCTGTCTCGATCATTATCTCTCTAAAAGATGTCGAACACAAAGCATTTTTACAGCCTTCGATCACTTCAAGTTCAGCACCGTCAACATCAATTTTCAGATACTGAGGCACAGGAAGGCTGTATCTATCAATTAAAAAGTCCAGTGAGTCGACCAATAAGAACTGAATATGATCAAACAGCATATCATTTTGCTGATTACGATTTTTTAAGTCGAACACCTTTCCATGCGCACCAGCCAAATATTCCTGACATTTTAGAGGCATCAAGGAGGCTGTACTACCCAAACCTAAATTCAACGATATAAATCGACCATTCATATTACCCCTATTCAAATGATGATTCATTTCCAAAACAGCAAAATTTTGGGCATCTGGCTCCACCGCAATTGTTTCGCAACCTTGTGTTACCGAAGCATAAATTGAATAGATACCTGAGGATGCCCCAATATCATAAAAAACAGAATTTGGGTCGAAACTATCAATCCAGTCGACTGTACATCTCTCAATTTTCTCGAAATTCTCAGAGACTTGAGCCAAGTAATTGTTAGGGGTAAAAAACTTAATTGACTTTTCGCTAAATACTCTTTCTACAATTTCCCTTTTTGGCTTACCTGAAAGCAAGTCTACCACATAATACTTTAAGGATACATTCTCAAGCTTAATGCAGACTTCCCTCCAATAAGAGGTTGTTATTAAAACAATAGTGTTGCTAGGTATTTCGGACAAAGGTCTTAACGGAATACTATTGATCGTCCCTTTCTTAATGTCATCTATAAAACACAATACCTTCAAATCGGGTCTTTCGGCCTCTAATTTTCTTAAAACAAATTGACCAGTGGCACCTGCACCGTATAAAGCAACATTTTGTCGAGAATCGAGTAAAGCAAGATCGCTTAAAACAGAATTAGTCATTGCTGTACGCCTCTTTTAAATCTTGTTTCGTTGGAAAGTTAGGAGTTACCAAATCTTTCTCCGGATGATAAACTTTATAAGGATGAGGGAATTTTCGATCAATGAAACTGCTTTCATTGGCATCGTTATACCTAAAATGCATAGACCATCTTATATTTTGTGAGGTATTGTTTCCCGATCTATGGACTAAAAAAGAAGAGAAAAACAAAACATCTCCCTTTTTTACATCTACCGACACATATTCTGATTCAGGAATTTCTGTTTCAGGAATATTTCTAAACCAATCGTCTTCAACGCTATCAAATAATCCACGTAAATGCGATCCAGGGACAATTTCCAACGTACCCAAATTTCTGTCCACATCAATTAAAGGAATCCATACCACAATGGAATTCATGCTACCTTGCATACTTCTCCAATCTTGGTGTGCCGGAGTCTTATAATGTCCTTCGATTTTAGAGATATGAGGTGAGTTGAAAAATATTAATGGTTTTACACAAACCACAGGATGCTCCAAGCCGATATGTTTTAGGTTATCCATCAGCCCTTCTGAAACTGCCAACTGATGCATACTGAAGGTATGCTGACACAACTTTGCACCACCAATAAATGAATTGAAATCGATTCTGAATAGCTCATATAGAGCAGGTTCAAAATCCTTATCTTCTAAAGAATTAAGCTCTATACCATTATTGCGAATTTGAATTGCAAATAACTCTTTTGCCTCATTTCTAATTTTATCTATGATTTCTCTATCTAAGAAATCACTCTTCAAACAATAACCGTTAGTATTATAGAATTCCCGATCTGCTTTAGATAGAGTTCCTAATTTCATTAAAGAACTAGCCATGTTTATTAGTTAATTTTTTAAAAATATTTCGAACACCAAATCCAGTATAAATATGGTCATTTAGCTCATCAATTGATTGGAAAGTATGTCTTGCTTTATCGTAAAATGTAAAGTCTGGGGTATTTAATTTAATATGAATTGGATGAAAGTTAAAGACCTTAAGAAACTCCTTGTTCGGTTTAACACTAGACTCGACATCCCAGTTCTTTCCTTGTCCATTCTCGTATGCAAAGCCATCATCGGCAAAAAATATTGGCGCTTCGACCAATCCATTGATATGTGCGAAAGGCTGAATAGAATTAACTCCACCCATATAATATTGGCTTAAAAATTCAATACCCATGTCTTTATACAATGAAAGCCACCTCCCACTGTGTGTCATTCCATGGCTTCTTAAAACCTTTGCCTCCGGCACTATTTTCAAGATCTGAACCAAAGTTTCTCTAGCTGAAAGTGCATTGGGATTCTTCTCAATTAAGGGATTAAAATTGGGGTGAATTCCAAGTTCATACTTAGAATTGGCTCTAATTCTGATCAACGTTTCTGTTTGATGGGTAACGAAAAATGTGGCCTTTACCCCCGCTTCATCCAGTAAGTCCAGTACATCATCTATAACCTTATCTATGGCCCAATCTATATCAAAGCTCAGAATAGCCTTGCCTTTCCATGTATCAGGATTCTGTAAATCAATATCAGAAAAGTTTATAAAGTCCATTTATTCGAATGTTGCCAACCCTATACCATCCCTTCCAAATGAATTGCCATTGTAAAGCATATAGTATTTACCCATATGAAATATTACCTCTTGCTTGTCCAGAGCCTGAGAATCCCACCCTTCTTCTGAAACATCAATACCTGATAAATGATCTTGCCGATCCCAGTTCAATCCATCTTTTGATTCTGCATACCCAATCCTATAGCCCATAGAGCCTAGCTTTTTGACGGGGTACCATGCTTTATACAACCCCTCTTGCTGAATGATTGATAATCTGGAAATATTTGATTCATCATCAGCAAGTGGCATACATACATGGCCATTTCTCTGCCAATTTATCCCATCTGAAGACTCTGCATATTTAATGTCATATCTAGATATAGCTTGTCCAGCAGCATCAATATGAAAGTCAATTCCAGATAGATACCACATCTTCCAAATATGGTTCTCTTTTCTTACTGTCCCTCCTGAAACCATCCAAGGATCATACTCACTACGACTCATTATTGGAGCCTTGGAATATTTAGTGAATGTCTTTCCACCATCATCACTAATGGCAAGTCCTATTGAAGTATAAAAAAGCGGTTTTGTCAATGCTGGGTTCCACCCTAAATAATACATGTAGACCTTATCGTTAACCTTCACAACTGATGTGGCTTGAACTCCATGATCATCAAAGAAGCCTAGTGAACCTGGGGATAGAACAGGAGCGGCCGAATCTTGGTGTTTTATAAGATTCGTTTCCAAATTCCAATCGAAGTATCCGACATAAGTCTTATTCTCCTTATCTCTGGATGTAAAGTAGATTCGGTAAATCCCGTTACCTAGATCTAACGCTGTTGGTAAAGCAGCATGTGAATTTTGCCAATAAAGTAAGGCGTCTGGTTGAAAGAAAAGGCCCTTTTTATCCCAGTTAATCATTTATTTAAAAACTGTAATTGTCCATTCATACAGAGGATAGTCATGTAGCAAGTTTACCTTTTTGCTTAGCTCTGATTTACAAAAATCAAAGTAGTATGATGGGTCGGCATAATAGAGATTATCTGCTTCAAAGTCTACATATTTGGTTAGCAGATTAAACGCAATCCCTTTTTTGCTGTGTTCAAACATATCTTTAAGAGTAGATTTGATATGCTCTTCCCAATCCTGCATTCCATTATCAAATCTTACATTAAAGATTCCTGAAGCAATGGTATAATCGGCCATTGTGCTCAGGTTTGAAGATTTGAAAAGGTTGATATTCTCAAAATCAGCTAAATAAACTTTGGCATTGTTAAGCATCTCTTCACTGATGTCATATCCGAAATATTCACCAAGTTCAAAAGCATTACGAGCGCAATACTTCACTAGCTCACCATAACCACAGCCCAACTCATTGACACTAAAAGAGCTTTCCCTTTGAGCAACAACACTTAATAATTTGAGAAATCTAAGGTCTTGCTTCTCTTGGGTTCCCCATCCTACACTTTCTGCTTTATTGCCGAATTTCCTAATATTATCAGTATAGAGTTGCTCGACTTTAGATAGATCAAGATTCTTATTTTTTGACATACTCTGTAGCCTTAGTGCCGATATAAATTTTATGATCATGTGTTGGTTTGACCATTAAGCAACCTGCTCCTAATGTATTAAATTTACCGATGGCTATCCCATCTCTCAAAGTCGAATTAACACCTATGAAAGTATTGGCACCAATACGGCAATGACCTGAAACCACAACGTGTGATGAAATAAAAGCATTATCCTCCACAATAGAATGATGTCCAATGTGATTACCGCTCCAAAGAATTACATTGTTTCCTATTTCGACAAAAGGTTGAATGGTATTATCCTCAAATATGAAGGTATTGTCTCCTATTTTGTCTGTCCAGCAAGTCGTTTTTGAGCTGATATAAGTCAATAATTTATAACCTTTCTCTTTGGCTTCATGATAGAATCTTTCACGTACCTTGTTCTGTTCTGCATAGCTTAACGAAACATACATTTCAAATTCAGAAGGTGGGAAATTCTCCTCCACAGTCTCAAAATCAACGAGTGGCTTTCCCATAAATGAGTCTGACTCACGATAGGCTTTTGAAACACAAAAACCTACAACGTCATATTCACTATCTGCATTTAGTAAAAATGAGACTACTTCTGCTTGTCCATTTGCACCAAATACGATCGCTTTTTTAGATTTTTTCATAATCAATTAATAAGGGTATAAATAGAAATTCGTGAAGGCTTCTTTTAGCTCTTGAAGAGGAATGTCTTTTACCTTGTCTTCAAGCACCTGTATAAAATATTCATAACGATGGTCATTGGCTCCCCATCTTTTCTTAAAGTCATAGACGCCTTCCTGAGTCTCCCAGGTTCCTCCCCAGTTCCAGTATTTATATCCATTTTTAGCAGCTTCCTTCATGGCTTCATGTATTATTAAAGCTGAAGGCTGATCATTTCTGAAATCATGAATAGTGGCTGGAGTGAAGTATTCAACCGTTTTGTTGAAATAGAACACTAACAATGCGGCAATCGGCTGACCTGCCTTCTCTGCCATAAATATGGTATAACTAGATTCATCGAAGTAATCGGGAATTAGCATGAAGAATTCCTTTCTTTTAGCAAGTCCACCAATGCTCTCAATATTATCTTTATGCACCGCATATAGGAACTCAAGGGCTTCTTTACCCCATTTTTTAGTCACGGTGATTTCAGCTTTGATAGCTCTTCTTATGTTTCTGGGCCTTGGTTTATCATAAAGCCCCATTAACTCATCCTCAATTGTATCGGAATAAGCAGGCAATTGCGTGATCTGACCAATTCTATGGTCGGTATAATCACATGACCAATTCTCTCTTAGCCAAGTCATATCCTCAGATTCGAAAGGATTCGTTATCAAAGTAGAGAGAATGATCTTGTTGTCTAAATAGAAAGCATTTAATTGATTCTTCAGGTCATTTCTTACCTCTTGTCTTTCATCATCGGTTGCATTATTTGAAAAAACCAAAAATCCATTACTACCATAATATGGCAGGCTATTCAATACATTTCCCCACTTATGACTTTTCTTCACCATTACTGGAAAGGCGGCCTTAATGATATTTTCTTTGCTCCATATGAAGTAAGAAACTTCTGCCTCTAAATGATCACATAAAAAACTGTGAAAAACAGGATTCTGATAAAATAGTGTGGTTTCCCTCTCCAATAGAAAAGAGAAATATCTCTCCTCCATTCTAATTTCGTTTCCTTTAATTATTTTAAAATCCATTTGGATCTGATTCACCTTTTAAAAAAATTCTGCACCACCACTCAAAGTTCATCAATGACCATATTAAAAGTCTGTGATTAATATGCTTTTCTGTATGTTCTTTGACGATCTTTTCAATATACTGAGGTTGAATGAACTCAGCTGAAATTGTATCTTTTTTATTGAGTAAGAGTTCTCTTACGTAATTGGCATTCTCTCCACGATACCAACTTTCATCTGGTGCAGAAAATCCCTGTTTCCTACGTTCAATGATCTTGGAAGGAATATAATCCTTCATAGCTTCTCTTAGAATCTTCTTACCATCATCAAAACTTCTATATCTTCCTTTCATGGAAGCATTTTCATCGATTCTTTGAATCTCCTGAGAGAGATTGCCAAGCTTGTATTTTACAGGAATCTTTTGAGCAAAATTCACGAGATCGTTATCCATAAAGGGAAAACGCTCTTCCAAACCACTGGCCATGGCCAATTTATCTCCAACTAAAAAAAGACCTGAAAGGAAAGTCTTAGCTTCAAAATAGAGCGAGTTTTGGATGTGTGCTTCAGGGCGATCGTATTCCAGTTTATCATTGAAAGTAAATACTCTTTCAAAGACAGTTCTAGGCTGAGAAAGATCCATTTGGCTTAAAACAGCAGGTTGAAACAATTCGGATTTTTGCTCATCAGGTACCAAACGTTGCCAAAACTCATAATACTGATCAAAGAAGTTCTGCTGACTCAGTGAATCGAATATTCGATAATACCTCCATGGATATCCTCCAAAAAGCTCATCTCCGCCTGTCCCTTGCAAGCAAACCTTGACGAATTTAGAGGCTAATCGAGAAATATAATAGTTGGGGTAAGACATTCCAACTCTAAGATCTTCTAGATGATAAACCAGTTTGGGTAAAGACCAGCGTAAATCACCAGCATTCATTACCTGTTCAAAATGCTCAGTTTTGAAGGCATTGGCCATTAACTCAGCATCTCTCCTTTCATCATAATTGGCCTCAACCCCTGTAACCTCACTCATATCGAAACCACAGGTGAAAGTAGAGATCCTAGGCACATATTTCGAGGCTATAGCGGTGATGGTTCCGGAGTCCATTCCTCCTGAGAGATAACTACCAACAGGTACATCAGCGATCATCTGTCTGGCCACTGCTTGCTCCATCAATCGTTCGGTTTCCAGTTTAGCATCATCAAATGACATGCTTTCATCTGGCTCTGTGAAGTTATAATCCCACCAAGACCTATGCTTGACTACTTGAGAATTCATATCCATTGCCACAGTATTGGCAGGAGGCAACATCGTTACTCCTTTAAAAAGCGTCCGGTAGGTAAATAAGTTTTGGAAAGTGAAATATTCATTAATAGCCCCTGAGTCTACTCCCAATTGATAATCGGGATGTTTTAAAATGGCCTTGATCTCTGAAGCAAAAACTAGAGTTTTACCATTGAACCAATAATAGAGCGGTTTAATGCCAAACCTATCACGGGAGAGGTATAATTTGCTTTCAAGCTTATCCCAACAAGCAATGGCAAACATGCCATTGAGTCTCTCCAAATAACCAATACCAAAGGCACTAATGCCTTCCACAATTACTTCAGTATCCGTATTGGAATGGAAAGTGTGCCCTTTAGCCCGGAGCTCTTGCCTTAATTCGAGGAAATTGTAGATACAACCATTAAAGACCAATACATATCTATCATCTTTGGATGACATAGGCTGAGCACCTTTATCCGAAGTATCTAAAATGGCTAATCTTTGGTGAACAAAACCGATGTTATCTGATAAAAAAGTACCATTGCCGTCAGGACCCCGATGAGCAATGGCCTTACCCATTTGCTTCAGCAACTGGGTGGTGACTGGTTTTTGATTAAGGTTAAATACTCCTGCTAGGCCACACATTAGACAATTCGCTTGAGACTTTGAACCACATATTCAAAATCTTCTTTATTCATTCTATTGTGTAAAGGAATAGCCATTGAATGGTCATTGGCTATTCTTGCTCCTGGGAAGTCTTCAGGCTTAATATTGTATTTCTTAGCATAGAAATTCAGCATATGCACGGCATGGGTGCCAGGACGGGTGGAAATACCCATTTCCTGTAGCTTTTCCATAATTTCATTCCTAGAATAAGGAGCCTTACTTTCATCCACCAATGTGACGAAGCTTTGCCAACCATGCTTAAAATCGGAAGAAAAATCTGGGAGGCTCAACCATTCAATATCGGCCAGTTCTTTTCTGTAATACTGAACCCATTCTTCTCTTTCATTGATGAACTGATCCAATTTAGCAAGTTGCACAATGCCAACAGCTCCTTGTAAATCTGTCATTCTGTAATTATACCCACAGACATCAAAATCCGGCAAGATATAAGGTCTAGGACCATGATGTCTCTGCTCTTCTGATACAGACGCCCCATGATTTCTAAGGATTCCAATTTTTTCGGCTAATTCATCATTGTTTGTAGTTACCATTCCACCTTCACCAGTCGTTACTGATTTTCTAGGGTGAAATGAAAAACAACCTGTATCTCCTAAACCACCAGCAGGAATACCTTTATAGGCAGCGCCTGCTGCACAAGCCCCATCTTCAACAATTGCAATACCAGGTGCGGCTCTTTTGATGGCGTCAATATCAGCACAAAGACCAAAAAGATGGACTGCCATTATGGCTTTGGTTTTAGAAGTCACCTTTTCGGCTACTTTCTTAGTGTCAATATTAAATGTAGACGGATCAATATCACAGAATACAACTTGTGCACCTTGATGTAAGACTACATTAGCCGTTGAAACCCATGTAAAGGCTGGAACTATAACTTCATCACCCGGACCAATACCAAGAGCAACTAATGATAGGTGTAAAGCTGTAGTAGCACTTGTGACAGCAAAAGCATGTTTTACTTCATGCTTTTGGGCAAACGCTGTTTCGAACTCTCTAACCTTTGGCCCAGATGTCAACCATCCAGACATCAGTGGTTCTCTAACGGCTTGCCATTCTTCTTCACCCGTTACGGGTAAAGAAATAGGTATATTCCTTTTTTCCATTATTTAGCTTTATCAACGCCTGTGGCAATTCTCCAGTCTATTAACTTTTGAAGACCTTCTCTCAACTCATATTTATATAGAAACCCTAATTCTTCTTCGGCTTTCTTCCTAGACCCAATTCTATTTTGAACCAAGGCTCGAGCATCGTCTGCTGAGTAAGGTTTATAGGTAACTTTAAGGTCGGACTTTTTCAGGTCTAAAATGGTTTCACAAAGCACTCTAATTGATGTTTGTACTTCGGTACCTACATTATACATACCGAATTTGGTATCGCTTTTCAGCGCATCTACGTTACATCTGGCCACATCTTCTACATAAATAAAATCATACGCCTGGCTGCCATCTCCATTGATAACAGGCGATTCGTTGGCTTCTATCTTGTTCAACATGATAGGAACTACACCGGTATAGGCGGCAGTTTGGTCTTGATGCGGCCCATAAACATTCATATATCTAAGACCAATTACCTCCAAACCATATCGGTCATTGAAAGCTGTGGCCATGGCTTCCCCAGCAATTTTTGAGGCTCCGTAGAAATTCTTGTTGTTAAAAGGATGGGATTCAGTCATGGGCAATTCTACGGCATCACCATAAACGGAGGCTGAGGAGGACCAAATCAACTTCTTGATATTATTTTTGACGCAAGCCTCAAGTACATTGAAAGTACCTTCGATATTGACGTGAAAAGCAGTCCTTGGGAAGTCCTTGCAATGCAATAACCACATGGCGGCAAGACTAACCACATAGTCTTTTCCTTTCATGGCTTCATTTAAGATATCGATTTCTCGAATGTCTCCACCGATAGGGAAAAATGAACATCGAGGATCTCTTAGCTGCTCTAAAAGATAATCCTTTTGACCTCTGGCAAAATTATCATATACCACTACTTCAGCCACTTCTTCTTTGAGAAGTTCTGCCACCACAAAACTACCGATGAAACCAGCCCCACCGATGACCAGTATTTTTGAATCTTTTAAGTTATTCACTTGATATTAATTGATTTAATGTTTGTTGAATTCTCCCGCCAATGGGTGATAGTCTCCACTTAAAGGAGTAGTTTTTCTATCCCTGATTTGGTGCACAATTTCAATGGCCTGCCTATTCTCAGCCAGTGAAAAGCCTTGACCAGAGAGGATATGTTTGTATGATTCCGTATGAAGTTCTGTAAAGCCTCCTGAAAACTCAAACTCTTCACCTTCAATGGTCAATGACCTATAAGTGGTAAGATGCTTAGCCCTCGCCTCTTCAGGCAAATGCTGCGCATTAATGGACAAAAACCATCTTACCCTGGCCTTTTCAAACTCCAAGTATCCTGAGGCATAATCTGCTTCATGAACATGTACCACATTGTTTTGAACTTTGCCGAAAAGCCATCCCAACATATCATAAAAATGTACACCAATATTGGTGGCAATTCCACCAGATTTGGATACATCACCCTTCCATGAAATAAAGTACCAGTGCCCGCGCGAAGTGATATAAGTTAAGTCGATATCATATTTATCAGACTTTGAAATTGACTCAATTCTTTCCTTTAAGGCTATGACAGCCGGATGCAATCGGAGCTGCAAAATCGTATTGACCTTTCTACCTGTCTCCGTTTCAATTTTCTCTAAGGCATCAACATTCCATGGATTTAGCACTAGTGGCTTTTCACAAATAGCATCTGCATCACTTCTCAAAGCAAATCTGATGTGGGCATCATGTAAGTAGTTAGGCGAACAGATGCTCACATAGTCAATCTTCTCTTGATTATGCCTTTTCTTTTCAAGATGTCTATCGAATCTTTCAAACTCGGTGAAAAAGTCGGCCTCCGGGAAGTATGAATCAATAATTCCTACGCTATCAAATTTATCAAGAGTAGCTACCATCTCATTTCCTGTATCCTTTATTGCTTTAAAATGCCTAGGCGCGATATACCCAGCTGCTCCAATCAATGCAAATTTCTTCATGCTATTCGCTTTACTTTGCCCTCCTCTAATTGATATTTCTGTTGTGACTCAGGGCATACAGCTATGTTTTGATCTTCAAAGTTCAACCGGTGGCCATACTCACTCACCCATCCAATTTGCTTCGAAGGATTTCCGACAATTAATGCATAGGGTAATACTGGTTTGGTCACGACAGCACCAGCACCAATTAGAGCAAACTCACCTATCTCATTGCCACAAACAATGGTGGCATTTGCACCTATTGAAGCTCCTTTTTTGACCACAGTGTCAACATATTGATCGCGCCTTACAACTGCACTTCTCGGATTGAGGATATTGGTGAATACCATAGAAGGGCCTAAAAAAACATCATCTCCGCAAATGACCCCAGAATAGATACTGACATTGTTTTGGACCTTGACATTTTTGCCAAGAGTAACTTTAGGAGAGACAACTACATTCTGTCCTAGATTGCATGATTCGCCAATTACGCAATCTTTCATGACATGGGAAAAATGCCAAATTTTAGTATTGTCACCAATTGAACAGCCTTTATCAATTACAGCTGTTTCGTGAGCAAAAAAGTTATCCATCACAATTTTTATTAACTATTCACCAACTCCTGAAGGGACACCATGCGTTGGAATTTTTCAGACCTTTCCAATAATTGTTGATATGAGCCTTGGGCTTTGATTTCTCCCTTATCCATTAAAATCACCTGATCAGCATTCTTAATTGTTGACAATCTATGGGCTACAATAAAAATGGTGTATTGCCCTTTAAGAGCATCAATATTCTGTTGAATAGCCAATTCCGTTTCAGAATCAAGAGCAGAGGTTGCCTCATCCATTATCAGGATATCAATATCCTTATACAATTCTCTAGCTATGGAAATTCGTTGCTTCTGACCTCCACTCAGGTTGATACCATTGTTACCCAATAATGAATCTTCCTTTTCATCTAAACCATTAATGTAGTCGGTAATCGATGCCTGTTCAACCGCTCTTAAAAAACGTTGATAATTTTCAGGGGTTTTGGGCTCCCAAAAGGTCACGTTGTTGTAGATGGAATCATTGAAAATGACTGACTCTTGAGTGATATAGCCTATTCTCTTCTGATAGTCAGCAAGTTTTAGATTTGTGAAAGGGATATTATCTATTTCTATCGTTCCACCTTTAGGTCTTAATAAACCGGCCAGAATATTAACCAAAGTAGTTTTCCCTGAGCCCGACTCTCCGACAAAAGCAAAAGTTTGGTTTCGCGGAAAAGTGAAATTACAGTTAGACAGAATCTTTCTATCTCCGTAATTGAAATTAAGATTGCCAGCAATAATACTTTCATTGAACTTTTTATAATTCAGGTTTCCAGATTTAGTTTTATTAATTTCTAGTTCTTGAAAGAATTCCTGAACATTTTCAATCGGCCCAATACTACCCAAAATTTTATTCCATTGGGTCTGAACATTCATCACAAAATTTAATGCTCTATAAAAGAATAAAAGGGAGAGGATAATTAATGATAATTGTTGCCCCATGTAATTAACCTGAACAAAAATCACTATAACCACCACTGCAATAATGAGTGGTTCCCGAATGGTTATTAATACCAGGTTATACATACCTGCTTTTCGTCCGTTTTGAAGCATTAATTCAATTTCCTTCTTAGTCATATTGAGTAAAACCTTCGTAGCCCCTGTTGCTTTCAAGTATTTAAAGTGAGCGACCGTTTGAATTAAGAGATTCTGATAACCATGCTTAATTTTAGTCAAGGATCTTGAAAGTGCCTGAGTTCTTTTGTAGAGAAAACGAAAGGCCAGATTAGACAGTACTCCTCCTGCGGTAATCAATAAGGCAAATTCAGCATTCGATAAATAAGCAAGCGATATATACACCAAGAGCATCATTAATGACTGAAGTACCGTTAGATAATTATTGAATCCACCAGTTACAGCTTCCAATTCAGAGGTTAAGGTATTTTGAATCCGACCGGAGTTGGATTTGACAAAGTAGTTATACTCTAAACCCGAAAGAAGCGTTACTCCTCTAACTCTCAACTTTTTAAAGAAATATTGCGTAACAAGTAACCTATAAAATCCTTCAAAAAACCTTACCACTCCCTTGGTGGTAAAAAAAAACAACATCAAAAGTAAAATGGACGATAGGTTCAAATCAATCCCCAAATTGGATACAGCATCTAAGACAAAGGCCATTTTACCTAAAGAATCTGAACTGGCAGAACCACTGGAGCCTACCATTTCTAATAGTGGTAAAAACATAGTTAACCCAAGTCCGTCTAGAAGACCTACACCAAAGGTTAGAAGCACTACTAGGAATATTCTGTAGCCAGCAATAGAATAGAAATAAGAAAAAAACTTAAAGTATTTTTTAATTAATGATTTAATCATCTCGCTCTATTCTTTCGGATTAATCTTTTAACCAGAGGCTTACTTTTCTCTTTTTCCTCGTCTGAATAATATCCACCCCCATAATTACCATAGCCATAGCCATAGCCATATCCATAGCCATATCCATAGCCATATCCATAACCATAACCATAGCCATAGCCTTTATTCACTTTAAAATCATTTAATAGTAGGGTTGGATTTTTCACTAATCCCTTCTTAGTGATGTCATTTAGAAATGGAAAAACCTGTTTGACGGTATAATTCTGGCGAACCACAAAAATATTCAGATCAGCCAATCCAACTAAGTTGAACGTATCGGCTACAATTCCTACAGGAGGAGTATCAATGATCACCTGATCATATTTCTCTTTCAACCAAAGAATCAAATCTTTCAACTCATCAGAAATTAATAATTCAGCAGGATTAGGAGGGACAGGGCCGGCAGCGATGAGATCTAAATTCTCATAAGGTGTTTTTTGTATGATCTTATCCTTTTCCACAAAGCCAGCCAAATAATTAGAAACTCCAAAATCATTACTCAAGCCAAAATCACCATATAATTTAGGTTTTCTTAAATCCAAGCCAACTAGAACTGTCCTCTTTCCAGATACTGCCAACATAGATGCTAAATTCAAGGAGCAAAAAGACTTACCCTCACCAGAAGCGTTAGAAGTAAGCAAAACTGTCTTAATATTTCGTTCCCTACCAAAGAATGACATATTCGATCGAATCGCCCTGAAAGACTCCGACATGATGGATTTAGGATGTTCCAATACCGCTAAATTTCCCTCATACTTATTATGTCCGATCATTCCAATGATGGGTATCTGAGTCAATTTCTCAATCTGCTTTCTGAATTCTATCTTCTCGTTCAATACTTCACGCAATACAAAGAAAAGTAGAGGTAAAGCAAGGCCAACACCTGCTCCTACGGCATAGTTAAAGGGTTTATTCGGATAAACTGATCCCACTTTAGGTGTTGCTCGATCTACGACTTGGGCATTGGCTTGATTTCCAGCTTTAGCTATACCGGCTTCAGCCCTTTTCTGTTGTAAGAATTCAAACATTCCAACATAAACGTTATAAATTCTTTGGATGTCACTTAATTGTCTTTGCTTTTCAGGGTAATTTCTAAACTCTTGATCCGCTTTTACTATATCCCTTTTAATTTGTTCTAATTCACCTCTATATTCTTCTATCTGTAGTTGAGCATTGTTCCTAATTGTTTTAATCAGTCCGTTGATCTCATTGGTCATACTTTTAATAATACTATTACCCCATCCTAATGTCTCTAGACGCTTATTGCGGTCAATGATTAGAGATTGTAGTCTTTGAAAAGACTGTGTTAAAAGCGTATTTTCAGAAACAGTCACAGGAACAAATGCATTCTGCCACTTTGTTGAATCATCTAAAAACTTCAAGTTCAAATCAAGTGAGCTAATAGCCGCTTCCACGGCCCCTTGTCTTTGCTCCAACCCATTTAAACGAGATAAAACTGGCCCACCAACATTATCTAAGTTTAGAGTTCTTTCTTGAACTTTTACTTGATCTAACTCTTTTTCATAAATCGTCAAGGTATCATCCAAAATCCTTAGTTCTCGATTGATATAAGATATGGTCTTATCAGCTAAGTCATTTTTCCTTTTTAACTCTTGCCCCCTATATACCTCCATAAGGGTATTGATGAATTTTGCTCCTTTACGTGGCTCGGTATGATTCAATCTTAATACAGCAATGGTCGTGAACTCACGAAGAAAACTCACACTCACTTTTCTATTCCATTCTCTTATCAAGCCTGCCCGGTCCCTGAGTTTAAATGTGTAACTCTTGCCTTTCAAAGTAGACGTTCTGTTGAAAAAAACAGTAAAGCTAAAAGATTCAGTTTCTATTAGACTATTCGGTTGATATAAGGTGGACTCTTCATGTGCCTCATTATTTGCAAATGTCAACTTAAAATTATTGTCATCCTCAAACGAGATTAAGAATTCGCGGTTATAAACCTGGGAATGCCCTTGGGTTAGAATGATAGAAAATGGGAGCGTGTTATACTCCTCAATGGATTTGATCCTTCCTCTAGAATAATATTCTACATTAAAATCAAGTAAATCTATAGCCGCAGCAGTAATATCCTCACTACGTAACACCTCTAGTTCATTCAAAAAATTAGCCGAAAAGCCACCACCAATAAATTCTTTAAAGAATCCAGCCGAGATATCCGGGTTTGTTTCAGGAATCATAATCGATCCCCTCATACTATATCTTTCCGTAGTGTAGCGATGATAGACGAAAATCACTAACAATCCAATTAGACATGATAAGATAATAAGAGGCCAGTTTCTGATCACCTTGATCAGAATTAATATTGGATCTACAACAGAATTAGTGTTGCTTTGTTGATTATCTTCAAAAAAGTCGAATTCGCTAGCCATTAAAATCTAGTTAATAGACTGATGATCAATGTGGTACTTGATATTACAGAAACGATGATACCCAAATTTTGAAGTGCATTTCCACCAACGCCTAATTCTCTAATCTTCAAGGGTGGTACGTAGATCACATCGTCCGGCTGAATGAACCAATACTCAGTTGGGATGATTGACCTGCTCGTTACATCTACCTCGTGGATTCTAACGCCTTCAGGATAATCCCTTAGGATCAAAACTTGCTCACGATTAGCGTTCAAAGTAAGGTCTCCTGATGTTGCTATCGCTTCCATCAAAGTAATTTCATACGTTCTTTGTACTTTTTTACCAGGAGAACCTACTTCACCGAAAATAGTAAAAGGAATACCTTGCAGTTTAACACCAACAAGAATATCATTGATTTCATCCTGAGTTCTGATCGCATCTTCTATGTTATATTTCAATTCATTCGTACTCAAGCCAGCAGCCTTTATCCTGCCTAAACCATTGATCTCAATATTTCCGTCCTTATCAATATTATAACCAGTTATATAAGGATCCCCGAGTCCATTATTGTTATTGTTGCCTCCTCCATTACCATTTCCACCAAGATTCAATCTTTGAAAAATTGGATAGTACTTCTCGACAGCCTCTAACTCTTTAGAATAGAAATTGATCAACAAAATATCATTGGGTTGCAATCGATAATCTGTTCTTTTCAGGGCTATTAATGTGTCATTTCCGAGTTCAGGTGCTAGGTCTTTATTTTGAAGATAAACTACCTTCTCATTGGGTATACAGCTAGAAGCTAAGGCAATTAAAACAATGGAAAGTAAAATTGACTTTGCTAAAGAATTTGATTTTTGTTTCATTAAATCTTGAAGGTTAGAAATGCTTGCGCCACGTCAGTCCCATTTTAAATAGGAAGACAACTCATTGAAGCTCAAGGTTTGAACTAGGCAGTCTTTAAAAATACGTACTGAAAGTACTTTTACCCTACCTAAATCTATTCTAAAATACATCAGGTAGCCTCCCTTAGCAAGGACTATCATAAGTATTTTGATCGTCAAATTTGAACATTCCTTTCTACAAGAAGGGGCGATCACCAAACATTTTTTAAAACCTGATTTAAACAACATTTAATATTATACCTAGATCGAGTATCTTGTTGTCAAACCTTACTAAACTTATGAAGACTTGGAAACTTCTCGTCTCGCTCATTCTTTTCGTTGGTATTCTCTATTCCTTAAACACTAAGTTTGTGCAAATACCCCCACTAGGAAAATTCATGAACCCAAACAATGGATTTTGGACGAATGAATTAACTGAAAATGAGTCATCAGCCATAGAAATCCCCGGCATTATCGAAGAGGTAAAAGTCATTTATGACAACCAACTTATACCTCATATTTTCGCTCAAAATGACATTGATCTTTATAAAGCACAAGGCTATGTAACCGCACAAAATAGGCTTTGGCAAATGGAGTTTCAAACGCATGCATCAGCAGGTAGACTAAGTGAAATTGTAGGTTCTGCTGCCATAGATTACGATAGAGAACAAAGAAGAAAAGGCATGGTCTTCGGAGCTGAAAAAGCACTTGAGAGCATGCAAAACTCTCCTGAAGTGCTTAGCTATATCGAAGCCTACAGAGATGGTGTAAATAGCTACATCAATGGCTTAACAAAAGCTGATTATCCGGTTGAATACAAACTGCTAGATTATAAGCCAGAACCCTGGACCTTGAAAAAAACAGCACTGTTATTAATGTATATGACTGATATGCTTGCAGGGCGTGATTCTGATTTTGAATACACGAACATGTTGAAGAAATATGGTAGCGAAACCTTCGATCTTCTATTTCCTGATTTCTTTAAAGTCCAAGATCCTGTAATTCCCCAAGAAAGAGACTGGGGTTCATGGCAAGTCAATGTTCCCAATACTCCAGAGCGTTATATGGCAACAGATTTAGCAACCGGATTAATGGATAAGCCTCATCCTGATAATGGCAGTAATAATTGGGCTGTTGGGCCCGACAAATCCTACTCAGGGAATCCAATTCTGGCTAACGATCCGCATCTAGGATTAAACCTACCTTCTATTTGGTATGCAATTCAATTACATTCTCCTTCTCAAAACGTTTTTGGCGTAAGCTTGCCTGGAGCAGCCGGAATAGTAATTGGATTTAATAACGATATCTCTTGGGGTGTGACAAATGCCACTAGAGATGTAAAAGACTGGTACAAAATCAATTTTAAGGATAAATCTAATTCAGAATACCTTCATGATGGCGTATGGAAAAAGGTTGATAAAAGAATTGAGGAAATAAAAATCAAAGGTGCTCCATCATTATTTGACACTGTTTCATATTCACACCATGGACCAATTGCGTATGATGAAAATTTCGGTTTAACGGATGAAAGGGTTGGTTTTGCTATGAAATGGATTGGCCATTCTGGTGGTAACAACCAAAAGACCCTAATTGAATTAAATAAAGCCAAGAACTATGATGACTATGTTTCAGCTCTTTCGCATTATGTAGCACCTGCCCAAAACTTTATCTTCTCATCCAATGAAGGAGATATTGCACTTTGGATTAATGGAAAATTCCCTAATAAATGGGAAGGTCAAGGCAAGTTCGTTTTGGATGGGTCAAATCCAGAACATGATTGGCAAGGATTTATTCCGCATGAACATAATGCCCATGTAAAAAACCCAGAAAGAGGCTTTGTTAGTTCTGCTAATCAACACCCTACTGATGAAGCATACCCTTATTATGTTTTTAATGATGGTTATGAGACATACCGAAATAGAGTGATCAATGATTTCTTTAGGTCGAAAGAAAAATTTACGATTCAAGACTTTAAAGATCTTCACAACAACAATTACAATCTTAAAGCCGCAGAGCTCTTACCCACCGTGTTCGAGAAAATCGACCGCACACAACTAAATGATTCAGAAAACTCCTATTTGGATCAATTAAGTGATTGGGATTTCTACAATGATATCGACCAAGTTGGCCCCACCATTTGGGAAAGATTCTGGATTCATCTAAGAAGGTCAGTTTGGGATGAAATTGATTCTTTGGAATTCGAAGCAGCATATCCTAAAACCTATCAAACCGTTCATTTACTGATTAGTGAGCCGGAACTAGACTTTATGGATATTGTTGAAACTCCCGAAAAAGAAACGGCTAGTGATCTATTCCTATTATCCTTCAAAGCAGCAGTCAAAGACTTGAAGAATATTGAGAGGAAAAACGAAACTTTAAATTGGGGAGATTACAAAGGAACTTTCGTAGGGCACTTATTACAAGGCCTACCGGCTTTCTCAAGATTTAATTTACCAATTGGTGGAAACAGCGGGATTGTAAATGCTACAAGCAAGAATCATGGCCCTTCTTGGCGTATGATTGTGGAAATGTCCAACCCACCAAAAGCTTATGGAATTTATCCTGGTGGACAATCTGGTAATCCAGGTAGTAAATTCTACGACAACTATGTTGATACTTGGGCTGCAGGAGAATATTTAGAACTGAATTTTATGCAGTCGAAAGAGAATCAGAGCAATACACTTTTTACCCAAACACTTAAGTCTCAAAAATGAAAAAGTACACTTTAAATTTTGCTCTTACCATAATCATCACTTGGATTGCCAGCATGTTTTTGCCTTGGTGGTCTGTAATGGTAGCCGGTGTACTATCCGGTGCAATCGTTCGCCTACAAAAAGCCTCGACCTTTATTGTGCCCTTTTTAGCAATTGCCGTATTTTGGATGGTACAAGCTTGGATTCTGAGTAGTACGAATGATTTCATTTTAGCATCGAAAATTTCAGTTCTTCTGGGTATTGGAGAGAATCCGATTCTACTAATACTCATCACAGGAATCATTGGAGGAATTGCTGCAGGTGTTTCAGGACTACTAGGCAACCAAGTTGGTGCCGCAATTAGCCCAAATACTAAATGACAACCCAAAAGTCTAATCCCCACTTTGTAATTGATTTTGATAGCACATTCACGAAAGTGGAAGCACTTGATATTCTAGGAGAAATATCTCTTGAAAAGCACCCGGAAAGAGATCAGCGTCTTCAAAGAATTAAGGATGTAACTGATTTAGGAATGGCAGGAGAACTCTCTTTGAGAGAGAGCCTTGAGGCTAGAATCGAAATACTTGACGCTCGTGAAGACCATCTTCAAGAACTCATTTCGCGACTTTCTAAACAAGTTTCAAAGTCCATTAATAGGAACAAAGAGTTCTTTATCGAAAATGCTTCAAATACTTACATAGTATCGAATGGTTTTAAGGATTTTATTGTTCCAGTAGTAGCCGAATTAGGCATAAAAGCTGAACATGTATTTGCGAATGATTTTATCTTTGATGAAGCGGGTAGAATTGTTGATTTTAATAGAGACAATGTACTTTCTTCTAACGGAGGTAAAGTCAGACAAATTGAACAACTTCGTTTAGAAGGAGAAATACACATGATTGGTGATGGCTACACTGATTATGAAGTAAGAGAAGCAGGTATTGCCAATAAGTTTTACGCTTATACAGAAAATGTAGAGCGTGAAAAGGTAAAAGCAAATGCAGATCACATAGCCCCAAGTTTTGACGAAATACTCTTTGATAATAAAATGAGCGGAGCCCTTTCCTACCCTAAGAACAGAATTAAAATGTTATTGCTTGAAAATGTTCACCCGAATGCCTTCAAGAAATTAAAGGAAGATGGCTTTGCCGTTGAGAACTATCCTGCGGGATTAGATGAAAATGAGTTGAGTGAAAAGATCAAAGGAATTCATGTTCTTGGCATTCGATCCAAAACACAAGTAACACGGAAGGTCCTTGAGAATGCTGACAAACTTATGGCCATAGGTGCATTCTGTATTGGCACAAATCAAATTGACCTAGATGCAGCTACTCAAAAAGGTGTTGCTGTGTTCAATGCTCCCTTTAGCAATACAAGATCTGTGGTTGAGTTAGCCATTGCCGAAATTATCATGTTAATGAGAGGAATTCCAGATAGGAATTCGGACATGCATGTAGGTAAATGGTCTAAAACAGCCAAAAATAGTAATGAGATCAGAGGTAAAAAGCTGGGAATCGTCGGGTATGGAAATATCGGTAAACAACTTTCCATCCTAGCGGAAAACATGGGAATGGATGTGCATTACTATGACATTGAAGAAAAACTCGGTTTATCAAATGCAAGCAAATGTGACACGCTGGAAGAACTACTATCTATATCAGATGTGGTTTCACTTCATATTGATGGTAGACCAGAGAATAAAAACTTCTTCTGCCAAGAGCATTTTGATTTAATGAAGGATGGTGCTGTCTTATTGAATTTAGCGCGAGGGCCTGTTGTTGATATTGCCGCTCTAAAGGCAAACATCGAATCTGGAAAAATTAGAGGTGCAGGAGTTGACGTGTTTCCTGAAGAGCCTAAGAGCAACCAAGATCCATTTGAATCTGAGCTAAAAGGTCTTCCTAACACCATTCTAACACCCCATATTGGCGGTAGCACACAGGAAGCACAAGAGAACATAGGTGATTTTGTACCATCTAAAATGATGGATTACATCAATACCGGTAACACAGCATTGAGTGTCAACTTTCCGAATTTGACCTTACCTCCTCTCAAGAATGCTCACCGCTTAATTCACATTCATGAAAATAAGCCTGGAGTTCTAGCAGAAATAAACAATGTGCTAGCAAACCATGACGCCAACATTGTGGGGCAATACCTAAAGACTAATGAACACATAGGTTATGTGATTACGGATATTAATAAGGAATATGGTAAAGAATTGACCAAAGCCTTGAGACAAGTAAATCACACGGTTAAATTCAGAGTACTCTATTGATTCAATAACCTCACACCATATTTTCCACTTGTAAATTCACAATTGCAAGACATTAGATTTAAAGCTACTTTAAGGTACTAATAGAATACCTTAAGATGAATAAACTAACTAAACTGAAGACCATTTTTCTGGTCTCGCTTACCCTATTTCTATTTCAAGCATGTTCTTCTGGAGATGTTGCTGACAGCATCTACATGAATGGAGATATCTACACTGCTGATGCTAATGACTCTAAAGTTGAAGCTGTAGCTGTGAAAGACGGAATGATTATGGCGGTAGGGTCAAAATCTGATATTATAAAGTTTCAGGGAACTGAAACTAATATGATAGACCTCTCGGGTAAAACCATGACACCTGGTTTTATCGAATCTCACGGACACTTAATGGGTATAGGCTACAACAAACTAGAGTTGGATTTGATGTATGTAAAAACCTATGACGAACTAGTAGAAAAAGTAGCTGAGGCTGTTGAGAAAGTTGAGCCGGGTACTTGGATTACAGGCAGAGGCTGGCATCAAGACAAATGGATTGAAAAGCCAGAAACTATGCACAAGGGATTTCAGACGCATGACAAGATGAGTGCCGTAAGTCCTGATAATCCAGTTTACTTAAGACATGCCAGTGGTCATGCTACATTTGCCAACCAAAGGGCAATGGAAATGGCTGGCATTAACAGTTTGAGCATTGAAAGCCTTCAAAGCAAGGTAGAAGGTGGAGAGATTATCAAAGATGATTTAGGCAACCCTACCGGTGTCTTTACTGAGAGAGCTTCAACTATTATTGGTAGACTAGTACCAAGAGACACGCCTGAGAGACAAGATCAAGCACTGGAAATGGCTATTGAAGAACTTCTTCAGAAAGGAATTACTAGTTTCCATGATGCCGGCTCTGGACAAGACTTTATCGATAGATTACAAAGGTTTAAAGCTGAAGGTAAACTCAAGGTTCGTCAATATGTAATGCTTTCAGGTCGCCAACCGGCTCTTTTGGAAGAATGGTATGAGAAAGGACCAATGATTGACCCAGATCACATGGTGACCGTTCGTTCCATTAAACTTCATTGTGATGGTGCATTAGGGCCTCGAGGTGCTTGGTTGCTTAGAGCTTATTCAGATAGAGCAGGACATTTTGGACATGAAACTTTACCAATGGAAACGGTAGAAGAAGTTGCTACAATTGCTGTTGACAAAGGATTTCAGGTTTGCTCTCATGCTATAGGAGATAGAGCAAATAGAGAAGTACTCGATAGATATCAAGCAGCATTTGAGAAGTACCCAGATGTGAACTCAAAGGATAGACGTTTTAGAATTGAGCACGCTCAACATATACATCCTGAAGATATTCCAAGATTTGGCCAAATGGGGGTAATTGCCGCCATGCAAGCCATCCACATGAGTTCTGATAGGCCGTGGGCTATTGACAGACTTGGTGAAGAAAGGATTAAAAACGGTGCCTATGTTTGGCAAGAACTGCTACAGTCAGGTGCTGTAATCATTAATGGCACCGATGCACCTGTTGAGCCAGTAGACCCACTTCCTTCATTTTATGCTTCCGTTGCTAGAAAAACTTTGGATGGATTCCCGGAAGGTGGTTTCGAAATCGATCAAGCTATGAGCCGTGCTGAAGCCTTAAGAAGTTTTACCATAGACGGTGCCTTCGGAGAATTTGACGAAGACTTTAAAGGTTCAATAGAAGTGGGCAAGGTCGCTGACTTTACCGTTTTCGATAAAAACATAATGGAAATTCCTGAAATGGAAATCCTTGATACTAAGGTGGCTATGACCATTATTGGAGATGAAATCATGTATGCCGCAGGTGAATAAATAAGATATTCCTCCAAATGAAAAGCCTCCCGAGAAATCAGGAGGCTTTTATATTTTCCCACTAAGCTTAGAGGTCTAATCGAACCTCTATAAAAGACAAGATTTGGGCTATCCTGGTGTCTCGCAACAGTCCACCGTTATCCTTTTCCGAAGAACGAGGCCAAGAAGTGATACTACTTCTTGGTGAGGCCTTGTTTTGAGCGGGACTCACCCGGTATTTGAGTTATAATTGTAAAGTTCGAAAACTGGTCTAAACTCAAGTGGGATATCTTAAATATCTTACGCTCTATAATACAAAGCTAGCAACTCATTTGTTCCAAAAACACATTTTTAGATTAAATATTGTTACCAACTCAGAATGTTTGTCGTCTACTACATGAAGCACCATTCTAAGCGAATTTCACATTTAATTTGTTTAGCTTGCAGGCCATTTAAGACTAATAGATAAGGATTGACTACTACTCCCGATAAGATTCTAACAAAGGATTTCATCTTACACTTTGTGTCCTACTTTTTAATGGCATCAGCCTTCTATTTTCTGCTACCCACTTTACCGGTCTATGCAGTTAATGAACTGCAAGTAAATAATAACCAAGTTGGATACATTATAGGTGTATATGCGTTATCTGCCTTGCTCATCAGACCATTTTGTGGATATGTACTGGATGCATATGGTAGAAAACTAGTTTACCTGTGGTCATTAGCCATTTTCACAGTGCTTATGGGTACCTACCTATGGGCTTCAACTTTCTTTATTCTCTTGGTAATAAGGGTATTTCATGGTTTCACATGGGGTACTATAACTACTGGAGGCAGTACTATAGCCGCAGATTTGATACCTGAAAAAAGGCGTGGAGAAGGTATAGGCTACTTTGGACTTGCCATGACATTCGCAATTGCATTGGCACCATACGGTGGTGACCAGATCATGGGACAGAACAACTTCTTTAATTTATTCACCATAGCCACTGGTTTCTCAGTGGCTGCTCTAATCTTGGCCTTACTTATAAAAGTACCGAATATCAAAACAGGTGAGACTAAAATCGGTATCTCGAAGATGTTTGATAAACGTGTGACAAGAATCGCCATTGTAATGTTTACTGGGGCATTTCCTTATGCAGCGATTATCTCGTTCATTATTATCTACAGTGATGCTCTCGGAATTAAACAAGGTGCACTATTCTTCATATTTATGGCTATAGGTGTTGCCATTGTTCGTCTTTTAGTTGGTAAAATCATGGATAAACGTGGCCCATCTGAAATTGTATTTATAGGACTGGCCGTTACAATTATCGGGCTTTTTTGGTTGAGCTATGTAGATTCTTTTTGGCCTTTAATGGGAGTTGGTGTTTTGGTAGGAATGGGCAATGGCATTATTATGCCCACGGTACAAACTATGGCTCTGAACATGGTGCCTATTGAAAGAAGAGGTGCTGCCAATGCAACATTCTTTTCAGCTGTGGACTTGGGAATAGGTGCTGGTTCCATAGCCTTAGGCTATGTAGCTGAATATTATGGCATTGCTTATATGTTTTTCATTTGTGGTATCATACTTTTGTTTCCATTAGTGTTTTATTTCTTGTTTGTGAGAAAGCACTATTACAAACATGTTGCCCTTATTAATGAAGCAAGCTTAAATGCCTAAGAAAATCTTTTTCACCCCTGGTCCTTCTGCACTCTATTTCACTGTTGAAGAACATTTGAAACATGCGTTAAGAGATCAGGTAATGGAAATCAATCATAGAAGCAGTCAAGCTGAAGGCTATTTCTTCGATGCGGTTTCCAACCTAAAATCACTCATGAATATCCCAGAAGAATACGAAATATTCTTCTTGAGTTCAGCGACAGAAATCTGGGAAAGACAATTACACAATCTGGTTTCTGAGAAGTCTTATCACTATTGCTATGGTGCCTTCTCTAATAGGTTTTACGACTTTGCTTCAAAGTGGGGTTTAAATGCTATTAAGCAGGAATCTGAATTCGGAGAACTTCCCGAGACAAACCCTTCTGAAATTCCAAATGACGTGGAATTGATTACACTCGCATTAAACGAAACAAGTACGGGTGTATCTTTCCCAATTGAGGATTTCGAAGCTATTAGAGCGGCCCACCCTGACAAACTCATCGCAGTTGATGGCGTATCTGCTTTTCCTGTTATTGATATAGAGTTTAGCAAAATCGATAGTGCCTATTTCTCTGTTCAAAAGTGCTTTGGCCTACCAGCAGGTCTAGGCGTATGGATTGTAAGCCCAAGAGCAATAGCAAAAGCAGAAGAAAAGTTAGCCGAAGGTCAATCCATCGGTTCTTATCAAGCCATTCCGAATCTTCTTAAGAATTCAAAAAAAGGACAAACTTCTTTTACGGCCAATGTGCTCAACATATACTTACTATCTAAAGTGAGTGGAGATATGCTTGAAAAAGGAATTGAAAGCATAAGGATAGAAGCGAACTACAAAGCTGCTTTGTTAAATCATTTGGCCGACTCGAATAATTACCTCGAACCCTTTGTAACTGAAAAGAGGCTTAAGTCAAAAACAGTCATGGTTGCTAATACGCAAATCCCTTCTGACCAAATCATAGATGTTTTGGCGAGAAAAGGATTCATCATTGGTAATGGTTATGGTAAGTTCAAAGGCAAACAAATAAGGATTGCCTCCTTCCCTACCCATTCAAAAGAGCAAATGGAATTACTGGTAGATACCATCAATTCAATGACTTTTTAGTCTTTGATAATGGCATTCGATTTCACTATTTTCAATTCATAATTCTTTTCACCACTCGCAAAAACTTATTTTTGCAGTGATTTTTAGCTTATGCCAAAGAGAGATAAAATTTTAGTCCTTATGGATACCTCAGATGCGGACAGAACGCTTTTGAAGTACCTAGATATTATTGCAACCACCAACGATACTAAGGAGATTCATTTTTTGAATAGTATCAGTCAGATGAACATCCCAGATGATGTATTAAAGGAGTTCCCTGAAATAAAAGAGAAAGCCCTTTTAGAAAGAAAGAGCAAGATAGAGACGCTCGTAAAGCTGTCTTTACCAGAACCACTTGCCGAGATTAGCACAATACATGTAAAAGAAGGTGCTCCATCTAAGGCAATCCTGAGATTTGTTGAAAAGAACGATATCGACCTTATTATGATGGGACGTCATAAGAATTTTGTTGGAGGCGGTATTCTTTCCAATCGATTAGCTAGAAGAGCGGAGTGTTCTTTATTTATCATTCCTGAAGGTCTCGATCCGGAAATCAAATTACTTCATGTGCCTTGTGATTTTTCTCCACATTCTAAAATTGCTATGGAAGAGGCAATACGTGTTGCTAGAAAATATGATGACATAAAAATCATTTGTCAGAATGTATACACTGTACCTGGTGGCTATCATTATTCAGGCAAGACTTACGAAGAGTTTGCGGAAGTAATGCAGCAAAATGCCGAGAAAGAGTATAAAAAATTCATGCGAGATATAGATCATGAGGGCGTTAATCTAGAGGTGGTTTATTCTTTAGACACGAATGATAATCCGGTAACGGATATTATCGATTTTGCCCACGAGAATAATCCAGGTGCCATTTTTATTGGGGTGAAAGGCCGCACAGCAACCGCTTCGCTCTTTATTGGAAGTAGAGCAGAACAGCTCATTCAATACAATAATGATATACCAATGATGGTAGTTAGACCAAAAGGTAAAAACGCTGGTATAATTGATTTGATTAAAGAAATCTGATCTGTAAGAAGCTTAAAGAAAAGGCTCTATTCCAATGTGAGAATAGAGCCTTTTTTGTTACGATCTTATCTTCTTTCAATTAATGTAAAGCCGCTCCTTTACTGGTCAAACGTTTAAGAATAAACAGTGCTACTAACAAGAGAGCCATAGGCACTAAGGTGTACATAAAAGCTTGATCAGCTCCCATTTCTTTGAAAAGAAAACCTATTATTCTTGAACCCAATGTCCCTCCCAAAGCTGAGAATATGATAATCAATCCAGACATTGGACTGTGCAATTTTTTTGGCAATGCGCTTAAAACAACAGAATTGAGCAGTGGATAAATTGGTGCAATAAAAAGTCCTACTATTGGAAATGCATACCCAATCAAAGGAACATCACTAAGTGTTTCAACCAATCCTATATCCGCATTTACGGCTTGAGGTAATACAAAATAGACAACGGTCATAGATGCGATTATACATACTATAAGCACTGGAAACCATGAGAACCTTTTTGTTAGTTCACCTGCCATAAATCGGCCAACACCTAAGGAAACTGCCAGAATAGAAGCCATCATTATGGCTACATTTTCAGGTAATTCAAGAACCTCTTGATTGAACGTAGGTAACCATGTCATTATTCCTTGTTCTATCATTACAAACAGGAAAGCTGAGATCACAAAGACAATTACCAACAGCTTTGCCAAAAGACTCATCATTTGGATAAAGTCCTCCTTGATATTCTCTCCCGGAATCTCATGACCTTCATCAAATTTAGCTCTACTTAAGAAAAGAAATGAGAGCACTGATAATCCAGCCAACACCCAGTAGACATTCAGCCAGGCATCTTGGTTAGTATCGCTATTAAAGGCTGGAAAAAGAAAGTATGCAAGGGCAATTCCGAACATAAAAAAACCTTCGATATTACTCATCAAACTGTTGTGTTCTCTTTCATTATTTGTTACTAGGCCAATAGCGGAATAAACAGAAACTTTAATAACAGCGAAACTTACCCCAACACAAACAAACAGGAGCTTGGCAGTGAGAAATGAGTTACCAAAATACATACCTATACAAGCTACCGAGACTAAAGCCAAGGCGGCAAGCATACCCTTTTTGTAACCTATTCGTGGAAGGAAAGATGCGATTATGAAAGACACAATCATGATTGGCAAATCTTTACAAGCCTCTAGTATGCTGGCTTCTAATTCGTCTACACCGTATACATTTTGTGACTTTAGAATTACGATGCCTACGCTATTGAGAAGTATGGCAAAAACGAAATAATTGATGTAAAGTGAAAGCTTTATAGCATTGTTCTTCATCTGAAAAAATTTAGTCTAAGTCGAAGGTTGAATATATAATTTTAGTGATGAAGATTTCTAAGAACAAACCATTTAATAGCTCATCCCTAATCGGATTAGTAAACATACAGCCAGATTTAAGGTGGATTTATGAGTATGGCTTTCCACAAATCGAATATCTTTGCGCTCTTAATAATATAAACACGTTTTAAATGAGCGTAGCGATAGTTACTGGTTCTTCAGGGCTAATTGGTAGTGAAGCGGTAGAGTTTTTCTCAAGTAGATTCGATAAGGTGATTGGCATTGACAATAACATGCGTGCTTACTTCTTTGGCGAAGATGGCTCTACAAATTGGAATAAAGAGAGGCTAGAAAACTCATTTGAAAATTTCGAATCGAAAGAAGTCGATATAAGAGATTACAACTCCTTGGAATCAATATTCAAGGAATACAACCAAGACATCTCATTAATTATCCATTCCGCTGCCCAACCAAGTCATGACTGGGCCGCCAAAGAGCCAATAACCGACTTTACAGTAAACGCCACAGGAACGCTTAACTTGCTTGAGCTTACCAGGCATTATTGCCCAGAAGCAGTTTTTATTTTCACCTCAACCAATAAGGTTTATGGAGATACTCCCAATGACCTACCTTTAGTTGAGTTAGATAAAAGATGGGAGTTAAAAGAAGGACATGACTACTTCAAATACGGCATTGATGAATCAATGAGTATTGATAACTCTAAGCATTCAGTTTTTGGTGCAAGCAAAGTGGCTGCAGATGTAATGGTACAGGAATATGGTCGGTACTTCGATTTAAAAACTGGAATTTTTCGAGGAGGATGTTTAACAGGGCCAAATCATTCTGGAGCACAGCTGCACGGTTTCTTATCTTATCTGATGAAGTGTGCTATCAATGGTGACCACTATACTATTTTCGGCTATAAAGGGAAACAAGTACGTGACAACATCCATAGCTACGATTTGATAAATATGTTTTGGCATTTCTATCAAAATCCGCGCAATGGTGAAGTCTATAATGCAGGTGGAAGTCGCCACTCAAATTGCAGTATGCAAGAAGCCATAGAATTATGCACCAACATTAGTGGCAATAAAATGAATTATTCATACGCTGAATCAAATAGAATTGGCGACCATATTTGGTATATAAGTGATGTGAGAAAGTTTCAAGAGCACTATCCTGACTGGCAATACAAATATGATTTGAATGACATTCTTTCACAGATTCATGACAACATGATCAAGAGACTGTAATTCGATATCTTGAGATAAAAGCAAAAATATTAACCAGAAAAGGCCTTGAATTATCAAGGCCTTTTCTATTCTGGTTCTAATTAAATAGTCTTGAGCTTCTCCCGAACCAGTAGCTTATATAGGATAGGCACTATGAATAAGGTAAGTAAGGTGGACGAAACCATACCTCCAATAATTGTCCATCCTAATGGCGACCATATTCCACTAGCTTGAACAGTTAATGGCAAAAGGCCCAAAATTGTTGTTGCAGTGGTTAAGATTATTGGTTTAAATCTCGTACTGGTTGCTTTAAGTACTGCATCCATCTTAGCCATACCTCCAGCTCTTAATTGGTTTGTATAATCCACTAGAATAATGGAGTTATTCACCACTATCCCGATAAGTGAAATAAAACCAACAAAGGCGAAGAAAGAGAATGACCAACCAGTAACGTAAAGAGCAATAAGCGACCCTGTAATTGCTAATGGAACCGCAGAGAATACCACTAAGGGTTGAACCAAAGATCTAAACTGTAAAACCAATACGGCAAATATTCCTAGCATGGCAATGATGAGCAAAGTCCCCAAATCACCGAAAGTTTCTTGCTGAGATTCATACTCTCCAGCTACATGATATTCATAGCCTTGAGGCCAATCATAAGCCTCCAGCTTAGTAATTAGATCTTCCGTAATGGCAGTAGTATTATCGGGATTAATTACATCGGCAGTAACTGCGGTATTTCGCTCAAAATTATAATGTTGAATCTCATTAATGGCTTGCTCAAACTGAACATTTGCCACTTGCTTTAATGGTAGTTGAGCACCTGTCATAGTTGTGAGATAAACCTTCTCGAAGTCGCCAATTGAAGGATTATCCTCAAACGGTATTCTAACCACTAGTTCATACTCTTCACCATCATCCAATGTTAGGTCATCTACTTTCAAGCCTGCGATACTAGCCCTCACCGCTAGATCGACATCGCTTATAGGTAAACCAATCATACCTGCCTTATCACGATTGATATTAACTTTTAGATTGGTTTTATTTTGGGCAAGAGGGTTATCTACATTAATGGTTCCTTCTGTTTCAGCAATCATGACCTCTAGGTCGGCCGCCAAGAGCTTTAGTGTATCTAAGTCTTCACCAATAATCTTAATGGCAATTGGTGCTTCAAACGGAGGTCCGTTCTTTAGCTCAGAAAAACTAATAACTGCATCAGGATAAGCTGTAAATTTCTGCCTGAATTCTGCCAGGGTAGTGTAGAATTGTTCAGGGTCCCACTCCTTGAAATTCACCATCAATTGGGCATGGTTTTTCTTATAACTTTTTGGCACTCGATTATAATAGACCTGCGGATTACCATGACCTGTGTTACTAGAGTAGTCTGTTACATAGTCACTTTGGTTCAGAATATTCTCTACAAAAGCCACTGCCCTATCAGTCTCATCTAAGTTGGTTCCGTCAGGAGTATTCACCTCAATGAGCAACATGGGTTTATCTGCATTAGGGAAGAAGCTAACTCCAATGGCTGGAAATAGAGAAAAGCTTCCAAAGAATACCAAGAAGGATAGCGGTACAATGACATACCACCTCTTTAAAGACCATTTAAGTACTGGCTGATAGAGTCTTGTAATTACCTTCTCCAAGTAAGGATTGATAATTCCCGGGTTGTAGGTTTTACTCCTTTTTCCAGACTTTAATACCTTACTCGCCATAATGGGTGTAAAGGTCAAAGCCAAAATGAGAGAGAAGGTCAACACTAAAATCACAGTGACTGGCAGTGATCTCAAAAACTCTCCTGCTCCGGAATTGAGGATGGCCAACGGACCAAAAGCCAATAGCGTAGTAATGGTTGAACTGATGACCGCATAACCTACTTCTGCCGTTCCTTTGTAAGCGGCCTCTGCCAAAGAATGACCTTCCTGCCTGAATCTCACAATATTCTCAACCACTACTATACCATTATCCACTAACAAACCTAGAGCTATTACTAAAGAAGCAATTGAAATTTGCTGTAGTGCAAAACCACTCGCATCTAAGGCAGCTATGGCAATTATGATGGAAAGGGGTATTACCACCATAACAATGGTTGACGACCTAAACCCTAGGAATAGGAATATAACCACCCCTACCAAAACAATTCCTTGAATAAGATTTAGGAAGAAATCGTTGATACGTGCCTTTACTGCCGGAGCTTGTTCAAAAGCTGAATCAATTTGAATATTGCTTGGAACAATAAGATCAAATTCTGCCTTGACTGCATTTATACCTTCTGCTACCTGAAGAATATTCATGTCTTTCTTTAAAGTAATGGTAACCCAGACTGATTTGACTCCATTGTACCTTGCCTTCCAGAGGTTATCGGCATAATCAATCTCTATAGTAGCTATGTCAGCCAATTTCACCAATTGCTCACCTTGGCCACTCACAATTGTATTACCGATTGCATCCAAGGACTTATAGCCTCCGCTAGACTTAATATTGAATGACTTTGTTGAAGCTTTAATATCACCACCTGGGATATTCAAATTTTCTCCTTGCAATGCTCCTACAACTCTCTTCAAGTCTATATTCTGAGCCGACATTCTTTGAAAGTCGAGTGATACCCTCACTTCTTCTTCTGGAAACGCCCTTACCTCTGCATTTTGAACGCCTTTTACCTTCTCTAATTGGTAGGCAAAATCGTCCGCAAGATCTTCTAACTCCCCGTAGGTGGCATTCTCAGAATAGACGGCAAACTGCTGAACGGCAACCCTCAATCGAGGAGAAAACTGTTCAATATCAAGGCTGTATAGATCATCAGGTAAATCAGCTCTTATGTTATTTACTTCCCGGAGAATTTCATCATATAGGTCTTCTGTATCCAAACCAAACTGGCCTTCAATTCTAAATACAACCAGACCTTCTTCTATATTCGTCTCTACTTTGTTTATATCTGCTACTTCTTCAAGTGCATCTTCAATCGGCTTCACAACCAATTCCTCCAAATCTTCTGGACCTACTCCAGGATATATGGCCACAATACTGTAATTTGGGAATTTAGGGTTAGGGTCTTCACTTCTGGGCATAGATGTATAGGAATTGATACCCATAAAAAGAGCTAGCCCAATAAGAATAATCACAAACTGATAATTCTCAATTGCGAGTTTAGGCAGTTTCATAATTATCTATTTAAAATTTCAATGGGTTCTCCAGGCTCAGCGTAGCTGGCTCCACTCGTAACGACACTGGGATTCTCTCCTAATTCTCTCTCAGTGACAATAAAGAATTCATCGGTTATAGAAGTGGGTTTGACAGCTACTGCTTTCACCGAACGATCGCTTGGTAAGTACACCACTGCCTCATTCTCATCCCCTTCTACCAAGGCAGCCATTGGTACTTGATAATAGGTCTCTTGACGTGATGGATACAATTTAAGTTTAGCAACAAAGCCGTCTTTCAGCATTACGCGAGTAGCCTCGAGTGTCAATTCAACTTCAAACGTACCTGTTCTAGGATTAGCTGATTCGGCAATTTCCGAAACACTGGCTTTAAAAATCCGATCTGGATAAACATCGAATGACAGTGTTGCCGAATCGCCAAGTTGGGTTTTAACCACATCTCTATCTGCAATACCAATCTTGATTATATGTGATTTGCTTCTGCCATTTAAAGAAACCTGAAAAATCGGTTTACCAGGACTAGCAAGTTCACCTCTCTCTCCCATTCTTCTAAGCACTTTGCCATTCTCTTTGGCTACAATAACAGCGTATTGTTGATTATACTTAGCAACGGTTAAATCTTGTTCTGCTACTGATAAAGCTGTCTTTAAATCCTGTACTTGTTCTAGCGTTGCTACACTATCCGCATAGAGGCGCTCTACTCTACCCAAGTCTCTATTAAGTTTGTCAACTCCTTCTTGAGCTTGCTTTACTCTTGCCGAAATCTCGTTCAACTCTAATCTTGCCAGTGCATCACCTTTCCTAAAAGACTGACCTTCATCGACTAAAATTTCCTGAATTACTCCTCCTATTTTAAAGGATAACAATGCTTGAGCTTTTGAAGCCAAAACTCCGCTTGCATAAACCGGAATGGGCTCCGTCTTTGGTTGAAGATTGACTACTTCAACTTTAGCCACTGTTTCAGTATTAACTGCAGCTAATTTCTCTTGATAACCTGGTTTACAAGATTGAGCCATTAGTACCACTAATAAACTCATAACGAATAACTTGTAGGTATTCATAATCTATTTCTTTGCTATAATCTTATTTAATTCGGATGCCTTAGAAAGGGCTTGAAACTGCGCGATGGAATGACTCAATTGAGCCGTTGTATAATTATTACTCGCTTCTAAATACTCAATGAGTATTGCCTGACTCTCAAAATATTTTTTCTGAACTAAGTTGAATGACTTCTGTGCACTAAGCTCTCTAGCCTGTGCTGCTTCTACTGATTCTAATGCGGCATTATAGTCGTTGAATGCAGTAATCACTTGCAATTCTACCTGATCTTTTACTTGCTCTTTTTGAGCATTTACACGTTCTAGCTCAAACTGTGATTCCTTAATCTTAGACTTTTTGGCACCTCCTTGAAAAATATTCCAATTCAGGCTTAATTGTGCCAGCACATAATCTTGATCTTGATCAAATGAATAGCTGAAACCCTGAAAACCACCATCTATAACCAAATTCACTTTGGGTAAAGAGGCATCTCCTTTTGCAAGTTTTATGAGGTTTTCGTTGGTACTCACTAAAGCATTTAACTGCTTTATCTCTCTCCTATTAATAAGTGCCTCTTGAGACAGAATATCTAAACTTTGAAAAGACTGAAAATCAATAAGTGTTTCATCTACTACAATTTCCGCTAGCAAATCACGGTTCAGTAAAAAATTGAAATACGATTGAATGACACGTTCATCCTTTCTAGCGTTGATTAAAGCAGATTGAATCTCTGCCTGTTCAGCTTCAGCTCTAAAAATGACATCGTAGGTAGCTTTATCGTTCTCAACTAGCTTCTGATTTACACGAACCAACTCGTTCATTACTTCTAAAGTCGATTCATAAATATCTACAGCTTTGCTGGCCTGAATTAGCTGATAGTAAGCCTGTCTGATGTCATTGGCCAACTCAATTTCTAATTGCTCCTTATTGAGTGTAGTCAAATCTAGAAGACTCTCTTGGGCTAGCTTATTATACTTTATATCAGTATTGAATACTGGCTGAATTAACCTCAAACGAGTATCATGGAAGTCGTTAGGCAGAAATTGTTCATTTACATTCTCTACAGTTAGAAAAATATCCGCGCCCTGAATCTGATCCAAAGCATCATAGACTGGATTTAATAAATCTCCAATTGGAAATTGAATTGAACGCCCTCCTGCTGCTCTCGTGTAGGAAGCTCCAAAACTAAGCTGGGGTAAATACATTGCCTTTGCTTGTTGAAGCCGCTCTTGACTTTTTCTGAGTTCCAGCTCTGTCTGCTGCAGACTAAGATTTGACTCAAGACCTTCTCTCACATAATCTTCAAGTATTTGACCCTGTCCAAATACCGTCATAGACATGAGGAAAGACAAACCTAACATTAGGTATCGTTTCATTTTTATGAACATTATATTTTTACTGAACACTGTTTATTATATCGATAAAATTTTTTAAAACCTTCTTAGTATTTCCATGAAGGTATGTTTCGCTTCAAAGAGTAATTCCTCTCGTTTATCTTCTGGGTAGAATTTCATTCTTTCTCGAATGAACATTGATGCAAGCCCATGAACTTGTGCCCATATCATAAATGAAACCACCTCCGGATTTTGGTCTTTAAAGTAACCTGCTCGTTTACAATCAGCTACAGTAGACGTCAATACTTGGTGACTTCTATCACCAGGATTCCATTCTTCTTTATTATGCTTAGCCTGCATTGGAGTTCTCAAAATGAACATCATGTCGTAATAGGCAGGGTTCTCAATCACAAATGTTAGGTATTGAATGCCTAACTGCTCTAATCGCTCCATAGGATCCTCAATCACCATTACTTTACTAAGGTATTGGAAGAAAATCTCGAATCCCTTGACATGCATTGCATCAAATAGCTCACTTTTATCTTTAAAATATAGGTATATGGTACCCGGACTATATTCAATAGCATCGGCAATATTTCGCATAGATGTTTTCTCTACTCCTTTCTCTAGAAACAGCTTAGTGGCTGTATCTAAGATGAGTTTTTGCATCTCTTCTTTTTCTCTCTCTTTTCTTTCCGCGATCCCCATACATCTAAACAACGAATATTTACTGAACAGTGTTCATTTTTTTTGAACTTTTTTTATTCCGAGATTAACGGAACAATTCTGAGCTATGAACCGACTCCTTGTAATCCTTCTTTTTTTCTCCTCCCATTTCACCAATCAAGCCCAAGAAAGGCCGCGCGCGCTTGGCATAGAATTCGGGGTACTTCCTACAGGAGAATTAAATGCCATTACTGATGTACCCGGAGTCAAAGTAGGTCACATCACAAAAATTGAAGGCTCAGCAGTAAGAACTGGAGTTACAGCCATTCTTCCTCACTCTGGAAATATCTTTCAGAATAAGGTACCCGCTGCTATTTACATTGGAAATGGATTCGGGAAATTGGCAGGTATTAGTCAAGTTCAAGAACTAGGCAATCTTGAAACTCCCATTATACTTACCAATACACTAAGTGTACCTATGGGCATCCAAGGCACAGTCAAGTATACACTCAATCAATCAGGTAATGAAAATGTAAGATCTGTAAATGCAGTAGTTGGTGAAACAAATGATGGCTATTTAAATGACATACGTGGTATGCACATCTCTGAGAAAGATGTGATCAACGCTATTCAGAAGGCCAGTGAAGGAGAAGTACCTGAAGGCAATGTTGGTGCAGGTACAGGCACCCGAGCTTTTGGATATAAAGGTGGAATTGGAACATCATCCAGAAAATTGCCTGGCAACTTAGGTGGTTATACCGTAGGCGTAATTGTGCAAAGTAATTTTGGTGGGGTCCTAACGATTAATGGGGTTCAAGTTGGAAAAGCTTTCAATAAATATCCATTTCGGAATGCAATCGAAAAAAGTGACGGATCGTGTATGATCGTGGTATTAACAGATGCCCCGCTCGATGCAAGGCAATTAGAAAGAGTGGCAAAAAGAGCTATGATGGGCTTAGCAAAAACTGGTGGTATTGCTTCTAACGGAAGTGGAGACTATGTAATTGCAGCCTCTACGGCCTTAGAAATGAGAATCCCTTATACTTCAAATGAGCGCACAAATAATGGTGATGTACTGGGCAACGACAGCATGAGTCCTATCTTCTTAGCAACAATTGAAGCCACTGAAGAAGCCATCATTAACTCGCTTTTTGCTGCTCAAGATATGGAAGGTAGAAATGGCAATAAGGCCTCTGCTCTCCCTGTCGATAAGGTAATGGAACTAATGAAAAAGTATTAGTAATCAAGATCTAAGAAGATCTAGACTTTCACTTACCTGATTTACTTTATTACCAGGTAACTTCTCAAGGGATTTAAGCCATTGCTGCAAAGCAGCGTCCACCTTATCCAGAAGCAAGAGTCCTCTTTCTGTAACTAGTACGTCCTTGGCTCTTCTATCTGTTTTACAAACTGTTCGTTCAACTAGGCTCTTTGATTCTAATCGGTCAACAATTCTTGAAGCGTTAGACATTCTGTCAATCATTCGCTCAATTAAGGTATTTACTGTACAAGGCTCCGGATACTGACCTCTCAAAATTCTAAGCACATTGTATTGCGGTGCTGTAATTCCAAAAGGTTTAAAAATCTGGTTTTGCTGATCCATTAACCAACTATTAGTGAACATGATATTCACTATCAGTTTCTCATATGGATTCTCATACTCTTTGCCTTGTTTTAAATCGTCCTCTATACCCATTGTCTAATTCCGACTTATCAAATACGAAGCTACTAATTTGTTAGTAATCAACCATATAAACTATGAATATTCATATGATCTTTAAAGAAACTGAAACTTTTTCCTGAGGCATTAAACCTTAACCTTATCTTACTATCTAAAGCCTAAAACCATCATACTTTGCAAGACAGAGAAATACTAGATGCTTTTAAAGAACCAAAACAGCGCGAATTGGCGTTTCGTGAATTGGTAGTTACCTATCAAGAGAGGGTTTATTGGCATGTTAGAAAGATGGTGATCATACATGATGATGCAGATGATGTTACTCAGGAAGTATTCATTAAAGTGTATAAAAACTTAGACACCTTTAGAGAATCTTCTCAGCTGTTTACTTGGATTTACAGAATTGCAACTAACGAAGCCATAAACCATCTGAAAAAGAAACAAAGGAAGCATGCACAGTCTTTGGAAGATGTTCAATATGAACTAGAAAACCATTTGAGTTCTGGACATCACTTTACTGGAGATGAGATTCAGTTAAAGCTTCAAAAAGCTTTGTTAAAGCTTCCTGAAAAACAGAGGCTTGTTTTTAACATGAAGTATTTTGATGACTTAAAATATGATCAAATCTCAGAAATAACAGGAACTAGTGTTGGGGCTTTAAAAGCAAGCTATCACTTAGCAGTTAAGAAACTGGAAGAATACTTGAAAGAAAATTAAACTTTGATCCAAAAAATTGATCAAATAAGAAATGAATAACGACAAAAGACATATTAACCTTGAGGAGGACAAGCACTTGAAGGAAATCCCTTTTGGCGTAGAGGACAATTATTTCAAATCACTCACTGAAAACATCCTTAACGGAGCAAAAGCAGCAGAAAGTGATGTGGAATTCAACTTGCATCTCAAGCAAAACAAAATGCAAGTTCCAGAGGGATACTTCGATTCATTGTCTAAAACAATCGAAGATAAGGTTTTAGTGAGTGAAGAAAATCTGAAACCTCTTGAAGTAATCTCTATTAATAGAAAAAGAAACTATCGTTGGGTAGGTATCGCTGCCTCTCTCCTATTATTAGCCAGTATCTACTTTGGCATTTCCTTTAACAAGGAGCAAGATGTATTAGCTGAAGTCTCAGATGAATATCTGATAGAGTTCCTAGAAGATAACACTATCCTTAACGAGGAGATGATGGCTAGCATAACGGAGATTGACATGATTTTAGATGAAATTTATGCAGAAGAAACAGGAGATATCGCATTGTTTGTAGGAGATCATCCTGAACTAGATTATGATTTTGAATACTATGAATAAGTATAAAATGAAGACTTTATATATCGCTTTCCTTTTATTTATTACTGTCGGGTTAAGCGGACAAGACGCGAATCAGAGGCGTCCAAAAATGGATCGAGAAAAGCTACAGACGGCAAGGATTGCTTTTATTAACAATAGATTAGAACTCACTCCGGAGAGCGCTAAAGTCTTTTGGCCACTGTTTAATGAGTTTGAAAAGAAGAAAAACGAATTAAACAGAGAGTATAATAAACAGAAAAGAGTACTGATAAGTGAAGAGGGCATTCGTGACATTTCAGAAGAGAATGCAAGTAAAATGCTAAACATCTATATGGCTCAAAAGCAAGCTGAACTTGATCTAGAAAAAACGTACCTCTCAAAATTTCAAGAAATACTTCCATCTACTAAAGTTTGGATGGTTCTGAGATTTGATTCTGAATTCAGGCGAGATTTGATGCAAAGACTCGGGCGAAATCGAAGAAACAACCAAGTGAAAAAGGATACTGAAGGAAACTAAAAAGAACCCGCTTATTAAGAGCGGGTTTTTTGTTTCTATTCATTTGACCTATGCTAGCATTGCCGTAATTTGCACCATGGCTCACCTTTCTTTGTTTCAACTAAACAGTCTTATCAAAGATACGCTTGACGAAAATCTACAAACTACCTATTGGGTCATAGCTGAAATTAGTAGTATGCAAGTCAATCAAAAAGGTCATTGCTACTTAGAACTAGTTGAAAAGCAAGGAGAATACATTCAAGCCAAGCTGAGAGCAAACATCTGGTCATACACCTACCGTACCATTTCCAGTCAATTTAGACAGGCAACCGGCAGCAACTTGAGTGTGGGTTTAAAAGGTCTTTTTAATGTCAGCATTAACTTTCATGAGGTTTACGGACTTAGCCTCAATGTAAATGACATAGACCCAAATTTTACGATTGGGGAAAGATCTAGACAACGAGAAGAAACCATTAAGAAATTAGAAGAAGGTGGTTATTTAGAATTGAATAAGACTCAGGTCCTTCCTGTAATAGCACAAAGAATAGCTGTTATTAGTTCTTCGTCTGCTGCCGGATATGAAGACTTTATCAATCAACTTGCCTCAAATGTTAGAGCTATTGATTTTCAGATTAAATTATTTCACTCTGTTATGCAGGGTAATGAAGCACCAACTTCGATTATCGACTCTTTAGAGCTCATTAAACATGAAGCTACCATGTTCGATGTGGTAGTAATCATTAGAGGTGGCGGATCTAAAACTGATCTAGATGCCTTTGATGATTATGAACTGTGCAAAGCCTTAGCAACCTGTGTTCTTCCGGTGATCTCAGGAATAGGCCATGAAAGAGATGAATCAGTAGTAGACATGGTGGCAAACACACCCTTGAAAACTCCTACTGCCGTGGCAGAATTTATACTCTCAGGTGCCTTCAGGTTAGAAGATAGATTATATGAATTTCTTTATGCGCTTGAAAAGAATTCTGCTCATGCCTATCAAGAAGCACATTACAGTCTAGACCATCTTATTACCCGATTAGAACGAAGTACAGTTCACCGACTTAATGAGGAGCAAGTAGCTATTGAACGATTTAAAAATCTCTTACAGCATAACACCTCAAACATCATACATAAAGAAGAATTACGTATTGGCAAACTTGCCAATAGACTTGAATTGGTAAACCCTGAGAAAGCTTTTGAAAAAGGATACACACTTACGCTCAAAGGGGGCAAAAAAGTTAACCCTGAGGCCTTAATGAAAGGCGATGAAATTGAAACAAGAGGAAAAAACATTCAATTAAAAAGTATAATAACTGACTTAGCGAATGACTAAAAAAGACTTAACATATACAGATGCGATTCAGAGAATCTCAGAAATTGTAGAAAAAATAGAAAGTAATGAATTAGATATTGATGAATTGAACGCATCTGTAAAAGAGGCTGCTTCTTTGATCGAAGCTTGCAAAACTAAATTGCAAAATGCCGAAACGAATCTTCAAGAGACTTTAGACAAACTAGCCTAAAATGACACCCATAGAGGCTTTAGAAAAGATTAACCAATTGAGTAAAGACATTGATCATCACAATCATCTTTACTATCAAGAGAACAGGAGTGAAATTTCAGATTTTGAATTCGATCAGCTTTTGAAAGAACTGATAGATTTAGAAAATCAATTCCCTCAATACAAATCTGAGCACTCTCCTACTCAACGCGTGGGAGGAACAATTACCAAAAATTTCGATACGGTTGTTCACAAATATCCGATGCTCTCTTTAGGAAATACCTATTCTAAAGAAGAATTACTCGAATGGGACGCTAGGGTACAAAAAGGACTAAGAGAAGAAACTTATGAATACTTCTGCGAGCTAAAATTTGATGGTGTTGCACTCTCATTGAGTTATGAAAACGGCCTACTCAAAAGAGCCGTTACAAGAGGAGATGGTACGCAAGGCGATGATATTACAACCAATGCCAAAACAATTCGAACAGTACCCTTAAAACTCAAATCGCAAGTTCCGGATGAATTTGAAGTACGAGGTGAAGTGTTTTTCCCTAAGGAAGAATTTCAACGTGTAAATAATGAAAGGGAAAAAGCAGGAGAAGACAAACTTGCGAACCCTAGGAATGCCGCCTCAGGAACAATTAAAATGCAAGACTCAAAGGTAGTGGCTGAACGAAAGCTTGACTGTTATCTATACTACCTCTTAGGCGAAGACTTAAATTATGATAGTCATTCAGAATCTATAGAAGCAATAGAATCCTGGGGATTTAATGTCTCTCCTACTTATAGAAAATGTAGCTCCATTCAGGAGGTACTTGAATACATAAGTGAATGGGAAGAAAAAAGGCATGAACTACCATCGGAAACTGATGGCGTAGTGATTAAGGTAAACAGTCTAGCCCAGCAAGAGCAATTGGGTTTTACAGCTAAAAGTCCTAGATGGGCCATATCTTATAAGTATAAGGCTGAAAGTGCCACTACAATTTTAGAATCAATTTCTTATCAGGTAGGAAGAACGGGAGCAGTTACACCTGTAGCAAACCTTAAACCCGTTTTGCTTGCCGGCACAACAGTAAAAAGAGCTTCTTTACACAACGCCAATGAAATTGAAAGATTAGATGTTCGAATTGGAGATATTGTTTCTGTTGAAAAGGGTGGTGAAATCATACCCAAAATTACTGGGGTTGACTTGGCGTCTAGAGCATCAGATTCTATTCCACTTGAATACATTACACATTGCCCGGAGTGTGGCACAGAACTGATTAGACCAGAAGGCGAGGCAAATCATTATTGCCCAAATGTAGAAGGTTGTCCTCCGCAAATCTTGGGTAGAATAGAACACTTTATTCAACGTAAGGCTATGAATATTGATAGCCTCGGAACGGAAACCATTCGGGGCTTACTAGACCAAGGCTTAATTCAAAACTATGCTGACCTTTACAAACTCACATTCGAAGCTCTAAATGGTCTGGAATTCTCAAGCTACTCTGAAAAGAAAGGAGAAGTTTCAATTCGTAGTCTAAGGGAGAAATCGGCTTCTAATATTATTAAAGCTATCGAAGACTCTAAACAGGTCCCTTTTGAACGTGTACTTTTTGCATTAGGGATTCGTTACGTAGGTCAAACGGTAGCAGAAAAACTGGCAGTCTATTTCAAATCAATAGATGCAATAGGGAGAGCAACTTTTGAACAGCTAATTGATGTACCAGAAATTGGTGATCGTATAGCAGAAAGTGTTATAAACTTCTTTGAAGAGGATAAAAATCAGACTTTAGTAAATGAACTGAAAGAGGCTGGACTTCAACTAGTTATTGAAGAGCAACAAACAGAAGGCGGTTCAGATATTTTGGCCAATCGAACTTTTGTGGTTAGTGGAGTGTTTGAAAGTTTCTCAAGAGATGAGCTAAAAACCCTCATAAAATCAAATGGTGGAAAAGTAGTTAGTTCGATAAGCGGTAAGTTAAATTACCTTGTAGCAGGAGATAAAATGGGACCTTCAAAATTAGAGAAGGCCACAAGTCTAGGTGTACAAATTATTAATGAGAATGAGTTCAAAGACATGATAGGAGATCAATGAGTATAATCGGAAAGAAACTTCATGGCCTTTTGAATAAACCTTCGAAGCGAAAGACAGAGCATAAAACCGTTCCTTTTGATTCGGCAACTTCCATAGGAGTACTCTTTACTTGGCAAGACCAAAGAACACTAGATGAAATTGATGCTTTTGTTGGTGAATTGAAGGAACTAAAAGAAGTTAATGTTCTTTGCTACAATGAATTGAAAGAGCCTGTTTCAGTGAATTATCCTACAGTTAATGTTACAGAGCTGTCAAGTTTAGGTAAACTAAATTCAAAAGCTGCTTCTGACTTCACTAATAAACCTTTTGACTTCCTTTTCCATTTAGACTTTAGTTTGAATGAAATTACACAGTCCATTTTAGCAAAATCTAATGCAAAATGTCGTCTAGGTATACATTCAACCGAAGGTGAGGACTACTATGAATTGATGATTGGTATCAACAAAAATGTAGGACTCACTAATTTTGCCGAGCAAATATTAAAGTACGCCAAAGGAATTAAGTAATGGATAGTTTGAGAGGAACTGGTGTGGCATTAGTTACACCATTCACGGAAGAAGGAGAAGTAGATTTCACCGGTTTAAAGAATGTTTTAGAATTTACTGGAGCGCATGTAGACTATTTTGTAGTCTTAGGAACAACCGGAGAAGCAGCTACTTTAAATAAAACTGAGAAAAAAGAGGTTCTAGAATTCGTCAAAAATAACAATCCAAAAGAATTACCAATTGTGGTAGGTATTGGAGGCAACAACACCGCTCAAATTATTGAAGATATTAAAACAACTCATTTAGAGGGAGTTGTAGCTGTGCTCTCAGTTTCACCATATTATAATAAGCCCAGTCAAGCTGGACTGATCGCTCATTATACTGCTATTGCGGATGCCTCTCCTCTACCTATTATTTTATATAATGTTCCGGGAAGAACAGGTTCTAATATTTCTATTAAAACGACATTAGAACTTGCTAATCACAGCAATATTATAGGAATTAAAGAAGCCTGTGGAGATTTATCTCAAACTGGTGAAATTGCCTCATCAAAACCAGATGATTTCATGATCATTTCTGGAGACGACATGCTCACTGCTGCAATGATGAAACAAGGGACAATTGGTGCAATCTCTGTAATGGCAAATGGCTTCCCTAAAGAGTTCACTGAGATAACCACCTACGCTTTGGCAGGTGATTTCGATCAAGCGCAAAAAGCTTCCAATAGATTAGAAGCTGTAAATCCGTTGATGTATGAAGAAAGCAACCCGGTAGGTGTAAAGGAGGTACTGAGACAAAAAGGCATATGCGGAAATAACGTGAGACTACCTTTAGTGCCTGCTAGTCAATCACTTAGAGAAAGATTATCCCAGTTACTATAAACAAAAAAGGCCAATCAAATGATTGGCCTAGAGTATCTTAGTTAGTAAGATTAACCGTTTTTGATGTTTTGCACATCTACTCTGATTTCTTGAGCAAGGTTCTTAAGGTCTTGCATACCTTTTCTTACTCTGGTACCAGCAGCTTGGTTACCCTTGTCATAGAATTTTTCGAAATCACCTTCTAGGCCGTCTACTAATTCTTTCACTCTAGCATATTGACTCATATTTATCGTGTTTTAAGGTTGTTGATATTAATGTCTAACTCTTAGCAATATAAAGCAAAATGTTCTATTGACAACAATAGAGGCACTTTTTTTTCATTTTTACTCACCAAAGGCAAGTGCTAATTCTTCTTTTCTGTACTCTCCACTTTTCAGCTTGTCGTGGATTGCTTCAAATGCTTCTATGGTTTCCTGAACATCTTCTAATGAATGTGATGCTGTTGGTATTAACCTCAAGATTATCATGCCTTTAGGCACAACAGGATAAATTACTACAGAACAGAAAATATTGAAGTTTTCTCTCAGGTCTTGACTCAATGCAGCTGCCTCTCCTACTGTTCCATTTAGCACCACAGGTGTGACACAAGATTGTGTGGTACCTATACTAAATCCTTTTTCTTTCAAACCATTCTGCAAAGCGTTAACAATTGTCCAAAGCTTCTCTTTGTGAGAAGGGTTATCTCTAAGCATGGAAAGTCTTTTCAATCCTCCAATTACAAATGGCATTGGAAGAGACTTTGCAAAGATTTGAGATCTCATATTATACTTTAAGAATTTAATCACTGGTGCATCACCAGCAACAAAAGCCCCAATAGCAGCCATTGACTTAGCAAAAGTTGAGAAGTAGATATCAATATCATCCTGACATTCTAACTCTTCGCCTGAACCTGCCCCTGTCGCTCCCATAGTACCAAAACCATGCGCATCGTCTACCAAGAGTCTGAATTCAAACTTCTCTTTTAATTTTACAATAGCTGGTAAGTTCCCAAGATTTCCGGTCATACCAAATACACCTTCGGTAATCACTAGGATACCTCCACCGGTTTCATTAGCAATTTTAGTAGCTCTTTCAAGCTGCTTTTCTAGATTCTCAATATCGTTATGTGGGAATACAAAACGCTTACCCATATGAAGACGAACACCATCTATAATACAAGCGTGAGACTCTGCATCATACACAATTACATCTTTTCTGTCTACAACAGCATCAATTATTGATAGAATACCTTGGTATCCATAGTTCAATAAGTAACCTGACTCTTTCCCTACAAAGTCCGCCAACTCTTGCTCAAGTTGCTCATGATACTTTGTATTACCAGACATCATTCTAGCACCCATAGGATACGCTAGCCCCCAATCAGCCGCAGCTTTTGCGTCTGCCTCTCTCACTTCTGGATGGTTTCCTAAACCCAAATAGTTATTCAAACTCCACGTAAGTACTTCTTTACCTTGGAATTGCATTCTTGGAGCCATTTCACCCTCTAGTTTAGGGAATGTGAAATACCCTTCCGATACATCTGAATGCTTTCCTAATGGACCTTGATTAGTCAGTAATTTTTCAAATAAATCCAACGCTTTCTTTCTTTAAATATTGACTATTACCTCGTTTTAAGCGAAGCGACAAATGTAACACTATAATAGCCATTAATCAAAAAATCAAAGGCTAATAAAGGTCATGTTGCCTGACATTACTTATGTTGTAAATTAGCACCTATAGACCACTAGAAGAATGATAGAAACCAAAACCATAAAGAAGATACTAGTTTCGAATCGCGGAGAAATTGCCATTCGTGTAATGCGCACCGCAAGAGAGTTAGGGATCAAAACTGTTGCGATTTACAGCGATGCTGACTCAACAGCGGCTCATGTTAAATATGCCGATGAAGCTATGAACGTAGGCCCTGCTCCTTCAGCTCAATCTTATCTAAATATGGATAGAATCATTGAAGTATGTAAAGAGCTCAATGTAGATGCGGTGCATCCTGGATACGGCTTTCTATCAGAGAATTCAACATTCGCTAAAATGGTAACCGATAACGGTATCATTTTTATAGGCCCTTCTCCAGAAGCCATAGAAGTGATGGGTGATAAGCTAGCGGCTAAAAACGCGGTATCTAAGTACAATGTACCTATGGTTCCGGGAGTGAACCATGCCGTAAGCGATAAAGATGAAGCTATCGAGATTGCTCGGGAGATTGGTTACCCCGTACTTATCAAAGCAAGTGCGGGAGGTGGCGGAAAAGGAATGCGCGTTGTAGAACAAGAGGAAGATTTGGCCGAACAGATGGAACGCGCTATGAGCGAGGCGAAATCTGCTTTTGGCAACCCATCGGTATTTGTAGAAAAATTCATTACTCAGCCAAGACATATTGAGATTCAAATTATTGGGGATCAGCACGGAAATGTAGTCTACCTTTTTGAAAGAGATTGTTCTATTCAGAGAAGGCATCAAAAAGTAGTTGAAGAGGCTCCTTCTGCTGTCCTTAACGATGCACAAAGAAAAGCCATGGGTGAAGCAGCCATAGGGGTTGCCAAATCTTGTGACTATTACGGTGCTGGTACTGTAGAATTCATAGTTGATGAAAACTTAGATTTCTTCTTCCTAGAAATGAATACCAGACTTCAGGTAGAACACCCGGTCACAGAAGAAATTACAGGAAAGGACTTAGTTGCTGAGCAGATTAGAGTAGCTGAAGGCCATCCACTAAGTTTCAAACAGGAAGAACTTAAAATTCAAGGACACGCCCTCGAAATTCGTGTGTACGCAGAAAATCCAAGAACCAATTTCTTACCTGATACAGGAAAGCTTCAAACTTATAAGCTCCCGCAAGGACCAGGAGTTAGAGTAGACGATGGTTATGAAGAAGGAATGGATATACCTATCTATTATGACCCTATGATCTCTAAACTTATTACCTACGGTGCTAATAGAGAGCAAGCTCGTTTAAGGATGTTAAGAGCTATTGAGGAATACGAAATATCAGGTGTTGCTACAACACTGGACTTCTGCTCTTTTGCATTAAAGCATGAAGCCTTCATTTCAGGTAAATTTGATACCAAATTTGTAGAAAAGTATTTTACTCCTGAGGTTTTAGATGAAGCAGACCCTGAAAAAGAACAAATTGCTATAGCTTTGGCTTCCCTTCTTATTGATCAGAAAGCACATGGTGCACAGATTAAAAACGAAGGCCTAAGCAAATGGAAATTAAGGGTTAAGGATTAGACTATGGCTGACATAAAGCCCATTCGGGCTTGGCGATACAATCAAGAACTATCGCTTTCTATCGAAGAACATACATCACCATTATTTGATGTAATCTCTCAAGAACAAAGAAATGCTTTGTATGGAAATCCATTCAACAGCATACACTTAAGTGTACCTCTACATTCTGAAACGCCAGACGAGGCGCACAAGACTTTGGAGAATTGGAAAAAGAATGGTGCTATTGTACAAGACCAGATTCCTGGAATTTATATCTACTACCAATATTTTTCACTGCCTGGCAGTACAAAACAATATGTACGTAAAGGTTTCATTTGCTGGATAAAGGCAACCGACTGGAATAGCCCAGACTCAGACATATTGAGGCATGAAAACACAATGCCTCATTCTGTTAATGATCGTGTGGATGTATTAAAAGCTACAGAGCTGAATGTGAGCCCAACTCATGGATTATATTTCGATGAGAGTTTCACGTTGGAAGAATATATGGATGAGGCCATTAAGACTCCCATCTATGAAGTGGAAGATTATCAAGGTGTGAAGGACGTAATGTCAGTAATCCATGATAAAAAGATCATCTCGAAGTTCGTTGAGAAGATGAAACACGAGAAGATAATTCTTGCCGATGGGCATCATCGCTTGGAAGGTTCAATTATTCATAGGAAGGAAATGTTAAAGAAAACAAATGATCAAGAAGCCGCATTCAATTACCATTTGATGTATCTAACAAATGGTAGTTTAGATGATCTGAGAATTCTACCCACACATAGACTCATTAATGATATAAAGGATCTTGATAAGGAGGCATTGCTTAAGAAGCTAGAACCTTATTTTATCATTAATAAGCTGAGTAACCCTTACGATGTAACCGAGATTATACTTGGTAAAAAATGGGCCTTTGGCTTACTCTTTGAAGACGAAACCTATAAAGTACAGCTAAAGGAAGATTGTATAAGTGATCTGAGATGGAATTTCCCTGACTCGATCAACAAACTAGACCTTACTGTAATGCACTATTTCATTATTGAATTAGGCTTAGGCATACCGGGTAAGGACCAGAGAAAATCTCAGAACATCACTTTTGAACGCAACTTTGGAAAAAGTGTGAAACGTGTTTTAAAAGGTGAAGTGCAAATGGCCATTATTACTCAAGACATAGACATGGAAGTTGTGAAAGAGGTGTGCCACTCAGGCTATACGCTTCCCCAAAAGTCAACCTATTTCTATCCTAAAGTAATTTGTGGTTTCTTGTTCGGATCAATTAAACAAAATGAATTTGAATTACCGATTGACCCTGGCTTCTAAATCCCCAAGAAGACAAGAGTTATTATCTAAGCTTGATTTAGAATTTGAAGTACAGGTAAAAAGTATAGACGAAAGCTATCCACCTGATCTACCTAAAGAAAAAATCGCGGAATATTTAGCAGTCGAAAAATCTAATGCATTTGGAGACATTCAAACCAACGAGCTCATCATTACTTCTGACACTACAGTTGTTCTTGGAGATAGTTTACTAGAAAAGGCGAAGGACGCATCTGAGGCAGCAGCCATGTTAAAAAAACTATCTGGTCAATCTCATTTGGTTATAACAGGAGTATGCCTCAAGTCTAAAGGCAAGCAAATCTCATTTAGTGAATCTACCGAAGTTACTTTCGCTGACCTAAGTGATGAACAAATCAACTATTACATCGAAACGTATCAACCATTTGATAAGGCAGGCGCCTACGGAATTCAAGAGTGGATAGGTATGGTTGGAGTTAAAGGAATTAAAGGCGATTTCTATAATGTAATGGGCTTACCGCTATTCCGACTTTATAGAGAACTAAAAAAATTCCAATAAAAAAAGGGGCTATTGAGCCCCTTTTAATCTTTATATCTATTCTCTTATTCGTTAGAAGATGAAGGCTTGGCAGCCCCAGCACCTTGCTTTTCGATCATGTCTCCTTCCTTAATTCTCTTTGACACTACAAAGAAAGGACCTGAAATAACTTCTGTACCTTCCTCTAAACCTGAAAGGATTTCAATATTGTCATAATCGCTAATACCGGTTTTTACTTCAACCATCTTAGCCTTTCCACCATCATTAATGAAGATCACTTCTTTAATATCATCATCATTATTCGATACTGTTTGGGTAGTTGGAGCATCTTCGTCATCGCTACCTGGTCTTCCTCCTCTATTCTGAAGTTTAGGGTTTCTTGTAGTTACTGCGGCAAGAGGCACTGAAAGAACATTTGATTTGCTAGTAGTAATAATCTCAACAGAAGCTGTCATACCAGGTCTGAATGGAGAAGGACCTTGAATCTCTGATAGAAGATCGTTAAAGCTTTCATTCAGAATTCTAATCTCAACTTTAAACTCTGTAACGGCATCAGGAGAAGCTTTAGGATTAGCAGTATTCGCAATTTGTGTCACGATTCCTTGGAATTTTTTGTCCATAGCAGTGTATGAATCCACATCAATAATAGCTGTATCTCCAAGACTTACACGTATGATGTCATTTTCATTCACATCTACTTGAACCTCCATTTGATTCAAGTCTGCCAATTTCATCATTTCAGTACCTGCCATCTGCTGAGTACCTACAACTCTTTCCCCCTTTTCAACACTTAATAAAGAGATCGTTCCGGATGTAGGTGCTTGCACTACAGTAAGTCTCACATTTTCTTCAGCTTCTTCTACTGTAGCTTGACTAGACTTCACAATAAACTCAGCTGCTTTAACACTCTCTACTGCAGCATCCAAATTAAACTTAGCTACCTCGAAATTTGCTTCAGCTGTTTCATAATCTGCATCAGAAATCACATTTTCTTTTCTTAATTGCTGAGCTCTCTTAAATGCTAACTCTGTTTGAGTAAGCTGTGCCTCACTCCTTGCCTTACTTGCTTTAGCAGATGCTAAATTCGCTTTCTGCTGATTCAAATTCGCTTGTGATCTATCAAGAGCTTTCTGCAGGTTATCAGGTCTAATTTTAACCAGAACCATTCCTTCTTGCACATCGTCACCTTCTTCAACATTTAGCTCAATTATCTCACCCGCAACATCAGGGCTAATTGCAATTTCAGTAACTGGTTGTACCACACCAGAAGCAGTTACTTTTTCAACAATGGTTGTTCTCTTGACCTCAGCCATTTCAACCTTTAATGTCTTTGGTCCACCAATAACTCCAGCCTGTTTAGCTGCCACTGCGGCAACTAGAACAACTACGAATACTATCAGGAGTATCCAAATGAGCTTGTTTGACTTTTTCTTTTGCTTTGCCATGTTGTTTTGTTTAATCTAATGTTATTGGGTTTCCTAAATAAAAATCTAAAATCGTTACTCTAAATACATATTCGTACTTAGCTCTAACCAGGTCAGTTCGTGCTGCGAACAAGTTGTTTATTGCAACCTGATAGTCCACAAAGTTTGCATCACCAACATTATATCTTTGTTCAGCCACTCTGAACGACTCTTCTAATGCACTTACTCTTTTCTCTGTAGCCTCATAGGTTTTTAACCCTGCTAGCGCATTAGTGTATGCAGTTTCAATATTTTGTCTAAGCTGGTTCTTTACATTTTGCTGAGTTAATTCAGCTTGCTGTTTAGTAATCTGCGCTCTTTGCAAGTTGGAGGTGTTGGCCATTCTACTGAAAATCGGAACGCTCAAATTTACTCTAACCGATTGACCCAGGTTATCATCAAATTGGTCTATCACTCCATAGTCGTTCGAAAATTGTGTCACTGTTCTTGTAGACGGGTTCGTAAATACAGCTTGGTTAGTACCTTGAACAAAGCCAATCTCTTGTGCTGGCACAGGAACTTCAGCTGTTCCTAAAAACTGTCTCGCTTGATCAGAGTAGTTAGTAGATAAACTACCCCCTACGCTTAAAGAAGGAAGAAAAGCCCCTCTAGAAATTTTAACTCCTACTTCGCTGCTCTTTACTCCTAATTGGGCGCTTTTGATCTCTGGCTGATTCTTTAGAGCAATGTCATAAATGCTTGTAGGATTTTCCATGGCCATCTGAACCTGATTCACTTCAAGTGCAGGTGCTATGATGTCTAAAGATTCAGAGGCTGGCATTTGCATGGCCTGCTTTAAGCTAAGAATGGCAAGGTTAACCGCATTCTCTGCGTTTACTACTTGAACCTCGTTAGAAGCTTTTTGAGATTCTTGATCTAACTGATTAGTTAAAGGCAAAGAACCAGCTTCCACTAATTTTTTGGTTCTTTCAAGCTGTTCCGAAGCAATCTGTAATTGGAATTTTGCATTTTCTAACTGCTCTCTATTCAAAAGAACATTTAAGAAATTAGTCGCTACAGATAAACCAATATCATTTTGTGCTTTTTCCAAATCATACTGGCTTGCTTCCAAATTCAATTCATTCTGCTCAATTCTATTTCTCAGTATCCCACCTTGATAAACCGTAACATTTGTGTTAGCTGAAATACCTCCACTAGCAAAGGCCTGAGAAACGAAGCTGTTTGTTACAGGATCGATCGTTCTACCAAAAGACTTACCTACAGATCCGCCTGCCGATAAGTTAGGTAACAAAGCAAACTTAGATTGCTTTAGATTGATCTCATTCTGGAGTTGAGTGAGTTGTGAATTTCTTACAGTCAGGTTATTCTCCCAAGCATAATTAATGCACTCTTCTAGAGTCCATTGTTTGTTTGAGTTTTGACCTGAAGCCAAGCTTATCGATGTAATGAGAAGCAGGCAAGTGAATACTTTTTTCATAATTTTTTAAAAATCTATATCCGGGATAAATACGACCTCATTTATCCAATTCAAGTGCTTTATATAATCTATTGTAACTTTTGGTGGTTTTGAATCCATTTCAATAACATGGCAGGCCGTATCATGTTTACCCTTTCGGTTTACCGACATAGAAGCAATGTTACATTCATCATTCGCTAACACTGTTGCAATAAAGGCTATCGCCCCTTTTTTATCTTGAGCCATTAAGATCATTGTGGTTAGATTAGCATTGAACCCAACGCTAAAACCATTAACCTCTGTGATTTTAATTACTCCTCCACCACGGCTTTCTCCAACTACTGTAATTGTCTTTTCTCCTCTAGAAACTTCAACCTTCACCGTATTGGGATGCATGGTTGATGCATTACCTATAGCTCTAAATTTATAATTGAAACCAGAATTTTCAGCTTCATCAAAAGAAGTCTTAATCCTAACATCGTCCGTATGAAAATCTAGCAGTCCAGCAATTATAGCTCTATCGCTACCATGACCTTCGTATGTTCTAGCAAACGAATTGTAGAAAGTAATCTCACCGGTCTCAGGCACTCCGCCTAAAATTTTTCGTGCTACTCGCCCAATTCTCACTACCCCTGCAGTATGCGAACTTGAAGGACCTATCATAACAGGTCCTATCATATCAAATACACTACTTTGATCAGACATTTGTGCTAGTTAATGTGCTCGCAAACATAGGAGTTTAATTCCTTCCCTTTTTCTATTATGTTTAAAAGGTTAATAACATCCATGAAAGCAATATTTAACTCTCGAAGCATTGATACATCCGAGCCAGCGTTAAAAATTACTAATCGAGCATTTTGTTATGGAGACGGGCTATTCGAAACGATTGTTACAGGCCCAAACAGAATTAATCTTATCGAGAGACATTATAAAAGATTGCAAGAAGGGGCCATGGCACTGGGAATGACCTTCCCAAAAGAACTCACTTTAGAAAGACTCAATTACTGGATAAAAGAATTGATTAATCAGAATAGCATAACTGATACCTACAGAGTTAGAATCCATCTCTGGAGGGACTCTGGAGGCCAGTATACTCCATTAAAAAAATCTAGTTCCTATCTTATTGAAATTGAGAATAACCACAGCCAGCTAGTTACAGGAGACTTAAGTATTGGATTAAATACCGAATACGTAAACACTTTCTCTCCCATCTCACGCTTCAAATCTAAGAACGCGCTCAAATACGTTATGCTAGGAAAGATTAGAGAAGAAAGAGGATTAGACGATATCATCTTAATCGACAACCATGGCAATCTTTCCGAATCGTTTACATCCAGTTTATTCTGGGCTAAAGGAAATAAGATTTACACTCCAGGTCTAGAAACAGGCTGTGTTTCCGGTGTTATGAGAAGCTTCATTATGGAGTATATGAAAGATACTGATAATCCCATTGACGAAGTTTTCGCAACTCACTCGACTCTTGAGTCATGTGATGCTATTTTTACAAGCAACGGAGCAGGAATCAAATGGTACAACCGCTTTGAAAGCAAGGATCTAGTGTCTCCTATGCCCTTACTAGAAAACTTAGTTAAACGGCTACAGCAGCCTTAATATGTGGGTGAGGTTCATAACCCACTAGATTAAAGTCTTCAAACTTAAAGCCGAATATGTCTTTAACTTCAGGATTAATTTCCATTGTAGGCAGTGGTCTGAAATCTCTAGTCAATTGCAATTCTGCCTGCTCATAGTGATTGGAGTACAAGTGTGCATCGCCAAATGTATGTACGAACTCTCCAGGTTCTAAATCACAAACTTGAGCTACCATTAAGACTAACAATGAATAAGAAGCGATATTGAAGGGCACCCCTAAGAATACATCAGCGCTTCTCTGATAGAGCTGACAGCTTAACTTACCATCAGCTACATAGAACTGAAAGAACGTATGACATGGTGGAAGCGCCATTTGATCTACATCTGCTACATTCCACGCACTTACAATTAATCTTCTACTATCAGGATTCCTCTTGATGTTCTTAACCACCTTGGTAATCTGATCTATTGTACCACCATCACCATCGGGCCAGTTTCTCCATTGATATCCATAAACAGGTCCTAAATTCCCATCTTCATCTGCCCATTCATCCCATATGCGAACACCATTTTCTTTCAAATACTTGATATTCGTGTCGCCTTGCAAAAACCATAGTAGTTCATGAATGATTGACCTTAGGTGTAGCTTCTTGGTAGTAACCACCGGAAAACCCTCGGATAAATCGAATCTCATTTGATAACCAAATACACTTTTGGTTCCAGTACCTGTTCTATCTGACTTTTCCACCCCATTTTCCAAAATATGCTTCATTAAGTCGTGGTACTGCTTCATAGTTTCTGCGATTTTTTAGTTTTGAATTAATGAACAAATTAAGCCAAAAAGTAACCAATGAGAAGTCTATTCCAGACAAAAATCACAAGGATGACTTTTTGACTAATCTTCTTATAAAAGCCACGAAATACCCTAAGTCTATTCTTGGGTTTTTAATCGTGATCACATGCATTTTTGGAACTCAACTCCCTCATCTAAAATTTGATTATGACTTCAATAGTTTCTTTCCGAAAGGTGATCCGGATCTAGCTTTTTATTCTTCTATGAATGAGGATTTTGGCGAATACAATAACTTCCTGTTTATCTGCATTTCGAGCGACTCAATTAGAAGTAACAACGTCTTAAGTCAAATTAAAGCGTATCAAGACAGTCTTTCGAAATGGCCGCAAATTAATAGCATTGAAAGTGCTTTTAATCAATCCAAGTTCCAGATTACCCCTTTCGGGATCAATCGAATTCCACTCCTCAACACGAGCGGCATCACTCCACAAGGAATTGAAAACAGAGGTTTGTTTGGAAGTTATTTTGGTAAAGACAATCGATCGTACCTACTGATAGCGCATCATGAAGCAGTTGTAAATAAAGAGGCTGGAGATTCTCTATACCTAGACATTAAAGCCTTCACAGCATCTTACTTACCCTATGATTTCATAATCTCAGGCAAGACACAAATGCAACATGATTTTACAAAGAAGCTTGAACTAGAGGTTGGCAAATTACTAGGCCTAGCTTTTGTTGTAATAGTAATTGTCCTGCTTACTGTATTTAGGTCAGTAAAGGGCATACTCTTGCCAATTATAGTTCTCATTGTCACGATAATTTGGATCATGGGATTCGTGTCTGCAGTAAGCAAACCGCTCGACATCATGGCAATTGTCATTCCTGCACTGCTGTTGATCGTGTCCGTTTCCGATGTAATTCATTTTGTTAATAAATATGACATTCTTCTTGATAGAGGATTGTCTGCCATTGAAGCCATTAGAGAAGCGATAAGATCAGTCGGAAAGGCAACCTTATTGACTTCGGTAACAACTGCCGTTGGTTTTGCTAGCCTAGTAGTAATTCCAGTCGAACCGATTAGAGATTTCGGGTTACTAACAGCACTTGGCACGCTGTTCGCCTTTTTCATCACAATTCTATTGCTACCTAGCCTTTTACAGTTTTTTCCAAGTCGCATTCAAATAGGTTCGAAAGGCCACCAAAAATGGAAAAGCCTGACTAATTGGATTTTTATCTCATCCATAAAGAGACGGAAATTAGTTATGATGATTTTGGCTTCCACTACCCTAATATTTCTTTTTGGTTTAAACCATACTCGTGTCAACACTTCTATTCTGGTGGGACTTCAAAAAGGTGAACCTGAGCTTGAAACCGTTAATTTCTTTGATCAGAATTTTGATGGGTATAAACCATTCGAAATTGGCCTTGAACTCACTCAAGAACGACTTTTTGATTTAAAAACTCTTACAGCTTTAGATGTTTTACAAGATTCTCTCAGCAGGATTGGAGTAAAGCAAATCCATTCTCCATTAAACATTATAAAAGAGATTAATTCAGCCCTAAAAGGAGGAGCCACAAGTCAATTTAGAATACCGCACACCAAGGACATCAATAGGATAGAACGTTTTTATAAGTCAAAAAGACTTATGAATTCCGTGTCTTTCTTTGAAAGTGAAAACTTCATAAGAATCATTGGAAGACTACCTGATATTGGAAGTTATGCGACCACACCAATCTATAATAAAACGCAAGAGCTTTTAACCGAATTCAACACAAAGACCGGCCTAAATGCAAAACTTACTGGAACTTCTTTCCTTATAGATAAAACTGACAAGTATGTAGTAAGCAGCATAGTGAAAGGACTAGGTGTGGGCATTCTTTCTGTGAGTCTGTTTCTTCTAATCTTTTTTCAAGAGAAGAGAATATTGTTCATATCTATCTTACCCAATTTCCTCCCAGTGGCTGTTATCGCGGCATTTATGGGCTGGTTCAATATTGACTTGAATATCACAACAGTGATTATTTTCACTATTACATTCGGTATCGCTATTGATGACACCATACACCTCTTAGCAAAATATCAGATGGAAAAGAGAAAAGGACTATCTAATTTCTGGGCTATAAAAACAGCTATTAATCAAACTGGTAAGAGCATCATAATCACTTCCGTAATTCTAATCCTCGGGTTTAGCGTATTCCTATTGTCAGGCTTTTCGATACCTTATTATATGGGACTTTTGATCATGCTCAGTACGAGCTTCGCCTTACTGTATGATTTGACGTTACTTCCGATATTCTTAAGTAAAAAGAAAGGTTAGAGTTTGTCTAGATCAACGATATCATCTTTCTTTTTCCATTTTTTATATCCGAACAACAGATTCAAACCGACCCTAAAATCTGCCTTAGAATAGGTTTCCGGTTTATTTAGAATTAAGAAGTTATCTGTAGCGGCAAACAGTTGTACTGGCCCAAAATTCGTTCCGACATTCGCACCGAAATTAATCTCATTATTTGAACCTCGGTAAAGCGCCTGTACTCCCACAACGAATTTTTCAAACCTATGATTAAAGGAGAATGCCATATTCGCAGGCATACCTTCAAGAGCAGCTCTTTTAAAATAAGTAACAGAGAATCGATCATTGGCTGTTAAATAGTAAGAAGCAGTTAGAAAAATACGAGTAGGTAAGTTTGACTTAAATGCTCTTCTTGTTTCATCAGATCTAAACTTTGCCGTTAAGCTATCTTCAAAAACTTGGTCGCTGTCTTCTATTCCTCTTAACTCTACTCCACTGAACACAGCTGTTGTATCATAAATGTTGTAGTTTCTGGCTTGTTCCTTCCATGTAATACTGCCTATATCATTGATAGCAGCCTCTACTTCCAACCACTCTTTTATTTTAAACTTTGCTCCCAAATCAAATGCCACAGTTGAATTCTGATTGTTGGTCAAATAACTGGTTAAATCACCATCGGCATAGTCATCAGAGTTAAAGAGATAATCTAACCCTGCGGTGTTAACAGTTGCATTTTGCATGTTAACTGTCCAAGTAAAGTCGTTTACATCTGTTGCAAGAGTTGCACTAGCTCCTTCTTGAATCGATGCGTGGAACATTCCTGTTACTAGCTTCATTCGAACGCCAGCAGTTAGACGGTTATTTAGATAAGTATTGGCATAACCAAGACCTATTTCTTGAAATGCCTCATACTTAAGGCTATTGCCAGAAAAGTCAATTGTTTCCCCAACAAAGTCTCCATTACCATTGGCCAAAAAGTCGATGAGATCTTCGTTGTATTTAAAATCTAGATTAGACTTAACATTAGAAAACAATGAAAAAGCACCAACTTTTGTCTTATATCCTAGATGAAAAACATTGACGGTAGCATCTATACTTAAAAAATCGCTCGCATTGGTTGCAGCACTTAAAACGTTGAAATCAACAGTCAATTCATCCTGTCCAGGAGGTCTACTCAAAATATCTTCCAACGCCCAATCTCCTTGTACATTTACACCGACAGTCGGAATTAAACTGATGGAGAATGTATTATCAGGAATAAAAGCAGGCTGCAGATTCTGAGTTTGTGGAACAATATCTCTTAACTGATAGAAAGACAAATATCCTTGGGCGAAGGTCGCGGAACAAATAATGCTCAAAACAACTAATAGTAAAACTTTCCTCATCTTATTCGCCATTTGAGTTAAGTGATACATCTGCCTGAACCGCCAGTTTAAACTTCAGTTCATAATCATTAAAAAACTTCACCGCATCATTAGAAGAAGCGTTGGTCGTACTAAGATTAACTAAAACACTAATTGTTGTAGCGTTTTCAATTGCTCTTATATCTGCGTCTTGCATCTGTATGCTAGACACTGTTGTGGTCACTTCTGTAGTCCTACCATCAGGTCCAACGGCTGCTGCTGAAAAGCCTTGTTGCTCATCAACCGTAAAAACCACATCTCCATTACTGTCCTTAAACTGTAATTCAATATTACCGCCCATAGGTAACTCATTTTCAGATACAATTCTAAACAGCAGTCTTGTGGCATCTGTGAGATTATCTCCATTGGTAAAATTGACGCTTCTCTCCGCTCCTAAATTATTTAAGTTGAGCTCTAGTGGAATTTCTATTCTTGTGGATACATCTAGTATGCTACTTTCTTCCACAAAGTTATACTGATCTGGACCTGAAGGAGGATTAGAAACGGTATTTACATCCACTACAATCTTTCTAGGTTGTGCAGAAAGGAGTTGATCAATGTTTGAGTTATTTCTATCGATAATCACATTAGACACCTGAATATCTCCTTGCTGGGCAAGTGATGGACCAGTTACAATATTCACATTATCATTAACCGTTCCTGTTAATGGAATAATGGTTCCATTGTCAGTAATGGCAGCGAATTCTGGGAAAGTTACCCCTAATGGAAAACCAAAACTATTCTGGAAAATGATATCAACAGAAGGGTTAGCAAATCGTAATGTTCCGCTACTGAATTGACTAAAGAAATCTAGATTAGCCACATCGAAACTTACCGTAAGATCTTTAGTACCAACATCACCATAAACAGCATCAAAAGCAGTGTTGGTTATGGCAACATTTAAATCAATTCCTTCAGTAGCAGTTATAGAACTACCCGGAGAAACAATTACATCGTAAGCCAAGGAAACTAGAAATCTGTCGGAAGCGACATTCCCATTTCTATCTAAATGAAAGAACCCTCTCCAACCTGCAAGAGATTGGTTTAAGTCCAAATTCGGACTGGAAGCCGTAAGTCTTCCAGTTAGAACATATGGGCTTCCGTTATCTTCAAGCGAAATAAAAGTGAGCGTATAATCTACGGGTGAACTGAATTCTGATTGCAGCTGCACATTAAGTCGCCCATCTTGGAAATAGATTGAATCATATTCTTCTGAATTACGCTGACTCAGCTGAAACTCAAAAGTATTCGAGACAGAAACCGTTGTTTGTGTTGCCGGGTTGGTCACGTTTGAACCTCCGGAGAGTGTTCCTCCGAAACTTTGATCTTGAACTGCCAAGAAGCTAGTGGCAGTTTGAGATTGCAGTTGTTGCTCATATGTAAGCGTCACTACGTTATCAGGGGTACTACCTACTTCGGCTCCTGCATCATTGAGCTCCTGGAAAAGTTCTTCTACTGTGTAGGTAATCTCTCCTACCGGGATGGCAATGGAGGGGTCGAAAACGATATCTCCAATTTCTGCCCTTTCAAAATAGTCTAAATTACAAGACCATGAACACAGCAAAATGCCCCCAATTAAAATCAGGTTGGTTAGTTTTTTCATCTTATGGTTGAATGAAATATAGCTATTCTACAGGCATAGCTGCCCATAAAATTATATATACTAAAAATCCAGGAAAACCTGCACTAAAAATTGATACGAGCACATAAAGGAGTCTAACAATCGTTACATCCCATCCTAACCATTCTGCAAGTCCTCCACAAACGCCTGCTACTACTTTATCTGTACTTGATCTTGTCAATCTGCCTTTTGAAGCCATATTAAAATTCTTAGATTCTTTAATTTAGGGAGTTAAGTTATAAATACCTACCAAAGGAAAATGATCTGAATAGTAGGTGTCATCAAAAACCTTGAATGCACTTAACTCCAATTCGTCTGAATAAAATTGATTGTCTATCCTCAAAAATGGAATGCCATCATTAAAGGTTGCGCCAATACCTGCACCTTTAGATTCAAACGCATTATTAAGCTTTCGATTTAGTTTAAAATAGTTATTGCTAAAAGGTACATCGTTAAAATCTCCAACTACGATCATAGGATAATCACAAGATGCCATATGGTCTAATAGAATTTCCATTTGAGCAGATCTAACTCGGCTTCCTGATACAAACCTAATACCCACATTTTCATAATCATTTTGAGTTGATTCAGCTGAGTTGATTGTCTGAGGTGCTATACCCATAGATTGCAAATGAAGGTTGTAGACTCTAATGGTGTCAGATTCTTTTTTGATGTCTATAAATCTTATGTTATTCAGTTGTTTATCATCCAACAAAAGACCATCATTTAGAATGGGGTACTTAGAATAAATAGCTGTATGAAATTCCTTTCTATCTGATGAAACATAATACCCTTTAGCAAGCCTTGGCTCAATATTTTTTCTGGGATAGAATTCTTGAAAACAGATAATATCAGAATCAGTGCTTCTTATCCAATCAATTACAGGCCCGTAATTATCATTAGTAGCATCTACAAACCACTTCACATTATAGCTCATTACTTTAAGCCCTTCTCTATCAAGAGTGTCATTACCTCCTAATTGAAAACTCATACCATAAAAAGGCCATGCTCCTAAAACGAGTAAAGAAAGAACCCATTTAGCTTTCCAATCACTAATCCAAGCGAAAAAACAACATATAATATTGAGAACCATCAGAATTGGGATGCCAAACCCTATCAAACCCACATATTCAAAATGTTGGGGCGAAATTAGAATTGAACCATACACTAAAAGTGTCAATAAAGTCCAAATACCTAAAAGAGTTTTTCGCACGAACTAAAGTGTAAATTGAATCACTAGTCTAACTATTTTTCAATTCAATTCTTATTCATTTATTAATAAAAAAGCGGCCTTAAGCCGCTTTCATTATTCAGTTCTTAATGACTTAATAGGATTGCTTGTGGCAGCTCTTAGCGACTGATAGCTCATTGTTAGCACCGCAATCAGAAGTGCACCTATCATCGTAATCAAGAATACCCAAATCCCTACTGTTGTTCGGTATTCAAAATCTAACAGCCAATTATTCATAAAGAAGTAAGCCAATGGAGCAAAAACTATAAAAGCTAGTAATACCAGTTTGCCCATTTCTTTAGATAAGAGATATACTAACCCCCCAACAGAAGCACCTAATACTTTTCTTATCCCAACCTCTTTCAACCTGTTCTCAGCTGTATATGCTGCCAGACCAAACAAGCCTAAACACGCAATGAAAACGGCTAATCCTGCAAACACTCCAAAGATTTTACCAGTACGTTGCTCGGCATCGTAAATTCTACTAAAACGATCATCTAGGAATGAAGTCTCATAAGGCTGATTAGGTGCCAACTCATCCCAAACAGCACCAACTTTTTCAGTAAGCGCAGCATAATCGTCAGTTTGAACTTTCAGGTTTAAGTAACCTGAACTATTTCTTAATCTTAACAAAAGTGGTGTAATGTGACTTCTTAAAGATTCAAAATGAAAGTCCTTAACCACGCCAATAACTTTTAATGGCTCTAGATCTCCTTCCATGTTGCTAAACGAACCAATGGTTTGACCTAAAGGCTCATCCCATTCCATTTGTTTCCAAGCAGACTCGTTTATAACCACTGCATTAGAATCTGTAGGAAAATCTCTAGAAAAACCTCTACCTGTAACAAACTCCATTCCCATAGTTTCAAAGTATTCATAGTCTACGTACCAATCTCCCATTAAAACCGTGTTCTCTTGGGAAGGCACCATACCATTGATAAAAGCATTGTTATTTCTAGAAGATGGAGTAGGCAAATAACTTGTGAGTGACGCGGATTTTACTTCCGGTAAGGAGGTCATTTCCTCCTTAAGAGTCTGGACATTATCACCCGCCAAATATGCATCGTGCACTACTAAAACCTGATCCTTTTCAAACCCTAATTTCTTATTCTGTATAAAGTCTAATTGCTGTAAAACCACCAAGGTGGCGATCACTAAAAAGATTGAAGCCCCAAACTGAATAACCACTAATACACTTCTCAATCGACCACTTTTCATCCCACTAGAAAGTGCTCCCTTCAATACCTTTACGGGTTGAAAAGCCGAAAGGAAAAAGGCTGGATATGAACCTGCCAGAAAACCAACAAAGAGAATCCCTGAGACTAATCCACCATACAGTAAAGGATTGTCGAAAGGAATTTCTAGAGTCTTGTTAGCCAATGTGTTGAACATTGGTAAAACAGCATAAGCAATACCTAATGCCAGCAAAAAAGAAATGGCACTTACTAAAATTGATTCAACCAAAAACTGGTTGATCAATTGACCTTTTAAGGAACCTAAAACTTTTCTTACCCCAACTTCTTTAGCCCTTCTAGCTGAACGCGCTGTTGCCAAATTCATAAAGTTGATACATGCAATTAGGAGAATAAAAAAGGCTATAGCTGAAAAGATATATACGTACTTGATATCACTATTTTGACCCAACTCAGCTTGCAAATCAGAAGTCAAATGGATACTGGAAACTGGTTGAAGACCAAAGTCAAATGAACTTCCGGCTGCACCCATCTCTTCCCAATCCAAGTTTAAAAATTGCTTTACCTCAGGTCCTATATACTTTTCTAAAAGTGCAGGAAAGGTAGCAGCTAGGTCTTCAGGTTGTGCGCCCTCATTTAAAACTAGATAGGTCACAAAATTCATGCTCAACCAGATTGGTTGTTTAGATTCATCCAAACCCTCCATTGACATGAGCGCATTAAAGTCGAAGTGCGTGTTTTTGGGTATGTCTTTATAAACACCTGTTACTTTATATCCCTCGGTGCTTCCGACCTGAATGATTTTATTAAGGGCAGATTCTTCTCCGAAATACTTATTTGCTGTGGATTCACTAATTACAATGGTTCTAGGTTCGAGTAGAGCATTCTCCCTATTTCCCTCAATAAACTGAAAGTCAAATACATCCAGAATATCATTATCAGCCCAAACAATACTTTCTTCCTTAAAAATATTATCGCCAAATCGAATAAATCGAGAACCTGAATTTCGGAATCGAGCAAACTGCTCAATTTGAGGGTAGTCTTGCAACATTGTTTTGCCCACTGCAGGTCCTACAACGGCAATATCAAAGTTGTTACCATTTAAGGCGCCATTGGCTGTCACTCTATAGGTGCGCTCAGATTTTGGATAGTACTTGTCATAACTTAATTCATCGGTTACAAAAAGTACAATCATTAAACAGGCGGCTATACCAATAGCTAGGCCTGTAATATTGAGTACTGAGTAGAATTTGTTTCGGAATAAACTCCGAAAAGCAATTTTAATATTGTTTTTAAGCATTGACTTGAGATTTTGACCATACGAAAAAATAAAAATCTCAAAGCTTCTCCTTTACCTTATCGGTAAATCACCGTAAATAATCGGTCAATACGCTAAAAGACTTTTCTAAACTTGTATGAAAGACTTTGAAAAATTCTCATCGTTGCACTATTGTACAAAAAAGAGACCCCGCCCCTCTTTTAAAAATTGGAACAGGGTCAGGTCAGAATTATTCGTTTCTTAAAGCCTTTACAGGATTTGCTATCGCCACTTTAACTGATTGATAGCTCATGGTTAAAATTGCCACCAAGAAGGCTCCTGCTCCTGCAAGAATAAATACCAATGGATTTATTTCAGGATGATATTCAAAGTCTTGCATCCACCAGTTGACACCATAAACACCAATGGCCGTTGCAATAGCAAATGATATTGCGATGAGTATGCTAATCTCTCTGGACATTAAGTAAAGCAACTGTCCTAAAGAGGCACCAAGCACTTTTCTTATGCCCACCTCTTTGGTTTTTTGTTCAGCAGTGAAGGCTGCTAAACCAAACAATCCAAGACAAGCGATTACAATCGCAAGTACAGCAAACACTAAAAAGATATCACCTAGCTTACTTTCTGTTTCGTACATATTGGTAAAACGATCATCTAAGAAAGTATATTCAAATGGCTGACCAGGAGCAAATTCGTTCCATTTATCTTCCATATCAGCTATCACAGCTTGATAATCATCGGTATTCAATTTGATGTTTAGATAGGATGTATTCGTTCCAAGCCTCATAGCCAGTGGCGCTATCTTAGCTTTAAGTGATTCAAAATGGAAATCCTCTATTATTCCAATCACATTGAATCTGGTAAGATTTTCAGGACTGTCATCGAACATTCCCACTACTCTTCCATCAATCTCTTCCATGCCAAATGCTTTTGCAGCACTTTCGTTTATGATAATGGCTGTAGAATCCGCCCCATAGTCTTCACTAAAGAATCTACCTTTCTTCATTTCCATTCCAAAGGTCTCTAGGTACTCGTAGTCTACTCTCCAGTTCTGCATTACTTGACCTCTATCCTGATCAATGATTGCATCAGGGAAGAATACGGTTGAAGAACGATTACTCCATGTAGGTAAAAAGCCGGAGAAAGTCGCATTAAGAACATCCGGATTCTGTAAGACGGCATTCTTCATTGGCTCTCGATTGTCGTTGAGCATAAAGGCATTATGAAGCACCAATACTCTATCCTTATCGAAACCTAATTTCTTATTCTGAATGTATTGCAGCTGGTTTAAAATGCTGAAAGTGGCAATAATCAATAGAATTGAAATAAAGAATTGAAAAGTAACCAAGACCTTTCTCAACCCTCCACTTTTCATTCCTAAACTCAAATTGCCTTTTAGAACTTTAGCTGGTGTAAAGGCCGACAAGAAAAATGCTGGATACAAGCCTGAAAGGAAACCAACCAAGAACGAACCTCCAAATACGATTGGCAAGTTGGCTAAGAAGTCGATATTCATTTGTCTATCAGCAAAATCATTGAAGAAAGGGATTACAATTACTGCCAATCCAAGACCTAGCAAACCCGCCATTAATGTGATCAATACAGATTCTGAAATGAACTGATTAACTATTTGATGCCTCAATGAGCCCATTACCTTTCTTAAGCCTACCTCTTTAGCACGGTTAGCCGAACGAGCTGTAGAAAGGTTCATAAAATTGATACAAGCGATTACGAGAATGAATGCCGCAATTGCCGTGAATATGTATACATATGTAATATCACCTTCTGGTTCAAAGCCACCGTAATTATCAGACATCAAATGCACCTCCTCTAAAGGCTGAATAAAATAATTGAATGAGTTACCCGCAGCTTCAAACTGTTCAAAAGACATATCTAGATATTGCTTAAGCTCTAGACTCATTTTGTCAATGGCAATCTCATTGATCTTATTATTCACATTATCGAAACTAGCACCTGGTGCCAACACCAAATAGGTCTGATAATTCTGATTCAACCATGCCGGATCATTATACTCACGCTCACGCGTAATGAATGATTGAATCATATCGAAATGAAAGTGTGTATTATCAGGAATATCCTCATAAACGGCTGTTATTTCGTAATTGTCGGTGTCATCAAATTTCAACACCTTTCCTAACGGGTCTTCATCACCGAAATATTTCTTAGCCACTGACTGGCTAATTGCCATAGTGTTTTTTCGTGTAAGTGCTTCCTTAGCATGTCCACGTAGTACATTCACAGAAAAGACTTCGAAGAAAGAAGGGTCTGACCATACTACTTCATTCTCATTGAATACTTGATCTTCGTACTTTACAACCCACGACCCTGATGTACGGAATCTAACTTTGTTGAGTACTTCGGGAATTTGATCTACGAACGTCTGACCTGCCGGAGAAGGCAGTTGGTTTCCTGTAAAATCTTGACCGTTGAAAGATCCTTCGATTACCATTCTCTGAATATTTTCAGAGTTATCGAAGTGTTTATCGAAGCTCATCTCATAATTGACATAAGTCATTATGAGTAAGCAGCAAGCGATACCAATAGCTAAACCTGAGATGTTTAATAGACTGAAAAATTTGTCTTTCCAGATACTGCGGAAAGCAATCTTGAGGTAATTCTTAAGCATGTTAAAGTTGTTTGAGTTTTGACGAACGTAAGACGCCAAGAATTACCGAGATGTTGCAGAGCTTTAGAAAACTTTCTCCAAATGCTCCATTTTCTGGCCTTCAAGTGTCAGATACTCTTTCATCAAATTGGCCGTTAAACAGCTGTGAATCGGCAAAACCCCAACAACATCACCTAATTCAATCTGATCAAAAATTTCTTGACTTACTGTTAAAATACCGTGCTCCTGAGAAACAGATTTCAATTTTGCTCCCTTAATAATGGGTGACCAGCCTTCCTCTGTAAATACAACTATCTCACCAAAGAATTTATGCTCATGCGCATCGTACAAATGATCTTTAGAAAGATGCACAGCACCGCCATGAATAATGATCTCTAATCGTTCCTTACTCTTGAAAACAACAGGCGCTGCTAAGGCTACCGCGATGTCAGATTCATCACATACATCTAGGTAATTCATGACCAGATCGTAGAAGATAAAATTACCCGGACCTATTTCATCAATACCCCTAAAGTCTTCAACTACAGAACATCCAGGGGTGTCTCCCATTCTTATAATCACATCTTCATCTCGTGAGAATACCTGTTCCTTTAAAGAAATCACCTTTTCCTTAGCATCAGCCCAAAGCGATTGAATCTCCTCAACTGAATTACAACCATAAGAATCTCCCGGATGAGAATACAAACCCTTAAGATTGAGATTTCCTGAATCCTTAACAGCTAAAGCAATTTCTTGTACTTGAAAGACATCGGAATGCAAAACTCCAGAACGGCCATATCCAGCATCAATCTCTATAAAAGCATCGATCTTACCATCAAGACTGTTATTCAACATCTCTACACTTTCTAAGTGATTTAAGAGAACAGTTAGCTTGATTTCTTTTCTGATCATCGCGTTAAGCGCTTTTACTTCCAAAATATTAACAGGAAAGGCGATGGTAATATCTCTCCAACCATTCTCCGCAAAATATTCCGCCATCTTAACAGAAGACACCGTTATGCTTTCAATTCCCTTGCTTCTGTAGATCTCTCCTACTTGCTTGGACTGGTGTGTCTTAAAATGCGGCACAAGCTTAACCCTATGATTATTAGCTCTTTCAAGCATCCGATCAAGGTTCTTATTGACTTTTTCTAGGTCAATTATTAGGGTGGGTCTTGTGATCTGGTCTGTAATCATGTCGCAAGTTATCATTTCCCTTTGTCAGAAGAATAGTTTTTAACAATTGTAACCTTTAGAAAATATTACCCGTTAGACTGACTACTATTTGATATCATTTTAATATCATATTAAATTTAACCATTATGACAAACGAAAAACCATTTAAGGCATCACCAGGGTTCGCCATGTTATTCTTGGTGCTACTCATATTCATTGGAGGCCTACTAGGCATTATCATGCTTAGAATGCCTGTCTTCGGATTGCTATTCATACTGTTCTTTTTCCTACTGCCTGGATTCTTCATAATTCAGCCCAATACATCAAGAGTGATGATATTCTTTGGAGACTACAGAGGAACGGTAAAAAAGAATGGCTTTTTCTGGGTAAACCCTTTCTATGTTAAAAAGAAGATCTCTTTAAGAGCCCACAACTTTGACAGTGAGCGCGTAAAAGTGAACGACAAACTAGGTAACCCAATCTTGATTAGCGTGATCTTGGTTTGGCAAGTTGAAGAAACCTATAAAGCAGCTTTTGAAGTAAATGACTATGAGCACTTTGTACGGGTGCAATCAGATGCGGCAGTAAGAAAACTCGCTGGTACTTATGCCTACGATAATTTTGAAGACGACTCTGAAATTACGCTGCGTTCCGGAATGGAAGAAGTGAATCATGATTTGGAGGAGGAGTTAATGGAAAGACTTTCAATTGCTGGTATTAAAGTAATTGAAGCAAGAATTGGCTACTTAGCCTATGCAGAAGAAATAGCCAGTGCTATGCTTCAAAGACAGCAAGCAACCGCCATAGTAGCAGCAAGATTCAAGATTGTTGAAGGAGCAGTGGGCATGGTTGAATCAGCTCTCGAAGAACTTAACAAAAAAGAGATTGTAGACCTTGATGAAGAAAAGAAAGCGGCCATGGTGAGTAACCTTATGGTGGTACTCTGCTCAGACAAGGCAGCATCTCCAGTGGTAAATACAGGCACACTAAATCACTAGATCATGCAGTATAAAATCGTACATAAAGGACCTTTTGAAAAGGTAGAGAAATTTGAAAAAAGGCTTAATGAATTAGCCATGTCGGGTTGGAGAGTTGTGACCGCCTTAGGTGATTTCTACATCGTGATGGGTAAGGACAAGTATTAATCATGGCTAAGAAAAAACCCTTTGTTCTCCGATTGGATCCAGACTTATTAGCAGCCGTTGAAAAATGGGCTGCTGATGAGTTTAGGAGTACAAATGGTCAAATGGAATGGATTGTAAACAAAGCGCTTAAAGAAAACGGTAGATTAAAACCAAAAAAAGACAATGGAACATAGAAATTATAATTGCCCCAAATGCAACAACAGATCTTACGAGACCGACTCTATTGCTACAACAGGCAGTGGCTGGAGTAAAATCTTCGATCTTCAAAATAGAAGATTCACCACCGTATCATGCAATAGATGTGGCTTTACTGAATTGTATAAAACCGGCCGCTCAAGAACAATAGAAAACATCTTCGACTTATTCACTACCTAGTATGGATTCAATTATTTGGGCACACATAGTAGTAGCTTTTTCAGTGGTTCTTCCTGTCGGATTAATGCAATTCGTTGACCTTGAAAAACCGAGTGACTTCTTAGGGTACCGTACCCCAGCGTCAGTAAGGTCTCCTGAGGCATGGAAATATGCGAATCAAATGTCTAAGAAACTGATTCTTTGGGGAAGTGGAATAACCTTGACAGTTCAATTGTTTACGGCTTTCACTTTGAATCAAGTAACATCCATTCTCATTACCTGTGGGGTATTAACCGTACTTTATATCGCAGTATTAATTGTGGTAGAAATGCAATTAAGAAAGAGGTTTGACAAAGAAGGTAAACCGAAGTCTGGTTATGCTAGATTCGATTAATCCAGCATTACCGGATACTTCTTTGAATTAATTGGAGGCTCAATTCCATCAACTTCAATAGAAAATCGCATATCAAACTCTCCTGAAATTTTTGGCATATCGAAACTGACAGACTCGGAAAAAACCTCTTCTGCTTTCATGCCTCCGGTAAGCTCTTTGATTCGTATGCTAGCTTGTGGTTGTAAACCTTTTAAGAAGTGTACACTCAAGAAAACTTTCCTAGGTGCTGCATCATCAAATGAAATATCATACCCGTAATTGTTACTGAAATGAAGCATAGCTGTTCTTCTTGCTCCATTCTGATCACAGAACGCTATCTCTGTTTCATCCAGCTCAATATTAACCTTTCGGAAACTTCGGAAATTCTCTACTACACGAGAATGAATTCCCTTGCCAATCTTGGTTTCGTAATCACTATATCTTGCTGTATCTCTAAACCTATTGATTTGAAAAACGGACCGCCCTTGTAGGTTTTCTTCTAAGGGAAGTAAGTCATGGTGGGTTTCTCTATAATCAAAAGTATTGTAGCAATGCACAATATCTTTCGTGAGATAAGCATATCGCGAAGCTCTCTCATAATGATTATTGAACATTATAGGCAATCCTTTGCTCAATTCCTGCACTTCATCCGCCCAGGTATCCCAATTATGCAATACGTCCCAACCTTCAGTCCATTCTTTAGGAAGGAAATCATGCATAAGATAGACTCTAGCAGGAATAAAAAGTGCCACTGATACAATCATCAACCTTCTAATCCAATGTCTCCATTTAAGATTATCTCTTATGTATTCATGACCCAAGAGAATTAAAGGAATTAGTAAAATACTAGTCCAATGTTTATGAAACTCTACCTTAAAACTGGAGATTAAAAAGAATAAGAAAACACCAGCAATACAGAATTTAAGGGCTCTATTGAACTCCCCTCCCATTCTATTAGCAAATACCGAAGCGATTAAAAATACGCCAATGAGCGGGCCAAACACCACCGGCTGAATTCCAATATAGTAGGCGATCGTCTCCCAACTAAAGCCCATATCAATACGGTTATACAGGTGGAATTTTATAGTCGCAAAATCGTAGTTAAACTGCCATATGGTATGCGGAATCATAAAAAGCGTAGTACAAAGTACCACTAACCAAAACGACTTCTTTAGGAAGAGTTTAGGGTTAGAAGCTACAGTAAAAATCACCATTAAAAATCCATGATGTTTACTAAGCATAATCAAAGCAATAGAAAAAGCCAGTAGCACTACTGTCTTGAGATTATCCTCCACTAAGTACCTTTTATAGAATAGAAAGAATAATGCTACGCCTAATAGTAGTGGCACATCTGTCTTAACATGGTATGCCCCTGCATGAACAGCTAACAATGAGAGAAAAATCCAGATCAACAGATGATCATCCTTCTTGTCTACAGTCTTTCTAATCACCACCATGGTTAGAATACTACAGATAAGCATACCCATTCTTAACCCTAAGCTATTAGGAAAAAGCCAATAGAAAGGCGCAGTAACAAAACCTACCATAGGTGGGTGATCTAAATAACCCCAAGCTGGATATTGAGAAAACAACCAATAATAAGCCTCCTCTCCATTTACTTCAGTAAAGGCATTTTGAATTAAACCAACGACAAACCAAACGATTAAGAAAACGCGAAATGGGTGCTTTTTATAATCAAAGAATTCCTGAAGCATGAAGCATGATTATTTGCCACAAAAGTAGTCCTTTTTAACATATCAAAAACCTCTATTTCCAAGGTGCCTCAATACAGTTGAAAGCAATCGCAAAATACACAATTCTATGTACATAATTATTACCCTACTATTTCTATAGACTTATAGAACTTTCTTGCTATCTATGCGTTGAGGAAACAAATTAAACATTACAATCATGGCGATAAGACTAGGCGATACAGCACCAAATTTTGATGCTGAAACAACAGAAGGAAAAATTAATTTTCACGAATGGTTAGGTGATAGCTGGGGTGTTTTATTCTCGCATCCAGCGGACTACACACCAGTATGCACCACTGAATTAGGTAAGACAGCACTATTGGGAGATGATTTCAAGAGTAGGAACACAAAAGTTTTAGCTGTTTCAGTTGATGGACTAGAGTCTCACAAGGGGTGGATTAACGACATCAATGAAACACAAAATACTACCGTAAACTTCCCGATTATAGCCGATGAGGACAGAACAGTAGCGAATCTTTACGATATGATTCACCCTGAAGCTGACAATACGTTAACCGTGAGATCCGTATTTATCATTGACCCTGCTAAAAAGGTTAAACTCACGCTTACATACCCCGCTTCAACAGGGCGAAATTTCTACGAAATTTTGAGAGTCATAGACTCATTGCAATTGACTGCCGACTACAGCGTGGCTACACCTGCCGACTGGAAAGATGGTGAAGATGTTGTGGTGGTACCGAGTATCTCAACAGAAGACATCCCTGAAAGATTTCCAAAAGGGCATAAAGTAATAAAGCCTTATCTAAGAACCACACCACAACCCAACAAGTAATTGAAAGAGCCTCTAACAAGAGGCTTTTTTATTTGAATACCTTCTTCAATAATTCTGAAGTTCGAGCACCTGGATTACTTCTGATGTTCAGCTCTTCTTCAGCAATTTTAACGAACAATCCATCGATAGCCTTCTCTGTAACATAGGCAGTTAAATCTGTTTCTACCTTTTTCACGAGTGGAATCTTATTGTATGTATTCATTATATCAGACCAATACTTTGTGGCATCAACAGCCTTAAGTGAGTTCTCTATTATTGGTGAAAACTTGGCTGTCAAATCCTCTGTGGTTTCTCTTTCCAAAATCTGAGTAGCAGCATTCTGCTCACCTTTCACAATGTTAATGGCATCCGTAATGGTTAATCCGCGAATAGCATCAACAAATATATCTTTTGCCTCTACGGCCGCTTTTTCAGCGGCACGGTTCAATGAAAGAATAGCTGCGTCTACTTGCTTATTTAAACCAACTTGTCTCAATTTCTTTTCAACATTCTTCACATCCTCGGGGAAAAGGATCTTGACTGATGGATTACCAAAATAGCCGTCAGTTAATGACAATACATCCACCCCTTTAGAGGTACCTTGGACTAACGCTTCCTTTAGACCATTGGCTGCTTCTTCAGCAGTAAATGCTTCTTTATTGAGCAGAGACTTGGCCCTCTTTAGTAGTTGCGCTTCTGCCGAGCAGCTAAAGAGCACGAAAAATACGGAAAGTGATAAGAGCTTCTTCATGTTGATGCGTTTTAAGAGTTAACGAGGCAACAGGAAAAAGTTGATATAGGAATGTTTAATTTTTGTTAAGACACCAAAAGCACCTTTTGGTTTTCAGTAATGGCATCTATCATTTTGGTGTAACTCACCTTTTCTCCTGATGCTTTAGAAACATAGAAATACTCCAAACCTTCAAGTACAACTTCGCACTCTCCTAGCTCATAGCGCAGTACCTTAACCGTAGAACCTTCTACAATAGGGTTACCATTTAAGTCTAATAGTTTGGGAGGTTGTTTCTCCTTTGGTTTTTTCTTGAATAAGCCGAACATGAATAAATAATATGTGCGAAGATATAATTGTTTCCTGAGTCTCTAAAAACACTATTTTTGCAGACTTAATTTCTAAAAGATACCTAAGCGGTAATGGCAGACTATAACCATCGAGTAATTGAGCCTAAGTGGCAGCAATATTGGAAAGAAAACGAAACCTTTAAGGCTTCTGTAGATACTTCTAAGCCTAAGTTTTACGCACTAGATATGTTCCCCTACCCTTCTGGTGCAGGGCTGCATGTAGGCCACCCTTTAGGTTATATCGCTTCAGACATTGTTTCTCGATTTAAAAGAAATAAAGGATTCAATGTATTACACCCTATGGGTTTTGATGCTTTTGGACTACCTGCTGAGCAATATGCCATCCAAACGGGTCAGCATCCTGCAATTACCACAAAAGAGAATATTAGCCGATATAAAGAGCAATTAGAGAATATCGGCTTTGCCTTTGACTGGGACAAAGAAGTGCAGACTTGTGATCCAAGCTATTACAAATGGACACAGTGGATTTTCATGCAGATCTTTAACAGCTGGTATGATTATGACGCTTCCAAAGCTAGGCATATCGATGAGCTAGTAGCCATTTTTGAAAAAGACGGAAATGCCAACATCAATGCGGCATGCGATGATGATACGCCAGATTTCTCTACTGAAGAATGGAAAGGAATGTCTGCTGATGACCAGCAATTAATGCTCCTCAAGTATCGATTGACCTATTTATCGGAAACCGCTGTAAACTGGTGTCCTCAATTAGGAACTGTACTTTCTAATGATGAAGTAAAAGACGGTTTTTCAGAAAGAGGTGGTTTTCCTGTAGTTCGCAAGAACATGCAACAGTGGAGTATGCGCATTACAGCTTACGCAGAAAGACTGCTTCAAGGATTAGAATCCATTGACTGGTCTGAGCCACTAAAAGAAATGCAGCGCAACTGGATAGGGAAATCTATCGGTGCAGAATTATCTTTTGAAGTGGAGAATTCTGATTTAGCGATCGAGGTCTTCACAACACGTATCGATACCATATTCGGAGTAACCTTTATGTGTGTTGCTCCCGAAAGCGACTATGCTGCACAACTCACAACTCCTGAGCAAAAAGAAGCTGTAGAAGCTTATGTGGCACAAGCGGCCACTCGTTCAGAAAGAGATAGAATGAGTGATGTAAAAACGATCTCAGGCGTCTTTACCGGAAGCTATGCTATCAATTCTTACAACGGAGAAAAAATTCCGGTTTGGGTAGGAGATTACGTATTAGCTGGTTACGGAACGGGTGCGGTGATGGCTGTACCATGTGGCGACCAAAGAGATTACGATTTTGCCAAGCATTTCGATTTACCGATTGTTCCTGTCATTAAAGATGCAGACATCTCTGAGCAAGCCGACCCCACAAAGGATGGCACTATGATCAACTCTGGTTTCTTAGATGGGCTTTCTTGCAATGATGCTATTACTAAGGCCATAGAATTTGCTGAAGAGAAAGGCATTGGTAAAGGGAAAATAAACTATAGAATTAGAGATGCGATTTTCGCACGTCAAAGATATTGGGGAGAACCCGTTCCGGTTTACTTTAAAGGGAATATTCCTCATTTAGTAGACGAGGCAGACCTTCCGATTATCCTTCCTGAAATTGATAAATACTTACCTACGGAAGACGGTGATCCTCCATTGGGTAGAGCTGAGAACTTCACTTATACGCCTAACGGAGAAACTGAGGCTTACCCTTTAGAATTGAGCACTATGCCTGGCTGGGCAGGCTCTAGCTGGTATTGGTACCGTTATATGGATGCACATAATAACAATGACTTCATTGATAAAGATGTACAAGCATATTGGGAGAACGTAGACCTCTACATTGGAGGTTCAGAACATGCCACAGGCCACCTCCTCTATTCTCGTTTCTGGAACAAGATCTTATTCGACTTGGGTCATGTAAACCAAGAAGAGCCTTTCAAAAAGTTGATCAATCAAGGGATGATCCAAGGAAGATCAAACTTTGTTTACAGAGTTAAGGGTAAGAACAAGTTCGTTTCCAAAGGATTGAAAAAGGACTATGATACTACACCAATGCATGTAGATGTGAGCCTTTGCTACAATGACGAATTGAACCTTGATGGTTTTAAAAACTGGAGACCAGACTTAGCAGATGCCGAATTCATTTTAGAAGATGGAAAGTACATCTGCGGTTGGGAAGTAGAGAAAATGTCCAAGTCCAAATACAATGTGGTTAATCCTGATGATATCATCGAAAGATATGGGGCAGACACATTGAGGCTATACGAAATGTTCTTAGGACCATTGGAGCAATTCAAACCTTGGAATACTAATGGTATTGATGGAGTAAAGAAATTCTTAGGCAAGCTTTGGAGACTTTTCCATAATGGCAATGGCGAATTTGAAGTGTCAGATGCTGCTCCAAGCAAAGAAGAGTTAAAGTCTTTACACAAAACCATTAAGAAAGCGGGAGAAGATATCGACAGATATTCTTTCAATACTTCGGTTTCTACCTTTATGATTTGTGTGAATGAACTTTCAGCTTTAAAGTCTAATAATAGAGCAATACTATCAGATTTATTGGTGGTGATCTCTCCTTATGCACCGCACATTACTGAGGAACTTTGGTCTCTCTTAGGACATGAAACTAGCATTATCGATGCTGCATATCCTACATACAATGAGGAATATTTGAAAGAAGATGATATAGAGTATCCGGTGATGGTAAACGGGAAAATGCGTACCAAAATTCAAGTAGCAGCTGACCTTAGCAAGGAAGAAGTACAAGAAGTAGCACTAGCTAATGAGACTGTACAGAAATGGCTGGAAGGCAAAACACCTAAAAAGGTGATTGTAGTGCCGAAGAAGATTGTGAATCTAGTGGTGTAAATGCAATACACTTTTCAGTAGAAAACCCCAACCTGTAGTCAGGTTGGGGTTTTCTTTTATCTCATCTTTTTCGCTAAATTGAAAAAACACACAATTTCTCGATTCTAAAACGAATCCAAATGAAAACACACACGAATAATTTAAAGCAGAACAAATCTAGAGCTATTGCCAACAACATAGATTTAAATAAAAACAACCAGACTCATCAATTATATAAGGCCGTTCAACAAAGGAAATCAAATTGTATTCAACGTTTTACGATGACTAAAGATGGAGTAGAAGGTAAGGTTTCGATAATAGACGAAGAAGGAGGGGCTCACAATGGCCATACTATTGGGAAGCATGTGGTTAAAGAAACAGAAGCCGCAGCAAGATTGAGTGACCCAAAAATCCCTGCATCGGGATTCTGGGAGACTTCCGGAGATGCTCATAGTGCCTTTAAAAAAGTTCTATCTGAGGATAGAACTTTAAAACATTGGGCAGGAAAGAGTGAATATGATCCGGCTCAAACCGAAGTGAGCACTAATGGTGTGACAGGGGCAAAAATTGTAACGAGAGATGGAAAAGCTGGGACGAAAACTGAATTAACTAAAAAGGCAGTCGGATTTATCAGAAAACCAGATAACAACCCGTTTACTGATAAAAACGATAAGAAAACACTTGGTCTCGTAACTCTTTATCCAGTACCTCAATAGTCTTAAATTTAGATACTCCCGATGCAACTAGTAATCAATCAGTTGAGCTAGACCTTATACAAATACTGTTCTATTGCTGTAATGAGTTAATCTCATATATCCCAACACTCAATTATTAAACCAAGCGTTAGTTTATCTGCATTTTCACCGTTCTCCTATTCCTCTCCGACCTTACCCCATTAATCTGATTTAGATCAAATGAAAAATTAATGTTGGCTCTGATCGCTTGCCTCAAAGAAACCAATTCAGGATAAGCCTGAAAGAATCTTACCTTTTGGTCTCTCACGCTATTACCAGAAGGAATATCTTCCATCACAAAATAAGTAAAGGATTCTGCTATATCTTCACCTGGATTGGTGGCCGCATAGTCAGTAACAAACTGATTTCTATACCTTCTGTAGAAAGCATCAAGCGCGTCAAAATCATCTTCCGCTATCGCTTGATTCTCAGCATAAATTTCTGTCCAAAAGCGGTTAAAGAAAGTATTTATATAGGATTCCGTTTGACTACACCCTTCGCCCGGAAAAAAGGTACTGCAGGTATTGACCCTTCCTGTTACATTTATCTGTCCACTATTAAGAGTTAACAAATGTGCCACTTCATGAATAGAAGTATACGCAGTTTCTCCCTCTACAAAATTGCCTTGAGCATCCCATACAAAATCAAGATTAAAACCCATCAACCATCTACTCAAATCATTGTCGTTAATTGGAGATACAAAGGCAGCCGTACCATCTTCTTCATCGGCATATAGTTCTAGCTCAGTCATTGTACCTCTGGCAGATGCGGGAATCAACTGAGAGAAGAATGACCATAACTGCTGTTGTCTCTGCTGGTTATAAAAGCCCGCTGAAGCAGAACCTTGTTCTAAACTGCTGATATCGTTTCCTTCTACTGAATAGACTGCTACAAGACCGGTATTACGTGTTTGATCATCCAGATTTACTGGTACTTCATCTGTGTCTCTCTGACAAGCAGAGCCAACCAACAAAATGAATAGAAGAATGAGATACTGTACTTTTTTAACGTTCATAAGTTTTTGGTTTGGTCTTGAATACGATGAGCTCTTCAAAACCCTACCCTATTCGAAGAGTATCCAACAACTATTTTTATTTTCGCCAGTTCATAGACTAGACTGACAACAACTTGCACTTGAAACGACTATACATTCTACTGCTACTTTGCTCTAACTTCTTGATGATCAAAGCCCAAACCTATAATGAGGTTTACCCTATGGGCGAACAGCCAGTGATTATGGGATCTAATAGCTACAATACACGAGAGACCATACTCTTTGAAGCTTACCCTTTTGTAAGATTCAGCTTCAAAAATGACTTTGTAAAAAGACTGTATGACGACAACAAAAGGCATATGTCGGGCTATTATATTTTTGCCAAGCCGCAGCTACGCATGTTTACAAGTAACTCTCTACCGGTACGCATGCCCACATACAGAGTACTTATAGGCACACAGCATCTTTTTAAAATCCCGCAAAAGAACGACAAACCTAAAGAACGTTACTACGGGTTTGGTTTTGAGAGTGGGCATTATTCCAATGGGCAATCAGGTTGCGCATTCTCAACAGATTTTGAAGATGGGTCAGACGAATGTTTAAACGTGTATGACCAAATAACGCCAGACAGTGATCTTTCAAATTTATTGAATCGAGAAGATGGCAATTTCAGTACTAATCTCACCAAGCTAACGGCATACTATCAAGTAAACCAGTTAAGAGCCGATGGCAATACAAAGGAAATGCACACCATGGAATTTAATTATACGGTCTACCATAATCGTTTTCTCTGGTTAGGCGAGTTCGGAGGTTATTCACCGGAAGATATTGAGATTTATGGCCGTCATAGATTTGAACTTTACTATGCCTTTACCTTCTTCAAAAGAAACGAAACTGTTCAAAGAATTAGACTCAGTGAAAGGTTGTTCTTTATCCAAGGTGCTCACGAACATGTAAAAGCAATAAGAAGCGAAACTCAAGCCACCGTTTTTCCTTTCAGAAAAACCCCAGCTTTTGGCTTTCTGCTGAGGCTAACTACAGGTCATGATAATTATAACTTTAGATTTGTGGATTCGGGAACGCTGATCGGAGGCGGAATTACTTGGGATTTATTTGCGCCTATAGACAGGCCCAATTAACCGTTTTCTTCTTCAGGAAGAACTCCTTGATCGTTGTTCTTTTTACGATCCTTTTTCTTCTCTTTCTTAGGCTTGTCAGGTTTAGGTTCCTTAGGCTTTTTATTCTTCTTCTTGAACATTCCGAACATTCCCTTTTTTGCTTGAGTTGTATCGGCTGCTAAGGTATCTCCCTCTGCCATGAGTTCTGCTGAATCGACTTCAACAGGAACTGCAGGCTTTAAAAAGTAACGTGCAAACCTTTTGTTATAAGCCTCCTGTTCTTGGTTAAATCCGGCTCTCAAAAGCGGAGCATACTGAACTTGAATAGCTGTTGGCTTTTCATTCATTTCAGCCACAAGCAGATCATACGCAGCAGTATCTTTCCAATTAACTTTTTGCTTTATCAATGAGTCGTATTTGGTTCTGTTAAAGTGAACCAACTTAGTTTCTAAATGATCTAATTTGTAGAAAGGCTTTTTCTTAGTTATTCGATCAAACAAATAGGGGTTCTCGAGAACCGGTTTTTCTTTGCCTTTAAAGACCTTCACCCAAAGTTTTTCATTCACCTTGTTCGGGTAAGAAAAACCCGATTTTTCAAAAGGATGCACCTTACCTCTCTGTACTCTAAATCCCTTACCCGATGTTCCTTTAATGAACTTCTCCATCAAGGAATCTCCATCATCGGCCTTGTATCGGTAACCATAGGGCCTCTTTGGAACTGTATCACCCTCAAACACAGTAAATAAGGAATAGGTATCCTTTCTGGCATCTTCATCCAAGATAAAGGCAGACTGATAGGCAGGGCAAATCATTTGCACAGCGCATGAGGGCAGCAGGCATAGTGCCAGCAGGCATATGATGGTTGTTTTGTTCATTCCGGCCCTAAAAAAGGGTGCCTAATTTAATAATATTTTATAAACCACTCAAAATGAGTTAGTTCTCAAAACATTTGAATTAAATGCTTTAATGTTTACACAAAATCCTTCCAAGATTGTTAACCTTAGGAGGTTTAACGCAGATGCAAAAGTTCGATTATATACTAGCCGGTTCGGGAGCCGCAGGGCTCACATTAGCCTATTTGCTGATGGAACACGAATATACTGAAAAAAAGGTACTCATAATCGATAAAGACCTTAAGGAAAACAACGACCGCACTTGGAGTTTTTGGCAGAAGGGTGAAAACCTTCTAGAATCACTCATTCATAAGAGTTGGGGGAATGTAGTGGTCAAGGGAAGTAAGTTTCAAGAAACTTATAATATTTCGCCTTACAGCTACAAAATGATTCGTGGAATAGACTTCTATGAATTTATGAAAGAGCGAATCTCTATCTATCCTAATGTGACATGGGTGAATGCAGAGGTAACCGAAATTACGGATGACGGTATTGTTAAAACAGAGCAGCAATCTTACGCAGGTGAATTGGTCTTTAACAGCATTTTCGATTACAAAGAGCTCTCAAGTGAAAAGAAAACCACCACCCTTTTACAACATTTCTTAGGCTACATAATTGAAACAGAAGAAGACCGATTTGACCCAGAGACCTGTACTTACATGGACTTCTCCATTGATCAGGAAGGCGATTGCAGATTCGGTTATATTCTTCCATTCGATAAACGCACGGCTCTTTTAGAATACACCTTATTCAATCAAGAATTACTCAAAGAAGAGGCTTATGAAGCCAGACTCAAGAGTTATATAGAAGAGCAAGGCATAAAGGACTATAAGGTAAAAGAAGTGGAATACGGCATTATTCCAATGACTGATTATCCCTTCCTGAACAAGCAGAGTAAGGCTGTGATAAATATTGGCATTAAGGGAGGTTTTGCTAAAGCATCCACAGGTTATAGCTTTCTTAGAGCTCAAAAAATCTTAACCAAAATGGCCAAGAATCTGACACTCGGCCTGGATCCATTGCATGACTTACCTCACCAAAAACCTCGCTTTAAAAAGTACGATGCTACTCTTTTGAAGGTACTAGCCAGTAAGAAGTATACAGGAGAACAAGTGTTTACAGCATTGTTTGAAAAGAATGGGGCTCATGCGGTCTTCAAATTTCTAGACGAAGAAACCAACCTTGCTGAAGAGTTAAAAATCATGTCTTCTACCCCAATACTAGATTTTGGAAAAGCCTTTATCCAATCTGTCTTGAAATAAGTGAAATGGCTTATATTGAGCCATGCTCGACATTTGGCAAGACTATTCATTTATTGTCATTCCTATTTACATCATAGGTTTAGTCTATGCCCTTGTCACTTTATTACTAGAGAACAAGAATCCACTTAAAACGCATTCCTACTTACTCCTACTGTTCATTTTACCTGTACTAGGGATCTTTATCTATTTCATTTTTGGGCAGAACCTGAGAAAGCGTAAGATTTTCAACAAACGAAAACTGATTAACCAGGCGTTTGGCGAAAAATATGTAGAGCTTCACTTAGACAATAAGAACCGCATAGAAATTCCTCAAGAGAACCGCCCATTGGTTCAATATGATAAACTGATCCATTTTCTAATCAACGACCTCTCTCCGCTTACCACCAACAATCAGGTAAGCATCTTGAAGAATGGTGAAGAGAAGTTTCCCAAGGTGATGGATGCCATCAGAAATGCAAAAGATCATATCCACATAGAATATTATATCTACTCAGATGATGATGTGGGTGGCCCACTAGGTGATCTTTTGATGGAAAAAGCAAAAGAGGGTCTGCGCGTAAGGATAATTGTTGATGGTGTAGGTGCCTTAAGCATGAGCTCTGCATTCTTTAAAAAGTTAAGATCTGCCGGTGTAGAAATTTTTGAATTCATGCCGGTTCTATTCCCTTCATTCACCAGTAAAATCAATTATAGGAATCACCGTAAAATCATTGTCATAGATGGAGAAATTGGATTTACGGGAGGTATAAACTTAGATGATAGATATCTCAATAACGGCAAGCATAAACTCTATTGGCGCGACACGCATTTAATGATAGAGGGTGAATCAGTTAAGACTTTGCAGTTTCTTTTTATGCTCAGTTGGCAATTTGTTACGGGTAAGGAATTAAACGAAGGGCCAAACTATTTCCCAAAGCTTAATCAGAAGGGCGACCACTGTATTCAAATTAATGCCAGCGGACCAGATTGGGAACTAGCGAGCATAATGGAGTCTTTTCTCTTGGCATTCAATGCAGCGCAAGAGAAGATCAGAATCGTCACCCCCTACTTTATCCCTACTGAAAGCATTATGAATGCTATAGCTACGGTGGCTAAAAGTGGAATTCGTGTAGAGCTGATGATTCCAAAAGATGGTGACTCGTGGATTGTTCAAGCCGCCTCCTTGTCCTACGTTAAAGAGTTACTCTCTATGGGTGTTCAAGTATTTTTTTATGAGAAAGGCTTTATACATTCTAAAGTGATTATTGTAGATGAAACATTCGCATCTGTTGGAACGGCAAATATGGATTATCGTAGTTTCGACCTTAACTATGAGGTAAACACTTATCTATATGATGCAGATATCGTGCAGACACTACATCATCAATTTGAGGATGACCTGATAGAATGTAGTTCACCAAATTTAGAGGAGTGGAAGAAGCGAAGTACTTTACAAAAGCTCAAGCAATCCATTTGCCGATTACTCGCACCTATACTTTAAAACTCGCCAATAGAATATGAAAAACGCATTCCTAAGAACCTCCACAGTTATTATACTAACAATGTGCTTAGCCTCTTGCCAAAAGAGTGATAACTCAGCTGCTGAAACATCTGATGAAAAACCTTTCACCTCCTATTTCACAGGAAATCCGGAGGACAAAAAAGTAAGTCCGAATTATGGTATCACCATGATGGGAGGACGGTCAGAACATGACCAAGCCATGACTTGGTTTTTAGAGCAAGCGAATGGCGGTGATATTTTAGTGCTTAGAGCTTCCGGGAGCGATGGATACAACAACTATCTTTTCTCAGGACTAGGAGTTGCGGTTAACTCGGTTGAAAGCTTGGTAATCAAAACACCAGAGGCAGCTAATCATCCCTATGTACATGAAAAAATTAAAAATGCTGAAGCCATATGGATGGCCGGTGGCAATCAATTCAATTATGTAGGCATATGGGGTGACTCACCCATGAAGCAACTATTGAATGATCATATTAATGTAAAGCGTGGAGTAATCGGAGGCACAAGTGCAGGAATGGCCGTTTTAGGAGAATGGTACTTTAGTGCGGAAAATGGATCAATAAAATCAGAAGAAGCCTTGGCGAATCCATTCCACGAAAAGGCTCAAGTAGGAAATGACTTCTTAAAAATCCCAATTCTAGAAAATACGATTACTGATACCCATTATGCCAACAGAAATAGGCAAGGTAGACACAGTGCTTTTATAAGCAGAGTTGCTTCTGAAGAAAATGAACAGTCATTCGGCATTGCTTGCGATGAATATACAGCGGTTTGCGTAGGTGAAGATGGAATTGCGCATATCTATGGGAAGTCCCCCGCAAAAGAAGAAGCGGTATACTTCATTCAAACCACATGCGAAGGATATAAGCCGGAAATCATGGAGGCTAACCAACCTTTAACTTGGAATAATGGGGGCAAAGCACTTTCAGTTTACAAGGTGGTAACAGACAGTACGGGCACCAGCACTTTTGACTTAAATAATTGGAAGACAGGTAATGGAGGTAAGTGGTTAAATTGGTATGTTGAAAACGGAAAGTGGTTCGAAGTAAAAGGAACCCAACCAAACTGTAATTGATTCTTATGAAAAACGAATATGTAAGCCTAGATACCGTCAAGTACTTTTTAAATGAAGTGCATCAAGTACAAGAAGTACTCGGCAAAGGAAGGTTTCAAATGTATGATATGGAGTCGGTGAATATGTTTCTCGATTCGATCAAAGCATTCAGCGATGTAGACCTGTTTCCTTATCAAAGGGAGATGGATGAGAAACCGGCCTATTATAAAGATCAAGCCATTCATATTCACCCACAGTTTCAGAAGATCTTTCAGCAGTCTAAAGAATTAGGGCTTATCCCTGCCATTTTCAATGAAGAGGATGGTGGTATGCAAATGCCGAACACTTTGTTTCATGCAGCCTACTTTCTAATGGAGGCTGCCAATAATCATGTTACAGGTTACTTGGGTTTGACTACAGGTGCTGCCAATCTCATTGCAACTTTTGGGAGTCAGGAATTAAAAGACACTTACCTACCTAAAATGCTTGATTTAGAGTGGACAGGAACAATGTGTCTCACAGAACCTCAGGCAGGTAGTTCCTTATCTGATATCACAACTTCAGCTACGCCAACTGAAAATGGCTCTTACCTAATCAACGGACAGAAAATCTTTATCTCTGCCGGAGATCACCAGTATACAGACAACATTGTTCATCTACTTTTAGGTAGAATAGATGGTGCGCCTGCGGGTACTAAAGGCGTTTCTCTCTTTGTTGTTCCCAAAAAGAAGATCACAGACAATGGTTTAGAAGACAATCATGTGATTACTGCCGGTGAATTCGAAAAACTGGGACAAAGAGGATACTGCACATCTCACTTAGTATTTGAAAATTCCGAGGCTTGGTTAGTAGGTGAACCCAATAAAGGCTTGTCTTATATGTTCCAAATGATGAACGAGGCTAGAATTGCAACCGGACGAATGGGCGCAGGTATTGCCTCGGCAGCTTATTATTCCTCATTAGCTTATGCTAAAGAGAGACCTCAAGGCAGAAAACTAAGCAGTACAGGAGCCAAAGACTTAGACCAAGAGCAAACATTAATCATTAACCATCCTGATGTGAAGAGAATGCTTCTTCATCAGAAAGCCATAGTAGAAGGTTCCGTCTCATTAATCATTCAAGCCTCTAAATATTTAGATCAGGAACTGATTTCTGAAAGAGAAGATAGAGCATACTATAATGCACTTCTAGAATTGCTTACCCCGGTGGTTAAAACTTACCCGGCAGAAAAAGGAAAAGAAGCAGTTGACACGGGGCTTCAAGTCCTTGGCGGATATGGGTTCTGTATGGACTTTGACCTACAGCTGTATCACCGCGATATTCGAATCATCTCTATTTATGAAGGCACCACAGGTATCCAATCATTAGACTTAATGGGCCGTAAAGTCGGGTTTCATAATGGTAAAGTATTAGAATGGTTAGGGGCTGAGATTATGAAAGAAATAAAATCAGCTTCCGGTCATGAAAAACTGCAACCTTACGCGGCCCAGCTTGGGCAAAATTTGCAATTGATTCAGGAAGTATTGGGCGCACTTATGCCACATGCCAAGTCAGGTAATTTCGAGAAATATCTAGCTGATGCCACTCTTTTTATGGACCTGTTCGGAACTATTGTAATTGGTTGGCAATGGCTAAAAATCGCTAATCAAGCCACTCTTGATTTAAATAAAGGAAAAGTTGATCAATCATTCTTAGAAGGTAAAATCCACACCATGGAGTACTTCTATAAATATGAAATGAGCAGAACCAAAGGACTCGCCAAAACCATAATGAATGATATTGAGCTTACCCTAGATTTTGATTTAAGCTACTTAGATTAATCTTCACATTTATTAAACCTTTGGTAACACTTACATATCTAACCTTGTGCAAAGTAAATTTTACTTTTGCTTTGCACTTGGAGGAATATGAAAAAGTACTTTGAACTAATAGTTCTAATTATAGTCATTGGTTTTGTCTCGATTGCCAAATCGAAAGAACTTAATCAAACACCTTATGTAATTCTCATCTCTTTTGATGGTTTTAGACATGACTATGTCCAAAAATATGAGACCCCAAATTTCGATCAGTTCATAAAGAATGGTGTAGCCTCAATGGCTATGATCCCCTCTTACCCAAGTAAGACTTTCCCTAACCACTATTCGATTGTTACGGGTATGTATCCCGATCATCACGGATTGGTAGATAACAGTTTTTATGATGCCGAACTGGATTTGCGATACAGCATCAGCAACCGAAAAGTAGTAGAAAACCCAGCCTTTTATGGCGGCTTACCCCTATGGCAATTGGTTCAGAAAAACGACATGAAATCAGCATCCTATTTTTGGGTAGGCTCTGAGGCACCAGTTGCTGGCTCTTATCCAGATTACTATAAGATATACGATGGAAAAATTCCAAATGAAGATAGAATTGAGCAGGTAATTGATTGGCTCAAGTTAGAGCAAGATGATAGACCTAATTTTATCTCACTTTACTTCTCTTTGGTAGATGATGCAGGCCATGCCAGTGGACCACACGGAGAAGAGACAAGCAAAGCAGTAAGAGAAGCTGATAGATTGCTTGGCCTTCTTATGTCTCAACTCAGAAACGTGGATTTACCTGTAAATGTGGTACTTACTTCTGATCATGGCATGAATGAAATCACGCCTAAGGCTGAAAACTATATTGAATTCAATAGACTTAGAAATGGATTGGATAGAGAAAAAGCTATTGCTGTAAACAACGGTGCTCACGTTCAATTTTACCTAAAAGATTCAACCTACAAAGGAGAGCTACTCTCCTATTTAGCCAACTTTGAGAAATCTGGGAACTACGAGATTTTTGAGAAGAAAGATATCCCACAAGACCTTAACTATGGCACTCATAGCCGTATCGGTGATGTATTTATTAAAATGAAACCAGGCCATTATATATCCTCAGCCGGAAGAATCAATAATGCCATATTGAAAGCAGCCTATCGCGGAGAGCATGGCTTCAGTCCGCTAGATACTGATGATATGGGGGCGATTTTCTATGCCAATGGACCTGACTTTAAGAGAGGCGCAACAATAGACAAATTTCAAAACATTCATGTTTATCCATTAATCGCTAGAATTTTGGGAATAAAGGAACTTCCGGATATCGATGGTAGGTTGGAAGTGTTAGAACCAACACTACGCGACTAAACCTAAAATGAACATTCTTTCTAAAAACCCAGCCTTACTATTAATTGACTTACAAAAAGGGTGGGCAAAAACTGAACACTGGGGAGGTAATCGTAATAATCCTGATGCTGAAATCGTAGCAGAAAGCTTATTGGAGCTTTGGCGAGAAAAGAACTTACCAATATTTCATATCATTCACAGTTCTAAAGACCCAAACTCAGAGTTACACGCCTCTAAATCAGGTTACGAAATGCTAGATGCATTTAGACCGCAAGAAGGTGAGCCTCTTATTATAAAGCAGGTTAACTCAGGGTTTATCGGCACAGATCTGAAAGAGCAGCTCGATCAAGCCAACATTGAAACATTGGTAATTGCCGGCTTAACTACTAACCATTGTGTATCAACTACTACCAGAATGGCGGGTAACTTTGGTTATGAGGTTTTCTTAGTTGCTGATGCTACAGCTACCTTCGATAGAAAAGGATTGAATGGTGAGGTTTTTCCTGCAGAGCTCGTTCATCAAACAGCCTTGGCCAGCTTGAATGAAGAATTTGCTACTGTCGTCAACGGTCAAGAGATCATTACTGAATGATTTTTAGACTGATGATAAAGATCATGACCGCATAATTAGCTTATTGATTATGTTTGTGACAGATGAAATCTAAGAGCTCAAAGAACCTTCGTAACATCTGGTATGTCGCTTGCCATGGCAGCGAACTAAAAGCTGGCAAAACCATTGAAAAAGAGATCGATTCAGAAAAGATCTGCCTAGGCCGAGGAGATGATGGTAAACCATTCGCTCTTCGAAACCAATGTCCGCATAGAGGTATTCCATTGACTTATGGCAAGTTCGATGGCCGAGAAATTGAGTGCTGCTACCACGGGTGGCGCTTCAAGACTGATGGCGTATGCTCGAAGATTCCTGCCCTACCTCCTGATTCTAAACTTGATGTTTCGAAAGTAAGAGCACCTTATTATCCGGTAAGGGAAAAGTATGGGATTGTCTTTATCTATTTACCGAGAGACATGAGAAAACCTGAGGACATAGATGAGAGTCTCTTTCCTCATTTCCCAATACCAGAAGGTAAGTCTTTTGAATTAGTTACTGCTAAACCTATGGACTGCAGTTTAGACCACTCGGTTATCGGTTTGATTGACCCGGCACACGTACCCTTTGTGCATCAGTCTTGGTTCTTTAGAAAGAGCTCGAATCTAAAATTAAAGGAGAAGAACTTCGCTCCTTCTCACTTAGGTTTTACTATGGTTAGGCACGCACCTTCAAAGAACTCAGCTGCCTATAAGATTCTTAAAAAAGAACAGACCACTGAGATTAGTTTTCAGATTCCGGGGATCCGCATTGAGCATTTGATAATTGGTGATCAAACCATACTCATTATGACAACATTGACACCGGTGAATGAGAATACAACTACGCTCACTCAATTCTTGTATACGGATATTAAATGGATTCACTGGTTGAAACCCATATTCTATCGCTTTGCTGATACTTTTATCCAACAAGATGTAGACGTTTTCAAGAAGCTGAAAGAAGGCTTACAAAATGATCCGCCACTCATGCTTATGGGAGACCCTGATATGCAAGCCAAGTGGTACAATGCCATTAGAACCCGTTACGAAAAGTGTCAAGAAGAGAAAGTCCCATTTGAGAATCCCATTAAAGCGCAGACACTCTACTGGCAGACATAAACTAAACGCCTATCACAAAAGGGATTGTTCTGACTAGTCTATTATTCTATTTTCAATGTGTATTGTGTAGATTATCCTAGAAACTCAATCCAATGAAAAAGAATAGACGTGAATTTCTAAAGGCAGGTGCAGCGCTGAGTATGATGCCAATTATTGAAAGTAATCCTCTATCCCATCTAATAGATATTGGAAAAAGTGAGGAGAAATTGAAAATTCTCATTTTGGGAGGCACCGGCTTTCTTGGTCCACATCAAATTGCTTATGCCCTTGGCAGGGGTCACGAAGTTACCACTTTCACTAGAGGTAAAACAGCTCCCAAAATCTATACAGACCTATTTTCAAAAGTTGAAAAATTAGTTGGAGACAGAGAGAATGACCTTGAAGCACTAAAGAATAGAAAGTGGGATGTAGTAATTGATAACTCTGGACGCAGAACTAAATGGACTGAGGATAGTGCTCAACTACTTAAGGAAAATGTAGGATACTACATGTACACTTCTTCGTTGAGCGTCTTCTACCCTTTTACAGGAGATGACTTTACTGAAAGTCGAAAGGTTGTCACGAAGATTCCCGATGATGCCACTCCACAACAATTAGGCAATTATGAATACGGTGTAATGAAAGCCACCTCAGAGTTAGCCGCGATAGATGCTTTTGGAGAAGAACGGTCCATGATTGTGAGACCCACTTTAATAGTTGGACCTGGAGACCAAACCGACCGTTTTCCTTACTGGTTAGCCCGTTTAGAAAAAGGTGGTGATATGATTATTCCAGGTAGTAAAGACGAATTGATTCAATACATTGATGTGAGAGATCTAGCTGGCTGGATGATTAGATTACTCGAAAACAAAGCTGCCGGAACTTATAACGCTGCCGGGCCTGGATTCAACATGACGACCAATGCATTCGTTCATGGCATACATGCCAGCTATAACTCTCCTATCAATTTTATCCAAATTGATGATCTGGAGTTCTTAAGAGAAAATAGCATTATCGGTATTCAACCTTGGGTAATTCAGTTACCAGAGTATGCAGGCATGTCTCAATGTAATAATAGCAAAGCCATACAAGCAGGGCTAACTTTTAGCTCACTTTCTAATACAGTACAAGCCACAAAAGACTGGTGGTATTCAAACGCTGTTTCAGACGAAAGAAGGAACAACATCTTAACGAGTGAACGATCCTTTATGAGAAGAGAAAAGGACATTCTAGAGAAATGGGCATCTCGATAATTCTAAGTCATAAAAATTTAACTATAGAGTAATTATGATTCTTGAAGTTGCGATACTCAATGTAAAAGAGAGTTTACAAAACGAGTTTGAAAAAGACTTTACTATAGCAAGTCAATATATTAGCTCAGTAAAGGGGTATCTAGGGCATAAACTAAAAAAGTGTGTTGAAAATAACAGTCAATATATCTTATTAGTCGAATGGGAAGATATTGATAGCCATGAAATAGGTTTTCGAAAATCACAAGTGTACCTAAAATGGAAAGAACTCTTGCACAATTACTATGATCCTTTTCCTACTGTGGAACACTATCATACGGTATTCGAAAATAAAAAGCCACTTTAAAGTAACACTAGCTTGAAAAGCCAATCAAGAAGTTGAAAAATATAAGTTAGGTAATCTAAAACTGGCTCGAATTATAAATGCTCTCACATAATTTTTTAGAGCTCCTCCCACTCTTTTTGAACCTTTTTAGGCAGGGATTTTACAATCAAATCGTAAGAGTGATCAACCAATTCTTTAAATAAATGCTCGGGAACTGTACCATCAGTCATCACTGAATTCCAGTGTGTTTTATTCATATGCCAACCAGGTTTTATCCCGATATATCGTTCTCGTAATTCTACGGCATATTCAGGGTCACATTTCAGGTTTACGAAATCGTACTCATCAATTCTGGTTATGGCAAAGATTTTATTCATAACCTTGAAAACAAGATTCTCAGGACCAAATGGCGTGCCTTCTGAAGTACCCTTTTTGGAAAGACAGTATTCTCTAAGTTCGTCTAAGTACATGTGATTCGAATTATCTTCTTTTGATTAATGTACAAAGAAAAATAACCGAATGACGAAGGATGGGATCACATCCTAGAAATATACCTAATGATGATTACAGTAAGGCAAATCAAGAACATAATGATGGAAATCTTATTGATACCATGCATTACTTTAATGTTGAAGTTGGAAGGTCTGTTCGGGTCTTTCTTTCGGAAGAAATAACCTAACACCGGGCCAAAATCAAACACCTCTTTGGTAGTTAATTTTACTTTTTCGTCTTTTTTCGCTTGCTCCTGCTCTTGCTCTGCCATATCATTAAGCTTCTACTGTCTGAGGTTCGATCCACATGCCGTCCTCTCTTATAATTTCTATTAGTTCGTCAACCGCCTGCTCAGAAGGAACGCCCCTCTTCACCACATCCTGACCTTTATACAAAGTAATCTTACCCTTACCTGACCCTACATAGCCATAATCTGCATCTGCCATCTCTCCTGGACCATTTACAATACAGCCCATGATACCGATTTTAACTCCTTTGAGATGGTCCGTACGCTTTCTGATCATAGCAGTGGTTTCCTGCAAATCGAATAAGGTTCTACCGCAACTCGGGCAAGAAATGTACTCAGTTTTGGTCATTCGGGTTCTACCAGCCTGTAAAATACCGAAAGCCGTCTCATTCTTGAGCTTTAGATCTTTCAACAAATACTCACGATCTAAACCATTCGCTGATAGCATAACACCATCTCCAAAACCATCCACTAACAAACCACCAACATCAGTACTTGCATCAATTAAGAACTGCTCTTCGTCTGATACATTATAATCTCTAACCACGATCACCGGTGCTTTTAACTTTCTTCTTTCTAGTTCAAAGAAGAACCTCCTCAATGCCGGCATGGCATGCGAATTATTGGTATCGAGTAGAACAACTAAATTATCAGCTGCTAAGAGAAGCATTACCTCTTCAGATAAGTCATTAGCAGAGAGCTTAATAAAATTAAGCTGCTCATCAGACGATTCTGCCTCTGCAATCTGCTCAAGTGAATAGACCGGGTAAGTATTTTTTCTATCTGTTAAGCCTTCCCAAACAGGATAATCAACCAATTGAATCAGGCCGTTAGGAAGCATAAAAGGTGAAGCCTTAGCGCCAAGGTAAACGAAATCCGCGCCCTGATCATTCATGGTCCATTTATCTAACTCAGGCAAATAGAAATGGCCAAAACTCTTCAAATCTTTTACACCCAGTTCATCAATCTGAGATAAGTCGGCAATTACCCTTGGCACGTTTGTCTTACCAATATTACTCACCTCAAAGGTCTCTCTTCTATGGTAGGCAAACGGGTCTATTGGATTTTCTTCTATTCCCTCAATATGGGCATGACCAGCTCGTTGATTGTATCTATCAACTAACTTTTGAGCCACTGGTGCTTCATATTCCGGCTCTTCAGTTAGAGAAACACGAACAGTATCACCCAATCCATCTTCTAAGAGAGTACCAATACCCACGGCAGACTTAATTCGACCATCCTCAGCTTCTCCTGCTTCCGTTACACCAAGGTGTAATGGGTAAGGTTTCAACCCCTCCTCTTCAAGCTTTTGCACCAGCAAACGGTAGGCTTCTACCATTACTTGAGCATTACTAGATTTCATAGAGATGACGATCTGATAGAATTCATTGTCTTCGCAAATGCGCAAAAACTCTAAGGCAGATTCTACCATACCAAGAGCGGTATCACCGTATCGGCTCATAATTCGATCAGAGAGCGAACCGTGGTTCGTTCCTATTCTCATGGCCGTACCGTGTTCTTTACAGAGCTTCACTAGTGGTGTAAAGCGCTCTCTGATTCTTTCTAATTCAGCTTGGTAAGTATCATCGGTATATTCAATGTTCTCGAATTTCTTTTTATCGGCATAATTACCCGGATTGACCCTTACCTTCTCAACAATTTGTGCAGCTAATTCAGCGGCATTAGGTGTAAAGTGAATATCTGCTACAAGCGGTACATCACAGCCTCTCTTGCGCAATTCATCTCTGATGTTTCTTAAATTTTCCGCTTCCTTGAGGCTGGGAGCAGTAATTCTTACCAATTCACAACCCGCTTCTACCATACGTAAAGTCTGCTCAACTGAACCCATAGTATCCATGGTATCAACGGTTGTCATTGACTGTACAACAATGGGGTTATCTCCTCCAATAACTACATTTCCAACCTGAACTGGAATGGTTTTTCGCCTCTGGTAAGAAACAAGGCTATTACAATACTTTTTCGCGGAAATTACGCTTTGGTCCATAGCTTTTAGAATGCTGCAAAGTTAACCCGTAATGAAGTAAAATGTTCCTTAAATATCACCTAACTGAGGCCTTACTAGAATTTCTTCAACAACAGTTTGAGTAGAGAGTGCATGAGCTCCATAAATAGCATCGGCAATATCCGTTGCCTTCATAAATCTTTCTTCTGGTAATTCCACACCTTCCCAGCTGGCCGTGTAGGTTGCTCCAGCTAAAACTGAAGTAACTCTCACTCCGTGTTCCTTCATCTCTTCTCGCAGAGCCTTCGTAAATCCTCTTAACGCAAATTTTGAAATAGAATAGCTGCCCCCGTTGGCATATGAGTCTATACCAGCAATAGATCCCATGGTAAATACATGACCCGATTTGGTATCAATCATTCCTCCTATCAGCTTTCTAGTGAGATAATAGGCACTGTATAGATTCGTTTCGATCATACTTTCTAAGGCACCTTCTTCTTCATTATGAACCGAGCCCGGGATAAAAATCCCTGTATTATTCACTAATACATCTAGGGGTTGATTTAAGTCTAAAACCATTTGAGCGAAAGCTAAAACCTCATTCTTCTTAGACATATCTGTAGATCTGATATGTACTTTGTTCTGACCTTGAGACTCAAGGCTTGACTTAAGTTGCTCTAAATCGGTTTGATTACGAGCGCATGTGGCTACATCATATCCTTCATTAAAGAATTTTTCAACAGTAGCTCTTCCAATTCCTTTAGTTCCACTCGTAATTACAGCAAGTTTTGTCATAAGATTTTCGAATTCAATCGTTCAAAGATAGGGGCTTACAAAAAACCACATTAGTTTTAGTGTATTAAAGCTCCGGTTGTACAACTTTTATTAATTTGTTGATGTTTGGCAAATGTCAAAAACTCCTTAAATGAGTCGATTAGGACAGTACATACTTTTTATAGGCGCACTATTCAAGAATCCTGAATCTTTTAGGACCTACATGAAATTGATTCTCGATGAATGTATATTGATCGGTATCAACAGTATTGTATTAGTAAGTATAGTATCTGTCTTTATGGGAGCTGTATCTACCTTGCAAACCGCATATAACCTTGTAAATCCATTAATTCCGGATAATGTAATTGGTCTTGTGGTGAGAGATTTAACCATTCTTGAATTAGCACCAACCATTACAGCCATCATCTTTGCCGGAAAGGTGGGTTCTAGTATTGCAGGTAACCTTGGAACTATGCGCATTACTGAGCAGATAGATGCTCTAGAGGTAATGGGAATCAACTCAGTATCTTATCTGGTACTCCCTAAGATTATTGCTACGCTCTTTATGTATCCATTTCTAGTGATTTTAGCTGGTTCATTGGCTATTGGAGGTGGCTATTTAGCAGCAGAGCTTGGTAGTGTATTGGCTCCTGCGGATTACTTTTTAGGGTTGAAGCTCGAGTTTAATGAATTCAGTATCACCTTCGCCTTGATCAAATCTGTGGTGTTTGCCTTCTTAGTTTCTTCCATATCAGCATTTATGGGATACTACACCCAAGGTGGTGCCTTAGAAGTTGGCCAATCTTCCACACGGGCAGTTACCGTGAGCTGTATTGCCATTCTACTTAGTGACTTTGTTTTAGCTCAACTGTTATTGGTATCATGATAGAGGTTAAAAACATATATAAGTCATTTGCAGACAAGACTGTACTCAACGACATTTCAGCAACTTTTGAGCAAGGAAAAACTAACCTTATCATTGGTGCCAGTGGTTCAGGAAAGTCCGTAATGTTAAAGAATATTGTAGGATTGTTTACTCCTGACTCTGGTGAGATTCTCTACAATAATAGAGACTTCATTAATGCTGATCGTGATACGAAAACCGATATAAGGAGAGAAATTGGAATGCTCTTTCAAGGTGGCGCACTTTTCGATTCATTGAATGTAGAGCAGAATGTGAAATTCCCTCTAGATGTGCTCACAAAGATGCCTGAAGATGAGAAGCTGGATAGAGTAAATTCAATGCTAAAAAGGGTAAAGCTAGAGAACACGAATAAGAAGATGCCTTCAGAAATTTCAGGAGGTATGCAAAAGCGTGTAGGCATCGCAAGGGCCATAGTAAACAACTCTAAGTACCTTTTTTGTGATGAGCCGAACTCAGGTTTAGATCCTCAAACTTCAATCAAGATTGATCAATTATTAGCTGATATAACAGATGAGTACCAGATCACTACCGTGATTGTGACGCATGATATGAACTCGGTGATGGAAATTGGTGAGTACATTATGTTCATCTGTAACAGCAACAAGCTTTGGGAAGGTACCAATAAAGATATTGTACATTCAGGCGTAAAAGAGCTAGACGATTTTGTTTTTGCTAACAAAATGATGCGTGACTTTAAAGCCATGAGCTCATGATATTGGATGAAACAAAAGGACTAGAACAGTTTGCCAAGCCTTGGCTCCTATTCCTATTTTGGTCGGTCTTTTTGACAAGCCAATTTCTAATTCTATTGGCTACGACTGACCTCTTTAGTCATAAGCCAAAAGGGCCTGCTGCTTTGTGGATAATAGTGGCACCTGCTTATTGGTCGGTTTTTAAGTTTACACTTTTCTATATCAAGGTAAAAAAGACCAAAGCAACTGGTCTAACGAGCTTTAATTAAACAGTACCGATTATTACAATACATTAGAAAAGTGCACTTACCTGAACTCTGCCCAAGTGTACAGTTCTATTTCCCTGTGAAGACCTGCCATCGTATCGCACAACCATCTGCAACCCTTTACCTAATCTTTGCTGCCAATTCAAGTTCCAAGTAAGGTTTCTACCCGGCCTTAAAGCTTCTAATAACTCATACCCCACAGGTGATGTCTCAATGCCAGTGAAATCAATATCTATATACCTAAAAATTAAGCCTATGGTAGACTTAGCAGCTTTGGCGAACCTTGCATTTACTCCCAGTTCTGTGATCTGAGATGCTTCATCTGACGCTTCGGTAAATAAATTCTGCTTGTCTTTTAAGGCCAGATTAGCCCGCAATCTTAAACTTCTGACAGGCTGCCAAGTAAGGGCAGGTTCAAATGTGGTGGTCTGCACCTGATAGTTTCTTTGCGTGAGAACATCAGATTGGCTGGTTCTCTGCCCATCAATAACATTCACGTCTAGATTAACGCGCTTATTGACATTCCATCGGGCATGGTATCTCAAGTCCTTCCTTAATCTTCGCTCAAATCCATTTAAAAGCAATTGCTGGTTTTCTATTTGGGCAATACCTACATCCGCACTGAATGTGGTACTTGATCTGTTAAAGAATAAGGTTGTTCTGAGATTATCATTAACTGCCAGAAGGTTTTCTTCTGAAACATTCAGAGGTAATAGCCTTGTGCCTAAGTCATCATCTGTAATCTTAGAATTGAGTGACCAAGAAGTGATATTTGAGAATTTTGAAAGGGCTTTTTTCAACCCTCCTTGCTGAGACCATTCTCTTGGAAAATCCATATTCAACCGATAGTTAATAATGGTATTGAAAGCTTCTTCGAATGTATCTCCAGGAACAAAAATCTTAGCATAATTCTTCTCATCTGGGTTTACTGCTATGTAAAATTCGTTCAAGTCTTGCACACCATCGCCATTATCATCTCTCCAAGTATGTGTGCCTTCTCCAGTAGGGACTAAAATGAAGATAAACTCTCTTCTCAATTCGCGGCTATTAGACAAGTTGTAACTCAAGTCTGAACGAATGGCTCGGTTAAAAAATGAACCTACCCAATCTACTCTACCCATTATGGTTTCATCGTTTCTATTCTGGCCAGTTTCATTGAGTCGTTCTAAATTCCTGTAAGTGAAAAGGACATTGAGACTGTTGTAAGGGTCAATCTCTGTTCTGAAAAATGCATTGTAAGTTTCGGATTCAGTGTTATCAACCAATGCTCCGTTTACAGGAAGTCTGTCGGTTCTATACTGGTATTCAATTCCATATTTAGTTTTGAGCGTATCGCTATTTCTTAGATAGAAGGTGTTCTCCCGGAAATTCATGGCTGTTCGAATCACCTGCTGATCTACCTTATTGACTACCTCATTTTGATCTTGGCGATACCTAAAACCAGGAATAAACCACTTAGACATTAGGGAAAAATCAGAGGTTAACCGATTCCATGAGGATTCTAAAAACCTCTGGTCATTATTCATAAAGAAGCCATCTAACCTCCATCTAACCGGCCCAAAATCTTGATTGAACTTGAGATAGTGTTGTAAGCCATTTACTGCATCTCCTCTTTTCCTGCCCACTAATTTATATTCAAAATTATGGTTAGGATCTTTAGACAAGTTCAAGTCTGCATTTAGAATATTCTCTGCAAAACGTTCCGTGAAATCCTCTGGATTAAAGCTCCAATCCCGATCAAATTCTATATATCGCAATCGATCAATAAAGGAGAAATTCTCGTTGTTGAATTCATAAGAGAATCCTGCATTAAGTCTATATCCATTCAGTATTGACACAGGCCTATCTCGAGATTGGTAATTAACCCTTGAAGCGAAGCCATTATCATCTTCAGTATCTAGTTCAGAAAATAGGTTTACGTTATTTCTGGAAAACGCCAGCTCTAAATCCAGCTTATCATAAGTATTCAGCTTTACCCCTCCTGCTATGGTTGCCATAGACTTCTGATTAGGTGCGTTAAGAATCGACACTGGTTCAAAACTACCTTGAAGCTGACCATTTATTGGGGCAACCCATTCATATATCCTTCCATTAGCAGTAGAATTCAGCAAGATATAATTTCCATTACCTTGACCTACTTCTGAGAATTGCACATTGAAAAACGCGCTATCAGGATTAACAGAGTTCTGAAAAATCTCAAACGGTCTTCCCTGATTATCGAAACCTACCGTTTTGCGATATAAAACTAGTTCTTGTGAGAATGCCACACTATCTGCTCTTGAGGTTACAGCTTGTGTCAAATCATCTCCTGCGTTGGCTAAAATCCTTTTCTCCTCATCGCTCAATTCAAAAGCTAAAGGTTGATTTCTATTGTCTTTTTCACTGTAATAGTTGATGGCAAAATTGAGTTTATCATTACTCTGATAGTGGCTCGCTTGAACTATAGATCGCGTATAATTTTGATCCGAAAATTCAAAATCTACTCTAATTCGCGTGAACTCCGTAATAAGTACATTATTCGTAAAAGTGATCTCTCCTAGGTTATAATCGATTGTATAGTCTTGATCGTACCCTCTGGTCTGTAGCTCGCCATCAATAAATACTCTTTCACTACCGGCCAGAATAATGATGAATCGTTCGTTATTAGGGCCGCGCACCCTATATGGGCCAAGTACCCCTTCAATAGGATCAACCGAAATTGAAGCGAATCTACCTTTTGCTACAGAACCTGCAACAGTTGTCTCCGCCTTAAATCCACCAGGCAATTCATACTGTGTATTGAATTGAGCGCCTTGAACATTTTTGTAGTATCTCAAAAAATTCGAAGCCCCATTTTTCAAGACAACATCACCGGCCCTGAGTTTCCATTGATCGCTATATAATTCAATAAACACATTATCGAAATCTTGTAATTGCTGAGTATTCCCTTCTGGTTGAAAAGGAACTGTCCGATCAGTAATTACTGCGCGCAGATTTACATTTTCCGTCAATTGACCTTCCATTTGAAGGTTTAGCGTAGAATTAACAAATACATCCTGACGATTTCCGAATGATACACCTCTTGTGATACTCCCGGTCTTTGTGATATTCTCTGTGCTGATTATCTCTTCCCGTTTAGGTAAATCGAGTTGCTGTTTCAGTAATGCAACTTCTTTAAAGAGTGCTGCGGAGTCATATATATCTAAAGTCTTTCTCGCCTTAGATTTATGGAGATTAAATGGTAATCGGGAGTAACATACTCTTACCGAATCTAGAGTGGTATTGGCAATGGTAATTTCATTCTTCTGGAGATTGAAGTTGAAAGTAATACCGCTCTTAGGCTGGTCAATTCTAATAGACTCAGGTAATACAGTTAATGAATCCAGAATTTGTGGAGTTGAATCTACTTTTATCCACCTACACGTCTCAAAAGGCGACTGTGCCTGAGTCGAAATACAAAGCAGTAGAAAAAGAAAAATTAGAAAGCTACGTAGCACTTTTAATCGGTTAGAGGGAACTCCAAAAAGAAAGTAGTGCCCTCATCAACTGTTGATTCAAACCAAATACTCCCTCCGGCATGCTCTACCCCACGTTTGGCTATCGCTAATCCAATACCGGAACCGGTTTCTTTAGTGCTGAATTTAGGGATAAATACTTTGTCCTTGAGGTCATTGGCAATACCAACCCCATTATCTGCAAAGGTTAAACGCACTTTGTTGTGGGTTCTTATCACTTCAATCTCCAAGACACCTTCCCTTGATTCAGGTGTAGCCTGTTGCGCGTTTAGAATTAGATTATTGAAGATTCTACCAAGCAATTGTTCATCTCCCATAACCCAAATTGCCTCACGTGGGATATTCGGCTTCAATGTCAATGGTGACTCATTAAACAGCCTTATTGTCTTCTTTAATACTTCCACCACGTTCAACCTTTCGCTTTTTGGAATAGGCATCTTGGCAAATGAAGAGAATGAAGTGGCTATATCACTTAAAGTGTCTACTTGGTTTAATAAGCTATCTATGGGCTTATTAATCTCTGTCTGAACCTCAGGAGCAGCCGCCAATACCCTCTTTAAGTGCTGAAGCTTTAACTTCATAGGTGTCAGTGGATTCTTGATCTCATGCGCTACCTGTTGCGCCATTTCTCTCCACGCACTTTCTTTCTCGCTCATGGCTAAGGCCTTCTTATTCTTTTCAAGATTAAGAAGCATCTTATTGTACTCTCCTACCATCAAACCAATTTCATCATCTGCATTCCAATGTAATGGTTCATTTAAGTTGGAAAGCGTGGTTCTCTTGATTCGTTCTGTGAGATATTTGAATGGATATGTTAGAATTCTTGAAGCCAAGAAAGACAGTACAATGAAAATGACAAAAATGAATGTGAACGCATTCAATATATTCGACAGAATCTCTCGTTGTTCATTGAGGAGTTGTTCCTCTGAATCGAAAAACGGCATACTGAGCACCCCAATCAATCGATTATCTTGATTCGATCGGATACCATAGTAAGTAGCTTTAAAACTTAAGTCACCAACAGTCTCTTCATTCAGCTGCTGTACGTTTCCAGACTCTACCAGATACTCCATGGCGGCTGGATTAATAAAGGGAGCTAACAGTTCATTTTCAAAAATCAATCTTTGGTTAGTTGCAATCAACCTGCCGTTAGTATTATAAAGATTAATATCAGCCTGAGCATACTGACTGATCTCGTTAATGCGACTTTCTAGTGCCTCATTGTTTTCGTTTCTTCCTTCTAAAAACAGTTGTAACTCAGACGAAATATTATCTCCAGCGCTTTTGGTTACTGATAAATACTGGAATTCGATGTTCTCTTCTACCGTTTTGTTCACAAGCTGCAGCACTACCAGCGAAACGATAATCAATGGTAAAAAGAAAGCAAAGTTCAACAGGATTTGAACCTTAGCTGAAAGTGTTGTGGTCGTTCTCTGAAAAGACCTTAGTATACCATTTACCCCAAAAATGAGAATGATTACCGCCACCATGAATAGGAAGAAGAGTGCAAAATTTGTAATCAAATACCGCACTGGATAAGTCGGATTACTGATCACATATATGTTATCTGAACCCGATTCTGCAATTGCAAAGTGATCATAGCCGACTTGAGAAACATTGGTGTTAAATATCTCATTCGCTGTGAGGAGTTCAGAATCAAAATCTCGCTCGTAGTTAAAATCACCAAAGGTTTGAATCAATCGACCACTCGAAAAAATAGCATAATCAAAATCGCCAATATCTCGGTTGTCTGTTACTTCTTCTAATAGCAGTTGGGGTAGAATGCTGTTATTTAATTGCTGCTTACGATCTAATTCAATTAAGATATGCCCAACTAGGGTACCATATCTCCCTATATCTATAAATAGAAAGTATTTACTCTTTTCTGCTGGATAGGTTTCTTGAAATGAAAACAAACCTTCAAAGGCCGTTTCGTTTTGGGGCACACCGTAATAATCTTTGAGCGTTGGCCAGTCTAAAATCGAATTGTTACTAATTGGCTTTCCACTTCCATTAAACAGATTAATTTCTATATCATATTTATCGAAGTATTCACCCAAGTAAACCCTTCTGATCGTTCGCCTAATTTGATCTTTAGGAGAAAAAGGGTTCGTGATACTCGTTTGAACTAAGACGTCATCAGAGATTCGCTTCTTGGCTTCGGAGAGCAAGAATTCAGCAGTCAGATCATTAGAAGACTGTAATTCCGTTACTAGTAATTCTTTATTCTGAAGATTCTCAACTCTAATAAAATTCATGAGAACCGAAGTAGATATACTGGCTGCTAGAAACGCGCCAATAAAGTAGTAGAGAAAGGTATTGTAGTTGGCCTTTTCAAAATGTTCAAAGAGTCTAAAGTAGATGATAATGAAAAGATAGATCGAAATGATGGATAGCATAACCACATAAGGCAATCCAAAGAGCAAGCTACTGAGGAGACCTAAAACAGCAAGTAATGCCAAGACCACCATAGCATTCTTTGTCTGATTTAATCTATTAATGGCTTCGGCAATAATTTGCCCCAAAAGGAAGGGAATAATCGCAATTACAAAAAGGGACAAGTATGCCAATAATTTCGACTCACTAAACCCAATATCTGTAGCTACATCAAAAGACCATTGACTGTTTGTCAATAATGACTCCGTTTGAGTTACTATGTGATATACACTGGCAACAAGAAGTATGATGGTGAAAACTAAATTCCTTTTATCTATTCGTTTTCCCTTTTTAGCCGATTCAGATTTAAAGGCTCTATACCCAAAAACGAATACTGCTAGTAGCGTAATCTGATTAAGAAAGAAGTCTCCTATGGAAGGTGCCCACCAGCTCGCAGCGAAAATATCTGGTTCAAAATAGACTGATTTGATAATGCTCTGTGGAAACTCAAAAAAGAGCATAGATAGTCTTGCAACCACTAACAAACCTAGCCACAAAGCTGTGGCCAGCATAGGGTTTATTCTCTTGCTAAGCTGCTTACTTAAGCGATATGAGGCAATCAGAAATGAGGCGATCGCTATTCCATACAAAAGGAAAATGAAGATGGCATAACGTGGATAATCAATCTTCATTTGTTCTGTGCCCTCAAACGAAAAGAGGAAAATACCCTCAGGAGACTTTACAGCATTTGTACCTGTATCTGTGGAAGAAAGCGTAAAGGATGACCTTCCAAAAATCTCTTCATTCAATCCGTACTTATCAAAATCATCTGATATAGGTTGTTCTGATGACAAAGGAAGAAGCGCAAATATCTCTACTACACGGTTACCTGAGCTATTGATCACTTTTCGCCTTACAACATATTGCCCGCTCTTTAACTCTAAATATTTGTAGAGATAAGTACCCGTTAAGGTTCCGTATTTAGGTACGAATCTATTGGTACTCCAGTAAAGAATCTGATCGCCTTCGAAAATGAAATATGGAAGAAGTTCACTTTTCTGAAATCGGCTAAAGCCTCTGTTTAAATCAACAATAGCACGATCGCTGATTCCATCTACGAAATCGTCTAGCACTTGCAACTGCTGCTGCACGTTAGTGGTAATCTGTACTTGAGGATCTACCCTGCGGTTGGTATCAGAAAATATAGCCTCATCTATTAGTAATGTGAATACTACTAATATCAAACTCAGGAGAAAATATTTATTTGGTCCTAAAGACCTTAGGCTAGGCTTCAATCTAATTCTATCAGGCTACAACGGAATCTACCAAAAAATTCTTTTAGGTATGGAGCAAGCAAAAATACTTCCAAAGAAATAGTTCTGTGCTAATAATCAAATTTGAATGTATTAGACTTATTCAAATTGCAAATCTGAAGCCTTGACAGCAAGAAACTCGTTAAAGCGAATTACTATGATTATTAGTTAGTATAGCCTTCTTCCCCTCTTCTGAAATGAAAACTGAACATATATTATCAGTTGTTAGAAATCATGTTTAAGCTTTATTATTAATTGCTATATTAATATATATTTCATATAATATCGTTATAATAATTTTTTATTATATTTTTTCAACTCAAGCACACATGATTTTTCCTAAAGAAATATTGGAGAACGATACCTCTTCATACATATTTAAAACACAAGTCAGAACCAAAGTTATTTATATCCTACTCCTCCTTGTTCTTTGTTCTTGTCTTATTGGTTTAAAATATCTTTATACGGATATACATCTTTCATCAAGAGGGATTTTAACATCCAACGAACCTCGAGAAATACTCGTCTCACCCAAATCTGGATACATTGAAGAAAGTAGAATTTCTTTCAATAAAAGTGTAGCTAAAGGAGATACGCTTCTAGGATTTAGTACAACCATTATAGATAATCAGATTGAAGCTGTTAAAAGTAAAATGATTCTCTCTGAAGAGAATATAGAGGATTTGAACTACCTACTCTTTGCCAAGAGCCCCACTATTAATTTCTTAAAAAGGTCAAGATACATTGAGGAATTATCCCAATTCAAACAACGCACGAAATTAATTGAGTCTAAAATCATAGCACAAAAAACGATTCTTGAGAGACAAGAGTCTCTTTTCAAACAGAATGTAATTTCAGTAGCAGAAATTCAAAAACACAGAGTTGATTTATCAATCCTTGAGGAAGAAAAATCATTTCTTGAACAAGAGCGAAAATCTATTTACGCGAAAGAAAGACAGTTAGAAAACATTCAATTATTATCTCTAAAAACTGAGTTAAAAAACCTCATTGAAGACAGATCAACCTACTGGCTTGTCGCACAGAAGTCCGGATCACTATTAAATGTTAAGGAAGTTTCAACAGGCAAGTTCTTAAATGCTGGAGAATCTATTGGGGAAATCTCTACCAATAGCCAATTGATTGCAGAGTTGTATTGTCCTCCTTCTAAAATAGGATTAATAAAGGAATCTGATTCTGTCAAATTTCAGATTGATGCCTTTAATTATAGAAACTGGGGTTTCGCTAAAGGCAAAATCCTAGATATCAGCGATGACATCATGATATATGAAAATCAACTGGTATTTAAGATTACAGCATCTGTCCATGAGAAAAACTTAAAGCTCAAAAATGGAGCTCTAGGTGAATTAAAAAAGGGTTTGACATTAAATGCAAGAATAAAGATTGCCAATAGGTCACTGTTGGATCTACTATATGACAAAATCGATAATTGGGTTAATCCTAATCAAAATCAATTATCTCAAGCACAATAAAACACATGTCTATAAAAATTAAACAGCACGATATCACAGATTGTGGTGCAGCCTGCCTAGCATCTGTATGCAGTCATTACAATAAGAGAGTGCCAATTTCAAAAATCAGGCAATATGCTAGTACTGATAAAAAAGGTACTAATGTTCTTGGTATGATAGAAGCTGCTGAAAAGCTTGGTTTTGAGGCTAAAGGAGTAAGAGGAGAATTCGAGAGTCTATTCAAAATTCCATACCCAACAATAGCTCATGTTGTTGTGAAAGAAGTACTCCACCACTTTGTAGTTATTTATGGGGTTACAAAAGATCATGTCGAAATTATGGACCCTGGATCGGGACAAATCACTAAAAAAAGTCATTCAGATTTTCAAAAAGAATGGACAGGTGTTTTGGTCTTACTTTCCCCGAAGGAAGAAATTTTCATTGCAAACAATGAGAAGGTATCTGTTTACAGAAGAATGTGGTTTCTTCTTAAACCCCATAGAGCAACTCTTATACAAGCATTTGTTGGGGCAGTGATCTATACTTTACTCGGATTATCAACCTCCATATTTATTCAAAAAATTACTGACTTTGTACTGGTAGATGGCAATACCAACTTGCTCAACCTTATGGGAACAATAATGATGTTCCTTCTAGTGATACAGGTGCTACTTGGTTATTACAAGGATACATTTTTGCTCAGAACTGGCCAAAATATAGACGCTAGACTAATTCTTGGATACTACAAACACCTACTCAAATTACCTCAACAGTTTTTTGATAATATGAGAGTAGGTGAAATCATATCAAGAATTGGCGATGCAGTAAAAATCAGGTCCTTTATCAATGAAGTCTCTTTAAACCTGTCATTGAATGTCCTTATTGTATTCTTTTCATTTGGCCTAATGTTCACTTATTACTGGAAGCTTGGGTTACTAATGCTATGCATAATTCCTGTATATCTCCTTATCTACCTAATTACCAATCGACTAAATAAAAAGGTGGAACGTAGGGTAATGGAAAAGGGAGCTGATCTAGAAAGTCAGCTTGTTGAAAGTCTTAACGCAGTTGGGACTATAAAGCGTTTTGGGTTGGAGGAATTCTCTAATATTAAAACAGAAACACGCTTCATCGATTTATTAAAGACTGGGTATACTTCTGCATTGAACGGTTTATTCACAGGTACAAGTTCCATGATAGTAAATAGAGTCTTTACTATTTTGCTTTTATGGATCGGTTCGTACTACGTTATTGATCGAACCATTACTCCTGGTGAATTATTGTCTTTCTATGCCATTATCGGCTATTTCACTGGACCTGTTGCCTCATTGGTATCATCTAACAAAGCCATTCAAAATGCACTCATTGCAGCGGATCGGCTTTTTGAAATTATGGATTTAGAAAGGGAAGAAATAGAAAACAAGATAAAGCTTACAAAGGACCATCTCGGAGACATCAAATTCAAGCACGTTAAATTTAGATATGGGTCCAGGGTTGAAGTATTTGATGACTTTAATCTTACCATTCCAAAAGGACGAATAACTGCTATAGTAGGCGAAAGTGGATCCGGCAAATCAACTTTGGCATCACTCTTACAAAACTTATATCCTCTTCAAGACGGGAGTATCTCTTTGGGCAGCACAAATTTGAATTACATAGAGCCAGCAAGTTTGAGAAAGCTTGTTGGTGTGGTACCGCAGAAGATAGACCTCTTTGCAGGTAGCGTAATTGAGAATATCGCAGTAGGCGAATTTGAACCAGACATGGATCTAATATTAAAAATCACCCAAGAATTAAATATTCTAGATTTTATAGAATCACTACCGAACAGTTTTGAAACGTACTTAGGAGAAAACGGAGCTAGCTTATCAGGAGGTCAGAAGCAGAGAATTGCTATTGCCAGAGCCCTCTATCAACAGCCTGAAATACTAGTTCTGGACGAAGCAACTTCCTCTTTGGATACCAATTCTGAAAGCTTTGTGCAAAAGGCTATCCATCAAATGAGAAAGGAGACTAAAACTGTTTTAATTATAGCGCATCGTTTAAACACAGTAGCACTGGCTGACAAGATTGTTGTTCTCGACAAAGGTGCTGTCTTGGAGGAAGGAAGTCATTTAGAACTATTCGAAAAAGAAGGAAAGTATTGGCAATTATGGCAACAACAATTGCCAGAATTACCTCAAAAAATAAGCGCATAAATCACTCACATGAAAAGTATAGTAGAAAAAAGGGCATTAGTAGAAAGAATGCATCTCTTAATAAAAAGAAGAGGAACTGGTACACCTAGAGATTTTGCAAATAGGCTTAACCTATCAAAAGCGAGCTTACATCGCCATATTGAAATCATGAAAGAACTTGGTGCACCAATAGTATATAATATTAGAAAACAAAGCTATGAGTACAGTTATGATGTTGAATTCCATTTTGGCTTTCTCCCAATGAAATTGCTCTCTGATGTAGATGCTAACCGAATTAATGGTGGATTAGCCTGGCAAAAATTAAACAAGTTTTCAACTTTTTTCTCCAGACTCAAAATATGAGACTACTAAATAATTAATTCATATATACTCTAAAGTCGCATGCAATTAAGTAGATATGTTTAATCTAAAATTATTATAAAGAAAATCAACGATTTAAATGTTCAGGTTTTGAAGTCTGAAGAATTACAAGGAGTAAATGGAGGAGGGATTTTCGATCCCTCTGTCATTTGGTTTAATATGAAACACGCTCTCCGAAATGCAGCACGTGTTGCAGGTTTCATAAAAGGAGTTTCGGATGGTTTCAGCGAAGGTTATTCAAATCATAGTTATTAATTATTATGGAAAGATTAACTAAACCTGAAATTGTATTCATATCCGGAGGTACTGATTTACCAACAGGAGCATGCTATGCTCCAGGACATGAACCTAAAACAATGGCTGACCATGCTGAAGATGGATATAATGTTGGAAGTTATATCGGAAGAACACTTGACTATTTAGCTTCAGCTTTTGATAAAGCTTTTAATAGAGCAAAATGGTAATAACATTAAATAAAAATAAAGGGATTAAGACTTTAAAAAGTCTATCCCTTTATTTTTCTGTTTTAATCCTTTTATCACTTATAGCAATTATTGTTATTGATCTTATCGTTGGTTTCGATCCTTCTATATATCAAGGTGAAAACTCGACAAACATTCTCTACTTACCGACTATTTTGTTGGTTCTTATAATTGAGGAATTATCTTTTAGATTAGTGCTTTCTGATAAAAAAGAAACTCAAGTTCTTGGATTATCATTTTTCATAAGCTTTGTGCTTAATCTTTTAGAAATTCACATTTTTGATTTTGGCTACTTGCTATTATTTTTTTCATTCATTATCACATCAGTTTTACTTAATCTTGTCTTATCAAAACTACTGGCAAATAAGAAACCGATAAGAATAAATACCTATCTTTTAATTACGGTCTCTAGTATATTATTTGCCTATTCCCATTTCGTTTTGAAAGATCCAATGATCCTTTTGGGGCCAGAAATCTTATTTCTACTTCCTTACTTCTTACGTTCAATTATTTATTCAATTGCTAGGGTGAAATTTGGAATTAAATACTCAATCGCCTTACATATTCTTTTCAATTTGTTTGTTGTCATCTTACAATTATCACGTTGATCACTTATTTATGCTAAAACATACAGACAGTAAATAGTATACCTAATCAATTCTAAAATGAACAAACTTTTTAAATCTCTACCCCGTAAAGGTAAATTTTCCTTTCTCAGAATCTTCACAGTCATAGTTTTCGTCTTCTTAATTTTAATAATCTATGAAATGGTCACAGATTGGGAAGAATTCCAAGCTGATTTTATGGAAGGTTATAGGGGTGGAAGACGTTACTAGTTTTTATATTCAAATCTTAGTAACACATATAAAAGCTAGTTTCACCAGAACTTGAAAAGACTCTTTTAAAACATGGCAAAACCCAACTTCAAAGGATGGCAACGCATACTCATGCTTATCATTCCCTACTTGATTGTTGTAGGTATTTTCGTTTCAATTGGTAGTTTTTTAATTGGAATTGATTTTTTGAGCGAAGAGCCTGATGAGCTGGTAAAATCAACATTCCAAAAATTAGTAATTAGTTTGTCCGATTTGACAGGAACCTTACTTGTCCTTTGGTTCTTTGTTGTAAATGTAGATCAAGAGACTTTTAAAGACCTTGGTTTTAGTATACAAAATCGACTAAAAGACTTCAAAATCGGACTAATCATAGGCTTGATTATAATGGTCACAATCGGCAGCATATTAACTCTAATTGGAGAAGTATCTATCGCAAACATTAAATTCGATCCGCTGGAAGTTTTGATGACTGTTCTTCTTTTCACTAGTGTCTCTGTAGTTGAAGAAACCCTAATTCGAGGTTATGTACTCAAGAATATGATGCTTTCATTCAACAAATACATTGCCCTAATACTTTCGTCCATAATCTTCTCACTGCTTCATGCAGCTAATCCAAGTGTTACTGTCCTCGGACTAATAGATTTGTTTCTGGCTGGTATAGTTTTGGGCATACCCTATATGTACACCAAGAATTTATGGATGCCAATCGGAATTCATCTGAGCTGGAATTTATTTCAGTCACTTCTTGGATTTAACGTGAGTGGTCAAGACACTTATTCCATCATTGAACTAGAGTATGTTACAGAAAACATTACCAATGGTGGCGCTTTCGGAATTGAGGGTTCTTATTTCTCTGTGATAGCTGAGATCTTAACCATTATATGGCTGTTCTGGTACTTTGAAAAAAAGGCTAAACCAGAAGTCGTGGTTAATGAATGAAGTCGGATCTTACTTCTTATTTCCACCAAACTTTAATCCTCCGAAAATATAGAGGTAGAAGATTCTTGAAAAACGAAACATTAAGGGATAAAGCAGTATCACCTCTGAGATTATCGCTACCATATACACTGTTTCAGATACGGGATGAAACAGTTGGTATATCAAGAACGCACTAACCAAGAACAAACCAACCGAAAGTGCATAGCTGATGTACATGGCACCATCGAAGAAACGCGGCTCTCTTTCGAACTTTACACCACAACTTGGGCAGTGTTCATTAATCTCGGTAAACTTGCTGAGTTTGTGTGTTGGATACTTAAAAAGTTTGCCTACACGGCATTGCGGGCATCTACCCTGTAATACCGCTAAGCCTTTTGGTCTTGTTTGCATTCTGTCTGCTTCGTTTGTACCACAAATAACCGATTACGGCTGCTAGCACATATGGTGTAAAAAATAAATACAAGATGCCAAGGTTGAGATTAGAAGCCATTGAAGTATCACCGGCACTTACAGTTGACTCAACAGAACCTCTACACATAGCACATTGTGCCCAAGAATGTAAAGTTGTTATTGTCAAAACAAGTGCTGTGAATAATACTTTTCTCATAACTCAAAGGTAAGGCTAAATCACTTAAAACTTGAATCAGAACGTATAATAAGGACTGATCATCAAATAAACTGTAACTCCAGTTACTGATACGTATAACCAGATAGGAAAGGTGTATTTTACGATCTTTTTATGCTTATCTATCATGCCATTCAAGGCATAAAAGAAAGCGAGCAACACCAACGGAACAACACCTATAGATAGTGCAATGTGGCTGATCAAAAAGAAATAATAGACATATCTAATGGCACCCTCTCCACCAAATGGCGTTGATGGGGCACTCGCATGATAAATCACATAACAAACCAAGAAAATAGCGCCTAAGACAAAAGCAGCCGAGTTCATTTGCTGGTGCAACTTGATATTCTTCTTTTTTACTGCGACCAAAGCTAAAATCAAACAAATCGAAGTAAGCGTATTCAAACCGCCAATTACATGTGGTAGGTTATACACCCAATCACCTAAATCTAGTTTTGTAGGCAACCCAAGCAATATAGCTACTGCCACAGGAATCGCGATTGATAAGATGCGAATCCATAGCATTGATTTCTTTTTCTCTAACACCTCTGCCATTTTATTCTTCAGTTTTAAGTATTCTCAACTCCAATATTAAACGATCTGTTTCTTCTCTCTCAAGAATATTATAATAACCTCTTATTCTGTTCTTCTTATCAATCAAGACTACTCTATTATCTAGGTTTGTCATAGCCATTGCGCAATATTTCAGATTAGCCCAAGAAGTAGAATCCAATTCACTCTTCTTCCAAAAACCATCTAGAAACTGTATCCTCTGGTCATAGTCTTGAATATCAGTTACGGATATTGTGTTCGCGTTAACGAAGGTATTTAATGAAATATCTTCATCATTATAAAAGACATCCTGTACACGTTCTAATTCTTCAAGTCTTGTCTTTAACACAGGGCCATCCAACCTTTCAAAATGAATGATCTTCATTCCTTCAGGAATCAACTCGTTATTAACAACATACTGCTGTTTCTTCTGATCTAAACACGGTGTAGATAAAGAATCGCCCAGTCCTTGTTCATACAGCACCGGTATAGTATACTGATTATTGCCAAAGCCTTTCAAGAACAGGAAAATAACTACCGGCAAACCAATAGTTAAGAAGAGTAAAACAGCCTTTTTATTCATAATTGGGTATAAAAAAACCACGCAAATAGCGTGGTTGTTTATAAGTTTTAAGTTTAGTTAGTCTTCATTGACCTGCTCTACAGCAGGACCTTCAACATCAACTATACCTCTTGCATCTTTAATAGCAGCACCTTCCATGTTGACAAGCGCGACAATCAGCCAGATGATAAACATCATCGGTAGAATGATCGAATAGATCAATCCCTTTACCTCATGTCCTAAGTGCATAAACTCACTTACAATAAAGAAAGCCTTCCAGATTGTTAAGCCCACGAAGATGGTAGAACGTAAGGTTCCTGCATCCATTGTAAAAGCAAAAACATATTCAACTGCGGTAATCAAAGCCATGTAAAGTGCAATCTTCCAGATGCCCTTTATCTTGTCTTTATCAACCGGTTGTACGATTACATTAGTAGCTGTTTCCATTATTATAAGTTTATCAAATCAAGTAGAAGAACGTAAATACAAATACCCAAACAAGGTCTACAAAGTGCCAGTAAAGACCAACCTTCTCTACCATTTCGTAGTGACCACGCTTATCGTATAATCCATTGGCTGCGTTAAAGAATATAATGATATTCAATACTACTCCTGAGAATACGTGGAATCCGTGGAATCCGGTAATAAAGAAGAATAAAGCAGCAAATGCCGGAGGTCCATATTGATTAAAAGAAAGGTTGGCACCAAAAATCTCATAATCATTCACCCAGATACCATTGATTAATACGTCACCTATAGTAGCCGTATCAGTACCATGGATAAAGTGAGACCACTCCCAAGCTTGGCAGCTTAAGAAAGCAAATCCACCTATGATTGTCCAGAGCATCCATTTTACTACTCCTTTCTTATCCATTCTATGACCTGCTTCTACAGCCAGTACCATAGTAACTGAACTCAAAATGAGGATAAAGGTCATAAGACCTACAAAGACTAATGGTAACTCAACACCATGGAATCCTGGAAAAGCTTCGTAAACTTTTTCAGGGATTGGCCAGTATTCAGTTGAGAAAGTAAACGCTTCAGGAGCACCATTATAAGCCGGTGCACTCCATCTTAGGAATGCGTATGTGATGAGTAAGCCAGAAAACGTAAACGCATCTGACAATAGAAAAAACCACATCATGAGCTTTCCATAGCTGGCCTTTAAAGGCTCAACTCCTCCACCCCATAATTTAGCTTTACTCATTGTAGCAGTAGTTGCCATAAGTAGATCTAGTTTTTAATGATTGAGCAGTAAAAATATGAACAAATATATCCACAAGCCTCCCAAAAAGTGCCAAAAAGTAGAACACATCTCCATGTTCAACATATTTTTTGAATGCACTTTATATCTGAAAGACGAAAATAATACATAAAGAAGGTAAATCACACCACTTATCAAGTGGACACCATGTAACCCTGTAAATACATACATAAAGCTACCTGCCGGATTACCTACAAAGAATACTCCCGCATCAACTAATTGTCCCCAAGCCATATACTGACCCACTAAGAAGACAACACCAAGTATAGAAGTAATCGATAGAGCCAGTTTTACCAGCTCTAATTTGTCTTTTTTAGCTGATAGGTAAGCCCAATGCAAAGTGACACTACTTAAAAGAATAATCCCTGAAGTATACCAAAGCATTGAAGGAATATCATACTCCAACCAATCACCATCAGCTTGTCTAACAATATGGGCACTTGTAAATGCCGCAAAAATCATAACCACAGTAACAATGAACAACCACAATGCAAATTTCTTAGGATGCATTGCCAATGGCTGTTCTACTGGTGCGTCTACTAACTTGTAATCTTCTACCATCATTTCACCATGTCAAGTAAGTACGCAATCTGAACTATAGGTAAATACAAGAAAGAACCGAACATAATTCTCAATGCCGATTTTCTTGATTGATCTTTCATCAACTTAATGGTTGATGCTAAGAATAAAACGCCACAAACAGTGGCTACAACTCCTGAATTAATCCCTGTCAAGCCAAAGTAAGTTGGCAACAAACCCAATGGAATTAAAAACAGCGTATATGTCATTATTTGGAAAGCGGTCTTCATGTCCTTCTCACCTTTAACCGGAAGAAGTTTGAAACCAGCCTTTTTATAATCTTCATCTGCTACCCACGCAATAGCCCAGAAATGAGGAAATTGCCAAATAAACTGGATACCAAAGATGATCATAGCCTCGTGCGAGATCATTCCTGTAGCTGCTGTCCATCCTAAAAGCGGAGGTAAAGCACCAGGAAATGCTCCTACGAATACAGCAATGGGTCCTACTCTTTTTAGAGGAGTATAAACAAAACTGTATAATATCATTGAAAGAATAGCTAAGCCCACTGTTAGCGTATTCGTTGAGATTACTAGCAAAAGAATACCCAATAGGCCAACAACGGTAGCGAACCATAAAGCCTCATTACCATTCAATCTTGAAGTTGGCAGAGGTCTCGATTTGGTACGTTTCATTAAACCATCCAGGTCCTTTTCAATTACCTGATTGATCGTACAAGAAGCACCGCTAATTAACCAACCACCGACAAACAAAAGAGCCAATTGTTGCCAATCTACACGGCCTCCCATACCAAGCGCATATCCAAAAGCTGATGAGAAAGCTACCAAAAATGATAGTCTCATTTTCATCAACTCCAAATAAGCTTTTGCCTTGGCGGCAAAAACATTCGATACTTTTATTTCAACTGAATTACCCGTCTGCATGACTTAAGCAACTACTAATTTTCTATTATTTGTTAATAGCAGCACGTAGTACTGCAATCCCACTATTCCTGTTCCTAGCAATAAATGTATTGGTTGTATAAATGCAGGCACTCCGAAATATGCCATTAAAGCTCCACTCCCTATTTCAACAGCTACTACAGCTAACAAAACTTGAGTTGGTAAGACTAAAGACTTTTGATTTTTACTCTCCTTTATCAAAACTCTAATCATCCAAATGTGAACAGCTAGAATTAGCAAAGAATAAGTCCTATGTATCTTGAAACCTGAACCAAGATTTTCGATCCATTCGGCCCTAACAAAAGACTCGGCTACATGATCTATGGCTTCTCTCACTTGAGTACCAAGTACTATCTGTACCGTAGACATGACTAGGCAGAGCACTATCAAGGCTTTAAGCTTATTTGATAGATTCACTTGTGCTCCATCTAAATGTCTCTTAGATCTGTAATACACGTAAATCAAAAGGCATACAATGACTAAAGCTAAAAGCATATGAATCGTAATCATCCATTGTAGGAGATTTGTACTCACTACTATAGAGCCTATCCAACCTTGGAAGCCAACCAATATTACTGCAAGAAATGAAAGAACGGTGATTAGCTTATCTTCCCTCCAATACCTCAAAGAGAGCACAAATGTGCCAAAGATGAGGATACCGATAACCGCACCAATCAAACGGTTAACATATTCTGTCCATGTCTTTACCGCATTAAAGTCTTCTTCTTCAAGAATACTGGGGTCATTGACCACCTGATCTGCCAATTGGGCAAATCCTAATGAGGTAAGATATCGACCAAACTTTTCATTCTTTTCAACCCTCTGTTGAACGTATTGAGCCTTATAATCTATCGGAAGCTGACTTACATCTGTTGGAGGCACCCAACTTCCGAAGCATTTTGGCCAATCAGGACATCCCATTCCCGAACCTGTACTTCTAACAATGCCGCCTACTGCAATAAGCAAGTAGACGGCTATGATAGTGACGGCAGAAAACCGTCTGAATAATCTATTCTTATTATGCGTTTGACTCATTCACCACAATCTCGTCAGCTTCCTCTTTCTCAAGAGCAATCAAGTCATTCTCATGTGGAAGGTTAGATTCCATAGTTTCTGAGAAAGGAACGGTTTGCGGAATGAAGTCGTCCTCAGCACCTGGCTTAGAGTAATCGTAAGGCCATCTATATACTTGAGGAATCTCACCAGGCCAGTTTCCATGACCAGGATTAACCGGAGTAGTCCATTCTAATGTGTTAGACTTCCATGGGTTAGCAGGAGCCTTTCTACCTCTATACATGCTGTAGAAGAAGTTGAATAAGAACACAAACTGACCAATGAATGTAGCAATCGCAGCAATTGTAATGAACATGTTCAGATCAGTAAATCCACTAAACGCATCGAAGTTGGTAAATGAATAATATCTTCTTGGGAAACCAGCAATTCCGATATAGTGCATTGGGAAGAACACTGAGTAAATACCAATGAATGTTAACCAGAAGTGGATGTAACCCAACTTAGAATCCATCATTCTACCAAACATCTTAGGGAACCAGTGATAAACACCTGCCAATAAACCGAATGCTGAAGCAGCACCCATTACTAAGTGGAAGTGAGCTACAACGAAGTATGTATCGTGTAGCTGTATATCAATAGCTGAGTTTCCTAGGAAGATACCCGTAATACCACCGGAGATAAATACCGATACCAAACCTATTGAGAACAACATAGCCGGTGTGAATACGATATTACCTTTCCAAAGCGTAGTCAGGTAGTTAAATACTTTTACAGCAGATGGGATAGCGATAATCAACGTCAAGAACATGAATATTGAACCTAAGAAAGGATTCAATCCAGACACAAACATGTGGTGTGCCCATACGATGAACGACAAGAATGTAATACCCATCATTGAGATAATCATCGCCTTATAACCAAAGATTGGTTTTCTCGAGTTGGTGGCAATAATCTCAGACGTAATACCCAAAGCAGGTAATAGTACAATATATACCTCAGGGTGACCTAGGAACCAGAACAAGTGCTGGTATAGGATTGGGCTACCTCCAACGTTAGAAAGCGCCTCACCACCAATATAGATTTCTGATAAATAGAATGAAGTACCAAAGCTTCTGTCAAATACTAAAAGTAAAGCAGCAGCGAATAATACAGGGAATGATAACACACCGATTACAGCTGTTAAGAAGAATGCCCAAATCGTAAGAGGCAATCTTGAGAAAGTCATTCCCTTAGTTCTTAGGTTAATTACCGTAGTGATATAGTTGATACCTCCGAGCAAAGAAGATGCTATGAAGAATACCATAGCTACCAACCATAGCGTCATACCTAATCCAGAACCATCCATTGCTTGCGGAAGTGCTGATAATGGCGGATATACTACCCAACCACCTGAAGCAGGTCCTGTTTCAATAAATAGAGAGATGAACATAATCACACTTGAAACAAAGAAGAACCAGTATGATAACATGTTCATAAAACCTGAAGCCATATCTCTAGCTCCAATCTGTAAAGGAATTAAGAAGTTAGAGAATGTTCCACTCAATCCGGCTGTCAATACAAAGAATACCATGATGGTACCGTGCATTGTTACTAATGCCAAATAGAAAGAAGGATCTAAGCTTCCGTCAACCTGAATCCATTTACCTAAGAAAGGTCTCAACCAACTCAAGTCAGCATCAGGAAAACCTAACTGTAATCTGAAGATTACAGACATTGCTGCCCCAATCATTGCCCAGAAAATCCCTGTAATCAGGAATTGCTTCGCAATGGTCTTGTGGTCGATTGAAAAAATGTATTTCGTTATAAAAGTCTCATGATGTTCGTGATGATCATCGTGAGCATGTACTTCAATATTTGCTTCTGTAGTAGCAGTTGCCATGTTCTTTTATTATTCGTTAATGCCTGATGTAACTAATGCTAATTCCTTCAAGTTCTCTGGAACTTGAGTCATATACTCCGGATTCTTAGATAACCAAGACTTCTGCTCAGCTTTCCATTTTTCATATTCCTCCGGCTCTAGAACAGTCACCTTCTTTTTCATTGAGAAGTGACCTTCACCACAGATCTCAGTACATGCTAATTCATATTCGAATTCAGGATTACCTTCTTCAACTCTCATTTCTGCTGTAGTCTTATTCGCTACAAACCAGAATTGAGTAGGCATACCCGGTACAGCATCCATTTTTAACCTCATGTGAGGAATGTAAACACTGTGTAACACGTCACGAGCTCTGATTTTCAATAACACTGGCTTTCCTTTTGGAACTACAAGATCTCTGTACTGGAAATCATCGAATCCAGATCTATCAGAGAAATCTTGACCATGGCTATTGACTGCGTCAATCAAGCGATAATCATAATCTCCTACTTCGTTATCCATTCCGCCATATCTTAAAGACCAAGCGAACTGGTAACCCATTATTTCTATCTGCTCAGAATCTTCTGGAGCTTCGCTCATGATACCATCCCATGCCATCCAGCCTGAGATCACTAACCATGTTAATACGATAGCCGGAACACCTGTCCAGATATACTCTAATTTGTTATTGTGTGGGTAGAATAAAGCTCTTCTACTCTCACTGTATCTATACTTCCAAGAGAAGTAAAATAACAATACGTTCGTTATAAAGAACACGATCCCTGTAATCCACATGGTTCTCCAGAACAACTTGTCTGTCAATTCACCATGTTCTGATGCCACAGGAGGATCATAGGCATCAAAATTTCCCCACGAATACCAAGCGGCCAACCCAAAGAATCCAACCATAAACACAATCATCATGATTGCATTTAAGTTGTTGCTACCCATTGTAGTCTTCTCACCTGTACCTTTTACCACACCTATCAGTCTACTGATTCTAAAAATCAGAAGAAGAATGGCTACAACCAGAAATACTGCTAATGCAATGTAAAATCCGAACATATCTACTGTTTCTATAAATTAAATATGGTGATGTTTTGCTTCTGCTAACATCGGGTGATTCTTAGGAACAAGTGCATAAGAAGATAATGCTTTCAACACTACCCATAAGAATGCTGCTCCAAACATTAAGTACATACCGATCTCAGTTAAACCGAACGCTCCTGACTCTCCTAGCGTACCAGGAGTAACCATTAGGTAGAAATCGATCCAGTGCCCTAGTAGTACAACTACACAGGCAATCTTCAAGAATACATTCAATCTCTTCGCATCTCTTGTCATAAGTGTCAAGAAAGGGAAGAAGAAATTCATAAAGATATTCACAAAGAAGAATGGTGCATACTTATCGCTTAAGAAGCGCTCTACGAAGTATACAGACTCTTCCGGAATGTTTGCGTAGTAAATCAGTAAGAACTGAGAGAACCAGATGTAGGTCCAGAAAATACTGAATGCAAATACAAACTTTCCTAAGTCATGCAAGTGATTTGAAGTTACTTGAGGTAAGTAACCATTTTCTTTAAGTAATACTGTAATCAAAGTGATAAGTGCTAAGCCAGATACAAACCAGCTAGCAAATACATACCAACCGAACATGGTTGAGAACCAATGTGTATCGATTGACATAATCCAGTCCCAAGCGGCTACTGAAGAAGATACAGCAAAGAACACCAAGAAAATAGCTGATGTCTTTCTCATCTTTCTCCAAATATCATCTCCGCCTATTTCATCTTCTTGAACAGACATGGTCTTTAACATTCTGAACATCCAGAACCAAATACCAAAGAAGATTACCATTCTAAGGATATAGAAAATTGGTAATCCTCCAGGAGAAGATAGCCAGAAGAAGAAGCCTTGCTTACCCGCTATGATCGCATCATAGTGAGTGTTAATAGATCCATCTTCGTTGAACTGATTATATAAATCACCGTGAGTCCAGTGGAAAATATCGTGATTAAAAAGGAAGAAAGCCCCAATCATTAAAATCGCAGATGGAGCAATCCAGTGCGCGATTGAAAGAGGAATTCTTAATATAAATGCTGACCAACCTGCTTGAGCAGCATATTGAATTGCGAAGAAGAATAGTCCTATAAGCGCAATACCCGTGAAATAGATATTGTTGATCCAGAAATCAACTTTGAATCTCTTGAACCAACCGCCTCCATGGCCTTCCTCTCCATGAGAGTCATCACCAGCATCTGCCATCAAAGCAGCTTCTTCGTACGAAGGACCGTGTCCATCATCGTGACCTTCTTCATGATTTCCTGAATCGTGGCCCTCAGAGTGATCCTCTTCGTGCCCTGCATCATGTCCATCATTATGATCACCTTCATGGTGTTGCTCGGTGTGATCACCCTCAGCATGTCCATCGCCATGTTCTCCACCGCCTGGGAACATTGCACTACCTAATAACAGAACCGCTCCCACTACAAACGTAATAAGTAGCTTCTTTCTTAGTCCAGCGCTAAAGTCAAATGTTTCTTTTGCCATCTCTTAAAAAGTCTCTGTTATAGTTTTTGTAATTCTTGAACATATCTAGCGATCTTCCATCGCTTATCCTCACTCATTTGAGAACCATGGGCTCCCATACGTCTAATTCCGTGTGTAATCACATGGAATATATGACCTTGAGATAAGTTTCTTTGAGCTGGTGCTTGATAAGTAGGTACCCCTAAATAAACAGGCGCAACTAATCCGTCACCTTTACCCTGTGAACCATGACAGTGCTCACAGTAAAGATCATACAATCTCTTTCCTTCTGTCAAAACCTCAGGAGTAGCGTCAAATGGATTTTCAACCATTGCAGCAGCTTCAATATCATTTTTACCCAATCTGTAAGGAAGCATACCATTACCGTTTCTTCTTACAGTGCCAGCAACTGGTTGTCTTACATTTTGTGCATAAGGATTGTTGTCGTTAGAATTATAAAATTCTCCTAAACCATCCTCTCTATTACTTAGCCAAGAGCCCTTCTCCTTATCCTTAATTTGCGTCAATGGCTCGTAAGGAATTGAGTGATACATTTGTGGGGCATACTCTAAGCCAGGATTGTCACCCTCTGCCGTACAACCACTGATTACAGCAGCTGCTAAAAGAGGCAATAAAACTTTAAGTGTCCTGTTCATATCTCTTAGCTTATTCTTCAACAGTTTTGTCGTTTACTTCTACAGCGCCTGAATCTTTCAAAACGCTTCCTATCTTTTTAGCATCAACTGCTTTGTTGCTACCAAGGTCAATCGCCATAATGTGCTTATCATCAGTAATTCTGATGTCCAACAACTTAGGATCTTTCCAAGGCTTTAAATCACTTGATACTAAAAAAGTACCTACCATACCAAAAGCAGCTAGTAGAACTGTAAGCTCGAATGTTACAGGAACAAAGTCAGGTAGTGCCACGAAGTTCTTACCACCAATGATCATTGGCCAGTCAATACCTAACATCCAAATCTGCATCGTCAACGCCAGAGTTGTACCTAAGGCACCAAACATAAAGGCAGCGATTGGAAGCCTAGACTTCTTGTAGCCTAATTCTTCGTCCAAACCATGTACAGGGAATGGGCTATATACCTCATCGATTTTGATACCGGCTTCTCGCACAGCACCCACGGCTTTTAGCAATACGTCTTCGTCATCATAGACGCCAAGAACGAAATCTTTACTGTCACTCATGATTAGGCTTCGATTTTTTCAGATGATGATTTTACAATACTCTTAACTTCAGCCATGTTAATTACTGGGAAGAACTTCGCGAATAGGAAGAACGCAGTAAAGAACAAACCGAAAGTGAATAGATACACTCCCATATCGTAAATCGTTGGGTAGAACATTGCCCAAGAAGATGGAAGGTAATCTCTATGAAGGGAGGTAACAATGATTACGAAACGTTCAAACCACATACCAATATTCACAATAAGTGATAAAATGAATGTTGCTGCAATACTCGTTCTGATCTTCTTGAACCAGAACAACTGAGGAGAGATTACATTACATGTCATCATTGACCAATAGGCCCACCAGTAAGGTCCTTGCATTCTATTATAGAAAGCATACTGCTCAGCAGGTACTCCAGAGTACCAAGCAATAAAGAACTCAGTGATGTATGCTATACCTACAATTGAACCTGTAACGATGATTACAATATTCATCATTTCAATGTGCTCAATTGTGATGTAGTCGTGTAGTTTAAATACTTGACGTGTTACGATCATCAACGTTAATACCATAGCAAAACCAGAAAAAATCGCTCCTGCAACGAAGTAAGGAGGGAAAATTGTGGTGTGCCATCCAGGAATAACTGATGTAGCAAAGTCAAACGATACAATGGTGTGTACAGAAAGTACAAGAGGCGTTGCTAAACCAGCTAAGATCAATGATACTGATTCGTATCTAGACCAAGTTCTGGCAGCACCATCCCATCCTAGAGATAAAGCACCATAAATTGTTTTTCTAATACCTGAAGCTCTATCGCGAATTGTGGCAAAATCAGGTACAAGACCCAAATACCAGAATACCAACGAAACCGAGAAGTAAGTTGATATCGCGAATACGTCCCATAATAGTGGAGAGTTAAAGTTCACCCAAAGTGAACCAAAAGTATTTGGCAATGGTAGTGCCCAGTATGCTCCTAACCATGGACGACCCATGTGAAGTACAGGGAACATTGCAGCACAGATTACAGCGAAAATAGTCATCGCCTCTGATGCTCTGTTAATTGCCATTCTCCATTTTTGGCGGAATAAGAGCAATACCGCAGAGATTAGGGTACCTGCGTGACCAATACCAACCCACCATACGAAGTTAGTAATGTCCCAAGCCCAACCTACGGTTTTGTTTAGCCCCCACATGCCAATACCTTCCCAAAGTGTAGCAGCTACGGCTAAGAACCCAATGGCTAAAGTCACCACTGAAATTCCGAATGCCATTAACCACAGCTTTGAAGGCTTACCTTCTACCTGACGGCAAATATCCTCGGTCACATCGTGAACCGTTTTGCCACCGGTAATTAGAGGTTTTCTTACAGTTGCTTCAACTTGCATTTATCTCGGTTTTAAAAATTAAGCTTCAGTTTTGTTCTTATTTCTAATCTTAGTCATGTACCACACATTAGGAGACACATTTATCTCTTCAAGTACATGGTAAGCTCTGTCTTCATTCACTACTCTTTCAGTAGCACCTTCACCATCTTTCTTCTCTTCGATTTGAAGCATTTTAGAAATAGCTGAGTTTTTGTCGTTCAAGTCACCAAACGTGATAGCATCAGAAGGACAAGCCGTAGCACAAGCCGTGTTGATTTCACCATCAACAGGTCTTCTACCCTCTCTCTTCGCAGCTAATTTACCCGCTTGAATTCTTTGAACACACATAGTACACTTCTCCATAACCCCTCTAGCACGAACAGTTACGTCTGGGTTCAATACCATTTTACCCAAGTCGTTATTCATGGCAAGGTTCTTATCGAACTGCGTATTATCGTGGTATTTGAACCAGTTGAATCTTCTCACTTTGTAAGGACAGTTGTTAGCACAGTATCTCGTACCAATACATCTGTTATAAGTCATCTGGTTAAGACCTTCAGTACTGTGAGTAGTTGCAGCCACCGGACATACCGTCTCACATGGTGCATTATTACAGTGCTGACACATCATTGGTTGGAAAGTAACTTCTGGGTTCTCAGCAGCTTGCTCCAACTCTTTTTTATTACCAGCAGGATTAGCAGCAGAATAGTATCTGTCAATTCTAATCCAAGCCATTTCTCTTCTGTTAAGAACTTCTTCCTTACCAACAACAGGAATATTGTTCTCAGCCTGACAAGCCACCGTACATGCAGAACAACCAGTACAAGAGTTCATGTCGATTGACATGGCCCAGTGGTGGTTATTGTACTCGTGACCTTGCCATAAGGTGATTTTTGAAGGTTTATAGTACTCCCCTTCTTTATAAATTTTTGGAGAATATCTTCCGGCAGAAGTATTCTTCTTATACTCGTCTAAAGTAGACTCTTGCACTACGTTTTCACGACCCATGTAAGTCTGGTGCGTTTGAGTTTGTGCAATTCTGTAAGTCTCACCAGTAGCTGCTACGCTCACACCACCCAATACATCAGTAACGTTAGCACCATTTAGCTTAGTAATTAATGGATAAGCATTAACCCCAAGGTTATCAGCTACTTTACCAGCCTTAGTTCTACCATATCCAACAGCGAGACCTAATGTACCAGTAGCTTGACCTGGTTGAACTAATGCAGGAACCTGCATTGAATTTCCTCCTACTGTCAATTCTACTAATTGTGTCTCTCCTTCGAACATTTCAATACCCATCTCATTAGCATCAGCTATAGACATAGTCAGATAGTTATCCCAAGTAGCTTTAGTTACAGGATCAGACATCTCTTGTAACCATGGGTTATTAGCCTGAGAACCATCTCCTAGACCAATTTTAGCATACAAGGCTAATTCAAATCCGTTATCTGCTTTTTTGTAATTCTGAGCAATGCTGGTTCCTGCACCAGATGCAGAAGCAAAGTCATATGTGTAAGCATTTGTATTTCCGCCTGTCTCGAATACACCATCAAAAAGTGCTTTATCCCAGAACATTTGGAAGTTTGAAGTATCAGATTGCTTAGTAAAGAAGTTCTCTCTCCAATTGATTTGCATGTAAGCGTAATACTCAATTGGATTACCCGACCATTTCAGGAATGACTCAGGCGCTTGTCTTGTACTAAATAAAGGAGCAATTGTAGGTTGAACTAAACTGAAGTGACCTTCTCTCAATTCAACATCATTCCACTGCTCTAAATAATGGTGATCAGGAGCTATATACTCTACGGCAGAAGCTGTTTCATCCATTCTATCAGAAGTAGATACTGTCAATTTAGCTTTAGATAAACCTGCAGCAATTGCAGCACCTTCGGCTGAATCGTAAACCGGGTTACAGTTAAAGAAGATAACTGCTCCAATGCTTCCGCCATTTAATTCTTTAGCGAAGTTGGCCATCGCTTGGTCATCACCTTGTCTGTAGTGTACAGGAGCATTAGGATTTATAGTAGTACCATAATTGCCTAACATGGCATTGATACCATTTACTAATACTTGTACTGCAGGATCATTAGAACCTGCCACAACAAGAGATTCACCTTTATTAGCTAATAGATCATTAACAGCTTCTGACACGAAGCTAACATCAGCAGCATTTGCTCCTGAAACGTTAGACTGACCAGATTTTGCTGCAATGGCATTGTACATAGCTGCTACCAATGGACCTACTTGCGAAGGTTTGATGGCAGCTCTATGATCTGCATTAGCACCCGTCATTGACAGGTTAGATTCGAACTGGTAATGACGTGACATTACTCTATGGTTCGAATTGATTTTTCTTGTTTTAGCGTACTGCTTAGCGAATTCAATAGGTGAAATCCAAGTTCCAAGGAAGTCAGCACCTACACTCACAATTGTTTTTGCTTGAGAGAAGTCATATGAAGGAATCATAGACTGTCCAAACGACCTTCTGTTCGCTTCAGCAATACCGTAAGCAGAAATTGGATCGTAAGAAACATGCTGAGTAGTTGGATACTTCTCAACAAATTCGCCCACAGCTCTTTTAGTAGTAGGACTCAATACAGACTTACTTACAATTCTAATTTGACCGCCAACGTTAGCTACTTGATTCAGTCTGCTAACCACTTCTGAGTCTAAACTTTCCCAAGCGATATCAGCACCACCTTTTAAAGGCCCTGTTAATCTTTCCTTATCATATAAAGAAAGAACAGATGCTTCAACCTGAGCATTTGTACCACCATGAGAAATTGAAGAGTATTTGTTACCATCAACTTTGATTGGCCTACCCTCTCTTGTTTTTACCACAACACTTACTGCATCTCCACCATTTACATAGGTAGATGCATAATAGTTAGGTACAGAAGGATCTACGTCAACAGGCTTATTTAAATAAGGAATAGCTTTTCTTACCGGAGCCTCACAAGAAGCCAAAGTAGCTGCTGCTACACCAAATCCCATCAACTTAAGGAAGTCACGTCTGTTACTTCCACCTTCTTCATTACCAATTGGTAAATACTCTGGAAATTCCGATTCGTTTTTCTTTACGAAGTCAGCATCGTTTCTAAGTTGCTCGATGCCTTTCCAGTATGTTTTTTGATTTTCCTTCATTGTATATAAGTCAGAAATCTCGATTTTTTAGTAGTGACACTTAGCACATTCCAGTCCACCGATATCGGTAACCTTCATTGGCGTTGTGGTATTTGAATTGTGTAGTTCAACAAGCTTGTCATAATAGGCATTGCCTTGCGTATTTAAGCTTGTATTTCTGTGACAGTCGATACACCACCCCATTGTAAGCGGTGCATGCTGCTTAACTACTTCCATCTCTTGGATCTCTCCATGACAAGTCTGACATTCTACACCACCTACTTTTACGTGTTGCGAGTGGTTAAAGTATGCCAAGTCAGGTAAGTTATGTACTCTAACCCATTCTATCGGTTGACCGCTTTCTTGGGCTGCATATAGTTTCTGAATTTCAGGTGAGTCGGTTTTAATGGCACTGTGGCAGTTCATACAAATATTCACTGATGGGATATTGGCCGACTTACCAATCTCCACACCCGTGTGACAATACTGACAGCCAATTTCGTATTGACCTGCGTGTATTTTATGAGAGAATGCAATAGGCTGCTCAGGAGCATAACCTTGTTGAACACCCACTGTGTATAGTCCATCAATCACATTCTTAGCACCTAATGCAATAACTAAGAAAGTAACAATCCCTATTACTGTAGGACTTTTTAAGAAAGCCAATAGGCTGAAACGCTCAGCTACTACTTCTTGATCCTCTTCAGTTAGTCCTTCTTTATCTTGTAAGTATTTCTTTAGAACACCAATAATGATTCCTAATACAATCAGGATCAATACCAATACCACTACAAGTGCTGCAATGATAATATTCAAATAAGCAGTAGGGATACCACCTTGTGGTGCAGCAGCACCATCAGCTCCTACAGCGGCAGATGCATCAACGGCCGGGGTTGGAGGATTTTCTTCGTAATCTCTTACGTAAGCCATGATGGCAAGAATTTGCGCATCTTCTAAATCATGCGATGGCATTTGAAGCTGGTTGTACTCATTATAAAGAGCAACTGCTTGTGCATCACCAGAAGCGATTAGTTTTTGGCTATTCTTAACAAAAGAATAAATCCAGTCTACCGTTCTTCTGTCGTAAACGCCTGCTAATGCAGGACCAACTAATTTTTGATCTACCCTGTGGCAAGTATTACATGCCCACTCACTAAATAATTGCTCGCCTTGAGCAATAATCTCAGGATCGGTAGGTACGGCATCTCTTTGTGCAAAAACGTTTACACTAGAAAAAACGAAACAGCATACAAAAACGAATGCTGTCGTCCATCGAACAAGAGTTCTATTCTTAACCATAAATGTCGAATTTTTTATCACAGATTGGCTCACTGTTGAAAATCTGGTCAAAGGTAGTATTGGAAGGCCGTTTTTCAAACTAAAACTTACAGACAGAAAGGGGCCTATCTGTTCGTTACCCAGAATCTTATAAATCTGAATCTCAGTTCTTTACAAGACATTCTAGAGTATTAATTTTATTTAGAATTATTATAAATAACTCATAATCGAACACTTGGCAAAACATTTTAAATTGGCTTAAGCTGAAAAGAATGTGCGTAAATTTCATTTGTCTGCTTTCAAGCCAAAGAATATAAGCTTATAACTAAGTTTTAAGGAATAATGAATGGTATTTGAATCAACCACATGCACGACAAATGCTGACGTAAATCATTGAATAAAAAAAGCACCCTATTTGGGTGCTTTTTCATGAGGCGTTGAGCGGATTCGAACCGCTGTACAAGCTTTTGCAGAGCTCTGCCTAGCCACTCGGCCACAACGCCATTTTCTGTGTGCAAATCTATTATAATTCGCTTTCCAGACCAATAAAATAAAAAAAGAATGCACCCATTTAATGGATGCATTCTAATGGATTATATATTATTCTGCTGACTCTTCGGCAGGAGCTTCTGCTTCTCCCTCAGCATCAGCTGCTTTCTTCTCAGCTGCTTTCTTAGCGTTAGCTTTCTTGGTATTGTCTTCCATCTGAGACTTTAATGCAGAAAGTGCATCAAGGTCACCTAAAGTAGATACCTCGTTGTCATTGTTGATCTGGCGAACTTTTGATTTCGCTTGACCTCCACCACTTGCTGGCTTCTTCTTAGCCACCGGCTTCTCAGGAGCACTGAAAGTGTAAGTGTGTGACAATACTATTCTTCTATCTTCTTTAGAGAATTCAACCACAACAAAATCTACAGTCTCGCCAACCTCAACTGAAGAACCATCTTCTTTCTTCAAGTTTTTGTTAGTGGCAATACCTTCTAAACCGTAAGGTAACTCAAGTGTAGCACCTTTATCGTTTTTAGAAACTACTGTAGACTTGTGAGTAGAACCTGGAGTGAATACAGTTTCGAAAGTATCCCAAGGATTCTCCTCTAATTGCTTATGGCCTAGCGCCAATCTTCTGTTCTCGATATCCAGCTCAAGTACTTGAACTTCAAGCTCTTCACCTACTTTAACAAATTCAGAAGGGTGCTTGATTTTCTTAGTCCAAGAAAGATCAGAAACGTGTACCAAACCATCGATACCTTCTTCTAGCTCAATAAATAAACCGAAGTTCGTAAGGTTTCTAACAACACCAGTGTGGTTAGTACCTACAGCGTATTTGGTTAATACATCTTGCTTAGTCCAAGGATCTTCAGTCAATTGCTTGATACCCAAAGACATTTTTCTTTCTTCTCTATCAAGCGTAAGCACAACTGCTTCTAGCTCATCTCCTACGCTGATAAAGTCTTGTGGATTTCTCAAGTGCTGAGACCAAGACATTTCAGATACGTGGATAAGACCTTCAACACCTGGGAATAGCTCTAGGAACGCACCGTAATCAGCAACATTCACAATAGAACCTTTCACTTTAGAACCTACCTCTACAGTAGCTTCTAGTTGATCCCAAGGATGCTCAGTCAATTGCTTCATACCCAATGAGATTCTCTTCTTATCATCATCGAAGTCAAGAACAACCACGTTAACCTTATCATCAAGTTTAAGTACTTCTGACGGATCGTTGATTCTACCCCAAGAGATATCAGTAATGTGCAATAGACCATCAACGCCACCTAAATCGATGAATACACCAAAGTTGGTCATGTTCTTGATTACACCTTCTAGTACTTGACCTTTCTCTAGGTTCTCAAGGATTTCAGCTTTTTGCTGCTCAAGATCCTTCTCGATCAATACTTTGTGTGATACTACAACGTTGTCGTTAGTGTAGTTGATTTTCACAACTTTCACTTCCATTTTCTTACCTACAAACACATCGAAGTCTCTGATTGGCTTCACATCAATTTGTGAACCTGGTAAGAAAGACTCTACACCGTAGATATCTACAATAAGACCACCTTTGGTTCTTCTCTTAACGAAACCTTCGATAACCTTATCATTTTCGCTAGCATCTTGGATAAGCTCCCAAGCTCTAACGATTTTTGCTTTTCTTCTTGAAAGAACAAGTTGACCTTGTGCGTTCTCTTGCTCCTCAATGTATACTTCAATTTGATCACCTACTTTAAGATCAGGAGTATCTCTGAATTCAGAAGAACTTACCAATCCATCAGATTTGTAACCAATGTTTAATACAACATCTCTGTCGTTGATAGAAACTACAGTACCTTGAATTACTTTCTTCTCTTCAATTGTACTTAAAGTCTCTTCGTAGATTTTGGCTAAATCATCTCTTTCTGCTTGAGAGTAGCCTTCTCCAAATCCACCTGTTTCAAAAGCATCCCAATCGAACGCTTCTGGCTCGGCTGCTTTTACTTCTTCTTTAACTGGTGCTTCTGGAGTTTCAACAGCGGTTGCTGTTTCTGGAGTTTCTGTAGCAGTAGCTTGTGTTTCTTCTACCTGCTCAGGAGTTTTGTTTTCTTCAGACATTTTTTTGCTCTGTCGTTACGATCCATGCTCTGTAGAGCATTTGAACATGGAACTTTAATTTTCAAAAACCTTCTTGATTGCTCAAAAAAGCCGCTTTACTCAAAACGGACTGCAAAGGTAGGGAATTTCTTGAGAAGTTAGAATATTGAATGCAGAAGTTAGAAGTCTACTCAATTCAAACTCAAATACTTGAGCCAGTCTTTAGAAGTAAATCCACTAAAGTTTCTCACAAACATTACGTAGCTGGGTTTAAAAGGTGTTTGACTTAGAGACATCTCTGCTTCTTCCGGGGTTTTGTCTCCTTTTAAAGAGTTACACTTCTTGCAAGCAGTCGCTAGATTATCCCAGGTGGACTTCCCTCCTCTTGATTTTGGAAGGACATGATCTAAGGTTAAGTCCTTTTTGCTTCCACAGTACAAGCATTCGTGACTATCCCGTTTGAATACATTTTGCCTAGTAAGCATCACACTTTTAAATGGAATGTAGATATAGTCTTGTAAGCGAATAACAGAAGGTGTTGGGTAAGACTTATTGACTGTGCGCATCTGCATGCTTTCATCTTCATGTACGAGCTCGGCTTTTTCCAAGTAAATCAAGAGAAATGCCCTTTCAGCTGAACACACGGAAATGGGACTGTAATCTTGATTCAAAACCAATACTCTTCTCATATTACTTCAAGATGCGATTGATTTGATGTAAATGATGTGTATAGGCCTTTTGTTCGGCATTAAAAATTCCTTTTTCATCTAGGGTATCAATGCGCACTTTTCCCGAAGCATGAATGATTTGATGATTCTCTAGAACCATACCTACATGGTTCATTTTTCCCTCATGATTAGTAAAAAAGGCCAAGTCTCCAACCCTTGAATCAGCCAACACAACGGCAACACCTTGTTTAATCTGTTGAGAGCTATCTCTGAGAAGTTTATGCCCACCAATTCTGTACACAACTTGGGTAAAGCCTGAGCAGTCTATACCAAATGGTGTTCTACCACCCCATAGATAAGGCGCATTCAAGTACTTTTCAGCAATAGCCACTAAGCTTGCGGCTCCTTGCTTCTGATGCAGACTTTTAGAAGCACCGGTAAAAGCAACATGCTCCTCTTCTTTAAAAATTGGATTGTTCAATAATGGGAGAATGGCCCCTGAAGTGATATAATTGACTTGATTGTTAAATAGGATCTTGGCGACTAGGTCAGTGCAAATCTTATACTCAGAATCATTAATCTGCTGAAAATACGCTTTAGAAATTTCATGATGCTGCTTGGCATCAATCCATCCTCGATAATCATCAAAAGCATTTAGAATCTTAAACCACTTACCATTCTCCGATTTCTCAGTAACCGAATAGTGCTCTCCAAATAACAACTGTGATACAAGTTCTGCCGAATCTTTGGCCTGAGCCCTAATAGGGATTATACTCAATCGACTAACTCCGTATCCTATTGCATCCATATTTATAAGCGCATTCGTTCTAAATCTCTCTTAACGTCCTTTTCTTTAATCGAGTCTCTTTTATCGTGAAGCTTTTTACCTCTGGCCAAAGCGATATCAACTTTAGCAAAGCCTCTATCGGTAATAAAAATTCTGGTAGGCACTATGCTCAAGCCTTTTTCCTTAGACTTCTCTTCTAACTTCTTCAATTCTCTTTTATTGAGCAATAGTTTTCTTTCTCTAGTGGTCTCATGATTATAATGAGTACCCTGAGCGTATTGAGAAATATGGAGCTGTTTCAAATAGAGTTCGTTTTTTCGGAAGTAGCAGTAAGCATCTGCAAAATCTACTTTAGATTCTCTAATCGATTTAATTTCAGTACCCATCAATTGAATACCCGCTGTATACTTATCCAAAAACTCGTATTCAAAACCGGCTCTCCTATTTTTGAGATTTACCGTTTTTGCAAACCGCTCTTTATTCTTTGCCATCTAATTCTTTAAACTACTGAAAATCTGACTGATCTTCTCCTTCTTCAATACTTTCTGGCCTGTTAAACCAGAAGCTACTTTCCTTTCACCCACTTTAACATAAACATCGCACAGAAGTTCATTTACCTCAAACGATCGAAAAACCGCCTTCACCTGTACCCTATCACCAATAAAAGCAGGTGCATGATGCTCTATTTCCAATCGAGTGCCAACACCTTCTTCATCAGGATCAATCATATCTAAAACGAATAATCTAGATGACCATTCCATTTCTTTGCCCAACTTAAATGTGCTACATACTTCATGAACTAAACCCGATTCGAACTTTGCCACATCTGATTTACCAACTTCAAATTCATGAAGCTTGATATCTCCTCTCTTAAATGGATTCTTCATTTAGATTTTCATTCTTGGCATAGCACTCACTGACTGATCAACGAACTCCTTCTGTTCATATTTATAATGAGCAGCCATGGCAATCATGCCGGCATTATCGGTGCAAAACTCAAAGTCAGGAATAAAGACTTTCCACTGTAAAGAGGCAGCAAGTTCGTTCAATCTATTCCTCAAACCTGAATTGGCTGATACGCCCCCAGCAATTGCAATTTGATTAATACCTAGTTCTTTGGATGCTTTCATCAATTTCTTCATCAACATATCAATCAATGCTTTTTGAATGCTTGCTGCTAAGTCATTCTTATTCTCTTCAATAAACTCCGGGTTATTCTTTAATTGATCTCTTAAGAAATAGAGCACTGAAGTTTTTAATCCACTAAAAGAGAAATTGTAACCTTCCATATCTGATTTTGAGAACTGGAATTTATTTGGGTCACCAGATTGGGCCAGCTTGTCTAATAAAGGACCTCCAGGGTAACCAAGCCCTAGCATCTTGGCCGTCTTATCAAAAGCCTCACCAACGGCATCGTCAATCGTTTCGCCAATCACCTCCATATCCAAATAGTTGTTCACTTTAACGATTTGGGTGTGCCCTCCACTCACCGTTAGGCATAAAAAAGGAAAATCGGGTTTCGGATCATCTATAAAATGAGCCAGCACATGCGCCTGCATATGGTTCACTTCGATCAAAGGAATATCTAAAGCCAGCGCCATTGATTTAGCAAAAGAAGTTCCTACCAACAAAGCCCCCATAAGACCTGGACCTCTGGTAAATGCTATGGCGTCTAAATCCTTAAAATCTATGGCAGCATTTTTGAGTGCTTCATCTACAACTGGGACGATATTCTGCTGGTGTGCACGACTCGCTAATTCAGGCACAACACCACCATAATTTTCATGTACTGATTGCGTTGCGATTATATTATTAAGTATTTTGCCGTTAGCAGCCACCGATGCTGAAGTTTCGTCACAGGATGATTCTATGGCTAATATTTTGACGTGAGAAGCAGGCATTGAACGAGACAATTAAAAGATCGCAAGTTATCAAAAAACGGATTGTTAAGACAATCTTCTGGACACTCCTCACCCCTTTTCTCTTACTGGCTCTAATTGCAGGTTTAATACACCTTCCTCCCATACAGAATTATATCAGCGATGAATTGACCGAATATCTCACAGAAGGAACAGGTTACGAAACCAATATAGACTACATTAACATCAGGTGGTTCAATGCCGTATCAATCGATGGACTGAGCATATATGACCAAGCCAATAATGAAATGATTGGAGTGAGCGAAGTAGTTCTCACCTTTAGGCTCACAGAACTGATTGGCAAAAAAGACATCCAAACCAAAGAAGCATGGGTAAATGGAGCAGATGTTAACCTAAGAACACTGAATGATAGCTTACCAGGATTGAATATTGATGATTGGGCAATTCAGATTGCCAAACTCACTGCGAGCGAAACAGTAGACCCTGACTTTGAACCTGCGGCTTTTAGCATAGACCAAATTTCACTTAGAGATTCAAGGTTTAGTTTATCAGATAGCCGAAGAGACAGTATAAGTGAAGGCTTAGACTACAACCATTTCCAACTCATAGATGTAGAGGCAGATCTCTTGAACATGGTGGCCGTGGCTGACACATTTCAAGTAGACATTAAATATCTCACTGCCATGGATAGTGCTTCTGGCTTTAAAGTGGATAAGCTGGAGACCTTCTTTAGAAATTCTAGACAGGGCATGTCATTCTTTGATCTTGATCTGCAAGCCGGAGATACGCGAATAACAAACGAAGTGGTTTTCAACCATGATAGACCGCAACAAATGGGCTATTTCGTGGACAGCATTTATGTTGAAGCCAACTTTGAAGGCACCACAATAGATACTAAAACGCTCAGCTACTTTGCTCCAGAACTGAAATCTTATGATGAAAAAGTAAGGATTGAAGGTTTCTTTGAAGGTACGGTGACCAACTTTTTTAGTGATAATTTTCAGATTGACTTTGGGAACAATAGTTCACTCAAAGGACAATTAGAGATTGAAGGGCTACCTAATGTCGACCAAACCTTGTTCGACATTACATTAATAGAATCTTTATTAGACATTCGAGATCTTGAGAAATATGTTGATGACAACTCCTATCAAATCGCGAGTAAACTAGGTCAAATCGAGATGTCTGCTCAATTTGATGGACTTGTTAATGACTTTGTAAGCGATGGAGATTTTAAAACCTCCTTAGGCAACTTGACGACAAACACTCAAATCACAGTCTTTCCCGATATCCTACCTTCATACAGTGGGTCCCTTGAAACTGAAGATTTCAACCTGGGAGAATTTGCAGACCTCCCTCTTTTTGGACTCATAGACCTTAATGGTAGAATTGATGGAGAGGGCTTTCTTCTGCAAAACGCTGATTTTAATCTCGATGCAAGTATCAGCCGGGTTACAATTAATGATTACGACTACGTTGGAATTGAAACCAATGGCGACTTTGCTGAATCTTTCTTTTCAGGTCAGTTAAGTGTAAATGACCCGAACCTAAACCTCCTTGCTATTGGCTCGGTAGATTTAAGAGAAGACAATAGGCTTTTCAATGTAGCTGGGCGCCTAGATACTGCCCGATTAGATTTACTCAATCTTGTGGAAAACGAAATCTCATTGGCCTCAACGTTCAATGTTGATTTTAGAGGTTTAGCCTTAGATAGCCTTATAGGTAAAATTGACCTGACTGATACGTATTTCAAATACCTAGAAAATGATATCAGCTTCGATAGTCTCAATCTAAACTCCAATCGTATTGGAGACAGTCGGAGCTTAGACTTCGTTTCAGACTTGGCTGTCGCAAAACTTGAAGGCGATTTCGAATTCTCTACTCTACTGAGCGAAATTGAAAGTTTAAATGAACAGTATCGCTTAGTCTTTTCGAGTCAATCGGCCGCAGTTGAGGAGTATCTCACTGAAAACCCACCTGTGGAGGAGCAATTCAACATTGCTTATTCGGTTGAAATGCCTGACATAAGTCCATTCCTGCAGCTATTCGATTCAACACTCTATATATCTCAAAACTCCACAATTGAAGGTCGTTTTAGTAATCAAAATTCAGAAGACTTTAGCTTCATATTCGATTCTGATACGTTCAAGATCGCCAATATCACCTTTCTGAATAATGATCTTATACTAAATGCAAACAGCTTAAGAAAGGCCGATGAACTTTTAACTCTTGGTTATTTATATTCTGAAAAGCAGTTTTTTGCCAACTCTACAGAAACAAACAATCTGACTTTTGAGGGCGTCTGGGATGGTAAGCATATAGATTTAAAGCAAACATTGGGTCAAGAAAGCACAGGGAATTATGCAGAGATAGGTGCCTCCATAGACTTCTTCCCTAATAAGACTGAGCTTCGATTCGAAGATTCTAATCTTTTAGCATTAGGGGAAGAATGGTTGATTTCCGAAGAGAACGTAATCGTGTTTGGAGAAAACCGAATTGACATTGAGAACCTTAACATTTTCAATAAAGATCAATCGATATCCTTCGATGGTGAGATTGCTGTTTTGAAAGACAGTGCCAAAACCTTAGGCATAGAGTTTAATGGTGTTGAGGTAGCGAATCTAAATAGCTTCACAAGTCAAGAGTATACAGGAACTTTAAATGGATCTCTTAAAGCTCAAAATCTCTATTACAGCCCATTGCTATTTGGTAACCTCAACTTAGCCGATCTCAAAATCAATAACTTCTTGGTGGGTGATTTGTCAGGTGATTTAAACTGGAATGATTTAGCGAGGCGATTTGATCTCAACTTTAATGTAAACAGACTAGGTAAAAGAATCATTGATCTCAATGGTGAATTCTATCCTCGAGCCAAAGAACAACTCGATCTTAACCTTAGACTGAATGAAGCCAACATTAATATTGCCGAACCTTATATAGATGACTATTTCAGTGAATTAGATGGAGTAATTAGTGGTGAATACAAAATTGAAGGAAGTTTAAAAGAGAGTGTCATGACCGGTAATGGCAGACTATCAGCAGGTGCCATGAAAATCAACTACCTCAATACGAATTACAATTTTGATGGTGAAGTAAACCTGAGTGAGAATCTTATCGATTTAAAATCGATGTCACTATCAGATGCATATGAGCATACAGCCTCGCTCAATGGTCAAATCACGCACAACTACTTTAAAGACTTTAGACTCGATCTTGGCGGAAACTTAAATGGTTTACAAGTTCTAAATACCAATGAAGACCTTAGCGATCTGTACTACGGTTCTGCATTTGCAACAGGTACCATAAACCTAGTGGGCGAAGCTTCTAACCTAACCATTGCGGCTAATGCCCGAACCGAACCTAATACAGAGTTATACATACCCATTACTGAAGGCGAAGACGATTTTGATACGCCTGACTACATTACGTTTATAGACAGAACAGATTCAAGCTCAGTAGAACAGATTCAAGCAGAAGACCTCATTGACAAAATTGAAATCGAAGGTCTGAATCTAGATTTGGATATAGAAGTTACACCAGATGCCTATGTAGAGATTATTATAGATGCGAAATCAGGAGATATTATTCGAGGTAGAGCCGAAGGTCAGCTGAGGCTAGAAATAGATACCCAAGGAGATTTCGATATGACTGGCGAAATCGACATCGTTGAGGGTGCATATAATTTCTCTTTGTACAACATCATCACTAAGGAGTTTATTATTGAGCGACCTAGTTCTATTACTTGGTATGGAGATCCCTATGAAGGCATTATGAACATCAATGGGTCTTACAGTCAAAACACTTCGCTTCAACCTATTTTAGAACAAAGTGGATTTGGTGCCATTAACGAAGGCACAGGCCAATCCACAACTAGAAGGTTCCCTACTAAAGTCTTGCTTGCGCTAACAGGACCTATGCTGTCTCCAGAGATTGGTTTCGATATTGACTTTAGCGATATCCAAGGACAAGAAAACCAGGTGGCCATCAATGCCTTCAAGAATAGAATTCAGAGTGATGAACAAGAGTTGAATAGACAAGTATTGAGTTTAATCGTACTCAACAGGTTTTCAGATCAAGGAGGACTCTCCATTGGGGGTAGAACTACTTCTCAAAACGTTAGTCAGTTACTTTCAAATCAGTTAAGCCAACTCATTGCTCAATTAGACGAAAACCTTGAGGTAGATTTCGATTTAGCCGACTTGGATCAAAATGCCTTCAACACATTTCAGCTTAGACTTTCCTACACTTTCCTGGACGGCCGACTGCGTGTGACAAGGGAAGGCGGTCTAACCAATCTAGTAGACATTAACAGTATAGCCGGAGATTGGACAGCAGAATATCTATTAACACAAGATGGGCGCTATAAAGTCAAAGTATATTCTCGGAATAACTTCGACCTCACGAATTTGGCTAGCGCACAAAACGCCACCATTAACACCACAGGCGCTAGTATTACCCAAACTACTAGCTTCAATAGCTTTAGAGAATTCTTTAGTGGAGTAAACAGAAAACGCAAGCAAAGGCAACCCAAAAATCAATCAGATAATTAATAAACCAATAGCCTTACTTCTAGTTAATTGACCTGAAGACTGAGCTTATGGAAAAGGTGACCATTTTTTGGTTTAGAAGAGATTTAAGACTGGAAGACAATACTGCACTCAACTATGCATTAAAAGAGAGCAATCCTGTACTTCCCATTTTCATTTTCGATAGGAATATTTTAGACAAGCTTGAAGATAAAGACGATGCTAGGGTAACCTTTCTTCAAAGGACTATTGCTGAGATTAATGAGAAATTAAAGACATTGGGGTCAGGTTTAAGAACCTTTTATTCTACCCCGAAAGAAGCTTTCAGAGATATTCTTGAAACCTATGATGTCAAATCAGTTTTTACTAATAGAGACTACGAACCGTATGCCCTCGAACGAGATGAGCAAATTGAGACACTTCTTAAGTCGAAAGGCATCGGCTTTTACACATTCAAAGACCATGTTATCTTTGAAAAAGAAGAAATTGTATCAGGTTCTGGAGGATTCTATAAGGTTTTCACCCCTTACTCCAGAGCTTGGCTGGCTAAGTTTAAAGCGGCTGCACCTCCTCAATTTGGCAACCATCTCCAAGAATCAAATTGGTTTACATGTAACAATCCCAAAGTGCATGCATTGGAAGAGATGGGGTTTGAACCAACTTCTATTAAACTACCTAGTAGCGATGTAAATGAGCAATTAATTAGGCATTACGCTGAAAAACGAAATATCCCTTCCATTGAAGGTACTAGTAGATTAGGATTGCACTTGAGATTTGGTACCCTAAGCATCAGAGCCCTTGCTCATAAGTCTGCAGGGCTAAGTGGTACATTTTTGAATGAGCTAATCTGGAGAGACTTCTATGCCATGATTTTAGCTAATAACCAACATGTTGCAGATAGGGCGTTCAAACCTCAATACGATGCAATTCCATGGAGGAAGGATGAAGAAGGATTCGATAAATGGTGCAAGGGTAAAACGGGATATCCAATAGTAGACGCGGGAATGCGACAACTGAATCAAACCGGTTTTATGCACAATAGAGTCAGAATGATAACGGCCAGTTTTTTAACCAAACATCTGCTGATCGATTGGCGATGGGGAGAAGCCTATTTTGCGAAAAAACTGCTCGACTTTGATTTGGCATCCAACAATGGCGGCTGGCAGTGGGCCGCAGGAACCGGCACTGATGCTCAACCCTATTTTCGGGTTTTCAATCCCCAATCACAGACAGAAAAATTCGATCCTGAGTTAAAGTACATCAAAAAGTGGGTACCTGAATACGGTACAAATTTATACCCTCAACCTATTGTTGAGCACAAATTTGCGAGACTGAGAGCAATAGACACTTACAAAGAAGCTTTAGGGAAGTAGATTGATTAACTTGTGGCATGCGCCTAGTTTTCGCCATTCTACTCACTGCGCTCATTTCTTTAAATTGTTTCTCTCAAGAAACTCAAAGTGATTCTTTATCGCTTAAGCAAGTTGCACTTTGGGGTGGTATAGGATATACGGCAAGTCTGGGGACTCTGAGTGCTGCATGGTATGCTGACCAAGGTTTTGACAATTTCAAGTTCTTTAATGACAATGCAGAATGGAAGCAAATGGATAAAGTCGGCCATGTTTATGGTACTTACCATTTCAGTAGAATCAACTATGCATTTCTTAGTCGTACAGAACTATCGGATAAGAAGGCCATATGGTGGAGCGCAGGTTTAAGTTCGCTTCTCTTCGTACCCATTGAAATTTTAGACGGATTCTCTCCCGGTTTTGGTTTCTCTTATGGAGATATCATCGCTAACTCTTTAGGGTCGGGACTCTTCTTAGGCCAACAATTGGCATGGAAAGAGCAAAGAATAAAAGTCAAATACAGTTTTAGAGAAACCTCCTTAGCTAGAGAACGCCCTAATATTCTCGGCAGTGGCTTGTTAGAAGAAATGCTGAAGGATTATAATGGACAAAGTCTTTGGCTATCATTTGATATGCATGCCTTTTTTAAAGAATCAAAGATTCCTAAATGGCTCAATTTAGCAGCCGGCTATGGAGCCCAAAACATGGTATTTGCGAGAGATTCACAAAATAACGTAGCAGGTTTTCAAGCCTATAGACAATACTTTTTAGGATTAGATTTCGATCTGAGCTATATCAAATCCAACAAAAAATGGGTACGTACTTTATTGTTTTTAGCCGATATGATCCGAATACCCGCACCAGCACTTGAAATGAATAAAAACGGTGTAAAAGCATCACTATTGTACTATTAAAAATATATTTTTTCTTACTAAACCTTTGGCATTCAGCACTATCAAAACACTGAATCCTAAACAATTGAAGAATGAATATTTTAAAAAGATCAGTATTAACAGGTTTACTTTTTGGTTTAGTCTTGATGATTAATTCCTGTTCAAACAAAGATGGAGCACCAAGCATTGTCGATCTTGACGATGTTACAGCTGAGGCAGTTGTTGATTTTGTAAATGATGACATTGACAATATTGTAATGGACAATATTGATCAAATAGAAATCCAGAGAGGTACCTCTAGTGATTCCAGAAGATTTAACCCCTTTAGAGATAGAGGTGGTTGCGCCACAAGAACTCACGATGAAGATGCACAGCAAATCGTGATAGATTTTGGCGATGGCTGTGTAGGCAATGATGATATAGAGAGAAGTGGTAAGATCATTATCGATTACACCAGTAGAAGAAGAGTACCTGGAGCCGTTGTTACTACAACCTTTGAAGAATTTTATGTAAACGGAAATAAAGTGGAAGGTACAAGAGTACTCACTAACACCTCCTCAACAGATGCTGTCAATGAAAGATCATTCAACATTGTTGTTACCAATGGTAGAATAATCTTTGAAGATGGGTCTGAAAGAACATTTGAAGCTGACAGAACAAGAGTATGGTCATTGGAAGAAACTAGCCAGGAAGTAACATTAACAATTACAGGATCTTCTTCAGGGACTACGCGCAATGGAGAAGCATTCTCAATGGAGATCGTTAGTCCTATTGTCTTTACCAATTCTTGTCGTCAGGTAGGTGTTAAAGTAGCCGTGCAAGGTGTAAGAAATAGATCGCTTGCGGGGCAAACTACATCAGTTGATTATGGTGATGGTACCTGCGATAATCTAGTTACGGTAACTCGACCGGATGGAACAGTAGAGGAAGTAGAGATTAGAAACAGAAGAAAACGAAGAAGAGGGTAAACTCAGATTCGCTATACTAAATGTATGCCACCTCTTTCCAAGTAAAGGAGGTGGCTTTTTTATTCAAGCAATTAAATAATCAAACGTATCTTTACATCGATATAGGCTATCTTATCGCTCCCGAGTAATCGGGGGAGGAAAGTCCGGGCACCAAAGGGAAGCATAGCGGCTAACGGCCGTCACCAAGCAGTACTAACTGCATGGGAGGACAAGTGCAACAGAAAGAATGTACAGGTTAAGCTGTAGTGAAATCAGGTAAACTCTATGCGGTGAAATGCCACGTAGGCCTGCGTTAAGAGTGTCCCGCTCATTGCAGGTGGGTAGGCAGATTGATTTTGTTGGTAACAGCAAAACTAGATAAATGATAAGAGCCCCATTTGGGGAAACAGAACCCGGCTTATAGGCCTATATCTTTTATTTTTTTCTCATCACTCAATAATCGAGTGAGTTTTATAGTTTAGCTTCAAAGATTCAATTCAGAACAAATGGCAAAAATTCTAATCATAGATGACGAACAGAGTATTCGCAGTACCCTCCGAGAAATTCTCGAATACGAGAAATATACTATCGATGAAGCAAAGGATGGTCAGGAAGGATTAGACAAACTCATTGCTGACAAATACGACATTGCGCTGTGTGATGTGAAAATGCCAAAAATGGATGGAATTGAGCTTTTGGAAAGAGTTCAGTTGGCAGGAATTGACACACAATTCATCATGATTTCAGCCCATGGTACTATTGAGACGGCCGTAGATGCCACCAAAATGGGTGCTTTCGATTTTGTTCCTAAACCACCGGATTTAAATCGTTTACTCCTCACCGTTAAAAACGCACTGGATAAGTCTTCTCTTGTTACGGAAACCAAAACGCTAAAGAAGAAACTCTCTAAGCGATTCGAAATGATAGGTGAATCTGAAAGCCTAGGAGAAGTTAAAGAGATGATGGACAAGGTTGGTCCTACCGATGCCAGAGTCTTAATAACCGGACCAAATGGAAGTGGAAAAGAATTGGTGGCCCGTGGCATTCATGAGAGAAGCAATAGATCGAGCGCTCCTTTTATTGAAGTTAACTGTGCAGCAATACCAGCAGAGTTGATTGAAAGTGAGTTGTTTGGCCATGAAAAAGGCGCCTTTACTTCTGCCCATAAGCAAAGAATCGGAAAGTTTGAACAAGCCAATGACGGCACGCTTTTCTTAGACGAAATTGGAGATATGAGCCTATCGGCTCAAGCCAAAGTTCTAAGAGCGTTACAAGAGCACAAAATAACACGAGTAGGCGGAGACAAAGACATAAATGTAAATGTAAGGGTGCTAGCAGCTACCAATAAAAACCTGAGACAGGAAATTGCTGATAGTAATTTTAGAGAAGACCTTTATCACAGATTGAGTGTAATTGTAATCCAGGTTCCTCCTTTAAAAGACCGAAAAGAAGATATTCCACTTTTAGCAGATAAGTTCTTAGAAGATATCGCAAACGAATACGGTACCAAGAAAAAGGCCATAGATGATTCAGGACTTGAAGCACTTCAAGCCTATGACTGGTCAGGCAATGTTAGAGAATTGCGAAATGTTGTGGAACGATTAGTTATTATGTGTGACGAGGTGATAGGAAAGGTCGATGTAGAGAAGTACTTAGTTTAAAACTGAGCTTCTTTTTTATCCTTTTTCTCCTCTTTGTCCACTTCTGCATAAGCAGGGCATAATGCTTGAGCGCATGAACTCAGGCCTAACAAGACCGCTGCTAACAGGACTAAGATTGATTTTTTAGTTTTCATTTTTTCAGACTGTGCCTTAAAGTTAAAAATATTTCTTTAGGCTCGAGATTTATTTGTTTTACCATTTGATCAACGACCTTAAAATTCAATTATTTCAAGAGATCATCAGATTACATCCTCTAATCTCCGAATTATCAATTCTACCTAGAACCTCAAAACTCCCATCTTCATAGACCTTACCCAAATCCTGAGTCTCTATAAATGAACAGGTTTCATAATTAGCGAGATCAATAACATTAAGCCCGGCTGTTCTTCCGGCATAATTTAAATTGAAAGGATCATTCAAATCTCGAGCGATCACTTTCATAATACGCGAAGGCATGAAACCCCCCCCCTCTTTGGAATAAGCTTGAGAAAATAATTCTGTCATTCCGTATTCTGAATGAATACTAGAAACACCAAATGCACTCTCCAAAATAGCATGCACATCCTTTCTGATCATTTCTTCTCTCCTCCCCTTCATACCTCCTGTTTCCATTACAATCAGATCAGAGAAATCAATTTGATAAGCTTCAGCGAAATCGAGCAAGGCAAAAGTCACACCCCAGAGTATAGTAGGTCTATTTTCTTGTTTTGCCTTTCTGAGATTCTTGGCTAAATCATCAAACTCATTTAAATAAAAGCCAGAACCACTCTGTGCATATTTCAAAAATTCATTAACCATACTTATTAGTCCAGAATTACCTCTTTCTAGATAAGAAGGGAGTAAAGCAAAGATTTGATATTGCTCAATAGGTCCATAAAAAGCCTCGAAAGTAGTTTTACATCCTTTCAAGTAATAAGACTCCTCTTTAACATAGTGCTTGCTACTAGTAGAACCAGTGGTACCACTACTCTCAAATACCTTTTGCTCTTCCCAATTTCCAGACTTAACCTGGAATTGTTTAAAAAACGAGATAGGCAAAAATGGTATTTGGCTTATTTCCTTAACAGTCTTAGGTTCTCTATTTAATGCCTTCACATAGTCTCGATACACCTCATTCTCTTGGTACTGATGATGAAAAACTTCCAATGCCAATGCATCAAATGTCGATTCATTGACAGAATTTATACTCTCTCTTAAACTATTGGTTTTAGGCATACGTTATTCAAATAGCTATTATAAGCCTGAGGGCAAATATTGCTTATAATTGTAATCTAATAAATGATCTCGATGAGAATAAAGTTCTCTAACCATACATTACTCGTTTGTACAGCTGTATTGCTAGTGATAGCATCATGTACTAGACCACCGGAATTACCCGAAGTGCCTGTTATTGGTTTCGATAACATAGAGTTTGAGATACTTAATCAAGGTGACCCATTATTTGAGCAAAACGAATTAAGGCTCACATTCAGCGTAAGCGATGGCAACGGAGACCTTGGACTAGATGGGGATGAAGGTGCAGACAATGAAGGTCCTTATCGAAGCTACACACTAGTGCGTGAAAATTCTCAATTTATAGAATTCGGGCAAAGACCAACAGACCCTCCTTTTACCTGTCTAGACTATGTAATTGAAGACAGAGAGAATGAAGACTTAAATAATGATGGTGACTTATTGGATACTCTATTGATGGATTTCAATGACAACCAATATAATATAGAAGTAGACTTCTTTGTGAAAGAAAACGGCTCATTCAATGAGTTGGACATGCGTGCACAGCCGTTGTTTAGTGCTAATCAGCAAACACTTTGCGGGATTACTTTTGATGGCCGCTTTCCTTGCTTAAGTACACAAGACAACCCATGTGACTTTGTTTCTGGGAGTGATAGACCCATTGAAGGCTTTGTTACCTACGCGATGAATTCGTCTCTATTTCTGCCTGTTTTTAGAACAGACACTATTAAGCTCCAATTTAAAATTAGAGATAGAGCGCTCAATGAGAGTAATATTGCCGAAACCCCTGAGTTTACACTTCAAGGAATTCAGGTATTAGACCAAAACGAGGATTAATAGAGTTTGGGGAATCTTTGTGGTTCAACCTCACCCATTAGCTCATAAACCGAATCAAACACTGTTTCGACACTTGGCTTAGAGAAGTAGTCTCCATCTGAAGCATAAGCTGGTCTATGTTCTTTACCAGTGATGGTTACTGGTTGAGAATCTAAATGGAAGTAACCACCTTGCTCCTCTAGTACTTTTTGCATCATGTAAGCACTAGCACCTCCAGGTACGTCTTCATCTGCAAATACTACTCTGTTGGTTTTCTTTAAAGATTCAACAATAGTGTGATCAACATCGAATGGCAGCAATGACTGAACATCGATTACCTCCATTGAGATACCCATTTCTTCGAGTTCTTCGGCAGCTTTCAACACAATTCTACACATAGAACCGTAGGTGACAACTGTAACATCAGTTCCCTGTCTTAGTATTTCTGGTTGTCCAACAGGAACGGTGAACTCTCCAATATTATCAGGAATTCTTTCTTTTAATCTGTAACCATTAAGACACTCAATAATCAACGCAGGATCGTCAGACAGAAGCATTGTATTATAAAATCCTGCCGCTTGAGTCATATTTCTCGGAACCAACACATTGATACCTCTCAAAGAATGAAGAATCATTCCAATAGGAGAACCGGAATGCCAAACACCTTCTAATCTGTGTCCTCTAGTTCTAATGATCAATGGTGCTTTTTGGCCGCCAGCTGTTCTATATTGAAGTGTGGCTAAATCATCTGAAAGAGTCTGGATTGCATAGAGCAAATAGTCTAAGTATTGAATCTCAGTAATCGGTCTTAAGCCTCTTAAAGCGGCTCCAATACCTTGACCAATAATCGTGGTCTCTCTAATTCCTGTGTCTGTAACTCTATTCTCTCCGTACTTGGCTTGTAAACCAGCGAAGGCTTGATTTACATCTCCAATCTTTCCTACATCCTCACCTATGGCAAATACTCGAGGATCTCTACTCAAAGCCGCATCAAAGCAAGCTTGAAGTACTTCTCTCCCGTCTACTAATGGGGAAGCATTTGAGAATTCAGCTTTAATTTCTTTTACTTTTAGTGAAGCCTGAGCCGATTCGCTCATTACATGAGAGCTATATCTTTGCTCATTCTCCTCTAAATTTCTATTTAGCCAAGCCACTAAAGAGGCTCTTGAAGAGGTTTGCTCCTCTCTCGTCATTCTCAAGACTTGCTTAACCGCTCTAATGGTATCTAAACGAATTGAGTTAAGTGTCTTCTTTAATTCAGAAACGATTTGAACGATAGCTCCTCCAAACTGACTCTCCTCCCCTAAAGCTTCCATTAGAGAAACAGCCTTGTCTTGTTCTACTTTAATATCAGCTACAAAGGCATCCCAAGCTGCTTTCTTTGAAGCTTTTGCTTTGTCTTTAGCTTCTTTTTCAAGCGATGAAAGCTCCTCATCAGTGGCTAATTCATTATCAATGATCCACTCTCTAAACTTCACATTGCAATCATGGGCTTTCTCCCACTCTAGTCTCTCTTTAGACTTATATCTCTCATGAGAGCCAGAAGTTGAATGTCCTTGCGGCTGGGTAATCTCTTGAACATGAACGAAAACCGGTACATGCTCTTTTCTAGCCAAGCTAGATGCTTTTTCGTATGCATTTAATAGGGCTTCATAATCCCAACCATTAACACGAATAATCTCATACCCCTTCTTACCTTTTTTACGCTGCATCCCTGCCAAAAAGTCGGAAATACTACCACCAGTAGTGTGGTATTCTTTTGGTACTGAGATACCGTAATCATCATCCCAGACAGACATTACTAAGGGCACCTGAAGTACACCTGCTGCATTAATGGCCTCATAAAAATGTCCTTCAGAAGTTGAGGCATTCCCTATGGTACCAAAAGCCACCTCGTTTCCTTTAATTGAGAAATCTGAGAACTGATGCAAGTCTTTATTTTCTCTGTAGAGTTTAGAAGCGTATGCTAAACCTACTAGTCTGGGCATTTGCCCTGCTGTTGGTGAAATGTCAGCACTAGAGTTTTTCATCTCTGTCTGTTTTTTCCAATCTCCGTTTTCGTCAAGAAGTCTATTAGCAAAGTGACCATTCATTAGACGACCACCTGAAGCAGGCTCGGCCTCTATAGATGTGTGAGCATATAATTGTGCGAAGTACTCTTGAATTGTGAGGCCATCTATGGCAAACATAAATGTCTGATCTCTATAGTATCCAGAACGGAAATCACCGTTTTGAAATACTTTAGCCATTGCGATTTGCGCTAACTCCTTACCATCACCAAAAATTCCGAATTTGGCTTTCCCCATGAAAACCTCTTTCCTTCCAATAAGACTGGCTTCTCTACTTTCTACCGCTAAACGATAGTCTCTCAAAACCTCTTCTACATTTACTTTTTGGTTGCTTCTAGTCTTCGTTTCTCCCACTTGCTCTATGTTTTATTGATAGACAGCTTTTCTAGCAATCAACATCAAAAGTAAGCAATAACTACGACAAATCAAATTTGGCAAACACTCTAAATATCAATGTTTTATAAAATTTAATTTTGACAAAAATCTAATCATGTCATCTTTTATAATTTATTTCTTTTTTAACAGAATTATATTCTTTTCAATTTCAGTTACTTAGAAGATTATTTTCATATGCAATCGAATTAACATACATCCTACTGATTATCAGCCTAACATTGCATTTTTAAGTCAATTGCAAACGTTTGTTCATACCACTTGCTATATTTGCGCTCATTAAAAAAATTAAACTCATTTCATCATGATAATTGGTGTTCCTAAAGAGATCAAAAACAACGAAAACCGAGTAGCGCTTACCCCTGGTGGCGCCTTAGAATTGGTTAAAAGAGGACATGAAGTTTATGTCCAAGACACTGCAGGTATAAACAGTGGATTCCCTAATGAATTATATGAGAAAGTAGGTGCTAAGATTCTTCCAACGATCGAAGATGTTTATGGCAAAGCCGAAATGATCATTAAAGTTAAGGAGCCCATTGAAGCAGAATATGATTTGATTAGAGAAGACCAATTGCTTTTCACTTACTTTCACTTTGCATCATATGAGCCATTAACACATGCCATGATCAAAAGCAAGTCTGTTTGTTTAGCATATGAAACGGTTGAAAAAGCAGATAGAAGCTTACCTCTTCTAGTGCCTATGTCTGAAGTTGCTGGTAGAATGGCCACTCAAGAAGGTGCCAAATACCTAGAAAAACCTATCATGGGTAAAGGTGTATTACTTGGTGGAGTTCCAGGTGTACCTCCGGGTAGAGTATTGGTACTAGGTGGTGGAGTTGTTGGAACTCAAGCTGCTAAAATGGCTGCAGGTCTTGGTGCACAGGTAACCATTATGGACATCAACCTAGATAGACTTAGATATCTGAATGATGTGATGCCAGCTAATGTGGTAACGCGTTATTCAAACGAAATGAATATCAGAGAGGTAATACCTCACATGGACTTAATCATTGGTGCGGTACTAATCCCGGGAGCCAAAGCGCCTCATTTGATAACAAGAGACATGCTGAAAGATATGCAAGCGGGTACGGTTCTAGTTGACGTAGCGGTTGATCAAGGTGGATGTATCGAAACTTGTACGCCAACAACACACGCAGATCCAACTTTCATTATCGATGATATTGTTCACTATTGTGTAGCTAACATGCCTGGTGCAGTACCTTACACTTCAACTATAGCATTAACGAATGCTACACTTCCATATGCTATACAGTTAGCCAATAAGGGATGGAAAAAGGCTTGTCAAGATGATGCTGAATTAGCAAAAGGTCTTAATGTGATTAAAGGAGACGTAGTTTACGAAGCGGTTGCAGAAGCTTTCGATTTAGACTATACCTCAGTTGATAAATATCTAGATTAAAATTTAGAGAACTCACCCAAAAGGAGTCAAAGCAATTTGACTCCTTTTTTTGTTTCTTTGCTAGCTCATGAAGCAATACGCATTAATTACAGGTGGAGCCGGAGGTATTGGATTGTCATTTGCCGAAATATGTGCAAAAGAGGGATACAGCTTGCTTTTAGTAGATATAGATGGCGAGAATTTAAAAAGTGCCAAGGAACAACTATTACGAAAGTCGGCTGAATATCGCATTGAACTATTCGAGCAAGACCTCTCTAATGAAGATGCCGCTCAGAAAGTTTTCGACTTTACGAAAACCAATGAATTGCAGATCGACCTCCTATTCAATAATGCCGGTTTTGGAAACTTTGGATACTTCAGCGATAGTAGTTGGACTAAAGATAGAGCTATGCTTCAGGTTCATATGATCACCTCAACCAACCTCATGAAATTGCTTATTCCTGAAATGCTTACGCGTAAATCAGGTTATATCTTAAACAATGCATCCGTAGCGGCTTTTGTTCCTGCCCCACTACACTCTACTTATCACGCATCTAAAGCATATTTACTCAACCTATCTCAGGCTGTTGCCAATGAGGTAAAAGATTCAGGTATTAACGTTTCTGTATTATGTCCTGGTATGACTAAAACCAATTTTGCCAAAGCAAACGGAAATGATGATCCTAACATCAAATTCAATATAGCATCAAGTGAGGAAGTGGCTCAGATTGGTTATGATAGTTTAATGAGAGGTAAAGTGGTGATCGTTCCAGGAATTTGGAATAAGCTCAGTGCATTTCTACCACGTGTTTTAAGTAGAAAGAGAGTTACCAATATGGTGGGTAACATTCAACGGAAGAATCACGCCAAGCGATCAGATAACAAAGCGAACAGGCTACCTTAAGCCGCATGATACACGGTTTCTTCCCAGTGCCTTAATTTCGGGTTCATAAACCTAAACCATAAAGGAGGTACAGCTGCCATCATAATCATAGCAGGATATCCTGACGGTAACTGTGGCGACTCATCATAGTGTTTTAGCACCTGATATCTCTTTATTGCATTTGCATGATGGTCTGAATGTCTTTGTAATTGAAATAGAAAGAAGTTGCTTAGCCTGTGATTACTGTTCCAAGAGTGCATTGGATTTACCCTTTCAAATTTACCAGGAGAAACCTCTTTTCTTACTATGCCATAATGCTCTATGTAGTTAACAATTTCTAATAGACTAAATGCTAGAAAACTTTGGGCAAAAAAGAAGATAGGCACATTCCAATAATTCGAATAACCAAACTGCCAAGCTAACGCTGTAAGCAATGCACAGAATAGAAATGGTAGAACTGAATACCAAATCATCTCATTCTTTAAACTCAATACGGAGAGTCCTTTTCTTTTTAATCTAGAATTCTCAAGTTTCCAAGCACTGAAATAACCATTAAAAACTGATCGCGCCCAAAACAGATAGAAGTTCTCCCCCTTTCTACTGGTTGCAGGGTCTCTGGGTGTAGCAACATACACATGATGGCCTCTATTATGCTCTATATAGAAATGCATATAACTGACAGTCATGAGTATAAGTCGGGAATAAAAACGTTCAATCTTAGATTTCTTATGGCCCAACTCATGCGCAACTGTAATACCAATGCCTCCTGTAACTAAAGCAAAGCTAAAAGTGAAAGTAATCCACTCTAGTGTCGTTAGGCTGTTGGTTGCTATAACGTAAGAACCCCAAAACAAGAAAGACACTTGGAAAATGGCCCACATGTATGTTATTAATCGATAATAAAATTGCTCCGAGATTATCCTCGCTTGATCTGCCTCCATGTTCTCTGGATCCTCACCTATCAAATAATCGGCAATAGGAATAACCAAAAAGATAAAAAAGATTGTGATTAGATTATAAAAGCCTCCAAGGTAGAATCCTAAGATGGCCAACGAAGGGACAATGAATGCGGTTAAAAAACCCATTCTCTTAAGCAAACTCATGCTTCAATATAAAAATTCAGAGCATTTCTGTCAATTCTTGCGCAGTAGGTAGTTTCTCGAGAGGCATAAAATCATCATTACTTAAGCAAAGACCTGCATAAGTTACTATACCATTCGTGAGTACTACCAATGGTGCTCCACATATTTTGTTATAGGCGGCAAGTTGGCGTAATGCTGATTGTGATACGGTAACAGTAGGTGCCTTGCACTCAATCAACACTTCAGGTTCTAATTCATCATTGAGCACCATCAGGTCTACCCTTTTTAAAAGCTTATTATACTTTATACCTCCTTCCACATTCAGTCTTGAGGCTGGGTAATTCAAATGGTTGACTAATAAATTGATAAAGTGTTGCCTTACCCATTCTTCGGGAGTTAAGGTGATGAACTTCTTCCTGATCGGATCGAAAATAACTAACTTGCCGTCTCTTTCTTCAAGGCGGTAGTCATAGGTAGGAAGATTCAGTTCGAGCATCGAGCAAATCTAAAACTTTAACTCATTTTATTTCAATATGGAATCGAAACAGGAAATTGTAGAAAACTGGTTACCACGATACACAGGTGTTCCCTTAGACGAGTTTGGCGAGTATATCCTACTTACCAATTTTATAGGCTACGTTAAAATGTTTGCTGAAAAATTCGATGTTGAGATTAGAGGGACTGACAAGCCCATGCAGTCAGCTACATCTGAAAACATTACCATGATCAATTTCGGTATGGGCTCCGCAATGGCTGCTACTATTATGGACCTTTTGAGTAGCATAAACCCGAAAGCCGTCCTCTTTTTAGGTAAGTGTGGTGGACTTAAAAAGAAAACACAACTAGGGGATTTGATTCTTCCTATAGCTGCTATTAGAGGTGAAGGAACAAGCAATGATTATATGCCAGCTGAAATTCCTGCCTTGCCTTCTTTCCGATTACAGAGAGCCGTATCTTCCATGATTAAAAAGCATGAGTTAGACTACTGGACAGGGACTTGCTATACCACAAACAGGCGCGTCTGGGAACATGACAAGGGATTTAAAAAATATCTAAGAAAGATTAGAGCCATGGCAGTCGATATGGAAACTGCTACACTATTTACTGTGGGTTTTGTAAACGAAATACCGAGAGGTGCCCTACTCCTCGTTTCTGATAATCCTATGATCCCTGAAGGCGTAAAAACAGATGACAGCGACAAGAATGTAACCAAGAGCTACGTTGACAAGCACCTAGAAATTGGTATTGATGCACTACGAGAACTAAGAGACTCGGGGGACTCTGTTAAGCACATGCGTTTTGAGTAAGACCTAGTAAGGCCTTACCAAAACCTTTAATGTGTACTTTCTTTCATCAGTTACAATATTCAAGAGATATAGACCTTCTTGATAGGTTGAAATATCTATTGGTGATAATCGGTTATTCTGAACTGGCTGCTCAAATACCTTTTCCCCTTTTAGATTGTAAATATTTACAGTTCTAATTCTACCTGGAATTTCACCTGAGAAATTCAAGATCCCTTGAGTCGGATTAGGATAATAGCTGAAATCAGGAAGTTCTTCTCTTAAAGAAGTGATGATCACGGGTATGTCGAAATAGATATCTCCATTATCGGTAACGGTACCATTGGCCCAATCTCCTACAGTTCCGGTTCCCTTTTTGTTACCATCTGCACTTCTGAAAACAAAAGAAAGTCTATAAGCAACTCCTCCACCTAAGCTATAGTAATCAGTAGGTGTTAATGTGTATTCCCATTTATTACTATTGGTACTTGACCGGGTCATTAAACCAACTCCATCGTCAGCACCCCAATTACCTACTACATTGTTCCATTCTGTACCTGTATTAGAATCGGTTACCACCCCACTATGCATGTACACTTTAGATTCGCCAACAAGACCTTTATTCCCCTGTCTTGCATCGTAGGTAATAGTTATCTCGGTATTCTGGTCAAATGATGTTGGAGATATCTCAATGATTTCTCCCGGCACCTCAATACTAGAAAAGATCGTCTGCCCTCTGAAACCATAGCCCCTATTGGTATCATCTGCATCTCTGAAGTACATACCAATTTTCACTGGCTCTCCTGAGGATACATTAAAGTAAGACTGAGGCGTTAAGGTAATTTCCCAGATGTCTGATTCACCGTTTACTTTTGTCATTTGTCCAACGCCATCATCGGTTAAATTTCCAATTACATTGGAGAGTGTGTTAGAATTGAAATCGTCTAGTACTATACCGGCATGCATATAAACCTTACTGGAACCAACAAGACCACCTGTTCCTGCGGCACTGGCTTTGCTAGCATCGAATCTAATCGTAATCTGATCGTCTTTTGTGAAACTAGCAGGAGATATGGTTACTGGATTCTCATATGCTTCAAGCACGTTAGGGAAGCCTTCAGACACTTTATTTGAAGTAAATATTTTGAGCTCACCTGGAGCTAAATTTATTGAAGACTGAACTTCACTAACATCAATGGTTTCTCCCGAGTAATAATCAAACCAATCACCGGTTTGGGTATAGCTAAATTCATAAGAAGATGCGACTAAACCGAAATTTCCTATAACCAATACATCTAAATCGTCCGAATCAATTGTAATCAATCGCTGAGCTCCATTGGAAGTATTATTATATGTGTAGGAAACATTCTGCTCATTATTAACCAAGCTTCTCAAGCTTAGAACAGACGCAAAGGCATCATAAACAAACTTTCTCAGAGGATCTTCATAGTACCCTAAAGAATTATCTCCCCAGACTAATGGCTTATTGCCGGTTCTTCCATTTTGATTGATATCTATATCATAACCCAACTCACCAAACTGCCATAGCATTTTTGGTCCCGGAAGCATATAAATAAATGCCGCATTGGTTTTAAGTCTTTCCAAGGCTATTGTAGTATCCCTTGTATTGTATTCTCCATTTGCACTTCCCTCTTGGAATACTTCCCATAATTGCCTCTGCTCATCATGGCTTTCCATATAAGAAACGTGCGAATTAACTCTTGCTCCTGCAAAAGATTCACCTGTTTGTCCACCCAGTGCTTGCCAATAAGGATAACCCATATTTCTCCATAATAGCAAACCATATTCTGCTAGCTCAGTTTCTTCACGGTTATCACCAAAATGTTCTAAAATCACATAAGAATCAGGATCGGTCTCCCAAAGCTTGTCAGCCATTCGTTTAATTAGTGCGACACGAGATGCGTCATAAGCCGACCAAGCCGCTACATTGTTCGGATTATTTGTTTGAGTAAATCCTTTTGACAGATCAAATCTATAACCATCGAAGTGATACTCGTTTACCCAATAAGCGTTTACAGAATCAGCAAAGGCCTTAGTATAATCACTTTCATGATTAAAGTCGAAACCTACATTAAAAGGGTGTGTCGCATCGGGATTAAACCACGGACTATCTGATGCCGGTTTATTAGCAGCTGCATCCCAATACATTCTTACCATTGGGTTTAACCCGAATGCATGATTGAGGACCATATCAAGAATTACGGCTATGCCTCTTTGATGACAAGCCTGAATAAACTCTTTAAGATCATTTTTACTGCCGTAATACTTGTCAGGGGCAAAGAAATACATAGGATTATAACCCCAAGACTCATTTCCTTCGAATTCCATGATTGGCATCAATTCTATGGCATTTACCCCAAGATTATCAATGTAATCTAGTGTATCTATCAGGTCTTGATAATTGTGAGAACCTATAAAATCTCTTACTAATAGTTCATAGACGACTAAGTCTTCTTTTGCCGGCCTTTCCCAGGAAGTCTCAGACGCGGCCCAAACAAAATCATCTTGATCTGTTTGCAATACAGTAGCAATGCCATTGTCCGTTCTATTGTATGCCGGTAAATTCGGGTAAACTGAATCAGGTATAAATTCGTCATTCCATGGGTCTGCTACCTTATCTGCATATGGGTCTCCAATTCTTATGGTGCCTTCAACGTAGTATTGAAATACATACTCTTGCTTGGGAGTGAGTCCATTTAATTCTAACCAGAACAACTCACCATCGGAAGTTTTATTCATGATATAATCTGAATTGATCTCCCAATTCGTCATATCTCCTACCACCAAGACAAATTCCTTTCCTGGAGCTTCCAATACAAGTGTAGCTTTTGTAGGATCACCCTCATGATAATTAATACCCTTCTTCACTCCTGCAGGTAGCTCTGCTACATTCGTAGAACCTGTAATAATTACATTCAAATCCTTTTGAACTTCAACATCCTCTCCATTTATAGTAGCAGTTATCTTAATTGCTCCACTAAAACTGTTGGAAGGTGTAAAACTGTAAGAAATTGTAGTTCCTGAAGTAACTGAGGTCTTTTCTACAAAGCCGCTTCCTTCATCCAACGATAGGGCCATAGCGGTTACTTCAGCCGAGGCCTGACCGGATAGTGTAAGTTGTCCGCCTTGTATAAATAAGTCTTCTTGGGTTGGACTAGTTATGGTTACAAAATTCTGAAGATTCAGATTCATATAAATGTCCCCATTCGCAGCTACCGATCCTCCGTTAATGGAACCTGGAGTTCCGGCACCTTTAACCGAACCATCGGCATTTCTAAAAACCATGGAGAGTCTAAAAATATTGGTGCCTGTAGGCACATTGTAATAGTTTCTGGCGGTAGGACTTAAGGTAATCTCCCATTTATTCGCTTCTCCATCCACCTTGGTCATAAGGCCAACACCATCATCAGCGCCCCAATTCCCAATCACGTACTCCCAATCTGTGCCAGTTGCCGAAGTGGTGACCACGCCTGAATGCATGTAAACCTTATCTGCACCGGTCAGATTTCCATCGCCTTGAGTAGCATCAAAAATGATTTTGATTTCTTGCTCTCCATTTGCACTAGCAGGTTCTAAGGTGACAATCTGAGCCACGGATGGAAAGACTAATCCTAGAAAGAAAAGAAAGGTGAATAATTTACGCATCAGGTATAAGCTTAAGTCCTCACTCAAATATAGTCACGCTTTACTCTCAAAATGAACAAACGTTTGCAAAGGAGAATCAAAATATGACGAAACTATTAGAGTGTGCAGTAGAAAGAAAAAGTGTGTGAGATAATTCTAAAGAAAATCTTAAATAAGAGGATAAAAAGAAAGAGGTTAAGTAAGCACTCACCTCTTTCGAAACTTGATTATTTATTCTATTAGTTAGGGCAAGTACCACCGAACTGATCACTGTTTCTCCACTCAGCAATAGTCAAACTTAGAACATCACCTGCAGCCGAGGTGCTAGTTCTATTATCTAATTCACTGCAATCACCGGCTTTCTCTACTTTATCCCAAGTACCGTCTAAACGAAACTTAAACCCTCCAGTGGCTAAATCTGCTGGATCGGCCATGGCAGCAAAGCAGAAAGAAGTCCCTAATCTAGTCAGTGTAATATCCTCTCCATCAGCCCATCCGGTTATATCGCCAACTAAACCAATCGTACCATCAGTAAAGTTTGGTGCCTCTACAACAACTGATACCATCGACCCATCCACGAACTGTGGTGAAGGCAAACAAGTAATTGTTAGGGTCAGATTAGCTGTTGATGTTGTTCCAGCAGCATCTGTAGCCGTAATTACAACGTCAAAGTCGCCAGTCTGATTAATAGTAAAACTAAAATCTAAATCTGCTGCATCCCCAGATAATGAAATATTATCTGTGATTACACTTGTACCATTTTGACTAATGTCAATTGTAGCAGATGCCAGATTAGAACCTGTAGCATCTACAGACACGGTTTGCTCAAAACCAGCACCCAAAGTTAGCTCAGTAGGTGCGTTAATTACGATATCCACTGCTGGATCATCATCGTCTCCACAAGATGTAGCCGCCAAAGTAATTACAGCTAAAGCAACTACGGCATTCATTAATTTTCTCATACGTGATAAAAATAGTTTTATGATAATTCGAGTTAATTTTAGAGCATATTAGACACGGAAAACATGACCTCAATCATGTTGAGAGGTAATTTCCATTGCAAACGTTTGTTATTTAGATATACCTGAATTGAGGTATCAAGTCGAGCCCTTTTAAGCAGTAATCCTGGAGCTCACAGAAAATAAAATCATTCCCAAAGTGATCTCATTGATTCTAAGACTGAACGAGCTTAACTTTCCTAAGTATGGCTAGCCCGAGAACAAAAAAGAGAATTAACCCGAGTGCACTATACCTCATAGAGCCTGTGATTAACTCAATAGAACCATAAGCTAAAGTCCCCGCAACAATGGATAAATTGAAGGTCACGTCATAGAAGCTAAAGAATGATGCATGGTCTTCGGTGTCTTTAGGAATTAGTTTTGAATAGGTAGCCCTTGATAATGCTTGTATACCACCCATTATCATTCCCACAAAAAAAGCGAGTATAAAGAATTGAATATTGTTCTGAACAAAGAATGCGGCAAAACAGACCACTATCCAAATCACAATCATGACTGACAAGGAATAAATATTACCTTTCTTCTCAGAAACACCAGCAAAAAGATACGCTCCTGCAATTGCTACCAATTGAATGATCAATACGGTTAAAATCAGGTATTGAGTTTCCATTTGAAGCTCTTTTGCACCAAATAAAGAAGCTAAATACATTACAGCTTGCACACCTCCATTAAAGAAAAAGTATGCTATTACATATCTTTTGATATTGGTCAGCTCTTTGATACGGTTATAGACCATTATCAGCTCTTCATATCCCTTCTTAACCCATCCACCGGTTGCCTTTTTAGCAAAAGGGTTCTCTGGCAAACGAGCAAATGTAATTTGAGCAAAACCAGCCCACCATACTGCCACTGTAAGAAACGATATCCTGGCAGGCAATGAACCATCTTCCAATCCAAACAATCCTGGAGCTTCAATCATCACCAAATTAAAAATAAGGAGAATCACACTCCCGATATAACCCAGGGAGTAGCCTCTAGCACTAAGTCTATCAAACTTATCTTGCGTTGCTATCTCAGGTAAAAAGGCATCGTAAAACACCAATGAGCCGGAATACCCAACACTAGCAAGAATAGCCATCAACACACCAAATTCTAGATTAGCTCCTTCAAAAAAGAACATACCAGCACAAGAGGCAGAACCCAAATAAGCAAAGATCTTCAGGAAGAGTTTCTTTTTTCCAGTGTAGTCCGCAATACCCGTTAGTAGAGGAATAATGACAGCTGTTAACAAAAACGAAAATGACAGCGCATATGAATACAGCACTGTATTGGGTAACTCCCAACCAAAGAACTCAACCAACTTACTACCATCAGCCGAAGTGGTTACACTTTCAAAGTAGATGGGAAAAACTGCTGTGGTAATGGTAAGTGAATAGACTGAATTAGCCCAATCATACATACACCAAGCATTGGTAATTTTCTTATTGTTAAGAACTAATTGGCTCATAAATAAAAAAAGAGACCGCAAGCGGTCTCTTTATATAATTAGAAAGTTATTCTCTTAATTGTTATTCTGCTTAGTTGGAGCAGCATACATGATCTTACGTGCATTCGCCTCTCTCAATTCAGTTTGAATATCTACAATGATACCCATTTTGGTATCATCATCAACTTTCATTGAAATTGTGATTTGATCACGTTCAACTTCACTCAACTTAGATTTCTCTTGGTTTACCCATTGTACAATACCATCTATTGAAATGAACGCATCATTGGCTTGAATAAGTGGTTCAGTACCTAAAGCCTGATCCTTAGGAGGACCAACATATAAGTAAGTTACCAACTTCTTCTTTTCAAGCTTTACTAATTGCTCAGCTCTTGGAATGTCTTGCTCAACTTTCAACTCTGTTTCTCTTAGCACAGTGGTTACCATGAAAAAGAACAGGAGCATAAAGATAATATCTGGAAGTGCAGCAGTAGGTATATCCTGACTCGACTCGCTTTTCTTTTTAAACTTTGACATATTATCCTCCTACAGTTGATGGTTCAGCAATAGAAATCGCTTTTGGAATTCCAGCTCTCGCTCTGTCATATAGCTCTTTCTGTCTCGGGTCATTTCTATTCAATTTTCTGAACTCTTCATCAGTTAAGCCCACGCGCTCACCGTAAATTCTGTTGTAAGCAGCGTTCAACTCATCGAGAATCGTAATGAAAATCTCATAGCTACTACCACGGTCAGCCTTTACGGAAACAATTGCTCCACTTGGCCCATCTGAAGATTCCGAAGAACCCAGATTTCTTGTGATATACGATTTCATAGCAGGTGGAAGAGATTCATAAACCTCTCTATCACTCACTTTTGCCTTACCCTTTTGCACGTCACTAGGCTTACCAAAATTCAATACAAAGTCGTAAACCATGTCTCTGATTTGGCCTATATCATCTAAAGGCTCGTCTTCAACAAGTAGTCTATCAGCTGAGTTCACCTGAATTTTAAAGATGTTTCTCTGCTGTTGTTTGATTTCAATTGGTTCATCTTCTTCTTGCTTTGGAGGCAAAAGAAGCGTTAATCCTTTGTTAGTGGCAATTTGGGTAGTTACTAAGAAGAAAATCAAAAGTAGGAATGCAATGTCGGCCATTGAACCGGCATTCACCTCTTGACTTCCTTTGTTCTTACTTCTTGCCATGTTATTATCTTACAATTCTTGCGATTGATGAATAGATCAAACCAACTACTGCGATAATAATAAGTACCAATGTAGTTGTCATTGCCCCTCCAATTATCTTGAAGGTAGTTCCAGCAGAATCTGCTGTTGGGTCGATACTAGCAGCTTCCATAGCTCTTGCAGTACTTGCACCAAACTCTGCAGGTGCAACTGAATAGCCGATAAAGAAGATAACCACTAGTAATATTACTCCACCTGCACTTTTAACCAATGTCTTTGGGTTTCCAAAGGAATTGACCAATCCAAGGACGATTGCAGATCCAGCCGCAAGTACAATCAAAATGTACGCTGCTATCAATCCAATGTCTACTAATTGTTCTAAACTCATAATTGATGTTTAAAAGTGAGATGATTATTTAGAAAGGTTGTGCTTCACTAAGATATCTACAAGAGAGATAGAAGCATCTTCCATTGAATTTACAATAGAGTCGATTTTAGATACACAGTAGTTATAGAATAACTGAAGGATAATCGCTACAATAAGACCACCTACTGTTGTTAATAGTGCTACTTTAATACCACCTGCTACCAAAGAAGGAGAAATATCACCTGCTGCCTCAATAGCATCGAATGCACCAATCATACCAATTACAGTACCCATGAAACCAAGCATTGGTGCCAATGAGATAAATAATGAAATCCAAACTAGACCTCTTTCTAATCTACCCATTTCAACAGAACCGTAAGCGATAACTGATTTCTCAACCATCTCAATGCCTTCTGACATTCTCATTAGTCCTTGAGTAAATATAGAAGCAACAGGACCTCTAGTCGCTTTAGTAACATCTTTTGCAGCTTCTACTCCACCTGACTCAAGTGCGTCTTCAACTTTACTTAAAAGCTTTTGAGTGTTAGTAGTAGCTAAGTTTAAGCTGATAATTCTTTCGATAGCGATAGCCAATCCAAGAATTAAACAGATTAATACTGGTGACATAAACGTAGGGTCACCTTCGATGAATTTATCTTTGATGATTTGATCGAAAGATTGCTCTTCTGTAGTAGCTTCTAGCTCGTCAGAGTAATCTGGCTCAGTTGGGATAGTGTTTTCCACAGCCGCTGCAGCAGTATCCTGGTCAGCCATTGCAGTTGTATCATCTTGTGCTGAAGCATTAAATCCTAGTGACAAAGCACCGCAGATCATCAGTAAAGAGAATAACTTTTTCATAGTCTAGTTTTGATTAATAAAGGTTAAAACGGTTTCTAAATTATTAATAAATATGATATAAAGAAATTTATACTTAAAGTTTTAGTTGATAGCAGAGAGGAAGGGATTCGAACCCTCGATACCCTTGAGGGGTATACACACTTTCCAGGCGTGCTCCTTCGACCGCTCGGACACCTCTCTAATAGTCCCTGCACATCTCACAGGGCAACAAATAAATTAATAAAAACATCAGGATGCAAGGCCAAATTACATTTTGTGAAAGCCTCAAAATCAGTTCATTTCGCCTCTAATTGGAGTAATTAAACACTTTTTTGCAGTGCTTATTTTCTTAAACCTTCCTAAAGCGTACATCATCTTAGTTATCGCTGCCTCACTGGTGATATCCCCTCCACTTAAAACCCCAATCTTTTCTAAGCTGCTACTTGCTTCATATTTACCATGCATTACATTACCACCATTACATTGACTCACATTCAGTAGTAACTTATTGTCTTGCACCGCTTTATCTAGCAGTTCTAAAAACCAAGGCTCATGCGGCACATTACCTGAACCATAGGTTTCGATAACGACTCCTTTTATGTGAGGTGCTTTTAAAATCAATTCAATGGTATCTGGTAAGAGCCCAGGAAACAGCTTAATGATGGCCACATGGGCGTTCAATTCATCTTGTATTTCCAGAATATCTTTGGCAAAGGGTTTTAGTGCTGGCCAATTGTAATTTATGGTGATACCTGCTTTTGCAAGCGGTGGATAATTTTCTGATTCGAAGGCATCAAAGGACTGAGATTCTACCTTCTTGGATCTATTTCCTCTTAAGAGTTCATTATTGAAGAAAAGACATACCTCAGTTATGATAGGCTTACCATCTTTCTTTTCTGAAGCAATTTCGAGCGAAGTAACCAGATTCTCAGACGCATCTGATCTAGGAGAAGCAATTGGTAACTGCGCACCAGTAAATATTACAGGCTTGTTTAGACCCTGAAGCATAAAACTTAAAGCAGAAGCGGAGTAAGCCATGGTATCGGTACCATGAAGGATTAGAAAACCATCAAAATCATCATAATGGTCTCCTATTGTATGAGCAATTGACTGCCAATGTCTAATCTCAATCTTAGCAGAATCAATAGGCTGAGAAAAGGCAATTACAGAAAGATTGATATGAAGTTCTTTTGCAGCAGGTGCTCTTCTTAAAACAGAATCAAATCCACAGGGCACCAATTCTCCTCTTTCATTGTAATCCATCCCTAATGTGCCACCAGTATAAATGATAAGAATACGTGCCTTCGGATCTTCGAATAAATCGAAATGAACTATCGGTTTCAAGTCAATCATGTCAATCATGTCAATTGGAATAAGCGTTTTGCATTGGCGGTTGTTTCCGAGATTATATTTTCCAACGAGGTTTCTCTGTAATCAGCAATTTTCTGAGCTACCAATTGGGTATAGGCCGGCTCATTGCGTTTACCTCTATGTGGAACAGGAGCGAGATATGGACTGTCTGTTTCAAGCACTACGTTATTCATTGTGATTTCAGGTATCACTTCATTCATGCCTGAATTTTTAAACGTTGATACACCTCCAAGCCCTATGAAGAAATCTAGCTCTTCAATTCTTCTAGCTTGCTCAACCGTACCATTAAAGCAATGAAAGACACCCTTGAGGCTTTCATCTCTTAGTTCTTCAACCAGATCGATTGTCATATCCAGAGATTCTCTACAGTGAATGATTATTGGAATCTTGTAATCCTTAGCCCATTGCGTTTGAATCTTGAAAGCTTCTATTTGTTGATCTATAAAGGTTTTATCCCAGTAAAGATCAGTACCAATCTCTCCTATTGCAGCAAAGTATCGTTTGCCTAACCAATCCTCAACTAAGTAGAGTTCTTTTTCAAAATCGGCCTTTACAGAACATGGATGTAAGCCCATTGTGGCCACACAAAAATCAGGATAACGCTCTTCTAAGGACAGCATATTGTCTATGGACGTACGATCAATATTCGGCAAATAGACCTTTTCCATACCGAGCTCCTTAGCTCTGGTAATCACATCATCAATGTCTTCTTTGAACTGCTCAAGGTAAATATGAGCATGCGTATCAATCATTTAAATTTCCTTCCTTTCCAGCTTACTTTTCCGACCAAGATCAGTCGGAGTAGCGCAAAAGTATCCAAAAGGCTAATAATAAATGGGCTGAATACATTTAAAATCTTTGCTCCACCTCCCTTTGAAGTGATCTGGACAAATTTTATTGCATTAATGCCCATGCCATAGGCAAGAATAAATAAATCGATGTTGCCTGGTATAGTCATGGACAGTAGACAAATCGGTACCCAAAGCCTTGCAAAGAGAGCAGGTATCCCAACAGCCCAATGATGCGTAAATACTCCGTTCATCCAACGGCAACGCTGAATGAGCATCTCTTTGAAAGTAGACTGAGGCAAAGTTTCAGCACTTCCCTCGTTTCCTACATATTGGAAAGTAGTTTTACCTTGTTTTTGAAAAAGTCTTAAGAGCCCTAAGTCTTCAACATCTGTTGGTCCCAAACCCTTAAACCCTCCTATTTCATTATAAGGTTGTCTATTGAAAGCCATATTATTCCCTAGAATAGAAATGGGCTTAATTAAATCTGCCATAGCTTTCATGGAATGAAGAACTACTGCCCAATCAAAATATTGAACAGATCCCTTCCCCTTCTCTTGAAAAGCAACGGTTGTAAAACCACTCACCAAATCATACTTATCTAATAGGATCGACATCTTACTCATCCATTTTCTCGAGACTGCCATATCTGCATCAATAATCAAGAGCTTATCAAATGAGGCCTTATCTACTAATTGAGCTAAAACATTTCCCTTTGCGATCAGTCCGTCCTTTTCTTCTTCCATCTTTACTCCTCTTACACTCTTATGGCTTTTAGCATAAGATTGAATTACTTCCCAAGTCTTGTCAGATGAATTATCATCCCCTACCAAAATTTCTATTTGGGACAAATCATATTCGGATTCTAACAGTGCTTTTAAACATCTGGGCAAGTGCTTCTCTTCATTTCTGGCAGCAACTAATACAGAAAGAGATGTTACCGATGGCTTGCTTCTATCAGGACGTTTAAAGTTGACTTGAAAGGATACAATGAGGACAATTTCAACAAGCGCAATAATTCCATATATACTTAGCAGAGCTATCATCACAGCGATTCAAATTTGAATCCTTTATTTAAAAAGTGATCAACGAAACGTGGCAAAGCGTACTTCATGTTTTTCTCAGCTTTCCAATTGTCATGAAAAACGATAATCGAGCCAGGTTCTGTTGCCTTGACTGTCTCTGTTAACACCTCCTCTTCTGGCAAAGTCTGCAAGTAATCCTTTGACAAGACATCCCACATAACAATTCGTTTATGGCCCAATTCTTTTCTCTGAGAGTACTTCAATCTACCATATGGTGGTCGGAACAAATCCGTATTCACGCCAAGATCGGCTAATGCATTGTCTGTAATCTCAACATTGGTGAGATAAATATCCTTTGGCGTCTCAAAGCCATTTAGATGGTTAAAGGTATGATTGCCAACAGTGTGCTGTTCAATTAAAATGCGCTCAAGTAATTGGGGATGTCTTTTAATGTTTTGACCCACACAAAAGAAAGTAGCTTTTACACCTCTTTCTTTCAAAACATCCAGAACCCAATCTGTTAATCCAGGAATTGGTCCATCATCTAAAGTGAGATATAATTTGTCTTGGTCATTTGGCATTTGCCAAATACGAGACGGCATGAGTTGTTGTAATATGGACGGGGTTTTATGTGGTACCATTCTTGACCCTGCAAGATAAGAATGTAAGGTCATCTGAGAAGGACTGCTTTCCTCGGTACTGATCTAAAGCTTGTAAAAGACTTTGATGGGTTTGATCTAGCGCATTACCGTATTGGCTAACTAAAAACTCTTCCAGTCTTTCAGAACCAAACTCTTCATCATCACTATCAAATGTCTCTGTTAATCCATCAGTAAAAAGAAAGAGAGTGAATTCATCCAAATTTTCTATTCTGCCCATTTCAATAAATGGCAAGGGATCGAAGGCTCCTAATACTGTTGTACCTGTAGTTAGCTTTTCTACCTTAGCACTTCCATTCATTAGCATAGGCGGATTATGGCCTGCATTGATGTATCTAAGATCTTTTTTATCGTAATCGTAAACTGCTAAAAAGAAGGTTATAAAATTCTCCCTATTCGCATTTCGGCATAATTGATAATTCAATTCATTGATGACCTCAATGGGATTTTCGGCTTTTCTTGAAATTGTCCTTAGCACAGCCTGAAAATTAGACATGAGAATGGCTGCAGGAATACCTTTACCAGAAACATCCGCAATACAGACTACAAATTGATTTTCCTCTTCTAGGGTTATGTAGTCATAATAATCACCCCCAACTGTATTACACGGTTGATAGAAAGCCTCTATCTCTATTTGATCGTTCTTTGGAAGCTCTTTTGGGAATAAAAACTGTTGAACGTTTTTGGCTATTTCTATATCGCGCTCTAATGCCTGCTTCTCTAGTTCTTTTCTAGCCAATCGCTTGTTCTCAATGGCTACAAGCATGACATTACTCAAGGCTTCAATAAAAGTCGTGTCCACTTCCGTCTCCATTCCTTCTAAGCCAGAAACAAATACAAAAGCCAATAGTCTTTCTTTGTGCCTTACCGGTATAATGATGTCAAATTCACTAAAACAAGGCACATCTAATTTGAGATCTTTTATGTCTGAAGTCTTTTGAACAGAAAGACAGCTATCTCCAATTTGAACCGTGTTGAAATCCTTTATAGTACCGAATTGAACCTTACACTCCCAGTCAGCCTCTTTTACATATAATGTAAGCTTAGAAAGCTGAAGGCTAGCCCTCAATGTAAACTTGTAAATCTTGTACAGGTCTTCTTCAGGAAGGTTATTATTCACTGCTTGGGTAATCTCCATAAGAGCATTTACCTCCATTTCTTTTTGGTAATATTTATTCTGCAGTGAATTAGTAGGCATTTAGCTCATATTATGGGCCAGTAATCCGGCCTTTGTTGCCAAATAATAGTATTCGGCATATTTGTTTTCAAAATCTAAGTCTTGATCAAACACTTCTTGATCCATAGATGAGAAGCACTTTACAAATTTCTTTTTTAGTAGTCCTCTAAGTGCTGCTTTAATTTCCTCGTTGTCTAGATCGAGTTCAGAAACAAGAAAATCAAATGGCTGAACAAAGTATAACTCATCTAAAACATCAAATTCCTGATCTGTCATTTCCATAGTCAAGAATATCTCCTTCCCTTCCATTCGTATGTTCCAAAGTTAGCAGCAATGCCTATATATACGGCATAAAACGGATAGAATAAAAACGAAATGAGAAGATCAAAAACTCCAGTTCTCTCATCTAATTCAGATCTAACTTGAAGCATCAAAAGTGTCTCCGCCAAGAACTTAAGCAATATCGCTGCTAGGGGCATTAAATACTCATTTGTAAATGTTAACAATTCATAAATCAGCATAAGCTGACTCAGATTCACCAGCAAAACAAAGAGCGCTAGGATAACTGTGGCCCACCTCCTATTCACCTTCCATTTACTGGCCCAACGTTTTTTCTGAGCAACCATCTCTATGAAATTTGACTTGGCTTCGGTAATCACCTTTGCTCTTTTATCCTTATTAAACCTAATACTACCGGGATACGCTTTCTGTACCTTATGCATAAACAGTTCATCGTCACCAGAGGGAATTTGGTCTATACCAGCGTAACCATTAAGATCAAAGAATAGTCTCCTTCTAAATGCCATGTTTGCTCCATTCGCCATGGTAGGAGTCTTCAGAGCAATAGTCGCGGCTGTAAACCCAAGTAATGAAGACTGTTCTAAACCCTGGAACCTTTGAATGAACCTGCGACCTGTTAAATGAACTGGCCCTGTTACAAGATTGACTTCTTGATATGAGAATTGATTAAGCATTGATTCCAACCAGAATTCACCCATTTGGCAATCCGCATCAGTGGTGATAATGATATCGTATTTAGCATGCTTTATCCCGTAAGCTAAAGCGGCTTTCTTACCTTGATGTGCACCTAACTTTAGAATTGTAAAGTCTAATCCAGATTTTTTTAGACTACTTTCAGCAACATCAAAACTGTTATCAGAAGAATGATCGTCTATAAGGATCACCTCAAAAACTGACAAATTCTGTTGTGTTAATGCGTCAATTAAATCTGGTAGAACGCTAGCCTCATTTCTAAAAGGAATGATCACAGAACATTTAAGTTCTGCATGAAGAACCTGTTTTTGCTTCTTAGACCAAAGCAGAATCACCATGGCTATCACCACCACCCAAACGACAACCACTGTATAAGCCACGAGCATATGCGAAGAAAGACTTTTCAATTTCAAAAAGGAAATAAGGCACTTTGTATATTGCCATTAGATGAAACCAGAAAAGATTGTTTTAGGCATTGACCCAGGTACCAGTGTAATGGGTTATGGGCTCATAAAAATTGAAGGGAAAAAGCTGACTCTACTCCAATTCGGTGTCATCCATCTTAAAAAATATGTAGGTCACGAGCTAAAGCTGAAAAAAATCTTTGAACGTGTCACCTCCATTATCGAAGAGTTTCACCCGGATGAAGTGGCGCTGGAAGCTCCATTTTATGGCAAAAACGTTCAATCCATGCTCAAGCTGGGTAGAGCCCAAGGTGTTGCCATGTCTGCAGCATTGGCCAGAGAGATTCCGATAACTGAGTATGCACCTAAAAAAGTAAAGCAGTCTGTTACCGGTAATGGTAATGCTTCAAAGGAACAGGTAGCTTCTATGCTTCAAACGCTACTCAGCATTAAAGAACTACCAAAAATGCTTGATGCGACTGATGCCTTAGCCGTAGCAGTATGCCATCACTTCCAAAATGGTCAAGCACAATCTAGAGCTGCTAGTTGGAAAAGCTTTGTATCGGATAATCCCGGAAGAGTGAAATAAATGATGAGAAGCACAAATAATAGAAATCCTTTACTGCTAGTTTCTGGGTTTGGTATTATTTGTATCGCGCTAGTTTATGGAGCTAATCCTCATTTTGTCGCCCCTTTAGTTTTTGGGATTGAGATTAATTCCATTGAACTGTCAAATGTATTCAGAGCCATAATGGGGCTTTACGCTGCTTTTGGTTTTTTCTGGCTTTCAACACTATTCTATTACCGCAATCTTCAAAAGCCGGCAATCATCAGCGTAGCCTGCTTTATGGGAGGATTGGCTGCAGGAAGATTAATTAGCTTCTTGTTTGATGGTTTTAGCTTCAGCTTCTTTATAGGATTTATTCTAGAATTGACACTCACCATTTGGGCGATCATTGATTTAAAAGTTAAGAGAAATTCAAAGAGTCCAGTCCATTCTGAATGAACAGAAATGGTAACTAAAATGTATTTACATAGTATAGGATATTATGCGTTACTTTTTATGCCTTTTATTCCTTTGTTCCATATTTAGTCTAAGGAGTCAAACTGGTTTTTCGCCCTATCTAGGTGAGGAACCTCCAGGATTAACTCCTAAGGTATTTGCTCCAGGTATTATCTCGACAGATGAATTCGAGTTTGGATCTGTATTCTCAAAAGACGGTAAGACATTTTATTATGCAGTAGACCTTGGAGGGTACTACGAGATAAGAACAAGCACGTTCAAAAATGGTAAATGGACCGATCCGAAAGTTCTGTTAGGCGATGGCAAGTATACCTATAACGATCCCATGTTAAACCCTGAAGAAGATAGGCTCTATTTTATTTCCAATAGACCATTAAGTGGTAAAGGGGAGCGCAAGGATGTAGACATTTGGTACGTTGAAAAAACAAAAAGAGGCTGGTCTGATCCCATCAATGTCGGGGAACCCATAAACACTGGTCGAAATGAATATTACATTTCATTTACTTCAGAAGGCGACATGTATTTCTCGTCTGAAAAAGATGACCAAGGATTGAAAGGCAACTTTAATATTTATAAGTCTTCACAAATCAAAGGTGAATTCCAAGAAGCGGTAATGCTGCCTAAAGAAATTAATGGCAGAGCTTACGAGGCAGATGTTTTTATAGCCCCAGATGAAAGCTACATCATTTTCGCAGCTCAAAGACGGAGTTCATTAGGAAGTGGTGATCTCTACATCAGTTTTAAGAATGAAGATGGGTTATGGACACAATCCAAAAACATGGGACCTCAAATCAACAATGAGACCAATCAGTTCTGTCCATTCGTTACTGCCGATGGTAAGTATCTATTCTATTCTGGCAGAGGCAACATATACTGGGTAAGCACAGGAATATTCGAACAATTGAAGTAGAACTTTACCTCAACCAGCACTATAAAAGGAGTAGATTATTCGCTTTTAAGATAGCCTCGCTAATATTACCTACTTCTAGCTTCTCGTATATTTTTCTACGATGAAATTTGACAGTATCCGAAGAGATAAAAAGTTTATCGGCAATCTCATTGATGGCATATCCTTGAATGGAACACCTAAGAATCTCTTGCTCTCTTTCAGATAACTCTATTCTATCCAGTGATTCCCAATAGCTCTCTTCAAAATCGTACTTGTAGGTTTCATTAGAACCGTTCTTTCGAATAATAACGTTTCCTGCGTTTTGATTAGAAGACAATGAAACCATACATAAAGCCTTCCAAATCTTGCCCTCTTGATTTAAGAACATGGGTGTAAGTTCTTGATTAATCAATATGGTCTTATTGGCTTCAGTCTTTAGATTAAAATCATAAGCGATTGAATACTTCTTTCTTTCCTCAAGAGGGATTTGATCATAGAACTGAAAGCCCACTTCATTGATCTTTAAAAGCAGATTTAAATCATCTTCAGGTACGCATTTAAAGTAAAAATCATAACCCATTTCCAAGACTTGCTCTAGGGTATGTCCATTTAAGAATAATGGATTACTAGAAACATATTCGAATCCCTTCTTTTCATAGTCTATTACATATATGCTCTGGTTAGAAGTTCTGGCAAAGGCCTCTATTACTTGTACATAATCTGCCGTCTGCCTCAAATCTCCTTTACTCAGTGAATTTATAGTATTGTTAATTGAAAAGAATGAGTTTACATCTGCCATGTATAGACTTTATATAACGGTTCCGAATATAATTAAACTACCCTTAAGTGTAGCGATAATAAAACAGCGGACTTGCAACTTAGCCCTTAGCAACTATCACAAAAACAAGTGGATTACACTCAACCTCATTAGACCATTAACAATCATTTATGAATATCTATGGGCTCAAAGGTCAAATTCTTGAATGCACCTAATGAAAAGTGTAGTCCACTCATTTTTTAATCTCAGTAATTATGAAAGAGCTATTGCGTTGGGGAAAAATCTTAGGACTGTTTATCCTGACAGTACTCGTACTAAGTATACTATACCTGAGAATCACCAGGTTTTCAGATCAAATGATTTACCAGACCAATGGTAGTGAATACTCTCAATTCGAATCACAATTGAATTACCAAGAAATCTCTTTTGAAGTAGATGAAAGTGTTAGGCTTCATGGAGTTCTTTTCAAACCTGATTCAGTAAAACCCGTTGGTACCATTTTTCACTTTTCGGGAAAAGGCATGCATCTTATGTCTTCGGTTCAAAGATCTTATGAATTATTAGTAGCCGAAGGATTTCAGGTGTTCTGCTATGAAAGGAGAGATTTCGGTATGTCGAATGGAACTGCAAAAAACTCTAAAACTCTAAAAGAAGATGCCCTATTGGTGTATGATCAAATAAAGAATCTTGAAGAGGTTAAGAACAAACCCACTATCGTTTGGGGCCAATCTTTGGGAGGTGCCTTTGCGAGTATGCTCGCCAATGAAAGACAAAATGATTTTTCGGGTTTAGTTCTAGAAGGCACTTTCAGTTCCTTTCCTGACATAGGTAAAGTATATGCCGGTGCACTCAATTTAGAGAACTTTAAATGGGTGGTGCCCTTGGTCATGAGAAATGACTTCCCGGCTCAAAACAGTATCCAAGAGCTTACTATACCCACAATAATCATCCACAGCTCGGATGATGACCAGGTACCTTATGAATTAGGTCAAAAACTATATACCAAATCAAACCACGAGCACACCAATTTCTGGACCATCGATAGTAAACATATTATGGGAATCTATGATTATCCTATCCAATACTTATCGATTTTTAAAGAGCTATTAAACAGTCAAACAAATAATTAATCTAACTGCTATGGATAACAAGATAATTAAGTATGTGGTACTAAGCTCTCATGATGGAGACAAACTGGCTGATCTAGTAACACAAAAACTCACTGAAGGATGGAGGTTACAAGGCGGAGTTTCTGTTAGTAACGGGGGTACTTTCATCTATGCCCAAGCAATCGTAAAATAAATCCAACTCAATTTTATCTGGTCCTCATATGGCACTGATCCCTCCTGCTATACGAGAGAAGGCCTTAGATTTTAATATCTTTAACTATGGATCAAATCCTCAGGTTCACTGGAAAAGACATCCAAGATATAACCATGGATGAATGGCTAGAATCAAAAACGCCTATACTCGGAGCATTGGCTAGAAAATGGTTCAATACTATGAAAAATGTGGGTCCAGATGTTCAAGATATCTTTCATGACAATCACCCTATAGCATGCTATGAAAATGCCCCTTTTGCCTATGTAAATATTTTTACTAAGCACGTGAATGTTGGCTTCTTTTATGGAACTGACTTATATGACGAATCTGGATTACTCGAGGGTAGCGGCAAGAAAATGAGACACGTTAAACTCAAACCCGATGAAGCCATTAACCAAAGAGAGTTGACTATGCTGATAGAAATGTCATATCATGATATCAAATCAAGAGTCTTATCATTCTAATCTTTATCTTGGCATAGTATAAAACCACTTCCTCGAATTACGAATGGCATTAAAGATTGGGCTGATCTATTCTTCAGTAGATGGCCATACCAAAAAGATTTGTGAAGCAATAGCTCAAGTCATCCAAGATGATGAAACGGCATTAGATCTAATTGCCATAGACGAGTTTGAAAGGTCAATTTCCGAATATCAATTACTAGTCATTGGAGCAAGCATTAGATATGGAAAACATAACAAGTCTGTTCATGAATTCATTTTGAGCAATCAAGCAGAACTTTCTAAAATCAAGACAGCCTTTTTCTCAGTAAACCTTGTGGCAAGAAAAGATGAGAAAAACACGCCAGACACTAATCCATACATGATCAAATTCTTGAAGGAGATCAATTGGAAAGCTGATTTCCTAGAAGTCTTTGCCGGCAAACTAGACTATCAGTCTTACTCATTTTTTGATAGTCTCATGATTAAACTCATCATGAAATTCACTAATGGACCAACTAGCAGTCAAGAACCCATAATCTATACCAATTGGGAAAAGGTTAAGAATTTCGGATTGAGACTAAAAGACGCAATTAAATCAAGCACTAAGGAGTAAAATCTTGAACGTTTATCTACTTCATTTACCGATCGCGCTTAATCAAAAACTGTAGCTCAATTCTTAGCGTAGAAAAGGTATCAATAGCACATTTGATAGCGTCCTCATATGAAAATCAATTCTGACTCAGGCAAAGGTAATTTCACTATAGAAAAGGAAGGTCGGCCTTTAACCAACCTAGAGTACAAGAGCTGGTTTGGTCGTGGTGCAACTGCTGAATTATTTGACCAAAAGATTGAAATTAAGCCTTTAGGAGTATGGAATAAGAAATTCGAGATTCTTAAAAATGGTGTAAAAAAAGGTCAAATCCATATGAATTGGAAGGGAGATATTTCAGTGACTTTAAAAGATGAAAAACACCAAACTGAAATCTTCTTATTAAAATTTAAAGGAACGCTCAAGTTCAGGTTTTTAGTTATAAATAGTCATGGAGAAGAAGTATTTACACTTAAACCCTCCACCGGCTGGAAGAAACTCAGCTATGATTATGATGTACTGAACACCAACCCGAGCTATGATCAGTCCATACTTATCGAACTCCTACTCTATTGCGGCTTTAGTGCTAACCTCTACATGAATATGATGAATTCAGGGGCAGCTGTTGGCGGGGGAGTATAGGGTTTAAAACTTTGCTCACGAATAATCATATCATTCACATCCATAACAGATTTCAGGAATATGAATACCTGGATATTAAATAAAGTAATACTTTGACATATCTTATATAAATACACACACAAGACACACACATATGATTGACTATGAAAGAGAATTAATCTTTGTTGAAAACCCAAAAGCTGCTAGTCATTCGATTACAAGTAGTCTTTTGGGCAACATCCAACTTCACAATAATTCTGATAAACGGATAGGTACAATAAATCATAATACCCCAAGTAGAATTAAAAAGGCCTATCCAAAAGAATGGAATACTTTCAATTCCTTTGTCATAGTCAGAAACACGTGGGAAAGAGCAGTGTCATTTTTCAACTTTTACAAGAATATTGCTGAATCTGAATATTACAAATCCTTGACTTTTGACCTTTGGGTTCAATTGGGATTTCCTCCTCCAAAAGAAGACCATTTAAGAGCCCCAATGCATGGAGAAGGTAGATTTGATAATGTACTTTGTCAATTGAGATATGCTGAGGATGTAGATGAAGTGGTAATTCTAAATGAAAGTAATAAAAAGAAAAGAGGACAAATCTTACAAAAAGAGATTGAAAGAATCTTTAGTAATTGGAATCTTCCGCCCATTGTAATTGGGAGCTATGGCAGTCATCATGACACCACAGCCCCCCATAAATGGCAAGAGCCAACGATTGAAAAAATTCAAAAAGTGTACAGTAAAGAAATTGAGAGATTCGGTTTCACACCTCCCAAGCCAAGAACTTAGGAGAAACCAATGCAGAAGAGCGTATTTAGGATATTTCTCATAGAACTTCTATCTAATTACTCAAAATGAATATTACCCTTTATCTTCCTCGGGTATTTTTCTAATTTCATCAATACCGAAGGAATTGTCCTTTGGCTTAAACACACACAAATGAAACCTATTGGACCCGATTGGGCTTACAATACTAAAGCCTACAAACAGCTCAAAAAACAAATTGAAAAAGATGCAGACTTCTGTCTAGCGCTTGAAACTTCGTTAATGATCGCCCAGCGAAAGGCTTGGTCTTCTTTAGATCCTGACCTTTACTATGCGCTAGACAATGTATTTGGTGGAAATGGACAAGGTTGGCCAACCAACCCTGAAGAATATCTCAATTACATCGCCACCTATGTAGTATTAATTCCGAATGAAGAGTATGACCCTGAATACCCAGCCGCTTGGACCAGCAATGATGAGAATAACGGGTATAATCAAAGAGTTTATGACCTACTTTGTCAGTTCTACTTTTTGGTTGATCAGCCGATTCCACAGTCAAATGGAACTTTGCAGAATTATAAGCAAGGAAAATTCAAATTTGGAGAATGGCTTAGAGAGTTTGCCCAAGACTGGGGCGAATTCTTAGACCACCCGGAGTCTTTAACGCTATCGACTTTGGCGTCTTTCTTTGCTGACCCTATGTACAATATGGAATGGTACCAAGGCAATGCAAAAGACTGGAAGTGCTTCAATAATTTCTTCTATCGCGAATTCAATGGAGCTGACAAGAAAGGACAATCTCCATTACGTCCCATTGCAGAACCAAAGAATAACAACGCCATTGTCTCTTCTGCAGATTGTACATATAAAATGGCTTATCAAATTGGCGACCATGGAAATGTGTTGGGCATTAATGGTACACCAACAAGTGTGAAGCTAAAGCATACGCATAATGTGGCCACCATTAAAGACCTGCTGCAAGACGAGGAGTTAGCGAAGAAGTTCTACGGAGGAACGTTTGTGCACTACTTCTTAAGTCCCTTTGATTATCACCGTTTCCACTCTCCGGCTGAAGGCAAAGTGAAGGCCTGTAAAAAAGTTCATGGTAAGGTTTACCTTGATGTTAACCTGACAGCTGAAGGAGAATTCGATGCACCAGACAGTGCAGAAGGCGGATATGAATTCAGTCAAGCGAGAGGTGTCTTTGTTGTAGATGCCGGTGATCCAATTGGTTTAGTAGCCTCAGTGCCGATCGGTATGGCACAAGTCTCCGGAGTTTATATGAGAGACCTTGAAGGTAAGAAAGTAGCCAAAGGAGATGAGTTCGGTAAGTTTATGTTTGGAGGTTCAGATACAATTCTGCTATTCCAGAAAAACCCAGACCTCTACCTCTGGACAACAGACCCAAGCCATAATCCTATCCACTTCCAGTATGGCCAAGTAGCTGCTTATTGGAATGTGAAGGAGCAGCGTTAAATCAAAACAAAAAACTCAGTGCTTATTCTAACGATGCACTGAGTTTTATTGGTTCAAATGAATAGAATTAGTCAATTTTGAATTAATATTTAGTTCTTGATCTCAAAAACCAGCAAAGTAAAATCGTATATAAAATGAGTAGACAAAATGAGATTTATAGTCTGGGTGAAGGCTATCAACCATTTATATACAAAAATGAATCACACCTATTTTATTGTTTTCCTGTTTCTTCAGGTCACGCGGAATTACTCTTTGAGTTCAGAATTTCAGGAGAAGATTTGGACACGTTAAAATCAAGTCTGTTTCGATTTAAGTTGTTTTACTTTGTACTCTTCTTTGAAGCTCAATCTACGTTTGGTTCTGGTGTTAAGAGCTCCAAAAAATTCACCATTAACGAGTTCGAAGCTGTTAAAAAAATTGTATTTGACAAACCTGAGGACGAATTGAAACTTTTTATTAAGCAGTTTTCCAAAAAAAAGAACCTCGCGGAAAATTACTTTGAGTGGTTCTGTGATGAAACATTCGACTAGAATGTAGAAGAATATTATTCTGTCTTTATTGGTATTCTTCACCATAAAGACTTGGACCTACATCTCAGCCTTAATCTTCACTACAATCTCCTCAAACTGTTCTTGGCTTAGCTTGAGTTTTGGGCGGCCAAAGTCAATATCGTGTATGCCATGAAGTGGGATCAAATGGATATGGGCATGCGGTACTTCAAGTCCGATTACGGCAACACCAACGCGTAAACATGGAATAGCCTTTTCAATGGCCTTAGCTACTTTATGTGTGAATGCTTGTAGGTTTAAGTAAGCATCTTCATCCAAATCAAACAGTTTATCAACCTCTAGCTTAGGCACCACTAAGGTGTGTCCTTCGTTAAGCGGATTAATATCTAAGAATGCAATAGCATGCTCATTCTCAGCTACTATGTATCCGGGAATTTCTCTATTAATGATTCTGGTGAAGATGCTTGGCATGATTACTCTAGTGTAATGTCTAAAATTTCAAATTCGAGCATTCCAGCAGGAGCTTGTACTTGAGCAATCTCTCCTATCTTCTTATTCAAGAGCCCTTTCCCAATTGGTGATTCATAAGAGATTTTACCCTCTTTCAGGTTAGCCTCTTTTTCAGACACCAAAGTATATTTTACTTCCATGCCATTTTTAAGATTCTTGATTTTGGCTGTACAAAGAATAGAGACTTTAGACGTATCCACATCTTCTTGTTTCTTAACACGTGCATTGCCCACTAAACCTTCAAGTTCTGCAATGCGCATTTCCATTAGTCCTTGAGCATCTTTAGCGGCATCGTACTCTGCGTTTTCACTTAAGTCACCCTTGTCTCTAGCCTCAGCAATTTGCTTGGCCATATCGGCTCTACCTTTAGTTTTTAGCTCCTGAAGTTCATCTTTCAAATTCTGCAGCCCCTCTTCAGTGTAATATCTAACGTCTGCCATATTTTAATTCATTAAAGTCTATAAAAAACAAAGAACGGCTTCGAGTGGAAACCGTCTCAAATAAAAAATCGCTCTCCCAAGCGATTATAAACCAAAATTAGAGAAAAATAATCAAAATGGAAAGACTAGGCATCCCATTCAATTTTATAGTATGTGGCAATTTTACCTACCAATACTTCATTTATTCTACGATAGGAAGCATATGTCCAGCCACCAACATGTGGTGATAAGACTACATTCTCTCTGCTAAACAAATTCTCAAAATTGGCTTGCTGTTCATTGGTCAATTGATCGAATTTTTCCTTCTCTAGAACATCTAATGCGGCACCAATAAGTTTACCAGAATCCAACAAATTCAAAATCGACTTTACAGGTACAATTTCTCCTCTTGCAGTATTTAAAAGATAAATGTCCTTTCTAAACTTATTGAAGAACTCCTCATTTAGCCATGACCGCGTTTCTTCATTAAGAGGAATATGGATACTTAAGATATCAGCTTTATCGAAGATTTTATCCAGATTGGTTTCCTCTACTTGTTTCGTGCCAAAACCTTTCTTGTATTTATCGTAAACCAAGATTCGTGGTCCAAAAGAACGCAGTCTTTGAACGAAAGCCTGACCCATATATCCAAAACCAATTACGCCTACTGTTTTATCACTTAACTCAACCCCCCTATTACCTTCTCGATCCCAAATCCAATTACGAACTTCTTTATCCGCACGGTTTACATTATTCAATAGGTTAAGCAGAATGGCAATGGCATGCTCAGCAAGTGCATCTCTATTACCCTCAGGCGCATTAAGAATCTCAATGCCTTTAGATTCCACCAATTCCACATCAATCTTATCCAAGCCCGCACCTGCTCTTCCAATAAATTCCAGTTTGTTGGCTTCATCAATGATCTCAGCATCAACAGTAGTCTTACTTCTAATCAGTAGCCCTTCAAAATCTCCGATTTTTGCAACCAATTCCTCCCTTGAAATTTTAGGCAGGTATGTAGGCTCTATACCTATTTGAGGGAGCAATTCTAAGATGCTATCATGCATCTCATCGGCTATAAGACATTTTTTATTCATGGATTATGAAAGCAAAAGATTCGCAATTGCTAAGTAAACAATGATCCCTAAAATATCATTGGTAGTTGTGATGAATGGGCCGGATGCTAAAGCGGGATTCACGCCCAACTTATCCAAAACCAGAGGTGTAGAAGTACCCATAAATGAGGCAAGCATTACGACACAGACTAAAGAAATAGAAACCACATAGCCGAGATTGATCTCACCTTTCCACAGATAAACAATTCCAAAACTGATAGTGGCCAAAACAACTCCTGTAAGAAATGCAACCAAGAACATCTTCCCAATTCTTTTGGCAAAGGATTCTTCAAATGCAGATTTATTAGCAAGACTTTGAACTACTAGCGTAGAAGATTGAATACCAACATTACCTCCTGTCGCCATAACTAGAGGTATAAAAAAGGCCAATGCCGTATTCTCTTTTAAAGGCCCTTCGAAAATTCCAATGGCCCATGCGCCTAGTACGCCACCAATCAAACCGATAAGTAACCACGGAAATCTGGCCTTTGTAATCGCCCAAACGCTGTCATCTTCTTCAACATCGGAAGAGATACCAGACATCAACTGCATGTCTTCCTCGGCTTGCTCAGTAATAACATCTACGATATCATCAATGGTGATTCTACCGACTAGTTTACCTTGAAGGTTAACAACCGGAACTGCTACCAAATCATACTTTTGCATAAAGTCGGCTACCTCCTCTTCATCCATGAATGTTTCTACAGACTTTACGTCTTCATCGTAGATATCCTGGACCTTTACATTATCACCTTTAAGAATGATGGTCTTAACACTGACTTTGCCTTTTAGCTTTCCGAGATCATCAACTACATAAACAGAGTAAATTTTCTCAACGTTTTCTGCCTGGCGCCTAATCTCTGCTATCGTCTGCTTAATGTTCCAGTTGATATTGGCCACAATCATCTCCTTGGCCATCAATCCCCCGGCACAGTCCTCATCATAGCGCATCAACTCTTGAATATGCGCAGCGGTTTGAGGGTCTTTAATAGCAGCTATTACCTGCTCACGAGTTTTAACGGGAAGCTCACTGATCACATCAACCGCATCATCAGATTCCATCTCTTCTATGTAAATGGCAATCTCTTTGGGTTCAAGCTCTTCAATTACCTCCTTACGCGTATCATCTTCTAGCTCTTCAATGATATCGGCAACTACCTCGTCATTCAGAACATCAAATACATATTTGGCTTCTTCAGCATCCACCTCATCCAGCAACAATGAAATATCAGCTGGATCTACACCATCCATTGTTTGGTGAATAAAATTCTTGTCTCGTTTCTCAATGGCTTGAAGAACGAGTTCCAAATACTCCTTGGAGAGATCGAATTTTACTTGTTCGTTTGACACGCTGAAATCTTTTGGGTAAGCTTCACAAAGTCTTCTACCGACAATGCTTCCGCCCTCTTATCTAGTAAAGCATCATTACTTAACTCAGGTGGCAAATTTATGGCTTTTAAAGCATTGCGCAACGTTTTCCTACGCATTTGAAAACCTGCCTTAACCACCTGAAAAAAGAGCTTTTCATCACAAGCCAATGCTTTCACTTGGTTTCGCTTCAGCCTTATAACACCTGAATCTACTTTAGGTGGTGGATTAAAAACTCCTGGTTTAACCGTAAACAAATATTCAATATTGTAGTAAGTTTGAAGCAGAACACTTAAAATACCATAAGTCTTATTGCCTGGCGGAGAAGCCAACCTTTGTGCTACCTCCTTTTGAATCATACAAACTACTTCTGGAATATCGTTTCGCTCTGAAAGAATCTTAAAGAAGATCTGACTTGAAATGTTATAAGGAAAATTTCCGATTATAGCGAACGGACTTTCCAAATCATTGAGCACGTCATACTTCAAATAATCAGCTGAAATGATTCTCCCGCTTAATTCAGAAAAGTGATTGTCAAGATATTCAATTGACTCTCTGTCAATATCAATCACCCAAGTCTCATAATCATTCGGTATTAGGAATTGTGTGAGTACGCCAGTTCCAGGACCAATCTCTAGTACTTGTCTGTAATTACCATGGCCAGATAAGGCCAGAGCAATTTTCTCTGCAATATTCAGGTCTGTCAAAAAGTGTTGTCCAAGATGTTTCTTTGGTCGTACATTTGCCATCAGCCGAACATAGACAAAAAAGTTTAGTAATTGTCAAATTAAATGAACTGGTAATAGAGGAAGATTATGGAAGAAAACAGACAGAAACCACTTATAGGTATCACCATAGGCGATATTAATGGAATTGGACCTGAGGTGATAATTAAATCAGTTTTGGACACCAAAATCTATGCTCAGGCAGACCTAATCGTTTATGGCCATGGCAAAGTACTTTCGTTCTATAAGAAAAACTTGAATCTGGACAGATTCTCTTTCAACCAATCTAATAGCCCAAAGCAAATCAACCATAAAAGGCTAAATGTAATCAACTGCTGGGAAGAAGATTTCGAGGTAAATCCAGGAGTGAATGACACAAAAGCTGGAAAATTCGCCTTAAAGTCTCTCGAAAAAGCTACCGATGACCTTAAAGAAGGATTAATAGATGCGGTTGTAACAGCACCAATTAACAAGCACAACATCCAAAGTGACGACTTCAATTTTCCTGGGCACACAGAATATTTAACAGAGAAATTTGAGGCCAGCGAAAGTCTTATGTTCCTTTGCAATGATCATCTAAGAATTGGTGTAGCAACAGGACATATTCCATTGATGTCTGTAAAGGACCACTTAACACCAGATCTATTGAAAAACAAAATAAGGTTGATGATTACATCGTGTAAAAAGGATTTTGGAACTCAAAAACCAAAAATTGCAATACTTGGACTAAACCCTCACGCTGGTGAAGATGGCCTTCTGGGTTCTGAAGAGGCTGAGCTAATAGCACCTGTAATCAATGAATTCAAGGACAAAGGTGAGCTCGTTTTCGGGCCATATCCAGCAGACGGTTTCTTTGGTAATGGCAGCTATAAAAACTTCGATGCAGTCTTGGGCATGTATCACGACCAAGGACTGATCCCTTTCAAAACCATTGCCTTTGAAGATGGTGTCAACTTTACTGCAGGCCTAAGTGTAATAAGAACATCACCAGATCATGGTACTGCTTTTAACATAGCCGGCAAGAATGTGGCTAGCGAACAAAGCATGCGTTCAGCTATTTATATGGCTACAGATATTGCCCGACAGAGATCTGCTGTATGACATTTGTCATGAGTAATTGATGTATTAAATACCGTACTTTATCCAAACTAAGAACGTGCGCAGATAAAAATGCGTATCTTAATACAGTTTGAAGCAATTATTGGCCATATCTATTCTACTTATCTTCACTTCAATAGAAGTAGTGGACTGTACTTTCTTGGCTATGGAAAACGAGCAAGGAATAGAGCTATTAGAAAGTGAGACTGATAACTCTGAGAAAGAGTCAGAATCTGAGAATCAGGAAAAAAAGTTAGATGACAGACTTATCTCTAACCTAATTCATGGCTTTGATCATGCCATTCACACGCAAAAAATCGAATTAGATAAGATCTTGCTGCAAACAGAGATTTATAGGGAAATTATCTCCCCTCCTCCTGAATTGTCGTAAAACAATTCAAAAAAACTAAACCCAAATTTTTCTAACCCTAGCGTGAAAGCGCGTTTTTTAATCTTGTAACCCATGTCTATTAATATATTTCGTAATCTAAAACACGACTTCCCCTCAGGAATAGTAGTATTTCTTGTCGCTGTACCCCTATGCCTTGGTATAGCCCTAGCCTCCGGTGCTCCACTATTCAGTGGAATTATAGCCGGTATGGTAGGTGGTATTATAGTCACAACCTTTAGTGGTAGTCAATTAGGTGTAAGTGGCCCAGCCGCAGGATTGGCTGTTATTGTATTAGCAGCTATTGAAGACCTTGGCGCATTTGATACCTTCTTACTTGCAGTAATGATTGGTGGAATTGTACAGGTGCTTTTAGGTGTAGCAAGAGCCGGTATTATTGGATATTATTTCCCAACATCAGTTATAAAAGGAATGCTCTCTGCGATAGGCATCATCATAATTCTTAAGCAGATTCCGCATGCATTTGGCTATGATGCAGACCCTGAAGGCGACCTAGGTTTTATACAGGCCGATGGCCAAAACACCTTCTCTGAGCTGTTAAACATGCTAAACTTTTTTACACCAGGAGCACTAGTGTTAGCAGCGGTATCTTTAGCCATACTAATCATTTGGGAACAACCTTTCATTAAGAAATTCAAATTGGCACAAATCATACAAGGGCCACTTGTTGTAGTAACGTTGGGTATTCTTTATGGCATTAGCTTTAGTGGAGGCTACTTAAGCATTGGTGCAGAACACATGGTAAGCATTCCTGTGGCAGCCGATCTTAATGGATTTGTGAACCAATTTACTTTGCCAAATTTTGCAGAAATAGGTAATCCTGATGTTTGGATTATTGGAATAACGATAGCCGTTGTAGCCAGTTTGGAGACCCTCCTTTGCGTTGAAGCGACAGATAAGCTAGACCCTCAAAAAAGGGTTACCCCAACAAACAGGGAGTTAAGAGCACAGGGCATTGGAAACATTGTATCAGGATTAATTGGTGGATTACCGGTTACTCAGGTAATCGTTAGAAGTTCCGCTAACATTCAATCTGGAGGTAAAACAAAGACATCCGCATTAATCCATGGCTTTCTGATTCTTATCTCGGCCCTATTAATTCCTAACCTGCTAAATAAAATACCGCTGGCTAGTTTAGCTGCCATTCTCCTTATGGTTGGATATAAATTGGCAAAACCAGCCTTATTTAAGCAAATGTTCTCTCAAGGTCACGGGCAGTTTATACCTTTTGTAATCACGGTATTGGCCATTGTGTTTACTGATTTATTAGTAGGTATAGGTATAGGGATGGGAGTTGCTGTATTCTACATATTGCTCAATAATATGCGTAATCCGTATGTCATGAACGAAACTCATGACAAGGAAAAGAAACATTACAGAATTGTATTGGCCGAAATGGTTACATTTCTGAATAAGGCACAAATACTAAAAGAATTAAACTCAATTCCTGAGCATTCAGAATTACTAATTGATGCATCACACACGACTTACATCGAGCATGATGCATTAGAAGTGATCAGCGATTTTAAAGAAAGTGCAAAATTCAAGCATATAGATCTAAAAATGTCTTGTAATAGAAGCCTTAAACTCAATGGGTTCAAGCATTCTCTAGGAGAAATATTGGTACCTGATCAAGAAACGCATGACTTTGACAACCTTGAAATCAAGGAAGATTTGAGTGTAGCACGATAGTTCACACTTTCAGTCGAATATTGCTAGGCTTTTTTAGTTATAGACTTCTGAATTAATAAAGATTTCCATACCTTTGCAGACCTGAAAAATCGAGCACAGCTTTGAAGGCATTAAGAACATATGATATTCATATCTACAAGCTTTCGAATGGCGATCATGAATATGAGTTCGAAATTTCAGATGCGTTCTTTGAACTGTTTGACAGTGAATTAGTTAGAAAAGGGCAATTGAAAGCCCTTGTAGTGCTTCAAAAAAGTGACAGCATGATTCAAATGAGTTTTCAAATAAAAGGCTCGGTTGAATTATCCTGTGACAGAAGTTTAGACTTGTTTGATTTCCCATTATTTGTGGAAAGAGACATGATCTATAAATACGGAGATGAAGAAAAAGAGCTCTCTGAAGATGTGCATGTGATCCTTAAGGATACACAAACATTAAACATTGCTTCGATTCTCTTCGAATTCATTGGTCTTGAAATACCAATGAAGAAACTTCATCCAAGATTTGAAGTAGATGAAGACTCTGAAGAAGAAGTTGAGATGATATACTCATCTTCAGAAGAAGACACTGAAGAACAAGAAGAAGAACAAATTGACCCAAGATGGGCAGCTTTAAAAGATTTAAATAAGAATAAATAGCGTAAGCATTAAACGAATAAGAAAATGGCGCATCCTAAACGTAAGACCTCAAGAACAAGAAGAGACAAAGGCAGAACTCATAAAAAGTTGTCTGCTAAGAACCTTGTAGTATGTCCTACTACTGGAGAAATCCACATGCCTCACAGAGCATTCTGGCACGAAGGCAAACTTTACTACAAAGGTAAAGTAGTGATGGAAAAAGAGGTTCTTGCCTAGTTCTTATTAAAGAATTCGATTATAATGCTCCTGCACGCTTGTTGTGTAGGAGCTTTCTTTGTTTTTAGGCACTCCAATACTTGACTGAAAGCAATGCTATGATCGTCAATTCTAATCAACTATATTGGCAAGCAATTTTCTAAAAAAGGAAAACAGGCTAACAACCCATGACCAAACTTAGAGCTGCAATTACCGGAGTTCAAGGCTACGTACCAGAATATGTACTCAGCAATAAGGAACTCGAAACAATGGTAGACACCACTGATGAGTGGATCACCACCAGGACAGGTATCAAAGAACGCAGAATCCTCAAAGGAGAGAATCAAGGTACTTCTGTATTAGGCACGCAAGCCGTAAAAGGATTACTTGAAAAGACGAATACCAAACCGGAAGAAATTGATCTTCTAATTTGTGCTACCACTACTCCTGATATGATGTTTCCGGCTACAGCAAATCTCATAGCTAACAATGTGGGAGCTGTAAATGCATTTAGCTATGACTTACAAGCTGCATGTTCCGGTTTTCTATATGCTTTGACTACAGGCTCTCAATTTATCGAGACAGGCAAATACAAGAAAGTTGTTATTGTAGGTGCGGATAAAATGTCTTCTATCATAGATTATAGCGATAGAACTACTTGCATCATTTTCGGTGACGGTGGAGGAGCTGTGATGCTTGAGCCAACTGAAGAAGAAGTAGGGATTATGGATGCAAAACTACAATCCGATGGTTCTGGCGCACCACACTTACATATGAAGGCAGGAGGCAGTAGAAAGCCTGCCTCGGAAGACACTGTAAAGAATGGGGAACACTATGTTTACCAAGAAGGATCAGCAGTATTCAAATTTGCAGTAACCAACATGGCTGATGTTGCCGCTGCAGTTATGGAGAGGAATAAACTCTCAGGAGAAGATGTCGCTTATCTTGTGCCGCATCAAGCCAACAAGAGAATTATTGATGCCACTGCTCGCAGGATGAATGTTGGGGAAGAAAAAGTGATGCTAAACATCCATAGGTATGGTAATACTACCAGTGGAACAATACCACTTTGTTTGTGGGATTATGAGTCTCAACTTAAAAAAGGCGACAACCTTATACTAGCCGCTTTCGGAGGTGGATTCACCTGGGGAGCAGTTTGGGTAAAATGGGCCTACGACCCTAAATAAATTCAACAGAGAATTATGGCTACTACTTCAGATATTAAAAACGGACTCTGCCTAGTGATCAATAACGATTTATGGATGATCACAGAATTCCAACATGTAAAGCCGGGTAAAGGACCAGCTTTCGTAAGAACTAAACTAAAAAACGTCAAAACCGGTAAGGTTGTAGACAACACTTTCTCTGCAGGACATAAAATTGAAACTGCAAGAGTAGAAAAAAGAACACATCAGTTTTTGTATAAAGACGACATGGGCTTCCATTTTATGAATCAAGATACTTTTGAACAAGTAATGATTCAGGAAGCCATGATTGGTAAAAGTGCAGGTTTGATAAAAGATGGTCAAACTGTAGACATTCTTTTCCATGCAGAAACGGAAACTCCTTTAACTTGTGAATTACCTGCTTATGTTGAGTTAGAAATAACTTATACTGAACCTGGTATTAAAGGAGATACTGCAACAAATGCCACAAAACCTGCCACGGTTGAAACAGGTGCGGAAATTCAAGTACCTTTGTTTATTAACCAAGGCGACAAAATTAAAGTAGATACTAGAACTCACTCATACGGTGAACGTGTGAAATAACCTTATTTCGAATGACTCCAAAAGAATTAAAAAGTATGATTGACTTCATTTCAAAGTCAGGTCTGGCTGAAGTCAACATTGAAACTGAAACTTTCAAAATTCAAGTTAAAAGAGATACTGAAGGCACTGTAATAGCTGCTCCTGTGGCAGCTGCCCCCGTTGCAGCAGCTCCTGCTCCAGTTCAAGCTGCCCCTGCCCCGGTAGCGGCAGAACCAGCGGCTCCAAGCCCTGCAGCAGAAGACACAAGCAAATACATAGAAATCAAATCTCCAATGATCGGTACTTTCTACAGATCGCCAAAACCAGAAGATCCATCTTTTGTAAATGTTGGAGATAAAGTTTCTGCAGGCGATAAAGTTTGTATTGTAGAAGCTATGAAGTTATTCAACGAAATCGAATCAGATATTTCTGGAACAATAGTGAAAGTATTGGTAGAAAATGCTTCACCAGTTGAATATGACCAACCTTTATTCTTGGTAGACCCTTCTTAAGGCTACTGATCTGTTCACCAAAAACCGAACAACGTGTTTAAGAAGATATTAATTGCCAACAGAGGTGAAATTGCCCTACGTGTGATCAGAACATGTAAAGAAATGGGCATCAAGACGGTTGCAGTTTATTCTACTGCAGACAAAGACAGTCTCCACGTGAGATTTGCAGATGAAGCAGTGAACATTGGCCCTGCTCCATCTAATCAATCTTATTTAAAAATACCTCATATCATATCTGCAGCTGAGATAACCAACGCAGATGCCATTCACCCGGGATACGGATTCTTATCTGAGAATGCAGAATTCTCTAGAGTCTGTGATGAGTATGGTATCAAATTTATTGGTGCCAGCGCTGACATGATTGATAAGATGGGAGACAAAGCAACGGCAAAAGCTACTATGAAAGCGGCTGGTGTTCCTACCATTCCTGGATCTGACGGATTACTTGATTCTGTTGAAGAAGGCATCGTTTTAGCAAACGAAATGAAGTATCCTGTTATCCTAAAAGCCACTGCAGGTGGCGGGGGTAGAGGAATGAGAATTGTGAATAACGATGATGAGTTCCAAAAAGCTTGGGATGACGCCAAGATGGAATCAGCTGCTGCATTTGGTAATGACGGACTCTATTTAGAGAAGTTTGTTGAAGAACCAAGACACGTAGAAATCCAAGTTGTTGGAGATAGCAGAGGTAAAGCATGTCATCTATCAGAAAGAGACTGTTCTATTCAAAGAAGACACCAAAAACTAGTTGAGGAAACTCCTTCTCCAGCGCTTAACCAAGAGCTTAGAGACAAAATGGGAGCTGCAGCTGTTAAAGCTGCAGAAGCTATTGCTTATGAAGGGGCTGGAACAGTGGAGTTCTTGCTAGACAAACACGGTGATTTCTTCTTTATGGAGATGAACACGCGTATTCAAGTTGAGCACCCTATAACGGAAGAAGTAACAGACTTTGATTTAATTAAGGAACAAATCAAAGTAGCAGCAGGTGAGCCGATTTCAGGGCAAAATTACTATCCTAAGCTTTTTGCAATGGAGTGTAGAATTAATGCTGAAGATCCTGCACACGGTTTTAGACCTTCTCCAGGTAAAATTACCAATCTTCACCTTCCTGGTGGTAGAGGTGTAAGGGTAGATAGCCACGTTTATGCAGGCTATTCTATTCCACCCAACTACGATTCTATGATCGCTAAACTCATTGTAAGTGGTCAAACCCGAGAAGAAGTGTTAGTTAGAATGAAAAGAGCCTTGGAAGAATTTGTTATCGAAGGAATCAACACTACCATTCCATTCCATATCAAGTTAATGGATGATGAAGGATTCAAATCCGGAGATTTCACAACGAAATATCTCGAGAGTTTCGACTTCTCAGATCTATAAAACCAAAGGCCTCTTCTTTTCTGCAGAGGCCTTTATCTTTTATAATATTTACCTTTTGTTACAGCTTCTATCACTTGCTCCCTTAGCTGAGGAGCAACCGGTACCTGCTTCTCAGTAATCCAGAGCATATTACCTTCAATACGATCTACTTTATCTAAGTTGGCGACAAATGAACGGTGCGTCCTAAAGAATGCTGAAGGCAACAAATTGTCCATTTGTTTTAATGAAAGTAGAGTAATGAGCATTTTACCGTCTTCAAGATAAAGCTTCACATAATCCTTCATTGCTTCTATATAAAGCAATTCTGCTAATACAATTTTCTGAATTACACCATCAACTTTTACAAAGATGTATTCATCTTGTTGCTCAATATCAACAGCCTTAAGCGTGTCATAGACTTTATCAACGGCATTATAGAAGCGTTCAAAACTTATTGGTTTCAATAAGTAATCTACCGCATTTAGCTCATAACTATCTAGCGCAAATTCTCTGTAAGCTGTTGTAAATATCACTTTGGGTGGATTATCTAATTGACGTATAAAATCGAGCCCTGACATTTTAGGCATGTTAATGTCGAGGAAAATCAAATCCACCGGATAATCCTGCAAAAAATCGTATGCATCTAAAGCAGATGCAAAATCGCCAACATATTGAAGATAGCTTACCCTGTTTATATACTTCCGTATACCTTCTCTAGCCAATGGTTCGTCATCGACCACGATACAATCAATTTTCATGCAATCGAATATTTAGATTGACGCTAAATTTGTTTTCACCTTTTTCAATTTCAAGAAGATGTTTATTGGGATAAATAAGTTCTAATCTCCTTCTGGCATTGGCGATTCCCATTCCTAGCTTACCATTATTACCCAAATAAGATTCGTAATCATTAACACAAGAGAAGTTTAATACGTCTGCACTAACCGTTAGAAGTAGTTCAATCTTTGCTTTATTCACTTTATGATTCGAGGCATATTTAAAAGCATTTTCAACAAAGTTTAGAAAAAGCATAGGCGCAATTAACTTTCCCTGAAATTCTCCTTTAGCATCCCAGTGAACTTCAAATCGATCTTGATATCTCAGTTTTTGTAACTCAATGAAATTTGTTAGAATTTTTATCTCATCCTCAAGCAAAATTTCATCATTGCTGATGTCGTATAATTGATGACTCAATATCTCCGAGAATTTTTCCAAAGTCTGTTGGGCCAAGTCCGAATCCTTTTTTATCAGAACATGGATACTATTTAATGCATTGAATAGAAAGTGAGGATTGATTTGACCCTTGAGCAAATTGAGTTCAGCCTTTAAAGACGTTGTTTCTAGTTCGTTAATCCTTCTATCCTTAACATACCATTGATTAATAAAATATATACTCAGCGCCAAGAAAAGCACAATCAAAAAATCTCCCGCCTCATTTACGGTACCTTGAATACTTCCAAAAAAGTCACTGGTTGGCCCATGTACATTTTGATAGTAAACCGCAAAAGTTTGAGATGATGCAAAAGCAACTAAGACAATTGAAGCAGCAGTAGCCAAAAGGTACATGGCTTGCTGTTTTCTCAACAGTAGCTTTGGAACAAGTATGTAAATATTCAAATAGACACCCGAAGCATAAAAAGCACTCCCAATGAGATTGGAATCAACAGTATCCAAAAATGTTGGGGCATAGACCATGTCTCTCACACCCCAAATAATAATGTAAAGTATCCAAAAAAGGATATGTATCCCGATCGTCTTGAGTCGACTAGTCATTCGTATCTTAATGAGTCAACTGGATTGTTCTTAGCAGCACCAACTGACTTTATACTTATTGTTAAAAATGAGATCAAAGCAAGCGCTAATCCACCAATTAAAAAGTACCAGATTTTCATGTCAATATGGAACGCAAAGTTCTGTAGCCACTCTCCCATAACAAGATATACTAAACCACTGGCCAGCACAAATGCGATTAAAATCAAAGCCATAAAATCTCTAGAGATTAGAAAAACAATACTTCTAATTGAAGCACCCAGTACTTTTCTAATACCAATTTGCTTTTTTAACTGGGTGGCGAGCAAAGTAGTCATTGAAAAAAGTCCAAGACAAGCCAAAATAATGCTTAAAGAAGCAAACGATAGAAATACTTGACTTAGGGTTCTCTCAGATCTATACAATTGTTCTATTGTTTGGTCTAAAAAGAAATAATCGAACGAAGAGTTTGGTGTAAATGACCTCCACTCTTCTTCAATAGCACTCATAGATTCCATCAAATTGCCAGGTGCTAAACTCACGGTTAATTTAGATTGCATGTAAGGCTGATCTTTAGGTATCACACTGATGATGACAGGATCGATATCACTGTGTAGCGATGCAAAATTGAAGTCTTTAACAATTCCTATCACTCTACCTTCGTGGAGCTTTTGAAAAGAGCCTTCTTTGGTCAAACTACCCATAAATAGCTTTTGGTTTAAGTTACTTTCAGACCAACCGAGTTTCAACGCGGCCGTTTCATTAATCAAATAAGAAGCTGAATCGGTGCCAAGATTTGGGTCAAAATTTCTTCCTTTCAGAATTTCAAAATCATAGAGATCAGCAAAATCCAGATCGGTCTCCAAACGCATAAATACTCTACTGTTGTCAGCAGTCTCACCTTCTGCCAAAACATTGTAATCGTAAAAACCTTCATGCCCAGGAATCCTTGATGAAACTGCAGCACCTGTGACTTGAGACAACTGTTCGATTCTATCTTTAAGTGCCTTTATTCTATTTTGGTCAGGATAATTCTTTACCTCAATCACTACTTTTTGCTCTGTATTAAAACCTAGCGATTTGTTCTGCATATAACTAAGTTGGAAGTATATAATCAGAGTAGCTATTATCAATGTAGCAGATATTCCGAACTGAAATGTTATTAGTACTTTCTTAAAAGAATTAGCCAGTTTACTCTTTTTGGCCAAACTCCCTTTGAGAATAGAAACTGGTGAGAAACCGGACAAGAATAGTGCTGGGTAGAATCCAGAAGCTAATCCTAAAAAAATAGATACACCTATGGTCAGCGAAGCAATAATAGGTAAGTTGACTAGACCCAAACTGAGTGATTTCCCAGTTACTTGATTGAATGTTGGTAAGGCCAATAGAAATATTGTAAAACCTAAAAGCCCTGACATGAATGACACAATCAATGACTCGCTCAAATACTGTATGATTATTTGTTTTCTGCTAGCACCAAAAACCTTCCTTACTCCAACTTCTTCGGACCTGCTAATAGACTTAGCCAAAGAGAGGTTGGTGAAATTTACTGATGCAATTAGTAAAATCAGAATTGCTGAAATAGCCAAAACAGTTAGATACGTTCTATTTATGGGCTTTCCTATTTCATTTGCATGACTGGTACTAGTGTGTATGGATGTAAGCGGTTGTAGTTGGTAATTTCTTTGTGTCACAATGCGTTGGCCTAAGTATTTGGTTATCATAGATGGAAATTTGGCTTCAACATCTGACACACTTACCGTACCTGGTAACTTAACGTAAGTATACATTGGTGGCCAATACCAATTATTAAACATCCACCCGCCCTGTAATTGCCTTAAGGAAAGAAAAGAAGCAACGAAGTCGAATTGTAAATGGGAGTTTTGTGGGATATCTTCAAGTATACCTGTAACCTTAAAGTCGTATTGACCATTAATCTTAAGGCTTCTACCAATTGGATTCTCACTACCAAAATATTTTTCAGCAGATGACTCTGTGAGTACAACTGAAAATGGCTCAGATAATGTTTTATCAGGACTACCTTGAAGAAGATTAAAGTCCAATACATTCCAGAGTGTAGAGTCAGCAAAAGCAAACCTATCCTCTTCGAATGAGAGATCAGGACCATAGTCAACAGTGACCTCCTCTTCAAAATGGATTCTCACAAAAGCTTCGAATTCAGGGAAATCGCTTTTTAGCGCTGGACCAATAGCGCTATAAGCATTTGCAAGTAGAGATTCTTCTCCTTCATTGTAATTGACTTCGGTAACACGATATATTCTTTCATAATCAGAATGAAATTTATCGAAAGACTGCTCGTCTCTTACAAATAAAACAATGAGTAAAAAGCCAGCAATACCAACAGAAAGGCCAAATACATTGATGAATGATTGAAATTTGTCGTTAACGAAGAAACGCCAGGCGACTATAAGGTTTTTCTTAAACATAATTTGAGTTTTTAAGAAGGTACCTGACAATTGAAATGGACTCAAAAATTCTAGACGATCTAAGCTGAATAATCGACAAAACCGGAGTGCCAGTCGATCACTTTAGATAAGATTTAGTGAGTATTCCATGAATTAACTTACCTTCGTGGCAAATAGGAATACAGCATAACTAACTATGAGAATTCTTGGAATTTCGGCTTATTACCATGATTCTGCGGCTGCTTTAATAAAGGATGGAGAAATTGTTGCTGCCGCACAAGAAGAGCGCTTTACGCGTAAGAAGCACGATGCCTCATTCCCTTCAAATGCCATTCAATTCTGCCTTGATTTCGAGGGCATCTCAATAGATCAATTAGACGCCATAGCTTTTTACGATAAGCCCTTACTAAAGTTCGAAAGGCTACTCGAAACATACTACACATTTGCGCCCAAAGGGGTACCCTCGTTCATAACCTCTATGCCCGTCTGGATAAAGGAGAAAATGTTCTTGAAAAGACTGATTAAAGAGGAAATTGAAAAAATTGGTGGTGCAGATATTAAAAAACTTAAATTCTTATTTCCTGAACATCACTTGTCTCATGCAGCGAGTGCCTTCTACCCTTCCAATTTTGAAGATGCTGCCATTCTAACCATTGATGGTGTAGGTGAATGGGCAACAGCCTCAATTTGTCACGGAAAAGGAAAAGAAATTAAAATTCTCAAGGAGTTAAAGTTCCCCCATTCTTTAGGTCTGCTGTATTCTGCATTCACCTATTTCTTAGGTTTTAAAGTTAATTCTGGTGAATACAAACTGATGGGATTAGCACCTTATGGTAATGAAAGCGATAGAACCGCACAATTTGTAGAAACTATTAAGGAGCATCTGATTAAAATCTATGATGACGGATCCATTTGGTTAGACCAGAAGTATTTTAATTATGCCACTGGGCTCAGAATGGTTTTTGATAAAAAATGGGAAAAGCTATTCGGTATTACCAGAAGAACTTCTGAGTCAAAGTTCGAGCAGGTGCACTGCGATTTGGCCTTAGCCATTCAAAAAGTGACGGAAGAAGTGGTTATAAAAATGGCTCAAGAGGCACAAAGACTCACGGGTTCAAAAAACCTATGCATGGCAGGAGGGGTTGCACTCAATTGTGTAGCAAATGGTAAAATCCTCAATGAAAAGATTTTTAAAAACTTATTCTTCCAACCTGCCTCAGGAGATGCTGGAGGTTCTATAGGCTGCGCATTAGCTGCTTATCATATAAAATTTAATCAAGAAAGAATCTATTCTGACAAAGCAGATTTAATGCAAGGTTCCTACCTCGGTCCCAAGTTTGAAGATAGTGAGGTAGAGAAACTCATCAATAAATACGATGCTGTCGGGTCACATCATAACGAGATTGCTGAATTGACAAAAAAGGCTGCCGTACTTCTAGCAAACGACAATGTAATTGGCTGGATGCAAGATCGAATGGAATTTGGCCCTCGTGCTTTAGGGGGAAGAAGTATACTTGGGGACCCTAGAAATCCTGAAAATCAAAAGAAGTTAAACCTGAAGATTAAATACCGAGAATCTTTTAGGCCCTTTGCTCCTTCTGTCCTAGCGGAAGACGCAAAATCTCATTTCAAGCTAGAGGAAGATTCTCCTTATATGCTCATTGTTCAACCGGTTATTGATGACATTAGAAATGAAAAACCGGTTGGTTATGATGATATGGATATAAAGGAGAAACTATATTTTGAGAGGTCTTCGCTCCCTTCCATTACACACATAGATTATTCAGCTCGTATTCAAACTGTTCATCAAGAAACTAATCCTAAATACCACCAATTACTTGAAGCATTTAAGAAAGAAACTGGAATAGGGATGCTAATTAATACCAGTTTCAATGTAAGAGGAGAACCTATTGTGTGCACACCTGAAGATGCTTATCGCTGTTTTATGCGTACTGAAATGGATTACTTGGTGATAGGAAACTATATTTTCGATAAAACAAAACAACCAAATTTTGAAGACACCGGAGACTTCAAAGAAGAATTCAAACTCGACTAGAAAAACCAAATTCGCAGCATTTGGAGTCGGAATTGTATTTGCCTTTATTCTTTTAGAGGTGATGACAAGGTTGTTGCTTGTTGTCAATCCTGACCTTATTTCATTTGAAGAGCAAGACAAAGAGTTCTTGGTAGAAAACCCCTATTGGAAAATCTGGCACTACCCTAACAATCAAGTACGTCATCAAAAAGCTTGCTTTGATGCTGCTTATAGTACCAACTCTTGGGGAATGAAAGGAGATGAAGTTGATACTTCTAAATTCTCAATTGCCCTGATTGGTGACTCCTATATAGAGGGTTATGGGGAGTCAAACGAAACGAGTATGGCTTATTATCTAGATAGCCTAACTGGTGCTGATATTGAAATTCTGAACTTTGGTACAAGTGGCGGTTTTGGCACAGTGCATCAATACGCGATTTATGAGAATTTTGCCAAGTATTTCAAACCTGATGTCGTAGCACTATTCTTTCTCTCCTACAATGACTTATATGATAACGTAAATGCCATTTCAGAAGGATTATTAGACGAAGACTATAATTACACTTTCCAAAGAACGTCAAACTTGAATGAGGTTGAACAAATGCTTAACAGCATGCCAGAACCTGAAGAAAGAGAAACAAGAAAAGGTTGGTTTGTATCCTTGAAACTTATTGGTAAAGGAATTAAATCTCTCGAAGTTGCTGCTCAATACATGATCAATACTCGAGTAGAAATGAAGGGGGCATTGGGTGAAGTGCTTAACCCACAACAAACTGAAACTCTAACCAAAGGATACGAAATTTTCAACCAGTCGCTGAAGGATCTTAAAGAAGCCATTGAAAGAGATGGTAGCAAGTTCGTTTTAGTTCAGATTCCAACACCTTATCAAGTCGATGAGAATTGGTTAAACATCAACGGAAGAAAACTAGATGCAGAACTAAGACCAGACTTACCCAATGAAAAAGTAAACGCTATTGCTTCTGAATTAGATATAGAAGTGCTAGACCTACTACCAGCAGCCCAAGCATATATTAAGCAAGAAGAATTATCTTATCCTTATCTTTACCATCCTTGTGATGCACACATGAGTGGAGAAGGTAATTTCTGGTTTGCAACTCAAGTAAATAACTATTTAGAATCTAAAGGATTAATGAATAATGGAGTTTATTAAAGACCTCTTTCAATTTCTAAAACAGCGCAAAAAGTTCTGGCTTGTACCCATGATCATTGTGCTTCTGTTGTTTGGTCTCATCATTGTTATTGGTGGTAGCTCAGCTATAGCTCCATTCATTTACACTATTTTCTAGGATGAAGGAAAGAGAAGTAAAATCCATTCTGGTAATTGTTGTAGGGCTGTTAGTCTTTTACACTTATTTCTTAGTGCGCAAAGACAATAGTATTGATGCATTACTCTATGCGGCTTTGGGTATAGGCTTTTTTAGTCTATTAATACCAAAAGTAGGTCAAGGCATTGTTTGGGTTTGGTATAAAATCGCTGAAATACTAGGCTGGATTAACTCAAGGATTCTACTTAGCCTATTGTACTTCTTATTCTTAACACCGCTATCTTTTCTTTACAGACTCTTTAAAAAGAATAGTCTAGATCTTAAAGCTCCTGAAAAGAGTATTTATGAAGAGAGAAACTACACTTATAAAGCAGAGGACTTAGACAATCCTTGGTAAATCACCCTTCTATTTCTTTACAAAGCTGATCATACCAAGCCTCACCGTATTTTCTAACCAAGGCGTCTTTTAAAAATTTGTAAACCGGTACACCTAGTTTACTTCCAAGAGTACATGCTGCCGAACAGATATCCCACCTGTCGTAATTCAAGGCCTCATAGTGGTCGTATTTAGTTATACGAATAGGATATAAATGACATGAAATCGGTTTTTTAAAATCTGTTTTACCATCTAAATAGGCTTGCTCAATACCGCACTTCAAGACTTTATTTTCATCATAAATGGCAAATGCGCACTCCTTGCCATTGATAGTAGTGGTGGAATAATCGCCTTCAAAATCTTTTATATAAAGCCCTTCCTTTTCAATGGCCTTTTTGCCTTCATCAGACAAATACGGTTTGACAGCCTCATACGCTTTTGCCAATTCTTGGAGCTCTGATTCTTCTAAGGGAGCACCAAGATCTCCCTCCACACAGCAAGCCCCTTTACATGCGTTTAAATCGCACACAAAGAATTGCTCTTTTATATCGTCACTCAATACTTGGTCTTCTAAGAGAATCATAAATTTTATCTACTTTTGGAGTCTCAAAAATGCAGCTTCTACAAAAATAGAAAGGCATTTTTCAAAATGTAATTTTTACGTGAATGATACATTCAAATTCTTGAATCCATGAACTTTAATTTGAGATTAAAAACCCTTTATCGTTTTTGGAATTTTAGACTTCGTTCAGAAAAAGAATCTGTTCAATACTTATTATCAAGGGATTTAGAAGGTTCTACTGCTTTAGACATTGGAGCCAACAAAGGGGTGTACACCTATTGGTTATCAAAAAAGGTTGGGAAGAAAGGGCAAGTCTTCTCATTTGAACCGCAACCTGAATTAGGTGACTTCTTAGAAGAATCAAAAAAGGCATTCGGATTGAATAACGTAACAATTGTGAATAAAGGCCTTTCATCAAAAGCTAGCGCTATGAAGCTCTACAGAAGAAAAGTAGGTGACGGAGCTGCTATGATTGCCACTGAAAACAATAAGCTTTTTGATCCTACAGGTAAAGAAGAAGTAAATGTACAAGTGGATAGACTTGATGACTTTATTGCCAAACATGATATAGAAAAACTGTCTTTTATAAAGTGTGACGTTGAAGGCCATGAATTGGATGTTTTTAAAGGCGGTTTAGAGACGTTAAAAAAGCATAAGCCTACGCTTCTCTTCGAATGTCATCATGAAGAAGTAAAAGAGGGTGAAGTATTCGGATTGTTAGAAAGTATCGGATATGAAGGCTTCTTTTTTAACGCAGACAAAAAAGTGCCAGCGAAGGAATTTGAAAGCGTTCCTTATCCAAGAACTGATAATCATAGGAATTACGTTTTTGTAGCCAAGAACTAATTGGAACTGAGACTTTGTAATGGAGACAAAAATTTCCGGAGTCATTATTACCTTCAATGAAGAAGAAAATATCGAGCGATGTATTCAATCGCTTCAAGAGGTTTGTGATGAAATCCTCGTAGTAGACTCTTTTTCTACTGATTCGACTCCTGAAATTGTTACTCGACTAGGTGCTAGATTAATTCAGAATAAGTGGACAGGCTTTCTGAATCAGAAAAACTTTGCTCAAGCGCAAGCGGCTAATCACATGGTCCTTCAACTTGATGCAGATGAAGAACTTTCTGAAGCGCTTAAATCATCCATTCTTGAGGTTAAAAAAAATCTGAATCAAGATGGATACTCTTTTAATCGGTTCACTAAGTTTCTGGGCAAATGGATAAAACATTCAGGGTGGTATCCAGACACAAAACTGAGGCTTTATGATAGACGAAAAGGAAAGTGGAGCGGATTAGACCCTCACCCGGAGGTTTTAATGAAAGACGGACGTATATCCCATATTCAAGGAGATCTCCTTCATCACTCGTTTAAAACAGCCAGTGAGTTTATTCAGCAATCAGCTAATTATGCCTTTCAGTCTGCTCATGCCATGTATGCCCTAAACAAACCATTTAATTGGTCTAAAGTATTGGTTAGCCCCATTTTTAGATTTATTAAGGACTTTGTTGTAAGAGGAGGTATAAGAGACGGGTTTGAGGGATTGCTAATTTGCGTAGCAAATGGATATTACACTTTTCTCAAATACATGTACCTCAGACAATTGTATAAAGGAAAACAGATTTGAAACTAAGAGTTCTCTTCAGAAAAACTGAAGGTTAAACTGGAGTTGCTCTACATAGATAGAAAAAGCCGTTGATAAAAATTTCGGATTCATCTTTAACTAGCCCTACCTCCACCTATAAATGGTTCGCACTGATAGTGATTGTGTACATGATCAATATTAGTGTAAATGACATTTGGACACCAAACGAAAGCTTTTACGCAGATGCCGTTAGGGAAATGTTTGAATCGGGTGATTTCTTGGACATTCAATACAACTATGAACCGAGATATAATAAGCCGCCATTGACTTATTGGCTCATGGCGGGCTCATCGGCTATTTTTGGTATAAACGAGTTCGGCTTAAGGCTACCAATAGTCTTATTAGCACTGGGCAGTATTTGGTATACGTTCTTACTGGGAAGACATCTCTATGGGCCTAAAGGAGGACTATATGCCATGTTGATTATGGCAGTGAGTGCCCAGCTTTTGGCCGTTAAGCAATATGCTTCTCCAGAAATCCCATTGACTTTCTTCTTTACGGCTTCTCTCTACTACTTTTTGAAAGGTTATAAAGAAAGGAACTTTAGAAATATCCTCTTATTCTATATCCTTTTAGCAATGGCAGTATTGGTCAAGGGGTATCCATACATTATAGTAATTGGCGGTATTGTAGGCCTATATGTACTTCTTGATCATAGCCTAAGGATAAAGGAAATCTGGAAAGAACTTCGTTTTCTTAAGCCAGTTCTAGGACTGACTCTTGTACTTCTCATTGGACTATCTTGGGTATTTTACATGTATCTGACCGAAGGGCAAGAATTCTGGGAAGTTTACAAAAGAGAGACCTTCGACCGGGCATTCACAAGAAAAGAACGTTCTATGAGACCATTCTTCTATTTTGAAGTAATGGCATGGACAATACTCCCCTTTTCTATTGCATTTTATTATGCGGCCATAAAATGGATAAAGGATTATAAATCAGCTAAAAAGGTACTTTTTCCTGCCAGTTGGATCATAGTCATGCTCGTTATTTTTACCATATCCAAAGGTAAAATCCCGACATACTTTATTCAGGCGCATACAGCAATGGCTTTGTTAATTGTGCCCTTACTTTTAAAGGGTCTCCCAAATAATAAACTATGGCGATTTTTGTGGAGCTTAACTTTTATTTTCCCTAGTATTTTAATTGCTGGAGCCATCTGCTTCGCGGTCTATCAATTAGAAATGTCAATAGCATTTTATGCTTTTGCCATTACTGGAATTCTAACACTTGTTTGGGGGTTGAAGTCGGTAAGCTCTACCAAGTTGGTAATAGTACCCTTCTTGGTAACGATTCAGTTTTTAATTGTTTTTGCAAGTTTCTTACCTAAGCTAGAGAAATTTAGACCTTACGATGAAATCGGAGAAATGATTGATAAGAAAACCGACAAAGATGCTCCTCTATTGATTGAAGGCACTTTGATACAAAACATGCCTTATTATTCGAAAAGAAAGGTTATCAGAGATGCCACAGTAAATCAGATTATTCATAATCAGGGCAAAACATTAGCTTTAGTAAAATCGGAGAAGCTCACAGAGACTGAAGGTTTCGAAACTTTGTGGACTGGTCTTATCTATGATTTTCCTAGTGAGTCTCAATTTGCAAAGTTTATCACCGCTAGTTTAAATGCTATGAAAGGAGATTCGTCTAAATTTGCTGAATACCAGTTAATCTATAGAAACTAAAATGTCCTTAACATTCAATCTAAAGTACTTATATAGAGCTTTGAAGTATCGTTACAGAAACGATAAAGATGAGTTGAACTATATTGTCTCGAACCTAGATTCTGGTATGTCTGCAATAGACGTGGGAGCGCACAAAGGTGGGTACTTGTACTGGATGTCTAAAAGTGTCGGAAAACAAGGGAAAATATTTGCGTTTGAGCCTCAACCTAAGCTACATCAGTATTTGAGTGATGCCATAAGAGAATTCCCTCTTAAAAATGTAGAATTAACACATGGCGGAGTTTCATCTTCAGAAGGATCACTGGATTTATTCGTTCCAAGTGCTGATGGTAAAACATCACCTGGAGCTACTCTAGAAAAAAGAGAAGACACGGAAGGCTATTCAATAAACGTCCCTGTTTATCAACTTGATACTTTGATGAAAGATAGATCTTTCAAAGTAGGCTTGATCAAGGTGGATGTAGAAGGGCACGAGCTTGAAGTATTTAAGGGTGCGCTAGAATTGATAAAAAAAGATAGACCTAAAATCATCTTCGAATGCGAGGTAAGACATCTCGGAAGTCTGCCGATTCAATCAGTTTTTAGCTACCTAGAAGATTTAGGTTACCGAGGTAGTTTTTTCCTAAATGGTTCTAGAAAACCCTTAGAAGTGTTCAGACCTGAGATTCATCAACAAACTGACGAGGACAAGGAAATCATTGACAAAAAGAACTACGCAAATAATTTCGTTTTTGAATACAACCTGTAAATGACTTTAAAAAGAAGCATAAAGAAAGCGGCAAATAATGCTTACCGACCTATAAAAGAGAGGTTAAAGAAACATTATAGACCTAAACAGTATGTTAAAAAATGGGGAAAGGAGAAGGGACTTGCGCTTTATAATGAAATCTTTAACTATAAAGAAATAGGTGAATTATGTTCTCTGGACATTCCAAATTACCCCTACCACATTCATCTTAGAAAAGGTACTTCTGATGAACCCACTTTGAGGCAAGTCTTTATGAACATAAGATATGAGTTAGACTTGCCTTTTAAACCTAAGACTATTTTGGATGGCGGTGCGAATGTAGGTTATGCCTCAGTATTCTTTTCTGAAATGTATCCTGAGGCAGAAGTCTTATCTGTAGAACCAGAAGCTACTAATTACGAACTCGTATTAAAAAACACTCGCAGCTATCCTAAGATAAATACAATTATGTCTGCCATATGGGGCAGTACTACATACCTTAAAATAGTGAACCTCAAACAAGAAAAGTGGGCTTTTGAGGTAGAAGAAGCTGAAGAAAGCGAAGAGGGCTCGTTTAAAGCTTATTCAATAATTGATCTGATGAAACAACAAAATTGGACGAGTATTGATATCCTGAAACTAGATATTGAAGGCTCAGAAATCTCTGTCTTTGAGAAAGATTATGAGGAATGGCTTCCTAATGTTAAACTCTTGATTATAGAGTTACATGAGAATATGAGGCCTGGATGTACGGCTATTTTTGAGAAGGCCATCAACCGATACAACTTTAAGGCCTCTGTAAGTGGAGAAAACCTGATTTACATTAACCAAAACAAATAAAAAAGGCTTCTAAAGAAGCCTTTTTTATAATGTCAAATTAAGATTAATATCTATAGTGTTCCGGTTTATAAGGACCTTCCACAGTCACGCCAATATATGCCGCTTGATCTTCAGATAGCTGGTCTAATTCTACACCAATTTTAGCTAAGTGTAAAGAAGCTACCTTTTCATCCAAATGCTTAGGCAATGTATAAACAGCGTTCTCGTAAGCATCAGTATTTGTCCAAAGTTCAATCTGTGCTAATGTCTGGTTGGTAAACGAATTAGACATTACAAAAGAAGGGTGACCTGTTGCACAACCCAAGTTGACTAGTCTACCTTCAGCCAGAACAATGATCTCGTTACCATCAACATTATAAAGATCCACCTGAGGCTTGATCTCATTCTTAGTATCACCAAAAGTACCGTTCAACCAAGCCATATCGATTTCATTATCGAAGTGACCGATGTTACAAACGATGGTCTTATCGTTCATAGCTCTAAAGTGCTTTTCAGTGATAATATCTTTATTACCAGTAGCCGTAACAACAATATCTGCTCTAGGAATGGCAGTCTCCATTCTCTTTACTTCATAGCCATCCATAGCCGCCTGAAGCGCACAGATAGGGTCAATTTCTGTAACGATAACTCTAACACCTGCACCTCTTAAGGACGCAGCAGATCCTTTACCTACATCACCATATCCGGCAACAACAGCTACTTTACCTGCGAGCATTACGTCAGTAGCTCTTCTAATAGCATCTACCAAAGATTCTGTACAGCCATATTTGTTATCAAACTTTGACTTTGTAACCGAATCATTGACGTTAATAGCAGGCAATGGAAGTGTACCATTTTTAAATCTTTCGTATAATCTATGTACACCAGTAGTAGTTTCTTCTGAAAGACCTCTGATATCATCAACCAACTCTGGGTATTTATCCAGAACCATGTTAGTTAAATCACCACCGTCATCAAGAATCATATTTAGTGGTTTATCTCCATCAAAAGCAAAAAGCGTTTGCTCAATACACCAATCAAATTCCTCCTCAGTCATACCTTTCCAAGCATATACTGGAATACCTGCCTTAGCAATGGCTGAAGCCGCATGATCTTGCGTTGAGAAAATGTTACAAGAAGACCAAGTAACCTCTGCGCCTAACTCTACTAATGTCTCAATTAATACAGCAGTCTGAATTGTCATGTGTAAACAACCAGCAATTCTTGCACCCTTTAATGGCTTAGAATCGCCATACTCTTCTCTTAAGGACATTAAACCAGGCATTTCTGCCTCGGCCAATCTAATTTCTTTTCGACCCCAATCCGCTAAATTGATGTCTTTAACTTTGAATTTTTCTGCTACTTCTTGCATCTTTTTTTGATTTCTGAGCGCAAATGTAATACTTCATTTGTCCAATAACAACATGCAAGAATTGATCAAAGAATGAACTCAACTTCTTTAAAATTGAATTCCATAATTTTTCCATTTGCCTCTACCTTCAAAATGCCACTATCTGATACATCAACTATCTTTCCCATGAATTCGTACTCAGATTTTAACCGAATCTGCGCTAAATAGCCATACAGAGAAGCAAGGTATTCAGTCTTTAAGTCAAGGTACTTTTGTGCTTTGAGTAACAAGTAGAATCGTTCAAGATTAACGACCAATTTCTCTAGAACTTTTGGAAGCGTAAACTCTATGTTGGAATGCTTTGCTAAACTTGTGGCATTTTCAAGATCGAATTTCATTTGATGTACATTGAATCCGATTCCGACAACAGAATTTTCCAAGCTCATCTTACGGATAGAATTCTCAGCTAATATCCCTGCGACTTTCATCTTGTTTATGAGTACGTCATTAGGCCATTTGATTTGAACCCGATCTAGAATTCCAAAATCTTCGATGGTTTGCTTAACAGCTAAAGAGGATATAATATTTAAGTAGAATTGTTTGTCAGGAGAAAGCCAATTAGGCTTCAAGATTATCGAAAACAATAAATTCATTTTGGGGCTAGATTGCCAAGCATTGCCTCTTTGTCCTCTCCCCTTTATTTGGTGATCCGTAATGACGATTAGTCCCTCTCTTGTGTCAGGTTCTGCTAACTTGGATAGTGCCAAATCATTAGTAGAGTGACAACTTGGCACATATATCAATTCCTTTCCTAGAAATAAGGTTTCTGCAAGGATTTTGTACACCTAATTTTTGTAATTTTAAATCTTTAAAAACCCAAATTTAGACGATTAATCATTAATGAGTTCAGAAGAGCTGAGTAAGTTGGTAGTTGAGGGCATGGAAGACAAGAAAGCCGAAGATATTGTGATCATGGATCTTCGTTCAGTCAAAGGCTCAATCAGCGATTATTTTGTGATATGTTCTGGTAATTCAGACACCCAATTAGAGGCCATAGCAGAATCTATTGAAGAAGTTATCGAAAAGAAAAGTGAAGAATCAGCATGGCGAAAAGAAGGTTTTTCGAACAAAGAATGGGTACTTTTAGATTATGTTAATGTGGTTGCCCACATTTTTAAAAAAGACAAGAGAGCTTACTATGCGCTTGAAGATTTGTGGGGAGACGCAGACATCAAAAGATTGAATCCTACCTCTGCCTAACTTTATCACTTTACACGCGTTATACAATAGGTTTATTTATTAGGGAAGAAAAGAAATAGAATGCCAGATAATCCAAGAAAAAAGAACATACTTTCTAAACCAGGTCCGGGTGGTAAAAAACCCAATCAGGTTTGGATTTTCATATCACTGATTATCCTATTCTTTGCCATTTCGTTTTTTACGAATCAAGGGTCAGGAATACCAATTACTTCGGTTCGATTTGAAGACATGCTTAAAAGCAACGATGTAGGAAAAGTTGTATATGTAACTAATCAAAATAGTGTTGAAGTAACACTCAAACCAGAAGCACTTCAAAACGCTAAATACAAAACAGAATTAGAAAATAATTCATTGTTCGGCTTTAACGCTGGACCTCACTATAGAATTGAAAAGAAATTCTTCTCTTCTGAGGATTTCAGAGATTATTACGACAGATTCTTAGAAGGAAATAATATTCCAAAGCAGCAACAAGTACCAGTAGAATTTGATACAAGAACTACTATCATAGACTTCTTAAGTACTTGGGGTTTCTTGATTCTTATCATTTTACTTTTCTGGTTAATGATGAGAAGAATGACCGGAAACGCTGGCCCTGGAGGTCAGATATTTAATATCGGAAAGTCAAGAGCAGCTCTTTTCGATGCTGAGAACAAAGTAAAAATCACTTTTGACAATGTTGCGGGTCTAGATGAAGCTAAAGAAGAGGTAAAAGAGATAGTAGACTTCTTAAAGAACCCTTCTAAATTCACTAAGCTAGGTGGTAAAATACCTAAAGGTGCATTGTTGGTAGGCCCTCCAGGTACAGGTAAAACCTTATTGGCAAAAGCTGTGGCAGGAGAAGCAGGCGTACCATTCTTTTCGCTATCTGGTTCAGATTTCGTAGAGATGTTTGTGGGTGTAGGAGCAGCTAGGGTAAGAGACCTTTTCAAACAAGCTAAAGAGAAAGCACCGTGTATTGTATTTATTGATGAGATAGATGCTATTGGTCGTTCTAGAGGTAAGGGTCAAATGCCTGGATCTAACGATGAAAGAGAGAATACACTAAACTCTTTACTAGTTGAAATGGATGGTTTCGCTACGGATTCTGGAGTAATCATACTAGCTGCAACCAACCGTCCTGATGTATTGGATAATGCCTTATTGAGACCAGGTCGTTTCGACCGTCAGATTAGTATTGACAAACCAGACATTGTAGGAAGAGAGCATATCTTCAAAGTACACTTAAAGCCTATTAAGCTTGATAAAAACGTTGAGCCTAAGAAGCTTTCTGCCCAGACTCCTGGATTTGCCGGTGCAGAAATAGCCAATGTTTGTAATGAAGCAGCTCTTATCGCAGCCAGAAAAAACAAGAAGGCTGTAGACATGAAGGACTTCGAGGATGCTATTGATAGAGTAATCGGTGGTCTAGAAAAGAAAAACAAAATCATATCTCCAGAAGAGAAAAAGATTGTAGCATACCATGAAGCTGGTCACGCAGTGGCAGGTTGGTTCTTAGAACATGCAGATCCATTGGTTAAGGTATCTATCGTGCCGAGAGGTGTAGCTGCATTGGGTTACGCGCAGTATTTGCCAAAAGAGCAATTCTTATATCAGACTGAGCAACTCATTGACGAAATGTGTATGACGCTTGGTGGAAGAGCAGCAGAAGAGATTGTATTTGGAAAAATATCTACAGGTGCATTAAGCGATTTAGAAAGAGTTACCAAAGTTGCATACAGTATAGTAACGGTTTATGGTATGAACGAACGTATCGGTAACATATCTTACTACGATTCAAAACAGAGTGAATACAACTTTAACAAACCTTACTCTGAAGATACTGCCAAGGCGATCGATGAAGAAGTGAAAAAAATCATAGAGTCGGCTTACGAAAGAACCAAGCAGTTACTGACCGATAAGAGAGAGCAATTAGAAATATTGGCTCAAGAACTTCTTGAGAAAGAGATTATTTTCCAATATGATCTTGAGGGACTAATTGGCAAGCGTCCTTTTGAAAATCAGACGACTTACGAAGCATTTGCCAACAGTAACGGGCAAGATAAAGAAGAGGAAACAGTTGAGGTTGAAGCGGAGGAAGTGGCATCAGAAGTATCAGCTGAAGAAACTACAGCAGCAGAATCTTCAGAAAAACCTGAATAAGAATAGAATTTCATATCAAGTAAATCAGGTCAGCAATGGCCTGATTTTTTTTATTCATAAGGTTTCGCAAATTTGAGCCACACATGGCGATAGAGCTAAATCCAGAACAAAACCAAAAAATCTATTTCGCATCAGATTTCCATCTGGGTGTAGACGCAAAGCTAACAAGCAAGCAAAGAGAAAAACGCATTATTCATTGGCTAGATGAATGTAAAAAAGATGCGTCAGCTATTTTTTTAGTAGGTGACTTGTTCGATTTCTGGTTTGAGTATAAAAGAACCATACCTAAAGGATTCTCAAGGTTTCAGGGTAAGCTTGCCGAAATTGTAGATGAAGGCATTGATCTATTCATATTCACTGGTAATCACGATCTATGGATGTTTGGTTACTTTGAAGAAGAGATTGGAGCCAAAGTAATCTATGAACCGATAGAATTAAAGATCAATAAGACTAGCATTTTAATCGGACATGGCGATGGTGTTGGACCTGGAGATGAAGGCTACAAATTCCTTAAAAGGATTTTTACAAATCGCTTTTTCCAATGGTGCTTTCACAGACTTCACCCAAATTTCGGTATTGGAATAGCCAACTTCTGGTCTCAAAAAAGTAGAGCTCAAGCCAACAATACTGAACAGACTTTTCAAGGTGAAAGCGAATGGCTATGGAGTTTTTCAAAAGAAACTGAAAAAACTCATCACTACGACTACTATATTTTCGGTCATAGGCATTTACCATTAGAACTTGAAGCAGGGCCAAATAGCACTTATATTAATTTAGGAGAATGGCTAACAAATGAGACTTATGCAGTTTATGAAAGTGATCAAATCAAACTCAAAACTTTTAATAACTAGTCTACTTTTACTTTGTTCGCTGAAAGTAAAAGCACAGTCGGCCACTGAAACGTCACGCTACACCTTACCCTTTCAACCAAACCTAGTATCTATTGACAGGCAGGGTTACCTATACATAGCCAATAGTGAAGGTACAATTCATAAACTCAATAAAGAAGGCGAAATCCAGAGTACCTTTTCACCACAAAAGAGAGGTGAACCAAGTTTTCTAGAAACATGGCAAGGCCTTCGTGTCTTTGTGTATTACAGAAACTTTCAAGAGTATCTATTACTAAATAGGTTTCTGTCTAATGAGAATCGAATAAACACAGCTCTAGAAGATTTTTCATCAATTACGGGTTTAGCAACCTTGAGTAATGACAATAATCTATGGTTATTTAATGACCGTGACTTGATACTCACTAAAAGAGACATAAACAACCAAGAGATCCTATTTGAAGCACAACTTAATTTAGGCACTGACTTTAGTAGTATGGAAGCTTACTTTATGAGAGCATATCAAAGCTACCTTTTTATCTCTACTAACAATGGCATATTGCTATTTGACAATCTCGGTAATTACCTGAGTAAGATTGTAAATGAGCCTGTTCAGTTCTTTGGGTTTCGAAATGATGAACTTGTTTACAGTATGAATAACACCCTTAGCTTCGTATCCATTGAGGGCCAATCAAAAAGGGAAATCCTTTTACCGGATTCCCCTCGATTTGTTCTTACAGAAAACAATCAAGTTTTTGCGTTTAAAGGCAAAAACTTAATAGTGTATGAGATCAATTAGATTCATTTTCCATTTCTAACTCTCCCGTAAAAATATCTAGAATTAATTGTCTAAATAATATTGAGTATTTAGCTCTAGCCAATTGTAGCTCTCCGTTGTTCTTACCGTTTAATGCTTGTAAATAGGTTACAAAATCTATTGTTCCATTCTCATAACGGTTCTGAGCAAATTCGTATGTCGTGTTCAAATTTACCAGACTTTCTTTAGCAGCTGCATAAGAAGTCTTGGCATTGACCAAATTCAAATATGCCTGCTGAACACCGTTTGTCAGCGAGTTTTTAGCCTGCTCCAAACCTAACTCAGAATTCAATACTTGTATTTTATTCTGTTGTACTTGGTTGCTATTTCTGAAACGGTTAAAAATTGGAATACTCAAATTAAGTCCAGCAAATTTAGATACGTTCTCTTCAAACTGGGTGCTTAGATCCACCACTTCAGTCCTTGTAGGCACACCATTAACGTCTCTTTCTAACACATTTACGCGGTTAGAAGACCAGTTGGTTCCATAAGATGCATTAACTGAAAGCGAAGGCATCCAATAATTTTGAGCAGACTTTAAAGCTTTCTCAGATGCCTTAAGAGAATACTCGGCCGATTTAATACCAGGAGAAAAATTGTAAGCCTTATCATAAATCTCACTATAAGCCTTGATTTCATATTCAAGTTCTTCATCCGAAGCAGTAATACCTTCAAAAGATATATCTTCTGATGGGTCTAAGAGAAGCAATTGTATTAAGGTAAGTTTTGCCGTTTCTAAGCTATTTCTAGTGTTTACAATAACAAGTTCTTGTTGAGCCACTTGTGATCTGAAATTGTAAACCTGTTCCATATTACCAACTCCAGCTCTCTCTCTCTTTTCTTCTCTCTCCAGCTGCTCTTGAAGTATATCCTTAGTTTGCTCTGCGATTTTTAAATTCTCTCTAAATGTTATCAGGTTCAAAAATCCGGCAACAATACTTACTTCGGTAGTTTGTATATTACTTGCAACATTTGCCTCAGCTGCCTTATAAACAAACTTGCTTCTTTGGGCATTTAGCATGTTACTAAAACCATCAAAGATGGTCATGTTAGCGTTAATCGAACCACTACCTCCTAAGGTTGTAGTATTCACTAGTCCACCTGAAATTAAGTCAAAATTCAATCCTTCGTTCCATCTATGACCTGCGCTTGCATTTAAAGAAGGAAGCCAATTCATTTTACTTTGGAAAAGGTTTGACTCTGCTGCAACTGCATTATTCTTTGCGCGCTTTATGTCTATATTATTCTGAAGTGCTATTTCAATACACTCCTCAAGAGTCAATACCCGTTGTGCTTGAGGTGTAGCAGCAAAAACTGCTAATGCAACGAGTGTGTAAAATATTCTTTTCATAGCTGTATTTTCTATCCATTTTTTGGCATAAAATGCCCAGGCACATTGCAAAATGTGCTTAAAAACACCCACTGCTTAACGCAGTGGGCTATAATACCTAGCTTATACTAGTGAGTTTTCTTTCGAATTGATGTTCTCAGATACAACCTGACCATCGAATAAGTTAACTACTCTATGTGCGTACTCAGAATCAGTAGCAGAGTGAGTTACCATAATAACAGTTGTACCTTTTGCATTTAGATCACTAAGAAGTGTCATAACTTCTTGACCATTAGTAGAATCCAAGTTACCAGTAGGCTCATCCGCAAGGATTAGGTTTGGCTTAGCCACTACGGCTCTTGCAACTGCAACCCTTTGCTGCTGACCACCAGAAAGTTGTTGCGGGAAGTGATCTTTTCTATGCATGATTTGCATTTGCTCAAGTACTTCTTCTACTCTTTTCTTTCTATCTGCAGAAGGGTACTTTAAGTAGATAAGAGGAAGCTCAACATTTTCATATACAGTAAGCTCATCAATTAAGTTGAAGCTCTGGAACACGAAACCGATGTTCTTCTTTCTAAGTTCTGCTCTTTGTCTTTCAGAATATTTAGATACCTCTTCATCATAAAAATGGAATTCACCTTCAGAAGGGTTATCTAATAGACCAATGATATTAAGTAATGTAGACTTACCACAACCAGAAGGTCCCATGATTGCTACGAACTCTCCTTCTGCAATTTCCAAGTTCACATTGTTCAATGCAGTTGTCTCGATTTCGTCTGTGTAATAGAATTTCTTAAGACCTTTAGTAGTAATTATTTTTTTGTTGTTTTCCATAATACTTAAAAGTTAGTGGTTGTTTGAATTAATTTATTGTTTGATGACTAATTTATCTTTGTCTTCGTAACCGTCATAAGACGAGAAGATTACTCTTTCTCCAGGCTGAAGTCCTTCTAGTACTTCATAATGGCGAGGTGTTTGGTTACCGATTCTAATCTGTCTTCTGACAGCCTCAGTACCATCCTCATTAAGAACAAATATCCAATTTCCTCCGGTAGTCTGGAAGAAGCTACCTCTAGGGATCTGAATAGCATTCTTTTCTTCACTTAGTTGCAATCGAATTGAAAGCGTTTGCCCTCTTCTTACACCTTCAGGCACTTCTCCAACCATTTCTACAACGAATGTTCCATTGTTGATTTCAGGGAATTTCTTTCTGATCTCAAGGCCATAAGTTTTACCGGCAAAATCATAAGTACCTCTTAAACCTTCGTAAACTCTAGGTAGATAGTGCTGATCAACATTGGCTTGAATCTTGAAACCGTCAAGATCATCAATCTGTGCGATTGTATTACCCTGACCAATTGATTGCCCAATCTCTACATTTACAGTAGATAACAAACCATCAATAGGAGCACGTACCCATAAGTCTTCTAATTGTTTTCTTACGATATCCATACTCTCTTCAGACGTAACCAATCTTTGTTTATTCTGATTAACGAGTGTAACAGAATTCATAGAATCGAACTCCATTTGCTTAAGCGTATTCTCTCTAGAAGCGATAAGTCGGTTATATCTCCTTTTAGAATCTAAATAATCCTGCTCAGAGATTACCTTATCTTTCCAAAGCTGTTCGTTTCTTGTGTATCTATCTTTTGCCTGATCAATGTCAAAGTCTAAATTGATTACACTGGCTCTGGTTCTGAATAATGACTGCTGAAGTTGATTATTGGTATTCTCAATCTCATTTCTTAAACGGTTTGCCGTTGTTCTCTGGCTGATATAGTTCAATTCAAGACTTCTATTCTCAAGTCTTAAAATGGTATCTCCCTTAGATACTCTTACACCACCCTCTAAAAATCTTCTTTGCACGTTACCACCAACAACTGCATCTAACCTAATTGTAGTTTTTGGCTGAACATTACCTTCGATAGGAATATACTCCTGGAAAGGGCCTTCTGTAACTGCAGATACGCTAATTTTCTCTAGCTCTACGTTTAGCTTGGAAGCATTATCCGCTATCACGAATACATAAAGGAGCAAATAAAGTATACCTCCACTACCTAGAATAGTAGCGATCCTTTTTGCTGTCCAAGTCTTCTTTTTAATTTTTCTGTCCATTGCTGTTAAAAATCGAGTTTTCTAATCCGGCATGCTAATGACAACAAGAGTGCCACTTTTTTATCTTACTGTATTTCAATTACTTACGGTATTTATTGTGTATCCACGGTGTGAATAAGTGTACAGAATTAACACACGGATTGATCGATTATGAACACTTTCGGACACCCATTTTGGGAATTGGGCATAAAAAAAGGCTCGGTATGGTCAGCACCGAGCCCAAAGGTCAAAAACTCAAAATATCTGAATTAATATCAAAATTAATTCAAAACAACGTGTGCAATATAAATACAATTGCATCTTCTGCAAAATGTTCCTACATCAATTCTCAGGTTTTTTTAACAAATGGTTAATAATACATGTACCTACTTACTTACAACACACTTTGACTTGAAATAGTGATATAGCCTACTTCTAGTATATATCTGCTGAATTCACAAACCTGTACTTATATGTTCACTTTCGAAAAAAATATGTCACGAATTCGGACAACTCTAAAATAAAATATCGATTTTAAGCTAATGAGCGCCATTGGCATCATTTAAGCATATAGGGCCAATAGCTTTTTAAAAACTTGAATACTTTGGACAAAGAACTTGGTAAAATCTTAATCATCGATGACGATGAAGATGTATTAATCGCAGCAAAACTTCTTCTAAAAAAGCATGCTAAAGAAGTTCTAATTGAAAAGAATCCTAAGAAGATCCCTTTCCTGATGAATAATGGTACTTACGATGTTATTCTTCTAGACATGAACTTTAGTAAGGACACCACTAGTGGTAAAGAAGGGTTCTATTGGTTAGAACAAATCTTAGAAGCAGATCCGCAAGCGGTAGTCATTCTTATTACAGCCTTTGGAGGCGTTGAAATGGCAGTTCAAGCGTTAAAGCAAGGTGCAACTGATTTCGTTTTAAAGCCATGGCAAAATGAAAAACTCATTGCCACATTATCTGCGGCCGTAAAACTCAAGGAATCTTACAAAGAAGTAAATAAGCTTAAAACAGCTAAAAAGGCGCTTGAAGATGACCTAAGCAAACCTTTTAAGGACATCATTGGCGATAGCCCTGCCATGAAAAATGTCTTTAGCATAATAGATAAGGTAGCGGGTACTGATGCCAATGTTCTAATACTAGGGGAAAACGGTACAGGAAAAGAGCTTGTAGCCAGAGCTATCCATCAAAGATCGCTTAGAAAAGATAATGTATTTGTAAGCGTTGATATGGGTGCCATAACCGAGACATTATTCGAGAGTGAACTTTTTGGGCATAAAAAAGGTGCTTTTACAGATGCAAAAGACGACAGAGCAGGTAGGTTTGAAGTAGCGCACAGTGGATCTCTATTCTTAGATGAGATTGGTAACTTGAGCATGCCGCTTCAATCTAAGTTGCTCACTGCGCTTCAAAGCAGGCAAGTAACCCGTATTGGTGCCAACAAACCAATGGATATAGACATTAGGCTCATTTGCGCTACAAATATGCCGGTCTATGATATGGTCTCGGAAAATACATTCAGACAAGATTTACTTTACAGAATCAATACGGTAGAAATCCATCTTCCTCCACTAAGAGAAAGGCAAGACGATATCGCGCTCTTAACAGATCATTTTGTAAAGATATACTGCGATAAATACAGAAAAGCACCAAAAAAGATTGCGCCAAGTACGGTTAAAAAGTTATCTAAATATGCTTGGCCTGGAAATATCAGAGAACTTCAGCATGCCATTGAAAGAGCCATAATCATGAGCGATGGTAATGTCTTAATGCCGGATGATTTCTTCTTCCTTGTTCAAAAAGCAGATGGGCCAAGTAATAGTGACGATAACTTAAATCTAGATGAGGTTGAAAAGAACGTCATTCTCAAAGCCATCAATAAGCACTCAGGTAATATTTCAAAAGCAGCCAAAGAACTTGGCCTAACAAGAGCTTCTCTTTACAGAAGACTAGAAAAGCATGGGCTTTAAGAACCTTAGATTCTCAATAGTAGCTAGGATTATATTTCTTGTGGCTACTATACTGGCTTTAGCCTACGTGGTGTTTGAAGCACCCAACGAGGTCAATACTGCCTTTCTCTCTGTGCTAACCATAGTGCAGATTGTACTTCTCATAAGATTAGTTGATAAGACGAATCGTGAGATTGCTAATTTTTTGAGTTCAATCAAATACGATGACTTTACTACCACTTATCCTACCAGAGGTAGAGGTAAGTCTATGAATATTCTGTACACAGAATTCAACAATGTAATCAAGAAATTCCGAGAGATTAGAGCAGATAAAGAGGCCAATTACCACTATTTCAGAACAATTGTACAGCATGTTGGTATCGGATTGATAACCTTTAATAAGCTAGGTGAAGTTCAAATCATTAACAGTTCTGCCAAGAAACTCATTGGAATAGAGTCGCTGAATAGCATCTTCGAATTAAGTCAAGTAAGTCCTAAGCTTGTTGAATCATTAGTGAAACTGAAAACAGGTGGCTCAGCCCTTGTGGAAGTCATTAATGAGGGATCTAAGACTCAGCTTTCTATTTATGTAATTGAACTCGTATTGCGGGGCGAAGAATTCAAACTCGTATCGGTTCAGAACATTCAAAGTGAACTTGAGGAGAAGGAAATGGATGCATGGCAGAATTTGATTAGGGTATTAACCCATGAAATAATGAATTCAGTGACACCACTTTCTTCACTAGCTAATACAGTAGAAGTTAATCTTATAGATAATATTGAGGATGATGTACCAATAGAAAAAGAAGAACTAGAAGATATCTACTTGGCGGTTCAAACAATTAAGAGAAGAAGTGAAGGTCTTATTCATTTCGTATCAGATTTTAGAAACCTGACTAAAATACCTGAGCCCAAACTACTCGATGTAGAAATACGCAAAGTATTAGAGCACATTAACACCTTACTTAAACATGAATTAGGAGCTAAAGGAATTGAGCTTATCATTAATATTAGCCCTTTAGACTTGGTTTTTAAAATGGACAAGGAACTTATAGATCAAGTGCTGATTAACCTTTTGCAAAATGCTATTCATGCATTGGAAGAAAGAACAGAAGAAAAAATCATCCTTATTAATGCTTTTGTAAATGAGTATGGACGTCCAACCCTTACCATCAGAGATAATGGAACTGGCATAGATGAGGAAGCGCTATCTAAAATCTTTATCCCATTCTTTACAACCAAGAAACAAGGGTCAGGCATTGGTTTGAGTTTAACGAAGCAAATTATGAGAAAGCATGGTGGGGCTATTACAGTCAAATCCGTGATTAATGAGGGGACTGAATTTACCCTAAGGTTTTAATTTCTATTCTAAAGATTTATCTTCCATTAGACTTTCAAACAATCCTTTATGGACAACACACTTGACAAGGTCGTTGACATCTTAGTAAACAGAATTGGAATTGCCAGAACTGAAGCAACTCCAGACGCCAATTTCATTAAAGATTTAGGAATCGACTCATTAGATTATGCTGAAATCGTAATGGAATTCGAGCAATCATTCAACATTAGAATCCCTGATAGCGATGCTGAAAAGCTATCTACCGTAGGCCAAGCAGTTGAGTACATAGAAGACAAACTGAATCAATAAGTTACCGGAGTTTTATCTAATAAACAGACACCTACCAATTCTATAGCAATAGCTTAATTCCATGGTTAAGATGGGGTCATATTAAAGTGTGACATTTATTGTACACCTACCCCCACCCTGACCCATGAAAACTGAATGCAAGACCATTGTAATTTCAGACGTACACCTTGGAACCAAAGGTTCTAAAGCCAAGGAACTCGTACGCTTCTTAAAACAGTACAAATGCGAAAACCTAATCCTAAATGGAGACATTATAGATGGTTGGCAGCTGAAGAAATCAGGCAAGTGGAAAAGAAAGCACACCCGGTTCTTCACTCGCATTCTAAAAATGATCGAAGAGGATGGTACTAAGGTCACCTACATTAGAGGTAATCATGATGATTTTCTAGATCAGGTATTGCCTTTCACTATGGGTAATCTTACTATTTGCAGAGATATGATCTACGAGTCTGCAGGCAAGAAATACTTCATTGTACATGGTGATGTGTTTGATTCGATCACATCACAATTCAAGTGGATAGCCAAACTGGGAGACATTGGCTACACCTTTCTTTTATGGCTCAATAGACAATATAATTTTAGAAGAATGAAGAAGGGATTACCATACTTCTCTCTATCTCAGTCTATCAAAGCCAAAGTAAAACAGGCAGTTAAATACGTAGATGACTTTGAGAATCAACTATCGTCTATGGCACGGTATAAAAACTGTGACGGTATCATATGTGGACATATCCATCAACCTGCGAAAAAAGAAATCAATGGCATATCCTATTTAAATTCTGGAGATTGGGTTGAATCGATGTCAGCGCTTGTTGAAAACCATGAAGGCAAATGGGACTTAGTCTACTATTTTGAAACAGAACCAGATACTAATAGAAAAACTACTGAAGACAATAACACAATAAATCTAAAGGAATACTTTGAAGAGCCAGCTATGGAGCAAAGCTCATTAATGAGCTCATAAAATGCGAGTATTATTTATAGTGCAAGGCGAAGGGCGTGGACACATGACTCAAGCATTAGTATTGGAAGAGATTCTAAATAAGGCAGGACATCAAGTAACTGACATCATACTTGGCACCAGCAATAGAAGACAAATTCCTGAATATTTCACTAAGAAGACAGAAGCTAAGATCCATAAAGTAGAAAGCCCTAATTTCTACTACGATAAGGAGCACAAATCCATTAACCTTAAAAAAACATTCATTAAGAATGTAGTCAAGGTGCCACATTTCTTAAGAGAGCTGAAGAGGATTAACAGTATCGTGAAAGCCTCTAAAGCCGACACCGTGGTTAATTTCTATGATGTATTAGGAGGCTATTACTTTTTATTCTATCGGCCCCAAGTAAAACGGATTTGCATCGCTCACCAATACCTTGCTTCTCATTCCCAATTTCCATTTAGTAAAGAATACCCCATTCAGAAGCAGATATTCAAGTTCAACAATAGAGTAACTTCATTCTTTGCTCATAAAAGGCTTGCACTATCCTTTAAAGACCTTCCTCATGAAGGGAAAGAACTGCATATCATACCACCTTTGATTAGGAAAGAGGTCTTAGAACTAAAGCCAACTAATGGTGATTATATTTTAGCTTATGTCGTAAACAAAGGGTATGGTTTCGATATTTTGAAGTGGCATGAAAAGAACCAAAATATAAAGGTCCATTGCTTTTGGGATAATTATGAGAAACCAGTTGAATGGAGTCCACATAAAAACATCACCTTCTACCATATCCACGATAAAAAATTCATTAAACACCTAGCAAATTGCACATGCTACGTGAGCACCGCAGGTTTTGAGTCGATAAGCGAAGCCATGTACTTAGGAAAATCGGTAATGATGGTTCCTGTGAAAAGCCAGTATGAACAAATATGCAATGCCCTAGATGCAGAAATAGCAGGGGCAGGAATCATAACTAGTGAATTTGATTTAAGCCAAATCCTTTCATTTATTCACTCTAATAAGAAAACAGGAAACCAGTATAAATCTTGGGTGAATGCTCACGAAAACATTATTCTCAAAGAAATTGAAGATTTTGTGCCTTATAAAACTGCAGAAGAAAAAATTGATTTGAAGATTGAACAATTGATCTTTAATAATAGATAATACCTTCTTCTACAGTTCCTACGTCTACTGCATTTCCCCTTCTAAAGGCTAATGCAATTTGCAGGGCTAAAATAGCATCAAGTTCGTGAGAAGTTTTCAAATCAGGTAATTCACTTGTATCTAAAATTCGTTTAAGCATTTTCGAATAATCAGCCCCTTTCTTTTTATATGCAAATTCTGATAAATTCAATGATTTAGCTCTCATAGAGGGATACACTTCTATCACTTCAGTCTTAGCACCAATCAAAGACTTCAATTTCATTGCCCTAGCAGTGAGACCACCTAAAAACATGGGCGACATGGCACTAACTTCTTTATCTGCCAAGCGATAGAAATAGTCATCAAAGCGCTCAGGGTTGGAATAAACACCTGGCAATGATAAAGGAGCGTCTAATCCAATGAGTTTAGGATTGTACTCATCTACAAAATCCAGAATCATTCGATCTGCATCTTGATTCTTTTTAGAAGACATCAAAGTGATTTCGCCTTCATTTTCGAAAGCAATTACCGTTGTACCAGCCAGTTTACTACCGTAGTCTATCCCTACAATCATGAATAGCTAACTGAATTTAAGGTTTAGAGTTTAGGAAAGTAACACTTGTTACTTAGCACAAATTACTGGGAACTAAATTGCAACTGAAAACATTTAGATGTTATAACATTGAAAATATGGCAACGAAGCAAATGACAATCGCGGATTTCAAGGAAAAAGTCTTCGATTACGAGAATAAGAAAGAATGGGAATTCAAAGGAGAAAAGCCAGCGATTATAGATTTCTATGCCGACTGGTGTGGACCATGTAAAATGGTTGCTCCTATATTTGAGGAACTCTCTAATGAGTACCCTGATGTAGACATTTACAAAGTAGATACTGAAGCAGAGCAGCAGTTGAGTACTATGTTTGGTATTAGAAGTATCCCTAGTATTTTATTTATACCAACTGATGGGAGACAACCAATGATGCAATCTGGAGCACTTCCTAAAAACGCATTGGAGGATATAATTAAGAAGGAACTTTTAAAGCCTGAAACAGCTGCTAAATAGCATCAACTATAAGATTCGTTTTTATATTAAGGGATGAAGCACACTTTGTCCCTCTTTTTTTTGTCTTTACTAATCTTCACTTCATGTAAAAAGCAAAATGACTGGGTGGTGTATCCCCCACAATCCGCAAGAACTTCTGATCAGATTACGCTGATTTTCAAGAATCCAGATCGAAATCATGCATACTATATACCAGAGACAGATAGTCAATATGTTACTAATCTCAAGGCTTATCAGGGTTTTCCTATTGAGGGGATAGATGATCAAAATCTACTCAATTACTACGGTTTTGATCATACTAAAGAATATGACACACTTATAATTCCAACCAGTCAAGATTTAATCGAACTAAAGTTCGTCTATCGTGGAATAGATCGTCTCACATACTATTTCCAGAATGGCGACTCAGTCTTTGTTGAATACATTGACAAGAAACCTTACGCGAGGATCATCAATAGAGATGAAGCCTTTGAAGTTACCAATTACCAACTCTTGAGAAGAGACAGTATTCATAAGGTCGACTTTCTTGCCGAAAGTAAACTCTCGAATGGGTCTTTTGCCATTAACGCTTGGCTTCAAGAGAGTAAGAAGTCAGATGAGAGAATCGATTTAAAGCAGTTCGACATTGATTACAGGTCTTCACAAATTGAAGTTTTGATATCACAGTTTAAGAAAGACTAAGTATTGCTAACTGAATTAGTTACCCAAGGTAAACTCTCAAATGTTCAGAAAAATGCAATTTTGAATGACTCCTATTGGTCTCTACGTTCAGTTCTTCAAAAAGAAAAAACTCCATTAGAAGGGAATAAACTTCAAGATCTTATCGGTGAGATCGAATCAATAGATCCTAGCTTCTCTAAGCGGAATGATGAACAACTAAAATCAATTTCTTATCAGAAGTTTTTTAGAAGTATACCTGTTATAGAATTCAAACCTAGAACACTGAAGATTGAAAATGAAGGCTCAGCATCTTCAAGCCCAGATCTAATCAGTCTTTATGATTCAGTAAGAGCATCTAACTTATTTACAGATTCCGAAAAGCTGGTATTACAGCACGAATATGTTGATCAGATGTTCACGAATTCTGCTCATTTTGACATTGAAGATAGATTAATCTATTTGACAAGATTTAAAAACGACTTTCAAGACACAGCTCTTTTCAATCAGTTAGTAGAGAAATATGATGTCAAATTTGAAATTGACGAAGCGCTTCAACTTGAAGATGCAAATGGTAATTCTTTAACTCTTTCAGAATTAGTTACCAGTAAAAAAGGCAGTGTAATTTATTTGGATTTCTGGGCTAGCTGGTGCGGACCGTGTATTAGAGAAATTCCAAGCTCTAAATCATTGAAAGCCAATGTTCAAGATCAGAAAATTGTGATGATATATTTGTCTACAGACAGAAGAGAAAAACCTTGGAAGCAAGCCATGACCAAACATGACTTCGGGGGTAAAAATCACTATAGAATTACGAATGCAGACAATAGTCTCGCCATGAATCAATTAGAAGTAATCTTCATTCCTAGATATATGATTTTTGATAAAAATGGCCAACTCGTCAACAACGATGCACCTAGACCTAGCGAGCAAGATCGGCTAATGTCTGAGCTTTCAAAATACTTGGAAGAAGAGTAAACTTTCTATCTTTCATCTGTGTTTTTCTTATGCTAAAATTTAGACAGAATGCTTACTTGGAACGATGTAATCAAATACACCAATAATGGTAATCCTGCTCCTGACAAAAGAGTCGAAAAAACAGAAGACGAATGGAGAAGGCAACTCACTCCGGAACAATTTCAAATTGCTCGATTAAAGGGAACTGAACGTGCCGGAACTGGTGAGTTTTGTGAACGTCACGAACCTGGGCTTTACGGTTGCGTTTGCTGCGGCACTCCCCTGTTCGACTCAAGAGTAAAGTTTGAATCGGGTACCGGTTGGCCAAGTTTTACACAACCTGTAAAAAACAATGCCATTAAATACGAGAAAGATAGCAGCTATGGTATGATTAGAGTAGAGATTATGTGCAACACCTGTGATGCCCATCAAGGACATGTTTTCCCTGATGGTCCAGAGCCAAGTGGCTTGCGCTATTGTGTAAACTCTGCAAGCATGCAATTATTAGAAGAAGAATGAAAGAGGCGACTACAGTAATAGGTGGTGGCTGCTTTTGGTGTACCGAAGCAGTTTTCCAAAGAATAACAGGTGTGAATCATGTTGAATCCGGTTACACTGGGGGAAAGATCAAAAACCCAACATATAGAGAAATTTGCTCGGGTTTAACCGGTCATGCCGAAGTAATTAAAATAGATTATAATCCTGAAGAATTGAGTTTTGCTGATCTATTGAGAATTCACTTCTCAACACACGACCCAACTACACTGAATAGACAAGGCTATGATTCAGGTACGCAATATCGCTCAGTAATTTATTACCAGAATGAAGCTGAAAAGCGGGCTGCAGAAGAAGTTATGGCGGAAATGGCCGATTACTTTGACGACCCTATAGTGACCGAGTTGAGTCCACTTGGAGAATATTACCCTGCCGAAGCTTATCACCAAGATTACTATAATCAAAATGGTGGTCAGCCTTATTGTCAAGCGATCATAAGTCCTAAAGTGCAAAAGCTTAGAGCCATGTTCGCGGATCGGTTGAAAGCAGAGGCTTAGTCTTGTGAGATAACAGAGAAAGTTCTGATGAGCTCATTTCCATTGGCATCAACAATAACCAGTTTATGTTGCCCTGTGGATGGATTAATCTCCATTACATGATCGTTATAGGTAACGCCCAGATATTCATTGTCTAAATGCCAGTGAATCTTGGCGTTATTTTCTCTATGGATAGCTTCAAAAACCAATCTACCTCTTTCACCATCTTGCTCCACGGGTACATATAGCGAAGCATTTTGATTTGGATAGATCATATCCATTGAATTTTGAACCACCAAATGATGATCGCAGCCGGGAAGCGAAGGCGGAATCTCCTGATAAGTAGGATTCTTCTTTTTGAAGTAGTAAGCCAACTTAGCAGGGAGCACAAAACGATTTTCAGCACGCATAGCATTCATATCATAACAAGCACCATCAACTAAATATTGACCTGATTGGTCTATATGAACTCGTTTATGAAACGGACTAGGAGAAGTCCTTAGTCCTTTCTTAGGAATGAGCAATGAATCCACTTCATTAGAATAAGGAGATGCTAGATACCCACTTTGTCTATCAACTGCTGCCAGTATCATTTCTTGCCTAGGTGCTCGAAACCAATTTTGATTAGGTAATAAATCAAAAATTTCAAGCATAATTGGTGCTGCAGTTTGAATCCCTGTCAGGTTTGGTCTTCCTTCACCATCAGCATTGCCAACCCATACACCTACTACATAATCACCCGTTACTCCAATAGCCCAACCGTCCCTAAAGCCAAAACTGGTACCGGTTTTCCAAGCTATGGGTTGGTTACTTGAATACATTTCCCATGAGGCATCTTCATTCGGTCGATATACTTCCTGCATGGCTTCAAAAGCAAACCAGACAGAAGCTTTATCAAGCGGGTACTCTGGAATCCCTTTTTTCAGATGCAAGGCCATATCTCGATAAACTTGAGACATATCCCACAAGGAACCTTCTGCTCCTCCTAATATGAGTGACAAGCCGTAATGATCTGCCGGCTGGTTTAAAGTACTCAAGCCCAATTCTCGAAGTAGACCATGGAATTTAGGGTAGCCAAATTGTTGGAGCATGTTTACCGCAGGTATGTTCAAAGATCTGGCAATTGCATCTTTAGCGTGAACTACACCATCGAATTGCCGATTGAAATTTTGGGGTGCAAAGCCTTTGTAGAAAGTAGGAACATCTTCTATAAGCGTATTAGGCAGAATGCTCCCCTCGTTGAGCAAGGCAGAATAAAGAATTGGTTTGAGCAAACTACCAGTACTCCTAGGTGCTTGTACAATATCAACCGACTCACCATGCTCTTTACCAGATTGACTATTGCCTACATAGGCTAAGGGAGTACCAGTCTCTACATCTAGTACAATGGCAGCCGCGTTATGAATACCGTCCAAGGCATAAAGACTCTGATGTCTTTCTATTATATCTCTAACATTGCGATGGAGTTTAGCATCAATGTTCGTGTTGATCACCTGTCCGTCCTTTCCTCCTTTCCGCTGAAATTGCAAATAATGATCAGCAATTTGAGGCAGAGGACTTGGCTTATCTGGTAGTGGCTCTTCCAAGGCCAATTCTAGGTCAGACCCATCGATCTCACCATTTTGGTACAACTTCAATAAAAGCCGATTTCTTTTTTCTAAAAGTTGAATGTTCTTTCTGCCCGGATATAACAATGATGGCTGATTAGGAAGAACAGCAAGAAGTGCCGCTTCTGCCCATGACAATTCATCCGGTGGTCTTGAGAAATACCTCCAAGTTGCTGCAGACAATCCCACAGTATTACCACCAAAAGGAGCATGTGAGGCGTATAAGGCCAAAACCTCGGATTTAGAATATTTCAGCTCTAGCCTTGTAGCTAAAACCATCTCTATGAGTTTCTCAAACACAGTCCTACCCTTGCCTTTTCTATGAAGTCTAATAAGCTGCATACTCAAAGTACTTCCACCGCTCACTACACGCCCTGCCTTTACATTTTGCTTGATTGCACGACCGATGGATAAAGGGTTTACTCCTGGATGTTGGTAGAAATATTGGTCTTCGAAATTGAGTAGTGCCTTCTTGTATTTTTCAGGAACCCCATCTATTTCAGGGAACCTCCACTGCCCATCCTGAGCAATTCGAGCAGAGAGTAACTGGCCCTCTCTATCGTTTAAGATCGTAGCATAGGGGTCATCGAACAATAGTTCAGGCAGACAGAAATAATATCCTATAAGTAGCAATACTACCAGAACAGTTAAGTGCTTTCTATATGTCTTTAATCTGCTCAAGACTATTTCTCTACTCTTTTAATTTCAACCCATTGACCTTTAGTTCTTCCATTGATAGTCGCATCATACATGGCTTCAACTTCTACTGCGGGTAAATAGTACTTTCCTGCATAAGTGCTATTTAACCTAGTTTTGAAAGTCTTGCGCTGCCCCACCTTTAAATCAAAATAGGTCATGACACGATCGTCTCTAATATCTTTGTAAGTAGCATTGCTAGAAGTACTTGAACCAGGCACTGCATTTAATCTATCATTCAAAATCTCCCAACCAGAAGGGAAAATTTGGGTAAGCGCTAGATCTTTGTAGGCTCCTCTGGCCCCATTATTATAAACCGTCACCTCAGTAGTAAAATCATCCCCTTGACTCAGCTGACTTGGGTCTAACACGTTGCCATTACGATCAAAATAATTGACTGTTAGTCGTAAGCCTTGTTGACTTGCCTTCTCTTCTCCAGTTAATGGCTGTCCTTCTTTTATAATGCGTACAAAGAGCACACCTGAGTTTTTATTCGAGACACTTACAGCACTTGGCTCATCTTCATCAACATTGGCTTTGGTCAAAAGAATAGACTTTGAGGTATTTATATTTTGCCTTGCGGCTCTACCCAATTTCAATGAGACATCAATACCATTAAAGCCCTCACCCTGTTGGGCAAACTTTAGTACGCCCAAGAGTGCATAGGCCGTAGTCTGTGTACTCATCCAAATGTCTTCACTTAAGTTGTTGGCAATGAATCTTAAGAGATTAAGCCCCTCAGTTTGCATTTGAAGTAATCCAAGTGTCTCTAGAATCATGGCATTATCTCTAATGCGAGACCCATAGTAGTAATAAGTGCTTTTTGCGGCAGTTTCAATCGGTAGCCTATTGATCAATTCTTTCGCAATTTGCGGCTTGCCTGAAATTGCATATGCCGCTGCCAACCTCCACTTTGCCTCTAGGCTAAGCCCCTGATCTTCTCTTAAGCGATTCATAGCGCCTAACTCTGGCACTTGTGCTTTCGCTAAAGTGTAGAGCCTATAGGCCTGAACGATATCATCATTATACCGACCGAAACGGCTCCATCTTCTGGCTTGTTGTCTTTGGTATTTCTTCCAGTTACTCAATAGGTTATCAGGGACATAGTATCCCTGATCTTTAGCCTCTATTAGGAAATGACCAGCATAATTAGTGCCCCATGCATTATCATCACTTTGCCCTGGCCAATAAGCAAATCCTCCTAAGGATGTTTGAAAGGTAGAAATACGGTCGATCGCTGACTTTACGTTTTCTTGAGTTCTATTTTGCTGCTCTGAAGACAGTTCAATTACATCTGATAGAAAGAGTTGAGGAAATGCCGCAGAAGTGGTTTGCTCAATGCAGCCATGAGGATACGAAGTGAGATAGGTCAATCGTTTCTGTAAATTGATCGGAGGTAAAGAACTCAACTCTACGGTCATAGCATTTGTGCCAGCCATACCAATCTGATCAAATACTTGATCCAAGGATTCTCCTTCTTTCAATACAAAACTCTCCACTTCGGTGATTAATGGATTTGGATTGCGCACTTGAACTTCTAATGTATAGCGCGCTTCTTCATTACCGGATTTCGCTATAATCTCTACTTTGGCAATTCCAATTTTATCAGTCACTTCGAAATCAAAATCTACCACCTGATCTCCTATCTCGGAGAATTGAATGGTCTTTTTAGTTGCACTATTAGATCTTAGGAGATCATTGGTATTTACAGTGACTTCAACGTCCTTAACCTTTTCCTCAAGCGCAAAAACCGTCACAGGCAACTTCAAAGACTCTCCCGGTCCAATAACCCTTGGCAGCGTACCCAAAACCATAACAGGCTTTCGTACTGGAGTAGCCTTCTCGGTTTTTCCAAATGCACCGTCTTGATTTCCTGCAACCACCATGGTTCTTACCGAACCTACGTAATTGGGCATTTGAAATGAGTGATTAGCCGTTTGTCCAGCATTCAACTCAAATGGACCGAGATGGACTACAACAGGCTTAAATCGATTAGCTTTTGTGTTCTTTGCTTGGTTGGCCGAGCCATCTCCTCCAACAGCCAAGAGTCTTGATAAATCTCCATTAAAGGCTCCAATAACATCATCATAGACATCCCAAGTTTTAACCCCAAGTGCCTGCCTTGCAAAAAGTGAATTCCATGGGTTTGGCGTTTGAAAACGCGTAAGATCCAACAAACCTTCGTCTACCACCGCAATGGTGTAGGTCATAGGTTTTCCATTTGCCTCGGTAACAGAAAGACTCACTTCAGATTCAGGTTCAAGAACATCTGAGATATCTAGAGAGGGCTTTAAAACCGAATTCTGATTGGTAACACTAATGGGGACTATACCATACAAGCGAATCGGTAAATCGTTTTTAGTTTGGGCATGAGGTTGTATAAGTGTTGCATGGATATAAACATTTGGCACCATCTCTTCCGTAACTTCAAAGCTGAACTCATTTCTTCCTTGCGTCAATTCAACCCAATAAGAATCAATTACTTTGGTACCGTTTTCTATACTTATCAAGGCTCTTCCTTCTCCACTTGAAGGTATGCTCACTTTAGCGCGTTCACCTACTTCATAACTTTCTCTGTCTGAAGAAAAATCCAATAACGCTTCGGCACCAGGTCTATTTGCACCAACCCAACCCGGCCAATCGAAATAAGTAACCTTTCCAGCAGAATGCCCTGATTTGGGGTCTAGAACCCTGATATAATACCTGCCCCAGCCATCGTTCGGAATCTTGAGACTAGCAGTCGCTTTACCGTTTAGGGTACTCAAAGTTTTTTTGAATGTAGGTACTGCGGCATTTCGGCTAATGTAATAGGACAAATTATCATTAGACCTATCCCACCACCATCTCCAATTGAGCTTGAAGGCTTCTAAAACCAAATCATTTCGTGAGACAGGTTTGCCATCTGCATCTACAGTTGCCACCTCAATCTTGTGTTCCTCATTGGTTAGCAATTGACCTCTTTTGTCTCCTTCAGGTGTTTTAATACCCACAAAAGTGGTGTATGGGTAAAAGGGAATGCTAAATTGATCGATGCTAAAGTCGCCACCTGGCTCGAATACTTTACCATTGAAAGTGGCCATCAGTTTACCCGGAGCTTTGGTCTGTTTGTTCAGCGCAACATTAACCTTAGCGTAACCCGAATTATCTATTTGTCCGCTGAAGACCCTTTCCCTTTCAGATGAAAAATCTTTTGCCTGATCGTCAAACACGTAGTTTTCAAATCCTTTAAATTTTGTTGAAGTAGGATACAGTGAAAGGTCAAACTCGGCCTTTAGGTTTCTGGCCGGTGCACCTGTTAACCATTTCACATTGAGTGCTCCAATTAAAGGACCATCGGCTACTTTAATTGCCTCTTTCTTAAAATCTAGGTTAATCTTCAGACGGTTTGGCTTAACTGTTTCAATTTTGATCTGCTTATTAAATTCAGTACCTCCTACTTTTACTTTAGCTAGCCAATTGCCTGTAGGATCTGTGTCGCTTGTTCTAAGGGGAAAATGATAAAAGCCACCAATAGATTGAGTTCTGACTTGCTTGGATTTAACATTGCCTGAAGGATCGATCAATTCAATACTAACCGGATGATTGAGTGGAAGCGTGTTGTCTTTGTCTTCTAAAATAAAATTTAGGTAAATAAGATCCCCGGGCCTCCAGACACCTCTTTCGCCATAGATAAATCCTTTAAGACCTTTCTGAATACGAGCACCTCCAACATTGAAATTGCTGACAGAGAGTGAGCGATTGTCCCATAACTTCAGGTACCCTCTTTCTAGACCACGTTTGGCAACAAGCAAATATGGTTTACGAATTAGATCGGTCTGAATACTTCCTTCTTGATCCGTTTCAAGCGATTCGATTACTTGCTGTTGATAATCCAAAACATCAACCTCTACACCTGAAAGTGGCTGAGTAGATTTTAGATCGGTAATAAAGGCATCCAACTTTCGATCATTACCAATTTTGGCAATTACACCAAGATCAGAGGCCAGCAAATTGGTTTTAACCGTGCGTTCCTGATTAAGGTAATAGCTATCCGTACAAGGGTTATCTCTGTCTCTCCAGCTATAGTTGTAATTGTATGAATAGTAGCTATCATAAGCACCTACTCCTTCACCATCAGCCGCAACCCAGTCGTCTTCTATGTCTGGTGCTACAAGTTCGAGTTCGTTTACATCATCTCCACAATCATAAATAGCATATGCTCTTTGCATACCCATTCTAAGTTGATAAAGCGATCCCGGTTCTGTTTGAATTAAATTCTGAAGATCTAGGGTAAAACTATTCCATTTTGTTAAATCCATAACACCAGATGCATCAAGCTCTATTTGTCCCTGAAAAACCGGTCTCCCTACTCTTCTCAGTTGATCATTTCCATTAAGGTTATTGGTTTGAAGAAACTGGACCATATTCTTTTCAAAAACCTGAATCACGGTAACATCTACTGCTTTGAGATTGACAGCTTCAAAAGGGAAAACTAAGCCACTTGTGCTGGGTAGAATTGTGCCGCTACTTGAAATTCTGATTTGCGGTTTTTCTTGAGCGAAAGAAAGATTAGCAGTGTATGCTTCTTTCATACCGTAACTGAGTTTATTCTTAATGCCTGAGAAAACCTGGAGTCTCTTAGTGCCCGACAAACCACTTGAAGTATAAACCTTTACTTGATTCGACTGTATGGCATACCTAAATTCACTATCGCCTTCAAGTGTTATCAATCCATTCAAATCCTGGTCTTCATCCAAAGGATCCGAAAAACTTAATAAAACATGCGGATCATCCCCTTTGAGGATTCGTGATTCTAAAACCTTAAAATCATTTAATGCGGGGATAATTATTCGATCTCTTTCCGCTCGACCTACGCCAATTTTCACACCATTGAATGTATAATTCAATTGGCTTTCTTCTTCCTGACGTTCAATCCCGCTGACTTGAAATCTGTGAGTCCTAGAAGCTGATTCATCAAAGTCCCAAATTACTTCTAGTGCCTTTCTTCCTTGCTTAAATGTTAAGGCACTTTCGATTGCCGCAGTATCTGCAATATCAGCTGTTACAAGTTCGCCTTGAAACAGCTGTTGACGCATTTCATCCTGATCATCACTCTTAAGCCCAATTAGCCTTAAATCGAAGTCTTGCTCTATTACTTCAAATTGAAAGCTAAACTGATCTGGCGCACCCTCAATGTTCAATGATTTGAGATTTAATTTTGCCGTATAATTCTCGCCATTAATCAGCGGAGTCTTAGGTGTAAATTCAATAACTCTTGAAGTCAACCATTTTACAGAACCCTGAACAGCAGGCGACAGGGAAATGACTGAAGTCTTTTGGTCTTTCGCTTCAACAGGCTTAGCCAACTGAATCGTCACCTTCGATTGGCTAGAAACCTTACCGGAAGTATAGGTAGAAACGAATTCTGTGAATTGATCATCGGCAATTCGGTTTAATTCAGGAGCTAATTTATTTTGGCGACTACAACTCCAAAACAAAAAGATAAGGGCACAAAAAATACTTAACCCTTTATTCTTAGGTATAGAAAACATGAGCAAAATGATGGTTAATCGTGTGAATTATTCTCAATGATAATTTAGAGAATAATGAGGCGATTATCACCTCTTGCTCATATAACTATAAAATTAGTTTTTATTGCCCTGAACGGAAATAATTATTCAGACCTTAATCCTTTTACAGGATTAAATTTCATCACTTTTAAGAGTTGTGTTAGCAAAACTGTAACCATAAGGAGCAATAGAATGACAACTGGAATGATGATATACCTGCTACCCATATCTATTGGGTAAGCAAATACAATATCCATTTGAAATTTTGCAGCGTAAAATCCTAGTGGAGCACCAAAGACTAAGGTAATTGCTGTAAGCCACCAGTACTCTTTTGAGATGATCTTTCCTAAGTGACTAGCATTGGCTCCAAGGGTTTTCCTAATACTAAACTCTTTAATACGTCCTGATAAATTCAGCGTAATTAGGCCATAAAGACCCAGCATAGCCAAAATTACTGCTACCCCAGCAACCGACTTATTGAAACGGGCGAAGTTGGAAATAAGAGCGAAGTAGCCATCCCAGACATTGGCTTGAAGATTACCATCAAATGGTATCTCCGGATATAATTTATCCCATATTGCTTCAACCTCGGCAAAGGTTTCAATCTCTTTACCAAAAGTGACTTCAGCAGTAATAAATCTTAGGCTCTCTTGCCCCACTGCACTGAAGATTGTTGGTTTTATGAGAGTTCCGAAAGTCGAAAAATGAAAGTCCTGCACAATTCCTACGATTAAATAATCTTGATCTCTAATACTTAGTTTTTGACCCAAAGGATCATCCAAATTCATTTGGGTCAAGAAGGTCTCATTGACGATTATCTCTTTGGCAGCATTTTGAAGATTAGGCGTGAAATAATTCCCTGCATTCATATTTACTCCTAGTGTTTTAAGATAACCAGGCTCTACTTGTAATTCGCTTACCTCTATTTTCTCTTCTAAATTTTCAACTACTGTAGATCTTGAAATCCTTGCCACATGATGTGCAGACCCTGATATGGTTTCTATTTCCGGTAATTGCTCTAATTCAGCCTTCATTTGCTGATAAGATTCTTCTGAAAAAGTGTGCAGATAAAGGAGATCGGCCTGATCATAGCCCCAATTTCTTTCTTTTTGATAGTTGGTATTCTCTATAAAAAGTACTGCACCTGTAATGGTAATTATGGCCAATATCATTTGAAAGGCAAGGAAAGATTTGGTTAGCCAGCTCTTATTTCCCAGTCTGATCTTTCCTTTAAAAATCTTTACGGCCTCAAATTTCGATATGTAGAATGCAGGATAGACGCCTGATGCAATACCGGTAATCATCAATAAGCCCAAGAGAAAAGTATAGAATAGCTGGTCGGTAAGTTTAATGGTATAACTATCTCCAGATATGCCTTCAAACCATGGAATAAAGAGAGATACCCCTAAGAAAAAACCGAATAGTAGAGCGAAGGAAGTAATGAATACATTCTCAGCCAGAAACTGGATCATGATCCTGCGTTTATCGGCACCCATAACTTTGCGCACTCCGATTTCTTTTAGGCGCTTGGCCACAGAATTGATCGCCATGTTCAGGTAATTAAAACAAGCAAGCGCAAGCATAAAAACACCAATAAAAGGCAAGATAACTCTACCAGGTTTGTGCTTGTCTGAAGAGATAGCCCTTTCAATGTTCTCTGATGCTAGGTAAAGATCATGCAGCGAGACCATATCAAAATCAGTGATCTTCCAATCTTCATTCACTTCATTCTGAAGACTTTTATACTTGCCTAAACCTGACTTCACACTCCAAACATTTTCAGGACTTTCTACCTGAACAAAAGTGGCATCTACAAAAGCAGACCAGTCATTTGGGTTATAAGTAGTTCTGGCAACTTCTATATTTTCGTAGTTAATCAAGAAGTCAAATCTGATCTCAGCACCATCTGGAAAGTCTTCAGCTACTGCAGCAATTTTGAAGTACTTTTTCTCTCCTGATTTGAACACAAGTAGCACTTCTTTGTCTATTGGGTTTTCGGTTCCAAAGTACTTTTCTGAAACATATTCGCTTATGATGATACTATTTAGATCCTCCAAGGCCTTCGCATTTCCCCATTTGATAGGAAAAGTGAACATCTCCATAAAAGCCGGATCGACTAAACGGACATCTTCATAAAAAGCCTGGTCATTCAGTCTTATCACAACACCATGATCATCTACTCTACAGGTGTTCACTATTCCGGAAACTTCGTCCTTTACATACGTGGCTAATGGCAAGGGACTCATGCCGTACTGCTTCACACCACCATCTCTATTGGCATACATGGTGGTTAAAAAAACCGAGTCTTTATTGACGTGGTGACGATCGGTATTTAAAGACTGACTGTAGAATGCGTAAATGGTGATGCAAACGCCAATAGCCAGAGAAAGACCAAATAAGTTAATAAAAGTGCTTAATGGATTCCTTAACGCACTTCTAGATGCTGTTTTAAAATAATTTTTGAACATGATGATGTTTGAGTTTTGATAGATATGGGGTGTTTTCCAAGCATAGGGTTGACAACACCTTAAGACATCTCTTACATAGAACCATTTGGCTTTGACCATGCCTTTTGATTCTACTCTTTCGTAGAAATACTCTTCTAGATCGCCATGCAATTCTTCAAATCTATTCTTCTTACAATAGAACTTGAAGAAGGCAAAAGCCAACCTTGGTATGTCAACCGGGCGTTTCATGAATTAAACTTGAAGGCTAATTCTGGTATTTGATTTCGAAGTTTAGATCTTAAGTCTAGTGATTCATCTAATGCCTTTTTACCGTAAGGTGTAATGTTGAATAATCGCTTTCGCTTCCCTCCTCTTTTAGACTCAGGATCACCTAGGCGAGATTCCAACATGCCTTTATCTTCTAAACGATAAAGTGATTTGTGTACGGCACTTACAGCTACTGCTCGCCCTGACTGATTCTCTAATTCCTTGGCAATGGCCACTGCATAGGCATCATCGTACAAAACGCCAACTGTTAACAATACCAACTCTTCGAATTCACCGATTTGTGCTCTTCCCATATCGATTAATTTTACTTTTGTCAGCAATATACGGAAGAGGATTTAATAAAGTTCTACTTTGTCAGTATTATATTTTTTTAAGTCGTTAGACAACTATTTAGAAACCTACCGCATCTAATCCATAGAAAACTCAAAACAACAACAGAAAAGCCAGTCTCTAGATTAGAGGTTGGCTTTATTATTTCTTAGCTAACTGGTCTCATTCAACTCTAGTATCAACCCCTGTATATTCTTTACTTCTTTCGATGTTCTTGAAACGATATCTACCGCAACTAAAAGGCATTCTGTATGCAAAAAGTCCCGTACATAAACGTCCACAATTTCGTTCGACACCGTACATTTCTAAAACTTACCATTCTACAAATCTCCACCAGAGACGATTTTATGAGCCTTTTCTGAATTGGCAAATTATTTGTTATACAGAAATAGAAGTAATAAAATATGAGAAGAAGCGACCTTGGAGAATTTGAAGAACTAGTACTGCTCGCAGTAGCCGCACTAAGGCCCGAAGCTTATAGCGTTGTGATAGCCCAAGAACTGGAAGAACAAACAAAAAAGTTGGTCACAACGGGTGCTGTACACGCTTCTTTACAGCGTCTAGAAAAGAAAGGATATGTAATATCTGAAATGGGTCCTGCAACCAAAGAGAGAGGTGGAAGAAGAAAGCGCCTCTTCACAGTAACCGCCCTAGGTAGCAAAATGCTACACCAAGCTCGTGAGGTCAGAGAAGGTCTCTGGGAAAAAATCGACCCAAACACGCTATCTCCAATTCCAAAGCTATCCTAAGATGAAACAGCAAGTCAAGCCTTCCAAATGGATAGATTGGTTAGTAAATAAACTATGTCCAGAAGACCTTCAAGAAGAAATTTTAGGTGACTTGCACGAGCGCTATACAATTAATCATGGAACAGGAAAAAAACGCTCTCAAGCTAGACTCCTTATAGAAACCATAGTATACCTGAGGTTTACCATCTTCAACAGAAACAAAAAGCAATACTCAAAACCAAACGCAACAACTATGCTCAAACATTATTTCATTACTGGACTAAGAAATACACTAAGACATAAATCATTTGCTGCGATAAATGTCTTAGGCTTAACCTTAGGTCTAACCTCATTCTTTCTGATATTCTTGTGGGTTTCTGATGAGCTCTCTATTGATGCTTTCCATGAGAACGAAGATGATTTATATGCCCTGTACATGGTAACTAACGCCAATGGAGAGGTTAATGGAGCATATAAAATATGGGAGTATGTATACTTTGGAGGTAGTGAATATTACGATAAGGTTTGGCTAGACGAGATGTTGAAAGACCGGCTTCCCGAAATAGAAAACATCTCGAGCTATGTTACCACATATGAATTACCCTGGGGTTTCCCTCATACTTTTCAACATGAGGAGAAAAAGTATAGAATGGAAGGGGCAACAGCCAGTGGTGATTTTTTTAAGATGTTTTCCTTCGAAATTCTTTTCGGAGATAAAGCCTCTCCAATCGATCAAATCAACACTGTGGCTATTTCAAGAAAAATGGCCTCTACGTTTTTCGATAGACCCGAAGATGCCGTTGGTAAAATCATAAGGTATGAGAACAAATTAGACCTATTGGTAACAGCGGTTTTCGAAGATGTGACTTCTTACAGCTCACTGCAGTTTGACTATATAATTAGCTATGAGAACCAACGCAACAGAGACATCAATATCTCGGACAATAGATGGCCAGTTTATATTCAGTTAAAAAAAGGAACTGATAAAGAGGCTTTTGCAGAAAAACTCAAAGACTTTAATGCAAGCTTCAAAAATCCTGAATTCCAAGAAATATACTTGGGCATGCAGCCTTTTAAAGACCAATACCTTATGTCTAGCTTCACCAATGGAAAGCCTGATAAAGGAAGGGTAGAATATCTTAGAATCTTTTCCGGAGTTGCCATTTTCATTCTGATTATAGCTTGTGTAAACTTTACCAATTTGGCTACTTCTAGAGCCACAAAGAGAGGTAAAGAAATTGGTGTGAGAAAGGTAATTGGCTCAACTAAACACAGCATAGTCTTACAATTTTTAGGCGAGGCATTCTTGTTAACCTCTTTGGCCGGAATACTTTCCATTCTAATCATTTATCTGGTCATGCCAGCCTTCAACCTATTTACTGGTAAGCAAATACAAATGCCAATAAATGACCCTATGTCTTGGACTTATTTCTTGGGTATCATATTCGCAACGGCAATTCTAGCGGGGGCATATCCAGCCTTCTACATGTCTTCTTTAAAGCCTGTGAAGGTGCTCAAAGGATTGGTGAGGTTCAACCAGGCAAGCAGAATGTTCAAAAGAGGTTTAACGGTATTTCAATTTGGGCTCTCCATACTCTTACTTATTGCCACAATTGTTGTGTCAAAACAGACTAATTACGTTCAAAACACGAATCTCGGCTACGAAAAAGAGAATGTAATCTACCTAAGAGTTGAAGGCACACTAACACAAGAAGAAAAATATAATGTATTCAAGAACAGATTGCTAGGACTACCCGGTGTGGCCATGGTAGATAGAAGTAGCGAAGCACCTCATGACATGACCTTTGAAATTGCCGGCCCTTTTAAATGGCAAGGAATGGAAGAAGGCACCCAGCTGGCTTTCAAACCAACATCTGTAGGCTATGATTTTCTAGAGATGATGGGCTTAGAGGTTGTGGAGGGTCGTGGTTTTTCAAAAAATAATCCAACCGATAGCTCTGCATTTATGATCAACGAAACGGCCCTAAAAATGATGAATCTTCAAGATCCTTTGGGTAAGCAAATTTCAGCATGGGGTAAGTCGGGTAGAATTATTGGGATATTGAAAGACTATCATACGCATTCGCTGAAAGAACCCATAAAACCATTGATTGTAGACATAAAGGAAGATTTAGACTTTGGGGTGATTATGATCAAAAGCGAACTTGGTCAAACAGTTGAAGCTCTAGGAAGTCTAGAAATCGCAAATAGCGAAATCAATCCTGAGTATCCTTTAGATTATGAATTTATGGACTTGGAATACGCCAAGTTATACGAGAGTGAAAATGTAATGAGCAGTCTCTCAAACATATTTGCCGTATTGGCCATAGCTATTTCTTGTTTAGGTCTATTGGGCTTGGCCATTTTCTCTTCGGAACAAAGAGTAAAAGAAATAGGAATTAGAAAGGTATTAGGTGCATCAGTATCGAGCATTATCCAGCTTTTCTCAAGAGATTTCTTGAAACTTGTTGGACTATCCTTCTTAATAGCGGCACCTGTATCTGGTTATTTAATGCAACAGTGGCTCCAAAACTTTGCCTACAAAATTAATATCACTTGGTGGATGTATCTACTAACAGGAATTGCCTCAATTGCTATAGCATTTTTGACCGTTGCCTACCAAACCGTTAAAGCGGCCAAAACTAATCCTATTCAAAATTTGAGGTCTGAATGATCTTAATGGCAATGAGTTAAGGCACTGAATCTTATACAACCAAAGGCTATAGTAGAAGTTCTTCAGTTGACTGCTTTCAACCTATCTAGTAGTAATGAGCTTTTAAATTTCTTGAAGACTCAGGCAACTATAGACTTCATGGATGCATCTAACCAACAGAAAACTCAAAACAACACCCTAAGCCGGCCTCAGACTACTCTGCTGCCGGCTTTTTATATAATCACTGACTATTTCTGGAAGTCAAATCAAAATCGTTAATGGCATCAGAAATTTCATAACCCAATCTTACACCTTCGGCACAATCCATTCGAATATGCACACCTAGCGGGATTCTAGAGAATGCATTTTCATCGGCCATTTGGGTAAAACTGGTAAAGGTTCTTGGTGCTCCTCTAAATTCGGTTCGCCCCTCATGCGTCCTATCGGTGAAATTGATCGTATTGCCAAAAGCATTAATAAATACACCGGCAGCAGCAGAAGCAAAAGTTGAATGACCTGAAGGATAACCTGGAAAGCTCGGGTTTGGCCAGAAAACCAGTCGATATAAGTTAGTTTGAAAGTCTGCATCTATGAATTCATGGATATAGACATTGGGTCTCATTTCCATATAATCATACTTATACTTCCATGCCGTGACCGCTGCATCGTTAAGCGAAAAGCCCAGCTTCAACAACATAACTATGGATTCTTCCAATGACATATCGAATTGTTCAATCAGCTGATTGGCAATTGAGACTTACCTTGCCGGTGGGCTCATCATCATACCTTCTACATCATCACTCCAGAATTCTGCGATCCAAAGTTGCTCACCATCGGCATCTCGAGCTGCATTGTTCTCGTTGTACACCTCCAACATTTCTTGATAGTAAGGCGAACTTGGATCGGTGCTGTATGCGATCGGATCAACCGATGTCCTTTCATCTGGAGAAATCACAAATGTTCTGGCCGTTTCTCCCCAATAAGGATATAATGCTCTTTCGGGATCTGCGGAATAGGTCCAATACCCCTCTCCTGTTTCCGGTTCATAACTCAAGGGTTGTGGGTCTAGGGTTTGCTCCTCAGCTTCATCATCTGTCTGGCTGAATGCTATGACTCTTTCCGCCACATATCTTCCCCAAGCTTGAGAATCTTCGATAATGGTATTGTCTACCTGATTAATGAGCTGTGCATCTATTGTTGATGACAATGCCTCGATTTGGTTCATCTGAGCATCGGGTACATTGTACAAAAAGTGATTCAGTACTGTGGAGAAAGCAGTATTTAAAGCGACTTGATAAGAGATATTATCTGCTCTTTGATCATCTCTTAGTCTTAATCCCCTAAATCGATTATCTAGGGAGTTGTAGTTGGCCGTGTCCGGTACTAGGGTCTCATAAGCCGCCAAATAAACATAGGTAATGGCTCTTGCCGAGGCATTCGGTCGGCCTGCAGAATATCTTTCTAATTCAAGGTATAAATCTGTCCATTGATGAGTAATGGAATTGCTTACCTGCGAGATTGTCTCATTCGTGTTTGTGGGAGTTTCTATAGCTCCAGCGATATCATCATTATTATCACATGCTTGTTGGCTTAACCCAAGCGTGATGAGTGCGGCTTACCATAAATTTCTAGGTTTCATTTCAAAAGGGTTTAATTGGAAAAATGAATACCTAGCCTTTCTATATTTGGGATCGTCAGTCCCGTGTCATTCAGCCTTAAATACTTTGATTAGTAGATTACCCTACCCCTATTTAAAAAATCAAGAATCATTCGTCTCTTAAAGCCAGAACCGGATTGGCATTAGCAGCTTTTAAGGCTTGGTAGACAACCGCCAAAAGTGTAAAACCTAGGCAAATGATAAACGTGAGAACGAATATGCTATAACTCAAATCGACATGCATGGCATATTCATTTAGCCAATTTTTGGAGAGGAAATAGCCAATAGGTCCGGCCACAATAAAGGCTGCAATGAGTAGTATTAAGAATTGATTGCTCAAAAGCCTTAGAATTGATTCAACTTGAGCTCCGTTTACTTTTCTAATGGCAATTTCCTTTCTCTTCACTTCAGTTGTAAAAGAAATTAATCCTATTACACCTAAAATGGTAATTAAGACGGTGACAATATTCAATGTAGAGAGTAGCTTCTGAAAGATTTCTTCTTTTGCATAGAGTCTGTCGAGCCTATCTTCCAGTAATTCGTACTGAAAGATATTATCAGGAAAATGTTCCGCCCATAAGTTGCTAAGCGCTGTAACTGTTGCCGTGAGCTGACTTCTATCAAAATTCACAATCACCCTGTTTTCAGGAATATTCCTATCATCTAAGAATATAATCATGGGACTTACGTCATCATAAGAAATACCCATTTTGAAATCTCTCACAACACCAACAACATTCCATTCCTCAGTCACTTCTCCTTGCCTATCTCTTTGAAGCCATTTTGCTTTCAATGGATTTTGCCCCCAACCGTACATATTCATGGCTGTTTCGTTGATTAGAACACCCTTTTCTTCTAGATCATTTTTGTTGAAATCTCGGCCATGCAAGTAGTTTGAACCGATGGTTTCTGCAAAGCCATACCCTGTACTAATAGCCGCTAAATTCACATTGACTTGTTCTCCGGTCGGACTTTTCATTAAGTGACTGCCAACACCATAGCCTGAAGCAAGATCTGCCGCATTTTTAAGAGCGTCATCTACCTGAGGAAGCATCTCCACTTCTTGCAAAAATGCAGCCACTTGGGCCATTGCACTTTGATTATCTGGTAGTTTTAATTCTAAAAGCCTTGATTTGTCATATCCTAGCTCGCGAGTTTTCATAAAATCGATTTGCTTGCCTACAACCAAAATCCAAATCATTAAAGTGGCAGCGATGGTATATTCAAAAACAATCAATCCCTTTCTCAACCAAGATCCACGCTTTGTTCTTTTTAACGATGATTTAATGCCATTCTTAGATTCAAGTCTAGCAAGGTAAACACTGGGATAAAGACCTGCTAAAAGGCCTAAAGTCAAACCAATACTAAAGATCAACTTAAGGTTGGAAAGACTAAAAATGACTCCTAATTGAGTATTCAGGCCGGTTAACTCACCGAAATAAGGAAGCAAGAAAGCCACGAAAACTAATGATACAGCAGCCGCAAAAAGAGCTAATAGAATCGACTCTGACATAAACTTAAAAACCAACTCTTTCTTATTTGATCCGAGCACTTTTCTTATGCTCACTTCTTTGGCTCTTTCAAGGGCCGTAGCGGTAGCCATGTTTACATAGTTTATGGCTGCCATTATGAGCAAAAAGAACATGATGGTGACCAGAATATTAAGATTGGCCTTGTTGCCATGCGGATATGGCTCTCCCATATACTCATCTGCCAAATAAATATCGGTGAGTTTTTGAAAGAGCAGATTGACTTTTACGTCTGGACTAACTCTTCTTCTAAGCTCTTCTATCATATAATGCTCGATAAAAAGCGGCATCTGATTCTCCAGAGATGCAATGTCATTGGCCTCACTTAACAATACATAAGTGTAAGATTTTCTTAACCAGTTGTTAAGCTCCCGCGCATCAAAATATGTGCTGTAAGAGATTAGTGCCTTCATTGGCAGATGTGTCTGATTGCCTAGGTCTTTTATCACGGCAGTCACCTTAACCTGTATGGGAGGCATTACTCCTGAGTATGTCAAGAACTCACCGACTACATTCGTTCTACCGAAAAGAGTTTGAGCCATTGTTTCCGTAAGTACAACGGTATTTGGTTCTGTTAAAGCATTCTCTTTTTTGCCATGAATAAGCTTTGCGCTAAAGACTTTGAAAAAGTCTTCATCAGTTACAAAAATGTCGCTAGACTTAATAGAGACCTCACCATAGGCTAGTGTATTTGTGGCACCAATCCTACGTAGCCTAGTTTTCTCAGATACCTCAGGATAATAAGCTTTTAATAGAGGTCCGACAGGTTGTCCAATGTCTGCTTGTGGCACCTTGACACCATCGTGTTTCACATCGAATATTACGCGATAAATCCTGTCGGCATTTTCATAGTGCTGGTCGTAGCTGCTCTGGTCCTGTACATATATCCAGATTAGAAAAGAAAAGCAAATGCTGACGCTAAGACCTAAAATGTTCATGAAGGCATAGGCCTTACGTTTCTTCATATGCCTAAACGCTATTTTCATACTCGATGGCATCTTTGAAAAAAAACTAGCAGTCCTCTCCCAAGGAGGTGTTTTTGAAGGCTTCTTGGCATGTACCTGATATAGTTCATTGGCTAATTCGCTTATAGAGCTAAGTACTTTTTGGGAAGCAATATCAAAAGCATCTTTTTCTGACTTTCCTTCTTCCAAGAGGTCATCAATTCTATCCCATAGATTTCCTTCTAACTCTTCTACATGACCCGGTTCTAATCCTTGATGATTCTTGAGCTGACGAGTCCAATCGCTTACCGCATTATTTAAATCGAATATTCCCATCTCAACCCAATTCTATATTTAAATCACCATTCCAAAGGGCATTAAAAGCAGCATTTACATTCATCCATTGCGCCTTAGATGCTTCTCTTTCTTGTTTACCTAATTCGGTAATAGCATAGTATTTTCGTTTTCGGCCATTATCTAATACCACCCATTCTGCGACAATTAGCCCTTCCTTTTCCATTCTATGCAGTACCGGGTACAACATCGCATCGGTCCAGTTTAATTCACCGTTCGAGAGTTCTTCAACTTTTTTAATAATTTGATATCCATAGCTCTTACCATGAGAAAGAATGGAAAGCACTAGCGGTTTTGTCGATGCCGCAACTAGAGATTTGTGAGCCATAACCTAAATTTTACCTAACAACATTATGTATAATTTTACCTAACGATGTTATGTAAAAAAGGTTTATTAAATATTAATTGACCGATTTTAAACCATCCAAAACATGAGGCATTAATTCGAGACTGTTGGATGAACCAAATCTCTATACTTTCTACATGGATTTAGGCATTGTGTAATTACCGAACAATCAGCCGTTCAGTAATCCATTCCTCTTGGTCAAACTTTAATTTTATAAAGTATAAACCAGGTGATAACCCATCAGTAGAAAGGGTGATGCTATTTCCATCAAAAGCAGATTTTCCTGACTTTAACTGTTTTCCTGCTGAACTAAAAAATATATAATGCAATTGATCGAAAAAGCCAGACTCTCCATTTAATCGTATCTGGAATTGACGATTTGACAGGACGGGATTAGGATAAACGACCACGCTAATTTCCTTATTAGGGTCAATCTCAGGATTGAAAATGGAAATCACTTGACTGTACTCAAATTCCCCATTAAAATCATTCTGCTTGAGTCTGTAATAATTCCAACCTTTTAATGGCTGATTATCAAGGTAATCATACGTTATAAGACTACTGCTATTCCCCTTGCCTAACACCCTCGTTAATGGTATAAAACTCAACCCATCATGGCTTCTTTCCACATCAAAATGGCTGTTGTTAATCTCTTCTACTGTTGACCAATCGAGCATGATACCTCTATCTGTCATGTTTGCTTCAAAGTCTAACAATGTTACAGGTAGAGGTGTGTCCGAAGCATTTGTTGTGGCTAATGTGAATCTCATGCCATCAGTTAAACCTGCAACGTTAGCGAACCTATATATATTTCCTCCATCATCAATTGCACCTGTTACCTGAGCCGCACCACTTGAGAAATCACCGTCTGCATCTATCAATAGGACCAAATTCGATGGGGTCACATTACCCTGATTAGTTAAGTCAAAACTTATATCTACTGACCCAACATCAACTGACACTGCCGATCGATTAGCTTCACTTACACGCCATACACGTTCCCAGCGTCTCGATACTCCTAAAGGAACATTCGTACTTGTTGCTCTTAAATCTGAATTATCATGTCCCCAAAAAAGAAATTCTTCATCATCTAAATCCTGTGGGTTATTGATTCTAACAATACCAGAACCTTGTGCATCTAAGTGTAAATCACTTGAGCTTATTCGACCTATGCCAGCTACTTCATAATCATAGTTACCATTGGCAACATTGTCCTGGACGTAGATATCATTCGCGCTCAAGGTTAATCCATATTTTGCCGCCAGGTAGTTTTGCACAATGAGGTTCTGAACCTCACTCAATACAACATTGTATATAATCACTTCTGCAAAATCTCCCTCATGAGACTGACTTGCATCAAAAGATGAATTGATACCATCTTGCTCTCCTGCAAGCGCCAGTGAACCGTTTGAAGTAATGCTTGTACCGCTTGCTAGCGTACCGCTAAAGCTATTGGTTCCGTTTTTCCACACATTAACTGCACCTCCTGATGACTGCCAAAGTACACTGCCAATGTTGAATGCATTATCATTGAATGCAACACCACTATTACTAGTAGGACTTCCTCTAAAAACAGTCAGAGATTCCGATCTGAAGAAAAGGAATTCGTTATCAGATGCAGAACTCGCGTAAGAGATCATTCCATCTGCACTGTCTGAATTTCGATTGACAAAAAGCGTAGTAATTTCAGTAGATGGGAAACTGTTAAAAGTGCTATTTACAAGCCTCCCATTAGATTGTTCGAACCTTACAGTAGGGAATCCATTTACTACCGAGTTGTAATACCTAGGTGTAAAACTGGTATTTGCCTGCGTTAGATCATTATTATAAGAGCTATTATCTGTCCAAGAAGTAATATCTGTACCGTCTGCAACTACATCTAACTCTTCGGGCCTTACCCAAAGTACATTATTTGTATTTCCACCTACACCACCCGGACCAATAAATCCAAAATTACCGCTATCTACTATGGTGTAAGTAAAAACTGTATTGCTTCCTAAAGTAGCATTTGAAGGAGCAGACAAGGTTAAAATTATAGTTTCAGAAAGCTCAGTTATGGCATCATTAATAATTGCGGCTATAATATCGACAGTTGTATTCCCAGCTGTTATTGTCGCGCTTCCATCGGCCAAAGTATAATCCACACTTCCTCCGGTTGCTGCGCCCGTAACAGTATAATTCACACTAGCATCGGCACCACTTATTGTGCTCAAATCAACTTGAATGTTTACCGGAGAAACTACTTCAGATCCACTTGAGGAGGTAGTATTGAATTGAATAGATGGAGCAGTATCATCATTGGTTATAGTATAGGTATGCTCTATAAAACCCGTACCTGCAAGAGGCAAAGTATTATCGAGATTGGCATTCGTTGGGTTGGAGAGCGTGATGATTATAGTTTCAGCATTCTCAAAAAGCGACTCGTTGTTTACGGTAAAATCAATGGTTTCAGCTGTGGTATTTGCTAAGAATGTTACCGTACCAGCTGCTAAAGTATAATCTGTACCACTACCCTCTGCTGTACCACCTGTAATGGCATAGTCTACTGTCGTTGGATTTACCGCATCAACGGCACTTAAGCTTAAACCTATACTCACATTGGTTGAAGATTCCGAAGCACTGCTTGTTGCTGCATCAAAATATACCTTTCTCGTATTGTCATTGTCTTCTATGGAATAAGTGTGAATTGTATTCGTACCCAAATTCAATCCCGCACTTGGATTCAATAGCGTTGCTGTGAAAGTTTCATTGCTTTCACTGTCGGTATCATTGGTGATTGAAACATTGTATGAAGCTGTTGAAGCTCCCGCTAAGATGGTGACTGTATTGTTAGTCAAAGCAGTATAGTCATCTCCTGCTGTTGCCGTAACATCTGCAGTAGATACGTCAACGGTTTGGCTTGTTGTTGCAACAAAGTTAATGCTCACTTCAATGTTTGCATCAATTTCTTCACTACCTGAAGAGGAAGAGATGGTATGATCGACAACCGGTCTTACCGCTGCTAAGGCAATATAATCACCATCGGCAATACTAATACCTGATGCACTATACTCGGTGCCTGATGAAAGTGACAATTCGTAAACACTGGCACCAGCACTAAAATCACCATCGCTATCTACCATCAATGCATACATAGTATAATCAACAGGGAGGGTTGGGAAAGTAGCTACATCTACTAAAAAATCTACATCACCAACATCACCGGTTTCGTCTAGCCTCCATTCGCGTGCTAATCTCTGAATATTAGTACCACCATTAGGAGCCTCAGTTGTTGTCCAACTGGTAGTTACATCAGCATTATCATGACCAAAAAGCAGATATTCTTGATTTGCATCTAAACCTGCTGCACCCTCAATCTGTAATATACCAGCTGACCTAGCAGCAGTGTGTTCATTGCTACCATCCTCTCTTCCAATTCCCACGATATCATTTGGATGCGTTCCCTCTAAAGAATATCTGTCGTTGCTTATTGCTAGACCGTACTTAGAACTTAAATAGTTATTCAGAATGATTAATTGGGCCTCGTTTAGATAAGTATTAAATATTAAAACCTCTGTAAAGTCTCCAAAATGTGCCTGGCTAGAAGCATAGCTTCCGTCTATAGCATCTTGCTCTCCTGCCAAAGCCAAACTACCTCCTGCCGTTATACTTGTTCCCGTTCTAAAACCAGTACTAGTAAAACTTTGTGCTCCATCTTGCCATACCTCAACTCTTCCATCACTACTTCTCCAAGCTGCATTTGCAATATGAAAGGCATTATCACTAAAATTGACATTAGAATTAATGTTACCAGAAGCTCGATAAACTCTTAAAGAATTACTGCTGAAAAGTAAAAAATCATTAGAGTTACTACTTGAAGCATAAGACACCACACCATCTCCGGACTCAGTAGTTCTGTTAATATAGATTGCGGTAATTTCAGATGTAGGAAAATCAGCAAAGCCTGTTCTTCTCAACCTTCCATTCGACTTGTTAAAGCGAACTACAGGAAATCCATTCAATTGGCTGGTTATAAAAACCGGAGTGAAACTAGAATTGGGTTGACTTAAGTCGTTACTATTGCCCGAGACATCTGACCAAGTAGAAATATCATTGCCATTCGAGATCCCTGTAATGTCTTCAGATCTTAACCATAGTACATTAGAACTCGATGAGCCCACCCCTCCCGGGCCAGTCTGAGCAGTGGCAATTTTTACAGTAGCTAGTAAGAAAATAGTCAGAATAACTCTGGCTATTACTCGTGGCATTTGTTTAGGCGCTTAGGTGAAATTAATTTGAGCTATTTGCTCATAGTTCAAGCGTACATATCATTGGTTGAATTGTAGAAGTTGATACACTTAAGTATCGACTCCCCCTATTTGAATTATTGATTATTTAACCGAAGTCTGAATAAAATGATTTCAGTAATGCGAATTAATTCACTGGCTTTAATCCATCCAAGACATAGGGCATTAATTCTGATACGGTCGGGTGTACCAATACCACTTCTCTGTACTTTCTACACGGTATTTGCGAATGCATGATGGCAGCAAACATATTGATTATCTCATCACCTCCTGGTCCATGGATAGCACCTCCTAAAATGAGATCTGTCTCGGCATCTACAATGAGTTTGGCAAACCCTTGGGTCTCTCCCATTTCCTTGGCTCTGCTAATTCTACTCATAGGACGTATGGCCTTCATGATTTTATGACCTTTTTCAATGGCAGCCTTCTCGGTTAATCCCACTCTACCTAAAGGCGGGTCCGTAAACAATCCATAAATAGGTATTCTTTGAGAAAGGGTTCTTGGTCCACCAAAGAGGTAGTCTAGCACAATTTCTCCGTCATTAACCGCGGTATGTGTAAATGCGCCATGTCCATTTACATCACCTACTGCAAATACTCCGTCAACATTCGTTTGACAGTGATCATCTACTTTGATGAAGTTTCTGCCATAAGTCTCTATGCCTGCTGCTTCTAGATTTAAAGTATCTGCATTTGTATTTCTTCCGGCTGCTACTAAAAGGTGTGAACCTTTCAAAGTTTCTTCTCCACTGCCAGATTCTATTTGAATCTCGAAGCCATTAGATTGGCTAACAGAAAGGGTGTTAGTATTCAATAAAACACGGATATCTTCTCCTTCTAAAACCTTTAATACACTATCAGCAATATCCTTGTCCTCAAAAGGCATCAGTTGGTGATCTCTTTGAATAATGGTAACCTGAGCACCGAACCTTTTGAAAACTTGAGCGAACTCTACCCCAATGTAACCTCCACCAATGATTAAGAGATGCTCTGGCACTTCTTTAAGCTCCAAGAGTTTGGCACTATCCATCCAGTCCACTTTGTCTAACCCTGGAATAGGCGGGGCTGAAGGCCTAGTGCCTACATTTAGGTATATCTTTTCGCCTTTAATCTCCTCTCCATTAACAGAAAGTGATTTAGTGCCCGAAAATTCAGCCCTTCCTTGAATTAAATCGACAGTTTCAGTAGACTCCATCCATCCCTTCAAGCCATCAGAAGAACCGTTTCGAATCTCATTCATGCGTTCCATTACTCTAGAGAAATTCAAAATAGGATCTGCTTCAAAACCATAAAACTCACCTCTTCTGGCCATATGAATAGCCTTAGCTGAAGCCACCATAGTTTTGGTTGGTGTGCAACCATAATTGACACAACTGCCGCCAACCTTATTGGCTTCAATTACAGCAATAGAATCTCCGGTAGGAATAAGCTTACCCAAAAGGGTGCCAGTTGCTTGGCCGGTGCCAACAATAATGTGATCATATGTTTTCATAAGAAGGATAATTAATTGGTGATATTAAAGTTTTAAACTGAGATTGCTCTTGGGTTTAGAGCAGCAAATAAGGATCTCATCCTCTTGCGTGGGATAAAGCGGTTCTTCTTTATAGCTCACTTCTCCCGATTCGATTTTAGTAAGGCATGTGCCACATACACCTTCTCTACAACTATAATCAGGCTGAATGCCATTAGACTCTGCAAACTCTAGAATACTATTGTAGCTACTGTTCCAAGACTTGGTCTGCTTAGAAGAAAGAAACTCTATTATGAAGCTCTTATCTATTTCAGACTCATTACTCCTATCAAGAAAAGCACTCAAATCTATTTGTTCAGAAGCAGAATTGAATATTTCAAAATGTATCTTCTCTAATGCTATACCATCAGTTCGCAATCCCGAAAGTATATCGTACATAAATCGGCCAGGTCCACATACGTAGTATTCAGCTTCCATCTGATAGTCAAGCGTTTTCTTAATCATATCTAGATTAATTCTTCCCTCTACATCGAAATCTACTCCTAGTTGATCATCAGCTAAAGGTTTACTGTAGGCAACCGTTATTCTTAAATGCTTATTCACCTTTCTAAAGTCTTTAAGTAGCTGTTTGAAAGCTTGCTCGTCACTATTTCTTGCTCCATGTAGAAAGTAAATTTTGCGTCTATCTTTCATAGAGGTCAGATGTTGCAGCATGCTTAAAAGAGGTGTTATACCAACACCTGCACTAACTAACACAATTGGCAATCCATTTTCTTTTAGATGAAAATCACCTCTCGGTTTAGCAGCCATTATAGTTGTACCTAATTCAACTAGATTATGAAAGTAGTTGGAAGAAACGCCTGGGTAGGCTTCAGGAATATCCTTTGGTGTTTCCTCTCTCTTAATGCTCAGACGATAATAACCTTCTTCAGGAATATTAGAGATGGTATAGGTACGGTAAACAGGTTCATACTGCCCTGGAACATCTAATTTAATAGGGAGAAATTGACCTGCATTGAATGAATCCAAAGATCCATTCACTGGTTTTAAATAGAATGATTTAATGGTCTGACTTTCTTCAACAATCTTTGAGACTTTTAAAGGTTTGTATGCCTTAAGTTCTTTTTCTTCTCTTGCTCTTTTGGCCAGCCTGTCTTTAAAAGTATGTGCCCATCCAGGCGACAAGGGTTCGAATGTTAGTGCTTTTTCAAAGCCTTCATAATTCCGCTTGTCGAAATACATGAGGTCATTTACTTCAGAAATGGTCATCCCATTTGAGGAGTTGATTTTCACGGGAACGATCTCATCTCCTGCGGTTACTTCTCCCTCTTTTAAAACGCGAAAATAGAAGCCTAACCTACCGCTTTTTAATATCCGTGAATAGAAGTCTGGAACTCCCATTTTCATAGCCAACTTGTAACACGGAACTCTAGGCTGGCTTACCTCAAAAACTGCCGTTCCAATTTCAAATTGATCACCTATGTGAATATTGGCATCCAACATAGCCTCAACGGTGAAATTCTCACCAAATTGACCGAAGGTGAAATCATCTCGATCTAATTCATTGGCCCAAGATTGATAGTTGTCATGTGAATACACATAAACAGCTCTCATCTCGCCCCCATGACCAATCAAATCTGCTTGCCCGTCTCCTTCTAAATTAAGATAGTGAACCTTAACAGTTCCTTCAATTGGTTCTTTGTAAATCCCTGTGGTTACTGTCTTGCCTTTATGCTGAACTTCTTTAGGTAGAGAGACATTGATCGAGATAAGTTTTGGCATTTCGGAAAAGTGATTATAATGTGTTTCAAAAAATGACCAAAACCACACAATTTCACTTCAACCCCTTATCGAATGGCCACAAATAGATAAGTCTTTTAAGAGAAGATTGTTAAGATTTTATCTAAAAACTCAATTTAAAGGCATTAGATACTATCGATCCAATGAAGAGAGTTTTTCTTTCATCCTAATTAGATTATTTCTCTGAGATAAATAAAAAGTCCTGTACTCCCATTTGGCCAAATAATAAACGACTACAAAAAAACCTAAGACCAAAAGAGATTTCCACCAATCCGTGTAAGAATAAACATCAACAATACTTACTACTGCTACCACAAAAAGTAAATATTTACTCCATTTAGAAATCTGTACCTGATATTCAGCGTTAGCAATGGCTTGTTCTAGATCTCCCATAATGGTACGATCAAATGTATTTTGCCAGGCAAGTCTTTTACGCCTTTTCCCATAGAGTATTCCTGCCATTATCAACATAAATACTGCTAAGACCCCGGGCGCAATTCTTAATTGAGTAGTATAAATCATAGCTGCTATGATTACTGCCGATGAAATCAATAAAGAGCCAATGGTGAAAACCTCAGACCTATCAGCTATAAAAGCAGCTCTATTCTTTTTCTTGATTACATTATTGTGCAGGGCTTCTTCGTTAATCGCATATAGTGATTGCTGATTCTGCTCGTCCCATATCTTTTTCATGTCATTAAAGTCCATTTTCAAAATTCATTTTTGCTTGTTCCGTCAGATACTTTTTTATGCGATTGAGTTTTACCCCAACGTAATTTTCTGAGATACCAATCATGTCGGCAATCTCTTGATACTGATAACCATCAAAAAGCAGTAGACATAGGGATCGATCTACCTTGTCTAGTTTTGAGATTTGATCATAGAGCCAATCTAATTTTGGGTTGATCTCATCTTGCTGCTTCAATACATGCAGTTGTTCCTGGGCTTCTTCAATTCCGTCTGATCTGCGCTTTTCTTTCTTGTTCCATTTCAGCGCATGATTGAGTGTAATCCTGTAAATCCAAGTAGACACCTTCGCCTCTGCCTTGAAGCTTGGAATAGATCGCCAAAGCTGAACAGACACTTCTTGAAAAAGATCTTCCTGATCTTCTTCTGTACTGGCATATACTCTTATGATTTTAAAGAGTATACCCTTGTGCTGCTGAAGCCACTGGTTGAATATTTCCGATTGCTTTTTGTTGTCCATCAATTCGTACTGACATTAAGTTAGTACCAATCCCTAGGGCATTTCTTACAGGAAAGACAAATATTTTTCAAATCGGACATCATCTCTTAACTTATGGCAAGACTAAAATGGCCATGAACAAACTGATTTACCCGGAAAAAGACTTTCAAGAATTATTTACTGATCTACATGAATCTGGTCTTTTTCCAGATGGTAAAGAGGTTTCAGATGCTATTACTTATGAAGAACCGAAGGCCATACTAGCCGCTTACAGAGAACAGAAAAACGAACCGGATTTTAACCTTAGAGATTTTTACGATAAGAATTTTCATGTGGCTCCTGCGCGTGAAGTTGATTATCAATCAGATACTTCTAAACCGGTAGAAGATCATATCAACAAGCTATGGGATATTCTTTCAAGAGTACCCGAAAAAGAGGGGTTCTATTCAAGCCGAGTCGCACTGCCTTATCCCTATGTGGTTCCGGGAGGAAGGTTCAACGAAATCTACTATTGGGATAGCTACTTTACCATGTTGGGTTTAGAAGTGAGCGGACGTGTAGATCTTATTGAAGGCATGGTGCAAAACTTTGCCCACATGATTGAGAATTTTGGGTTCATTCCTAATGGCAACAGAAGCTATTACTTGGGCAGATCTCAACCTCCTTACTTCTCTCTTATGGTAGCCTTATTGGCTAAAAACAAAGGCAATGATGTACTGATCGAATATCTACTGGCATTAAAGAAAGAGTATGAATTCTGGATGGAAGGTTCAGAGAATTTGTCAAAAGATAATCCGGCAAATAAAAGAGTTATACTTCTCGACAATGGAGCAAAACTCAATCGTCATTATGATAACATTCACAGTCCGCGAGATGAAATGTACCAAGACGATGTAGAATTGATTGCCACACAAGGAGAAGCAGGGAAAAAGACATTACTAGATATTAGAGCAGCCTGTGAATCAGGCTGGGATTTTAGTTCTAGGTGGTGCTTAGACTTCGCCAAATTAGATACCATTAGAACCACCGACTTAGTTCAGGTAGATCTCAATTGCTTATTACTACACTTAGAATTATTGATAGCTGATGCGCTAGAGTTAAAAGGAGAACAAGAAGCCAAAGACTTTATAGAAGCTGCTGAAAGACGTACAGCTGCTATTGAGTCTACCTTCTGGAATGAATCTCTCGGTACATACTCAGATTTAATCTGGAAAGAGCAAAAACACACTACCTCTATTAATGCTTCGGCACTCTATCCGCTTTACTTCAATACAGCAAGCCAAGAAAGAGCAAATGCAGTGGCTAAAATCACCAAAGAAGAATTGGTAAAAGATGGCGGTCTATTAACCACGAATTTCAAATCAGGTCAGCAATGGGATGCCCCTAATGGCTGGGCACCTCTACAGTGGATTGGCATTCAAGGACTGCGCAATTACGACCATGCTGAACTTGCTAATACGATCAAAGACAACTGGACAGCTCTAAATATTAAAGTATTTAAAAACACCGGTAAACTGATGGAAAAATATAATGTGGTAGACACTGATCTCGAAAGTGGTGGCGGTGAGTATCCAGTACAAGATGGTTTTGGATGGACAAACGGGGTTTTGCTTAAACTTCTAAGCGAATAGAACAAAACCACTTGCTTTTCAAATGGTTATAAACCCAAAAAGGTAATCAATGCAGTACATCTCAATCCACCTTTATAAAAAGATGATCGATTGTGCATTGGACGAAGGCATCTCTCAAGAAGCACTGCAAACATTACCATTTCCACCAGATAAGTTAAGTGATGTACAAGCTGTTCCGGCCGATGATTTCTTTGTGCTCCACGAATTTCTAGATCAACAATTAGGGCCTGGTTTTGCCTTAAGAACAGGGCAGAAAATGAAAATCGAAGACTATGGTGTTTTAGGACTTTCTTGGAGGACCTGCTCTTATGCTGGAGAGATTTTCGAAAGAAGTGAAAGATACTTCATGCTACTGTCCAACACTTATGTTTTTAAGGTAGTAGAGCATACAGACACGGTTGATGTATTCCTAAATAGAGAACCTCATAGAAGAGGTTTAGAACTCTCTAATGAAGCCACATTATCGGCTACGGTAGTTGTACTACAGCAAATGACTGACACCGATATCTTTCCTACGGAAGTCTCATTCAAACATAACACACCTTCCAATCTATCAGATTATGAAGACTTACTGGGGTGCTCAGTCCTTTTCAATCAAGACGCCTATAAAATCACTTACACTTTAGATGCTTTTAAAACGAGAACTGCTAAAGCGGATGCCAGTATCAATCAGTTTCTGGTTGAGCGAGTAGAAGAAGAGACAAAAGGCTTAGAAGTCAGTGCCAACAAAATAGCTATAGATGTAAAGAATCTTATCAAAGACGCCCTTCCGAGTGGCATACCTAGCATAAGTCAATTATGCGAAATGATGGGAATGAGTAATCGAACGCTTACGCGTAGACTATCTGAAGGAGGCACCACTTTTAGGGACCTAGTGCACACCACTCAAAAAGAAATATCATTCGAATTATTAAAAAATCCAGACCGTAACGTAGGTGAAATAGCGTTCGAAACAGGTTTCTCTGATCAAAGTGCTTTCAACCGAGCCTTTAAAAAATGGACTGGTAAATCTCCTCTAGAATATCGAAAAGCCGGCTAAATACCACTTTGGCACAAACTGCCAAAAGGTTGGCGTATACTGTCAAGTTTAAGATTCATTAGTAACCCAATTTTACTTCTGTTAAAACGCAGTAGTAAAATGAAAAATCAATCTCATAAAATTTTAGGCTTAGGAATCCTTATCGCGGGCATCATCTTATTGATGTCTGCCGCCCCAAAGCCCTCTGCCAACAACATGACAACTATGAATCCACCGGTCAAGGATTCTACCGAAGAACTGAAAGCCCAAGCGCTGAAAGTACTCGAAACCAGATGCAATGTCTGTCATAAAAAAAAGAATCCCTTCATGCTCTTCAAAGAAAAGAACATGGAGAAAAGAGCAGAGAAGATCAACAAAATGGTCTTTATCACCGGCCGTATGCCCAAAGGCGACACTCCTTTAACTCAAAAAGAATACGACACACTTAAAAATTGGATCAACTCATTAAACCTTAACTAATCATGGAAATTTCAATCAAATCCATCATGCTATTCAGTAGCATATTCTTAACAGGACTGTCGGCCGGCCTTTGGTATGCCTGGCAAGTCTCAGTAATCCCAGGAACGCTAAAGACTTCAGATGCTGCATACCTCCAGACTATGCAGTCAATCAATAGAGCTATTCTGAATCCGGCATTCTTTCTCATATTTTTTGTTGGTGTAGCCTTGCTATTTGTAAGTGGCATTCAGCATTATGGACAAGGCCCTAGATTCTATCTCTTAATTGGTGCAGCACTGATCTATTTTATAGGAACCATAATGGTTACAGGCAGAGGTAACATGCCTTTAAACAACGAACTCGATGTACTCAATTTAACCGAAATGTCAGTTCAGCAATTGGCTGACTTTAGGGAATACTACGAACTGAAATGGAATAAATACCACTTGATAAGAACCGTATTTGCTGTAATCTCATTCGCTTTAGCGATGCTCAGCTTATTCTTTCAAACAGAACAATAATCAAAATCAAATCTCAAAATAAATGAAAATGAAAAAGAACATTTTAGTAATAGGCGGAACCGGTAAGACTGGAAGACGCGTGGTAGACATCTTAAAAAGCGAAGGGCATAATGTGAAAATTGGCGGCAGAAATACCGACCCTAAATTCGATTGGGAAGACTTCTCAACTTTCGCTCCAGCACTCGAAGGCATTGATAGAGCCTACATTGTATACTATCCTGATTTAGCTATTCCGGGAGCAAAAGAAGCCATTAAGGCCTTGTCAGAAGCTGCCTTTGCTCAAAAGCTTGAGAAAGTAGTTTTACTCTCGGGTAAAGGTGAAGTTGAAGCACAAGCTTGTGAGCAAATTGTAGCCGAATCTGGCGTAAACTACACTCTAGTAAGAGCTTCTTGGTTCAACCAAAACTTTAGCGAGAGTGTATTTCTAGAACCGATCCAATCTGGCCATGTAGCCTTACCAATGCCCGAGGCTAGGATTCCTTATGTAGATGCAGACGATTTAGCAGCAGTAGTGAGTAAGGTATTACTAGACGACTCTTGGAATGGTGAAACACTTGAAATTACTGGCCCTAGAAAACTCACCTTTGGTGAACTGATTGACGAGGTTTCGAATGCAACTGGTAGAAAGATCATGTACCACCCAATTAGCATGGACGAATTCGCTGAAGGCATGAAATCAGCAGGATTACCAGACACGTATATCTGGCTATTTAGATACCTGTTTGAAGAAGTGCTTTCCGTAGATGAAAACCAATACATCAGTAATGATATTGAGAAGGTACTGGGAAAAAAAGCTATTGATTTTAGAGAATTCGCTCAAAAAGTGGCTGAGACAGGAATCTGGGACGCTCCGTTAACAGAGCCTATTTAAATAAAACAGACTTTGACGTCATTCCGAATTCATTTCGGAATCTTCTACTTTATTTAGGAAGATCCTGAAACAAGTTCAGGATGACGTTCCTTTTAATTTCTTGTAACTGAGAAAATACCGACCTCTTTCTCTTTACCTCGGAGTACAACCGAACCGACTTCCTTCATCAGGTATTTACTGTCTGATATGTGCTGCGCGAGCTTCGATGATATCAATAATTCTACACCTAGCTCATTGCATTTGCCTTGAATTCTAGCAGCCGTATTAATAGGATCACCATGGTAGGCAATCTCTTTTTTGAATTTACCAATCTCGGTGACTGCTACAATTCCGGCATGAACTCCAGCTTTAAAAAAAGGCAGTACACCATAAGTTCTTTCATAGTAAGCCCTCCTACCTTCTAATTGATCTTTAAACCTGAAAAATGCGTTTAAGAAATTAGCTTGGTCCAAACCATTCTTAGTTGGCCATGTCAATACTGCTTCATCTCCCACGTATTGATACACTTCTGCATCATCGGCAATCGTTACTGAGAGGTCGTTAAAGCAATCTTGGATTAAATAACTATATCTAATATGACCAAGTTGCTCTGCAAGTGTAGTGGAAGCCTGAAGGTCTAGAAACATAAACATTCTGTCTTCTTCAGATGGCCTATAAAATTTACCCAGCAAAAACTTATTAAGTTTCTTAGGACCAAGCATCATGTTAATCTGCCGAAGGATACTGATAAACAAATCGACCACAATTATGTAGAACATGATGGCACCACTTCCTGCATCAAAACCAAACTCTATTATGCCTATATCTATCCCGAAAAAGACGTAATAAACACCATATGCAGCCAAAACAAGCACAACCACTAGAAGTATGGCCCATGCAAGTCTCAAACACAAAAAACGAAAAATTGAAACACGCCTGTAGATTCTGGTTTCCATCCAGATTTCAGCGTAGCCCGATATGATACCTATAATAGGTCCAAGGGTGAATGAAATCAGCAAAGAACGTTGAAGACTAAATTGAAGACTACCTGCTTCAACAGTTCCAATACCCCGTACTATGCTCAAGAAAACCATCGAAATCGTCCATCCAATGATGTAGTCTCTTAAAATTCTGAGCTTTCGTTTCGTATTTGAATTCATCGCCATGGTTGAATTCTGAAGATATAATAAACGTCTAAAAGAATTGAATTCTTTAAAAGAATCATGTGCTGTTAGTCTAATTGGCTTTTAATTTCCCTCACATCCTCCTATTTTCAGAAACACTTCAAACCAAATCAGTATGAAAAAGAGAACATTAGTCTTATTGACACTTTTTACTTTGTTCCTTTTTGACAGTGCCTTAGCCCAAAGAAGAAGAGGCAAAACCACAGCACATGTTAAAAAAGAGAATCCAATTCAATCAGAGCTTTTTAACGATTTCAAATTCAGAAATATAGGTCCGGGTTATATGTCCGGACGTGTAGCAGATTTAGCTATACATCCCGAAAATGATAACATTAGATATGTGGCTGTAGCATCTGGTGGTGTATGGAAAACGTCTAATGCAGGTGTTACCTGGGACCCAATTTTTGATAATCAAGGCTCCTACTCTACAGGTAGTTTGGCCATAGACCCTAACAACCCTCATGTCGTATGGCTAGGTACAGGTGAAAATGATGGCGGACGTCATATTGGTTTCGGAGATGGTATTTACAAGTCAGAAGACGGAGGTAAAACATGGAACAATATGGGGCTCAAAGACTCAGAGCACCTAGGAACCATATTTGTACATCCTGATAATTCAGATGTTGTTTATGTTGCTTCTCAAGGCCCACTATGGAGTAAAGGGGGACAAAGAGGTTTTTATAAAACTACCGATGGTGGCAAAACGTGGAAGCGCACACTAGGAGATGATGAATGGACCGGAGTCGCAGAATTCGCTGTAGACCCTAGAAATGCCAACAGAATCTATGCGGCTACTTGGGAGAGACACCGTACGGTTGCTGCCTACATGGGTGGAGGACCAAACACGGGAATTTATCGAAGTGAAGACGGAGGAGAAACTTGGCAAAAATTAACCACGGGTTTGCCTTCCGGTAAAATTGGTAAGATCGGTTTAGCCATTTCTCATCAAAATCCCGATATCGTTTACGCAGCTCTTGAGCTTAATCGTAGAACTGGTGGACTGTATAAATCATACGATCGCGGGGCTACTTGGACCAAGCAATCTGATGCTGTATCAGGTGCTACGGGTCCGCATTACTATCAAGAGCTTTACACCTCCCCTCACCATTTTGATTGGCTCTATCTGATGGATACTGATGTTCAGATTTCTAAAGATGGGGGCAAGACATTTACCAGACTAAATACGCAGCATAAACATGTGGACAATCATGCACTAGCCTTCAAAAAAGATGATCCAAACTATTTAATGATTGGAACAGATGGTGGTGTTTATGAAAGTTTTGATCTGGGAGACAACTGGCGCTACTTCCCAAATATTCCAATCACACAGTTTTACAAAGTAGCCTTAGATGATGCTGAACCATTCTATAACATCTATGGGGGTACGCAGGATAACAGTACCCAAGGAGGTCCTTCGAGAACAGACAACCTTAACGGTATTCAAAATTCAGACTGGAGAATGGTTTTAAACTGGGATGGGCACCAACCTGCCACAGAACCCGGTAATCCGGATATTATTTATGCTGAACGTCAAGAAGGTCAAATCTCCAGAATAGACATGACCACAGGAGAAATGACAGATATTCAACCACAACCAGGTGCGGATGAAGATTATGAGAGATTCAATTGGGATGCACCTATTCTTGTAAGTCCACACAAACCTTCTAGACTATATTTTGCCTCTCAACGTGTTTGGAGATCTGAAAATAGAGGGGATAGTTGGACTGCCATTTCTGGGGACTTAACGAGAGATGAAGAGAGATTAGAATTGCCAATTATGGGAGGTCAACAAAGTTGGGATTCTCCATGGGACGTGTTAGCCATGTCTAACTACAATACCATTACCTCCTTAGCTGAATCTCCGGTTCAAGAGAACTTAATTTATGCCGGAACTGATGATGGTATACTGCAAGTAACTGAAGATGGAGGGCAAAACTGGAGGAAAATAGAAGTAGGCAAAATGCCTGATGTACCGGCTACTGCATTCATTAACGATATTAAAGCTGACCTTTATGATGCCAATACGGTTTATGTGACATTAGACAATCATAAATACGGTGACTACTCCCCTTATCTGGTTAAAAGTACGGACAAAGGAAATACTTGGACATCTATCAGGAGCAACTTACCTGAGAGAACTTTGCTTTGGCGTTTAGTCCAAGATCATGTAAAAAAGGAGCTTATGTTCCTTGCTACTGAATGGGGAATCTACTTTACGAATGATGCCGGAAGTAACTGGACAAAACTTACCGGAGGCATGCCTATCATCTCTTTCCGTGATTTAGCAATTCAGAAAAGAGAAAATGATTTGGTTGGAGCATCGTTCGGTAGAGGATTTTTTGTACTTGACGATTATTCGGCTTTGAGAGAGATTTCTGCTGAGCAATTAGAACAAGAAGCCACTCTATTTAGCCCTAGAAAAGCTTGGTGGTATATCCCTAGAGGTCATATCGATTTAGATACAGAAAAGGGATCTATGGGAGCGCAACATTATGTTGCTAAAAACCCTGATTTTGGCGCTACATTCACCTACTACCTAAAAGAGAGCTTACACTCAAAAGCAGAGCAAAGACAAAAAGCAGAGAAAGAATCAGGTAATGTATCTTTCCCTGGATGGGAAGCTGTTGAAGCTGAAGCAAACGAACAAGGGCCGAGCGTTTATCTGGCAATTAGTAGCTCAGACGGTAAAGTAATTAGAAGAGTTCCTGCAACTTCAAGTAAGGGCTTCCATAGAGTTACATGGGATTTGAAATATCCTGCGCCTGGTATTGCTAGCCTTCAAGGAGGCGCAATGGATGGCGGTGGTTTTATGGCTGCACCTGGATCTTATACTGCAACTCTTTATAAGGAAGTTGACGGCACAGTGAGCCAACTGGGTGACCCTGTATCTTTTGAAGTAGAACAATTAAGAAAAGGTGCACTGGAAGCGGATGACCCGGCAGATGTAGCGGCATTCTGGAGAGCTTTTGAGAACACCTCAAGAGGAATTGCACAATTGGGAACAGAATTAAGCAATGCCATCGCAAAAACACATGCCATGCAAAAATCACTCAAAGCATCTTCTGCAGTACCTGGAGATTTAGATAAGCAGATAAGCGATTTGAGAAATGAATTACTGAAAATGAATTCTCAATTGAATGGTAACCCTGCAAAGAATCAAATGGGTGCAAAAAATCATCCAACTATAGGAGACAGACTTTTCAAAGTTCAACTAGGTATAGTAACATCTACTTATGGACCAACCGATACAAATCGTAGTTCACTAGAAATTATTAACAATGAATTGAATGAGATGAACAGCTCATTGAATAGTGCTAAAACTAAAATGAGTAACCTACTCAATGCGCTTAAGGCGGCTGGAGCCCCTTGGGTGGAAGGCACCAATCATTAAATAAAAAAGGCAGTCTTTACGGACTGCCTTTTTTATTTCACCATAATCTTCCAATTATGCCTCGTATCGTTAATGATCAGTTGGAGAATATAAATCCCCTGCTTCAGTCTATCTGTTGAGACGGCTAATCTAGTTCTCTCTCTTATATGATTAGGCTTGAAGACCCTTCCCCCAGTATCAATAATATCAACTGAAGTCAGTTCAAGTTCTGAAGGAAGATCTACCATGATATCCTCTCCGGCATTAACAGGATTCGGATAAGGATTTCTCAATACCACTGTCTCCTTGTAGAAGGCATTGATCACTTCTGAAATATTCTCTTCCCCAGCATTATCCACATCAACTAAACGGTAAAAGTTATAACCTTTGATTGGATTCTGATCAACAAATGAATAGCTGTTTACATCGAAACTTGTACCAGCTCCATCGATAGTAGCAATGGTTTCAAAGTTTTCGTCAATTAGTTTTTCAAGCTTGAAGTAGCTGTTATTTTCCTCTGTTAGTGTTCTCCAATTAACATCGATTGCGTTATCAATTTGCTTAGCGTCAAAAGACAACAAAGTAATTGGCAAGGCATATTGCTCACCTGAAGCTAACGTGAAGTACACATCACTGTCGTTATTGTCGTTATCAAAGTTTACTCTAAAGACTACCTTACCATCATCGGCTACCATAAAGGACTGCGAAATTGCAGTAGCACCAGTTGTAAAATCACCGTCATCATCGACAAGCAGTAGAATCTCAGCTTCGTTATTCGAACCTGGCGAATTATCAGGTCCAATTAAATTACTCACATCAAACTCTAGTGTTACTGTACCTATATCACCTGTTTCTCTTACTTTCCACTCTCTGTTCAATCGGCTTCTGATTCCACTCAAATTAGGGTCATATTCTTGATTGTCGCTATCGTAAAGTGCTGCGCCATCATGCCCCCAAACCAATGCACTTAGATTAGAAGTGAATGAATTCGGGTTTAAAGAATTACTGGCTTCAAGACCATTACCATTACCTCCATCTTCATTATCCAATCCAATTGTAACAATAGCATTACTGTTCTCACTTTTGGCGATTTTTTGATTCAAGCAGCTATTATCATCTCGAGCAATAGCACCTATATTGTTGTGATAGGTAGTATTGGCAGAAGCGTCCCAGAAAATGGTTGATCCATTAGAAGCTATATAATCTCCCTCATTGCCCTCTAGAGCATTTCCATCACCATCAGTATCTGTAGAAATAGTTACACCATACTTAATGGCTAAATAACTCTGAATCTGCTGTAAATCTGTACCCGAAGTAAGTAGTGAATTATAAACGATTACTTCAGCAATTACACCGTTAAATCTTTCTGTCGCATCTCCAATGGCTCCAATCTGTAGATTGTTTGAAGTTTCTCCTCCATGATCTGCGGTGAAGTTGGTCAATGTATTAGATCCATTGAGGAATACCGTAGATCCACTAGCTTGATCTTCATCTAACACAATAGTGGAAATGGTAGTGGTCCCAATATTATATAAACCGGTGATATCTCCTGTTAGACCATTACCATTACTTACGGCCTCATTTTCTCCGGCACCATTACTATCTATAATATATCGATCAAATCCTCCGTTGTCTTCTCCCCAAACAGCTCCTGCATTATTCTGAGTTGGCTGGTAAACAACAATAACTGACAAGTCTTGATAAGTATCTGCATTTATATCTAAAGTCGTGTTGAAATAAGAACTACCTCCAAAGAAGTTAGAAGGATTGAAATTGATATTGGTACCAGTTGTAATCGCTCCAATAGAAGATACAGAAACGTAATTATTGGATACGTCTCTCCAGCTTGTTCCGCCATCATCGGCTTTTAACCAAAGAAGGAAATTACCACCGTCTACCCCTCCAGGATCACAGACTTCCGCATTACTCTCTCTCCAATCTCTTTCTGAAGTGGCACCTGCTGTTGTAACATTCGGGAAAGTATTAGCTGTTTGATTATTATCACTATTGGCAGTGGCTGAAGGACCTACAACATTATCGAAATTATCATCGAGTCCATCATTGTCGTCATCATTATTATTTGGTGTTTCATTGGCCAGATAGTCACCATCAGTGTCGTAAGCTTCTATGATATCATTTAGACCATCGTTATCAGAATCTGTATCTATGTAATCAGGATTATCAGAGCCATCAGTATTTACTACAGTAGTAGGTATCCCTGTTACACCTCCACAAGGTGTACAATTTACATCGAATGCGTCATCAATTCCGTCCTGATCTAAATCTGAACCAACCGGAATAACAGGTGATCCTGTAGTGGCTTGAGATTCTATTAAGTCTACAATACCATCATTATCTGAGTCTATATCTACACGATTATTATTTCCATCAGCATCTGTATCTGGATCTGCTAAAGCTGTACCTCCATTATTTGAATCGAAAGTATTGGCCCATCCATCACCATCAGTATCAGTATCGTCATCTACTCTTCCATCATTATTGGTATCTACCCCTCCTGCTTCAATAATATCAGGGATGCCATCATTGTCTGAATCTAAATCAAGACTATCAATGATTCCATCACCATCAGTATCTCCTGTTTCATTTACATCTAGGATACCGTCATTATCATCATCAATATCAGTGGCATCAGGTACACCATCAGCATCTGTATCAATCACATTGGCCTCTCTCCAATCTTGATCAGAACCTCCAGAAGTAGTTATGTCTGGGAAATCGAGCGCATCTTCGTTGTTATAAACGTTGGTAGTACTATTAGGGCCGGTAACTGTGTCAAAGTTATCATCCAATCCATCTCCATCAGAATCTGTTCCTGCAGGTGTGGTATTAGCAATGAAATCTCCATCAGTATCATAACCTTCGAGTACATCTAAATAACTATCGTTATCTGAATTAAAATCAATATAATCTGGAGTGCTATCTGTATCTGAATCGACAGGTGTTACTGGTGTACCTCCTGTTAAGTCAAAAGCGTTATCTATACCGTCATTATCAGAATCTGCTCCAAAAGGAATAATTGGAGTACCTGTTGTAGCTTGCGACTCAATCAAATCCACTATTCCATCATTATCGGAATCTATATCTAAGTTATTTCTAATTCCATCTCCATCCGTATCTGGGTTGGTCAATACGGTACCCCCATTATCTGAATCAAAAGTGTTGGCCCATCCATCTTCATCGGCATCAACAAAGCTATCAACGGCCCCGTCATTATCAGAATCAACACCTCCTGCTTCTATGATGTCTTCAATACCATCATTATCAGCATCCCTATCAATTCTATCTTCAAATCCATCATTATCAGTATCAGGGTCTTGAAGTGCAGTACCTCCATCATTTGAATCGAAGGTATTGGCCCATCCGTCATTATCGGTATCGGTATTATCATCTACTCTACCATCATTATTTGTATCTACACCACCTGCTTCGATAATATCAGGAATTCCATCATTATCAGAATCCAAATCCAAACTATCGATCACACCATCTCCATCGGTATCACCAGTTTCATTTACATCTAGAATACCGTCATTATCATCATCTATATCATTAGTGTCTATAATTCCATCAAAATCAGAATCGGCAACATTAACTTCTCTCCAATCTCTTTCTGTATTTCCTCCTGTAGTTACATCAGGGAAGTCATTGGCATCTTGCGTATTGTATACATTCGTTGTGCTATTGATACCATTTACCAAATCAAAAGCATCATCTAAGCCGTCATTGTCGGCATCAACACCTGAAGGTGTTATGTTGGCCGCCAAATTTCCATCGGTATCCCAACCTTCAAGCACATCTGAGAAGGTATCGCCATCTGAGTTAAAGTCCAAGAAATCGAAGGTGAGGTCACCATCTGTATCTTGCAAAACAGTCGCCACACCGGTTACAACACCGCATGGCGTACAATCTGTATCAAATGCATCGTCTAATCCATCACCATCTGTATCACTTCCTACAGGAATTACTGGAGTACCTGTGGTGGCCTGAGATTCAATCAGGTCCACAATACCGTCTCCATCGGCATCTATATCTAAATGGTCCGCAAGACCATCACCATCAGTATCATTACCCGTACAGACAATTGTAAATGCAGGGTAACTCACATTATCAACCCTTAAATCTCCTGATACTTCTGTGTATGTTATTCTTATGGTTGTTGCATCAGTTGCGAGGGTATAAGCTTTGTCTTCATAAACATCATCAGTGGCGAAAGAGAATTCAACAGCATTCACGAAGGTTAGACCATCAGTTGATTCTGTAACCGTCATACGGCTGGCTACATTATCTGTTTTTTGGGCTCTTACAGTAATAACTGTACCCTTTGTCACCACACTACCTCCTCTGAGCGTTACATCCATTTGTGCACCACTATTGGTAAAGCTTGCGAAGGTTCCATTGGCACCGTCTATAGCATTAACCGTATTATTTACTGTGGCCGTGAATTGAGCTGCAGCTGATGCATTTGCTCCAGAAACAGCAGTATTAGTACATCCTTCAGCAGTATCTAAAATGCCATCATTGTCATCATCAACATCATCAATATCAGGGATACCGTCTCCATCTTGATCGGGTTGAGCTTCTAAGCCATCGCTCTCTCTAAAGTCAAATTCACCATCTATATCCGAATCTTGTAGTGCCACATTTGAGGTACAAAATGTAATTCCTGAGCCATAATTAATTGTAATGCTTGGGTTGTTAGCTGCTGTCCTTCTATTACCATCCGGGCCAGTAAAAATGATGACTAAGGCATTTCCTGAAGACCACCCTCCTTGAGCAACTATTTCGCTTATAATTGAAGAAATATCTACCGTTCTTTGGGCCGCACCGGCTTCTCCACCGGTAGTCCAATCAGCAGGACTCCAACTTTCGCTAGCCGTAGTACCTGGTGTTAATCTATCACTAACATTATTATTTCCACCTGAAAAGGTACTGGCATTAGTCGATAATTCACCTTGGATGGTGATCGTAATAGCACCTGTAGTTACTTCATCTACCTGAAATTGAATAAATGCCGAGTTGATGGTTTCTCCTTGAGGAATAGTAATATTAGGAAAATAAACCCCGACTGTCTGAGAACTATTTTGTCCACTATCATTTGAAAGTTCTAAATCTGAACTACCCAAATTAACAGACCCATCATCATCTTGTTCTTCTGCGTAATCTGTTGATATTCTGGTCAATTGGACACCATAACAATCTCCGTCAAAAGCATCATCCAAACCATTGCCATTAGAATCTAAACCTGTATTGGCTGTATCAGCAATTCCATCTCCATTAAAATCATTCCCTTCAATAAAGTCAGATCTTGAATCATTATCAGAATTAGTATCTACATAATCGTCCAGACCTGCGCCATCTGTGTCAACCGGAGTAATCGGTGAATTACCAGAGTCTACATCCCAAAAATCTAGAATACCGTCATTATCAGCATCTGTGAAAGTAGACGGTGCCTGATAAGCAATTGTGCTATACCCTTCTCTGGTATCATCAATCCCATCTGCATCAGAATCGATATCTATATAGTTAGGTAGGCTAGGCAATCCGTTAGTAGATTCATAAGACTGGTCCGTATTGGTTAATACTAGCACTGATGCAGCAATATTATCATCATAACCATCTCCATTCGCATCGATAAAGCCATCAAGTCTTCCGTCACCGTTTGTATCAATATTGTTGGTTTCAATAACATCTAGGATACCATCGTTGTCAGAATCCAAGTCTATGTAATTCTTAACACCGTCATTATCTGAATCTGGCTCAGCAAGTGCCGTTCCTCCGTTATCGTCATCGAAAGTGTTTGCCCATCCATCGTTATCACCATCTGCAAATGTGTCAACACGACCATCGTTATCATTATCGACTCCACCGGCCTCTATGATATCAGGGATTCCGTCATTATCGGAATCTAAATCGAGGTTGTTCGGGATTCCATCTCCATCTGCGTCTCCTGTACCTTCAACCACGTCAAGAATACCATCATTATCATCATCTATATCAGTTCCATCAGGAATACCATCAAAGTCGGCATCCAATGTATTCACTTCTCTCCAGTCTCTTTCGCTAGTGAGGCCTGAAGTTGATACATCAGGGAAGTCATTTGCATCTTGATTATTATATACGTTGAGTGTCATGTTCGGTCCAACCACATTGTCAAAGTTGTCATCGAGGCCATCACCATCGGAATCTAAGCCGGCAGGCGCTGTATTAGCCGTCTGATCATTATCTGTATCATACCCTTCTAGCGCATCTGAGAAACTATCATTATCAGAATTAAAGTCTATATAATCAGGAGTGGAATCACCTTCTGTATCTACAGGAGTAACTGGTGTACCTCCATTATCAGAATCAAAGGCATTATCTATACCATCTCCATCTGTATCGGTACCTACAGGAATAATTGGTGATCCTGTTGTCGCTTGAGATTCTATCAGGTCAACTATACCGTCACCATCGGCATCAATATCTATGTAGTTTTCTAAACCATCGGCATCTGTATCAGGTACAGAAAGAGGGGTTCCGGCATTATCTGAATCAAATGTATTCGCCCAACCGTCAGCATCAGCATCAGCAAATGCATCTACTGACCCATCATCATTGGTATCGACTCCTCCTGCCTCTATAATATCTTCGATTCCATCATTATCCGAATCTAAGTCAATGAAGTTGTTGATGCCATCGTTATCTGAATCTGGATTTGTAAGTGCAACACCTCCGTTATCATCATCGAAAGTGTTGGCCCAACCATCGCCATCGGTATCGGTATCATCCTCAACCCTACCGTCATTATTCGTATCAACACCTCCTGCCTCTATAATATCCGGAATACCATCATTATCGGAGTCGAGATCTAATCGATCTTCAATCCCGTCTCCATCAGTATCTCTACTGGTACCAGATCCTTCATCTACATCGAGTATACCATCGTTATCATCATCTATATCATCCACATCTGGAATTCCATCAAAATCATTATCCGCAGCATTAGATTCTCTCCAATCTCTTTCGCTATTTCCTGTCGTAGTCACATCTGGAAAAGAAAATGCTGTCTCATTGTTAGATGCATTGGTCGTATTATTTGGCCCAATAATGTCATCGAAAGCATCGTCTAAACCATCGGCATCAGCATCATTACCCGATGGTAAAACATTAGCGGTTAAGTCACCATCGGTATCCCAACCTTCAAGCAAATCTGCAAAACCATCTCCGTCTGAATTCACATCGATGTAATCCGGCAACATATCCGTATCTGTATCTACAGGACTTGTTGGTGTACCTCCGTTATTGATATCGAAAGTATTATCGAGACCATCTAAATCTGTATCTGTGCCTGAAGGAACATTAGGACTTCCGGTAGTAGCCTGAGATTCAATTAGATCCACAATTCCGTCACCATCACTGTCTATATCTACATAGTTTTTAAGCCCGTCAGAATCTGTATCCGGTTCAGAAAGAGCTGTTCCACCATTAGCAGAATCAAAAGTATCTGCCCATCCATTGTTGTTGGTATCCGTATTATCCTCTACTCGACCGTCATTATTGGTGTCTATACCTCCTGCTTCAATGATATCGGGAATACCATCATTATCTGAGTCAAGATCTAAACTGTTAATGATTCCGTCATTATCGAAATCACCGATACCTTCAGTAACATCAAGAATTCCATCATCATCATCATCAATATCAATGGAGTTGATTATACCATCTCCATCAGAATCAACTGCATTATCTTCTCTCCAGTCCCTTTCGGATGTCAAGCCTGAAGTTGTTACGTCTGGAAAATCAAGAGCATCTTCATTATTATAGACATTGGTAGTGCTGTTGGGTCCTGTGACATCGTCAAAAGCATTATCTAAGCCATCCACATCTAGATCACCACCTGAAGGATTGACATTCGCGATTCCATCACCATCTGTATCCCATGCTTCAAGTAGGTCTGAGAATCCGTCATTGTCTGAATCAATATCTAAATAGTCTGGCGTACCATCAGTTTCGGTATCTACGGGTGTGATTGGTGTTCCTCCGGTAACATCAAAAGCGTTATCAATACCATCTCCATCTGAATCGGACCCAGTTGGAACAATTGGTGTGCCTGTGGTTGCCTGAGATTCGATTAAATCTACTACACCATCGCCATCACTATCTAAATCAAGGAAGTTATTCAGGCCATCACCATCCGAATCAGGATTGGCAAGAGCCGTTCCTCCATTATCAGAGTCGAAAGTATTGGCCCAACCATCACCATCAGTATCGGTTGCAACATCCACCCTGCCATCATTATCGGTATCTACTCCACCAGCCTCTATAATATCCAGAATACCATCATTATCTGAATCAAGGTCTAAACTATTAGGTATTCCATCTGCGTCTGTATCAAGCACTTCACTCTCATCTACATCAAGAATTCCATCATTATCATCATCAATGTCATCAGCATCAGGAATTCCATCCCCATCGGTATCTAAAGCTACACCCTCAAAATCTCTAAAGTCGAACTCATTATCCGTATCAGTATCTGGTAGACTCACATTAGATGAGCATACAATTGTTGGACGGTCGGGTGTAGTAATGGTCAAAATCGTGGGATCATCTTCAGCTGTTCTTCTACCCGATCCTGTAAAGAACAAAACGATTGACCCTCCTGGAGACCAACCTGGTTGATTTACGATTTCCTGAATGATTGACGAAATATCTACAGTCTGTTGATCAGCTCCAGCTTCACCCTCTGTATCCCAATCTGCTGGGCTCCAACTTTCTGATGCAACTGTTCTAGGCCTTGACCCTGTATCAGTCACATTATTTGCAGCAGTTGTAAACGCTGCCGCATTAGTGCTTAACTGACCTTGAATGGTTAACGACACTGCTCCAGTCGACACTTCATCTACTTGAAACTGAACCGATGCGGCTGAAACAGTTTCCCCTTGATCTAAGAGCACATTTGTGAAACGAATACCTACAGTTTGATTATTAGTCTCATCTACCAATTCGAGGTCGCTACTTGTTGTCGTAATTGACCCATCTACATTATCTTCTTCAGCATGGTCAGATAATGAATAATCTTCTGATCCACCGGCTATTATACAGCCTGCGTCAAAAGCATCATCTAATCCATTACCATTCGCATCTAACCCAGTGTTGGCCACATCTGCAGCTCCATTATTATCTGCATCATTACCTTCAATAAAGTCAGACTCGGGATCATTGTCTGAATTTGTATCCGTATAATCTGGTGTTCCATCTCCATCAGTATCTACCGGAACGATTGAATTTGAACCATCTGATACATCCCAAAAATCAAGAATACCATCTTGATCAAGATCTCCTAGCAGGGTTGGGAACCTGTAGCCTAAAGTGCTGAGTCCCTCTCTTGTGTCATCAATACCATCTGCATCTGAATCAATATCGATATAATTTGGTCTTCTGGTTTGGCCGTTGGTGTTTTCATAGCTAACATCAGTATTTGGCACAGCAAACGGATTTGATTCAAGGTTGTCATCATAACCGTTACCATTAGCATCAACTATGTTGTCTACTTGTCCATCATCATTTGTATCGACCGTACCACCGGCTTCTCTTAAATCAAGAATCCCGTCATTATCAGAGTCTAGATCTAAATAGTCTAAATATCCATCATTATCAGAGTCAGGATTAGTAGTCACAGGAGTTCCACTGTCGGCTGAAGTCTCTCTTGTATCTACGATACCGTTAGTACCTACTGGGCCAGAAAGATTACCTTGAGAGGCTAAATACTCCGTTGGTCTTATACCACCGTTAGCTTCAATAGCATCAGGAATCCCATCATCATCAGAATCTCTGTCTAGGTAATTGGGAATCCCATCATCATCAAAATCTTCGGTGCCTTCAACATCATCTCTTAGCCCATCGTTGTCTGAGTCTAAATCACATTGGTTAAGAATGCCATCACCATCCGCATCACCTGTACCCTCAAAAAAGTCAGTTAGACCGTCTCCATCACAATCACTTCCTGTGCCTAGACCGAAGTCATTATTACTATCAGTTTCCCCAAAATTGATTCCATCGGTAAATGAAATGGACTCTACGTTATCTGTAGTCAGTGAAAAGCCAGCTGGATAACTCGAGAATTCAGTACTGGTTAAAAGATTACCCGTAGTGATATATGTAAAAGAATAATCACCGTTAACATCGGTAGTCGTGCTTTGGATTCTAGTGTCTTCTGGATCAATTTGACCATCGCCATCCTGATCTAGGTATAAATAGACTGTAACGTTGGCCAGACCTCCTTCACCAACATCATTTATTCCATCAAGATCATCGTCTTGAAATACTGTCCCTTGGATTAAATTGGCTGGAGCAACCAATGCGGCTAAACCTTCAACATCTCCACCTGGCGAAAAACTGTAGAAATTTGTCATTGCTCCCGTAGTCTTATTGATCAAACTCAATCGATTATCTCCATCACCTTCAGAACCATAAAGCTTCCCATCGTTATGGAAAGACAGACCTTCTACATCGTCTTGATCTAGTGTGACTACAAATTCAAATTCACCTGTCGTTTTATTTACTCGAATAAGTGCATCTCCAGAACCTCCATCATTGGAAACACCGTAAATATCTCCCGAAATCGGGTCGACTGCCAAATCATCAACATCCACATCAATACCTGTACCTGTAATCTCTAAATAGTCTACACCTGAGCCAAATGCGTTTGGCACATATTGGCCTGTTGTAATATCAATCTGAAAAAGTAAGTCAGGAGTAGATCCTGATTGACGCTCAATGGCCCACATGATAAGTGTCTGTCCATCTAGCATTAAGCCATCAACATCATTTAAAGTTACAGCGCCCTGTGAACCATTTGCTGTTAATCCCCCATCGATTTCACTAATTTCTGTGAAAGTTCCCGTAGTAAGGTTCAAAGTCCCGAAATCACCTGCATCAGCAGCATATAATGCCTCCGAACCTGGAATAGGGTAATAAGCAATTGCCTCAATGGCGCCTCTACCTGTAGCCCCTATCTCAGTCACCGTACCATTGGTCCTATCGATTGTATATAGGGTATTGTTATCGTCTGATATAAAGTATAAGAGATTGTTTTGGGCTTGAACATTTCCAGTGAATAAGAAAAAGAAAGAGATGAAAAGCGTAGTAAAAAAGAAGCGATAAGGAGTACGTTCGACTTTATCTGAAGCAGAAAGCCTAGCTTTTAGTTTACCCATAAATTGTTTCAAATACCTATCGAGGTATTGAACAATACTTATCACTCAGTTCAGTATTTAGATGAAACAGCCTTACGTAAGAGGCAAGCCTCTTGAAAACGGTAGATTGAGATGGCTCGGTAATCGAAATTCAAAAAATTCGAGACCAACAACAAAAATAAGCATGTTAACCGATAAATCATGTATGTACAGTAACAATATTTATACAACCGTTTGATTACTTTATATTTAGATGTTGATACATGCTCGTTAAAAGAAACCCTACTTGAGTTTATCAATATTCAAAAAGCAACAAGTCGTAAGGTTTTGGAGCTGAAAAAAAGCGATACCGTTTCTGATATCGCTTTCAGCAGTCCCTAGGGAGGTTGTTACGTTTCACAAAATCTCCAGTGGAGATTTTGCGTAACAGGCCAGCTTGCAGGGTGGCTTCCCCTAGGACACTAAACCCTTAAATATGCTAAACATAAAAAAAGCGATACCGTTTCTGATATCGCTTGTTGCAGTCCCTAGGGAGGTTGTTACGTTTCACAAAATCTCCAGTGGAGATTTTGCGTAACAGGCCAGCTTGCAGGGTGGCTTCCCCTAGGACACCTAAACTTTGAAATATGCTAAATATAAAAAAAGCGACACCGTTTCTGATATCGCTTTTTGCAGTCCCTAGGGGAATCGAACCCCTGTTTCCAGGATGAAAACCTGGCGTCCTAACCCCTAGACGAAGGGACCGTCTTGTGGTTTCGGAGTGCAAATATAGATGGCTCATATTTAACTGCAAATATTTTTTCAGAAAAAAATTTTCAATCGTTTGCCGTTGAACTTGTGCATGACTTTAATCATTAATATTTGAAAAGGCAGTAGGCTTTTTTAGCTTTACGCCACATTAATAAAACCTATTAAACCAATAAGGAAATGTCTAAAACAAGAGTAGCCATTAACGGATTTGGAAGAATCGGAAGATTGACTTTCAAAACCCTATTGAACAATGAAAACGTAGAGGTTGTAGCAATCAACGATTTGACTGACACCGCTACCTTAGCACATCTTTTAAAGTACGACTCAGTACACGGAAGATTTGACGGAACTGTAGCAGCTACAGAGAATGGCATTGTTGTAAACGGTAACGAAATAAAAGTTACTGCTGAAAAGGATCCTAACAATTTACCATGGGCCGACTTGAACGTTGAAATCGTACTTGAATCTACTGGTAGATTTGTTGATAAAGAAGGTGCTGGCGGACACTTAAATGCCGGTGCTAAGAAGGTTGTAATCTCTGCTCCGGCTAAGGGAGAGGTTAAAACCGTTGTACTTGGAGTAAACGATGATACTTTGACTGGTGATGAGACCATTCTTTCTAATGCTTCTTGTACTACCAACTGTTTGGCACCAATGGCCAAAGTTCTAGACGATAACTTTGGTATCGTTAAAGGCTATATGACAACAGTTCACGCGTATACAGCTGACCAAAGAATTCAAGATGCTCCTCACAAAGATTTGAGAAGAGCTAGAGCAGGTGCTGTTTCTATCATCCCTACTTCTACCGGTGCAGCCAAAGCTGTAGGTTTAGTATTGCCTCACTTACAAGGTAAATTAGATGGTATGGCTATGAGAGTTCCTACTCCTGATGGTTCATTAACTGACTTAACAGTTGAGCTTTCAAAAGAAGTTACTGCAGAGGAAGTTAATGCTGCTATGAAAGCTGCGGCCGATGGACCAATGAAAGGGATTTTGGAATACACTGAAGATCCAATCGTTTCAGTTGACATCATCGGTAACCCGCACTCGAATATCTTCGATTCTCAATTAACTTCTGCGCAAGGTAACTTGGTGAAAGTTGTAGGATGGTATGATAACGAGGCTGGATACTCGAACAGAGCAGCTGATTTGATTTTAAAGATTGCTGAATAAGCTTTTAAAGATTCTGAATAGAAAAGCCCGACCCTTGGTCGGGCTTTTTTTATTTGAATAATGGAACCAATAAAATACTAAAGCGTTATTATAATCAAATGACAAACCCAAGTCGCTATAACATGGGGCAATTATAATGTAAGTGACCAGTCAGGTCGATAAAAGGACTAAATGAAAAACCGCTCGAATCGAGGGGTTATTTTTTTGCCAAAATGTCAAGGATCTCACTAGCTCTTCTCGCCATATCAACCGACTGATTAATCTTCATCCTCAGCTGTTTATTATACTTAGGATTATCCTCAAGAAAGTCATCAACTATTTCCACTGCAGACTTTGTATTGTAATTACCGAGCGTTTGATCTAACCATCTTTTTGGGAAGAAGATATCACCAGTCTCTTGAATCTCCTTCAATAATTCCAAGCTAGGTCTAATATATGCTTCTGCTTCATCTGCCTTATGTAGATAACCGAGAGCACCTAAGACCCAAGATTCTGTTTCTCTATTCTTTTCATCTTTTAGCGATTCGAAAAATGCGCTCCTCTCCTCTTCCTTATTGGAAAGAGTTGGCTTAATAAATTCAAAGCGTCTTTTAGCATCCGGATTTTTGATCTGCTCTAGTTGATCGTTTACAATCTGATCTGCTTCTTCAGGAAGATCAAGTGCCAAATTTGATGCAAGAGAAATTCTATCATTTTCAGAAAGTCTTAGTCCTGCAATACTTAATTCATTCTTCCATATATCATATAAGCGCTGAATATTATTTTCTGTGATAGTCACTCTTCTAAAAGCGTTAAAGAATTGCTTTTTGATGGCTGGGTTCTCTTGAACATCGTTCATAAGATGAAACAAGGTTCTTTCGAGATCTGGTGCAATTTGCTCTCTTTCTTCAGTTGTTAATAAACTCCAATACACATTACCTAACTGACCCAGCATTTGCCCTATGAGTAACTGATTTCTTTCTTTAGTTAAAGCCCATTTTAACAGCTCAAGATATTCTACAGGCTTGAACTGCTCATCACTTTTGTAATTAGTGGGTTCTATGAGGTTCTCATAATAATTAATCAGCATCGATCCTTTTTCTAAGTCAGCGAGCTTATCATATTTTGATTGAAACAAATCATAGGAAGCTGGGAATAAGCCATACCCTATTCCATTGGAATTCAGGAAGGAGGAAAAGTCAGTCCAGCTCTCTCCCATATCAATTACGAATGGCCGATCCACCGATAGAACCTGAAGCTGCTTTACATCGGGTCTGGCATTATTATAAAGTTTAGTTATAAATACTTGTGGCCAGATGCGTTCACCATTTCGATCTTGCTGACTTATCTCCGATTGATATTGATTTTCTTGAGTAGGGATAGAAATATTTAAATCTGGCCTTCCTGGAGTATTCACCCACACCTCACTCCAACCTTCCAGATCTGCGGGTGTCTGCTTGTCGAGTATTTTTATCAAATCTGGCCAAGTCGCATTTTTATTGGCGTAGGTCCTCAAATACTCTTGCATTCCTTTTTGAAAAGGATCAGAACCCAGCAATATCTCCAGTTGATTCATCATAATGGGCGCCTTGTTATAAATGATAGCCCCATACATCTGCCCTGCTTCGTTGAGATTCGGTAACTCTTGTCTTATGGGATTAGCACCAGTTGTTCTGTCTACACTGTAAGCAGTGGGGTAATGTCTTAGCACAAAATTCAAATCATGGTCAATCTCCGGAAAGCTCGGGTTTACCATTTTGGCTGCCATAAAATTGGCGAAGACCTCCTTTGTCCAGACATCATTAAACCACTCCATAGTAACTAAATTTCCAAACCACATATGAGCTACTTCGTGTGCGATTAAGCTAGCTCGGCTTAGTAGTCTACTCTGAGAAGGATCTTCGTCTAAGAACAAAGAACCTGCCCGATATTGAATAGCACCAACATGTTCCATTCCTCCATACTGAAATGCAGGAATTAATGCAAAATCGAGCTTTTTAAATGGATACTTAATACCTGTATATTCTTCTAACCATTGAACAGAAGCGGCATGTAAATAGAAAATCAGTTCTTTATTCCGATCTACCTTCTCACTATCTGTTTCTCGATGCAGCATGGTATAAGTTCTACCACCCAAAGTCTGGGTGATAGTCTGAAATTCTCCAGCAACAAATGAAAAGAGATAAGTACTGATGAGATCAGATTTTTCGTATATGATATTCTTTCTACCATCTATAATCTTTGCTACAGCTACTGGTGCATTTGCCATAGCATTCCAGCTTTCAGGAATGTCTAAAGTCAGATCAAAATTGGCTTTAATGTTGGGCTGATCGAAACAAGGAAAAGCAGTTCTAGCACGATCGGGAACTAAGAGTGTATACAGAAAATCTTCTTTTCTATTGAGAGAAGTCTCACCGGCAAAGAAGTTTATTTCTATCTTATTAAACCCTTCTTGTAGCTTCTCAGCAGGGAGTACCAAATGTTCATTGATCAGAGTAATATCCTGTGAGCTACCGTTAATTATAAGCCCCTTTACTTTATCTGCTGACTCTTTAAAATCTAAAAGAAGATCTTCTTCTGCGCCATCAAGGTTAAATGTAATCTCTTCTAAGGCCTGGATCTGCTGTTCATAGTTACTCGGAATGCGAAATTCAAGCTTGTAATTAACGAGCGACAATCGTTCTTTTCTATTCTCTGCCAACGACCAAGAAACACCATTCTCAATTGAAGAACTTTCATTCACCAATTGGCAACCGCTGACAAAACATATTAAGAAAACAAAGAAGAGCAGCTTTTTCATTTAAATAAGTATTAAATCCTTTCTCAACTCAGGTGGAATACCAAAATTATCGTTCATGAAGTCATCCATCTGGTCTTTCGTTTTTTGGGAGAGTATACTGTTCATTTCTTCAATGGCCATATTACCTATCAAAAACGGAGGCATAAAATCTGTCATAAGCCTATCACCGAGAAAGCAAGCGCCAATTTGGTATTCACTCAACCCCTGAATTGGGGTTCCTTTAATCATGCAATGACTCAACCATGCTTCAGGATTATTTGGATTCTCTTCTATTCGTGCCTGCATAGCCTCTACATCTGTATTCTCTAGCATGTATTGAGAAAGGTTGGCCATGCTTTCTGCACTTAACTCATCCTTCATTTTCTCGTAGCAATGAGAACAAATGGCATACTCAAATAATACTTCTGTTGTCCCCATTTCAGGGTAAGTCTTGTATACCTTTTCAATTACATAATATCGGTCACCTTTGAGAAGATCGTAATCACATTGAATGCAATTTGTCATAGGAGCGCCTGTATCGGTATTCAGAAAAATACCTGGTATCGGGTAGCCAATATTAGATTTATCATCAAACCCTTCCATTCATTAATTTTTAGATACCAATGTAGATGCTACTTGAGCCGAAGGAAATACAATTGTATCGGCAATATTTACGTGCGCAGGTCTGGTCACAATAAATCTTATGATATCTGCAATATCATGAGCTGTCAGTGCATCAAAACCATCATACACTCCACTTGCCCTATCAGCATCTCCCTTAAAACGTACAAGTGAGAACTCTGTCTCTACTAATCCTGGACATACCTGAGACACCTTTACACCTGTTCCAAGCAGATCTAAACGCATGCCATTATTAATGGCATCTACCGCATGTTTAGAGGCACAGTATACGTTGCCATTGGGGTATACTTCTTTTCCGGCTATGGAGCCAATATTCACAACATGTCCGCGACCTCTTTTGACCATATTAGGCACAATAGCCTTTGTTACATAAAGAAGACCTTTTACGTTGATGTCAATCATAGCATCCCAATCTTCAATACTACCATCTTGAAGTTTTGAAAGTCCATGGGCATTGCCAGCATTATTAATAAGAACATCTATGCTTTGCCATTCTTCAGGTATAGAATCTATTGCCTGAGACACTTGTGATTTCTCCCTAACATCGAACACCAAGGACAGTGTTCTAACATTTACTTTTTCGGCTAATTCTTTAAGCCGCTCTTCCCTTCTACCACAAATAATTAAGTCGTAACCTTCTGCTGCCAGAAGCTCGGCAGTTGCCCATCCTATACCTGAGCTCGCACCGGTTACTAAAGCAATTTTAGACATATTGATTTTCGTTTGGCTCAATTTAAAACGAAATCATTTGCTAGAAACAAGTAAATAGATTTAATCGGAGAAATGGAGGTAAAGTGTGAAGTTGTGTGTTACCAATCGGTCTATTCCGTTATGCCAGAAATTGTCTGTAGGATTCATAACATTCATAATTCCTCTGGCATACCTTATCTCTGGTGCAAATTTGAAAAATTTGAAGTACTGCTCTATACCAATACCAAATTCAACTTTAACATTCATCTTCCGAATCTCAAGTCTATCAACAACAGTATTCAAATCTTCTTTACCTGACCTGAACGAACCGCTAACTCCCCCTACAATATACATGCGGCTGTTGTTCCTTCTCACCGAACGATACTTCATGAAAATACCAGGTTCAATTCTGGTACTCTCTATTAATTGGTCATCAAGTGTGACATTTCCATCATTATCAAAATACCTGACTATATTTTGGTATAGGCCGACTTTAACAGGAACCACTCTTACCCAAAATTGATCATCGAGTTTAAGGTTAACCATAAAACCCAAATCGAAACCCACTCTACTTATTCCAGAGATAGAACTTACATCATCATAAGTATCTTCAGTAAACTGATTCGAGTACTTAACACCATACCAATTCTGATGAAAGCCAAGCATAAAGCCATACTTGATGTTTTTCTTATCGCTATCCATTCTGTGTAGCGTAACACCAGGCTTTCTAGTTTGACCAACAAGGCTTAAAGAAAGAAAGAGTAAAAAGAGGACAATTATTTTTGCCCTATGTATATGGAGCTTATGCCAAAGGTTAGCGGTTTGCATTCAGTCTTCTTAAATCCAACTTCACTTAGAATGTCCAAGAAATCTTGACCATCCGGGAAAGCATCTACCGATTCTGGTAGATAAGTATAAGCCGATTTGTCCTTAGAAATCAGTTTGCCAATTATCGGTAGAATCGACTTAAAATAAAAATTGTAAAGCTGCTTCATTGGGAAGCGCTTAGGTCTTGAGAATTCGATAATCACTGCCTTAGCTCCGGGCTTAATCACACGGTGCATATCACTTAGACCCTTTTTTAAATTCTCGAAGTTCCTTACACCAAAAGCAACGATAACCGCATCGAAGGTATTGTCATCAAACAGAAGCTTTTCACTATCTCCCAATTGCATTTCGATAATATCATCGAATTTGCGCTTCTTCATTTTCTGCTTTCCAACCTCAAGCATACCTGAAGAAATGTCTACTCCAACAACTCTATCGGGATTCAAGGCTAAAGCCTCGATGGCAAAGTCTCCTGTACCAGTAGCAATATCTAAGATCTGCTTTGGCTGATCTGCTTTTAGGAGTCTAATGGCTTTCTTTCTCCAGAGTATGTCTATACCCAAGCTTAAAAAATGATTAAGAAAATCGTATCTATGGCTGATGTTATTAAACATCTCAGCCACTTGTTCTTTCTTACTCGCCTCTTTCTCTTTATAAGGAACTACTGCCATAGCTTCAACTGAATTTTTGATTCAACGGACGTTGAAACTTAATTGTTAGAAAAATTCACAATTAGTCTATAGAAACTAATTCAATATCAAATATCAAGTCTTTGCCTGCTAGATCGTGATTAGCATCAATCACCACAACATCGTCTTTAACTTCTTTAACTTTTACAGGTACTTGCTGTCCGTTGGGTTGAGACATAGCTAATTGTTGACCTACCTGTGGATCCATGCCTTCAGGAAAATTAGATTTAGGAAAATCAAAGATCAAATCTTCCCTAGCCTCACCGTAAGCTTCTGCGGCTGGAATTTCAGCTGTTACCTTATCCCCTACAGACATACCATCAACGGCAGCATCAAATCCTTTAATCATCATACCCGCTCCTACTTGAAAAGCCAATGGCTCTCTTCCTTCAGAAGAATCGAAAACAGTACCGTCTGTTAATCTTCCTGTGTAATGTACTTTTACTTGATCGCCTGCTTTTGCTGCTGCCATAACCTTTACCTTTTGCTTGTTAAGGCGGCAAAGGTAGTATAAAAATCCAAGCCCGTAAGATGGTTTTTAAATATTGTCATCGAGTTGAGTACCTTTGCCCAATGTTTAAAAAAGCCGAGTTTGTGATAAGCAATACGGACTACACCAAATGTCCTAAAGCTGATAAACCAGAGATTGCATTTATAGGTAGATCTAATGTGGGTAAGTCTTCTCTCATTAATATGCTTACCAGCAGAAAAAACTTGGCTAAGACTTCTTCCAGACCTGGAAAAACACAATTAATCAATCATTTTAAAATTGATGATAGCTGGTACTTAGTCGATTTACCTGGATATGGTTATGCCAAAACCAGTAAGAAGAACAGAGCGGCCTGGGGCAGAATGATTGAGGATTACATTTTGAATAGAGAGAACCTTCAAATTGTGTTTGTTCTTGTAGATTCTCGATTGGACCCGCAAAGAATAGATATTGAGTTTATCAATTGGCTAGGAGAAAACAGTATTCCATTGGCCCTAGTCTTCACAAAAGGTGATAAGCAGTCTGTGAATAAAGGGCAGCAGAATATTGCCAAGTTTAGAAAAGTACTCAAAAAGACGTGGGCAGAACTGCCTCCAATAGCATTGACGTCATCAGAATCCGGCTTGGGTAAGGAAGTCTTATCGGAGTATATTAGTGAGATCATTGAAAACGCAGAATTAGATTGACCTTTTTAAAAGGAGCAGTTTACTTTGCAGCAAAATAGAAACTATGATAAAGTTTGAGGAGATAGCAGCAGTATCGGGTAAAGGAGGATTATTCAAAGTATTAAAACCTTCCAAATCAGGGGTAATTTTAGAATCACTTGATGAGCAAAAGAAGAAATTGGTTGTGGGAGCTGATGCTAGGGTATCGATTCTAAGCGAAATTTCTATTTACACACATACTACTGAAGGGTCTACCCCACTTATTGATGTTTTCAGAAAGATCCAGGAAGAATTTGGAGATGACACTGGACTAGATAAAACCTCAGATGCTGATGAACTAAAATCATTCTTGAAGCATATTTTACCTGACTATGATGAAGACAGAGTATATGTATCTGACATCAAAAAACTAGTTTCATGGTACAACAAGTTAGCTCAGATTTCTGCTGACATATTTGCTGAAACAGAAGAAGAAAAAGAAGCATCTGCAAATGACTAATGATTCAGATTTAAGAGAAGGGTTAATTCTATTTGAAAATGATTTTCAACTTGAATCATCTTATCTCAATCTGAAAGAAAGAGAGGAAATCCGTTATGATGAGGCTTTCCTCTTAATCATGCGCGTTGTGGAAGATTTGCTTGCTAAAGACTTTACCAGACTTATCAATTGTCTTTACCGACTAGATGTTTCTGAGCAAAAATTGAAAGAGGCTTTAGCAGCCTCTAACGATAATCCGGCCTCTGTAATCACAGGAATGATTATAGAAAGGCAATTACAAAAAGTTGAAATGCGAAAGAAATACAAGTCTTAAGCTTTTTCTGCCTCAAGCACCATATTTTCAGACCCTACATAGAATGGCACACGCTGGTGTAATTCAGAAGGTTCTATCTCCATAATTCTTTGCTTTCCATCAGTGGCTCTACCTCCTGCTTGCTCAGCAATCATTGCTAAGGCATTGCACTCATAAAGTAACCTTAGTTTACCATTTGGTGCTTTAGCAGTTGAAGGATAAATGTAAATACCACCTTTCAAGAGGTTTCTATGAAAATCAGCCACGAGTGAACCAATATAACGTGCCGAATATCCTTTGTCTTTACATGACTCGATATAATTCACTACGCTTTCAGAAAAGCTTTTATAAGACCCCTCATTAATAGAGTAAATCTTGCCGTCTTTCGGCATCTGCATATTCTGATGCGACAGGATATATTCCCCTAAAGAAGGCTCATAAGTAAACCCATTTACTCCACTACCTGTGGTGTACACCATCATAGTAGAAGAACCATATAAGATATAACCTGCTGCTACCTGATTCTTGCCTGGCTGCAAAACATCTTCCATCTGAATGGGGCTGCCCTGTGGTGAGATTCTTCTGTAAATCGAGAATATCGTACCTATTGATACATTCACATCAATATTCGAAGAACCATCCAGTGGATCCATAGCCACAATATATTTGGACCTTGGATTACTTAGATCAATGATCTCTTCAGCTTCTTCAGAAATGATAGCGGCCACTTCACCACCTTTTTTCAAGGCTCTGGTAAACCTGATATCGGCTGCCACATCTAAGTTTTGCTGTTCCTCTCCCTGAACATTTTCAGCACCATAAGCACCTGTAATGCCAGCCAAGCCAGCCATATTAATTTCTCTATTCACCACTTTACCGGCATAAGCCAAATCTCTCAGAAGTTGTGACAACTCTCCACTGGCATAGGGAAAGTCCTCTTGGTTTCTCATGATAAACCGATCAAGATTTGAACCTATCGGTAAGGCTATTCTAGAATTTTCTGCTTTCCCCATTTGCTAAGTAATTTTTTAATCCAATTTCGTTAATAACTTGCAACGAAATTAGTAATAATCAAACGCGTACATTGAAAGTTTTCAAGTTTGGTGGAGCTTCTGTAAAAGATGCTGATTCTGTAAAGAATATGAGCTCCATAATTAAGGCAAATCAAAAAGAGCCTTTAGTGGTAATTGTGTCTGCAATGGGCAAAATGACCAATGCCTTTGAGCACTTGCTCGAGCTCATTATGGCAGAAAAAAATACCGAATCGGCTGTCACCAAAATCAAGTCCTTCCACAATAGAATTATACGAGATTTAGGTCTAAAAGGTGACTCTAGTCTGGTAAAAGAAATTGATGAGGTATTTGAGAACTTGGATCAGACATTGAGCTCATTTGGTTCGAGCATGAGTTACGATTATTTCTATGATCAAACGGTTTCACTTGGAGAAATCCTTTCAACAAAAATCATAACGGCTTACCTGAATAGCGTAGAAATACCAACGCTATGGCTCGATGCAAGAAAGGTAGTTAAAACCGATAATCTACACAGAGAAGCTAAAGTTGATTGGGGTGCTACTCAAGCACTTTTAAAATCTCAAGTCAATAATGCACCTGAAAACCACATTATTCTATCTCAGGGATTTATTGGAAGTAATGCCAAGTATAATTCCACAACCTTAGGCAGAGAAGGTAGTGATTTTAGTGCTGCCATTTTTGCTACTTGTTTAGATGCAGAATCTGTCACCATCTGGAAAGATGTTGCCGGAGTATTGAATGCTGACCCAAAGAAATTCAAAAAGACTAAACTCTATGAGCAGCTTCCATATAAAGAAGCCGCTGAAATGACCTTCTATGGTGCAAGTGTCATTCACCCTAAAACCATTAAACCGCTCGCTCAAAAAGGAATTCCTTTATATGTAAAATCTTTTGAGAAACCCCGAGCAAAGGGTACTGCCATAGAAGAGTCAGAGGTGCCAAACCTTGCTCCTGCTATTATCCATAAATCAGGGCAAACTGTAATCTCCTTCAAAATAAGTGACTTCTCGTTTATCAATGAGCATCACATTCATTTGATCTTTGACCATATCAAAAGATTAAATCTCAATATCAATCTCATGCAGAACTCAGCCATATCTTTCACAATCTGCATGGATGATAACCCTAGTAAAAGAGAACAATTGAGGAATGCTTTGTTAGAAGAGTTCCTAATTTATTATAACGAAGGACTGGACCTCATTACAATTAAAAATTACGACCAGGACACTATTGATGAATTGTGTAAGGGTAAGGAGATCATCATAGAGCAACGTTCTAGAAACAACTTCCAGATGGTTTATAAATAGCGTTTAATAATACGTTTAACACTACCCAAGTAACCAGAATGAGGTCCAAATAGATTTACATGCACCATGAGGGGATATAGATTGTAGACATCTAGAAGATCTTCGAAATGATTCGGTATCGGATTTACTTCATTATAAGCTTCATAGAATTGCGAATCGAAACCACCGAATAGTCTAGTCATGGCTAAATCTACTTCCGGTGCCCCATAATAAATGGCAGGGTCAAACATATAAGCACCATTTTGCGCAGACATTATATTTCCATTCCACAAATCACCATGTAATAAATAAGGTTTCGATTCGGGAATAATTTTATCTAGCCTCTCCAAGAATTGCTTGAAGTCTCCCACAAAAGATTCTTTTACATAATTGTTATAAATCGCCAAGCCCAACTGTACATTCAATCGTTGTTCTCTAAAGAATGAAATCCAAGACGGCTCTGGTGTATTCTTTTGATGCAGCCTTCCTATATAATTGTCATGCGCCAACCCACACTGCTTAGCAAGCACTTGATGTAATCGACCCAGGCTCCTACCTAAGTTTTGCCAGTATTCCGCATTTGGCAAACTCTCCTCTATATGTTCCAGCACTAAAAAGGATTTCTCTTCTACAAAGCCATAACCAATAACCGAAGGAGTATCAACGGATTCACTCTCCGCTAGTATCTCGAGACCTCTTGCCTCCTTTTCAAACATATCAGCAAACTCCAGCTCATTCCACTTTATAAAGAATTTACCTTTTGTTGTATCTACACTCAAGGCCATGTTAATACAGCCTCCATTCTCCATTCTTATATTGGATGGTTCGAGATCGTAACCTGTAACTTGAAAAAGTATTCTTGAAATGAGGTGATCGTAATCTTCAATCATTTGAGTTGATATGCTTCGACAAGATAATCGACCAAGTTAGCACTAGATCTGTCTATAATATCAAATACATTTTGAAAGCCTTGTGGACCTCCATAATATGGATCAGGCACATCTTGATTATGTCCTTCATTATCGAAATACCTCATTTTTAGAATCTTGGTATCATAGATTCTTTTGTCTAATGAATTGACATCATGCAGATTCGAATCATCCATGGGAATAATCAAATCAAAGTCTTTAAAATCTGAAGCCTTGAGCTGACGAGCGCGATGGGTATAGTCTACTCCATTTTCTTTGGCATTAGCCACAGATCTTTCGTCAGGTAATTCGCCTATATGGTAAGCAGCCGTACCACAAGAATCCACCTTAAATAGGTCCTCTATCCCCCGCTCTTTGATCTGATGTCTAAAAACACCTTCCGCCAAAGGAGATCGGCAGATGTTACCTAGGCAAACAAATAAGACTTTGACTTTGTCCATAACTTAAATCTCTCATTAACTTAGCAAACCAATCTGAATAATTTTCAACTTATTACACCTATGGAATTCATTCTTGTTAAAAAAGACCACGCACCTCATATAGCTTTAATTCAACTGAATAGGCCAAAAGAGTTAAATGCCCTTAATCTTCAATTAATGGGTGAATTGAGAGACGCTTTGAAGGAGATAGACGAAGATGATGATATACGTGCCATAATAATTACTGGCAACGAGCGAGCATTTGCTGCCGGTGCTGACATTAAGCAAATGGCAGGAAAAACCACAATTGATATGTGGAAGGTAGATCAGTTTAGCACGTGGGATCAGATTAACAAAACAAGAAAGCCGATTATAGCAGCTGTTTCGGGTTTTGCTTTAGGTGGTGGTTGCGAATTAGCTATGACCTGCGACATGATTGTTGCTTCTGAAACTGCTCAATTCGGTCAACCTGAGATTAAGATTGGTGTTATGCCAGGAGCGGGAGGTACTCAGCGCTTGACCAAAGCATTAGGCAAAGCCAAGGCTATGGAGCTGGTACTCACAGGTAAATTCATTGATGCTGACACCGCTCTATCTTATGGATTGATCAATAAAATTGTACCGGTTGAACTCTACTTAGAAGAAGCTACTAAGCTTGCTTCTGAGATTGCTTCTATGTCTCCTATTGCTACACAAATGGCAAAAGAAGCTGTTAAAAGATCATTCGAGGTACCTTTAGAAGAAGGACTTCACTTTGAGCGAAAGAACTTTTATATGCTGTTCTCCTCAGAAGATCAAAAAGAAGGAATGAACGCTTTTGTTGAAAAAAGAAAGCCAGATTTTAAAGGTTCTTAATTAACGTACCGAAAGATTAAATGACATCGTCAAATTGAATGAAATTGGCTCACCGTCAATTCCCATTCTAATCCTTGCCGTTAGGTTTTCGTTAGCAATAAACTGCTGTAAGATCAAGTTGATTCCGTTGTTAGATGAGTCAACAATGCTGGCCTCTCCTTGAAGTCTGTTGAAAACAGGTACACTTGAAATATTGGTGAGATTGCCATTGCCATCAGTAACAAAAGTTAAAAATGGTGTATCGGTATCAATACGCTTATCCTCTCTGATCAAATTAGGAGGAATTCCCGGACTGTTTTGCTCTCCAATTCCAATTTCGGCCACAATTACTTCAGGTGCATCAGTTCCCCCAGGCACACCACTTATCGTCAATCCCACAAAGTTGATTCTATATTCAGTAGCTGAGGCCACTGCATTAGCAAAACCAACCTCAGCTAAATTAATCTCTTGTCTTACCTCAAATACATTTATCCCTCCACCATCAAAATAGTTTGCGGTTGAAACAGGAATGTTGAGTTCTACTAACTCAGTTGTTATAGGTGCAGTATCTGGTTCGTCATCGTTATTACAAGCGAACAAGAAAAAACTCAAGAATAGAATGATGTAAGATTTCTTCATGCGTGGCAGTTTTTATTCACAAGTGAGCCGAAAGTAATCACTAAAGATTTAACAGTCGAACTGTTAAACGACAAAAACGAAAAAAGGCTCCAAAATGGAGCCTTTTTGTTATGTATGGTATTATATCTTATCTAACGCTAATGCCAACACCTACTGTGAGTGTATTAAACTCTTGCAATGCATATTCTCCATGCAGTGTTAAGAATAAGAGTTTTAATCTTAGTCCTACATTAGCTCTCATTCCGCTATTGGCATAGTTAAATGCAATGGGATCAGTTAGTGTTTCAGACTCTGTGTTAAATGTACCATTTAACCCGAAATCAACATCGTAATTGGTGTATCCAAAACCTGCAAAAACTGTAGCGAACAAGATCTTCTTAGAAGCTACCGCCTGAACCGTCCAAGAGCTAGCATCAAAATCTGCCGATTGTGTTTGTGCATCATTAACATAAATCTGAGAGCTCAAATTAGTGTAGCCCACAAAACCCGCTAAATCAATCGGTAAAAGTTTTTCCCCTGGTAGGTATTGTCCAATGTCATGCATTACACCAATACCGAATAAATTCACATTACCTTCACCGTCTATATCAGTTTCAGGAATATATCTCAACTTTACCTCGGTACCTTTGAATAGGCCCAAACCTAGCTGAACCATCGGAACAGGAACAGCATTGATCCCTAGCTCACTTTCATCTATACCTAAACCGGTCGGAGCAGAAATTCTGATTAATTCTTCCATGAAGTCACCATCATTGTCTATATCGTCAAAGTCTCTAAATGACAATTGAGGCAGATCATCAGCTCCAAGGTTAGGACCAAAGAGCGTTGGCGTTTCAACAGACGAACCTCCAGCGAAGAATACATTCTCATACTCGCTATTTCTGAAAGTAAAAAACCTACTTGCATCTGGCACACGCGCCATTGATACGTTAGCGGTAACATCAAACCCTAAAAACTTATGGGGTTTAGCGGTATTGTACCAACCGGAATTCATTCCGTTACCGAAACCTTCAAAAGCAGGCTGCATATATAATTCTAGCAGCCTATTGGCGTCTGCAACACCGGCTTCTAGAAAAGAATCAAAATCTATTTGTGCGTAAGAAAAGGTAGAGATGCTCATTAGAACCACAAGCACTCTTAATTGCTTTAAAAATCGTTTCATATTAAGTGTTTTGGTTGAATGAGAGCTATTCGCCAGTAACTCTAAGTGTAACATCAAATGTGAACTCAATCACAAAATCGCTATCTATATCGTCAGTAAAATCTGCTGAGGCGTTAAAAGTAATATTTTGTCTGGCTAAGATTTGATTCCCGAGACTTTCAAGGTTTGCAATCTGGGCTGCAGAAAGTGCTGATTCAGGATTACCTGTTTCATAGGCTAGTACAGTACCAGTATTTTCTACTACCAGGCCAAACACATCTAAAATGCTATTATTAGGACTCCCTGTTCCTAAAGTAATATCCATTAAGACCAAATCACCTGAGATATTATTATAGTCTTTAAATTGATAAGTCAATTTATCGATAATTACAGACTCTGCATCTCCTATGTATTCTTCAAAATCGTCATCAGCAAAATTTACTGTCTGAGTCGTAGAAAAGAAATTATCAACATCGGAGTTTACAAGGTTTCTGGAAATTTGAATTGTAACCGTGGATCCCTTTGTGACATCCAACTCGACTCCTGCCTCACCACACCCAAACAGGGCAAGAGAGACTATGGATAAAAGTAAAAGTGTTTTACGCATGGTATAAGTTAGTTTATCTATACTATAGTTTGGTTTATTACACGAAAATAGAAAATTACCCTATTGGGTTAATGTACTCTAACCCTTAAAATTGTTTTAAAAAATATCAGCCACCTGTACCAGTATCTTGAGCAACTGAAGCAGTGATATCCCATTCAATACCTACTGTAAAATCTGAATCTACATCTTGGGTAAAATCACCCCTCACTATCAATTCGAATGGTTCTACGTTATCCATTAAAGCCTCTAAACTCGCCACTTGTGCAGCGCTCATAACAGAAGAAGGATTGCCGTCTTCATAGGCAATTACTTTACCTGTATTTTCTACCACTAAACCCGTGATATTCAGAATATCAGTGACAGAACCGTTAATATTAGTCTGGATGGTAAAGTCCATCAATACCAAATCACCAGAAGTATTTTCATACCCAGACAATTCGTAAACAAGTTTATCTAGCTTGATGCTTTCAATCTGTTCTGCATCTTCATTAAAGAAGTTACCGATATCTACTGTTCTTGAGCCGCTATAGATATTATCGGCATCTGCATTAATTGCACTACTTGGCATATTAAATGTAAAAGAAGCTGATGCTGGCACTGTTATCACTATGCCTTCATCACAAGCCATAAGGCCTAAGAATAGAAGAAATACGATTAGCTTTTTCATTTGATCCAGATTAACACAACAAGTTAAGCATTTCTGGACAGCATCTAAGAAAGTGAACATTAAGAATTCTTTCTGTCTTATTTTTTAGTCGTTCTTAATAAGCTTAAAAAGCATACTTTTGTGAGCACATGCTCTTATACAATTTGGGTATTTGGTTTTATGGTTTCGCCATAAGGATAATGCGTCCTTTTAACGGGAAGGCAAGTGCTTTTATGAAAGGCCGACAAGGTCTTTTTGAAAAACTAAAGGCTTATCGAAACTCTGAAGCCAGAGAGGTACTTTGGTTTCACGCGGCATCTTTAGGAGAGTTTGAGCAAGGATTACCTGTAATGGAGCAGTTTAAATTGCACTATCCTCAATATGCCATTGTAGTTTCCTTTTTCTCTCCTTCCGGCTATGAAAGAAGAAAAGATCACCCAATAGCAGACTTTACCTGCTACTTACCTTTAGATACTAGCCGTAATGCTGCAAAGTTCATTCAATTGCTCAAACCCAAAATGGGCTTCCTCATCAAGTATGAATTCTGGTATCATCATATCAAAGCTGCGTGTCAAGAGCAGATTCCAATTTATAGTCTATCTTCTCGATTTACTCCAAAGCACATTTTCTTTAAAAAGAATGCTTCTTTTCAGAGAAATATATTGGACTTAATCTCTCATTTCTTTGTACAAACACCTGAGAGCAAACGGTTATTGAATTCAATCAATAATAACGAAGTGACCATTTCTGGCGACACAAGATTTGATAGAGTAAAGCAAATTGTCTCAAAGCCCAAAGCCTTCGAGGCTATTGCCAAGTTCAAAGATGAAAGATCTCTTTTGATTGTTGGATCTGCTTGGGATACTGATATGAAAGTCTTAGCAGGCTTTATTAATAACCACTTGGATGTAAAAGTAATTATTGCCCCACACGAAGTAGATGACAAACATATAAAGCTCGTCACACAATATTTAACCAGACCTTTCGATAGGTTTACAAAAAGCGATACTTACCAAAATGATATATTGGTATTGGATACCATAGGTATGCTTTCTCATATCTATCAATATGGAGACTTTGCCTATATAGGAGGAGCCATGGGACCTGGCTTACATAATATCTTAGAAGCCGTGGCTTTTGGTTTACCAGTGGTTTTTGGCAATAAAGGGCTTGAGAAATTTCCTGAATCCACTGAATTATCACAAAGAGAAGGTGCATTTATAGTGGGTAATGAAATGGAAGCTCATAAGGTATTGACCAACTTACTAGATCAAAGAGAAAGAGAAAAGGCCTCTAAAATCTGTTTAGACTACGTGGAAGAAAAAGCAGGCGCAACTGAAGCAATTATGTCATATTTCAAAACTCGAGGTCTATGATTGGTCAGGTGATAAAATCTACTGGTAGTTGGTACGAGGTTGAGACCGAATCTGGTGAGGTATTAAGGTCCAGATTGAGAGGGAAGTTTAGAACTAAAGGTATTAAAGTAAACAACCCCATTGCTGTAGGAGACTATGTAGAACTTGAAAAAGAAGAAGCAAATAAGCATGCGGCTTTAATTACTAAGATTCTAGACAGAGAGAATTACATCATCCGTAAGTCCACCAGAAAAAATGGCTTTAGCCATATTTTGGCATCAAACCTAGATCAAGCCTTAGTGCTTGCCACCCTCTCCTTTCCTAGAACCTCATTAGGCTTTATAGACCGTTTTCTAGTGAGTGCCGAAAGCTTTAGAATCCCTTCAATGGTGGTCTTTAACAAACTCGATCTATTAAATGAAGAAGAGATTGATTATTGCCATGAGATCATGCAGATGTATGGGGATTTAGGATATAAAACTCACTTAATTTCTGCTGAGAAAGATTTAGGCTTAGATGCTCTTCTTGATAGTTTAGAGGGCAAGACTACTTTAATTGCGGGGCATTCAGGGGTTGGAAAATCTACCTTATTAAATAAGCTCATTCCTGGTCTAGCGCAAAAAACAGGAGAAGTGTCCACCTTTGCTAATAAGGGTACACACACAACCACTTTTGCTGAAATGTTCAGCATAAATAACCAGTCTAATATTATTGATACACCAGGAATCAAAGAGTTAGGTTTGGTTGATATGGAAAGCACAGAAATAAGTCATTACTTTCCTGAAATGAGGGCATACTTAGGGCAATGTAAGTACAACGACTGTACACATACTAATGAACCAGGCTGTGCTGTTTTAGAAGCCTTAGTACGAGGAGAAATTGCCGACTCAAGGTTCAATAGTTACCTAAGTATTCTAGAAGATTACGATAGCCACCGCTAGTTCAAGCGATCTTTTACAAATTCGACTTTGGATTTACCATGAGGTGCAGGTTTTCCGTCTTCTCCCAAGTTTACAAATACCATTTGATCAATACTCAGAATCTCTTCTCTGGTCATCTTATTTCTTACCTCAACTTTGAGCGTAATAGATGTTGTTCCAAACTTCACTACCTCAATACCTATCTCTACTATGTCGCCTTGAACAGGCGCATTGATGAAATTGATTTCGGACATGAATTTGGTGACAATGTGCTTGTTCTCGAGCTGTACGATCGTGTAAAGTGCGGCTTCTTCATCAATCCACTCTAAGAGTCTTCCTCCGAACAAAGTGCCATTGGGATTTAAGTCTTCGGGTTTTACCCATTTTCTAGTATGAAAATTCATAGTGATAAATTTAAGTGAATAAAAAAGGGAGCCGAAGCTCCCTTTTGATTAGTTTAAGAATGATTTCATCATCCAGTTCTGTTTTTGCAGCTCTTGTATGTAGCTAGTGAAAATATCAATAGTCCCTTCATCCTCGGCTTTCTCTGCTTCAGCCAATACCTCGCCCAAATTCTTGATTAGTATATCATTGGCTTTTACAATAGCGTCAACCATTCCATTCGCGTCCAAAGTATCTTCGTATGCATTTACATCTGCATTTTCTAATATGTTCTTCAAAGAACCTCTTGGCGAACCTCCTAAAGCTAAGACGCGTTCCGCCACCTCATCAACTTTGGCAGCTGCATCTGTATACAGTTCTTCAAATTTATCGTGAAGTATAAAGAAGAATGGGCCTTTCACATTCCAGTGAAACAGTCTTAAGTTCTGATAGTGTACTTGATAGTTAGTAAGTAGCTGATTCAATTTCTCAACTACTTTAGTTTCGATTAAAGTTTCCATTTTATGCCTTTCGTTTCGTTCATTTAAAGAACATTATTAACTTTATCAATGTTCCTTAAATACATATTAATTTTTTCTATATGACTATTCAGCAATTAGAATACATTGTAGCCTTAGACACGCATCGTCATTTCGTTACCGCTGCGGAAAGCTGTTTCGTTTCTCAGCCCACGCTTACCCTTCAGATTCAAAAGCTGGAAACAGAGATGAACACAATGATTTTCGATAGAACTAAAAAGCCGATTGAACCAACTAAGGCAGGAACCATTGTAATTGAAAGAGCACGTGAGATTCTCAGAGAGGTTAAGGGATTAAAAGACTTTATTAGTCAAGATAAAGACGAAATGGTGGGTGAATTCAGAATAGGTGTCATTCCAACAGTAGCACCCTATTTACTGCCCAAATTTTTAAAGCAGTTTGCCGAAGATCACCCGGAAACAAACCTATCCATAAGAGAGGTAGAATCTCATCAGATCATACACGATATACAGCATGACAAACTCGATATTGGTATAATGGCTACTCCTTTAGACAATAAGATGCTCATGGAAATCCCTCTATACAATGAGCCATTCTTATTATACGTCTCTGAATTAAACCCCTTGTATTTATCTAAGCAAGTGAGTGTAAATGACCTACCAAAGAAGGGGCTATGGTTGTTAAATCAAGGGCATTGTTTAAGGAATCAGATACTATCAGTATGTAACCAAAAGTCTAAGCCAGAATTGAATAATCTTAGTTATGAAAGTGGATCAGTTGAGACTTTGAAAAACATGGTTAAGAGCCAAATGGGTTATACTCTAGTTCCTGAGCTCTCTATTCTTGATGATTCCAGAGACCAAAGGATTAAGCGTTTTGAAGATCCTGAACCTGTTCGAGAAATCAGCCTTGTTGTGCATCGCAACTTTAACAAGAATGGTATGATCGAGGCACTTAAATCAGCCATAAAAAAGAATGTCCCCAAGAGATTTACCGAGGGTACTGCCAAGAACCGTATTGGCTGGATTTAATGAGGCTCTTTCCAAAAAGGAATTTTCACAAACTGCATAAATTTTAAATCTTCGGCAGTCTTATTTCTTACAAAAGGGTTGTTATCTAATCGCTTTTTCTTAATCTCAATCATATTGACTCCAGCTGAAAGACTTGAAATATCGAGCATCGTCATGATTCCCTTTTCATTCTTGTTCTCATGTCTCATGAAAAACACTTCGTCTAGTATCACAATTTTACCGTTGAGCTTAACTTCAAAAAGCTCTTTAAAACACGATAATGTTAGATTTACTTTATCCTCGTAGTCAGAATCGTATAGCATGGCATTAACGGAAAAGGTAGAATCAATAGCAGATTCCATACCTGCATTAAACGAATCTAAAATTGTAGGATCATTTTCGAGCCCAGCATATTCAGGACATAAAAGATCTAATGCCATATTATCTCTTGGTGAATAACGGATAAATAATTCTAGAAAATTACCTTTTACAATCTTAGAAGGAATACTGGCTGTTCTAATGTATCCTCCCCAACGTTCATCGTCATACTGTCTTGCCTGAAAGAAATAGCCATTACTGTTATCTTCTTTAGGATAATAAGCGTAGCGATCCCAATCTTCGATTTTAAAAGAGATAAAAACAACGCCAACAAGAATGAGTGTCACCTGTATAATCTGCTTCTTCTTGTAGTTATTAATGAGATGATAATAGATACTCCTGTAAATGAATGAGAGTGAGATGATAGAAAAGAACCTGTAAATAGGAAAATACAAAACTGAAAACCATTTAGACTTCTTAAAGGCGCTAAAAAAAATAGTATCAAGAAAAAAGATGATAGCCGCAATAGCCAATAAAAACCCTATTAAAACACTTATGATAGACACCAACACTGCAACGGTAGGGTTATCAAAAATGGTGGCTCCCAAGGTTCCTATTCCTACAAATAGAAATAGAAACGCACCAATCATTACTACGGATATAATGGAAAAGGCCAGCAGATAGGTATATGCAAAGATTACGCTGGCAATCTTATCTAAGTAGAGAATTAATTCATCTAGACTTTGAACCTTACCCGGCAGATACTTTCTAAAAGGCCCCCTTAGGTTCATATCGTGCAATCCAATATTGCTAGAAACCGAACTAAGCCCTACAATTCCAATCCAAAACCCTCTCAGCAGCAGATGAATCAATAGACTTATAAGAAAGAACTTAATTGCATAGGGAATGGCATTGATCAAAAAAGTTGCCATTATGAGGAATACGGCATTGGCACTATTGGTTGGAACCAGCTTGTTAAAGCGCAATTCTTCACTCCACGCAGCATAAGATCCGATGCTCTCATTTAAAAGAAAAATCGAAAACCCTGTAATGAGTAATTCTAATTGCCAGCTTTCTAATTGAAGATTAGCTACCCACCGTCTTAATTTACTCTCATCCCCCTCTTCAGGTCTTTCATTCAAATCCATTGCTTAAGGTTTGTATGAAAATAGGAAAAATAGGATTCAAATTCAGATTCTTGTTCAAACAAAAAATACCAGCTAAACCGGCATTTATTTGATGTATTATTGATTAACAACAGCCTCCACCATCGTAAAAATGGGTGCTAGGTGAAACCCAAATATTCGAATCTTCTAGTGCTACTAAATTACGAGCGGTTTTATCACAAACAGATAAAGGCTGGTTAGGCAAAAGCACATGGCCTTTATGATCATCAAAGTACTCTTGATCTCCTGTATAAATTGCTGTTCTACCGGTGAAAACACATGGGCCGTCTTCTGGCATTGGGTCTTTTATGGCACAAACCTCTACACTTTCAATAAATATGGCTTCGTTTGTATCGTAGTTCTTGGTGTCAAGAATTCTATAAGGCCTCTTTGCCCTTATCTCGATAGTCCCAAAGCCTACATCGGTAATCATTTTTATATAGTCTTTTAATGGAATTGCCCCACTAAGACATAAGGCCCTAAGTCTTTGGTCATTCTTCAAGGTTTCGGGCATGGCTTGTTCCGCTATTGGATCAGACATAACTAACCTACCTCTAGGCTTAAGCACACGATACATTTCTTGAAGTGCCTTTTTCAAATCCTCCTCATGAAAAATGTTAAAGAGGCAATTCTGACCAGCAACATCAATAGATTCATCTTCAATCGGCAAATTCAAGGCATCACCCATTCTAACGTCAATAAAGGAAGGGTCGAACCATTTATTGTATAGTGCAGCTTCTTGCATATTATTTTGGCAAGCCCCAATCATTTCATCCACCACATCTACACCAATTACACCTTGCTTCTGTCTACTGAAATAAGAGAACTGCAATAACTCCATTCCTCCGCCAACACCCACATAAAGAATCTTAGGAGAGTTGATCAGGTCTCTTGGATGAACAGTACTTCCACAACCATAATTCATGTCCAGCATAATCTGAGGGATTTCCAATTCAGGAAATGCCCAAACAGGAGTAGTAGTGCAGCAAAGCCCCACATCGGGAGTCTCGGCAGCGGCTTTATAAACGTTTTTTGTAGTCTCTAAATAAGTTTCCATATCAGGTAGTTGTACCGCCACAGCTCGAACCGGCTCCTGCCGTACATCCAAAGCAATGCTGGTTTATGATAATATCTCTATTCTTAATTTTTTCTGAATCGAAGTCTTTAATATGGTTTGGAACCCCATTGGTAAGTTTAAGATCAAGCATCTGATTGAAATCGCAATCATAGACATAGCCATCCCAACCAATCGATATCATGCTTCTACACATTACGCCTTCAGCAGCCATTGGATTGAAAGCGTTTACTAGCTCATTCATGTAATCTTCATAATTATCCGTTCGAATGAGATAATCTAGAAAACGACTCACAGGAAGATTTGTAATAGCATAAAGATCATTAAAGACCAATCCATATTCTGAGGCTAGTTTAGACTTAAATTCCTGTTGGAGCACCTCTTGGTCATCTGGTAAATAAGCTCCGGCCGGATTATAAACCAAGTCCAGCTTTAACCCTGTCCCTTCTTTGCCATACCCTACAGCATTAAGCATTTCTAAAGCCTCAATTGACTTTCCAAAAACGCCCTGCCCTCTCTGCGCATCCGTTCTCTTGGCTGTAAATGAAGGTAAAGAAGAAACTACATTGATTTTGTGTTTCTTATAGAACTCAGGCAAATCATGATACTTAGGGTTGGCTAGTATAATGGTCAGATTACATCTGACGATTATCTGTTTACCAAGAGCTGAAAGTTGTTCTACAAACCACCTAAATTCAGGATTCATCTCAGGGGCACCACCGGTCAAGTCTACCGTAGTAACGTCACTCAGTTTAATTGCATCCAATATTTGAAGCATGGTTTCTTTTGTCATGATCTCTTTGCGATCAGGACCTGCGTCTACATGACAATGCTTACAAACTTGATTACACATCTTACCTACATTGACTTGAAAAACATCAATCCCCGTAGGCTTAAGTGTAGGCATTCCAGCTTTTGCTATCTCTTGCTGAAATGAAGGAATACCAATTTCCTGATGATCGCTTAAAACTTTAATCTGTTCTTCAGTAGAAGACAGCCAGTGATTAGCTCTTTTAAGGCTCTTTAATGATTCTGCCATTACATCAATTTGTCCTCAAGCTGATTTTTCATTTGAACACTATTCACTAAAGTAGCTCCACTTTTGATAGCGGCCGCTACATGAACTGCCTCCATCATCTGCTCTTCATCAGCTCCTTTTTTCATACAAGCATCTGTATATGCATCAATGCAATACGGACATGATTCAGAATGGGCAACTGCCAAAGCAATTAGTGCCTTCTCTCTTGCTGTTAATGCTCCGGGTTTAAAAACTTCTCCGTACCAATCGAAGAATTTCTCACCCATAACTTTTTGTAATTCGGTTATTGATCCAAACTTCTTGAGATCTGCCGGATCGTAATATGTTTTAGCCATGTTTAGCTGTTTCTTATACTATTTGAGAAATCTTTAAAAATAGAACCCATAATCGGGCTCCTAGTTTTCACTTAAAGGTAAACTTCAATCTAGTTTAGAATTCTATTGCAACAAAACCCTAAAGCCAACAGAAAATTCCAAAGATTCGAGAATTAGTTATTTGGATGTCAGTCAGAATACAAACTCTTAAACCCAAAAAGGTCACCCAGTGGGTGACCTTTTTCTTTTTTGTGACCTCGGCAGGATTCAAACCTGCAACCTCCTGAGCCGTAATCAGGTGCACTATTCAGTTATGCTACGAGGCCATACCAAACGGAGGTTAAAGTCCGTTAAATGGGCTGCAAAGGTAATTAATTCTATTACTTTGCAAAAGACGGATTTATAACTTTCAAAAAATACTATCTTTGCCACCGCTCAAATTCAGCACATTCATGAAGAAGATTTTATTCGCAGTAGTAGGCTCAATTATTTTTAGTGCTTCGGCTTTAGCACAAAGACCTGATTTACCTGGTGCTTTAATAGTAGATATTGGGGTAAACACATGGTCTGAAACGCCTACCAATCTTCAATTGAACACTTTCCAATCTAAGACTTTCAGCTTTACTTATTACTGGGATCTTCCGATTGGGCAAAAAGGATTGACATTCACTCCTGGTGTAGGTTTAGGAACAGAGAGATATTCGTTTGATCAAGCATTTACTATTGGTTCTATTGCCGATGGTGATGGCGTAAGAACCATAACTGCAGATGATTTAAGAGATGTAATTCAAGATGGCTCCACATTGGGTAAAACCAAGGCAGGAATGAATTACTTAGATATTCCTTTAGAGTTTAGATACTATGCCAGAGGAAACGACTACAGTAGAGGCTTTAGAGTTGCTTTAGGAGCAAAGGTGGGTGTACTCTATTCATCTTTTACAAAGTATAAGTATGAAGACCTAGCTGGTAGAAACCGAATGGTGAAAGACCGCAAAGACATGGGACTTAACAGGTTCCGTTATGGAGTGCAAGGAAGAGTTGGCTGGGGAGGCTTTAGTCTATTTGGCTTCTACGAATTATCCGAAAAATGGGATGTGGCACCAGAGGGTGGAGCCGAAACTAATACCTTTACCTTTGGTATCTCTTTAACGGGCTTTTAATTATTCCCCTTTAAATTCTGCCTTTCTCTTTTCTAAGAACGCAGTAACACCTTCTTTATGATCGTGACTAGCACCGGCTATGTCTTGATTATATGCTTCATAATCCAGCATTTCTGAAAGTGTCGCATGCTGAGATTTATTAAGCATTTTCTTCATTAGGCCAATTGCTTTAGTAGGTGCTTTGGCATAAAAATCGGTATACGCTTTCACTGCATTATCTAATTCAACATCAGCCACAGTTTTATTAATCAAACCAATAGTTTCGGCTTCCTTAGCAGATACTCTAGTTCCCATTGTTGCGAGTTCAAAAGCCTTAGCAGAACCCACTAATCGTGGTAAGAAATAAGAAGATCCAGAATCTAGAACTAAACCGATATTCACGAATACTTCAATAAGCTTTGCGCTTTCTCCTGCTACTACCAAATCACAAGCCAAAGCGAAAGAACAACCAGCACCAGCAGCCACACCATTTAATCTACAAATCACAGGCTTAGGTAAATTCCTTATTGCTTTAATGATAGGATTGTATCGCTTATGAATCGAATCTGAAAATGAACGGTTAGGCTCAGCAGATGAAGCCTTTAAATCTTGACCTGAACAAAAAGCTTTACCCTCACCGGTCAACACCACAACTCTAACTTCTGAATCTTTCTTAACTGCTTTAAAAGCGGCCTGAAGTTCATATGTTATTTCATTATTGAGTGCATTATAAACCTCTGGTCTATTTAAAGTGATGGTAGCAACGCCTTCTGCCACCTCATATTTTAGAAACTCGTACATATCAGATAAACATGGTAATGGCAGCAAAACTAATGATAAAGCCTAAAGCCGCACCTGCAAATATTTCTTTCGGTTTATGAGCGTTAAGATATAAACGCGACCAACTGACTAATCCACTTAACAAAATCGCCAGTATAAGAGGCCAGAACAATGTATTGGTTGTTGGATAAGTCTGTTGAAGTGCCAGTACAAACCCTAACCATCCTACTACACCAGCGGCATGCGCACTAATCTTCCAAAAAAAGGTAATCGCATTGGTAAGAATAACTACTGTGGTAATTGCGAAGAACGCGATTAACATATCTGGTGTCATCCATTCTTGAGTTCTGATCATGTAAGACACAATCAGGTAAAACAAGGATATGAAAATGAACGGCAAATAGCGATCTCTTCTATCGTTCATATGCAAATCCTTAATCACCTTGGTAGCCTTGAACATAAAAACGGTAAGCATTGGTACAAGGCACGTTGTTATGAATATCAGACTAATAATTGTCCAACGGCCCCGCTCATTAAGATTCGAACTATTATTTACATGAAAAAGAATGGTGTAAAACACCAATGTGGGCATCAATAATGGCTGAAAAATATAAGTGATTAGCTTAGCTAGAAGATTCAACTTAGAGCTCCTTTCTTAGTCTGGCAACCGGAATATTCAATTGCTCTCTGTATTTCGCTACAGTTCTTCTCGCAATATTATAACCTCTGGCCTTCAATGATTTCTCCAATTTATCATCAGACAATGGTTTCTTCTTGTCTTCAGCAACTATTAGTTGAGAAAGAACATTCTTCACTTCTCTGCTAGATACATCTTCACCACTTGCGGTTGAGATACCTTCACTGAAGAAATATTTCAAAGGATAGATACCAAAATCTGTTTGTACCGATTTGGAATTAGCAACACGAGAGACAGTAGAAATATCCATATTAATTTCATTAGCTATATCCTTTAAAATCATTGGTCTTAGCTTTGTCTCATCACCCTCTTGAAAGAAATCAAACTGGTATTTTATAATTGACTCCATGGTACGGAGCAGTGTATTTTGTCTTTGCTTGATGGCATCGATAAACCATTTGGCAGCATCTAATTTTTGCTTTACAAAAGACACCGTCTCCTTTAGTTTCTTATCCTTTTTATCACTCTTATCGTAGGCAGAAAACATATCAGAGTAAGATTGACTCACCCGAAGTTCAGGTGCATTTCGGCTATTGAGCGTTAGATCTAGCTTGCCGTTATTGTTTACTAGAATAAAGTCAGGGATAAGGTATTGAGTCTTCACCAGCCCACCAGAAACCCCTCCCGGTTTTGGATTAAGTTTGGTTATGGCGGTTACTGCCTCTTTCAGCAACTCCTCATCTTCTTCAATGCCAAGTTTCTTGGTGATCTTATCGTAATGCTTTTTAGTAAACTCATCAAAACATGAGTCTATAATTCTTATAGCAGTCTCAATTACTATATCTGATTCTAGATCTGACAGCTTTCTCTCCAATTGAATAAGCAAACACTCTTTCAAGTTTCGAGCAGCAATACCAGGAGGGTCAAATTGCTGAATAAGTGACAGCATATCCTCCAACTCGTCTAGATCGGTTTCTATGTTTTGTGAAAATGCCAAATCGTTAACGATAGCATCTAACTCGCGCCTGATGTAACCATCCGTTTCGATACTTCCGATAAGCTGAAGGGCTATGGTTTCTTGTCTTTCATCAAGACCTAGAAACCCAAGTTGAGCCTCCAACTGGTCATTAAGGCTAGATTGCATAGCGATGGGCATCTCTTTATCATCCTCATCTCCATAATTGCCATCACCTTGCATTTTGTATCCGGAGTATTCATCATCCCCCAAATAGTCTTCAACATTTAGATCTTCTGTTGCGCTAGGCTCCAAGTCGTCAAAGTCGTCTGACTCCTGACTTACTTCTGGCTCCTCTCTTCCCTCTTCTAATGCTGGATTAATTTCAAGCTCTTCCTCTATACGAGTATCTAACTCTGCAGTGGGCACCTGCAGGAGTTTTATAAACTGAATCTGTTGCGGAGACAGTTTTTGACTTAGAGTTTGGCTGAGACTGAGTTTTTGCATCTATTAAGTTGACCTTAACCTTTAATCAAATTTAATTGAAAGTCGGTGACAATCGACCTATTGATCACACTTTTTAACAAAAACCGTGCAAATTTTTAAAAAAGTCTAATTGCTCGTGTTATTACACGAAAATCAAAACGAATTAATTGAACAAAAACAAACTAATGTTCTTGATCAATAGGCTACTAATAAGTTGTTATTAAAGTCAAAAAATGATTGTTTTGCGTTCCATTTACAACGAGTAAAATCCGGATATAATGCGCAGAACAAAAATTAAATCTCTGTTAGATTCAGGAGAATTAAACAGTGAAGTTTTAGTAAAAGGATGGGTTCGAACCAAAAGAGGCAATAAGCAAGTTAATTTTATTGCTTTAAATGATGGTTCTACTATTAATAGCATCCAAGTTGTTGCCAATCCGGAAGAATTAGGCGAAGACTTACTTAAGCTAGTGACCACTGGTTCATGCTTGTCTGTTACTGGTAAGCTTGTAGAATCACAGGGATCTGGTCAATCGAAAGAAATCATCGCAGAGAAAGTAGAAGTATTAGGTACCGCTGACGCTGAAAAATACCCACTTCAACCTAAAAAGCATTCATTTGAATTCTTAAGAGATATTGCCCATTTAAGGCCGAGAACCAATACGTTCGGAGCGATATTTAGAATTAGGCACGCCATGTCTTTTGCCGTGCATCAGTTCTTTAATGAAAAAGGATTCTATTATTGGCATACTCCATTTATCACCGGTTCAGATGCAGAAGGTGCTGGTGAAATGTTCAGGGTGAGCACGCTAGACCCGAAGAACCCTCCTTTAAATGAAGATGGTTCAATAGATTACAAGCAAGACTTCTTTGGTAGAGAAACTAACCTAACAGTATCTGGACAACTAGAAGGCGAATTAGGAGCTCTAGCATTAGGTGATATCTATACATTTGGACCAACATTTAGAGCAGAAAACTCCAATACCACAAGGCACTTGTCTGAGTTCTGGATGATTGAACCAGAAATGGCATTTTATGATCTAACTGACAACATGGATCTTGCTGAAGAATTCTTGCAATATCTGGTTCAATATGCGCTAGACAATTGTGCAGACGACTTAGTATTCTTAGAAAAGCGTCTATTAGACGAAGAAAAAAACAAGCCTGCTGCAGAAAGAAGTGAAATGAGCCTTACGGATAAGCTTCGATTTGTTGTGGAGAACAAATTCGAACGATTGACCTATGAAGAGGCGATCAATATTCTAAGAAACTCCAAGCCTAACAAAAAGAAGAAGTTTCAATTTCCGATAGAAGGTTGGGGAACCGACTTGCAGTCTGAGCATGAGCGATATCTAGTTGAGAAGCATTTCAAAAAGCCGGTTATCCTTACCGATTATCCAAAAGACATCAAAGCGTTCTACATGCGTATGAATGATGATGATCGTACTGTAGCTGCTATGGACATTCTATTCCCTGGAATTGGTGAGATAGTAGGTGGTTCTCAAAGAGAAGAGAGACTAGAAGTACTGACCGCCAGAATGGACGAGATGGACGTACCACAAGAAGAAATGGACTGGTATTTAGATACTAGAAGATATGGTACAGCTCCTCATAGTGGTTTTGGACTCGGCTTTGAAAGACTTATGATATTTATAACTGGAATGGGGAATATACGGGATGTAATACCTTTCCCGAGAACTCCCGGTAATGCAGCATATTAACAAGAAAGCCTCTTTATTAAGAGGCTTTTATTTTTTACTAAATCTTACAGTCTGTTGAAATTTGGTAGGATCATCTCTTACTAAAACCAGGTAATAGCCTCGAGGAAAATTCTGCACATCTACCTTATACTTCCTTACACCATTGCGCTGTAAATTGATAGTCATTCTTGTTCCGATAATACTTCTGAACTCAATTTTGGGATTAACCAACTCTAAATGACTTAAATCTATATTCAGGAACTCAGTGGTTGGATTAGGAAATACCTCGACTTTAACCTCATCGCCACCATTGGCAGAAACGCGCGCCAATCTGTTAGACTGCGCAGCAGCTGTAAACATGAGTAAGCCAAAAACGACTATAAGACTCAGTTTTCTGGGTGATATGAAGTGGTTGAAGACTTCCATTTAGATCTATAGACCCGTATAACAGGTGCAAGGTTTAGTTAAAACTACAATTTTTTCAAATAAATATTGTTAGTCAAACGTTAATAAACGCGTTTGGTAATTCATTAAGCAAATCTGATGCCATCAACGACAGTTTTCCGAGTTTTTTTTCAGCCATGTCTCCAGCCAAACCGTGAAGCATTACTCCTGCTCTTGCTGCATCACCCGCAGATAACCCTTGAGCTAGCAATCCAGTAATAATTCCAGACAACACATCTCCTGATCCGGCAGTAGCCATACCAGCATTTCCAGTTGTATTGAACACAACTTTACCATCAGGCATAGCAATGGCTGTATGTGCCCCTTTGAGTACAATCACTATTTGCTTTTCCATCGCGACATCTCTCATTTTAGAAATCCTTTCTAGGCTATCTTTTGGCTCCGGAAACAATCGTTTAAACTCTCCCACATGCGGTGTAATAACCGCTCCACTTGGAATATTTTGATACCCCTTGTCCATTGTAGATATCAGGTTTAATGCATCTGCATCCAAGACCACGGGCACTCTAGCATTCCTCAATACTTGGCTTAACCAATTTCTAGTAGACTCATCTTGCCCAATTCCGGGCCCTATACAAATAGAATTCGTATGATCAGCTATTTCACCTTCACTAATACAATCAGTTGCTGAGTCTAAAGTAACCATGGCCTCAGGAAGTGATGTCTGTATAATTGTATTGGCAAAATATGGAATATGCATAGTTAGTAAGCCTGCTCCTGTTCTCAATACTGCCTTACCACACAAAAAGGCTGCGCCTATCTTTCCTAAACTTCCGGCAAACACTTGAACTCTTCCGAAATCTCCTTTATGCTGAAACTTCTTTCTCTTAGGCAACAAAGCACCTAGATTCTCAAGACTTTGGTAGTAATAATAAGAAGACTGATTTTCTATAAACCCTTCGTTCAAACCTATTGGTAACACCTTCCAATTATTTGCATAACCACCAGTCTCAGGCAACATAAAAGCGAGTTTAGGCCTCTGAAAAGTCAGCGTCCATAAAGACTCAATAATCTGACCACCAGAACTTAATTCGTCTGACATTAAGCCCGAAGGGACATCTATTGACACCACTGGTTTATCAGAAATATTAATTCTCCCAATACAGTCTCCGACTAAACCTTTAACTGGTCGGTTTAAACCCGAACCAAATATGGCATCTATGATAACATCGCATTCCGAGACTTTTAGATCTTGCAAAGCGTTGATAGTCATCACCCTTTGATCAGAAATTCTATCAAAATTAATTTGACAGTCTCGAGACATGGTTTCGGAAAAGTGGATTAGACCAATCTGGACTTTGTATCCTTCATCAGACAATATCCTTGCAACTGCTAGACCATCTCCTCCATTATTGCCCATTCCTGAGGCTACATAAACTTTAAGTTGTGGTGGATATAATGTCATAAACTCCTTTGCGAAGGCTAATGACGCGCGTTCCATTAAGTCTATCGAATCAATAGGCTCATTTTGAATGGTATAAAGATCAGCAGCACGGGTTTGCTCTGCAGAAATTATTTTTTTCATCTAAAATTCAGATATGGCAAAAGCTTTAATACCTCTAAACTATCGAAAGATTTAAGTCGAAATAAATCTTCCTTATTTCTGAATTTACCGTTTTTACTTTTTGTATTCAATATATCCTTGGTCTGCTCATATGAGATATAAGGATGTCTATTTAACTCTTTGAAACTAACTAAATTAATATTGATTTGCCTTAAGACGAGGGAATCGGACAAGCTGAAGTAAGGTGAAAAGACTTGGTATAAACTATCATTTATGCCATAAACTTCCTTTAGCTGGTCCAGACCGGTATAACCACCAAGTAATTGCCTATACCCAACAATTCTCTTGGCATAAGAAGAACCAATACCTCTAATCTTTTTCAATTCAGTAGTATCGGCTTTCCCTATATCAATGACCAAATACTCCGTCTCGGAATTAAGATCAATTTCATCAACCTTTTCTGCTTTTCCTGACGGCATTGATCTTTCCGTTTTAACCTCTTTTATCTCAACTATTGCTTCGGGTAAATCAATGAAGTTTTCAATACTACGATAAAGAGAATCAGGGAATCCATAGATTTTAGTTAGATCCGATTTTGACTTAAATCTGCCTCCTGCTTTTCTATAGTTTTCTACCCTTCGAGCTAAGTAATTTGGGAATCCTAATCGCATCATATCTTCAATCAATATATCATTAGGATTAAAAATGAATGGATCAACCAACTTATTGCCTTCTGTCGTATCTTCGCGCAAAATTGAAATTGCGATAACATTTATCATGCTATCAAGCAGCCTTTCATCCTCTTCGAACGTATTGTAATCAATACCAAAATAATTGCGATAGACAGTCGGAGTAAAAAGGAGAAAAATGGTTAACACAAACAGAAATAGTGATCCATTTATTTCGGTTTTTGAAAAACGAAAAAGGCTTTTTAAATGTTTGAGCAATTGAAATAAGAAAGTGTGTGTAAAGAATAAGTATTAATATAACTATTTCTGTTATTTTTTAATTTATTCTAATACAATAGAACACTAGCCTATATTTATCAATAATGAATCTAAATAAGGGTTAGCTGATTTATATCACTTTTTTACTGAAAAGGTAGGGTTTATTTTTGCTATCAGTATTTAGCAGTAAAAGCATTAGATGCAGAAGAATTTTAAGTTCATAGGTCTTTCATACAAGCAGGCACCAGTAGAGGTAAGAGAATTACTTTCTTTAGGAGAAGCCGATGTGGATGAATTGTTGCGATCAATAAATGACACACTCAATCCAAGTGAGTTATTTATTGTATCAACCTGCAATCGAACTGAAATTTATTATGCTTCTGAGACTTCTTTGGCTAAAGAGATCATCGGTCTTTTAGCCATTAATAGAGGTTTAAGTAAATCCGAAAACTTCTACCAATACTTTGACATTAAAGAAGATTGGAAAGAAGCAACTACACAGCTTTTTAGAGTAGCCCTAGGACTTGAAGCGCAAGTTATTGGTGATCTTCAAATCATCAATCAGATTAAGAGAGCTTATCAGCAAGCAGCAGACCTTGACACGATTGGGCCATTCCTACATAGAGTGCTACATACCATTTTCTACACTAATAAAAGAGTGGTTCAAGAAACCGCATTTAGAGATGGTGCAGCCAGTGTATCGTATGCAACTGCTGAAATGGTAAATACTTTTGCCGAATCTTTCCAAAACCCTAAGGCCTTGCTAATCGGTTTAGGAGAAATTGGCATCGATGTGGCCAAGCATTTAGCAGGAGGAAATATTGAATTATCAGTATCTAACAGAAGCAGAGATAAAGCTGATTTCTTAGTGAACGATTTCGATGTTAATCGAATTGATTTCGAAAATCTTAAAAACAGATTGAATGATTTCGATTTGATTATTTCAAGCATCCCTGTTAAAGATTTCCTTCAAGTAGGTGATTTCAATCCTAATCACACCGGCATTCAGTTTTTGTTCGATCTTTCAATGCCACGCTCAATTGAGCCTGAGCTCTCCGAGTTGAATACAATACAACTCTTCAATATTGACGAGATCAATAATAAAGCATCTAAGGCTGTTGAAAAGAGAATTAAAGCCATTCCACAAGTTGAAGACATCATGAACGAAGCTCTTTCAGATGTATTCAATTGGACACAAGAAATGGAGGTCTCTCCTACTATTAAAAAGCTCAAATCAGCTTTAGAAGATATTAGACAGGAAGAGATTAAAAAACATCTCAAAAATGCCGACCCTGAATTAGAAGCCTTTGCTGAAAAATTCTCGAAGAGTATAACTCAAAAGATTATGAAATTGCCAGTGCTTCAACTTAAAGCAGCTTGTAAAAGAGGTGAAGCAGATACTCTGATAGACGTATTGAATGACCTTTTCAATCTTGAAGAGCAAAAAGTTGAGAAGTAAACGCTCATCAGAATTAACTACATAATCATTATCAATCTTTCTTAGTTTCACGTTTTCGTTTAGAAAACAATTCATGCTAAACAGATTCTATTTCATTCTTCTACTCTTAATTGGCCAATATTCATTCGCCAATGAATATCAGGTAGTAAAAGAAAATGGAAAGTTTGGCTTAAAAAACACAACCACAAACGAATGGTCGATACCACCCAATTTTGAAGCACTAGGCTGGTCAAATGGCTCTGACAAAGTTGAAGCAGAGCTTATTGGGGCTAAATTGAACGAAAAATGGGCATTACTTACTATTTCAGGAAGCAAAGTAACCCAACATGAGTTTGCACAGCTCACCCCTTTTGTAAGGGAAACCTTTATAGCAGCTAAGAGAGAAAACTACTCCATCAGGCTTAAGTATGGATTAATCAACAACAAGGGAAAATCTGTAGTCGCTTTTGATCATGAGAGACTTGAAATTGCTAATGGTAAACTCATTGCTACAAAGGGAATTGGCAATAGTCAAAGAACCGGTCTCCTCAATTATTTAGGAAAGACTTTACTTCCTTTTGAGTATTCAAATATCAAACTTCTATCACCTTATCGATTAGAGGTAACTAATTTAGAGAATAGAGCCGCTCTGTTCTCAATTGAAGGTATAGCCCAAAGCGCTTTTGACTATGAGAAAATCAAAACCTATCAAGTAGGCTATTTTGAGGTTCTATATTATGGAAGAAGAGGCCTTATTAACGACAGAGGCGATCTCATTATACCTCCACTATATAAAGAATTTGACTTTTCGAATGGAGTCGCAAATGGATTACCATTTACTCAATGGGATGCTTACGAAGACTCTAAATTCATAAGATCTTATTTTTTTGATGAGATTTTCGAAATAGCTGACAATAGATTTTCAGTGAACTCATCCAAAATCGCGGCTATTATTGACTCAGAAGATCAGTACCTTTTTACTCGAGAGAATCAAAAGATAATCGAATCTCAAAATGCCCTTTCGATTATAGAGAATTCAGAAAATGGCTATCAAGGAATAATCACAGACCAAGGAAGATTGCTACTTAACATCAATTACGATAGCATCTGCTTTTCCAAACACTACATAGCTGCCTCAATTGATAAATCAGGAATTAACAATTGGCAGTTGTTTGACTTTAATGGGAAGCAATTAAATGCACTGAGCTACCAATCTATAAGCCCTTATGGCAACGGTTTTATGGCCAGCCGAAAAGGGAAATTCGGAATATTGAATAAGTATGGAGAAGAAGCGAGTCCATTTCTCTATGATCATATTGAGAAACAAAAAAACGGACTTTCAATAGTAACCTATCAAGGTAGAAAGGGTGTAATAGATCAAAAGGGTCATTGGGTTATTACTCCCTACAACGATAGCATCTCTATTGGGAAACGTAGAATATTTATTGAGCAAGGGTCTCAGTTTAAAATAGCCGAATTCAATGGACATGTAGCCCTCAAAACCTATGATACTCTGGACTTACTTCCTAGAGGTTATTCGCTAAAATATGAAGAAGGTAAAGCATTATATAGCTTTAGTAACGAAAGGCTACTAGAACCATACTATGATGCTATTTATGAGATCAATGATAATCTGTATGTACTTTACAGAGATGACAGAATCTTCTTTTATCGCCCTTCCAATAAGGCCGACTTTGAATTAGATTCTGAAATTTCGAGAATCCTGAACTACTCTGAAGGCTATATCAAAATAGAAAAGGACGGACAATTTGGGTTTGTTGATGAATTAGGAAAACTAAGAATAGCCAATAGGTACCAAGAAGCTCAAGATTTTTCAGAAGGTTTTGCGGCTGTTAAACTGATTGGTAACTGGGGCTATATTGATAAATCTGAGAACCTAATCATCCAACCAAGCTTTGAAGAAGCTCAACCGTTTTTTAATAGACTTGCCATTGTCAAACAGGGAAGTTATTACGGACTTATTGCACCCAACACAGAACTAGTCTTGAATACTATCTATGATCGCATCCTTAGGTTTAATGATTATATGACGGTAGAATCGGATGGGCTTTTGGGTCTTGTAGATTCTGACGGAAATCTTATCAAGGATTGTCAGTATGATGAGATAGCGCCTTTATCTACAGACATCTTTCAAGTTAGAAAAGGAGATAAGTATGGTGTAATAGATATAAAAGGTTCTGACCTAGTTCCTATAAACTATAGTAAAATAAAGATGTACGGCTCGAAATTCTATGGGGCATTATTCACGGATTGGGAACCCATTCGCCTAGCAAAATAAAAGCCCAACCCTAAAAGAGTTGAGCTTTTTAATTCAGTCTGATCAGGAATTACGATTCCCCATCATTCTTTTTCTTTCTTTTTGAAGTTGCCTTTTGTTCCGGACTGGCAATTGACTCTCGCATTTGGGTATCTGCTTGGATGTTATCCATCTTGTAATAATCCATAATACCGAGATTTCCTGTTCTAAATGCTTCAGCAACTGCTTTAGGCACTTCTGCTTCAGCCTCTATTACTTTAGCACGTGCTTCTTGAGATTTGGCTTTCATCTCTTGTTCTTGAGCTACAGCCATAGCCCTTCTTTCTTCCGCTTTTGCTTCAGCCACTTTTAAATCGGCTTGCGCCTGATCGGTTTGAAGCGTAGCTCCAATATTCACTCCTACATCCACATCGGCAATATCGATGGAAAGAATCTCGAATGCTGTTCCTGCATCCAATCCTCTTTGCAGCACCAGTTTCGAGATTTTATCAGGATTCTCTAATACTGCTTTGTGTGTTTCAGCCGAACCGATAGAAGTAACAATACCTTCACCGACTCTTGCCAGAATGGTGTCTTCCCCTGCCCCACCCACTAATTGCTGGATATTAGCTCTAACAGTAACCCTGGCTACAGCAATTAACTGAATACCATCAGCCGCAACAGCTGCCACTTTAGGGGTAGTAATCACCTTAGGATTTACAGAAATCTGAACGGCTTGAAATACATCCCTACCTGCCAGATCAATTGCAGTGGCTTGCTTAAATTCTAGACTAATATTCGCTTTATCTGCTGAAATGAGTGCCTTAATAACTGTTGGTACATTACCACCTGCTAAATAGTGAGTCTCCAAATCCGTTGTCGTCAAATTCAGGCCTGCTTTGGTTGCCGTAATCATAGCATCCACTACAATTCTTGGCGGAACCTTTCTAATTCTCATGAAAACCAGCTCCAATAAGCCTACTCTCACATTAGAAAACTGTGCTGTAATCCAGAGATTAACTGGCACGAAGTATAGAAATACGAACAGTAAAATTATACCGGCTACAACCGATATCAGTAAGGTATATTCTCCCATTTCTTAGGTGTTAATTGATTCAACTATGATTTTATTATTGGTGAGTCGGACAATCTTAATTTCTGACCCTGAATCTATTAGATGACCATGAGAAGTCACCTCATATGTTTTATTATTAAATTCTGCTTTACCAATTGGCTTTAAGTCTGAAACTGCAAGCCCTCTCATTTCTATTTGCAATCCCTCTGTATACTTAGGATTTACTTTGGCGGTATTCTGTGTTTTCAATGAAAACCGATCCCAAGTCCTTGCTTTAAAACTATACACCAATGCGCCAACAGTCATAACTAAAGAACCAAACAAAACACCCGAACCGGCTGCAGTACCGTGCTGCTCATATGCGATATATATTCCTATTCCAGCCAATACTAGACCCACCAACCCTAATATAGTTGTGCCTGGAACAAATATGAGTTCTAGATAAATAAGTACAAGTCCAACAAGGACTAATAAGATAATGGCTAACCAACCGTCCATAAGTTTTCAGTTAGTTCAATATACCAAGAAAATCGAATGCTAATTAATAAGCTTTAGCAAAAAGCACTCTTCGCTGAGAAGGTTTTCCTGAGAAGATACAAGTACCTTCTTCGTCCTTAGCGTCAATAGGTATACAACGGATTGTAGCTTTTGTTTCTTCTTTAATTTTCTCCTCGGTTTCAGCAGTGCCGTCCCAATGTGCAGATACAAATCCACCTTGGTTTTCTAATATAGATTTAAAGTCTTCGTAAGTATCTGCAGTCCTTGTATTCTCTGCTCTAAAGTCGAATGCCTGCTTGTAAATATTATCCTGAATATCATTTAAGAGCTCTTGAACTTTAGTCAATAGATCACCATCCAAACTAAAGGTCTCTTTCACCCCAGTATCTCTTCTAGCAATCTCTACCGAATTGTTCTCCATGTCTTTAGGGCCAATTGCAAATCTTACAGGAACACCTTTTAATTCCCACTCTGCAAATTTAAACCCTGGTTTATAGGTATCTCGATCATCGAGCTTTACTGTAATTCCAGCTGCCTTCAAAGGCTTAATTAATTCATTCACCTTATCCCGAATAGCATTGAGTTGTTCCTCTCCTTTATAAATAGGAACGATTACTACTTGAATAGGAGCCAATTTAGGAGGCAACACTAAACCCTGATCATCAGAGTGAGCCATAATTAACGCCCCCATTAGACGTGTACTAACACCCCATGAAGTACCCCAAACGAAATCCTGCTTACCCTCTTTTGAAGTGAATTTGACATCAAATGCTTTAGCAAAATTTTGTCCCAAGAAGTGAGAAGTACCAGCCTGTAAGGCTTTACCGTCTTGCATCAAGGCTTCAATACAATAGGTCTCAAGGGCCCCAGCAAACCGCTCACTTTCTGTTTTGACACCTTTAACCACAGGTACTGCCATAAACTCTTCAGCAAATTGAGCATAGACATTCATCATTTGAATTGACTCATCTATAGCCTCTTGCTTTGTGGCGTGAGCAGTGTGCCCTTCTTGCCACAAGAACTCTGCAGTTCTTAAAAAGAGTCTAGTTCTCATCTCCCAACGGACAACATTAGCCCATTGGTTGACTAATATTGGCAAGTCTCTGTAAGACTGTATCCAGTTCTTATAGGTATTCCATATCACAGTTTCTGAAGTAGGTCTTACGATTAGCTCTTCTTCTAACTGTGCGTCCGGATCTACTACTACCCCCTGACCGTCAGGATCATTCTTTAATCTGTAGTGAGTCACTACAGCACACTCTTTGGCAAAGCCCTCCACATGATCGGCTTCTTTGCTCAAGTAAGATTTGGGAATGAATAAAGGAAAGTATGCATTGGTATGACCTGTTTCTTTAAACATTCTGTCGATCTCTGCCTGCATTTTCTCCCAAATGGAAAATCCGTATGGCTTTATTACCATACAGCCTCTTACTGGTGAGTTTTCTGCTAAGTCAGCTTTTTTCACCAATTCGTTATACCATAATGAATAGTCTTCGCTTCTTTTTGGTAATCCTTTACTCATGCTCGTCTTTTGGTATGATACTTGCTCTTTTTAGAGCGTGAAATTATCCGACAAATATAAAGTTTTCGGGTGTTTTCCCGACCAAATAAGATAATTACACGTTAACTTTAAATAGCCAGGAAAGGAAAGTCATGAGAAGAATCAAATGGAAATTATTAATGGCACCACTGGGCATACTTACCTTGTTTGCCTGTTCACCAAATCAATACCAACAACTTACAGAATATGATGATGTATATTTTACATCTGCAGACAGACAGCAAACACCTAAAGTGATTGCTAAACCTGTTGAAGTTACACCTGTTGCGAATACGCAGGTAGTTAGTTTGGAGAACAGTTCAATAGCCAAAGTGGAACCTGAACTGGTACAAAAATATTCTAGTCCAACTAAAGAAGTTACTTATTTCGAATTAACAGAACCCAAAGTACAAAGGGCCTCTGAGCTGAATTATGATGACTTTGTTTCGGACTACGAAAACAGCCTTTTAAAGTATTATGAATTACCTGTAGACTGGGAGACAGAATGGAATGAAGGTGAATTCAACCGACTCGTAAGAGACGATTTCTATTTTGCTCAGGCTTGGTACGATCAATATTATAGAGGAGATGGCGCTAGAATGGATGAATATCTTGCCGGAAGTTTGGGAAGAAATAATCTCAGCGTATCAGACCTTCGTTCTTCTAATCTTGGATCAGATATTAACATCAACCTAGGTCTAGGCTTCGGTAGAGGCTGGGGCTGGGGAAGTCCATTCGGTTGGGGTAATAACTTTGGCTGGGGAGTAGGCTTTGGCTGGGGTGACCCATTCTTTGGTGTAAATGCCGGATTCTGGGATCCATGGGCCTTCAGATCGCCATTTGGATTTAGAAATGCTTGGGCTTTTAATAGTTGGGACCCTTTTTGGGGCTCTAGCTGGGGCTGGGGAGGCATTGGCTTTAACAGATGGAACCGCTGGAATAGATGGAACAGACGCGCTTGGAGAAATGGTTGGATTGGTGGTTTTAACGGACCAGTTGTAAACAACTTCTTTGTAGGTAACTCTGGAGAATTTGTGAATGGCAGAGGTAGAACTTTCACCAGAGGAGGAAGACTAAGATCTACATCTGTAACTTCTGTGAGAAGCGATGCTTTAAATGGTACTGTAGCGAGCAGAAGAAGTGGAAGAGTTAGTGCAACTAATGATCGCATTACCAGAAGTTCCATATCAAACGTATCATCGAGAAGTAGCAGGGTTTCTGGAGGTAGAGCAGTTAGTTCATCCAGTGCTAGAAGTGGTAGAGTTTCTTCGTCTAGAACAGGTTCTGCAAATGTTAGAAGCAGCCGTAGTTCTTCTCCTAATGTAAGTAGTACAAGAAGTAGTAGAGTAAGAACTGATGCTTACAGATTCTCTAGCTCAAGAAATTCTAGAAGCTCATCTGTATCAACAGATCGTTCAGCTTCAAGAGCATCTTCTTCTAGAGAAGTAAGAAGCAGAACTAGCAGATTTAGTAGAGACTCTTTCTCTTCAAACAGATCATCTAGTAACAGAAGCTCTTCGAGAAATAGCGGACTATCTTTCAGCCGTAACTCATCGAGTAGATCTTCTTCAGGAATTCGCTCTAGCAGCAGATCTTCTGGTAGTAGAAGCTCATACTCAAGAGGCTCTTCAAGTAGAGGAAGTTCTTCTAGAAGTTTCAGTCGAGGATCTAGTTCAAGGTCTTCTTCTAGAGGCTCGTTTAGTAGAAGTAGTGGTGGAAGCCGATCTTCAGGCAGCAGCCGATCTTCAAGTAGTAGATCAGGTGGTTCAAGCAGATCTGGCAGAGGTTAATTCAGCATACAAAAACTCATCAAAATGAAAAGATTATCAAAGCTTATATATATAGGCCTGGCACTGCTGTGTATAACAGCGGTGTCTAAGGCCCAAGTGCAGCCAGGTTCATTTGGCTATTATCAAGATGCACTAAGGTTTAGCCAGTTTAATCAATGGGGTACTGCCAGATTCTCCGGAATTGCAGGTGCAGGAAGCGTACTCGGTGGCGATGTGAGTGCAGCATCTCTCAACCCTGCCGGTTTAGGACTATTCAATAGATCGCAATTTGTAATCACACCTGGTTTAAGTGTTAATACTTTTGATTCTAATTTCTTAGATGTAGAAACAAGAAGTGAGCGCACTAATTTCTCATTAGCCAATGCAGGTCTAGTTATCAATTTTAACAAGGGCGATTTAACTCCAGGAAGTTGGAGAGGTGGTTCCTTAGCCATCACTTATAATCGATTCAATGATTTTAGGCAAGACATTGGGTATTCGGCACAGAACAATAACAATTCCATTATTGATGCCATGCTGAATAGAGCAGATGGATTCTTCCCCGAAGAACTGGGTGGTATTGAACAGATTGGATATGACCATTATTTGATCAACCCATTCCCGGGTGCTGAAGACATTTACACTTCATTTGTCAATGGTTTTCCTGTTCAGAGAGAAAGGATTAATAGAATTGGTCAAATCGATCAAGTGAACATTGCATTCGGTGGCAACTTTGAGGACAAATTGTATGTAGGGGCGGGTCTTGGTCTTACGTCTGTTGATTATAGACAACTGAGAGTATACACAGAAAATTTTAGCGGCTCAGCTTTAAATCAATTCACACTAGATGAAAGGCTTGATATTTCAGGAACTGGAGTGAACGCTAATCTTGGTGTAATCTTTAGACCAACTAACTTCGTTCGATTTGGTGCTTCAATTACAACACCAACATGGTACAACTTCAGTGAAGAGAGTGATGCAATTTATAGCTCAGACTATAACAATTATGATGTAGCGAATTTCTTAGATGACAATGGAAACCGAATCATTCAAGAAGACACTGTATTGAATAGTTTGGTAAGTGAGACTAACATATTCTTTTCGAACTATAACTTAAGAACGCCATTGAGATTGAATGCTGGTATAGCTTTCTTCTTAGGCAAGAATGGTTTTATTACGGCCGATATTGAAAGATTAAACTATGGTAATGCTTTTGTTTCTTCTCCTGACTTTACGGCTGAGAGTGACAACAGAACGATAGAGAACATCTATCAATCGACAACAAACTTTAGATTAGGAGCTGAATATAGATACAAGCTATTCAGGTTTAGAGCAGGGTTTGCATCATTAGGTGATCCTACAAACGACTCTTTTGATGACATCGATCGATCTAGAACAATATCATCTTTAGGTGTAGGTATGAATGTAGGAAAGTACTTTTTGGATCTCTCCTATGCACATACCGAGTTCGGAGATTCATTTACTTCATACACGTTTGCTGATGGCACAGGACTTACTGCAAATATTAATAACAACGTAAATGATTTTAAAATTAGCTTAGGAATGAGCTTCTAGCTCAGAGCTCAACTGATTTTAGATTAGAGATAATCATATCTACATTGATTTGGTTATCTCTAATTTTTATTTGCGCTTGACTGTAGAAGGTCTCTCTCCTCTCCTTCATTTCTCTAATCTCTTGAATTAAATCTTGGTGATCGTAACTCTTGAACATTGGTCTGTTCTCAACACCACCATCTATAATTCTTAAAGCCAATTCTCCTGGAGTAACATCAAAATAAAGCGTAACACCATGCTTATTCATGGCATCCATATTGAAATGAAAACAAGGAGCTCCTCCTCCAGTAGCCATGATAAAAGAATCTTCAGCCGCTATAACATCCATCAGCGCCTCATGCTCCCAAATTCTGAATTGTCCTTCTCCGTTATGAGCAAAGATGTCTGGAATTGATTTTCCTACCCTTTCCTCAATAAGCAAATCCAGGTCTATGAATTTGTAGCCTAATCTTTGTGCAAGCTCCTTCCCAAGAGTGGATTTACCCGAACCTGCAAGTCCGACTAAAAAGATTCCCTTATGAACATTCATTAATCTAAGTTACTGAAAATCTCGTCAGCCGAAGGCACATCATTGTAGTGCCACTTTCCCTTAACCACACCGTCTTTCAGTAAAACAAGACCTGGATTAGATCTAACCATGGTCTTTAAAAGGGTCTTATCCGAATAGTAATAAGGCAAAGCTAACTGCACAGCATGTCTCAGGTTTTCGAATTCAGCACCGCTTGCCGCTGTAATTGCCGTCACTTCTATATCCGATTCTATAGCACCAATCAGACTATTTACCATAGCATAAGCGTCAATATCAGTCTTCTCAGTATCATGAACTATCACGAGCAACTTACTTCCGCTCAGTGAACGGTCAGTATAGTCATCTTCATCTCCCCAAAAAGCATAGTTAGTAATCTTGGGTACTGCATATGGATCTTCAGGTGGCGGCATCATGGCTTCAGGAATGCTTGTTCCTACTTTATACGCTCTAAAATCAATAGCCGGCAGATGTGCTACTGATAAGAAACAAACGATAAGACAAAATGTAAGTGTAAAAGCCACTCCACCTAAGTGATAAATAGGTGTGGAATCACGTTCGTTCTTTTTTCTACCCACAAAAAGAATAATGATTAAGACTAAGAGAATAATGTCTTTAGTAAAGGATTGCCATGGTGTTAATTTGATTGCATCCCCAAAACATCCACAGTCGGTTACTTTATTAAAGTATGCAGAATAGAATGTCAAGAAAGTAAAGAACACAATTATCGCAAGCAACAAACTTGTTGTCCACTTCTCTTTGAATCTCATGAGTAGGGCTACACCAAGCACCACTTCAAGTGTGGATAGAAAAATAGAAAGAAATAAGGAGGCGGGTTTTAACGCATCAAAAAATGGTGCTATATCTACTGAGAAAACAGTAAAATACTCTTCCAATTTAATTTGAGTTCCTACCGGATCATTCACTTTAATTAATCCGGAAAAGATAAACAGGGCACCAACAAGGTATCTCGCAGCTTTATTCAATACTTCCATTCTACTATTCCTTCATTAAGATCATACAGAAAACGGCATAATTGATCATGTCCATGTAATTAGCATCAATACCTTCTGAGATGATAGTTTTGCCAGAATTATCTTCAATCTGTTTTACACGTAGCAACTTCATGAGAATTATATCAGTCATAGAAGAGACTCTCATATCTCTCCATGCTTCTCCATAATCATGATTCTTGTTCATCAACAAGTCCATTGTGGTGTTTACATGCCCATCGTAAAGTGGCTCAAGAACTTCAACATCCATTTCCATTGGATCGTCTTCCGTCAAATCCATTTGAATCAAAGCAAGCACACAGTAGTTGATGATTCCGATAAATTCGCCTGAAATATCGTCATCAACCATTTGTCTGCCCTTATCTTGAATTGAACGTATGCGCTGTGCTTTAATAAAGATTTGATCTGTAATTGAAGACAATCTGAGGATTCTCCAAGCTGTGCCGTAATCCTTAGTTTTCTTCATAAATATGTCTTTACAGACCTTTATAACTTCTTTATATTCGCCTACGGTTTTTTGCTCCAATTGATAAAATTTTAAACGTTTCTAACTGCTCTTGAAGGCGAAAGATAATCTATTTAAGGTTAAAAGCACATTGAATATCCGTGGAAATCTAGTGGATTTAAACACCCCAAAAATCATGGGGATTTTGAATGTTACTCCAGATTCGTTTTATGCCGGAAGTCGCATCCAAAATATTGAGATGGCTGCTCAAAAAGCACAAGAAATGCTAAATAATGGAGCAGATATTATTGACATAGGCGGTTATTCAACACGACCGGGTGCCGATGATATTTCAGTAGAAGATGAAATAGAAAGAACTGTACCCATCATAGAGTATTTGATCAAAACAAAGCCAGATTTAATCATCTCTATAGATACATTCAGATCTGAAGTTGCTCGTAAGGCAGTTGCTGCCGGTGCTTCTATCATTAATGATGTTTCCGGAGGTAATCTTGATGATCGCATGTTCGAAACTGTTGCGGAACTAGGCGTTCCATACATCTTAATGCATATGAGAGGCACTCCTCAGACCATGAAGGAACTCAACCAATACGACCATCTACTGAATGATATCACTAAAGAAATAGAATCCAAAAAACAGCAACTACTGTCTTTAGGAGTTTCGGATATCATTATTGATCCGGGTTTTGGTTTCGCAAAGAACATCACTCAGAACTATGAAATCCTTCGAAATTTGGGTTATTTTAAAAGAATGAAGCTTCCGATCTTGGCTGGCGTTTCGAGAAAATCCATGATTTACAAAACGCTTAAGTCAACTCCCGAAGAAGCGCTTAATGGTACTACCGCCTTAAATATGGCAGCATTGATCAATGGCGCATCTATTCTAAGAGTTCATGATGTAAAAGAGGCAGCAGAAACAGTGAGACTTTATAGAGCATACAAAGGTTGATCTTCGCATTTAAAATAGGGTTCCTTGAAGTAAGGTGGATAGATATACTAGACATTCTCTTTGTTGCTATTCTACTTTATCAGCTATACAAACTTCTTAAAGGAAGCGTAGCGGTAAGGGTGCTTATTGGTTTCGTATTACTTTACCTTATCTACCTCATTGTAAGAGCGGCCGAAATGAATATGCTAGCCGGTATTCTAGGACAATTTATGGGGGTTGGAGTATTAGCGGCCATCATCATATTCTCACAAGAAATTAGAAAATTCCTTCTTCTGCTCGGCAAAACGACTTTTAGGCAGAACGACATTTTCCAATCAATCATGATTTGGAAGAAAAAAGAGGGTAAGCAGATCATGAATATTACGCCTATCATTGAGGCGATTAAACAGCTTTCATCTACCAATACAGGCGCCTTGCTGGTAATTTCAAGAAATACAGAGTTGAAATTTTATGCAGATTCTGGAGACCTTTTAGATGCATTTGTTTCAAAACGACTACTGATATCCATATTCAATAAGCATAGTCCGCTACATGATGGGGCAGCCATTATTTTCAACGGCAAAATCATTGCAGCTAGATGTATTCTTCCTGTAAGTGAAAGAGATTTACCTGCGCAATTTGGTATGAGACACCGCGCAGCTTTGGGTATGTCTGAAGCTACAGACACACTAATCTTGACTATCTCTGAAGAAACTGGTCAGATGTCTATTGCCAGAAATGGTAAGCTAGATGATAACCTATCAGTTGCAGAAATCAGAAGAAGAGTGAATAGCTATCTGCTAGAAACAAAAAAAGTATCTCCTGCTAAAACCATTGAAGATGAAAGCGAAGAACTAGAAGTGGCTTCTTAAACCACTCCTAACTCTTTTCCAACGTCTGTAAAGGCAGTAATGGCCTTATCTAGGTGATGTCTGTCATGCGCAGCAGACATTTGAACTCTTATTCTCGCTTGGCCTTTTGGTACCACAGGATAGAAGAACCCTATCACATAAATTCCCCTCTTCAATAAAGCATCAGCCATCTTCTGTGCTAAAGGTGCATCATAAAGCATTACAGGAACAATTGCATGCTCACCAGATTTAATGTCAAATCCAGCTTCAGTCATTTTCTCTCTGAAGTATTTCGTATTGTCTTCTAGCTTATCTCTCAATTCTGTTGTTCCAGATAACATATCTAGTACAGCAATAGATGCACCTACAATTGAAGGAGCTAATGTATTTGAAAATAGATAGGGTCTGGATCTTTGGCGAAGCATCTCAATGATCTCCTTTTTACCTGAGGTAAAGCCACCCGAAGCACCGCCTAACGCCTTACCTAAGGTTCCGGTAATGATATCCACACGATCCATGCAGTTTCTGAATTCATGCACACCTCTACCCGTTTTACCCATAAAGCCGGTAGAATGACACTCATCGGTCATAACCAAAGCCCCGTATTGATCAGCTAAGTCACAGATTTTATCTAGCTGAGCAATAGTACCATCCATTGAGAATACCCCATCAGTCACAATTATTTTGTTCTGTGCGCCTTTTGCATCGGCAGCTTTCAATTGCTCTTCGAGATCGGCCATGTCGTTATGTTGATAGCGGAATCTCATAGCCTTACATAATCTTACACCGTCAATAATTGAAGCGTGGTTTAAGGCATCTGAAATAATAGCATCTTCAGGTCCTAACAAGGGCTCAAAAACACCCCCGTTAGCATCGAAAGCTGCTGCATAAAGAATGGTGTCTTCCATACCTAAGAATTCGGAAATCTTAGCCTCCAACTCTTTATGAATATCTTGAGTACCACAAATAAAACGAACGGAAGACAAGCCAAAACCATGGCTATCGATAGCATCTTTAGCCGCTTTCACAACATCAGGATGAGAAGACAAGCCTAGGTAATTGTTCGCACAGAAATTAATCACTTCTTCGCCAGCGGTTGTTTTAATGTCGGCAGCTTGAGGTGTTGTGATCACTCTCTCTTTTTTGAACAGGCCCGCTTCTTTAATCGACTGTAATTCTGCCTCCAATTTGGGCTTTAAAGAATCGTACATTTTAAGATGTTTTTGGTCTTACAATTATAGGACGTGGCTGAGGCTTCTTTTCTGCTTTCACTTCGGTCACTTCCTTAAATGGAAACTCTCTTCTAATCGGATTAATAATGAAGAGTTTCTGGGAAGTAAAGCTATCAGGATGCATCTGATCGAATTCTTTTTTAAGGTCAGCATATTGTTCTGTCCTCGCCTTTGTAAATGCAACGGCATCTATCCTCTTTTTATGCAGATATTTTTTAAAAGAAAGCTCCTCCATTGCGAGCAAAGATAAAGCTAGAAGTCGTAAGTCCGAAGACTGAAGTCAGAACTTCACCGTAAAAACCTTTCGTAATGCAAACGTTTTACATCTTGAGGCGTTTGACTATTATTGCAGCCAAATAAAATGGGAATGGAAAAAGTATTGGTAATAGGTGCTTGCGGTCAATTAGGGTCAGAATTGACAATAGAATTGGGAAAACTACATGGCGATGAGAATGTGGTAGCCTCAGATATTACCAAGCCTAATGCAGCCATTAGAAAATTTAAGTTCGAACAACTAGACATTATGAATGTCACGCAGTTGAATGCTGTAATCGAGAACCATCAGATCACTCAAGTTTACCACCTTGCTGCCATTTTATCAGCCAAAGGCGAAGAAAATCCTCAATGGGCATGGAACTTGAATATGACCGGATTATTGAATGTGCTAGAAGCCGCTAAAACGTATAAACTCAATAAAATTTATTGGCCAAGCTCAATTGCTGTATTTGGGCCTACCACTCCAAGAACCAATACACCACAAGATACCGTAATGGACCCAAATACCGTTTATGGAATTAGTAAACTGGCTGGAGAGAGATGGTGCGAATACTACTTTGAAAAATATGGAGTAGATGTAAGAAGCTTGAGATATCCGGGACTTATAGGCTATAAATCTTTACCTGGTGGTGGAACTACTGACTATGCTGTAGACATCTATCATAAAGCATTGAACGGGGAACCATTTGAGTGTTTTCTATCAAAAGACACCTACTTACCAATGATGTACATGAGTGACGCCATAAAAGCTACCATAGACCTTATGGAAGCACCGCAAGAGCAAATCAAAGTACGTTCCAGTTATAACGTCTCTGCTATTTCTTTTACACCGGAGCAGATTGTAAAATCTATTCAAAAAGAAATACCTGAATTTAGCGCAACATATAACCCTGATTTCAGGCAAGCCATCGCTGATTCATGGCCAGACAGCATTGATGATTCTGTTGCCAGAAATGATTGGGGCTGGCAACCAGCCTACGACCTTGACAAAATGACAAGAACCATATTGGAAGGCCTACCAGAACTTTTAGAATCTTTTCAAAAAGTATAAACCCTTTACAACTTGCCAAATACAACCTGTGTCTATTAAGGCATGAGGTACATTAAACTTTTGGTTCTATTATTGGCTATAACAGCCTGCGGTGAGGGCTTAGATCCGGACATTACTTATCCTTATCCGGAAGAAGGTGTAGAAAGGCAATTCTTTTTAAATGCTCAACTCTCTCCAGCTCAACCTTCAAGAGGTGAATACATCAATTGGAATAAAGGAGATAAAACCATCTTCAGATATGTCTATGCACATCCCGATGAACCAAACATTGCAGATGATGAATTAACGGAGGTTTTTTGGATAGAACTAGATCCTGAATTTGATGAGTTCAGTTTTAACCTAGGCACTGAAACTCAAAGTAGTCCTTTAGGAATGGAGTTCTATTACACACGGGTATGTTTTTGCAACTCACCTGCCTTCGAATTCACCAATCTGCAAGTCTCTGGTAGAAAGCTATCTGAAACAGAATGGACCGTGAATTTTAATATGACTGCAACAGCAAATGGCCAAGAGTTTTCTATGGTCGATAATGGAACCTATACGTTAGGAACTTTTGATTGGGACTAACAGGGTATTAAAGGCTAAATTTGAAAAGTAATATAATACAAGGAACAAAAGCATTGAATAGTTCAAACATTAAAACAACAGACAATTACTAAAATGAGAAAACTCCTTTTAGGCATGATAACATGCCTTCTTATCTGGTCTTGTGAGACCGAACAACCAACACCTAATGAACCTGATCAAATTTTCTACACCGATGCTCAATTGGGGTTTGAGACCTTTACTTTCGACAATGGCCGAGCGTATCAGCAGACTAGAATTCAAGATGGAGAAAACTTGGTGTTTGTATTCAACGAAAATAGGCGAAATGTCAATTTGACTAATCGCGGTATTCTTACATTACAAGGTGAAAGTGATATTCCTGATAATGTAATTTTTGTTCAAGTACCTGCAGATGTAAATGAATATAGTTTAAACCTCATTGGCTTAGCTGAGTACGAAAGAAACGATATTCAGATTTACCGAGATGTTTTTGATGGGGTCTACATTGAAAACTTGAATTTCACCGCCACTAAAATTAATGACGACCAATGGTCTGTATCACTATCAGCAGAATTATCGGATAATGGCCAGCCCTTTTTCACAATCTCAGACTCCGGGGTTTATACAAGAGCAACAATAGATTAGATGATAGCTTAAACAAAAAAAGGCACCTTTTAAGGTGCCTTTTTACTTTTTCTATATCTAAATATTACTCTCCTTGACTTAACGAATATCCTCTTTCACCATCAAAGTGGTAAAGGTGTTCCGTTTTAATAAAGTCGAAGCCTTCTGCTTGAACACTGTTCAAAAGGTCGATAACATCTGAGTTGTTTAAAATCTCACCATTAGTGTTCACAAATCTACATCTCCAGTGATCCGTCTTGAAAGTTTCAGGTAATCCCCCAGGGTATACCAATACTCCTCTATTCGAGATTAATTTCAATTTCAATCTGTCTGTAGAAGCTCTATTTAGGAGCCTATCTCCAATCACATCTGGATCTCTATTTTCTCCTCTCCAATCAATGAACACATCAACGCCTACTAGCTCTTTCTTCTTAGGCGGTTTTTCATCAACCTTTACCTCGATTTTAACATCCTCGTTGTAGCGAACCTCCTTCAATTTAGTAGGACGCTGTCCTAATCTGTCAATCACAGCATCTGCGAACTCTTTAGTTCCTACTCTCTCTTTACTTCTTTGCGACTGGTAGATATCACCCGTATGGATTCCATCTTCTAAGGTTCTTAACCATGCATTTTGGATCAACTCAGCCTTATCAGCCATACCCATTTGAACCAACATCATTGTTGCTCCATTTAATAAACCAGACGGGTTTGCTAAGTTTTGTCCTGCAATATCCGGAGCAGATCCGTGAATAGCTTCGAACATAGAGTGTTGCATTCCAATATTTGAAGAACCTGCCATACCAACAGAACCGGCAACTTCAGCAGCAATATCAGAAATTACATCACCATACAAGTTAAGTGTAACCACTACATCTAAAGACTCCGGTCTTGCAGCAACTACCGCAGATCCAATATCAATAATCCAGTGATCAGCAGCGATTTCCGGATATTCCTTAGAAATCTTGTCGAATGTCTGGTGGAATAATCCATCAGTATGCTTCATGATATTGTCCTTAGTCATACAGGTCACTTTCTTACGACCATATGCCTTAGCGTATTCAAACGCATAACGGATAATTTTCTCAGAACCAGGCTCAGAAATTAATTTCAAAGTTTGAACAACCTCACTTGTCTGTTGGTGTTCAATACCTGCATAAAGATCTTCTTCGTTCTCTCTTACAATCACTACATCCATATGAGGGAAGTGAGACGGAACGTATGGAGGGTAAGCTCTAAAAGGTCTTACGTTACTGTAGAGGCCTAATGACTTTCTAATAGTAACATTTAAACTTTTATAACCACCACCTTGTGGAGTGGTGATAGGCGCTTTAAGAAAATATGGGTTTCCTCTTAAAATATCCCAAGATTCAGGACTGATTCCTGATTTGTGACCGGCTTTGTAAACCTTCTCACCTATTTCGATCACATCGTATTCAACGTCAACCTCCGCTGCTTTCATAATACGCAACGTGGCATCCATTATTTCAGGACCTATTCCGTCACCATGGGCTACGGTTATTCTCTTTTTTTCGCTCATAATCTGCTGATTGTCTGATTTTGCCGCAAAGGTAATCATGGAACGGTTTAAAAAGAACCATAGTTGCTGCATTTCTATAAACGGACGAGACTTGATTTTAGAATAAAAGATGTACTCTTATCTTTGAGCTCAACTCGACTAAAGAAATGGGAAACTTTACTAATGTTTTATTAGAGGTGAATGAAGGAATTGCTCAAGTCACCATTAATAGACCAGATAAACTGAACGCACTCAATATTCAAACCATTGAAGAAATCAAGTTAGCATTTGAGGAAATCAATGACAATCCTGAAGTCCATGGAGTAATTGTAACCGGAAGCGGAGAAAAAGCCTTTGTAGCAGGAGCTGACATTAGCGAAATCGCTGATCTAAACAGCATGACAGCTAGGAAGTTTGCAGAGAATGGCCAAGAAGTATTCATGGCTATTGAAAATTGCCATAAACCTGTTATAGCCTTGGTTAATGGTTTTGCACTGGGCGGAGGATGTGAACTTGCCATGGCTTGTCATATGAGAGTAGCTACCGGAAACGCGAAATTTGGACAACCAGAAGTTAACCTAGGCCTTATTCCGGGCTATGGCGGAACACAAAGACTAACCCAACTCATTGGGAAAGCCAAGTCTTTTGAATTAAGCATGACCGGAGATATGATCGATGCCAATGCAGCGTTATCTCTTGGGCTGATCAATTATGTAGAAGAAGATATTGATTCAGCAAAAGCAAGATGTAATAAAATCTTAAATAAGATCGCTACAAAAGCACCATTAGCTGTTGGGTTAGTTATAGATTGCGTTAATGCGGTGTTTAATGAGCAAGAAAATGGATACCAAACGGAAGCCAACGGATTTGCAGCTTGTACAAAAACATCCGATTTTGTAGAAGGTACTAAAGCCTTCCTTGAGAAAAGAAAACCAGAGTTCAAGGGAGAATAATTCTCCCTTTTTTTATGAGCCAAATAAAAAAGCTAGCCGGCCAAACCGCATACTACGGTATCAGCAGCATTCTTGGCAGGGTATTGAATTTTTTGCTGCTTCCTATCTGGACTGATAGACTTATAGATGCTGAGTACGGTGTGGTATCTTATATCTATGCCTCCGTAGCACTATGCCTTATTATATATACCTACGGCATGGAAACCGCTTTCTTCCGGTTTACGTCAAAGGGTGAAGGAAAAGACGTTTTTAATAGTGCAGCAACCTCTATTCTACTTACCTCAGCCCTTATATCAGGCTTTCTTTTTATTCAATCAAGTGGAGTAGCTTCGTTTTTAGGCAAAGGAGTATTACCCGAATACGTTGAATACCTAGCTGTAATACTATTTATAGATGCTGTGGTAGCCATACCCTTTGCCAAACTAAGGCTAGAAGAAAAAGCACTAAAGTTTGCAGTAATACGCACTAGTGTTATAACGGTAACGATATTATTGAACCTTCTATTCTTAGTGGTATTCCCTGATATACTTGATGGGAAATATCTGAGTGGCCTCGAAAATGCGGTCTCAAAAATTTACGATCCAAAAGAGAACATCTCTTATATATTCATTTCGAATTTGGCAGCAAACCTTTTATACATCCCGCTTCTGTTTAGAGAACTATTTTCTATTCGATTAAATATCAATTGGCCTCTATTCAAGAAAATGCTGGTTTACGCACTCCCTATTTTCTTGATGGGTTTAGGAGGCATGTTCAATGAACAAGGCTATAGTCTCATACTAAAGAACATTCCAATAGATCCCGAAATAGCCAGTTCATCAGAAGCAGCATTAGGAAAATTCAGCAGTGTTTTCAAGCTGAGTGTCATAATGATGTTGGGCATACAAGCTTTTAGATATGCAGCAGAGCCTTTCTTTTTCAGTCATGCTGACAATAGGCAAGCACCTGAGCTATTTGCCAAAGTGATGCACTATTTTGTGAGTTTTAATGTGGTAATTCTGGTAGGCGTAGCCTTAAACATAGAATTGATTAGTGATATCTTTCTAAGAAGGCCGGAGTATAAGGAGGCACTCTATGTATTACCCATCCTTTTACTAGCTAAACTATTCTATGGTGTTTATGTCAATCTGAGCGTATGGTTTAAAATCAAAGACAAAACGATATATGGGGCTTACTTTGCTATAATCGGTGCAATTATCACCCTAGTTGGCAACCTGTTCCTTATTCCGCTTATCGGATATTATGGAAGTGCCATTACCTCCTTAGTCTGTTACGCAGCCATGTCTATTCTTTGCTGGCAACAGGGTAGAAAGTACTTCAAGGTTCCATATAGCTTTGGTCCGTTGTTTGTTTATCTAATCATAGCTTTGCTTTTAGTATATGTAAGCGGACTGCTTAGCATAGAGAACCAATGGCTTAGGTATGGCTACAATTTGTTGTTATCTGGCCTATTCTTACTCTTCATGTTTTATAAAGAAGGTAGACACATAAACTATAAAACCACTAGAGGAAATGATTAAGTACGCCAACCATTCAAATAGAAAAGCGTTAATTCGTTGATAGTTCATTGAATCGTTTACTTACCATATGGGCCCTATTATTCTTATTCATATCCGTTGATGGCATTAGTCAAGAAACGGAAGGAGAATTAAATGCCGAAACTCCAAAATACGTACAAGCGAACTCTGAGTTTTTACTTATTGAAGCTCAAAAGTTCTTTTTGCTAGAAGACTATAAGAAAACGCTAGCATTTCTTGAACAAGCGCTCGAAGTGGATGGAGAAAACCATGCTGCCTTATTTAAAATGGCAGAAACCCATTTGGTTCTAGAAGACTACGAGCTTGGCCAAAAAGCCATCGATAAAGCCATTAGTTTAAGAACAGACATTAAATATTACTACGTTCTGGCTGCAGCAATAATGAAGGCCAAAAACGACCCTTTGCAAGTAGCCAATTATTATCAGTTGATGATTGATAATACTGAGAACTACGCAGCCTATACCAAGGAGGTGGCCGATGCATTTATTGCCATAGACAGTTATGATGAGGCTCTTGATTTGTACAACAAGGTTGAAATCCAATCAGGGCTAACGCTTGAACAAAAGATTGGGAAAGTTGAAGCGCTTGAAAAAGGCAAACAATTAAGTGAGCTGGAGATGTATCTCAGTTCTCTAATTAGCCAAGGCATTAATGATAGCAGGCTTATCTCAAAATATATTCAAGTTTTGACTGAAACCGGTCAATCAGAAAAAGCACTGGAGTTTTTCGATCAATTCTCTACCCTATCTGAAGAACAGATTTTGCTAAAGTTTGAACTCTTAAGAGCTTTGGGTAAAACGGAAGAGCAAGAATCACTCATTATATCTTCTGTAAGCAATGAAGCTTTAACCATATATGCCAAAACTCAATTACTTGGAACTTATATATTAAATGAGAGAACTTTTGAAGAGCTATTATTTGCCGATAGTGTGCAAAATTTAATCAACGCCTCATATCCAAGCGATGCCATAGCCATTCAAGGTAGTGCACTACTCTATTCTACTTTGGCTAAAAAAGCACCTCTTGAAGAAAGAAATGCCTTCAACAAAAAATCTATTGAAAGCTACAGGCAACTTGTAAAACTAGACCCGAATGATTTTCAAGCATGGATTAAAGTTTTAACCTTCGAAAGAGAAGAAGGTCTCTTTGACGCTCTTTTGAACGATGCAGAAGAAGCATTAGATCTATTTCCAAATCAAGCTGTTCTATACACATATTATGCAGCGGCCTATGCAGGTCAAACTGATTATGATGAAGCGAAAAGTCTTTTGCAACAAGCATCGAGAATGGCTTTTGGTAATCAAGCTTTGCAAAGTCTTGTGTATTCGGAGCAAGCGGCAATTGCTGAGCTAGAAACAGATACCCAATCAGCAATAGAGCTTTATGAAAGAGCCATTTCTCTTCAATCGATCCATCCTTCTGCAATTCTTAATTATGCCTCATTTTTACTTGATTCAAATCCCAATAAATCGATTCAGATTATCGATCCGTTTATTGAAAGCGGGAGCAAAAACGTAGAATTATTTAGGATAAAGGCTCAAGCTCTATTTAACTTGGCCTCCTATTCAGAAGCCAATAGATTATGGGATGAATTATTCACTGAAAACTCCTCTAATCTATCAGGGCCAATTCTTGAATTGAAAGGAGATATTTTAGCTAAACTTAACCTTACAGAAGAAGCTGTTAATTACTGGAACATGGCAAAATCTAGTGGAAAAGCTTCTGAGAAAATTGATCAAAAAATTGCGAATAAAGCGTTTCAATAGAGTCCCTTCCCTTCTTCTGATTTTACTCATTCTAGTATCCTTAGAAAGTTGCAATAAGAGGTTTTTTGGCTTTGGCTATGATCCCGTTGCCGAACTCGCATTAGTTGAGGTAGACTTTGATTATTTATCAACTCGCACCAAGTTCAAATACAAAAACGTAGAATCTAAGACTAAAGCTACGGCCGACATTAGAATTAGAAAAGACAGTTTGATCTGGTTTAGACTAACCAATGGTGTTGGTATAGAAGGAGCTAGAGGCGTCATTACCAAAGACTCAATTCAACTGATAGATCGTATTAATAAAATAGCTTACATCAGAAGTTTTGAAGAACTGAGCCAAGAACTGAACTTCGAATTCAATTATGCATTATTTCAAGCCGTATTGGTAGGTGAGTTGCCAGTTGATATCACCAGAGATGACGATATCGACAAACAGAATAATGACTTTATACTCACCCAAAGAGAAGGAGATCTGACAGTAATTAACAAGATCAGTTTTAAAACAAGAAGACTGGAAAATCTCAAAGCAAGTACTTTTGAGAATGACAATACGTTAGAGTTGAAGTACAATGAATTCAAGCCTTTAAATGATAAGCCATTTGCTTATAAGGCCATGATGATATTAACTTACTTTCAAGAAGGTAAGAAAGAAGAAGCTACCATTGATATTGAGCATAACAGAGCCAGAATTGAAATTCGCCCACTCAAGTTTCCATTTAATATCCCAGATAGGTATGAGAGGAAGTAAAGCCCTTACTCTCCTATTCTTTATACTCTTAGGATTTACTGCTAGCGCACAATCTGAAAGACAAGCGCTAGAGAGACAGAAGCAAGATTTGCTCAAGAAAATCCAGCAAACCCAAAAAATCCTCAGCCAAACTGAGGAAAAGAAAGACAACAGCTTAGGAAGGCTAAGAGCATTAAACAATCAAATCAGATCTAGAAGTTCTTTAATTACTGCTATAAAAAGTGAAGTAGGTCTTTTAGATGAAAAGATTGCAGAAGACCAAAGTATAATAGATGCTATGGAAGGCGATTTAAACGCCTTGAAATCTGAATATGCTCAAATGATTTATGCCACTCAAAAGCAGAATGCAGGTTTTAATAAACTCACTTTTCTATTTGCCTCAAGCACCTTCAATCAGCTTTTTATGAGAATGAAGTATATCCAACAATACGGGGATGCAAGAAAGAAACAAGGTGAGCAAATTGTATTGGTACAGAGTGATCTTCAAGACCAAATCGCTGAGGTTCAAGTTAGTCGTGAGGAAAAACAAGGTTTACTCACAGATGAACTCACAGAGAATAGAAAGCTTCAAGGATTACAGTCGCAACAGAGAAGCCTGATTTCTAAGCTAGAACAACAAGAAGATGAGATTCGCAGAGAGCTTAGAAGACAAATAGCTTCAGAAAAAGAATTGACAAATAGAATCGATGCCATTATTGAAGCAGAAAGAAGGGCCGCATTGGCTAATTCGATTGACATGAGCTCACTGACTGAAGCTTTTGCTGAAGAGAAAGGAAAACTTCCATGGCCTGTTGAAGAAGGGTTTGTCTCAAGTAAATATGGCACACATAAACACCCTACACTTAAGCGGGTAACTTTAAACAACAAAGGCATCGATATTCAAACCACAAAGGATGCTTATGTAAAATCCATTTTTGCAGGTAAGGTGGTTGGCGTAATGTCTATTGCTGGACAAGGAAATACCGTTTTAATACAGCACGGAGAATTTTTCACCGCCTATTCTAGACTAAAAGCTGTTACCGTTCAAAAGGATCAGGAAGTCCAAATTGGTGAACGCTTAGGTCAAGTTTTAACGAATAGCAAAAACGTTTCTGAAATGAAACTCCGTATCAATGCTCCTAAAGGAACCGTTAACCCTGAGAGCTGGTTACAGAGTAAAATCAATCAACCCTAAACAAATCGTTGCGTTTACTAAGTTTATTAAGTAAATCGACATAAAAGGCATAATTAGGGCTAAACAAAGCACCTCAACCCATTAGGGGGTATAAGTTTTTCTCTATCTTTGTGAATTAAGAAGTATATAAGCAGATGGAAACAATTTTAGCAATAGGAGTACCGGGCGGCCCAGAATGGCTCTTTATATTACTAGCTATTCTTCTATTATTTGGAGCAAAGCGTATTCCAGACCTAGCAAGAGGACTTGGTAAAGGCATCAGAGAATTCAAAGATGCTACCAAAGAAATCAAGAAAGAGGTAGATGACGCTGGTAAAGAAATAGACAAACCATAAAGGCTATATGAAGAATTATCATCGATTAGATGAGATTCAAAAAGACCTTTACGACCATAAAATTACTTGTCAAGAGTTAGTCTCTCATTACCTTGAAAACATAAAAAGAAACGAGCACCTAAATGCCTTTCTTGAAGTTTTTGAATCAGAAGCCCTAGCAAAGGCAGAGCGCATTGACGAGAAAATAAAAGACAATAAAGCCGGTAAGTTAGCCGGCTTAATTTTTGGTATCAAAGACCTCCTTTGCTACCAAAACCACAAGGTAAGTGGTGGTAGTAGAATCCTAGAATCATTTGAATCTCTCTTTACTTCAACGGCAGTTCAAAAACTGCTTGTTGAAGACGCGATAGTTATTGGAAGACAAAACTGTGACGAATTCGGAATGGGTTCGACCAACGAAAATTCAGCCTACGGACTAGTCAAAAACGGCCTAGACAAGAGTAGAGTTCCTGGTGGATCTAGCGGAGGATCTGCAGTAGCGGTTCAAATGGATATGTGCCAAATATCTTTAGGTACAGATACAGGTGGTTCGGTAAGACAGCCGGCTAGTTTTTGCGGAGTAATAGGACTAAAACCTACCTATTCAAGAATTTCACGCTGGGGACTTCTAGCCTATGCCTCCTCTTTTGATACAATTGGTATATTTTCTAAGTCTATTCATGACAACCAAATTGTATTAGAAACTATTGCCGGTAAAGATGATAGAGACGCAACTTCTTCTTCTCAAGAATTCAGTATTAAGGAGAGTACAAAAGCAGCATGGAAGATTGCAGTATTGGAAGAAGCTAGCAATCAAGAGGGCCTGCAATCAGAAGTAAATGACTCTTTAAAAGTCACCATAGACAGTTTAGAAAAGACAGGAAATGTAGTCAACCGAGTGAACTTTCCATTGATGGACTATGTGCTACCTACCTATTACATTCTTACAACAGCAGAGGCAAGCACAAATTTGTCTAGATACGATGGTGCACATTTTGGTCATCGCAGTGCTGCGACCAGTAACCTAGAGAGCATGTATAAACTTTCTAGAACAGAAGGTTTCGGAGATGAAGTAAGACGAAGAATCATGCTAGGGACTTTTGTATTGAGTGCTGATTATTACGATGCCTATTTTACAAAGGCTCAAAAGGCAAGAAAACTCATCATTGACGCTACCAATGAAATTCTCGAAAAACATGACTTCATTCTTATACCTACAGCAAGCACTACAGCGTTTCCTATAGGAAAGCACGAAGGAGATCCTTTGGCTATGTACATGTCAGATTTAATGACAGTTCAAGCATCTGTATCAGGAATCCCAGCCATTTCAATCCCGTTGTCAAAAGACAAATATGGTTTGCCAATCGGCATGCAAATTATGTCAAAGGCTTTCGATGAAGAGAAACTTTTCGCAATTTCCAAACACCTATTGAACGAGTAGTTCTAACGCATGAGGAGTAAGGTATTTTCATTCTTATTGTTAATAGTATTTGCAACAACATCTATTGCTCAAGAAGTAGCTTATGATTATGCCCCTGATATTCCTTTAAAGGAGGCTGAGAAGCTTTATAATAAACTAGATCACGATATTGACATAGTTTTCAATGAGCGTGTATATGCCTTCATAAACTATTTCACTGTAAGAGACAGGAGTTACACAAGAGAAATGCTCAGGCGAAAAGAAGTCTACTTTCCGCTGTTTGAAAAGTATCTCAAGAAATATGATCTACCCGCTGAACTTAAGTATTTACCCATTATAGAGTCTGGGCTTAATCCTAAGGCCACCTCTGGTCCTCAAGCTGTTGGTCTTTGGCAGTTCATGAGAGCAACAGGAAAAGAGCAGGGTCTCCACATTGATTGGTATCTAGATGAGAGAATGGACCCTGAAAAATCTACTGAAGCAGCTTGCAAATACATTAAGTGGTTATACAGTTACTTTAAAGATTGGAAATTAACATTAGCTGCCTATAACAGTGGTATTGGCAATGTTAATAGAGCAGTAAGAAGAGCTGGCTATAAAAAGGACTTTTGGAAGGTTTATCGTTACCTGCCGAGAGAGACAAGATCTTATGTGCCGCAATTTGCAGCAATCTATCATGCCATGGAGTTTGCCGACCTTTATAATATCTATCCTGAAGATCAGCTCTACCCTATTGATTACGAGACAATTAATGTAGACCAATTTGTTTACCTAAAAGCATTTTCAGAAGAATCTGGCATTGCATTAGAAGAGCTCAACACTTTGAATCCAGCCATCAAAAAAGGTGCTATTCCAGACTTAAGGAATTCGGTAGAATTAAAAATCCCTAGAAATGCATTCGATGAGTTTGTAGCCAACGAAACTACTATCCTGGCCAAGGCACTTGCCGGAAAAGTGGAATTTGAGAAAATGGCTAAAAACATGCCTGGAAGTACTTTCGGCAAAGAGAAGGTGGTTTACCGAGTGAGAAGTGGAGATGTACTCGGAACAATTGCCAGAAAACATAGGGTAAGGTTGGCCGACTTAAAAGCATGGAATAACATAAGAGGCTCTCTAATACGTGTTGGCCAAAGATTAAATATTTATGTTGGCCCTAACTTCTATGAACCTACTCAGACCGTGAGAGTATTGAACCAACCTATTCCGGATTCTAAACTCCATGTGGTTCAACCGGGTGATACATTATGGGATATTTCCAGAATGTATAAAGGCTTGAGTATAGAAAGAATCAAAGAGCTTAATAAGCTGAAAAACAATTCCTTAAAACCCGGCATGAGGTTAAGAATTGGATAAAAAGATTCTATCAACTAAAACTTTAGTAGTTTTTTCTTGTTTAATATTTTCAGAATCATTTCCTTCAAAACAGTAAACGAATGGCTATGAAAAAATTCTTATTCATCATCTGTATTGCACTATGCTGGGCTTGCACAGGCGAGGATTCCCAAGAGGTTAAAAGAGGTAATAGATCTGCCTTACCTGAAGCATCTGGAGAAGCCGGTGAGATTGTAATTATCGTAAACAAAAAGAAATACGATAAAGAATTAGGGGATGCACTCAAAGACGTCTTTCAGGAATATGTAGATGGACTAACGAGAAGTGAACCCATGTTCACGCTCAGAGTAATTGAGCCTTCTGAATTCAATCGTATTTTCAAGATTGCCCGAAATATTGTTTATGTAACTTCATTCGAAGGAAACAGTGCTGCAGACAAATGGCTTCAAGGAACATTTGGAGAAGAATCTAGAAATAGAATCATGAACAATCCTGAACTGTTCATGCAAACTTCAGAAGATCAATACGCCAAGAACCAAAAAGTGCTTCAGTTATTCGGTAAAGATGATAATACGTTAATTGAAAACTTACTAGCTAACCGCAAAGCAGTTCAGAATTACTTTAACATAGCTGAGAAACAAAGATTGGCTAAGGCGCTAAAGATGTCATCTGCCTCCAAAATGATATTACAACAGGTAAACAACCAGTTGGGCGTAAACATAAAAATCCCTGCAGGCTATGAATTAGCCAACCTAGAAGATGACTTCATGTGGGCTCGTTTTTTGCCACCTGTTGGTGCTAGCAAGAACCTGTTTGTTTACTACAAAGACTATGAATCTCAAGACGAGTTTGAATATGAGAATGTCATTGCCTTGAGAAATGAAATTGGCAAAAAGTACATCTATGGAGACCCAGAGAACGAAGAGTCTTTTATGATTACCGAAACAGAATTTATGCAACCTACATTCAGAACCATAGATTTCAATAATCAATACACAGTAGAAATGAGAGGTGCATGGAAAACAAATAACTTCTCAGTAGGCGGCACTTTTATTAGCTACACGTTTGTAGATCAGCCTTCCAATAGACTCTACTACATCGAAGGTTTCATCATTCACCCGAATGAGAAACACCGTGAATTAATTAGAGAAATGGAATCCTTACTAACAACTTTCCGAAGTGCAGCACCTTAATTAGTCTAGAACTACTTACATTCAACGAAACTTTCTAATTTTAAAGTGGCAGGTCATTACTTGCCACTTTTTGTTTTTATACTAACCCATATGTACGCGTACCTGCAAGGCAAGCTTGTTTTCAAGGACCCCACCTATGTAATTATCGATATTGGCGGTGTGGGGTATGAAGTGAAAATTTCACTCAATACTTTCGGACAAATCAAAGATGAAGAAGCCATTAAGCTTTACACTCATTTTCATGTAAAAGAAGATGCTCAAACACTCTTTGGATTTGCAGATGAAGAAGAGAAAAAGTTATTTCTCCACCTAGTTTCGATATCAGGTGTTGGTCCGTCAACAGGCCTTATGGTTTTATCTTCGCTAACGCCAACGGAAGTAGAAAATGCAATTATTTCTGAAGATGTTAGAACCATTCAAGGTGTAAAAGGAATAGGTGCCAAAACTGCGCAACGCATTATTCTTGAGTTAAAAGACAAACTAGGTAAAGAAACAAGTTCTGGTGATTTAACTAACATCATAAAAACTCCTCAAAGTGCTATAAGAAATGAGGCACTTGCAGCGTTAGTTACACTAGGCATTAACAAAGCCGCTGCACAAAAGAGCATAGACAGAATTTTTAAGGAGAAGGGCAGTGATTTAAGTCTGGAAGAAGTTATCAGACTTGCTTTGAAAGCTGCTTAGGCCGTTTCGGACAATTGATCAACCAGAAGAACAAAATACTAAACTACCTATGTGTAGGAATGCTACTCGTCATTTCTTTGACAACGCATGCCCAAACACAAGACTCAACACAACAAAATACCGACACAACCAAGTACGTTCCTTCTGCCTACCCTAAATACAAACCACTCTATCCTTTCGGAGACCCTCTTTTTAGAAAGCCATTAAGATCACCTCTACTCTTTAGCAACCTGCCTTTTGTGCAGCAGACTAATAGTAGTGACACCAGTAAGAATTTACTTTTCAGTAATAAGGTTGGCAGTACTTTTCTTGGTAACCCTACTTTCGTACCATTTAACCAAGCTTTACAAAAGAGATTACAACTGGGTAACAGGGCATTCTTTGAACAAAAGGCAAAAGCCCAAGATGGTGAAAGTGCTGTGAGTAATAGAGGGCAACTAATTCCACCAATCGCCTTAAACCCATTTTTCGATAGACTATTTGGAGGCGATCAAATCTTGATCAATACCAATGGCTTTGTACAGTTAGATTTTGGAGGAAGATTCCAACGTGTAGACAACCCTGCTTTTCCTATAAGACAACAACGTAACGGAACCTTTGAATTTGATCAACAAATTCAAATGAGTTTGCAGGGAACCATAGGTACTAAACTAAACTTGAACGCCAACTTCGATAACAACAACTCCTTTGATTTCGAAAATGAATTGAAAGTAGATTTTGGGGGATTAGAATCAGACATTGTTAAATCTTTAGAAATAGGAAACGTAAGCTTACCTATTGCTAACAGTCTTATAACGGGTGGTCAGAATTTATTCGGTTTTAAAACACAACTTCAGTTTGGTAGACTCTATGTTACTGCCCTTGCCGCCTCTCAAAGAGGAAGTTCTGAATCCATCGAGATTGAAGGAGGTGTTCAGAGAAATGAATTTGAAATTCGTGCCTCTGACTATGACGAAAACAGACATTTCTTTCTTGGCCATTTCTTCAGACATAATTTTGAAAACTGGTTAAGGAGTATTCCGGCTGTCGTTTCCGGTTTACAGGTAACACGAGTCGAAGTGTATGTGCTCAACCGAACCAATAACACACAATCCATAAGAAACTTTGCTGCCTTTATGGATCTTGGCGAGGGTGATGTAATTTTTCAAAGAGGTAACCCTTTTATAGGAAACGGTAACGCTTCCACACCTCCTTCTAACGATGCCAATAATCTATTTAGAAATTTAAGGAACGATCCAAACCTCAGAACCTCAGACCAAATTACAGGTATACTCGAATCTCAACATGCACTAGAAAATGGGCAGGATTTTGTAAGAGTAACAGGTGCACGCAAGCTAGATCCATCTGAATATACCTTTAATCCTGAACTAGGTTACGTTTCACTAACTCGCCAATTACTTAATGACGAAGTTTTAGCCGTTTCATTCGAATATAACCTCAACGGCAGAAGATATAAGGTAGGTGAATTAACAGAAGACTATCAAAACCAGCCTGAAGAAGATGTAATCTTTCTTAAGATGCTTCGCCCTGCCAAGATTAATACACTGGTACCCACTTGGGATTTGATGATGAAGAACATCTATAACCTCAATTCAGCCGCTATTACCAAACAAGCTTTCCAATTAAGAGTAATCTACAGAGATGATGATACTGGAATTGATAACCCGAGTTTACATGAAGGAGAAAACACAAAGGATATTCCTCTAATTGAGATCATGGGTCTCGATAGGCTCAACCAAAATGGCGATCCGCAGAAAGATGCCAATTTCGACTTTGTTGAAGGTGTTACAATAAATTCCAATCGAGGCTATGTGATGTTCCCTTTCCTCGAACCATTCGGAAATCGTTTAGAAAGTCAGTTTTTAGCTAATGAACAGTTTTTGAGACAAAAGTATGTGTTCGACACGCTTTACAGAACCACTAGAGCAGACGCTCAACTGGTGTCAAGATTAGATAAATACTTTATAAAAGGAAGTCTTCAATCTGGTTCCTCAAGTGAAATAAATCTGAATGCTTTTCAAATAGCTGAAGGTAGCGTAGTAGTTACAGCTGGTGGAACACCATTAGTAGACGGCCAAGATTATACCGTTGACTACAACATTGGAAAGGTGACTATCATTAATCCTTCAATTCTTAATTCTGGCAAGAAACTAAGGGTCACCTATGAAAAAGCCGACCTCTTTAATTTTCAGGCAAGGAACCTCTTAGGTACTAGATTGGACTATGTTTACAATGATAGAACTAATGTGGGTTTGACCCTACTCCACCTGAATGAGCGACCTCAAATCACACGTGTAGGCATTGGCAATGAACCGGTGAGCAATACCATGTGGGGCCTTGATTTCAACTATAGCGATGAATCAAGACTTTTAACCAGAATCATTGATGCACTTCCGGGTATTGATACAAAAGCACCATCCAAGATTACATTCAGTGGTGAAATGGCTCAATTGATTCCAGGTACTTCTAACAGAGTAAATGGAGAAGATGCTTCTTACATAGATGATTTTGAAAATACAGTAACGCCTTTTTCACTCTCGAATTTTCAAAGTTGGAGATTGGGTTCTACGCCTAGAACCACTGATAATAGATTCGACCTTTCTAACCAAACGGCAGACCGGTTAGGAATCAATTACCGAAGAGCAAGGATCTCTTGGTATACAATCGATAACGTTTTCTACAGATCTACAGGTAGAGCGAGACCAGAAAATATAACCGCAACAGATTTAGAAAACCACTATGTACGTTCTGTTGGTCAGCAAGAGGTGATTAAGAGAGACCCACAACAAATCATTGTGAACGAACCATCGTTCGACATTGCCTTCTACCCTTCTGAACCCGGTATGTATAACTACAATCCGAATCTGACCAATGAGGGTATGCTTAGAAATCCTGAGCAGAATTATGGGGCAATTACAAGGGCTATAACCAATGAAGTAGATTTTGATAAAACCAATATTGAATACCTCGAATTCTGGGTAATGGATCCATTCATTAACGTTACGAATGGAGACCTCAATAACCCAAGAGGTTTTATAGATGATGGTATTAACGGCCCTAGAACCAACACAACTGGTGGACAGCTCATCTTCAATCTAGGTAGCGTATCTGAAGACATCATGCGTGATGAGCGCCATGCTTTTGAACAAGGTCTTCCGGCAGATGGTGACCCGGCTAGTGATAACGTAATTCTAAATGAATGGGGGCGTGTAACCAATCAGCCCTACTTAAACCCCGCTTTTGATAACACAGAATCAGCAAGAGAGAATCAAGACGTTGGCTTAGATGGTTTAAAATCAATTGAGGAAAGGGATTTCTTTCGCAATTACCTCGATAATCTAAATGTTGCACCTCCTGTCCGTCAACGAATTCTAGAAGATCCTTCAGGTGATAACTTCCAATATTATTTAAGTGAAGAATTAGACGCGAGAGACGCTAAGGTTTTAGAGCGCTATAAAAAGTTCAATGGCATGGAGGGTAACAGCCCCGTGAATGGAGGAGATGATTTCTTTGCTGCTGCCAACTCTAACTTACCCGATAATGAAGACCTCAACAGAGACAATACACTGGCAGAATTAGAAGAGTACTATGGCTACGTAGTAGATATCAGACCAAATCAATTTCAGGTTGGCCGAAATAACATTGTTGACAAAGTAACCAACAATGTAAATGGAGACAGAGTAGACTGGTATCTATTTAGAATTCCAGTGCGTAAACCAGACTTTGTTGAAGGTAATATCAATGGCTTTAAGTCTATCAGATATTTAAGAACGGTACTTACCGGCTTTAGAGATCCTATTGTTTTAAGAATGGTGAACTTTCGTTTGGTAGGTAGCCAATGGAGGGTTTTTAACGAAAGTCTCTTTGAAAAGGGCCTCAATGAAATTCCCGAACCATCTGATCCTAACTTCACAGTTGGTGTGGTTGGTATAGAAGAGAATAGTGAAGCCGAAGATGGAAGATCTCCTTATACATTACCTCCTGGGATTAGAAGAGATCGAGACAACAACTCGGCTGTTGAGAGAAGAAGAAATGAGCAATCACTTTTGCTTAGCGTTGAGAATTTAAGAGATAAAGATGCGCGGGCTGTTTTTAAAACTGTTGGTCAAGACATGGTCAATTACGGGAGGCTTAAAATGTTCCTGCATGCAGAAAGCCCAGATGATATTCAGCCGGGAGAGGTAACGGCATTTATAAGACTTGGAACAGACTTTACCGAAAACTACTATGAGGTAGAAGTTCCACTTACTATGACCCAGCGAGGTCAGATATCACCAAGGGAAATTTGGCCCGAGGAAAATGAAATTGACATAGCATTCAGTAGCTTGTATGGTGTTAAGGCTGCAAGAAATCAAGCGAATGTCAATCTTAACCTCCCTTTCACACAGCAGGTAGATCAATACAATGTTACAGTTGTGGGTAGACCAGACCTAAGTACGGTGAGAACTTTAATGATTGGTATGCGAAACCCAAGTTCTCCCGACAGAGAAGACAAAACTTTCACAATTTGGGCCAATGAATTAAGAGTTACTGATTTCGCCAATAATGCAGGTTGGTCGGCTAATGCAAGACTGGACGCTCAACTGGCAGATTTAGGAAATGTATCAGCAACCTTCAGCCATTCAACTATCGGTTTTGGGGGTATCTCAGACAAAATCAGCGACAGAAATCGTGAGAAGACAACTCAGTATGATATCTCTACCAGACTTGCCCTTAATAAGTTCCTACCAGAAGAGTGGGGACTAGAGATTCCGGCTTTCTTCAGTTTTGAGCATGCACGCTCTATTCCTCAATTTGATCCGTTAGACCCTGACCTTCCACTAGAAGATGTGCTTAGCGCTTTCCAAGACCGAGAATCTAGAGATGATTACTTCAATAAGGTGGTAGATATTTCTAATAGACGAAGTTTCAACTTCTCAAATGTGAGAAAGCTCAGAACGGTAGAACGAGTAGCTCTACCTTGGGATATATCCAACTTTAGTTTCACCTATGCTTACAGCGAAATTGAAAGAAGTAATATCAATACGGCTGAATATGCTTTTAGAAATTACCAAGGTGGATTTACCTACGCATATCAACCACAAAGTAATCCGATCAAGCCGTTTGAAAATGTGGGCTTCTTAAACTCCAAATGGCTCAAACTGATTCAAGACTTCAACTTCAACCCTATTCCTAGTTCGATCATCATCAACTCTAATTTGAACCGAACTTTCCTCAAAACACAACTTAGGAATAGTGACTTGGGCACCGATGGTATAGACCCTTACTTCGAAAAGGCATTTACTTTTGATAGAACTTACGCTGTCAACTGGGATTTAGCTGAACGCCTTACCTTAGATTATACAGCTAATGTAAATGCAATAGTAGATGAACCTGAAGGTGACATTGATACACAAGCCAAGAGAGACTCAATCATGACCAATCTTTGGAATTTTGGAAGGATCAAGAATTACACACATACCATCACCTCTACCTACACCTTACCTTTTGATAAATTACCACTTACGGAATGGGTTAGCTCAGAACTCTCTTATACGGCCAACTACAATTGGACTGCAGGAGCTATTGGGCAGCAAGACACACTAGGAAACCTCGCAGGCAATACAAGAACGATCGGACTTTCCGGCCAATTCGATTTGGTTAACCTCTACAATAATGTAGGATTCTTAGAAAAGATCAATTCACCACAGAGGAGTAGAAGTAGATCCAGATCACAAGAACAAGACACCACCGCACGAAAGACTATAGATCAGATTCCATTCGCCAAGGCATTCTTTAGAACCTTAATGGCCGTAAGAAGTATAAACTTCAATTACAGTAAAGATGAAGGAACAGTCTTACCCGGATTTATGCCACAGGTCTATCTGTTCGGAATGGATAGAGAACTTTCTAATCCAGGTTTTGGCTTTGTTTTGGGATCGCAAGACGCATCGATAAGACAACGTTTAGCTAGAGATGGACTCTTTGCTCCTAGTCAATTCCTCACATCACCCTTTGGGCAAAATAAAACTGTCAACTTTACATTCGATGCCATTGTGGAGCCTTTTACAGATTTTAGAATCACACTATCGGGTAGAAAAGGATTCACTGAGAACTTCCAAGAGATCTTTAGGAATGACCCTGACACAGGAGACTTCACCAGTATAAACCCTAATCGTTCTGGTACATATAGCATCAGTTACTCTATGTTCAGAACTGCATTTGAGCAACTTGGAGATGAAAACTCTTCTCCTCTTTTCCAAAACTTTGAAGAATATAGAGGCATTGTAAAAGCCCGATTAGATGCGCTCAACCCAGCAGGTGAGTATGCTTTAAATGCTCAGGAAGTAGTAATTCCGGCATTCGTTGCTGCTTATACAGGTGATTCTCCTGAGACTGTAGGAACAAGTCCTTTCCCTAGGCTACCAATTCCAAACTGGAACTTAAATTATAGGGGCCTCAGCAAACTAGATGTCTTCAGTGATATCTTTACAGCCTTTAACTTATCTCATTCATACAGTAGCAGATACGATGTGAGTAACTTCATTAACTCACCGCTTTATACACTTGGCCTTACACTGGATAATAGTCTGAGAGACGCTGGTCTGGCCAGTGAATTCAATGAAAATGGAGAATTGGTTCCGGTATATTTAGCACAGCAATTAGTTCTTTCAGAGACCATGGCCCCTTTTATTGGTGTGAATATGAGAACAAAGGGTAATTGGGATTTGAGTTTTGATTACAGTAGAGAAAGAAATATTGCGCTGAACCTTTCGAACATTCAGGTAACAGAACAAGCCAGTAATAGCATCAATCTTCAAGTTGGATTTGCAAAAACCGGAGTGGAGATTCCGTTTAGAATTAATGGTAGAAAAGAGACATTGCCTAATGAATTGGTATTTCAAATGGGTATGACCATTAGTGATAGTAGAACTGTTCAAAGACGAATTGGAGAAGATCCAATAGTTACTGATGGTATCAGAATTTTTAGATTATCGCCTACGGTTAATTATACCATTAGTGAAGCGCTTCAGGTGTCACTCTATTTTGATCGTAATGTGAACGACCCTAGAGTCTCTTCTAGCTTCCTTAATGCTAGAACCTCCTTTGGTGGAAGAATCCGATTTAGTTTATCACAATAAGCCATGCTATTTTCAGGAAAGGGTGTATTTTTGAATCCCTAGAAAATTACGATTATGAGTATCCCAGCAGAACTAACCTATACCAAAGACCACGAGTGGGTAAAAGTTGAAGACGGTATTGCCACTATTGGTATTACCAATTTCGCTCAATCAGAATTGGGTGATATTGTCTATGTAGAAATAGAGACCTTAGATGAAGAATTAGATGCTGAAGAAGTATTTGGTACTGTAGAAGCAGTTAAAACCGTATCAGATCTTTTTATGCCTCTAAGTGGAAAAATTATTGCCGTAAACGAAGACCTGGAAGATAGCCCTGAAACTGTAAATGATTCTCCGTATGAAGATGGATGGATGATCAAAGTAGAACTTTCAGATGAGTCTGAATTAGAAAACCTACTAAGTGCCGACAGCTATAAAGAGCACATCGGTCAATAAACGTTTTATGAAAGCATTTCTGAAGCCCAGTATTATCCCTGCGATAATCTGGGCTTTTATTTTGGCATTTCTAATGCTCCTACCCTCAAAAGCATTTCCTGAATCTAAACTGTTCAGCTATGATAAGTTGGCTCACATAGGAGTTTTCATGATTTTAGCTTTTCTAGTGGGATGGGGAGTATTATCAATCGACAACAAAAAAATTCTAAGTGCCAAAATCTATTTGAGCGTGTTCCTAATCACCTTTTTATACAGCTCTACATTAGAATTTCTTCAATATTTTGTGCCTGGAAGGATGACTGACCTTTATGACTTTCTCGCAAATTCTTTGGGTGGGGTTTTAGGTCTGACAGTTTTTTATATTTTTACACAAAAGAAGTTTGCGAAACTAAAACTAATATTATAGTTTTAGAATCTAACCCTAAAAAGAATGGAAGCCAAAAAGACTCCTAAAGCGGATATCAACAAGAAGTCTACCATGTTTGTGATGGTAGGGCTGATTGCTAGCTTAGGTATCGTGTTAATGGCCTTTGAGTGGAAACAATACGAAGAAGGTGAATTAATGGACCTAGGTATGGCAAATGAAGATTTTGAAGAATTGACGGAAATCCCTCCTACCGAGCAACCACCGCCACCACCACCAAAAATTCAGCAGCCTCAGATTATTGAAATTCCTGATGAAGAAGAAATCGAGGAAGAAATCGAAATCGATCTTGATGTTGAGATTACTGAAGAAACAGAAATCGAAGAGATTGTTTTCGAAGAAGAGCCTGAAGAGGAAGAAGCTGACCAAGTATTCTTGGTTGTGGAAGAGCAAGCAATGTTCCCTGGTGGAATGGGCGAATGGGGTAAATTCTTAAAGAAGAATTTGAAGTACCCACGTCAAGCGAAAAGAATGGGCATCGAAGGTGCAGTATTCTTGTCGTTCATCGTGGATCAGCAAGGTGCTATTTCAGATATCCAAGTAGCCAGAGGTATTGGCGGTGGATGTGATGAAGAAGCAATCAGAGTATTGAAATCTTCTCCTAAATGGTCTCCTGGTAAGCAAAGAGGTAGACCGGTGAAGTCAAGAATGCAGATTAGAATCGTATTTAGATTGAAATAATTCTAAAGCCCATCTTAGAGATGGGTTTTATTTTGAACTTTATAACTATTTAATTAGTTATTTAACTAAATAATTAATCATGGAAGAAAAGAAAAAGCAGGAAGTAGACATCCACAAAAGGTCCACTATGTTCTTAATGCTCGGCTTAATTTTAAGCATTGGCATTACACTCGTGGCTTTTGAATGGAAGAACTATCAAGATGGAGAATTGATGGATCTTGGGAATGCCTATGACGATTTTGAAGAATTAATGGAGATTCCTCCTACTGAACAACCACCTCCACTCCCTCCGCCTATTCAACAACCTCAGATTATTGAAATTCCTGATGAAGAAGAAATCGAGGAAGAAATTGAAATCGATCTTGATGTTGAGATTACTGAAGAAACAGAAATCGAAGAGATTATTTTCGAAGAAGAGCCTGAAGAAGAAGAAGCTGACCAAGTATTCTTGGTTGTGGAAGAGCAAGCCATGTTTCCTGGTGGAATGGCCGAGTGGGGTAAATTCTTAAGAAAGAACTTAAAATATCCTCGTCAAGCAAAAAGAATGGGAATTGAAGGAGCCGTTTTTCTATCATTTACAGTAGACGAGCTTGGTGGTATTTCAGACATTCAAGTCGCCAGAAGTGTGAATGACGCCTGTGATCAAGAGGCAATTAGAGTTTTAAAAGCGTCTCCCAAATGGTCTCCCGGTAAACAGCGAGGAAGACCCGTAAAATCTAGAATGCAGCTCAGAATTGTGTTCAGATTGAAATAAGAAAGCCCATCACATGATGGGTATTATTAGCATCATTATAACTAAATGAATAGTTTATGGATTCGAAGAAAAACGTCAAAGTTGACATACATAGAAAATCACGTATGTTCTTAATGCTCGGCTTAGTATTGAGCACTGGTATTGCGCTTATCGCTTTTGAATGGAAGTCTGATGGTCTAAATGAATTAGGGGAGTATTATGATCCCTTTAAAGATTTTGACATAGTCGATGAAGTTCCTCCAACCATTATAGAGCCTCCCAAGCCTCCGGTCATTGAATTACCAAAAATAATTGAGATACCAGATGAAGAAGAAATCAACGACATAGTCGCTGTTCGAATAGACACTGACTGGGGTGACGATACAATAATTGAGGATTTTGCTATTCCCGAAGAGCTAACTGATGAGCCTCCTGTCGAAACTGAATTTATATTTCTAGAAGAAGAAGCATCCTTTCCTGGCGGAAACAAAGCTTGGGGAAAGTTTCTTAACAAGAACTTAAAATACCCTCGCCAAGCAAAGCGCATGGGTATAGAAGGAAGAGTATTTCTTCAATTTGATGTTAGTGCAAGTGGAGAAATCTCAAACATTGAGATTATTAGAGATATAGGTGGTGGATGTGGCGAAGAAGCGATTAGAGTTTTAAAAGCATCTCCTTATTGGAATCCTGGCAAACAACGAGGAGTCGCTGTTAAGTCTAAACACAGAATGAACTTCCTATTTAAACTTAAATAGTACTATTCAATCAACCCCAAAATTTTAATAATGCGTTCAAAAAATAGCGATCATAAATGGAAATGGTTTACAGTTAGTCTCGGCATACTCGTTAGCCTAACTGTAGTCCTTTTCCTATTTGAAATCATCTAATTAAACAACATTGAGCAATTGCTCCTTGATTTTCTCAAGCTCATCTTTCATACCAACTACCAGCTTTTGAACTGGAGCATAACTCGCTTTAGATCCGATGGTATTTATTTCTCTACCTATCTCTTGTGAAATAAAACCTAGCTTCTTCCCTTGTGAATCGGTCTGACCTTGAATGCTTAAAAAGTATTCTAAGTGATTCTTTAGCCTAACCACTTCTTCACTTATATCCAGTTTTTCAATGTAATAGATCATCTCTTGTTCAAATCTATTTTCGTCAAAGCTGTCGTTATTCACAATGTCGAGCTGATGCTTTCTAATGCGTTCTCTAATAACCTGAGTCCTTTCTGGATCTAAAGTCTCTATCTCCTGAAGATTACTACCAATATTGTTTATATATCCTGAAAGTTCCTTTGAAAGGTTTTCACCTTCTTGATCTCTAAACTCTTTAATATTTATAATTGCCTGAGCCAAGATTTTTGACACTTCTGCCCAAAGAGCATTCAGTTGATCATCATCGGGCATAGTGCTAGAAAGCACATCAGGACTATGCAAAGCCAACCTAAAAAGGTCATCTTTCGAAGAGCCCATCTCGTCAGCCAACTCTTCAAACTCTTTATAGTAGACCTTAAATAGTTCTTTATTAACCTCTTGCGCATCTAGCTCAGCAGCCTGGCTGGTCATCTCAATATTTAGACTAATCTTACCTCTTACTAATTCTGAAGTAAGCAAAGATCTAACCTCAAGCTCCTTATCCATAAACTGCTTTGGTAGTCTAACCTGAGCATCTAAGAATTTAGAATTAAGAGATTTGATCTCTACGTTAATGAGGTAACCCGAGGCCTGCTCTTTAGCACGACCAAATCCTGTCATAGATTGAAGCATAGTCAATAAATTGAACTCAAAAATAGACGAATTAACTAGCTAAAAAAAGTTCTAGAAATCGTAGCCTATTGATAATTGAAACTTAGGGCTTAGTGTTTCAAAATTGCGAATAGGTGCAGAAACATCTACTCTAGAGTAGAAGCCAAATAACATGGTTCTCAAACCAACCCCAACACTCTGTAACCATGGGTTATTAAAGTTGTTGATTACGGCACTAAACGGAGAGCCTTCTTGGCCAATCTCCTCTATGTTGAGATTATTCTTAGACCTAAAAGGAGAAAGATCATCCCATGCAGAACCAATGTCATAGAAGGTAACCAATTGTAGATTTCGCAAGAAATTCGATTTTAAATCTGCATTCTGTAATAGTTGGTTAATAGGGAATCTAACCTCTCCAGAGAAGGTCAAGACATTTCTTCCATTGAATGTGGCATAATTATACCCTCTTAAATTGGCAAACTGATGGAACAACACATCACTGTTGTTCTGAAGTGTATTGAATGCAAGTGGATTGTCATCCTCGTTTACACCTTCAAATGAGTTAAACAACCAGTTATCAATTCCTCCTAGTAAGTACTTCTTTGGAGCATCTCCAAAATAAGAACCGAAGAAGAACCTTGCCGCCAAGTAGATTCCCTTGTTAATTCTTTGATAGTGTCTGGCATCAATTTCGAAATTGTGGAAGGTTGCTGCCGTACTATTAGCTTTGTAGAAGGATTCTATCCCGATCTTCGCTCTTGTTCCTTCATGCAGATTGGTGCCAATTACATTGGTATTATCGAATACCAGGGCACTCTGAAAACCCACATAGTTATCATTCTGATCTACAAATTCATTGAATTGAGAAGGTGTGTTTGAAGGTAGTAATAATCTAAAATCCCTATCAAAGAAACTGGTTTGCGCATAGAATGGATTAAATTCTAGTCTTAGTTTTTGAGTGAATGGGTAGCTAAATCCAACCATGAAGCGATCTAGATTATAACGTTGATCCAATGCTGTATTTGGATCGGCTCTTACAATAGACTTTCTAAAGTAATTCACTTTCCAATCTACTCTACCTTTTAGATACTCATAAGCAACATCTACATCATAACCATCTCTAAAGCTCATTGGAATTAAAATGCTACCATTGAATCTATGGTTTTGGAGATAGTCATTCATTTGAATCTCCATGAGCTGTGAAAATGACCGGAGCTCGTCAATCAAGAAAGATGTAACAACATTATCAGTCTGGAATCTGGTTTCATAAGGAGCAGGCCCCTGAATGGCATCTTGATTACGTATGTTTTGGTAGATACTTAAGAAGGATCTGTTAGCAACAGTAGGGTCTTCAGCAGGCGATTCAAATTGATAGTCCTTCGTATTAACTTTTGACTCGGATTTAAATTGATAATTATCGGTATTGATAGCACCTTCCTTCATTGAATCCAATTTCTGAACTGGCACTTCAGGCGTTTCAATAACAGCTTTATCTGACTCAACCAAACTGTCGCCATTTTGAGCCTTTCTTCTTTGTGCAACAATCCTCGAAATCTCTAACGCCCTTCTTGGTGTAACAGGACTGAACCTTGAAGCGCTTATATCTACATTCTGTAGGTAAATGGCATTCTTGCTCTTATTAGTACTTATGAAGGCAAGTCTATTTCTAACTGGGTCTATTGAGAACTCTTTTATTCCATAAGCCAGATTAGTGATTTGATTACTGATTGAATCATCTAAACTGTATCTGTACAGATTATCTATTCCTTGCTGGTCGCTCAAAAATATAATTTCCCTATTGTTCGGAGCATAAGGGCTAGCATTCACTGCAAGTGAATTAGTCAATTTAGTAAAGGCACTATCCGGGTAATCTAAGTCGTACTTATAAAGATTAAACTGGGTCTCGTCAGCATCAACAATTTTAGCTGGGCCATCCACAAACACGCTATCGACAGATCTATTAGAAACGAATAGAATCTGATTTGTCCCAGAGATATAAGAGATATCTCTTTCATCGAAGTTATCGGTACTAATGTGTCTTACCTGTCCTCGAACCAAATTATAAACGAAAGCATCGCTGACACCATTCAAAGCTCCTGTCATAACAGCCATGCGACCACCTTCTTTAAATGAGAAACTTTGAATTTTACTGAGCAGTGGAATATTGATTTTCTGCTCTCCCTTTTCACCAACACGCTTTACAGCTAGAACATTACGTCCGTTTTCTCCATAAACTACGCCAAGTGTAGTACTATCAGCCCAACTTATAATAGGATAATCGTTATCTATCTCTTGATCTATGTATTCTAGCCCTGCTCGGTAAAGGATTTCATCTTTCTGTGTATCCATATCAATAACATGGATCTGAAAGCTACCATTAGCCAATGCAGAATAAGCTAGATACTTTCCTGTAGGACTAAAACTAATGTCAGTAAAATTGAGGTCCTTCTTATTTTTTCCAGTGATGATAAACTCCTGATTTGGCTCGGCATACATACCATCTAAAGCCGCTGAGGTCTTACTGTAAAAGGCTCTCCAGTCATTCATAAATTGCTTGAAAGGAATCCCTAGGGTTCGTTCAATGCTACTCTCCTCATCGCGAATTATTCTAGCCAGATTAAGAATATTAGAAATACTTCTTTTACCATATCTCTGGGCTATATAATTCCAAATAGAATGACCAATCAGTACTGTTGACTCTTGATTGAGTCTAGGAAACCTGATAGGTCTAGATTGAGAAATGTACTCACGAACCGCATCATCTGATTCTTTATTCCAGCCATATGCCACATAATTAGCAACACCATTTGTAAACCAGGCCGGTATTGGGCTTCCTAAAGAGCTTTGGAACATCTCAGCAATATTACCGCCATACAACATCTCCTGAATAAGCATGTCGGCCACAGTCGAAACCAGCTTACCTTTGAAAGAACTGAATTCACCGGTATAGGCAATCTCCAATTGAGACTGAACAAAATTAGTTTGACCGCCAACTGTAAAATCTCGGCCCTGAACACCAAAGTTACTTTGCTGTTTGTCTATTATGGAATTGTAGAGAAAAACACGTGTTTTTGCGAAAGGAGGATAACCTATGGTTTCGGTTACTTTGCTGAACTGAGATTCAAGATACTCAATGGTTTTTTTCGCCAGCTGATCTCCTCTGCCATAGAAATAGACTTCAAAGTTTTCCGAGGCATAATAGTTCCAGTCGAAATCCTTGTATTGAATTCTATTCTTGCCAAAACTCTCTCTAAAAGCCTGAGCCTTTGATGTGTGGCTCGTAAAAGAACCAAATACTACGAACAAGCAAATGAATAACTTGATGAATTTCCCTATCATAAACTCTATACAGAAGCTTTTAAAATAACGAAAAAAAACGCTCTATATTGACTTCGGCATCTAATTCCGAATTCTTTTCTAAATGCGACATCAGTTGATTTGCGTAATAAGGTGCTAACGAAACACCTTTAGCTCCTAAACCATTAAAGATGATCACATTTTTCTGTTTGGGGTGGCTTCCAACAAAAGGTTTTCTATCAATTGTCGCTGGTCTTACACCTGCTTTTTGATCAACAATTTGATAGTCGAAATGTATAAGTCTCCCCAGTCTTGTTATTAACTCACTTTGTGCCTTTTCGGTTGTAGTTTCATCTAAATTTTCGTGATGATAGGTGGCCCCCACCTTGCATAATCCATTCTTAATAGGTATCAAGAACACTCCCCTATTATATATATACTCAATCTGTTCCTCAGATTTTATCCAAATCAGTTCACCTTTGACGGGCTTTTGAGGCAGCCAATTGAACCAAGAGTTATCGGATTGTAAGCGACCTTCAGCGAAAACTATCTTTGCTGATTGAATCTCACCATAACGAATCTCACCATCCCTTACTTCTAAATTGGCATAATCAAAAGGTTCTTCGTAGATCAGATCAAGCTTCAAAAGATATTCTCTATAGGAATTCACCATCTTAAGAGTATCTAAATAGCCGCTATCCTTGAGCATTATGCCTCCATATTCGTCATTCAAGTGTTTACCAAACGTGCTTTGCCCATATATTTTGTCAATATATTTATTGTATGCTGGTTCAGCACTCTTACCCATCCATTCATTGTATTCTTCATGAGAATAAAACGGGCGATAGATTGGTATATCGTAAAGAAAGTCAGAGTCAAGTTTCTCTTCAAGTCGTCTGTAGAAAGGGATGAGATAATCAAAAAGCGAATCGCAATTCCATGTTTTAACCATTTTTCTACCAGTTATAGGATTATACAACCCGCCAGCCACTTTCGATGAATTTGAGAAACTAGGATCATCTATCACCCGCACCTTAAATCCTGCATTTATTAAATGCTCTGTAAGAATGGTTCCGCCTATTCCCTGTCCAACAACTAGATAGTCTACTTTCACGCAGACGAAATTACGTCATCCATTTTTTTTATGGACTTAAATCGTAGAAATTTGGCCAAAATCGAAAAGCATGAATATTAAATCTTTCACTTTCAATCCATTCATGGAGAATACCTATGTACTATCTGATAAAACTGGTGAAGCAGTAATCATTGACCCAGGGTGCTATGGAAAAGATGAAGAGAAAGAATTAATAGACTATATCTCTACAGAAGGTCTAATAGTTAAACTTATTCTGAATACTCATGGTCATATAGATCACGTATTGGGCAATTCTTTTTGCAAGAGACATTTCAATGTGCCTCTATGGATAGGAAAGCTCGATTTAGAAACACTCAAAAGTGTAGAGGCCTATGCACCAAACTACGGCTTTCAAAATTATGAAGCAGCACAGCCTGATAGGTTATTAGAGACTGATGAGCAGATTAGATTTGGTGAAAGTGAATTGAAAATGATGTTTGTACCTGGCCATGCACCAGGTCACATAGCATTTTATGATAAGAGTAAGGAGTTCATAATAGGTGGAGATGTACTCTTTGAAGGGTCAATTGGCAGAACAGATTTACCTGGTGGGGATTTTGATACATTGATTAACAGTATCCACGCCCAGTTCTTTGAATTTCCTAATGAAACCATAGTTTACTCGGGGCACGGAGGAAGTACAACAATTGGAGAAGAAAAAAGAACTAATCCTTTTTGTGCTGTACGCAGCTAACTAACTCTTTTATATCTTCCTGAAATGAAAGTGATTAAGGCAATTCCGAATATTCTGACATTAGCAAATCTCTCGCTGGGGGTAGTTGGAATTCAAATGGCCTTAAATGGAGATATTCGCTTAGCCAGCATTTTCATTCTTATTGCTGTAGGGTTCGACTTCTTAGATGGATTTACAGCAAGAATATTAAAAGCACAATCACCAATAGGAAAACAACTAGATTCTCTGGCAGATTTAGTGAGCTTTGGTGTACTTCCTGGCTTTATCTATTTAGAACAACTTAAAAACCTAGGACTAGATACAACTTCTTATTACGGCTTAATCTTTCTAATAGTCCCATTACTTTCAGCATTAAGACTTGCCAAATTCAATATCGATGAAAATCAAAGCGATGAATTCATTGGCTTAAGTACTACTGCACATGCAATCTTTGTGAGTTCACTGGTCTTATTCGCGTCCGGCAATTCGGCTTTCAATGGATTATTTGAGAGTTATGAAATCTGGCTCACACTAATGTGTATAGGCTCTATACTATTAGTGTCCCCAATTAGACTAATTGCGCTAAAGTTTAAGTCATTCAGTTTAAAAGAAAACTGGATGAGGTATACTCTTTTAGTCTTAGGCCTTATTTTTATCATCTTATTTAAAGAAGGAGGAATCGCACTGTCCATTATTGCTTATCTATTGGTTTCAATAATCTACAACCTAACAAGGGATAAGAATTAGAATGAGAGAGCGTTTAGATTTAGCTGATGATGGGACTTATTAGATCCATTCTGTTTACCCTATTACTTATCGGAATTTCAATTTCGTTAAAGTCACAGCAAAGTGTCTTTTCAGAAGGAAAATGGGTTAAGATGAAGTTTGATAAAGCCGGAATCTATAAGCTAGATTTCAACACGCTTAATCAAATGGGTTTTGAAGCAGCCTCTATTGACCCAAGACAACTAGCAGTATATGGTATCAAAGGTGGGATGCTCTCTCAGAAAAACTCCGAGCAAAGTCCGACTGATCTAATCGAAAACAGAATTCTAATTCAAGGTGAGGATGATGGTAATTTTAGTCCAGAAGACTACTTGCTGTTCTATGTCGACTCACCTGATGCCGTGTTGTATGATCAGAGCAATGACATTTATAAAGTCGAAAAGAACCTCTACACAGACAGCATATTCTATTTCTTGACTGTAAAACCTGAACCTGGATTAAGAATTAATTCTTCACCTAACCTAGGTTCATCCATTGCACCAATAAAGTGGTATAGAAAAATAATTCATCATGAAAATGAAGTATATAATCTCTTGAATTCAGGAAGACAATGGTTTGGTGAAAGATTCACTACCGAACAACAACAAGTTTTCGCCTTTGAAAACTTAAATTTCGAAAGAGACCAAGATATTAAAATCTCAGCCAGTGCTATTACACAATCCTTTATAACAAGCTCTCTTAGCTTTGATTTAGATGGTCGAAGAGTTGAAACACTTGATTTTCAACCCATACCAAACACTCAATACGGCATAAAAGCAAACGAACAGTCGAACACATTCACACTTTCTACCAGTGAGCTAAACAATAACGACAGTGATCTGGAAGTTGCAGTGAGTTTCAACAAAAACGGCCAAAACTCTGCCATTGCTTATTTAGATTATCTAGCCCTAGACATTCCTACCAAACTAACCTTAACCAATGAGGCCATTCATTTAAGGAATCCTGAAATGCTGAATAATACCATTTCGAACTTTGAAATAGAGAATACCACCAGTCCAATTCACATTTGGAATATTACGAATACAGAAGAAATCATTTCTCAGGAATACGCTCAAGAGAATGGCACTACTTCATTCGGAAGTATCACGGATCAGTTGCTAGAGTTCATAATTTTCGAAACTGATCAGGCTAATCTAATTACGGAATTTGAGAGTCTTGAAAACCAGAATCTGAAGCAATCACTAAATCATGAATTACTAATAGTCACTCATCCAAACTTTAAGTCCGAAGCAGAAAGACTGGCTTCATTTAGAATGGAGAATGATCAGGTACCTTCTAAAGTAGTAACTACATCTCAAATTTATAATGAGTTCAGTGGTGGTAGACAAGATGTATCAGCAATCAGAAACTTCATCAGATACAACTATGATAATGGCGCTTTAAAGTACGTCCTATTGTTCGGTAAGGGATCTTATGATTATAAAAACAGAGTTGAGAATAACAGCAATTTTGTTCCAACTTATGAGTCAAGAAACTCTATTCACCCTTTACTCTCCTATTCTTCAGACGATTACTTTGGATTTCTAGACAAAGATGAAGGTGAATGGCTCGAGAATAGAAACGGAGACCATCAGCTAGACATAGGAATTGGCAGACTACCAGTTAATACTATTGATGAAGCTAGAATTGTGGTCGACAAGCTTATTAGATACCAATCAGACCCTAGAAGTTTTGGCAATTGGCGCAAAAAGTTACTCTTTATTGCAGATGATGGAGACCGAAATATTCATCAAAGAGATGCCGATATACTTGCCACACTTGTAGATACTACATACTCCCAATTCAAGGTTGAAAAACTCTATTTAGACCAATTTGAGCAGATACAATTCCCTAATGGTGAAAAATCTAAAGAAGCAGAAGATAGATTGAAAGACTACGTTAATAGCGGAGCTTTAATAATCAACTACACAGGACATGGTGCAGAATTTGGATGGATGCAAGAGAGAATTCTCACCTTCGATCTAATGGAAGAATGGAACAATCCATTCAAACTGCCTTTTCTAATTACAGCAACCTGTGAATTTGGCCGAAACGATGATCCTGAAATACTATCTGGAGCAGAATTCCTATTACTCAAAGAAGCAGGAGGAGCCATAGGACTTGTAACAACTGCGAGACCTGTATTCTCAAGTACTAATTTCAGATTGAATGAAGCACTTTACGCTTCAGTTCTGGAACAACAAAATGGAAAATATCAAAGGCTCGGAGATATAATCAAGTTCACCAAAAACAACAGTCTTCAAGGTTCACTAAATAGAAACTTCATTTTGTTAGGTGATCCGAGTATGACATTAACCTACCCTGAGTATGATGTTGAATTCACTGAAATCAACGGAAATCCTATTACTCAAAACGATACGATTAGAGCTTTTGACAGAGTAAGGTTAAATGGAAATATTTCGAATGAAGGTAGAATACAGAATACATTCAACGGTACAGGAACAGTAACAGTATTTGACAAGAAGGTAGATAAAGAAACGCTGGGAGACGAAAGCGACCCATTCAACTATCAATTAAGTGAAGTTGAACTTTATCGAGGCGATGTTCATATTACTAATGGGACATTCGAATTTGAATTCTTTGTCCCTAAAAACATCAATTACGCATTCGATGAAGCTAAAATCTCCTTTTATGCACAAAATGCTTCGCAAACCATAGATGCTTCAGGAGCATTAACAAGTTTAATTTTAGGGGGTACATCAGATCCAGTTTTAGATAGAGAAGGACCGCAAATCGATCTATATATTAATGATACTACAAAAGCTATTTCTGGAGAATACGATAATCAAGTTGAGCTTTTTATTCAACTAGAAGATGAAACCGGCATCAATATTTCAAACCTTGGCTTGGGTCAAGACATAAAGCTAATAATTAACGACAGTACGGAATTGATTCTAAATGAACAGCTAGCTTATCAAAATGGCAGTTACCAAAGCGGCAACATATCTGTGAGCCTAAATAACTTAATTCCGGGCATCAATAGATTTTACTTGGAGGCATGGGATAATGTAGGCAACCCAAGTGCTATTGAACAAGAATTTAGTGTTAAAGAAAATACTAACTACTTAATCGAAATAAATAACCACCCAAATCCGTTTCTTAATGAGACCCTATTCTTTGTAGAGCATCTTTTAGAAGATGAAAACATCGAATTAGAAATTGATATTCACGATAGTAACGGAGCTAAAATTCTCACACTTTATCGAGAATATTTAAGTGCAAACTCAACTTTAAGAGTACCTTGGGAAGGAGTAAATGCCTTAGGACAAAAAGTAGAGAATGGCATTTACATTTATACAACCAAAATACGTTCGAAAACAAGTGGAAAATCAGCTATACAGCGTAAAAAGCTCATTATCTCAAATTGATTTTATAATACTATATTTGAAAAAAACGTCAATGCACCTTCGGTATAGAATTCTCTTTACGCTGATTCTTTCAACGTTCGTTTCTTTAAATTCTATTGCACAGAATTCTGGTATAATTAGCGGTCAAGATACAGCAACCAATGTTGTTACTACTGCGGTACCTTTCCTTACTATAGCACCAGATCCAGTATCAGGTGCGATGGGTGATGTGGGCGTTGCCACCGAGCCAGATATCAATTCTACTTTCTGGAATCCAGCTAAACTAGCATTCGTAAATCAAGAATATGGTGTAGGCCTTACCTTTACTCCTTGGTTATCAAAATTTGTAGACGATATGTCTATATCATATCTCTCTGGGTTTTATAAAATAAGTGATGAGCAAGCATTTGGCGCAGCGCTGACCTACTTTAATCTCGGAGATATAGAATTGACCGATGGTGCCGGCAATCCACTTGGGAGTTTTACTCCTAGAGAATTTGCTTTGTCCGTCTCTTACTCACAGAAATTAAGTACCAAGCTTAGTCTTGGAGTAACTGGAAAATATATTCACTCAAATCTCTCAGGAAATATTACGACAAGCCCAGTTACTGACCCTAAACCAGGCACAAGTATTGCAGCTGATATTGGTGTTTACTACAGAAGCCAACTTAATGTATTAGGCAAGCCTTCTCAGCTTGCCTATGGTGTTTCGTTAACGAATATTGGGTCCAAAATATCCTACAATAGTGCCGATGAAGAAGACTTCATCCCGACCAATTTCAGAATAGGTTCGGCTTTAGAGACATTCCTAGATCCTTACAACAAGGTGACTTTCGCTTTGGATTTGAATAAGTTAATGGTGCCAACACCACAACCTGATGGTAGCCATCTAGACAAAGGCCTAATCGATGGAATCTTTGGTTCATTTGGTGACGCCCCTGGTGGCTTTGCGGAAGAAATTCAAGAATTCATGATCTCCTTTGGAGCAGAATATGAGTATCAAGAAAAGTTTGCTGTTAGAGCAGGTTACTTCTATGAGCACATTAATAAAGGAAACAGAAAATTCTTTACTGCTGGTGTTGGTTTTAAGGTGGATCAAATAGAGTTCAATTTTTCATATCTAGTACCTCAGGTACAAGAACATCCATTAGCAGAAACACTAAGATTTGGTGCAATACTAAATCTTGGCTCTAAATCTGATGATGAATAAGAATGTTGGACAGATTTCAAGCACCACTAATTCAAGAGGTTCAAGAGGTTACTTTACCTAATATTGAACACCTTGAGAATCGAAATGGGGTTAAAGTTCACTATCACTATACACCTAATACAGAAACTTTTAAGTTAGAACTCTACACTAACGGAAGCCAATTTAATGCAGTCAATTCTGCAGAATGTCAGCTCAGTTTAAAATTACTGAAGGAAGGTACTAATACCAAAAGCTCAAAGGAATACTCTATTGCTATTGACAGTATTGGAAGTTTCCTTGAAATATCACCTGGGTTTGATCAATCATCAATTACAATATTTGGTCTGTCGAAATACTTTAAGGAGAATGTTCAACTCTTAACCGAACTCATTCATGAACCAGCTTTTAAAGAAACTTCTTTAGAAAGGCTCAAATCGAAAGAGATAGATAGGTTAAAGCAAAATCTCGAAAAAGGTAGTTATCTATCCAGCATTAACTTAAGAAATGCTCTATTCGGTTTAAATCATCCTTATGGTCATGTACTTTCAGAAGTTGACATTAATGATCTAACTCAAAAACAAGTCTCCTCTTTTCATAAGAAACATATTTCGTCTTTTGAGATTTATCTCTCTGGAGATATAGATAAGAATTACCTCTCCCATCTTGATTCTTTTATTGGTAATCAGAAAAAAAAAATCAACTACACCTCTGAATCCATTCCTAAGATTAAAGATTCAGTTATACGCTCAGAGAAATTTGTGCAAAGTTCCATTAAGCTGGGAAAAAGACTTTTTACACGCTCTCACAAAGACTATTTCAAATTCATAGTTACCAATGAAATCTTAGGTGGATACTTCGGTTCTCGATTAATGAAGAATATTAGAGAAGAGAAAGGCCTCACTTATGGTATATTTTCACACTTATACAGCCTTAAACATGATGGCTACTTTCTCATATCATCCGACATTAAGGGAGAAAATGAGTCATTGGCTCTTGAAGAAATAAAAAAGGAAATAATATCTCTCCAGAATATAGAAGTATCAAAAGAGGAATTGCAAACGGTCAAAAACTATATGATAGGAACGTTTGTAAACTCCCTTTCCAATCCTTTCGGCATTATTGAAAAACATAAAATCCTCTTATCACAGGAATTGGCGCCAGACTTCTACGATCATTATATATCTGCGATCAAAGAAGTAAAAGCTATAGAGATTATGGAGATGGCCTCTTTATATCTTCATTCTGATTCCTTAACAATCAGCATCGTAGGAAACTAAAGGCTATAAAAAAACC
>DIYO01000004.1 GCA_002427755.1 Roseivirga sp. UBA6052
CCTGGCGTTGCCAAGGTTAGTGTAGCTGCATTACCAGCAGCATCATTAATCGTACCTCCATTTAATGTCAGTGAAGTTGTGGCCTTATAGTCTAAGTCTGCACTTACATCTCCGGCTTGTACGGTATAGTTGAAAGTTAAAGTTGTTGTTCCTGAACCAGAGGTATAATTCACAGTCCTGTCTGTCGTTCCTGTCTCTAACTCAATCTGTGGTGTTCCTGTAACTGTTACATTCTCGCTGAAGGTAACTGTCACCGCAATCACATCCCCAGCATTATAACTACCATCACCTGTACTTGAACTTACGCCCGTGACAGTTGGCACTGCGCCATCAACCACAATAGCCTTATTTGCACCAAGCGAATTGGCGGCTCCCGGTGTTGCCAAGGTTAAGGTCGCATCATTTCCAGCTCCATCTTTTATGGTACCTGAATTAAGAGTGAGCGAGTTTGTAGCTTTATAGTCTAAGTCTGCACTTACATCTCCGGATTGAACCGTATAGTTAAATGTCAAGGTTGTGGTTCCTGAACCAGAGGTATAATTCACAGTTCTATCAGTAGTGCCTGTCTCCAGCTCGAGCTGTGGCGTTCCTGTAACTGCTACGGCTTCGCTAAAAGTTGCAGTAACTGCAATCACGTCCCCAACTTTATAGGTGCCATTTGCCGTACTAGAGCTTACACTGCCTACTGTTGGCACTTGTCCATCTATCACAATGGCTTTATTTGCACCAAGTGAATTGGCTGCACCTGGCGTAGCCAAGGTAAGTGTTGCATCATTGCCAGCTCCATCTCTGATGGTACCTGAATTTAAAGTAAGTGCAGTTGTTCCCGTATAATCTAAATCGGTACTCACATCACCAGATTGTACTGTATAATTAAAGGTTAATGTCGTAGTTCCAGATCCTGAAGCATAATTTATGGTTCTATCTGTAGTTCCAGTTTCTAATTGGATTTGTGGTGTACCCGTTACGGTTACGGCTTCGCTAAATGTTACGGTAACCGCAATCGCATCTCCTACCTTATAGGTGCCATTTGCCGTAGATGAATTGACACTGGTTACTGTTGGAAGCACCCCGTCAATTACTATGGCTTTATTATTCCCTAATGAATTAGCTGCTCCTGGTGTTGCCAAGGTAAGGGTAGCATCATCGCCTCCGCCATTCTTTATAGTCCCTCCATTTAGAGTTAGTGAGGTGGTTGCCTTGTAGTCTAAATCTGCAGTCTCATCACCTGTTTGTACTGTGTAATTAAAAGTCAAGGTGTTTGTCCCCGATCCTGAAGCATAGGTTGCTTTTCTATCAGTTGTTCCTGTCTCAAGTTCAATTTCTGGTGTGCCCGTAACCGTCACTACTTGATCAAACTCAACTGTAACGGCAATCACATCTCCGGGCTTGTAGGTGCCATTGCCCGTAGTAGCACTAACACTATTCACTACTGGATTCGAGACGGCAGCAGTAACACCTTCCAATACAACTTCCTTCAATAGCATTACAAATGCATTAGACACTGAATTAACAGTTGTTTTACTCTTAATAGAAAAGGATGTAATATTATCTAAATCCGTATCTGTAGTGGTTAATTGTCTAGTTGGAGTTCCAGTACTAAATGCATAATCTGCACTGATACCTCCTGTAGAGTTTTCAAAGTATATTGTAGTAGCATCATTGTTATACTCTTGAAGTGTTATGCTTTTAAGACTAAAAGATTCTCCACTATTCAATGATACTGTCCAGAGTGTTTCCTCAAAAAGATTATCAGTTGCTATTGAATTCGAATTATAATGATACATATTTCTAGAGGAAGAGACTATTTTTAGGGTGTAAGTACCATTGTTGGTTGTCACGCTTTTTGATGGACCTCCGGTAAGATTAGTGAAATCGAAACTTTGATCACCCGAGACCAGAACGTTATTCCTAGCAATGGAACTTGCATCCGGACTGGCATTGATATCCCCTTTTTTGATTGTCAACTCGTCTGCGGCAAAAGTAAATTTTGTAACCTCAATGTTAGCCTCATTTCCTTTGTTTATCGTTAGCTCATCTTCAGCAGCTTTATCATTATCAAGTTGTACATTGTAGACCAGAAGCTCCCCTCCTTCTACAATGGTTTGATTATACTGACTGAAACTTTGTATTGCTTTCTCAATGGTATTTTCAGACACCAATTGATTGCCCAAGAGCACTTGCCCTTGCTGGCTATTAGCGAAGAGATGAATAGCATTCAAGTCTTGATAGGCTTCTAGCTTATTCATTAAATCATCAAAGCCGTTTACTTCATTCTCTATTCTCAGCAATTCCACGCCTGGCTTAATCAGCTTTGAGAATAATTCCTTGTTGTGAATATGGCCATCCACAACAATAAGTTCTCTTGCCGTAACAGATTTGTTTAAGACCAAATCATCGGCAGACCAAAGGTTTTCTAGTTTACTCTTATTGGCCTTGGCTTTCAATTTATGTTTCCAATTACCCGCTTTCAGGTTGTTTAACCCTTCATCAATCAGGTAACTGTTATTGCGGCCGTCATTGGCCTTACGAGAAGCATAATATGCATTGGTAGCTGCGCCAGTGGAGAAAGGACTAGCCAGCAGTGCCATGTTCATTACCGCAGAACCAAAGTTCCGCATCATGGACTTGTTAATAGAATTGATTCTCATATTGAGTGTTTTCGGTTGAAGACTTGCGTCTACTGTTTATTATTTTTTGGGCCAATTACGCTGGCGGCAGAACCGGCAGTGTCTTTCCAGAAGGCCATTTCTGTGTATTTATCAAAAAGATCAGGAGGTAGAATAGACCTACGCTCACGGAATTCAACTTTGCGTTGTACGGTGTGTAGCCCTTTAACCCCTAATGTGTAATCGAACTCATCGGCTGCGTATTCCACATTATCAAAATCATGATTAAAATATTCAATTTCCAAGAATTGATAAAGCAACTTGAGCGTCTTTTCAGGGAATTTTGTTAAGAGGTCATAATCGATCAATAAAAGGCGATCGGAATACTCTCCATAAAATGCTTCTTTCAAGGCAGTTAAGGAGATTCCCACTGTCCCTCCCAAAAGGCTCTCACAGCGAGAATATACGGTTCCCCGAGTTTGAGCAGAGAACATGCGGCTATAATTGAATGGATTTTTTCTATAGATCTTCTCAAAACTATCCATCACCCAAGCCGGGTCTCTCACCAAACAAATCACTTTAAAATCGTCATAGAGCTCCACCAATTGATGTAGCCTGGCAGTCCACATGCGGTTGGTATCGAAAATAACTGGCCTTTCGTTGTCAGCATAATACGCATCTATAATTGCCTTTGACAGTCTGATACGCTTCTCTTCATTGAAGAAATCGTAAAACTCACTACCTGCTCCTGTCATCTCTAAAGTGGCATTAACCAAAGAAGCAACGGGGCTAGACATAGAAGCACTAAAATCAGGATTTTGATTTAAAATGGCAGACAAAAGGGTTGACCCCGAACGAGGTAGACCTGAGATAAAATGAATACTCCTCAATAGTGTTTTGCTTAGGTTGTAATTAATACAAAGGCAATTTAACAGCTTTGCATGATTGGCGAAACAAAAAAGCCACCCAAGGGTGGCTTTTTTAAGTTTTTATTTTGGCTATTAGTTTCTAGAAGGGAAAATACCCTGCATAGATATTACTTGATAAACAGCTACATAAGGATTGACAGTAGGAACAGGGTGGCTACCACCGTTGTTATTAACGGTCACCACTCCACCAGTAATGCCTCCGCCACCGCCAGTGACTGTAACACTTACTGCATCTGGTGCCATAGTGGCATTAGGCGTGCCTTTAGCAAAGACTCTTCCAGAAGGAGCCCCACCTGTAGGACCTGCAGCTAAAAAAGCATCCGTTGGGTCTGTAGTAGTCGTACTTGGCGCATTGGTAATTACATTAACGGTCGCTTCAGCTGTAGTCTGTCCTCCTGCTGCGCTACCAGTTGGCGTAAAAGTAGCCGAATGGCTATGGATAGGCATCTGGCTAAGGCTGAGCACAACATATTCAGCACCTCCTCTTTCACCCCATTGATAAGTATCTAAACCTGGTCCAGTACCTACGCCAATCATAGATCTACCGCGAGTATCAGGAAGAGCAAATGAAGTTCTGCAATCGCCACCGAATTGGCATCCTAGCAGCGCAAAAAGAGCGCTATTCTGAGAAATGGCTAATATGCTGCCAGCACATAAGGCCCAATCACGCGGATTAAAATTGAAACCGACAGAATTTATCTGTCCTAATAAAGGATTTACCATAATTGAATGTGTTTAAAGATTTGTGAGTTAACAAGATGAATATTCCGAAACGGAATGTCAATTTTTTTTCTAACTATATGCAGAGATAGGGATGGATATAACCTGAAACGTTTTCTTCTACTGTCTTTTGCATAGCTGTATTATTCATACTTACCAATGGTAATTTCTGTATATCGAATCTGTTAAATGTAGCATTTGAGCCCACAACTCTTTCTATAGTTACCTGTTTATTATTTTGGTCTCCCCAACCAAATAACTTCTCTCCTCTTGGTGTTCTTAAACTAGAATTTTTAAGCAGTTGATTCAGCTGAACCCAATTTTTGCTTTTCACGGCATGGTGCGTTTCTCTTAAGGCCATACCTATTTCGAAACCCAACAAGTTGATAATGTTAGGCACTCCACCAAAGGTGCTCGAAAAGAGTTGAACAAATGCTAAATTCTCTTTATTCTGCATACCACTGTTCCAAACCGTGGCATTATAGAATTCCAACCCTCCACCTCTAATCTTATCGAGAATCTCATCACTGCCCATGTGAGAAGTTACTAAAAGCGGTACTTCTTTAGCCAAACCACTTTCATGATATACCCCCATAAAGTCAACTGCTTCTTGACCTGCAAAAATGGCGTGAACAAAAGCGGGCTGTTCTTTCTTAAACATCCTTACAAACTCATGAAAATAGTCTATCATCAGCTCTCTTGGAGCCCTTGATTGAGGAACAATACTTAGATCTATCTCAGTGGCTTTATGAAAACCCATGCCATTTGTAAAAGACGAGTTGATGTGATATCCTGCATCGTAGTCCGACATACAAATGATACCTTTCCCTCTGTTTTCAAATTCAGCATGTGCCCAAACACCTAATGCATATTGTGTTTGCCATAATGAAAAACTATTGAAAAAGACTTTATCAGACAATAGCTCCTTAGATGGGGCAATCTCACCCAAATCGGCCATCATGGCAATAGCATCAAACTTACCAATCATGTCAATTAAGACATCCAAAATTTTGTAATTACAAAACCCTGTAATCAAATCTACGCGTTCAAAATGGAGCAATTTTTCAAGGGCTTGTCTCACATGGTATTCAGAACCAGAGGCTACATATTCAAAATGAAATTGGTATTCCATTAAATAGTCTTTTGGCAAAGCCAATCGGAGACTATCAGTAAAGTCATTATGAAGATTAGGATAGATAGATGAGTAAGGGCAAAGGACTCCGACTTTAATCATATGTGTTAAATTGTTAAACGCTAATTAGATTGAAAGATTGCTTTAATCAAAGCTTATTTTTAAAATCATAGCTCAATAGCAACACACATGAAGATTAATTTGGCTACTTGCAGTAGAGCTGCTCTGCCTCTTATAAACCTACTTGAAAAACAAGGCAGGATAAACAAAATATTTATTCCAGAATCTCACAGATCGTTTGGAGAACACATTAAAGCTGTATCGAAAGACTTACCAATAATCGTTTGCAAAAAGACTGAAGTAGACGAACAGGACCTTACCATAGGTTCAGACTTATTATTAGTATTTGGATTTCCCTACAAACTTCCTTCTTATTCCAAAAAAGCATATAACGTACATTTTGGTGAATTGCCTGAAAATCGCGGTCCCGAACCTCTTTTTTGGACTTTAAAATACGGAAAGAAAATAGCCTATATAACGATCCATGAGATTACTAGGAGTTTCGATTCAGGACCTATCTATTCCCAAAAAGGATACCCAATATTGCCAGGTGAGAATGAGGGATTGCTCAATTCACGGTTGGGCAATCTTATTATTCCTCAGATAGAAAGCTTTCTAAATGATATGCCTCCGCCAAAAGATCAAAATCAAGAAGAAGTGCAATACTTCTCACACCCCCAAGACCAAGACCTTAAAATTAATTGGCAAAAGATGAGAGGAGAAGAAATACAAAATTTAGCAAACGCGTGCAACCCAAACTACATAGGCGCCAGAACAAGTTTCAATGGAGTTCCCATTCAATTAGTTGAGGTATATGTACATCCTCAATTTGAATTAAGTGAAGAACAGAAAACAAAAACACCAGGACAAGTCATTCTAGCCAATCAGCAAGGACTTGCGGTTCTCACCTCTGATGGATTACCATTATTCATTTCTGTTGCTCATATGCACGAAGGAACATTTAGTAGCATTAAGTTAATGCAGTTAGGAATTAACGAAGAAACTATCTTTGAATGAAAGAATTTGCCAGCTTAGAGATCAATTTTGACTCAAATACTTTACAGAATGAGTTAAACTCTCTTATCTCCGATGAAGATTGGTTAATGCATTTCAACACTTCTTATTTTGATGGGGAATGGAAAGGCATAAATCTTATTACGAGCTCAAACAATCCTCTTTCTCTGGCTCCTGATAAAACAACCGATGAAGCTCAATCAGTCTTTGATTTGGATCTTATCCCTCAAACAAAAGCATTGCTAGAAAAATTTGAATGCCGAATTCTAAGTGCTCGATATTTAAAATTAAGATCTGGTTCCAGTATCAAAACTCATGTGGATCCGGACATTGGTTATTGGAATAATCTAGTCAGAATACACCTACCCATTAGCACCAATGCATCAACTTGGTTTACCATTAACAATGTTAAGCTTCAAATGCCTATCAACCAGACTTGGTATGCCGATTTCAGTAAGCCTCATAGTGTGGTTAATGAAGGCGATACCGATCGCATTCACCTGGTACTTGACCTTGAAGTGAACGCTTGGCTCAGCGAATTATTTATTCAAAGAGGTATCCTACAAAAAGATGAAAAGGAACCAGACCCCATAGATTTAATGAGTATTGAAGAAAGAAAGGCTATGATTGAATCCTTAAAATCTTTGAATACCGAGGTCTCACTCAACCTTGCGAAGGATTTAGAATCTAGATTTTAGAAGACACTGATTTCTAATTAGAGAGAAGCAAGAGGTTAGTGATTACAACACACCCTTTAAAGCAACAAAACCGACCATCGGTTGAGTGTTGGTCGGTTAAGTCGTATCGTGTGTGTCAGTGTTTACTTTATAATGTTACTTAATTTTCTTTAAAAAAGATAACCCCCATCAAAAACTTCACATAAAAATTTAAATTTTTTGATCAACGGGCTCAGGTCAAGTATCCAGAGGCTCCTTGTTGATGCAATACCCCAAACCCATCTAGACTGATACTAGAGTCCGCCCATTAGATATAAAAAAAACCGATCCTTTTTTAGTGGATCGGGTCTTAAATTTCTTAGTGAAGAGCATACCCCTCCGCCTTTACACTTATGCTGAAGCTCCTTCTCCGTAATGCAACTATGAAGGAGAAGCTTCAGCGTAAGCATACAGGCACCTTCCCTAGATAAGGGGAGGAGTTAAGTATTAGTTATTTACCTCTTTCAAGAGTTCTTCAATGGCTCTTTCCAGTTGTTGATCTCTTCCTTTATCAACAACACCAGGCATCAGCTTTACCTCAATTGTTGGCTCTGTTTGAAGGTTTTCCATCCAACGGCCCGACTTGTCTTTTGCACTTACTGGTACTACTCCCCAACGGGTACCGTCAGGCAGTCCTTCCCATCCAGCAAAAGAACATGTTCCAGGAACCGGCATACCAATAGATGTACCCAGTTTTAAGTCTGTCCACCCTTGAGCAAAACAGTGTCCATCGGAATACATACTTTCATTGAATAGCGCCAGCGTTGGCTTGGTCCATCTAGAGGTTGGCTCCCCACCTACCACTTTTGCTTCGGTTGCATAAGTAATAAACTTCTCGCCTGTAAAGAACATAGCTAAGTCTGCCACCAAGTCTCCACCACCATTGAAACGTGTATCTACAATCACGGCTTTGGTATTGAAATACTTACCCATCATTTCTTCAAACACACCTCTAAATTGTCTATCGCCCATACCAGAGATATGTACATAGCCCAATTGACCATTTGATTTTTCGGCTACTTCCGCCTCGTTCATTTTCACAAATCGTGTATAAAGCAATCCTCTTTCAGCACCTAAGGAAATAGGCTTCATGGTTATGGTTTGAGTATCTTTTTTACCCGGACCTGAGATCTCAAGAAGTGTAAACTTGTTGGCTTTTCTATTTAAATAGCTCGCCACATCTCTGTTGGCAGATACTATTTCGCCATCAATCTTCTCAATGACCATACCCGGTTTAATATCAAACTTGGCTTTATCTAAAGGACCACCTTTCATGACTTCAGCAATTCTAATACCATCGCCTTTGTGGTCATAATCCATAAATATTCCGAGAGAAGCAGTCGCGTCAGCATTCGGGATGCTGTTGCTATATCTAGCACCAGCGTGACTTACGTTCAACTCTCCGATCATTTCAGAAAGCAGCTCTGAGAATTCATACGAATTGCCAATATGAGGTAACAAAGGCTCATACTCAGTTCTCATAAGGTCCCAATCGATGCCGTGGAAAGTTGGTTCGTAGAAGATGTTCTTGGTTCTGATCCATACATGATCGAACATGTAGTCTCTTTCAGCAATGGCATCGTATTCCATTTCTCCACGAATGGTGATTCCTGTTCTCTTGCCCGCATCAGGATTAATCTTTGCAATTCTACCTCCACTTAATAAGTACAGGTTCTTCATGTCTTTATCCCACTGAAGACTTCCGAAACTGTTAAGCTTCAAGGCCATTTTGGTCTCTCTGGTTCTTAGGTTAGTCACCCATAGATTTTGACCGCCTTCAAAGCTGGCTAAATAGTAAAGCTTCTCTCCATCCTTAGACAAAGTAGCATCTCCTAAACGAGAAGAGTGAATGGTTAATCTGGCTTTACGCTCCTTCAGATCTTCCCAATCGAATTTCAAGGACTTATCTTCTTTCTTTTCTTCTCCCTCTTTCTTGTCTTTATCCTCTTCTTTCTTTTCCTCTTTCTTAACTTCTTTCTCTATAGCTTTCATTAAGTCATAGTCCTCCTTACTCATGCTGTATTTATCGTAAGCATCTTGAGTAAAGAACATGGTATAAACATCAGACTCAGTTCTACCACTTGTAGCCAAACTCTTTAGTCCATCTCTGTTAGAGAACCAGATCATTTGCTTTCCACCATTCACCCACTTTGGAGAAGAATCGTAATATCCACTCTCAGTAAGATTCTCTCTTCTAGAACCATCGGTAGATAGCAATAGCACCTCACTGTTATTTAGTAATTGTCCCCAGTCAACCAATAACCATTTACTATCAGGAGACCAAGTGAAGTACTTGTCTCCATCTCTCATATGATAGAGGTCGTCAGAATCCAAAAGCGTGTTTTCGTTACCTGAGGCTAAATCTCTTACCACTAAGTTTCTTCTGTCTTTTATGTAAGCCACTTGCTTGCCATCAGGTGAAAATCTTGTGAGGTAATGATCTACATCTCCTGAAAGCATTACTTCTTCCTTGATTAAAGTAGAAGCAAACCAGAACGGCTCTTGTGCTTCTCTTTCTCTGCTTGCTTTATAAACTGACCATTTGCCATCTCTCTCACTTGAGTATACCACAGACTTTCCATCTGCAGTGAAAGACACAAAGCGCTCTGCCTCTGGTGTATTCGTAATTCTCTTGGTTAAAGAACCATCAACAGAAGTAACAAATACCTCTCCTCTCGCAACAAAAGCGATCTCTTTTCCATTTGGAGAAATCGCCATTTCTCTAACACCACCATTAATGGTTATGAACTTGTCTGAATTGGCGATCTCTTGAGTTCTAACTGTTACGTTCACCTTCTTTGGTTCTTCGCCTTCCTTCATGGTATACAATTCACCATGGTAGCCAAAGGCTAAAGTGCCATTACCATAACTTAAGAATCTTACAGGATGCAGATCGAAACTAGTCAGCTTTGTTGAAGTAGATGGATTATCAAGACTCAGTTTATGTACGTTATATGTACCACTTTCATCGCTTAGAAAATATAATCCTTTCTCATCGGTCGTGAAGATGGGCTGTCTGTCTTCACCTGCTCTTTTGGTGAGCATGGTGTGGGTATCTCTTCTTTTATTGTACACCCATAGGTCTCTCGTAATAGAAGAAGTATGGTGTTTTCTCCACTCATTCTCTCCTCCTTTTTTATCGTGGTAAACCATGGTATTACCATCTTTACTCACTTGTACATATTCCGCTGGAATCGTGAAGAGTTGATCTACTCGTCCACCGGCCACAGGCACTTGATATAATTCAGACTGAGAGCCATGCGGAAACTGTCTATGCTCAGCTTTGTCTTGACGCAAAGCCCCAAAAATCACGTGCTTATTATCAGAAGAGAAAGTATAGGGACTTTCATTATTAGAATGGAAAGTCAAACGTGTAGCAGCACCACCGAGCGCTTCCATTACAAAGACATCGAAGTTGCCGTATCGATCCGAAGCGAAGGCAATGTGTCTACCATCTTTACTCCATACCGGCATATAATCATGGGCCTGATGGAAAGTGATTTGTTTGGCCTCACCACCTGATGTTGGTACCGTAAATAAATCTCCTTTGTAGGTAAAGGCAATGGTATTCCCATCTGGTGATATGGATTGATATCGAATCCAATTCGGCTGAGTTTGAGCTTGAAGTCCTATGGCTGATAGGAGCATCATTAAAGCGACCAGTTTTTTCATCTATTTTATTTTTTTGAGGTGTGGAAGATAGTGAAAACGTGTTTAACTGACTAAGCGAAAAATGATGAAGTGTAGGAGTCATGAAACGAAACGCAATTGAGTTTTGTCTCAGATTTTAATAGCTTAAAACATAAGACTGTCTCAACCATGAAAACCAAATCCCTACTTCTCATTCTCTGTTTGCTAATCTCTACTTCTGGATTAGCCCAAAGGTTATACCAAAACGAATGGACCTACATGAACAATCCTGAGGATAAAGGTTGGAATGATAGAAAGATGAATGCGTTGGGTAGATATGTAAGAGACAGTTCGTTTATAACCGGTTTAATGATTATTCAAAAAGGCCAAGTTGTCTATGATTATGGCGACCTCACAGAAAACAGTTATATCGCCTCTTGCCGAAAAAGTGTACTCGCTATGCTTTATGGAAAATATGTAGAGAATGGCACCATTGGGCTGAATAAGACCATTGGAGAAATGGGCTTGACTGATGTAGACGGTATTCTTGAGCGAGAGAAAAAGGCAGACATTCAAGATATTATTTCAGCTAGATCTGGTGTTTACCATCGAGAAGGATACCCCGGTGGCATGCAACAGTTTGCTCCAGAAAGAGGGTCTGTAGAACCGGGCTCTTACTGGCTCTACTCCAATTGGGATTTTAATGTAGCAGGTTACATCTTCGAAGAAGAAACCGGTAAAAACATCTACGATGAAGTAGAAACTCAACTAGCCATTCCATTACAAATGCAAGATTGGCAAAGAGGGCTGCAAGAGAAACAAGGCAACACCTCTATTTCTAAATACCTTGCCTATCCTATGTGGTTTTCAACTAGAGACATGGCAAGAATTGGTCAGCTCATGTTGAATAAGGGGGCTTGGAATGGCAAGCAGATCATTTCAAAAAGCTGGGTTAAAGAAATATTAGCCCAGAGAACTACCAGCGAAGAGATTCATAAAAATGTTCCTGTCTTCCGTGACCTTGGTGTGAACTACGGCTATGGCTACATGTGGTGGCTCTACGAAAATATGAATGACAGAAGGTTTATTGATGCCTATGTAGCTTTGGGCGCCATGGGTCAAGCTATTGCTGTTTTCCCGGAGATAGATGTCGTAATCGCGTATAAAACTAAAGCCGCATATCGCAGAAGTAACTCTGGTAAAGTGAGACAAGAAGTTTTATTGCGAGCTGTCAGGGCATTTGATAGCGCCAATTAAAACCAACGCTGCCTAAATAAATATCCGCAAAGGATTTCATCCATCTAAGAAATCTTTAGGTTCATCGAAAGCAGGAGACAAAGCCATTGATTTTCAGTTTTTTAGTAGTCTAAAACAACAAATCATGTATAGTGAAGAAGAATTAAAGCGTAATATTTTTGAGTGGCTCAAAAACTATTACAATGAATTGAATGGACTGAATCTCAACGAAACCCAATTAAAAGAAAAGTTTGAGAGTTGGTGCTTAGAGAACAACCATCAAAATTTGGTGCAAGCTGCTTAGATCGGTTTTCCTGTCAGCTCTAGAATGGTAATCTCCGGTAGTATCCCTATTCTACCTGGGAAGCCTAGAAAACCATAACCTCTATTGACATACAGATATTGATTACCTTCTTGATATAAATCGGCCCATTGCTTGTAAATCCATTGAGAAGGGCTCCATCTAAAATCACCAATTTCTACGCCCAGCTGCATGCCATGTGTATGCCCTGAAAAAGTGATATCTATCTCCGGTTGCATCTGCCTTACTTGGGCATCCCAATGACTCGGATCATGAGACAACAACAGTTTCACATCACCTTCTGCATTCAAAGCCGCATCATTCAATCGGCCATATTTAGCAAAACGACCAGCACCCCAATTCTCAACACCAATAACTGAAATTTGGTCAGTTCCCACTCTGAGCGTTCGATTTTCATTCATAAGCAAATCCCAACCCATGCGCTCGTGGGACTTTACCATATCGGCTAAATTTTGCCTTTTGGCTTCAGGACTAGACCAGGCTCTGTAATCACCATAATCATGATTACCTAGAGTAGAATAAACACCTAAATCAGCCTTCACTTTTGAAAACAGATCGATGTATTGAGAAACCTCACTCGTTTGATTATTGACTAAATCACCTGTGAAAAACACCATATCGGGTTTCTCATTATTCAGCATGTCAATACCCCCTTGAACCGCTACTTTGTCATAGAAACTCCCGGAATGAATATCAGACAACTGAGCAACTTTAATTCCTTCAAAACCCTTGGGTAAGTTGGGTAGGTAAATCTTTCTTCTTCTGATTCTATAATCGTAGGCACCTCTAACGATTCCAAAACTCATGGTCACGATTGGTAGTGTTGCCATCATAACCGCAGACCGTGCTAAGAACTTTGATCTTGGCATCTTCTGTCCACTCGCAACGCGCCTCTCGTATCGCTTTTTTCTTCCTGTAAAGAATAGCGTCAAGACTCTTCTTATGTCATCAATAAAGACAAAGACAATTGCCAAAATCTTACTTAGATAGGACATGAAAATAAAGGTGAGCACAAACATGAACTCCGTAGTCCCTGTCTGCATATATCGAGCATAGAAAACAAGCGCTAAAGAAAGAATGGCCTGGATGATGTAGGCTATTCGAATTCCTTTTACCGTAGTCTGAGACTTGTCTTTTATCAATACTCTAGCCGCTTGGAACGCATAGTATTCCATCCATACTAGTATTAGCGTAAGAATAAAAAAGGATAAAGGTGAAGGCCTCATGAAATGCTTAACTCGATATTATTAACTGAAGGTTCCAAAGAATGTTGAGCTGGCTCGAAAAAAGAACTCCCGGGAACCACCCCGGGAGTCACCAAATCAACCTTAACTATGAATGACTCTGTTTTTCAAGAGTCTAATCACCACGATTTATTATCATCAAACATCAGGCCAAAACCTCTTGAGTATCACCTGAACTGTCTGCCATATCAACTAAATTAACTTTACCTCTAAGCTTGGCTACTCGGTACATTAGTTTATCAGCTAACAAGTACATAGTCGGTACCATAATTAGAGTAAAGAATGTTGCGAACGTTAATCCGAAAATGATGGTCCAAGACATCGGTCCCCAGAAAATCACGTTATCTCCACCGATATAGAAATCGGCATTGTAACCGATAAATGCACCTATGAAATCTATGTTCAAGCCGATTGCCAAAGGCACTAGACCAAGAATAGTTGTAATCGCTGTTAGCAATACCGGTCTTAGTCTGGTTCTACCCGCTTGAATGATAGAGTCAAGCACCTCATCCATTGGTAAGATTTCATCATCTCCTAGACCTAACTCTTTTCTTCTACGCTTACGTGTTAAGATGATAAAGTCAATCAATACAATAGCGTTATTTACCACAATACCTGCCAAGGCAATGATACCCACCATGGTCATGATCACAATGAAATCCATATTGAAGGCCACTAAACCTAAGAACACACCAATGGTACTTAACAGTACTGACACCAAGATGATGAAAGGCGCTGTAATATTATTGAACTGAGATACAATGATTAAGAAGATCAAGAATACTGCGATCAATAGTGCTTTACCTAAGAAGGCCATCTCTTCCGCCTGCTGCTCTGCTTCACCAGTGAATGCATAGCTGTAACCAGCCGGCATTTCATAATCAGCCATTAAAACCTTCAACTGGTCGTTAATTACTGTGGCGTTAGCACCTGCTAATACATTCGAACTTAACGTCACTACTCTATCCAAATCCTTTCTTTTAATTGAACCGTAAGTAGAGCTATATCTTACGCTTGCTACAGAAGAAATCGGTACTTGTACCAATTTACCAGAACTCTGATCTCTGAATGTGATGTTCTTGTTCATCAAGGCATCAACATCATATCTGTAGTCTTCGTCAAGTCTTAGATTAATCTCGTAATCATCTTCGCCTTCTTTGTATTTAGAAACCTCTTTACCAAAAAGGGCCGTTCTGATTTCGTTAGCAATTGAGAAGGTCGATAGACCGAATCTCCTTGCATTATCTCTATCGATATCGATTACAAGCTCCGGCTTTCCTAACTCTAATGAACTTTTTAATTGCTCGATACCCTCAATACCAGACTCAGCTATCAATTGCTTGATTTCTTCCCCTAGATTGATCAAAGTAGGTAAGTCCTCTCCGATAATCTCTAAGTTCACAGGCTTTCCTGTTGGAGGGCCTGCTGCATCTTTATCTACTGTCAACGTAACTCCAGGCTCTAGTTTAACTTGAGCTCTGATCTCGTTCATTACATCTGTGGTATTAAGATCTCCTCTCAGCTTACTCTCAATAAAATTGACAGTAATACGTGCCTTATGAGGCTCTTCTGATTGACCTACCGCTGTTGGGTCATTTGGATCGGCTGCCCCTTGACTCACATTGGTTGAAACTGATTCAACAATTGAAGAGTAAGGCTCAATAATCTCTAATACTTGGGCTTCAATATTCTTAGAAAACTCGTTGGTAGTCTCTATATCAGTACCTACAGGATACTCTACGAATACGTTAACGTACTTAGGCTCATTAATTGGGAAGAATTCAACCTTTGGTAAGAAAGCTCCGAAAATCATTAATGAAGCAATTAGTGTAGCAAATGCACCTCCTAGGTACTTTCCAGGATGTTTCACTGCACTCTTTAATACGCGCACATATATGTTTTCCAATCTCGGTAAGAAACCTGCTTGGAATACCTTAGACAGTGGTCCTAATACATAAACGTTAAGTAAAGTAACTACCCCGATCAACATCAATAAGTTACCGAGTCCAATCACACCTAGAACAAATGCAAAGACAATTCCTGCAACTATGGCAAGTGAAGATCTGAACAAGATTCTTTTGTGATTGAAATCTCTTTTCCCATCTACTCTCATAAAGGTTGAGATGAAGACAGGGTTAATCACTAATGCAACAAATAGTGAAGAGCCTAGAGTAATGATCAATGTCAATGGTAGGTAGAGCATAAACTCACCAATAATTCCAGGCCAAAAAGCTAATGGAAGGAAAGCAGCTAATGTTGTAGCTGTTGAAGTGATAATAGGAAGAGCCACCTCTCCTACTCCCCTTCTGGTTGCTGCCAATGGACTCAATCCTTCTTCCATTAAGCGGTAGACATTCTCTACAACCACAATACCGTTATCAACCAGCATACCAAGGGCCATAATTAACCCAAAGAGTGTCATGGTATTAATGGTAATTCCTGCCAGACCTAAGATCATTAAGGCCATGAACATAGATAATGGAATAGCCATACCTACAAAGAGAGAGTTTCTAGTTCCTAAGAAAAACAAGAGTACGGTAACTACTAGAATCACCCCAAAGATGATGTTGTTACCCAAGCTACTCACTTGCTCGCGCGTGTCTTTAGACTGATCGTTTGTGATGGTAACTTTAGTAGACTCAGGAATCTGACCACTTTCTCTAGCATCAGCAATCAAAGCCATAATGTTGTCAGTAGCGATTAAGAGGTTTTCACCGCTTCTCTTCATTACATCAACTTTCACTACAGGATCTAGATCTAGTCTAGCATAGTTTTGTTTGTCTTTGTATCCGAAAGCTACAGTAGCCACATCTTTCAAGTAAACGATGTTGCCGTTCTCATTAGAGATAATGATATCTTCTAGTTGAGCGGGATCATCGAACTCACCTACAACACGTACATTCCTTCTGATACCATCAGCAATTACGTTACCACCCGACATGGTCATGTTTTCAGAAGAAATTGCGTTTTCAATATCATTGAAGGTCACCTTTCTCGCTTCAAGCTTAAAAGGATCCACTCTTACTTCAACTTCTTTTTCATCTACACCAACAATATTCGCTTTAGATACCTGTGGGAATTTCTCAATCTCGTCTTCCAGAAACTCAGCAATATCATTCAACTCATCGAGTGATTTTGAAGGATCCGTCAAGTTGATATTGAGAATCGGGAAGTTTTCCGAAAAACTAAACTTAATCACATTCGGATCAGTCTTTAGGTCAGTAGGTAATTCTGATTTAGCTCTATCAACAGCATCTTTTACGTCAATTACCGCTTCGTCTACATCTATCCCAACTTGGAATTCAACCACAATTGCAGAGAAATCTTGCACCGAAGTGGACTGGATGTTGTCCACACCTTCAATAGTGTTGATTTCCTTTTCTAATTCTCTTGTAATCAGACTCTCAATATCTTCTGGCGAATTACCAGGGTGAGGCGTACTGACATAAACTGTTGGCTGCTCTACCTCTGGGAAATTCTCCTTTGGTAAGGTGATGTAAGAGTAAACCCCGGCAGCTACAATAATTATCGTTAATACGTATACTGTGATTCTATTTCTAAGGGCAAAAGAGGTTAATCCAAATTCCTTATCAACCACATTTTTTTCATTCTCGTTAGCCATAATTTATCGCTTTGAGTTGGTTTAGTTTTGAATGCTTACTGTAGTACCTTCAGCAACCGTTCTATTGCCTTTATCTACCACTACTTCTCCTCCAGAAAGACCTGCTACAACCTCAGTTAGGTTGTCATAAGAGTAACCTAAGCTTACGTGTACTTTCTTTGCCTTCTTTCCATCAACCAAATACACAAAGTTACCCTCTAAATCTTCTTGAATAATGCGAGAAGGAATCACAATGGCTTCATCAGCTGCATAATCAGTTAACTCAATCAATGCCACTAGATTTGTTTTCAGAAACGCATCTTTTCTTGGAAGCTTCACCTCAACGGCAAAAGTTCTACTTGCTGCGTTGATTACTTTACCTACAGAAATAATTTCAGAATCGAATGACTCATCAAGAGAAGGAATCTTCACACCTACTTTATCTCCTTTGGTGAACTTTCCTACATAAGCTTCAGAGATTTCAGCCTTGATGTACATGTCTGCATTGCTCACTAAGAATGCAATAGGCTGACCCGGCTGGATAATCTCCCCTTGTTTAACAGGAACTGTCTCAATCGTTCCAGTGAAAGGTGCTTTTACTTGCGCTTTTGCCAATTGAGTGTTTAAAGTAGCCAAAGACTTCTCTAAAGACTCTTTGTTGTTTTTAGCCTGAAGGTATTCAACCTCAGTACCGATATTCTTTTTCCAAAGTCTGTCTCTCTTTTCGAAGATGGTAGTTGCATATTCTAAAGAATTCTCAACTTCCTCGATGTTCTTTTCAATTGATTCAGCATCAATTGAAGCAATCACCTGTCCTCTTCTAACTGACTGACCTTCTTTGACCTTTAGGCTCTTTAATTGACCCATCATTTCAGCACTGATGGTAACATTGGTTCTTGACTCAACATTTCCTCTCACTTCTATTCTATGTTCGAAAGCTTGTTTATCAGCAGCAACTGCTGTTACCAAAGTTGCTTTCTCAACAGACTTTCCGAATTCAGGATCCAGTGCCTTAATCTCTTGTTCTAATGCAGCAATATTGGCCTGCATTTCTTTCAAGTCGGCTTTTGCCTGAGCCAATTCAGATTTTTTCGCTTCAACACCTTCAGGAGCTGAGCCACAACTAGCAACAAAGGCTAGCACAAACAGTAACGCAATGATATTTTGAGGTCTCATAACGATTGATTTATAATAGTTTTTTTGATTGATCATTATTTAAGTTTTCCAAGTGCTTTGTCTAAATCCACTTTAGCAATAATTGCTTCGTATAGAGCTGAGAGATAATTGATCTCAGCCTCTTTGTAATCCTTTTCGGCATTAATAACCTCTAGATTAGAACCCACACCTTCTTTGAATTTTTCAGTGGTTATCTCACTTACTTCCTTTGCCAAGTCCATATTAGACTCTTGAACCTCTAGCTTTTCAAGGCTGACATCTAAGGTTTGCTGCGCATTGAATAATTGCTGCTGAAGACTGTTAGCCGTCAAAGTGTATTGATTATTCAGTGTCTCTAATTGTAGCTTCTTTCTTGCTACTGAATACTTCTTTCTTAGTCCGTCAAAAACCGGAATACTTACATTCAAGCCAACGCTTGAACTGGTAAACCACTGTCTCTGATCATTCCATAATCTGCTGAATGTATCGTTACCAGTATTTCTACCCCAGCCAGCGCTTAGACTTACTTTTGGTATGTATCCTGAATAGGCGTTTTTGATATCCAAATCAGCCAGATTTCTCAAATAATCAAGCTGCTGCATCTCAACGCGCTCCATCACATTATAGTCATTCACTTCTGTTAGATTATAAGTGAAATCAATGCTTTCAAGATCAGTCGTTAAGTCAAGGCTTTCTTGAACCGGCATCCCCATTGAGAATTTCAGGATATCCATACTTGTATTAATGGCGGTCTCAACACCATTTTTCTCTGCCTTTAGATTATTCAGTTGAACCTGAAGCCTTGTCACATCAATCTTCTCTACAAAGCCATTTTCGTAAAGAGCTCTAGTGTCAGATAATGTTGACTCCACGGTGCTGATATTAGCATCAATTAAATCGGTTCTCACCTGATTTACCAATACCAAGTAATAGGCTTTGGTCACTTGTTCAATAACATCAAGTCTTGCCTTTTCCTCATCAACAATCACCTTTTCTCTAAGTGTTTTTGCTGCTTTGAGGCCTATAAAGAATGAGCCATCCCAAATCATTTGAGTGGCAGAAAGTCCAAATTGACTCTGATGTTGAATTCCGAACTCGACAGCTGCAATATCATCTGGACTTGCCGTTGGATCGAATACATTGGCCGGCACCAAGCTTACAGGAATTTGTGTATTGTTGGTGTAGCCAAAATTTGCATTGATTTGAGGAAGTCCATCTGCTCTGGTAAAGCCCACTTGTGCATCGGCATCTTGCGTGGCAATAATGGCATTCTTCAAATTCTCGTTGTTGGTTAGTGCATAGTTTATCGCTTCATCTAGCGACATACTATTTTGAGCTTTGAGACCGAAAACAACGGCCGTCAATAGCAAGGTGTAGCCAATCTTACTGATTAAACGCTTCATTTTGCTTTGGATTAGTAATGGTGTACTGATTAAAAAGTTTGTGACCTTCTATTGTAAAAAGGCCATGTATAAAGTGATCGAATAGTTGTAACTGTACATTGTAGAGCGTGTACTTCTCTTTTGGATAGAGATTCATCATAATAAATGACTGTACCTGCTCAATTCTCATGGTCGCGATTAAGAATGGATCTACCTCTTTTCTGAAATACCCTTCTTTCTGTCCTCGCTCAATAACTCGAATGATAGAATCTCTTAGCACTCCCTGTTTGAAGTCTTCATACTTTATCCAAGCATCCGGATAAAACTTCTGAAGCTCATTCATCAAACTCATTTTCATGTCCTTCATCGACTCTCTCAAGCATTGTGACACCAAGATTAGCTCATGAACACTGTTCTCGCTTTGGGTTACTGTACTCACAAATCTTTCCTCTTCTAGTTGAAGGTGAAGGCTCGTGATCCTATTCACTAGCTCTTTCTTGTCTTTGAAATATTGATAAATGGTCTTCTTAGAAATGCCTAAATCACGAGATATATCATCCATAGTTACAGTCCGTATTCCGAACTGCATCATGAGCTCACTTGCCCTTTCTATGATCTTTTCTCTTATTTCCATTTGACTTAAACTTTGGAAACTTTGTTCGTACTCTTAGTTTCCACTTGGCTTAATGACGTGTATCTCAGAGATTTTGTTCCCAAGTTGACCGATTTTTTTCAACTTTTTTTGTGCAATCGAATGCAGTCGCCAAATTTTATTTGGCTGCATGTTGCTACACGTATTTTATCCTCCACTTTATAAAGTGTTTCAAGAGATACCTCTGTCATTATGAATTTTTACAGTCTTCAATTTTTTATTTATGACGAGCCCAAAAATTGCTGGGGACATTAGAGTCAGCTTTTTTCTAATAAGGTTCAACACATATTGATATTTGCTTTTTGAATTAATCAACAGACTTTGCCAAATTGAAACAAAGACTACAACCATGAAGAGCGTACTATTTTTTGCATTACTATTTTGCCTTTCCTCAACTGCATTTGGCCAACATGTCTATCCAGAGGTATTCGACAATTGCTATTTAGATGAGTTTGTATTTGAGAAAGACAAGATCACTGTCCCTCAGGACCCTGAGCGGATTAAAGAGGTAGTAACCATGGGTTGGGATAAAAAAATGCTCAAAGGTGCCGAAGGATATTTGGGCCTACAAATATTGATAGACAATAGAGGAAGATCTTGTTTGATGAGTGTTAGGAATGATACCAATCTTAAACTTAAAAAGATGAACCTTGAGGAGAATATTAACAACAACCTCAAATGGCAATCGCTCTCCACAAAAGTATCCGCTATCATTCTACTTGAGTTTGTGAAAGAAGATATCATAGTTAAGCGATTAGGAACTAAGGATAATGTTAACTTGGTCGAAATAGACAATTAATGCCACTCAAGAAATTCGTTTTTCTAACATTACTCCTACTCTTCTCATTTCAGGGACTGGCACAAAAGCCTGGCTTGATTAAATCAAGGACACTGCAGAGTGAAGGTAAATTGGCCGAAGCGCTAAAAGAAGTAGAAGCCGTGCTTGCTGATCCTGACACTTCCGGTATTGGTGGCGCTTGGTTTACCTATGCAGAAATTCACAAGGCACTTTTCGAAAATTCTGAAATAGCCATAGAGCAAGAGTTCCACTTGACAGAGGCTTTGGCCGGATATAAAAAGACAAGAATTCATCAACCCAAAAAGACAAGAATCTATCTGTTAGCCGATCAGGTACAAGTTCAGATGTACGATGACCTTTTGAGAAAGGGATCAGGATTACTACGGCAGCAAAATTTTGAAGCTTCAGCGAATGCTTTTGAATATGCCTCACTTGTTAATCCATTAGACAGTATAGCACTGCAGTATGCCGCTAGCATTTCCATACAAGGCGAGCTTTATCAAAAAGCCATAAAGAATTACAAAAAACTGGTACTCATCAGTCCGAAAGTTTCTACTTACCAATCGATTATTGGTATTCAAAAAGATAGAATGAAAAGCGACTCTCTCGCACTCATCACCATAAAAGAAGCAAGAGAGGTTTTTCCAGATCAATATGAATTCAAGCGTTATGAATTAGACATCTATTTAAAGACAAGACAGAATAATCAAGCGAGACTTCTCCTTACAGAGTTAATGGAAGACAATCCAACGAATGCACAATTTGCTTTGCAGCTAGCAGTCTTGAACGATAACTATTATAAAGAAATCGTACAAAATGGTGAAACTGATAGCACCACGCTGAGTAATGCTTTTACATCAGCAGCCGGTGGATACATGACAGCAGTTCAACTCAACCCTAAAGACATCACTGCCAACTTTAATCTCGCGATGCTTTATACAGATGAGGCCAACAAATATTATCGTGCTTTAAACAACATGACTTTATCTGACTACAAATTGAACGTTGACATCTACGAAGAAAAAGCCAAAGAAAGCCTATCTACAGCACTGCCTTACATGGAAACAGCCTACAATTTACAACCTAAAAGTCCCGACATTCTCAAGAGTTTACGAGTGTATTACGATCGACTTGGTATGTCAGCAAAGAAGCTAGAGATCGAAGCTAAAATGAGAGAGCTCGGCATTAACTTTTGATGATATAGTTTGAGGCTACTTCATGGAAAGCTTCTAACTGATTGTCAATCCATTCTTGACCTTCACCCATTTCCGAAGCCATTAACTTAGCCACAGGCTCTGCTATTCTCAGCGACTCTTTAGCATCTAAGAACAAACCTCTCACTCTTCTAGCTAACATATCCTCTACAGTTCTGGCCATTTCATGACGCACAGCCCATACTACTTGAGACTTTCGCAGTGGCAGGGATTCACTTAACATTTCTGATAGCTCCGGCTTATCCTCTTCTAAATCAAGCAATTGACTTTTCTCTGTACCATAAACTGATAGTGGATCAGTAGTTAAGTCTAGATTCTTATCGTATCCATAAACCGGAAGGTTTTTGGTGATACACTTTCTTTCTGCCAAAGCACCTATCAAAATGGCATTATCAACCGTGTCTTCTGCCATTTTACGATAAGTAGTCCACTTCCCTCCTATTATGGTAATCAAACCAGATTGTGAGATCATAACCTTATGATGACGAGAAATCTCTTTTGTAGACTTTCCATCTCCCTCAGGTTTCGCCAAAGGTCTAAGGCCTGAGAACACACTAAGTACATCCTCTTTCTTAGGTTGCTTTGTCAAGTACTGCCCAGCAGTTTCTAGGATAAACTCGATCTCTTGTTCTTGTGCCTCAGGCTCTAGTTCCGGTCTTTCCTTCATGGTATCTGTTGTACCTAAAACCACCTTATTGTGCCATGGCACAGCAAACATGACGCGTCCATCTTTGGTCTGCGGCACCATAATGGCATACTTGTCCGGTAAGAAAGATTTGTCTACTACTAAGTGAATGCCCTGACTCGGTTGGATCATATCCTTTACCTCTGGCTCATCCATTTTCTTCACGCGATCAGCAAAAACGCCTGTAGCATTGATGACTGCCTTAGCTGGAATATTGTAATGTTTACCGGTTTCTAAATCTTTGGCTTTTACGCCACAAATGATCTCTTCCTCGTTCTTATCTAAACCGGTTACTTCAAAATAATTGAGTACAACCCCATTAAATTGCTTAGCCGTTTTAGCAAGCGAAAGTGCCATACGGGCGTCATCGAATTGACCATCGTAATAAACAACACCGCCTTTTAATCCATGTTGATCTATGGTTGGAATATGATCAACTGTTTGATCTTTGGATAGCTTTTTAGAAGAACCGATCCCAAGCTTCCCAGACATTAAATCGTAAACCTTTAATCCTACTTGATAAAAAGGCCCATCCCACCATTCATAATTAGGAATAATAAAAGCTTGGTTCTTTACCAGATGAGGTGCATTCTGAATCATCAAGCCTCTTTCTTTCAATGCTTCAAGTACCAAGGAGATATCTCCTTGTTGCAAATAGCGCACACCACCATGAACCAGTTTGGTGCTTCGGCTAGATGTACCCTTCGCAAAATCATGTTGCTCTAGCAAGAGCGTTTTATAACCTCTTGACGCAGCGTCAACGGCAACACCTAGGCCAGTGGCTCCTCCTCCTATAATCACTATATCCCAAGGCTCTTTTTGCTTTTTGAGCCTTTTTAGCATCTTTTCTCTTTTCATCTTATTCGCTTATTCTACCCAAGCTTTAGCACGCCCTACAGCTCTCGACCAATTGTGTTTGATTTGCTCTACATCTTTACCTGAAGGCGTAAAACGCTTATCAACTGCCCAAAGTTTCTGAATCTGAACTGTACTATCCCAATAGCCAACGGCCAAACCAGCTAAGAAAGCCGCACCTTGTGCTGTGGTCTCCACAATCTCGGGACGAACTATTTCTTTACCCGTTACATCAGATTGTATTTGCATTAACAAATTGTTGGCAGAAGCACCGCCATCTACCCTAATCTCTTTTAGCTCTATTTCCGCATCTTTGGCCATGGTTTCTATCACTTCCATGCTTTGCAATGCCAATGCTTCTAAGGCCGCTCTAGCTATATGGCCTTTTTGCGTTCCTCTAGTTAAGCCAATCATTAAACCTGTGCTGAATTGATCCCAGTGTGGAGCCCCGAGCCCGACAAACCCAGGTACGAAATATACACCCCCATTATCCTCAACGGTTTGCGCTAACGCTTCAATCTCAGGCGCATCATCTACAAAATGAACGTTATCTCTTAACCATTGTACAATTGCTCCTCCTATAAAAATACTTCCTTCGAGTGCATAGGTCACCTTGTCTCCGATTTGCCACCCAATTGTGGTTAACAGCTTGTGTTTTGAAGCAATAGCCTCCTCACCTGTGTTCATCACCAAGAAGCAGCCTGTTCCATAAGTATTCTTTACCATACCGGGCTCAGTACACATCTGCCCAAAAAGTGCAGATTGCTGATCTCCTGCTATACCGGCTATTGGTATTTCAGCACCGAATAATTCTGCATCTGTATGTCCAAAAATCCCTGAACTCGCTTTGACCTCCGGCAGCATATTCCTAGGCACTTCCAGTAGCTCCAAGAGCTCATCATCCCAATCAAGGGTATGAATGTTAAAGAGCATGGTTCTACTGGCATTACTCACATCAGTGGCATGCACTTTTCCTCCCGTCAGTTTCCAAAGCAGCCAAGTGTCTACTGTTCCGAATGCTAACTCTCCGGCTTCAGCTTTCTCTCTTGCTCCTTCTACCTTTTCAAGTATCCATCTAATCTTTGAACCTGAGAAATAAGCATCAATCAAAAGACCTGTTTTTTGCTGAATCTTATCAAAATGTCCTGCAGTCTTCAAGCCTTCGCAATAATCTGCAGTGCGCCTGTCTTGCCATACAATGGCATTGAATATGGCCTTACCCGTTTTTCTATCCCATACCAATGTTGTCTCACGCTGGTTGGTGATTCCTATGGCAGCAATCTCATCAGCAGTAACGCCTTCTTTCTCAAGCACATCGTTAATCGTAAACTTCTGCGTCTCCCAAATTTCGAGAGGGTTATGCTCTACCCAACCCGGTTGAGGATAGAACTGCTCAAACTCACGTTGAGATACATTTACAATTTGACCTTGCTGATTAAAGATGATCGCGCGTTCACTAGTGGTACCCGCATCGATAGTAATTACATATTTAGACATAGGTGGAGAATTGATAGAATTCTAAGATAGAAGATAAGCCATGGGCTCACAACAATAGGCCTGAAATGATGGCGTTATTTTGACAATCAGGTCAAACAACATGTCAAAATTCAACCACTTTGCCTTACTCGTTTTATGGTCAATCTCAAGTAGTCTTTATGGCCAATCTTTGAACAAGAATCAGCAGATTGAATTTGCTAACCAATTGATGTACAGCTATCATCCCGAGGCAGCCATTATGCTTCAAATGATACAGAGATTGCCGACAGAGTTTAAGGTTGAACGCTTTACTTATAAGAGCACCCCAGCTGCCGACCCTAGTAAATGGCTTAAGGGGAAATCCGAACTCGATGTAATGGGTTCAATGAATACCATGATACATGAAAGTCATCATGAATTTACAGGTTCCTATTACCTGAGTATGCTAGAGGAGCAACTGCCTAATAACTTCGATGAAAGAAAATCATACAGGTCTTTTTACTTATCTGCTAATGAAATTGTACTGGTAAGATTAGATGAATTATTTAATGCGCATGAACTTAAAAATGACATCCCAAAGAGTCTAAGAACCTTTCGATTTGATCCTTACATTGTCCCTCGCGATCGGTACTTAAGCTCACAGGTAAGTGGAATTTATGGCATCATCAATGAGTTCAATGCCTATTATCAAGGGACCTTGATGACCATGAGCATGTATCCTGAATACCGAAAACGTTCAAAGAAGAATGTGAAAGTGCTGCAGTCATTCGTTCAGCATATCGGTCATAGCTATGCTGCATTCTACGAATTCAAGTACTTCTCTCTTATGTATATGAAAAGAGCAGAAGAGCGATACTCAGAAATTTACCAAAGCACCCTAAATAATAGAGCACTTAGAGAAGTTTACACCAAGGTACATAATCGATATGAAGCACTCATTGAAGATTTTGATCAGCTGCTTTTAACCATAACTGATGAACTAAGGGCAGATGGTTTTAGAGCAGAAATTAAGGATGGCTATTTCTGGATAGGCAGCTATGGGGTGGGCATTATGAATGAGGATGTAAAGAGTTTAAAAGTAGCCCTGTCAGATACAAAGCTCAAACGACTCCATGAAGAATTCTTAATTGTAGGAATGAACTAAATCATTTGAAGGCTTTGGTGCTTAACAGTAAACCTATTGCCGTAAGAATCAACAAGAATAAAAAGCCATTGGCTAAACCGAATTCCTCAGCAACAAATCCAATAATAACTGGCCCCGTGAGCATTCCAATGTATCCCGAAGATGCTACAGCCGCTATACCTCTTGAGGCTTTAATACCATCAACCTTTGCGGCTGAAGAAAATAGAATCGGAACAATCACTGAATAGCCCAAACCGGCAACACTAAAGCCTAAAATCGATACCCAAACAGATTGCACCAAGGCCAAAGCCAAGCCTATAACAGCCAATACTACTCCTAAAAGAACAAGAGACTTACTTCCATATTTTATTCCTAGATCATCACCATAGAACCTCCCAATGGCCATCAAGAATGAAAAGCCTGCAAAGCCAAATCCCGCATACTCACCGGCCACCAGTAGGTTATCTTTTAGGTAAATAGCACTCCATTCCGAAATCCCTCCTTCGCTCATCATGATGAATAAGCCGATAATGGCAAAAAGCAGAACTTGTTTTGGGGGCAATGCCAAACTCCCATGCTCTTCGGGTTCGTCAGCATCTATCAATTGTTTGAATTGCGGTAGCATAACAAATACTAATGTAGCGCCTAAGCATACCATTTGCATGGTTACCGAGACATTTAGGTATATCATCAGTGAACCAAATAGAGCTCCTATCATTCCGCCTAGACTAAAGAAGCCGTGACATCCAGACATAATCACAATCCCCTTCTGTTTTTCTATGGCTGCCACTTCAGCATTCATAGAAACATCTGTAAGACCTATCATCAATCCTAAGAAATAAAGAGAACCCATGAATTGCCATTGGGTGGTCATCATGCCAGGAAGAGTGATGAGACCTAGAAAAAGCAAAACAGATAGAACGACAGTTCTTCTATCGCCAAGTCTGGTGATAATTTTGGAATAGAATGGTAACAGAGAAGCGGAGCCTAAAGGAATAAAAAACAATGAAGCGCCTAATTCTGCCTCACTTAACCCTAGACCCGCTTTAATTTCAGGTAAACGGGTGTACCACGACCCTAGGCCTGCTGATAGTGCTAAGAACACGATGGCCGTTATTCGACTGGAAGGTTCTGAAAAAATGAGTTTAATTGTTTTAAGCACGATTACTAAAAAGTAGGTCAATCAAAAATGCTCAAAAAGCGTTAGACTAACATGCCTTTACTAGAATTTACTCCTTCCGGAATTTATTGCAGACAAGCCGATATCTACATTGATCCATGGAGAAAAGTAAACAAGGCCATTATTACTCATGCCCATTCCGATCATTCTCGCTGGGGCATGAAGCATTATCTAGCTCACCCTATGAGCATTCCCGTAATGAAACTCAGACTGGGAAATGATATTTCTGTTCAACCGGTTGAGTATAATCAAAAGCTGAATATAAACGGTGTTGAAATCAGTCTCCATCCGGCAGGACACATTCCGGGATCTGCGCAAGTGAGAGTGTCGTACAAAGGAGAAACCTGGGTGGCGTCAGGAGATTACAAGGTAGAAGATGACGGACTATCCACAGCTTTTGAACCGGTTAAATGCCACACCTTCATTACAGAATGTACTTTTGGTTTACCAATTTACAAGTGGAAACCACAATCTGAAATCTTCAGGGAAATGAATAACTGGTGGAAAGCGAATCAAGAAAACGGATTAACCACGATAGTTACAGCTTACTCTTTAGGCAAAGCGCAAAGGATACTTCAGAATGTAGATACTAACATTGGTAAGATCTACACACATGGCGCGGTTGAAAATACAAATGAAGTATTGAGAAAAGCCGGCCTTGATCTGACTGAGACCTCATTGATTACAAGGGACACAACAAAAAAAGAACTCCAAGGTAATTTGATCATTGCACCACCAAGTGCTTTAAATACACCTTGGGCTAATAGATTCAAACCTATTTCTGATGGTATAGCTTCTGGCTGGATGATGCTCAGAGGAACTAGGAGAAGAAGGGCAGCTGACAGAGGTTTTGCCCTATCAGACCATGCCGACTGGCCCGGATTATTACAGGCAATCAAAGCAACGGGTGCTCAGAATGTAATTACCACCCATGGCTATACATCCGTTTTTAGCAAATACTTAAACGAAATCGGGATTAATTCAGTAGAAGAGAAAACGCTCTTTATTGGAGAGAGCATCGATACAGCAGAGGAAGAAAAAGGTAAGGAGGAAGCTGTTTCATGAAAGACTTTGCCGCTTTATTCACCGCCCTAGATCAAACAAACTCTACCTTAAAAAAAGTAGATGCCTTGGCCAAGTACTTTGACAGAAGTAATGACCAAGATAAACTATGGGCCATTGCCATTCTTAGCCATAGAAGACCGAAGAGGACGGTTAAAACCACCTTACTGAGAGAATGGGCTGCTGAAGAGGGTGAAATTCCTTTATGGCTTTTTGAAGAAGCTTACCATACGGTAGGTGATTTAGCAGAAGCCATAGCCTTAGTTGTTCCTGAATCTTCTGAACAACAAAATGAATCATTGAGCTATTGGATAGATCTAATTATCTCACTTGGTAAGGAGGAAGAAGAAACAAAAAAGACCGCCATTCTTGCCGCTTGGCACCAAATGGATGCTGCTGAACGATTCGTATTCAATAAGTTGATAACCGGAGGTTTTAGAATGGGTTTGTCTCAGAAGCTAATGACAAGAGCACTTGCTAAACACACAGGTATAGAAGAAAGTGAATTAGCCCATAGATTGATGGGAGACTGGTCTCCTCAAACCACTACCTTTAACGAGTTAATTTTAACAAAGGACGAAAAAGCCGACCTTTCCAAACCATACCCATTCTATTTAGCCTATGCGCTAGACGGTGAAGTTTCAGATTTGGGCCAACCCAATGACTGGTTTGCTGAAAGAAAATGGGATGGAATACGCGGTCAAGTAATTGTACGTGACGGCCAAGTCTTTGTCTGGTCTAGAGGGGAAGAATTGGTTACAGATAGATTTCCTGAGTTTCAATCCTTTGCTGAAGCCTTACCCCATGGAACCGTACTAGATGGAGAGATTATTCCTGTAGTTGATGGTATCCCTTTAGCTTTTGGTTTACTCCAAAGACGCATTGGGCGCAAAACTGTAGGAAAGAAACTGTTGACCGAAATTCCTATTCACCTCATTGCTTATGACTTGTTGGAATATGATGGAAAAGATCTTAGAGGACTTCCACATTTAGAAAGAAGAGCAATGCTGGAAAAGCTAGTTCGAAATCATCCAGTAGATAGGCTTTTACTATCGGATCTGGTAGCATTCACCGAATGGAAAGAACTGACTGAAGTAAGATCAGATTCAAGAGCAAATCATTGTGAAGGTTTAATGATCAAAAGGAAAAGTGCTACTTATCAAGTAGGACGAAAAAAAGGTGATTGGTGGAAATGGAAAGTTGATCCGCTTGTCATCGATGCGGTGATGATTTACGCGCAAAGAGGGCACGGCAGAAGAGCTAACATGTATACTGACTTTACCTTTGCTGTCTGGAAAGGAGAGCAATTGGTACCATTTGCCAAAGCGTATTCTGGGTTAACAGATGCAGAAATGCGAGAAGTAGATGCTTTTGTTAAAAAGAATACGATTGAAAGATTTGGCCCGGTGCGATCAGTGCATTCAGAATTAGTTTTTGAAATAGCCTTTGAGGGAATTAATGCATCTTCGAGACATAAGTCGGGGGTAGCGCTTCGTTTTCCTCGCATCAATAGATGGAGAAAAGACAAGCCAAAAGAAGAAGCAAATACCTATAAAGACCTCATTCAGCTTTTGGAAAATTATGGGCAATAAAACCTCAGGCAAAGAAAAAGCCATCCTCTCGGATGGCTATCACTTTTTCATACAGTCAAGTAAGTGATTTTATCTCGTCTTTAAGAGACCTTGTTTTGCTGGACGCCCGCTTCAATGGCTGCTTGCTCTTCTTCTGGGGTCATTGGAGCTACTGGCTTATAATCAGTAAGTTCCTTTTGAATATCAGCATACATAGACTCCTCCACATGAGGTTGAGCTTCAGCTTCTTTTATCTGCTCTTCTGCTGTAGGTACAGCAGGTTGCTCTACATTGTTCAAACTTGCGAGAAACTCCTGCTTCAACTCTTCAGTAGGCAATTTCTCTAAAATGATTTCCTTGTTTTCTTCTAAGCTTTGTTTTATTGACATAACTGTGGTGTTTGATTATTCTTTATGTAATGTAAAAAAATAGATCCTCTTTAGAAATGAAATTGAGGTTTAAGTCAGATTATTAATTCCCAATAAGCGACAACTTTTTTAAGTGCTCCAATACCAAATCAATATCCGGAAACCACTTAGCTCCATTTCTCTCTACCATTTTACCGATTGCGTTAAGTGATTTAACCTGATGGTCATTGAAATTTTTATCTTTTACTGTCTCTCCAGAAAAACAGAATATGGTTTTGTTAGGGTGGTGATTAGAATCATTAACTACATCAATTACATCACCCAAGTTATTCATTGTAGCATCTACAATGTAGAGCAAAACATCACAATCATCTCTAGAGGTAATATCTTCTTGGACATCCAGTTCATTCCTGCCAATCTGCTCTTTCATTAGACGCTTCAAGTCTATCGAACTAGATTTACCACTGTAGTATACTTTCATATTGATTAACCTACCTCACTTTGTTTTGAAAGCAAAACACTCTCATTAAAAATAGGACTACTTTCTTCGTTAGACTCATCATCTACTGAACCTGCAATTTCTGAAATCCAAGCATTATGCTCCATCGCAAAAATGGTTTCAGTCTCAGCCACTAGCTTTCTCTGGGCGGTTAAATCATTAGCGGCAATGTTTTGATGCTTAGCTGATAATAATTCCAGTTTATTGGCTGTGGACACATATGAGATCATTAGGTATTCAAACTTATTGGCATGTAAGTAAGATGCAATTGAAGCTGATGCCGTACTCAAAAAGGCAATCCACATGGATAGCCCACCTTCATTTGAAGCCGCTACCGTACCTAACACTACACCTATAAAACCGAGAATCACGGTGTAAGAATTACCCTTATTAACGGTCTTCTGAAATTCTGCAGCCTTTTTAAGATAATATCCATTGATTTGGTCGTCTACCCTATCGTGAAAGTACTGCTCAAAAGTCATATGAATATCAAATTCCTGAACCCAAGGCACTTTTACTTTTGGCTTATATAAGCCAAAGCTAATTACTCTAGCAATTCTCTTACCCATGCTGATTTTAGGAGTTTTTTCAGCAATAATAGGAATCACATCACGCACCTCTTTCAATATCAGTTCTACTCGCTCATAAAGATGCTCTTCAGCTCGAGTGCCAGAGTAAGGAGGCGCATGCATGATATACAAGAACGCTTGAACCTTTAGCGATTCGCATGTAGCTCTAGCTTTGATCTGTTCCTTTTCTAAATCTGAGGTGAGAATTTGCGAGCCCGCATAAGATGCCAGAGCAATAGCCAAAGCACTGAAGGCCGCAAAGAATTGGTGTAAAACTCTTATTAAAGACTCCTGTTCGGCTACTCCTAAGTCAAACCATCGAAATAAATAGGTTTCCGCTACACCATTTTCAAGCTGACTCTCAATTATTGGAATTTCTTGACTCAAAAGACCAAAAAAGGTACCTAGAAGGATTAAAATGAAGGTGCGTTTCCTCCACAGGGTAGTTATGGCTTTTTTTGTTACGGCTGTTCTATTCCAAACATCTATCTGCCTGGAAACATAATCTATGGCCGCCTGCCTGACTTTATCTCTATGTTCCATGTGTGTGCGTGTGTGTAGTTAAAGGTACTAAAAATGAATGGATTTACTTTTTTTAGGCTAAGTCAAGGGAGTTTTATTGTTAGAGCTTCAAGATTATGCTCTAATTGATTTATGCTACTACAAGCAACCAAAGGCACCAAGGATTGAGATCGCTCTAGCATCTTAGCTAATACCAATTGAGATCTCGAGCAACCCAGTTCTAAAGACAGATTTTTTAAATGTTCGAACTTCTCAAAATTCACAGGAGATTTATATTCTTGAGGCAATTCAGAATACGGTCTTTCATATGCTCCAGATAGCAAGACTGAATAAATTAGAACAGCTACATTTTTAGTCTCTGCAAAGTCCAGCATATCATTAGACAAAAATTTCAACACACTCTTTTCATCCACCGAACTGGGAAGCAAATAGCTGAATTTCTGCTGGATAGCAACTAAGGGTGAATAATCAAGATCATCATTTAATTCATATAGCTCCTTCAGTCTTGAAAGTGTAATATTGCTCCCTCCCTTAGCCCTCATCTTTCCTTGTTCAATTAGCTTTTCAAACGCTTCAAGCCGTTCATACATAGGATACTCTTGAAGATCAGCATGGAAATAGCACAAATCCAAATAGTCAGTTCTTAGCCGAATCAAACTGTCTTCCACGGCATTTATAATGGTTTTACTATTGAGTCCTTCACGATTTGTATTGCCATTGCTCAGATCTACAGGCCGCGAACCCACTTTTGAAGCAAGAACAATATGTTCTCTGACACCACGCTGCTTTAACCATTCTCCAATAATCAATTCGCTTTCATCACCAGAGCCACCAATCCACCATGCATAGTTATTAGCTGTGTCTATGAAATTTCCACCATTCTCTAGAAACAAATCCAGAATCCTAAAAGCATCTTCTTTAGCTACTTTGGTACCAAAATACATGGTACCCAAACAGAAGGTAGAAACCTTCATATTTGACAAACCTAGTGGCACTTTTCGCATTTCTAACCCTTGAGAATAAGCAGGGTAATGATGATACCTGTGGACATGATGATACTGAATATCATTCTGAGAAAGGCACTGATATCTTTATTCTTAATCCCTTCAAACAAAACAGCAATTTGAACCACCAAGAACAAGGTCCATGTAACTTCAGAAACACCTTGTACCTGTTCCGGTTCTTTACCGGCTAGTTCAACCCATTGAACAGCCATAGCAGCTGGGCTAATAAGACCGACAATCAAGGTTAATTTAGCGAACCAATTGAGTTGAGTTAGTCCTCTTGTCTTAGAATCTAACCATAACATCATCAACATTAGCCCAGACAACTTCTTAGAAGCATTGATGTAGTCATGATGAATCTCCAGGGGTAGAATTACATCCGAGGCTGTGCCTATCCATTTTGTGGCTTCTTTTCGCTCTTCTCCAAAAAGCAAATCTCTTTGTTTCTTACCAAGGTTCGCCCAATTTTGAGCTTTAAACAAGATCTTGGAATGCTGTTGTACATAGTCTTTATCTTGCTCTATTACCGTTTTTAATTCGTCTGAGAGTTCATCGAGTTCAGCATCCTCGGTCTTCATTTTTAAGACCCTCTTTTTAGAGATTATCTCATCTAAAACATCAGAATCGGGATTCAACTCTTCATGAAGAATCGGTATAATTCTCTTTTTATACTTTATAGCAAAGTCTAGCTCTTTTTTACAATACTTAGAATGTACTGCATTAGGTGAAATGACATAAATGAAGTTGTCTGACTTGAGAATATGCCGGTAAATGAGTTCTTCATTTTCGATAATAAGTGGTATTTCGCTCACATCGTGATATACCTTATAATCAAGTTCAGATAGCCGATTAGCTAGCTTATTGGTGAAATCAAGACTTTGTCTTTTACCAAAAGAGATGAAGGCATCATAATGACCTACTCCCCTCTCATTATCGGCATCAATAGACTGGTTGAGAAAGTCAATTACCTCATCTAAATCCTTCAGCCATTTCCCACCATTCGCAGTAACTACCTTACCCAGATATTCAAACTCTTTTATCTGTGCATCTGTAAAGCTTTCTCCATCATCGGTAGGTAAATAACAATATAAAGTATTGTCGGGCCTTTGAAATGAATCGTCTGCCACTTCAGCAATGGCATAAAAACCAGTCATTCTAGGCGTGAGAACATAGAGCACAAAATCGCAATTACGCCTTTCCGAAAGTTCCCTCTCATAAGCGGCATCGTTCCAAACATCAACTACCGGATCGAAGTAGTCAATAACGAGTTCTTCTTTAACTCTATTTCGCCATTTTGAACCATTTACGGTCCCTCCTAAAAATACTTTCACATTGTGTGCTTTGCGTACTCTCGATCAAAGGCATTCATTTGACCTTTAAAGTTCTTTAAACAATCATTTAAATAACTCTTCCATAATTTATCTGCACTCTGCCAAGACAAACCATGTCTACCCATTGATCTTAAAGTCTGATCGTTTCTAAATTTTATATCCATTCTTAAGAACCAAGCCTTATTTTTCAATAACACCGTAATCCTGAACAACGGATTCTGATTATCTATTGCGTTCAATAAATTAACATCTTTCAACCAATCCTCATAATCCAATAATTTCAACTTAATCCCTTCTTGCTTACAGAGTTTTAATATTTGTTCATAAGATATCTGAAGATGGTTGATTACATGGAAATTAGAATTGAGCTGTGATTCAGAAAAATCAGCTATGATTTGGGCCGTAATATCTACTGGAGTAAGGTCTACTTCGCGATGCAGCAATTCTCTAGGAAAGCTCTTCAAGATTAAACAACCTGTCATAAAGCGATGGAAAAAATCATCAGGCCTTACCTTACCTGTCCTACTATCACCGGTAATTCTAGCTAACCTGAAAATATTGGTCTCTAGACCCAAATCTCTAGCCTTTTGTACTATAAGATCTGAAACCCACTTGGTCGCCTTGTAGCCATGTTCCCTGTAATGAATTTCAGCAGCCAAATCAGAATTTTCTGTCAACTCCCGCTCAATGGAAGTGAATACTCCTTTTGTCGATATATAATTGAAGCGCTTCTGCTTAATAGATCCACAAAATTCCAATAAATCAATTGTTGCGGTGGTATTGGGCTTTTTCAATGCGTCAAATGAAGCCAAGAAATCCACATTAGCCCCTGAATGATAAACCACATCAACCTCGCCCTTCATGCTAAACCATAGGTCTTCTTTTATACCCAGACGCCTTTCGTTTAAGTCACCATTAACGAGAACAACCTTATCAACAGGAAAATTAAGTCCAAAAGTGTTTAAAGACTTTTCAAGCTTTAGATAAGCACCTGATTGTGAACTACTACGAATAAGACAATACACCTTGTCGTATCGCTGTACCAATCTCTCAAGCAAATATACTCCCACAAAACCAGTAGCACCTGTCAAAAAGGCCACCTTACTTGGGTTATGAATCAGGTTAGAATTAGTAACCGTTAAGCCTCTTGCCAGATGCTCGAACTCTTTATAGTAAATTCTTGAAAGACTATGCTGTTCATCATTGGTCAAAAGCTTAGCAACTTCTCTAATCGAGTTATTGGACGCAAATTGAATCATTTGCAACTCTTTGTCGAATTGCTCTTCAATTTTTGCAATTAGGAAGACTAGACTTAGTGAGTCACCACCTAAATCAAAGAATCCCAGTTCAACATCATTTACCTCAACCCCCAGCGTTTCTTCAAAGATGGTCTGTATGTGTTTTTCGATATGATTAACAGGCGGATTATGTTTTTGCTGTTCTATTGAATTGAACTCTATTCGCTCTAGGAGTTTGTTCTTATCAACCTTACCCGTCCTTGTAAGAGGAAATTCAGTCATCACAGCGACCTTTTTAGGAAGCATATAGCTAGGCACTTTATCCCTTAAATTTTTCAAAACAGCTTCCTCAGTTACTGGATGTTTTGCAACCACAAAGGCTACAATTGATTTCTGAACACCATTAGTCTTAAGGGCAACAAGCGACTGTTCCACCTCATCCAAATCCATTAAATGACTTTCAATTTCTCCTAGTTCAATTCTAAAACCATTGAGTTTTACTTGGTTGTCTTTTCTACCTGTAAAATGAAAGAGGCCTGAATCGTCTAAAAAGCCTTTATCTCCTGTTCTGTATAATCTTCGTTTAAGGACTGAATGATGATAAAACTTGTTATTAAAAATGCCTTCATGGTTTACATAACCTATCGCCACTCCATTACCTCCAATATGAATTTCACCCTCAGTATTTGGAGGAAGCAATTGATCATTTTCATCGAGAATGTAAACTTCAGAACCTGGCAAAGTATGCCCTATTGGCATATCCCCTCCTTCAGATGAATCCGCTAGATCCACAGTGTGTATTGTCGTATCTACTGTACATTCTGTCGGACCATAAAGATTGCTGATTTTAAGTGATTGTTTACCTAACCATTCACGTAAATCCGCTAACAAATTGACAGAAAATTTCTCTCCTCCTACCAGAAAATGCTTTACCCGAAAACCATCAGGAGCTTGAGCACTTCTCTTTATTAAAGCCGTTAAATGCGATGGCACTCCATCACAAATATCTATTCGATGCTCTACAAGAAATTGACCGAATGCTTTCCCGTCTTTCCTTGTCTTATCGGGAACAAGATTCAGCTCAAACCCATACAACAAACACGCAAATATTTGTTGTATTGAAGCATCAAAATGAAAAGCGGACATGAGTGCCAGTTTGGATTCGGAAGGGTATAACTGATAGACCTCTTCATATAAGCCCTGCATCAGGTTCAACAAACCAGCTTTTGAGATCAACACACCTTTTGGAGTACCTGTACTTCCTGAGGTAAAAATCGCATAGGCCGGATCTGCGGTATCAGAATCCAAAGGCTCAAGGGTTGTAAGATTATGAAGGTGCTCTGAAACATTGATCACTTCAAACCTATTCAGTTCGAATTCATTTGATAGTTCAGGGGTAGTTATGACATGCTTGATAGCAGCATCTTTAAAAATGGCATCTACTCTGTTTTTAGGCTGTTCGATGTCTATTGGAACATAGAAGGCATTAGACATTAAAGTGCCGAGGATAGAAACTAAATAGTCCTTTGACCTTGGCAGCATGATAGCAATCGGTACTCCGTTGCTTGCCCCTTTAGCCGCTAACCTTTCACTTATGGCTAAACCCATTTGCCATAGGTCAGAAAATGTCACTTCAGTTTCACTATCTCTGACTGCTACTTTACCATCATTTTGAACAACACACTTTTTGATTTGGTAGAGTAAGCCTTTTGTATCAGAAATTCGATTACTCCTAGAATGCCCCTTGATAAGTTTTAATTCATGGTCAAACAATACTGGAGCATTCGACAGAAGTTTATCATGATCATTTGAATAGAATTGGAAACTCGCAGTAAAACGATCTATAAGCGCCCTAGCTTCAGATTCATTGAAGTAGTTAAGGTTATAATCCCAGGCTAGCTTAACCGGCTTTTCTTTGTGGTAATTAAAGTAATGCAGGACAAGGGGCGTCTGTATACTATCATTCGATATTGTACCTGAATCCATCACCTCGGCATTTCCGAATTGGACATCATAATCATTGTTCTCATAGGAAAAAACAACATCATATAGTTGGGTCGAATTACTGAAATTAACTCCTAGATGCTGATTAATCTGATGAATGGAAACATCTCGATAAGTCATGGTTGATCTCATTTCTGAGACAATACCATCTATTAGTTTTCTGAGTGAGATATTAGCTGGAAATGAAAGCCTTAATGGGATAATATTTATAAAACACCCGACTGTGTTCATTTGTGCTTCTCCTGATCGATTAAGCAATGGAACACCAAATACGATATCTTTCTTACCATATGTTCTCGATAAGGTGAGATACAGAATGGCCAAAGTATAATAGAACTTTGATTTAGAATCTTGGATCCCTTCTACTTTAATTCTGGTTAGCAGTTCTCGGTCTAATTCATACTCTATACGTGCACTAGGACTAAATTGAAGACCGGCTTCCTTCACTTTAAAAAGTGAGAACCTCTCATAGTCCTGAAATTTATTCATCCAAAAATCAAGTGACCTCTGTTTAGATCCTTGATCAGAGCTTTGATTTTTTGCATAATCAAAAAAAGAACTTGGTTCGTGTGCCTCTTGGCCAATACCGAGACTATTGTATTGATTGGCAATCTTCCGTAACAAAGTACCTCTCGACCACCCGTCAATCATGATGTGATGAAACTTCATCACTAGAAAGCACTCCCCTTTATCAGTCTTTAGGAGCGAAATCTGAAAAAGTGAGGCATCTGTAAGGGAAATATTCTTTTTAAAATGAGTTTTGAGCCATTCATTTGCCACAGATTCAGAAAGTCCATCTTTAATGGTTAAATCCAATGATGTGTTTTCTTTCAAAAACTGACTTGGAGCAGCCTCATCGGAAACACCAATCCTTAGTACATCATTCTGCTCAATGACTATCGCAATAGCCTCTTTCAAGCGATTTTCTTCCAAATAAGCATTGAGCTTTACGTAGGCTCCAACCATATAAATCGGAGCTTGCTCATACAACTTAGATTCAAGCCAAATTGACTTTTGAGTCTCCGTTAAGGCCACTTTTTCCATCAAAGTATTAGAGTGCCTCATATTAGAATTTATAACCTAGTGTAAATAGCAACTGCCTTGCCCTACCTAACATCCCTCTATCTGCCCACGGGTTAATCGTGTAGGTAGGATATCGATATTGTGTATTGAGGAAATTTGAGACCCTTGCATTGAAAAAGAGTCCGCCTTTTTTATTGGGCTCCTTCGGACCAAATTTGATATTATCTATTCTGTAATTAAGTCCAAGTCTTAGGTAATCATCTGTTTGATCTCCGATGTATTCAGGGACTCCATTTGTAAGAAGCAAGTAGGCATTCATGTCACCCACGTAGTTCAGCTGAGCCCCAAAACTCATATTTCCAGTTGAAGCTGTAAACCTGAAATTCCCTAAGAGTTGAGGAGAAAATGAAGGTTCAAAAGAAGCTGTATCTAGAACCTCTTGTAGAATAAGTTCTGTTTCATTTGCAATAACAGTCTTCTGATAACTTACATCCAGACTCGTATTTAGAGTAAAGCTCTTTCCTAAAAAGTACTTATCTCTTGCTCTCTTTTTAAAGATTAATTCAGCGCCAAACGTCTCTAGCTCCCCTCCATTCTCTCTAATTGTTCTAAAACCTCCACTAGAAACTGTACTTACTTTCCTTGAAACCAAATCCTTTAAGTCATTTCTAAAGAGATTAAGATTTACCTCATAATTCGCCTTGTCATTAACAAAGGTGTAACCGAGCTCTAGCGTTTCAATTTTTTCAGGGCCTAAAAATGGCTGAATGTTTGGATTGTCTGCACCAATTAGATTGAAGGTATTGGCTTGTGACGCATTCAGCGCAGCACCAACCTGGTTAATGGCCTGACCATACATACCTTTAATGTAATGGCGCTTGAGTTCGGTAGAGTCTTGCGTAGAATAGATTACGGCTATCCTTGGAATCAAGCTTAATGGAGTAGCCGGAATTTCGCCAGAGAATAACGAGATATCTCCTGTTCTAACAGACTGTGTGTTGTATTCAACTTGATAACTCTCTTGTTGCTCGAGTCTACCACCAGCCACCACATTGAAAGTACCATTTCTCAGCTCAGTCTTTAAGTTCAACTGTGTATAACCTGCTAAAGTATTAAGAGAGGCATTTTCAGATAGCCCAAGAAACCAGTTTATTAATCCTGTTTCTGGCGCATCGTATTTAGAGTTATTAATACGGTTACTACTGTACCAAAGTCCTCCGATCAAATCTAAGTCTACATTGCTTCTATCTGTTGAATTGAGAATAACATAACGAGCGTTCGCCTCCGCTCGATACGATGCTACCCTGTCTTGCCCAAAAGGCCGTGCTTCAGGAAAGTAATAGTGGTATTGAGCGTCTACAATAGAGCTCATTACTGAAAACTTTAGCTCATAATCAAAATTCCCTTTATCGGTCGGTTTTCGGTAACCGAATTGAGTATTAATTGTACTCGATTCATACTTATTTCTATCAGTTGGACCCGGCTCTAGAAAGCTGAATCCAAAGTTAGATGTGGCATAATTTAGGTTAGCGCTGAACCCTCCATAGCCTATAGATAAATTGAGTGATTCATTTCTTTTGGAATAACGTTCCGGATTGATCTCTTGACCGCGATAAGCGAACTCTGTTACAGCATCCACTCTACCATTCTGTAAGTTGCTCGCAGCATCAGCATCATATGCCGAGGGAGAGATAAAATCGTCCCACTCTTCTTGAAAACCATCTCTACGCCATGTAGAAGCATTGAAAGAGAGTTTGAGTCCCTGGCGATCGAACGCATATCTTACAAAGTTCCTTTGACCATTTTGAGAGCCAAAACTTGTTGATACCGTGCCGTCATAATCTCTATCGGCCTGATTAGTTATAATATTGATGACACCGAAAGAGGCACCTGCACCGTAGATCACAGACATAGGACCGCGCACCACTTCAATTCTGTCTATTGCTTCAACAGGTACATTAATTTTGTTGAGAGGAAAGTCATTTTGCCTTTCCGAAAGCATATTGACTCCATTCACCTGAATCATCACATTTCGGTTAAATGGCCCCCAGAATCCCCTGATGCCTATGGTAACATCGGACTCGGATCTATGATCTAGCGTAAAAACACCCGCTATATTCTCTAAAACCTCTTGTAAAGTGATGTAACCATTCTGCTCAATTTCTTGCCTAGAAATAATCACTACACTTGCCGGGATTTCATAAATAGATTGCTCCCATCGAGAGGCAGTAATGGCTGTAGTTCCTAAATCTCGAAGCTCCACATCCAATTCATTCTCAAAGGATTCTAACACCTCTACTGAAAGAACTCGTTTCCCTGGATATTCGAATACAAGAACCTTTTGGTCAGCTAATCCAGAGATTTTATACACTCCATGTAGATTTGTTCTGACGGCCTTATCCTTATTGTTTTTCCAATAGACGAGAACATCTCTCAATGGACTTCTTGAGCTCTCCTCCACAACCCGACCTATTACTAAATCGGTTTGAGCCATAAGATTAATGGTAGTTAGCCCAACTATCAGAATGCTCAACAACAACCTATTCATCTTCAACCTCATTTAATTCCTTTCTCCAATTGAGCACATCTGTAGCCCATGCCTTTGAGATGTTATTCCAGCTTTTTGTGATTAAGACCTCTTCGTTCCAATAGAATATCTCTAGAGGTCTAATGATGTTGTTCTCAATGATTATCTCACTTTTCACATCTCGAGAGCCATTCTCATTTAGCGCTACCAGACTAAAGCGCTCGTCTATACTGGATGTAGCAATTTGATTTTCATTAGGACTGAAGGCGATGGATGTGATACGATAACTGTGATTGAACAAGCGCTCAATATTTTGCAGGTTTTTTGCATCTCTTATTTCAACCACACCATTTCTGAATCCTAGGGCAACCCACTGTTTTGAAGGTGATAAACAGACGGCAGAAACATTCTTTAACTCTGGATTTGCAAGAAGCTGATTAGCTAGAGAATCTTTGATTAACTCGGCTTCTGAGACCGTAGTATTGTGGGCTATAGAAACATAGTTATCACCAAAGAACTTAATAGAATCTCTCTTCGCCTTAACTGGGAGTTTGTCTGGATAAAAAACTTCCAAATCGGATTCTAACTCTGTCCAATCTTTTTCCTTTTGTCGAGAAACCATACTGAGTATGGATTTCGATGGAATGAGACTTTTATAGACCGTGTATAACGACTGCACATTGGCTGATGCGTCAATACTATCAGTCAATATTGAAACCGCCAACTCAGCGGAAATTCTTGCGCTATCACGCTGGCTTAACTGTAAAAACTCTAGTGCTCTTATGGCCTCAATCTTGGCCCTTGTTACCATCGAAATGCTATCAGACTCTTTTTGCGCAATGACTAGCTGCTCATTTGTCTCATCAAGAATTTGCTGTGCTTGAGCTACTTTCAATCTAGACGCTGCCGCATCTCTCTCTGCATCTGATGCATCTGCCATAGCCTGGGAAAGACTACTAGTTGCATCCATCAATCTAATTTGAGCGGTTTCAACATTAGCCTCTGCCACACGCAACTTAATTTCGGCTTCGGCCACTTTGGCATTTGCTTCTTTTTCTTTCGCTTCTGCTTGTTGCGTTACAAGAATGGCTTGGTCTTCAGCCAATTGAGCGTCTCTTTCAGCGTCTGCCTTTTCTGTTTTTGCAATCTCTGCTGCTTCATAAGCTTGCTTCTCTAAATCCTCAGCAATCTTCTTTTTATTTAAGAACACAAAAGTCAGTGTCCCAAATACAGCTAAAAAGACAATACCCACCGTGGTTGTCCAGAATGTCAATCTCTTCTTACGCCTAACCCCTTGCGCATAAGAGATACTTCTTTCAACGAAGTCTATCATTTTGGCATTAGGTGGTGGCTCATTGCCCTGGGTCTCAGCGGCCTTGTACCAATTTCTAAACTCTATAGCTTCGCCATAAGGCAGGAGTTTCTTTTTATTCTTGCCGGTCTGTTCCCAATTAAAGGCCGTGCTAAATAGTCTAGTATGTTCTTTAATGTATGCTTCGTCTCCGTTTATAGAGGTAATCAGGTCATCTATACTTAATGACTCATTCCAAAGGACAATTCCCTTTTTGCCTTGCTCCTGCTCTTTGTTTAAAAGCTCGGCCGTATCAGCAATTTGTATGACTCGCTTACTGTTAGATCTGGCAAAGGCAACTTTTACATCTATTTCTCCTTCATGATCTTCAGACAAGACATCTATTACACTATCTGAGTTAATAATATCTTCTAGGAATGAATTCTGCTCCTCTTTTGATTCCTCCATGATGTCCTCAAACCAAGTGGTGACATCATGAAGCTTTAATTCTAGATTGAGTTCTTTAGCAAAAGCATATTTATCCGGGGTATAGGCCACATAAACTTGTCTCTTGTTAGAAACAGCTTCAAGTGAGCTCAACTTGGATTCAGCCAAAAACTCATTTTGAATATTGGCAAAGGACGAATAGTTACTATCGGCATCGCTCTTCCTCTTAAAGAGTTTTGCCTTCTTAAAATCTACACCGCTGAGCAACATGGATTTAGGTCTGCCATGCTTATCCCAATAGTAGCTTTCACAAAGTAATTTGGTATGCTCTTCGTGAAAGAAGTCATCCAATTCACAAAGTGCCTTTAAATCATTGTAGCTCCCGCGGTACTTTGATTTAGCACTAAAATCTACCTCTTGTGGTTTATCTAGCTTTCTCCATTCATAATCCGTCAGCTCACCCTCATTCTTCTTTTGCTTTAAAAGTGTTCTGAATTCTTGATAATGAATAGGTATTATTCTCTTCTCAAATTCAACTGCCTTCTTAACTTCATACCTACAATTGGGAGAATTAACCCAAGCAGGGCCAATGACACAGGCAATCTTTTTGGAATGAAGAATTGCCTGTTCTAGTCTTAATTCAAAATCGCTTGAGAATCCGATTTCCTCATTATCTAACCAAATCTTAAAGCCATCTTTGGTTAGTTTCTCGTAAAGTTCTTCTGCTAATTTTTGACCATGGTCACCACCATTGTCTCTCTTATAAGAAATAAAGAGATCAAAGTATTCTGTTTTTCTAATGATTCCAGAATTGAAATCAAAAGACGCCTCGTCTTGATCCATTGGATCAAATTCTGATCTGCTATCAGAATCTTCCATCATTGTGTGTGTTTGTGTTGTGTTAATATGTTTCTAAAAACATACTGGAGGTAAATTTCATTTTTTTTGGCATTAAATCAATATTTAATCTTGAATTTAAACCTTGAGTTGTTGGTCAATCATATACCTCTTAACTCAAATCTTTTGCTAATTTTGCGCTCGGAAGTGACACCCTAACTAAATCGTTCTTATGATCCAATATTTCGATGCCGGGGCCGGTAAAATTTATGCCGTTAGCCTGCAATCTGAAATCAGCACACAAGACTTACCAAAACTTGAATGGCTCTTCGGGAACGCCTCAAAAATTGAGGCCTCAACTCTGGAGGGCTTTTTTGTTGGCCCTCGTAAAGAAATGATTACGCCTTGGAGTACCAATGCAGTAGAAATCACCCAAAACATGGGTATTGAAGGCATTGAGAGAATTGAAGAATTCGAACAAGTAGAAAGTGCCAATGTAGCCTTTGACCCCATGCTTCAAGTGCTTTACAAAGGACTTGATCAATCCATTTTTACAATTGAGATCGAGCCGGAAAGGGTACAATATATTGATGACATAGCTTCTTACAACCGGCAAGAAGGCTTAGCGCTTTCTCAAGAAGAAATAGATTACCTAGACGAAGTAGCCGATAAGTTAGGACGAAAACTCACCGATGGTGAAGTATTTGGCTTCTCTCAGGTAAACTCAGAACACTGTAGACACAAAATATTTAACGGGGTATTCATCATAGATGGGCAAGAAATGCCATCGTCACTTTTCAAACTCATTAGAAAAACCTCTGAGCAGAATCCTAACAAATTGGTATCTGCCTACAAAGACAATGTAGCTTTCATAGAGGGGCCAACGGTAGAGCAATTTGCGCAAGCCACGCAAGACAAACCCGATTGGTTCGAAACCAAAGACTTTGAATCTGTCATCTCGCTAAAAGCAGAGACACATAACTTCCCAACTACAGTAGAACCGTTCAACGGAGCTGCTACAGGATCAGGTGGTGAAATCAGAGATAGAATGGCAGGTGGTAAAGGCTCTATGCCTTTGGCTGGAACGGCCGTTTACATGACCTCTTATTCTAGACTTGAAGAAGGAAGACAATGGGAAGCCAATATGCCGGAGCGCAAATGGCTCTACCAAACACCAATGGATATCCTGATCAAAGCATCTAACGGTGCGTCAGACTTTGGTAATAAATTCGGTCAGCCTTTAATCTCAGGATCAGTATTGACTTTTGAGCATCAAGAAGGCGATAAGAAATTTGGCTTCGATAAGGTAATAATGATGGCCGGAGGTATCGGTTATGGTAAAAAAGCCGATGCCCTGAAAGACACACCTGAAAATGGTGATAAGGTAGTAGTAATGGGAGGCGACAACTACCGCATAGGAATGGGTGGTGGAGCTGTTTCATCAGTAGACACCGGAGAGTTTTCTTCAGGTATAGAATTGAATGCCATTCAGCGCTCTAATCCTGAGATGCAGAAAAGGGTCTATAATGCTGTTCGTGCCATGGCTGAGATGCAAGAGAACCCTGTGGTTTCTATTCACGATCATGGTGCAGGTGGACACCTTAACTGTCTTTCTGAGCTTGTAGAAGAAACAGGTGGAAGCATTGATGTAAAGAAACTCCCTTTAGGTGACCCGACCCTATCAGATAAAGAGATTATAGGTAATGAATCACAAGAACGTATGGGGCTTGTGATGAAGCAAAAAGACATAGAGTACATTCAAAAAGTGGCCGACCGTGAGCGCGCGCCTATTTACATTGTGGGTGACATTACGGGCGATAATCACTTTAAATTTGAAAATAAAGAGTCGGGTGAAAACTCAATGGACTGGGATTTAGCCCATATGTTTGGCTCATCTCCTAAGACTGTACTAACTGACGAAAAATCAGAAGCCGGATTTACAGAATTGAGCTACGACATCAAAAAGATGTCGGAATACTTGAATGCTGTGTTGCAACTAGAAGCAGTAGCCTGTAAGGATTGGTTGACCAATAAAGTTGACCGATGTGTTACAGGTAGAGTTGCTAAGCAACAAACGGCAGGCCCCTTACAATTGCCATTGAATAACGTGGGGGTAATGGCACTAGATTACAGAGGTGAAAAAGGAATTGCCACTTCTATTGGCCATGCGCCCATTTCTGCTCTAATCGACCCTGTTGCCGGTTCCCAACTTTCCGTGGCGGAATCACTAACTAATATGGTTTGGGCGCCAATCACCGATGGTTTAAAAGGCATTTCGCTTTCAGCCAACTGGATGTGGCCTGCAAAAAACGAAGGAGAAAATGCGCGCCTTTACGATGCGGTAAAAGGCCTTTCAGACTTTGTATGTGACTTAGGTATTAACGTGCCAACGGGTAAAGATTCCATGTCTATGACACAGAAATACCCTGAAGATGTGGTTTATGCTCCGGGTACTGTAATCGTATCAGCAGTGGGTGAAGTGGACGGATTGGCTAAAGTGGTTGAACCGGTACTGAAGAAAGATTTCGATACCACACTAATCTATATAGACCTATCAGGAGATGACTTTAAATTAGGAGGAAGCTCCTTCGCTCAAGTTGTTGGACAAATTGGAGATAGTGCTCCTACTATAACTGATGCGAGTCGCTTTGCCACAACTTTCGATTATATCCAATCTTTAATCAAAGCAGGTAAAATCATGGCCGGACACGATGTCTCTGCCGGTGGTTTAATTACTGCGTTGTTAGAAATGACTTTCGCTCAGGTTGATTTGGGTATAGCTGCTGATCTCAAAGGCGTTACTGGAGCTGACGACATTGAAGTATTCTTCTCTGAGAAACCGGCTTTAGTCATTCAAGTGGCCAATGAAGATGCACCTGCAATTGTTGGGCAATTAACAGCATTAGGAACTACTAATTATGAATTAGGCTCACCTATTGGAGAACCTATTCTATCAATCCAAACCAACACACAAAGCTATCTACTAGATATCCCTAGCTTAAGAGATACTTGGTATAAGACCTCGTATTTACTAGACCAGAAACAGTCTGGTGAAGCCTTAGCCAAGGAACGTTTCGATAACTATAAGAACCAACCGCTTCAGTTTACTTTCCCTGAAGGTTTTGAAGGCACTTATAAAGCCTTAGGTCTTGACCCTGATCGTAAAGGTAAGACGGGCATTAAGGCGGCCATCATCCGCGAAAAGGGAGTAAATGGTGACCGTGAAATGGCCTATGCCATGCACCTAGCGGGTTTTGATGTGAAAGATGTACACATGACCGATCTCATATCAGGTAGAGAAGATTTAAGTGATGTGAACTTTATCGCCTTTGTAGGTGGATTCTCAAACTCAGATGTGTTAGGATCAGCCAAAGGCTGGGCCGGAGCATTCTTGTATAACGAGAAAGCTAAAGCGGCTCTTGATAACTTCTATGCCAGAGAAGATACCATCTCATTAGGTATTTGTAATGGATGTCAGTTGATGGGTGAACTCGGATTGCTTTATCCTGAACATGACAAGCATCCGCACCTTGATCATAACATAGCGCATAAATTTGAGTCCGGCTTTGTGAATGTGACTGTACCGGAAAACGACTCGGTAATGCTAGGCTCACTAGCAGGCACAAGACTGGGTATTTGGGTAGCCCATGGTGAAGGAAGATTCAATCTTCCTGAAGCTGAAAGTGAATACCATGTCATTGCAAAATACAGCTACGAAGCCTACCCTGCCTCACCAAATGGTTCTGATTACCATGTAGCCGGTTTAGCAAGTAAAGACGGTAGACATTTGGCGATTATGCCACACTTCGAGCGTTCTATCTTCCCTTGGAACTGGGGGAATTATCCTGAAGAACAAAAAGCCGACTTACTAAGCCCTTGGATCAAAGCATTTATGAATGCCAGAGATTGGGTAGCAGAGAAAAGTTAGAAGTCGGGAGACGGAATACGGAAGTCCGAAAGAAATAAGACCCCAGCTTGAGTAATCAGGTTGGGGTTTTCTTTATTAGAAGACAAACACGATTGCATTTCCAGAACATCAAAAATCAATTACTCATTCGTATCTTATACTCAATCAATAAACACAATGTGTAAACTGTTACTAAGAAGAATACCACAAATTTGATATCCCTCCTTAATTCACAGTTGATACCTTCGAACGTTGCCACACATTGAAACACCGAATTACGGTCTACAAAAAAACAACAGGTGAAAGCTATAGAATCTTTAAAAACAATAAAATTATGGAAATGACATTCACTGAAGCAATATCCCAATTTACTGCACAAAGCTTGATTTTTGTGTTAATTGCTGGATTTGCTACAAAAATAGTGGCAAAAAAAGACAGCTTCTTAGTGGCATTAAAAAGCTTAGGATTATCAAGCAAGTTTGAACCTAAGCATTTTAGATTAGGATTATTTTTCGGGCTGTTAATACCGTTTATTCAGCTTAGTATCATTGTTATAACAGGTTATATTGTCTCACTATTTATAGAAACTAATTTTACAACCATCATTCATGACTATTATGGTGCCATCGTAAATAGCAGCCTTAATGATGGAGGATTAATGAATACAATCATAATCATGATTGTCATGATTTTATTTGTCGGAGTTGGTGAAGAAGTATTTTTCAGAGGTATGATACAAGATGGATTGTCCTATAAACTTGGTAACAGAAAAGGCTTGATTATTACCGCGATAATTTTCACCCTAATGCATGGGTTTTATATGTTACCAAAGGGAGCTGCATTTGCAAGTGCATTTGCATTATTCAGTATTTCAATAATCTTTGGACTGCTAAAACAAAGAACAGGTTCACTAGTTCCTTCAATTATTGCACATGGATTTGGTAATGCATTAATCTATGGTTTTTTCGCTGATATTTTCTACCGACTAGTCTAACAAGGCTTGAGTCCGTTTGACTAATATTCTGTAAAATCAGTTAATAAGTTTAAAAAGTAGATATAAGAAAATAAAGAAACGTGTGGCAACATTATATATAGCAAATAGGGCATTCGGTGGTTTACGAAAGTTCGGTGCTATGTACGAACACCGCCAAATCGTTGATTTGGCTTTTTATATGAATAAGGTAAAAACAAAATACAACGTTTTGGCTCAGTGCAAACTTGAAAGTTCATCGCTTTCTACTGCCCTACTTGCCATATACTAAACGTTGGGATTAATGCCCCACGAGGGTGACATGTGCTTCCGCTTGCGCTCCCAGCCCATTCATCAATCCCAACGTTCGAAGCACCGCGTGTCGCTGAAGCTTTAGCGGAGGCACAAGCCTGGCCCACCTAAACTGTAAATACGCCCTCATTTAACACCAAAGCACTAATACACAACATCCGGTATAAACCATGACAGCCAAACTTGTCAACTGATCTTAATCCCAGAATATTCAAAATCAATAATTTCAATCGTATCTTTTAGATTAAACTAAACTCGAAAGTCAAAGGTGAACACATCTCAGAAATATCCATTTTGATATTCCTCCTTAATTCACGATTAATACCTTCGAACGTTAGGGCGAATTGCCACTCGGATCAAACTTTATGAAAAAACCGATAATCCTCTTACCCTTCATCTTGAACTGTCTTTTGGTAACAGCTCAAGAAAACTCAGATATTCTCCAGGTTCGGGAGAACTTCCAAACATGGCAACCCATTATTGAGAGCGAACTGAAAAGCTCAACCCAACTTTTTCATTATGCATGGGGAGACAACTATCAGGAGGATGAATGGTACACGAACGAACAAGCTTCTGAAGACAAATTTCTCTTTCAAAAAACCTACATAATCGAAAAGGCGAATCTCGGAACCTTCGTTTACTACGATAACTACTCCATGTCCGGAGATTGGTATATTGCCGTTGATTACTATTTTGACACAAACGACAAACTTTACTTCGTCTTTTGGCGGATGAACACCTTCCAAGCGGATGAACCCCTAACAATTGAGAAAAGGCTCTACTTTAACTCTGACGGTGAACTGATTCGAAACCTCAAATCAACTTACAAGATGAACACTAAGGACGAATCAACAGCTGCATTTGCAGACCGAGACGTTGAATACCAGCTTCAACTGAACAAAATGGACTTTTATGGCAAGTGGAACGAAAAATAACATCGCCCTAACATAATGTATAAGTCATGGCGGGTTCGTGGTAGAGTCGAGGCTTGGTGGGAGTTGGATAGTCCGCCAATCCGCAGGATTGGCTTGTAGAAAACCGCTATCTTTAGTGCTTTTAAAACCGCCACGCCTCATACATGGGCGTTAGGCAATATTTAAAACAAGAACGAAATGTCAATGACCCAAGTAGCTTTTCTCAGAAAGGCGGACATACCAAAAAAAACACAAATTGAAAAGACAATTCAGGGTCTTGGTTATGACTTTAAAATCTTGGACGACCCTGAAAATATCACAGAACTTGACGGACTATCTTGTTCAATAAACGGACACGAAACATTTTTCGAGACTTATTTTGACCAGCCAACAGAAATAACAAATGACTGTGATTGGATAAAGCCTGACTTAACAAATCAGGACTTAGCCATATCATTTGTTTGGGGAGCGGACTTCGCAGCAGGGGCTTGCATTGGACTTATTTCGATTGCGCTTATTGACAAAGGACAAGCACTTGTTTACTATTTAGATGATGAGATGAAATACTCAAGAGAAATGCTTGTTGCCGACACTCCACAATTCTTGAGCGAACTCGAAAAACAAAAGAAACTTTCGGCACCAAGTCCGACTGAACAAAAACCGATAAAGAATATGGAAACCACTAAAAAAAGCTTTTGGGACAAACTAAAAGACTTGTTTAAATGAAAAATAAAAACATTGCCTAACACAGCTTATGGCGGGTGAACGGCTGCCAGCAAGGTTTTCGCTCCGCAGCCAGCTTTGGTTTCAGCGGATAGGAAAGTGCTTCGAAACCGCCACAAAGCCATATGCAAACCGTTGGACACCATATAAAAAAACCGACCAATTTCATAGAAAACCCTATCTTTGATACTATCAAATGATACTATCATGAAACCTCCTTATGAAATTAACTCAAAGATTCTTGGATTAATAACTAGTATCTCTGAAAAGATTGGTGAAGTAAATGCCTCTTTTTTAATAAAGTCCTCTCCTAGCCTTCGAAAACAGAATCAAATTAAAACGATTCACTCTTCCTTACAGATTGAAGGTAACACACTAACAGAACAGCAAATAACTGCAATACTGGAAAACAAAAGAGTGATTGGACCAACAAAAGACATCAAAGAAGTTCAAAATGCAATTAAAGTTTACGAGTCAATAACTGACTACAAATTTGATTCTATTAATTCCTTTTTAAAAGCTCACAAAATTTTAATGGATGAGCTAATTGATAATCCTGGAGCATTTAGAAAAGAAGGAGTTGGGATTGTAAAAGGTTCTAAAATTGAGCACTTAGCACCTCCAACTGAAAATGTTCAGTATTTAATGAAAGACCTATTTGATTACCTAAAAAATGACCAGGAAATCACTTTAATTAAAAGTTGCGTTTTTCACTACGAAATGGAATTTATTCATCCTTTTACTGACGGAAACGGTAGAATGGGAAGATTATGGCAAACGATAATATTAATGTCTAAATATCCGGTGTTTCAATATTTACCTTTTGAGACATTAATATCAAAATCACAAGAAGACTATTACAAAGTTCTGTCCATCTGTGACAAAACAGGTAAATCGACTGTATTCATTGAATATATGCTTTCAGTTGTGAATGACACACTAGCTGAATTAATTGGAAATTCTGTTTCTGTAAATATGACACAGGAAAGCAGACTACAACACTTCTGCTCTCTAAATATGGACTCTTTCACTAGAAAAGACTATATGCAAGTCTTCAAGCAATTAAGTAGTGCTTCAGCCAGTAGAGACTTAAAAACTGGAATTGAAAAAGACCTATTTACAAAATCAGGTGATAAAAGGTTGACAACGTATCACTTGAAAAACCAATAAATACAGTGTACAACAATGGCTATAAATAATGCGGCTGTAGTTGTAAACGAAAGCTTCTACTCTACCCATTCGCCAAAACAAGTTTTGACGTCTTATTTTTTTGGTACTTTAAGCCTCTAAACTTGCTTTGGCTTACCAACGTGCTCGATTGAAAACTACCGCTTTTCAATCACACACTGCGCATAGCCAGACCGTTGAGTTTAATGCCCCGCGAGGGGCATAGTCTTCCGCTGCGTTACCTGTCATATGTGAACGAGTAAACTAAAATTGTCAATGATGCGTTAATGATGTATATTTACACCAATAAAAGAATCATGTCAAGACAAAGCATTTCTTTCACAGAACCAAACGACAAATGGCTTAAAGCTCAAGTCGAAAGTCAAGAATACACCAGTAAAAGCGAGTTAATCAATGATTTAATTCGACAAGCACGCCAACAACAGGTTCAAATAGATTGGATAAAGACTAAATTGGAGCAAGCCGAAAAAAGTGGATTTACCAATATGACACAATCTGAAATATTGGCCTTATCAAAGTCGAAGCTTAATGGCTAATTATAAAATTAGCAATTCAGCAAAGGAAGATTTAATAAGAATCCATCAATTTGGAGTGAGTCGTTTTGGAGAAAAACAAGCGGACAGGTATTTCAACTCGTTCTTTAATTCATTTGAAAAGATAGCCAAAAACCCTTTTGCTTATGAAGCTGTAGATCACATAAAAATGGGTTATAGAAGATGTGTCTCTGGTGTCGATTCGGTTTACTTTCGACTCAAGGACGATGTTATTGAAATAATGACAATTATTGGAAAGCAAGACTTGGAAAACATAAAAGACGGCAGTTAACAAAACCTAAAGTGCAGCACCTCATAAATCTTCTGTTTTCAAAAGACCATTTAAATTAAGCCTTACCGCAAAGCCTCGTGGAGCAGGCTAGGGCTGTATAAGTGTTGGTCGGTGACCAATCTTGATCTTATATCGGGTGGTGCATCACTCCCACTTCTGAAGTCTCTCGGAATTGCTATATTTCGTTACAATAAATTAAACACGAAAGCGGCAGCCGCACATTAGCCAAACCGTTCAATCCTGAATATAGATCTTTATAGTAGCCGTTGTGGGTATTAATTAGCAACGCTATCTTGGCGTTATTAAAACAACTACATGAAACAGAACTCTCTTTGGAAATCTTGGATAATAACCACCTTACTGATTGTATTGACCATAACAGCTACAGCGCAGGAAAGAGACCTCACCCTCGATGACATTTTTGCAACGCCAAGAATAACAGGCACAAGCCCTTCAGGACCTGTCTGGGCACCAGACAGCAAGCACTTTGCCTTTTCTTGGAATGAACCGGGAAAATCTGGGCGTGGCCTCTGGCTATCTACAAATGATGGAAAGGATGTGCGCCTTATTTCCGATACCGCATCTCCTTCAGTACGTGCTATGGCTTGGCCTGATGCCAACACCATCATCAGCCTGAGAGGGAACGACCTATGGCAGACATCACTTAACCGAGAAGAAGACCGCCAATTGATGCTAGTCGAAGCTGGTGCAGGGAGATTATCCTTATCACCAAATGGCAATCAAGCAGCCTATATAAAGAATGGAGATCTCTGGCTTGCTGACTTTGCATCTAGAGAGAATCGCCAACTTACTGAGATCGGTATCGCCAGTCTCTCGAGCTTAAGAAAGGGACGTTACAGCCGTGCAGAACGTGAAATCGGTCCGGGTATTTGGAGTGGGCCCACTTACAAATGGTCTCCTGATGGCAAGACCATAGCAATTCATGTGGTTGACAGGCGTGAGATGAGAAAAGTACCCTTCCCGAATTACCTAGCTGAAGAAACGAACCCCAATGAAGTACGCAGAAGTTATCCGGGCGATCCTAACGAGATTCGTAGAGTTGGCTTACTCGATGTAGAAAGTGGTAAGATTACCTACCTTGATTTGCCAAACCCAAGCGGCAATCAGGTCATTGACTTTAACTGGTCACCGGAAGGTGCACTGCTGATTGATATCGCATCTGACACTGCGGTTGATCGTAAACTGTTTGTAGTGGCTCCAGGAGAAACCCAACCGCGTGAGATTTGGAAAGGTGTCCGAGAAAGCCGAATGTATACATCATTTGGTTCCGCATGGCATCCTGATGGAAAGCAGGTCATCTTCTTAAGCGACATGGGTGATCGCTACGGACTATATTCAATCGATGCTACAGCATCAAAAGCAAGCTCTAAGCTATTAACAGACCCAGCTTACGATGTGCTGTCTGCTCCAACAATTGCAGGTAACGCAGTCTTTTATGCTGGCAATGGAGTTAATCCTTATGAACAACATATATATCGCCTGAACCTGTCCCGAGGAAAACCCGAGCAAATGACAAATCTTGCAGGTCAGAACATTGGTTATCCTTCTCCGGATGGTAAGCACTTGGTATTCAGACATAGTAATGATACGTCACCTGCTGAGCTTTATGTGGCCAGCAGCAAAGGAGGTAATGCTACCCGAATAACCAACTCGCCTTTACCTGCCTTCAACGAAAGAACTTGGGTGGGTGCAGAATATGTGAACTTCCCTAGTCTTGTTGATGACTACAGACTACATGCCCGCATTTTAAAGCCTACAAACCTAGAACCAGGCAAGAAGTACCCAGTACTATTTGGACCTGTATATTCTAATACGGCAAGAAACCGTTGGGCTGGCAACTATGGTCTTGTACAACAACTACTGGTCAAGAAGGGATATATCATCGTGCAGGTAGATTCGCGAGGTAGCAATGGTTACGGCCGCGCATTCCGCGAAGAGTTTCTGTTGGGCTTTGCTGACCAAGACATTGAGGATTATGCAAGTGCCGTTGCTTACATGGAGTCACTGGATTATGTCGATCCAGACCGCATCGGTATCTGGGGTAGTAGTTATGGTGGCACGCTCTCCGTTTATTCTTTGCTGAAAAAACCAGGCTTATTTCAGGCGGGTGTAGCTGCAGCATCGGCAGTTGACCCAGTGTTCTTTGGCACGGACGATGTCGCGATTGTCCGTACTCCACAAACAGAGCCTGAAGTATTTGAAAGAAAAGCAATCAAGTACGCAGCAAACCTAGAAGACAAACTACTGTTCATTCACGGCATGCAAGACCATGTGGTACCCTTTAAGACAACGGCCACATTAGCAGATGAACTGATAAAACAAGGTAAGAACTTCGACTTTGCATTTGCCCCGGGTGCTACGCATGGCTGGAGCGGTGAAAGGTATTACAATCGCTATCTGTTTGGTAAGTTAATCGAATTCTTTGACCGACACTTAGGTGTGCCATCTAAGTAGAATTGTGGTAATGTAGCCCTTTGCTACCATACTGACCGCTAAAGAATTAGACCCTAACTTGAGCATTCAGGTTAGGGTTTTTAGTTATATTAGTCTACGCACGAAAAAAGCATTACGATTATTTAATTGGAATGCTAAACAATAAACACTAAATCCAACTCAAGGGATATGCAAACACACGCGAACGAAACCCAAGAGAATCAAAGCCAATCTGTAGCTCATGAGGCAAAGGAAGGACTTAGTGAGAGCGGGCAAGCTTTTCAGTTTCGGGACAATAGACCTGAGGCATATTTACAGAGAAAAATCAAAGACAGTGCTAATTCCGACCATCGAGCATCGCAGTTTAAAATTTTGAGAGAATCCAAACATTCAGACCACAATTCAAGATTGATAGCTCAATTAAAAAGCTCGAATAGGAATATTATTCAAAAAAGAAAATACAAGGATAGAGAGATAAAAGACGAAATTAAAGTCATCATAGGTAATGTAGAACCAAATAGTACCGCAATCACTCTTGCTGTTTATAATCAAATGCGGCATTATCTTGATCCAACTCCTGATGTATTTAAAAACATTAGAGAAGGTAGGACCAAAATGATAGAGCTGGGAGTTTTTGATAATGAAGATGCTGATTTCCTAGAATCAGAAGCTGCTCGAAGGCAAAAAGCAGCAGGTGATTCTAAAGAACTCGTCAAACTTCAGGCAAAAGCAAAAATCGATGAAAAATATGATGCCGTTGATGCCAAATACGGTCATCACATATTCCAAGGAGATTTTAAAAAAGGAAAACCCACAGGTTTTCATTCAAAAGCTGATAATAGCAGCACGCATGAAGCCTATGGAAACGAAACCCCAATAGAGAATGGCACCTATCAGCAAAGTGTTCGTTCAAAAACAGATCCGACCAACAAGAAAACAAATCAGTCAACGTTTTTTCCTGATAATGCCACTCATCAAAACATTATACGAGCAATTGCAAGCGTATTCGAATTAGGCTTTAAAACTGTATCCTATGTTGACTCAAGTGTAGATGGTATCAGACTCACAAAAAGGGGAGATACGGTCTATCCCGCTGGCGGAAGTGATTCTCTAACGGCAGAATAAACCTGTACGTTTAAACAGTTCCTTTATCCATTACCTGTATGTTACTTTAAACCATTCTCCTTTTTCTTCATCTAAGTCTTATGCGTTCTTTCACTTTATTACTTCTAATGCTAGTAATCACTGCTTGTAGTAGTCAAGATGATCCGGTTTCTCCCGTTACATCCCCTCCCAACATTCTTTTAATTATTGCAGATGATCTAGGCAAAGACGCCCTCAATGGATATTCAGAAGGCACATTAAAAGCTAACACACCGCATTTAGATGCCTTAAGGAATAATGGTCTAAACTTTACCAATTTCTGGACAAACCCCAGCTGCTCCCCTACCCGAGCAGCTATTATAACGGGTAAATATGGCTATAGAACCGGTGTAAAATGGGCGGGAGATGAATTGCAATCTTCAGAAACGATTTTGCATCAAGAAATTAAGAATAGAACGAATGATGCATATGCTACTGCCATTGTTGGTAAATGGCATCTATCAGGAGGTGGAGCCAGAATTAACCCAGAAGAATTCGGCATGGACTATTATGCCGGATTGGCTACCGGCTCGGTGAGCAGCTATACCGATTGGCGATTAACTGAGGACGGTAATTTCACCAACCAATCTTCTTATATCACCGAAGCCTTTACTGATATGGCCATTGATTGGATAGGCAATCAAGATGTCCCTTGGTTTCTGTGGCTCGCTTACAATGCACCTCACACACCATTTCATGCGCCACCTGCCAATATGCATTCACAAGGTGCACTACCGGCATATACCAATGCTGCGGACCCTATGTCCTACTATCTAGCAGCGATAGAAGCAATGGATTTTCAAATTGGGAGGTTACTGGACAGCATATCTGAAGAAGAAAAAGATAATACCGTAATCATCTTTATAGGTGATAATGGTGCACCAAACCAAGTGGCACAAAGTCCATACTCAAGAAGTACAGTAAAAGGTACCTTATATCAAGGTGGTATCAATACTCCATTGTTTGTTTCAGGAAAAGGAGTGAGTAGGTTAGGCACTGACAATAACCTGATCACGAATGTTGATCTGTTCTCCACCATCTTATCCATTACAACTGAAAATGAGATGGATATGCATGACGGTAAAAGCTTTCAAAGTCTTTTAACAGGCTCCGAAACACATCAAGACTATGCTTACACAGAATTTGACGATGGCACCACAGACCAATGGGTAATTAGAGACAATCAGTATAAACTCTTTACTCAAATTAATGGGAGTCAGGAGTTCTATGATTTGCTAGCAGATCCCTATGAATCCAATAATTTATTACTAGGTAATCTTTCTGAAGCACAGACAGTTGCAAAAACCAATTTAGAATCACAACTTTCTCGGATAAGAAACTGATTTGAATCGAATCGTGAAAAATATCAGCTGGCCATTTCTACTTTTAATCATCTCTTTATCAATCCTTTCAAGTTGTGCACAGCTGAATCGGGAGCCTCAGCTTTCAAGTCAGGTACCCGAAATAGATAAAACCAGAGATGCTAAACTGTTAACTGCATTTTTTGGACTTGACAACGGCTTAACTCAAATGGCAAGATTACTATATGCAAAAGCACCCGGCAAGGATGGTATGCCAGTGATATTCTCACTAGAAGTCGATCCGGCCACATTAGACGCTTCAGATTTTCAAGTGACCACAGCCAATGGATCAAAATTTGATGTAGAAGCAGTTACCTTATTACCGGCTGAAGAAGCATTTGAATTAAGAACAGCCCTATTAATTGGCGAATATGGTAATCACCCGGATAACCCTCCGGTTTCAGTTGAAATAACTGGCGATATTATAAGCAGAACCGGAGTCAATTTCAAAAGTCAGACGCAGAGTGTCATTCCTTTACCTGAAGGCCCCATTTTAAGCTATGCCGAATATTTTACGTTTACAGACGACTATCCATATGTAGAAAAAGGACAGGGTTGTGACTGTCCAAGAGACACAAAGATGGTGGTGAAAGCGGTTTGGGCTGGAGGCGTTAGAGCAATCAATGGCAAAGAGTTAGGAGACGCAGAACTAAATGGCTTTCAAGTAATGATGGTGAATGGTTCAGATACAACTATCGTCAATCCATTCCTACTAGCTGATTTGAGCGACAATGACAATAACATTGATTTATGCTTAAATGCAGCAGGTATACCAGTCTGGCTGAAAGCAAACGCTGGTATTGCTATTGACCCGAATGATGATGCCAACCCTGAAACAGAGATAGAGATTTTAAGTCGCTGGTAGATTTAAAAACATTCTTACAAATCATATTAATCTCGTTCATGGCCTAGTTTTTGCCTGCCTGAATTCGGATATTCATAGAGATAAATTATGGTCGTGCGAAACTTAATACTCATTTCAATTTTTGCGCTTTTCAGCTTCCAGTCATTTGGTCAGAATGAACCTGGAGACTTAAGTGTTAGCTTCCTTACCAATAATGGTATTCAGCCTGGGTTTAAATTAGGCACACATGTGCCTTTAAAAATTAAGCTTTCAGATAGAAGTTCAGATCCTGAAGCTCCCAACCACAGACTTTACCTCAAACCTCAAGTAGGTTTTTTCACGGATATAGACCGAGACATGAACTACTTTGTTGGTGGCGAGATTGGAAAAATCTTTGATGGCAAAAACAACCGAAATAACCAGTCTCTGGGCATACAGGCGGGGTATCTGCGTCAATCGATTAAAGAGTCCTTCGGGGTAAACCTGGGCACTGGCAACACAGGTAACGAGATGCGAGCAGGACGAAACTTCTTCTTTACAGGCTTAGCTTTCAGCCATAGATGGATGACCAAAAACAAAAAAAGATTGTGGACGAAAGCGACTATTGGCCGTAAAATACGTCAAGTAGAAAAGGGTAGTTTTCTTTTTCAGTTAGAATTCGGCACTACCATCAACTTTAAAGTATCCGACAGTGAATAGAAAAGACTTTATTCAAAGAGCATCAGCCTTAGGTCTAGGCGTATTCTTTCTACCAAGTTTTATTACGGGCTGTAGTGAAGAAGATGATATCCCAACTTTCAATGTAAACTTCGATGGAGATGTATTGATCATCGGTGCCGGGGCTGCTGGTATAACCGCAGGTTATGCCTTACAGCAATATGGTATCAACTTTCAAATTTTGGAAGCTTCAGGAGTAGTTGGTGGAAGAATGAAGGCCATAGACAATTTTGCCGACTTCCCTATTGATTTAGGAGCCGAGTGGATCCATACTAATCCCAATGTTCTGGCAAAGCTCATTAATGACGAATCCATTAATACCGACATAGGCATCATCAATTATAAACCGGAATCTCTTCAAGTTTGGAAAAACGATGAGCTTAAGAAAAGAAACTTTTACACAAATTTTTACGGTGAGTATAAGTTCAAAAATACCACTTGGTTTAGCTATTTCAACGACTTCTTTGTGCCTCAAATACAGAGCAACATCCAGCTCGACACAGTGATTAGAAGTGTTGATTATTCCGGTGAAAGAGTTTTGGTTACAGACCAAAACGGTAACGAGTATACGGCAGATCGGCTGATTATCACCGTTCCCGTAACCGTTATGCAGGATGGTGACATCACGTTTAATCCTCCTCTGCCAACAAACAAGACACAAGCTTTCTCTCGAATTAACATGCCTGATGGCATAAAAGTATTTATAGAATTCAGTGAAAAATTCTATCCTGACATGATGTTTGACGGACCTCTCTTCGAAGCTTTGAGTGATACTGAAGGAGAGAAGATTTACTATGATGCTGCCTTTAGAAAAGATAGTAACCGGAATATCCTAGGGCTCTTCTCTGTCGGTGAGCCTTCTTCACAATACGCACGCATAACAGATGACAATGAACTTATTCAATTCATTTTAAATGAGTTGGATGAACGTTTCGATGGCACTCCTTCCCGAACCTACATACAACATGTAACACAGAATTGGTCTCAAGAACCCTTTATCCGAGGTTCTTATACCCATAATGGAGAGGTAGAAGACTACGAAACTATGGCCGCATCTGTAAACAATAAGCTATTCTTTGCTGGGGAGACCTATCATACCGAAAATACCGCTACTGTTCATGGGGCAGCTCAAACAGCTTATGCGGCAGTTGAGGAACTATTACTAAACAGAGCTTAGTTACTCAAGCGTTCTAAAAAATTCTAAAACTGCTCTGGCTTCTTCCTCACTCAAACCCTGATTGGCCATGGGCGAGCCATTGAATTCAATGAATAATTGTTTAGCCAATGGATCATCTCTTAGCATTCGCTCAGGTGCAAGAATCATATTCATAATCCATTCTGGCGTTCTTCTTTCCAATATACCTTTAGGTGCAGGGCCTATAAACTTAGCATCTACTTTATGACAAATGGTGCAGTAAGTTTTGTAGAGACCTTCACCAGTTCTGGCCAATTTTTCATCAATTGCCTCGGCAAGAATTACTTCTGATATAGGACCAACTCCCTTATTCTCTAAGTCAATTCTTTCTGAAGCTTTAACCATCTTAGCCTCTGGGCCTTTTGATTTAGTGATATCAAAGCTATCTGTGCTGTCTCCTTTCTGAGAGCAGCCTAAGGCAAACAATGTCGCTAGCAAGAAAAGTGAAAGCTTTTTCATGATTACATTTTAGGAATGATTCGGATCAAAATCAATAAATTCAGATCAATGAAACGAATCCTATTTCTCTCCCTCATCATTTGTCTATTTTCCTGTTCCAGTACTGACGATGGTTGGACCGATCTTTTCAATGGCGAAGACCTCAGTGGTTGGCATATCTATGGAGGTAGTGACAACCTGAATGGTTGGTATGTAGATAATGGTGTGCTTGTCTTTGATCCTGCCATGAGAACAACGGCAGAGACTGCCAATCTCATCACAGATAAGAGTTATACCAGCTTCGAACTCTCCTTAGATTGGATGATTTCTGAGAATGGTAATTCGGGTTTGTTCTGGGGTGTATTAGAAAATGAGCAGTTTGAACATCCTTATCAGACAGGACCGGAAATTCAAATATTAGATGATAATTGGGAAGAGTACATCTCAGAAAGAGGCGACATACAAAGAGCAGGTTCCATTTTTAATATTATGCCTCCTTCTCAAATTGTTTCTAAGGCTTCAGGATTGTGGAATAGCTTCTTGTTGAAAATTGATCATAATTCTAATGAGGGAGCCCTTTCTTTCAACAATGAGCAGGTGCTGACTTTTCCTGTTAATGGGGCGCCATGGCAAGACCTTATTGGCAAATCGGGATTTAAAGATTGGGAAGGATTCGGTATTCAAAAAGAAGGAAAGATTTGTCTTCAAGATCATGGCAGTAAGGTGGCTTTCAGAAGAATTAAAATCAGAGCACTTTAGTTGTAACACTTCTATTACAACTTTCTGATTTTTAATATATTAGGACTAAACTCAAAATGGTCCTATGAAATTGAGAAACAACCACATTTATTTAGCCTTATGCTTAATTCTAGCATGCGCGCTTTCCTGCAACAACTACGATTTACCGGAAAGAGATAACCCTGATTGCGTTATTGGTCCACAAAATTTTCAGGCACCACCGGCATTTCGAGTAGAAAACGATCCGGTAGTTGAAATCACCTGGGAAGGGCAACGTTATTTTATACTCCAAGACAACATGGGCGGTGATATCACAGGCCCTAACAACGGCTTATGTCCAGGAGTAGGTTGTAATCAAATCAATGTCTATACCTCCGAGAATTTCTTCCAGATTAATGTTGTAAGACCTTATGGATTGGAAGGTCTAGAGAATGCTGTAGGTGAAACCACACCGCTGCTTACTCTCAATGAAATGGAAACTAGAGATTCAGATTTAGTGCATTTTGGAATGAGTATGGTTGACGCTTGCGGAAATTCATTTTCTCCCATTGAAAGTCAGAGTAACTTTAATAGAATAGATAGCTACGAAGTTGTGAGTTCTTTTGATGTGGATACTGACACGGATAGCTGGACAGTTTTTGAAACAATTGTAAGTGGTCAATTAAGCGCTACCTTCAATACCAATACCGGACAAAACTCTCAAGTAAACATTAACTACAGACTAAGAGTGTATTTAGATGCCCCTAAATAAGGTCATCATCAACCACAATTAATGGAGCAATTCAAGTTCATTCTCGGAAGTATCCTTTTTGCCCCTATAATGCCTATTGTCTTAACCCAAGGGAATAAAATCAGACGCACCTTCCCAAGATTACCTGAGGCCAAAGGCCCTGAAGGAATTACAGGTGAAGGCAAACCTTTCAAGCTCATTTGTCTTGGCGAAAGCAGCATGGCATGTGTTGGCATTGACACCCATGAAAACGGATTTGCTGGGAATTTTAGTAAAAGTCTAGCGCCACTAATTAAGAGAACAATTGATTGGAAGGTGTATGCCAAAAGTGGACTGACCGCTGAAATGGTTCGAAAAGATCTTGTACCTAAAGTCGAAGAAGATCAGGCAGACTTAATACTCATTGCTTTAGGCGGAAATGATACTTTCCAACTCAATAGCCCTGATAAATGGGCTAAAGAAGTGGAACTTTTGATCAAAGACTTGAGAACCAGATTTCCTGAAACGCCAATTCTCTTTTCTACCATGCCCCCTATTCACACCTTTCCTGCCTTTACAGGACCAATTCAGTTGGTACTTGGTCAATTGGTATCCTTGCACGGTCAACGCCTAAACCGACTAATCAAAGGACATCAGAATGTCTATTTCGATCCCCAAAGAATTAGTCTCGACTATTGGTTAAAGAAGTACCCGGGTCATCAAAAGAGTGAATTCTATAGCGATGGCGTTCATCCATCAACTTTGACTTATGAGATCTGGGGTAAAGAATTAGCTGATCTTGTATATCAGCAACGCTTTGGAGTGGAATAAGCATCCTAGGCGATAAGAATGTGTCATAATATCCTCAACTATTTTAGGCTCTTTTTATCTTCGCACTATGACTGACTTCGAAAAGCAAATCGCCTTCATCAAGGAAATTGATAAACTAAAATTCATCTTTCGAAAGACCTGTTTATTGAATTCCGACAGGCACGAAAATAGCGCTGAACACAGTTGGCATTTGGCTATGATGGCCATAGCTCTAGAAAATCAGACTAAGGAAAAGGTGAATATTGGTCGTGTGATTAAGATGCTCTTAATACATGATATCGTAGAGATTGATGCTGGCGATACATTTCTTTTCGATACACAAAAAAACCATGAAAACACAGATGAGGAGTTGGCTGCTGCCAAACGAATTTTTGGATTGCTACCTGATGCGTTAGCTCATGAATTAACTGAGCTCTGGACAGAATTCGAATTGGCTGAGTCTGAAGATGCCAAATTTGCAAAGGCCATTGATAGACTAGCACCAATGATGCAAAACGATTCAAACCATGGAGGCACATGGCGTGAATTTGACGTTCCCTACGAAACAGTAATAGAAAAGAAAAAGCGTATCGAAGAGAGCTCCGATACACTTTGGAAATATGGCAAAAGCCTTATTGACAATTACTATAAAAAGTGACCCCTATTACTCTTCTCTTAAGGCATCTACTGGATTTCTAATCGCTGCCCTGTATGTTCTAAATCCGACAGTAAGTCCAGCTACCAAGAGCATCAATAATAGCGCTACCACAAAGGTTAACACGTTAATGGTTGTATGGTAAGCGAAACCATCTAGCCAATTATCCATAATCAAATAGGCAACTGGCGCTGCTAAAGAGAAGGATAAAATCAGGAGCATACCAAAGTCTCTGGTAAGCAAAAGCAATATTCTAGTAACCGAAGCTCCTAAAACCTTCCTAACACCAACTTCCTTTATTTTATGCTGAACCTTATGAGCTGCTAATCCATATAGTCCTAAACAAGCAATAAGAATAGCCAATCCTGTAAACCAATTGGATAGCTTGGCTGTCTTCATTTCGGTCAGGTAAGCACGATCGAATAAATCATTAAAGAAGTTATACTCAAAAGGGTAAATCGGATTAAAGCTGTAATAGGTGTTTTCAATCTCTTTAATTAAGTCATCGAAGTTCTCTCCTTCTAGTCTGATAGAAAGGTTGAACTGACCTGACCTCTGAAATATCCTAATCGGCTCGATCTCAAGGTGTACAGAATGTGCATGGAAGTCTTTAAGAACACCTACTACCCTACCCGTATCACCAAACCAAGTCATCATTTGCATACCAATTGGCTCCTCCCAGCCGAGTGCCTCCACTGCAGATTCATTAATAAGTACCGCATTCTCATCAGTTGGAATACTTGGGTCAAAATTTCTCCCTTCAACAATTTCTAAATCATATAGATCTACATGATCGTAGTCTGCAGTGTTGGTATATAGCACTACCCTTGGAGCATCTTCAGGCTTACCAACCCAATTGACTGAGCCATTTGAACTGATGTTATTAGGTAAGGAATTAGAAGAAGAAACATACTTTACTCCGGGAATTCTTCTGAGCTCATCTTTAAAGACATCCAACTCGGCCCTCATATTTCTGTCACGTATACCCAAAACTACTATTTGGTCTCTGGTATAACCCGTATCCATATTTTGTATAAAGTTGAGCTGCTTAGATAAGACCGAAGCTCCTAAGATTAACGCACACGAAATACTGAATTGAAATACGACCAATACATTTCTCAATCTAGCATTACTCTTTGAGCTATTGAGATTACCCTTTAAGGCAACCAAAGGCTTGAACTTGGACAACATTAACGCAGGATAGATCCCTGATAATAATGTTAACAAAGCACCTAGCGTAAGAAGGAATAACCAGAATGTTAGCGATGAAAAATCAAGGGTTAGAGCTTTATCAATAAAAGACGAGAACTCGGGTAATACAAAAACTAAGACAAGTACGGCTAAAGCTAGGGCTGAAAAAACGATCAAAGCAGATTCTTGATAGTAAGCCCTGATCAGACTCAACTTTTGAGCTCCAATCACCTTTCTAATCCCAATCTCTTTGGTTCTGTTAACAGCACGGGCTGTTGCTAAATTGATATAATTTATAGCGGCTATAATGAGAATCAGGAAGGCAATACCCACATAGATATATAGTGCCGATGCATCTACATTTGGTGCAATATCAAAATTTACATCCTTGGTAAAATGAACATCCTTAAGTGCCTGCAAATAATAAGTAGATTCCTGACCTTCTTCGCTATCAATGGGGTCATCTGCATACTTAGCACGCAATTCTGGTAATTTTGCTTCTAGCGCAGCAGGATCAGCTTCAGGACTCAATTCTATAAAAGCATAAAAATTACTGTTGTCCCAATTATTCATACTTCGCCCACCCACAGCTTGTGCACCTTCAAGATTAAGCACAACTTCGACAACAAAGTGCGATGTTTTGGGCATGTCTTTAAAGACCCCATTGATCTTATATGGCGTCTCATCTCTATATTTAATGATCTCTCCTAGCACATCCGTTCGCCCGAAGTACTTCATGGCAATTGACTCAGAAATTGCCGCACCATCAGGGCCTGTTAGAATTTCCGACTTACTGCCCTTGAGAAGCTCAAAATCAAGTATTGAAAATATCTGTGGATCAGCTGCATAAATACCTTTTTCTAAATAATACTCATCCTCCACGGCAATCACATTATTGCCATAATGATCTATTCTGAAGCAACTAATCGCTTCAGGAAAATCTTGAACTAAAGCCGGAGCTAAAGGAGTAGGAACGACAGCGTACTTATTTGAGCCTTTGTAATAGTTACCTCTGTCCGTTTTGTAAACTCGATAAATATTATCTGCTTTTGAATGATATCTATCGTAGCTGAACTCGTAATTGGTATAGACCATTATGAGTATGAAAACTACGAGACCCGAACAAAGACCAAGCAGATTTAAAAAAACGTATGCTTTAGACTTTTGAAGTGAGCGGATGGAATGCTTAAGGCTGGTGAACATATTTTGAGGTTTTGATTAATTGAATGACCTAATAAATTCAAGACGGTTGCACGCTGATTCCATTACTTTCCGTTGAACCTGCAATATTTTTTTTCGACCTTTTAGTAGCGTGAAATACTTGTTGATAGCCATAGGAACTAGAGGAGATGTTGAGCCTTTCTTAGCCATAGGAGAAAAACTTCAAAACCGAGGCCACCAGGTTGTTTGTGCTTTCCCTGCCCAACTAGGTCAACTAGCCAAAGAGTCTAATCTCGATTTCATTCCTCTTGATAAGGGCTTTCTTGAAATGATTGAAGGAGACCTTGGAAAAAAGGTAATGGGCGGTGGAGGAGGAAGAATTGAGCGCTTAAAAGCATTTTTCAAGCTTTGGCGGCAATCAACAACCGTAAATCGAAACCTATTGAAAGAACAAAATGAAATAATTGAGCAGGTAAGTCCTGATTACCTTATTCATAGCCTTAAGGCAACCATGCCCTTGGCTAGGAGCTTAAAACAAAAAGGCAAATCCATCTTACTCAGCCCTATACCTTGTGTTGTTCATCCTATTAAAAACAAATCATCTATAGGCTTTCGAGGAAGGAACTTGGGTAAGATTCTTAACAAATTGAGCTATCAGCTCATGACTTATGCTTCAGTAAAGAATCTGAGAGTTTACCTCAAAAAGCTGTACAAGCAGAATACATCTCAAAAATCACTCGAAGGTATTTACAAGGGAGAAATGGCCATTTATACAGTTTCACCAAACCTTATTGACACAAGCGATTTACCCAGTCATGTGCATTTCTTAGGTTATACTGAAAGAGATAAGGAACAGCACTGGAATCCTGAACCAGAGATAGTGAGCTTCATTGAGAATAACCCAAAATTCTTATTCCTAACCTTTGGAAGTATGACAAACCCAGACCCTGCCGGTAAGACAATGGCTTTTATCAAGGTCTGTGAAAAATTGAGTATCCCTCTGATTATTAATACAGCAGGAGGCGGCTTAGAAAAAATAGAATTAGACCATAAACTGGCTTACTATACAACTTCAATTCCTTACGACTGGATTCTACCTAAAGCCTATGCCATCGTCCATCATGGAGGTGCTGGTACTACTCATTTAGGCGTTAAGTATGGTTGTCCAAGCTTGATTATTCCGCATATCATTGATCAATACTTTTGGAGCAATACGTTAAATGAATTGGGCGTTGGCCCAAAGGGCTTATCGATTAGAAAAATCAGAGGTGACAGACTCTTAAGCTTGATTCAGGATCTTTGGACCAATGAGAATTATTTGATCAAAGCACGAGAATTAAGCGCCAAAATGAAAGGTGAAGATTTTGAGGGTGAAATCATTAACAAGTTGGAAAACCCTATTTCAGCCTTAGCCTGAGTCTCCAACCGAACCATCCAACCCATTGGGTTGCCAAATCAAAACTTAATCGGTTAGACTTGAGAAGAGATTGATATTCATGAGCTAAATCCCAAGCTCTATGCCTCAAGCATTGTCTGAATTCATAATTTAATCTAACGCGCAAGGCTTTATAGTCTGCTCTTGAATCACAAAGGCTTGCTGCCTTCTCGCAAACTTTATAAACCGATCTCATTTGACCATTTGTCTTATGACGATAACGCTGTGCTGACATACTGGTCTCAAGCTTTCTCTTCTGAACCAGTACCTTATCTATGTAACAGTATTGCCAGTATCTAGAAGTTCTCACCCAAAAGTCGAAATCTTCATAAGCAAGTTCTTGGTCATATCCCCCTATCCTATCAAAAACAGATCTCTTGATCATCATGGTAGGCGTACAGATAAAATATCTCTTCAACACCATCTGGAATATATCACCTTCAGGTATCCAATCAATAATTCCTTGTTTTTTAAGCCATTCCGTATGGATAGCGGTTACTTTTGATTCACGATCAATGTACTCAGCATTGGCAAAAGACACGCCAAATTCTTCACCTCTTGCCTCTAAAGCCTTGACACTCTCTTCTACAAAAGAAGGCTTCATGATGTCGTCTAGAGCAAAATCAATGATGTAATCTCCGGTAACTAAACCCAAACCTTTGTTAAAAGTCTTGGTGTAGCCCAGATTCTCCTCGCTCAATAATAGACTTGCTTCCCTTTCACCTAGCGTATCTTTTATTAACTCTCGACTATCATCAGTACTGCCATCGTCTAAGATGATCAGTTCAATATCTTCATAGGTTTGAGCAAACACAGATTCCAATGCCTCTTTGATGAAAGGAGCATGATTATAGGAAATGGCTATTACAGACACTTTGCTCACCTGAATAATAACTTACGGTTGAAGAAAACTAGAATTAAAAAGAAGCCAATGTATCTCCACATATAAGCTACGGTTAATGCTTCCAGATCTAATGGCTGAATTAAAATCCAGATTAAAGCTACATAAATGATGGCCGAAAGTACCTGAGCTCCTATGTATCTCATGGTCTCAACACGTGCACTTAAAAGGTAAGCCAGTAGATAGGACAGGATAGCAAAGAAATCACCAAAGGCCTGAAATTTCACAAGATATGCTGCCTGTTTAAATTCGGCTGAGAAAAAGGCTGTCAAGAAGAACTCACGATTTAAATAATAAACCCCTAAGGCCAGAATAGAGACAAAGGCTACAAATCCCATTACCTTGATTACATAAGTTTTGAGATTGACCCTATCATGAATCAAAGAGGCCATTTTAGGATAGTAAACCACCCCGACAGTACCGGTAAAGACAAGCATATAGCTTGTAGACATTTTAGCCACACTTTGCCATAACCCTGTTTTCTCCAATCCATAAAGACCGATTACATAGTCCCTCACTGCAAAATCTAAGAGTCTCCCAAAAGCTATAGCACTAATAGCCATGGCCAAAAACTTAAAAATTCTTTTAAAGGATTGAGAATCTGGTTTTCCCATTGACAGCTTTATATCCTTTCTTCTGTAGATTAAATAGAACAATGCACAAAAGAACATGAGACCATAGCCAACACTAAAACTTAAAAGTGCCTGATCTATAGTCCCTTTTGTAATCCCAAAGTAGACCGTACCTACCAAAAGAACTAAGCCAACTATATTGATCAATGCATAAGCCCGAACCTGTCTGAGAGAAAGTATAATGGAATTGAGATACCCAGAGAGAATCATCAAAAAAACTGCAGGAATAAAGATTTTCAGAAATTCTGAAGGCGTGTATTCTTTAATGAATCGGTCGAAAAAGTATTCCCTCTGCCAAAAGTAGAGTAAGCCTAGAACTACAATAAAAATAAAAGCACTGACCCAAAGGCCTGTCTGAAAAAGCTTCTTCTTTTCAAATTCATCGATCTTGGGATCAGACCAATATTTCATTAACCCACGATTAACACCTTCACTTGGCAGAAGTGTAAAAAGAGAAGTAAGATTCTGAAAATGCGAAAGCAGAGTTAAGCCTGCCGAACCTAAGTAAATTGAGAACAGCTTATTAATAGTTAGACCACCCAATGCTCTAAAAGCTACTGCGGTAAAAGACCACGAAGAGCTCTTTAGAAATTCGGTTTTGAGTTTGGGTGTCTTCATAAAACTTTTTTCCAACTATGCGCCAATGATGGTGTGGCTCCCATGTTCTCCTTGAACTGGACCAAAGATGTCTTTAATTCTCCCTTCACATACGAAGAACCTAAATCCAGCAGATGGATGTCTTTAGTTTGACACCATTCATAAAGGCTATTCATCAAATAAACCATAGGACTGTATTTCTTGTATTCCGGTAAATTTGAGACGCTCGTAGGCAGAAAATGATACAATGAATCTTTACTCACTCTTACAGCAACAGTTGCTGCTAGCAATTTACCATTTAAGTACACGCCAAAGGTGTGATAAAAATCAGGATTGCGTAAGAATGCCTCTTTAAGATCTCGCCAAGTCATTGAGCTAGGTTTTCCTAAAGCTGACCTATGCTCATCAACCCACTTGAAGACCTCTATACGATCATCACCTTTCAGCTCTTTGAACACAGTTCCTGCCGACAAACAAGCGGCAAGTTTTCGTCTCTCCATCTTATGCATCCTTGACTCTAAACTCTCTTGACTAATTTGAATCGTATGGAAAATGCGTTGTTCTGTCAGCTCATATTTTAGCGCCTCAAATACAGAATTCAATAATTCTGACGACTGATAAGCACTGGGGGATTGATGGTATATGACTTCTTTAATTCCCTTTGACCTCAAACGCAATTCAACTTCGGAAAGAATTGATTCAAGCGCTTGAAAACCCAATGAAGGCGCGTATTCTAAGCCACCAAAAGGAGCCCTTAGGGGTGCATATGCTGTTGAGCTGCTCAAGGTAAAACCGGCATGTGATACAATTTTCTCTTCAATTTCAGAATAGAAATGAACTTGCTCTAAGTCATTTTGATGAAAGTCGGACTTATTATAGAATAAGGCTGTGAATTGGAAATTGGCCTCTGATGATATAGACTCTTTTAAAAACAATACCAACTAAAATTTATCCCTTTCTCTTATATAATCTTCTTCGCTGAATTCTTCTGAAGATAAGCCCAGTAAAAGTGCATCTTGGCTGAAAACCATTTTACCCCACCACATTGGAGGGATATACAACCCTTGATTTGATTCATTAAGTTCAACTTCAAAAAGATCTTGTGCTTTAGATTCTAAGAGTACTTGAACGCGACCTTTCAAGCAAATGATTACCTGTTGATCTGTTTTATGAGCATGACCACCTCTTACTTGTTGTTCAGGAATATTGGTGATCCAGTAAACCCTCTTGATCTCAAAGGGTACATCCTTTAATTCTTCGAGAAAAGAAAGATTTCCTCTTACATCGATTTTGGATTGAAATTCAAGTAGGATTGGCTTTTTCAAAAAAATAGAATTGACTTAGGCAATATACAAAGCTGTTTATATATACTCATTCAGTAATTTGGCATAGTGTTTTATTTATTACTCACCATACTTGCTAACGTGGCCATCTTTATGTCCTTTAGATCGTTCAGCAAATTTAAAATCAATACGTTTCCGGCAATCATTACCAACTATGCAGTATGTGTGATTACAGGTACATTGTACGCTGGGTTTAGCAATGTACATGAGCGTGCAGACTTCAATGCTGATTGGTTCTATGCGGCCGCTTTCCTAGGGCTGGTTTTCGTCAGTACATTTTATCTTATGGCAAGAACAACCCAGTTGAGAGGAGTAGCAGTGGCCACTGTAGCTTCAAAAATGAGCTTAGCCATACCGGTTCTTTTTAGCCTTTTCATTTTCAAAATTGCAGGTAACGAATTAGACGCACTCAATTACGCAGGAATTCTACTTGCCTTTGTAGCTATTCTAATGGTGAGTAAGAAAGAGAGAACTAATAATGAAAAGGTCAAGCTCACTTTAGGTTATATCGCATTACCTCTAGCAGTATTCATAATGGGTGGAGTAATAGATACGAGTCTAAATTACATCAACCTAAGCATGCTAACCGAAGAAATCGAGGTTGTATTTCCAATCTTCATATTCAGCTTTGCTTTTCTATTTGGCCTAATTATGGCCCTAATCCAAAAAGTAAAATTTAATTGGAAAGATATACTTGGTGGCATTTATCTGGGAGTGCCAAACTTCTTCAGTATTTTCTTTCAACTAAAAGCCCTGAGCGCCTTCAATAACAATGGCGCAATACTTTACCCTTCACTCAACATTGGTATTATCATTTTAAGCACATTGCTGGCCATAGTATTCTTCAAAGAGAAGCTCAGTAGAATCAATTACATTGGTGTGGGATTAGCAGTAATAGTAATCATTCTATTAAGCCATCAGGAAATATCTAATAGTCTTTAATGGTAGATAGATTTTTGACATTAAATAAAGAAAGTGAATCCCTCTACAAAGAAAAGGGTTCAAAGTTCATTGGGATCGCTCTACCTGTTCAATCTGAAGACGAAGTAAAAACTCAACTTGAGCTGATCAAGAAGAAGTATTATGATGCACGCCATCATTGCTATGCCTATGTACTTAACCCTGAAGGCACTCAAACGCGTGCCAACGATGATGGAGAACCCAATCATTCAGCAGGCGACCCTATCTTAGGACAGATTAAATCTAAAAACCTCACCAACACCTTGGTGGTAGTTGTTCGCTATTTTGGAGGTACTAAGCTTGGTGTGAGTGGCCTAATTACCGCATACAAGACGGCTGCTAAAGAAGCTTTGGATTCGAATGAAATAATTGAAGAAGAGGTAAGAATTCGTGTCCAGTTGAAATTTCCCTATGCGGAAATGAATGAAGTGATGAAACTCGTAAACGAACAAGATCTCAAAATTCTCGATCAAGGTTATGAAGAGATGAGTATTCTAACTGTTTCTGTTTTAGTGAGTCGGAAGGAAAACCTGGACGAGCGAGTGACGTTTTTAAATAACATAGGACATCAGATTTTTCTCACCTCATGAGCCTTCAGAAGACAATAGCTACATTTCGTTTTCCTCAAGATGCCTACATACTTAGAACTAAACTAGAGTCAGAAGGTATCAGAGTCTTTATGCAAGACGAACTCACCATTCAAACGGACAATTTTTTGTCTATACCCATGGGTGGTATCAAACTCCAAGTAAGCGATAGCGATGTTCCCAAGGCTATTCAAATCATGGAGGAGTTTGGGATACCGGATTATGACGAAAAGAAGAGACTCAGTCTTCTTAACCCATTGAGTAAGAGTTCTATCATTACAGGCGTTATTGGAATTGCCATAATTGTGCTCTTTTTTCTAATTCTTTGGCTCACGAACTCTTTTGATATGTATCTTGAATAGATGCACAAATATCAATTTCCAATTGAATCTGACAGATTATTCTATCGTCATTTAGAGCCTCAGGATAAAACCTCATGGCAAGCATTTTTTGTGGATAACCCTTATCTGCATTTCGTGGGCATTAAAAACCCAAAATCTCCAGAGGAGGAAGCAGAAATTTGGTATGAGCGTCAAACGAAAAGGTATGGAGAAACAGGTGTAGGTATATTAGCTGCTATTGAAAAGGAAACCAATCGATTGATAGGGAATGTAGGCCTTATTTGGAGAGAAGAAGTTATGGGAAAAAGTGTATATGAAATAGGGTACTCTGTTCTGCCTAAAGAATGGCGAAAAGGCTATGCGACCGAAATGGCTAAGACTTTTAGTGCATATTTCGAATCTCATCAAATTGATAAAAGAGTAATATCTATAATCCACATTGACAATATTGGCTCACAATCTGTAGCATTAAATAACGGAATGACTCGAGGCTCTCAATTTGAGTTCCTCGAGTCGCCCTGCTATCTATATTTTAAAGACTATTGATTATTCCGTTCTCAGTGAACTTGCCGGATTGGAAAGTGCTGCTCTTCTCGCTTGATTAATTACTACTACTAGGGCAAAGAGTAAGGCAACCAATCCTGTAATGCCAAAAATCCACCAATCTAAAGAGGTTCTAATGGTATAGCGTTGCAAATAGTCTTGAAGTAAGAAATAAGACACTGGAGCAGCAATAACAAATGAGATCAATACAAGTCTTGTGAAATCTCTCGAGATCAAGCCTATTAAACTAGGTACTGTTGCACCTAGAACCTTTCGAATACCAATCTCCTTAATCCTTTGCTGAGCTGTATAAGAAGCTAATCCAAACAGACCCAAACCGGTGATAAAAATGGTAAGTAGCGCAAAGATCGTGGAGAGTTGACGAGTAAGATTGATAGTTGTATACTTACGCTCGAAAGCGACATCGGCAAATTCATACTCAAATGGATAAGCAGGATTATATTGCTCAAATACCTCTTGTACCCCTGTTAAAATGGCTTGAACATCATTAGTGGCCGGCAACCTAAGAGTTACAGATCCACCCCAATCGTCTATCACCATAAACATTGGGCGAACCTCCTCATAAGGTGAACCCATCATAATATTATCAATGACCCCAACCAACGGACGTTTAGTACCCCAAAGGTCTAAAGGTGTACCAATAGGATCACCTTCTATACCCATTAAATCTAAAGCAGATTTGTTAATAACTATAGCCGTTGAATCAGTTGCAAACTCTTTACTAAAATCTCTTCCCATTAGCATTTCTGCCCCCATAGTTTCGGCATAATCATAACCTGTAACTACGGTTACGAACATCACTTTCTCACTTTCGGGTTTACCAGGCCAGCCTAAGAAATTATTAGAACTAATATCGGTAACTCGGCTATTAGAGCGAGTCATATTTACGATTAGGTTTTTCCTCAGCAATTCGTTCTTAATCACATCATAGTTCTCACGCACATCATCTGTCAATGTCATGGAAATCAAACCTTCTTGGTTATAACCAATATCACGCCCACGAGCTAGGTCAATTTGCTTGAGAATTACAATTGTGCTTATGATGAGTACAATGGCAAAACCAAACTGAAGCATAACCAATATCCTTCTTGGTAAATCGCCATTCTTGCCTGTAGAAACCTTTCCTTTAAGTGTCTTTATCGGGTTAAATGAAGATAGATATAAAGAAGGATAACTACCTGATACAATCCCCGTGACGAGGATGATCAGAGCTGAGAAAACCCAGAACTCGGCACTTGCAAAATCAATACTCAATTGCTTATCAACTAAGTTATTGTAAGCTGGTAAAGCGGCTAATACCAATAACACAGCCAACACAAAAGAGATAACTGATATCAAGATTGACTCACCGTAAAACTGCATGATTAACTGACCTCTCTTAGAACCAAGAGTCTTACGTATGCCAACTTCCTTTGCCCTCTTTTCTGAACGTGCAGTGGCCAAGTTCATAAAGTTGATACATGCGATTATAAGTATGAATAAGGCGATTATGGTAAAGAGATTGACATATTCTGCTTGGCCTCCAGATGCGACACCATCTTCAAAATCGCTGTAAAGTCTCCAACGAGGCATGGGATGCAAAAAGAACTCTCTAGGGATATCATCCTGTCCCTTTTCTGTTAGCATGTTCTTTATACCAGCTTCTACTTCATCCTCGTCAGTGCTGTTCGCCAACTCTACATAAACTTGAAATGAGTAGTTACCCCAGTTTTCTTTGTTATCTCTCACCCATTGTTGAATTGACTCTCTATGTGCCCAAGGAATAAGATAATCGAACTGGAAAGATGAGTTCTCAGGAACATCTTTTACTATGCCCGTTACTTTGAGCGTGCTTGAATCTTCTACCTTGAGAAACTGACCTATGGGGTCTTCCCCCTCTTCGAACAAAGTAGCCGCCAACTTCTCAGAGATTACAATAGAAGATGGGTCATCTAATACCAAACTTCTATCACCTTGGATCAAGGGGAACTCGAACATATCGAGAAATTCATTGCTCACATAGTAACCCTGAATGTTAATTCTTTTGTCTCCATTTGCTACTAATCTTCTAGAACCCCATCCAGCAACAGCTGAATTGACAATTTTGGCATGGGCATTTTTCATTTCCATGTAAGTAGGTAGCGGAACAGAGTTCCATGTTGAAATACCATCAGAGATGGAAGCATTTACCCAAACCTGGTGGAGTTTATCTGCTTTTGGAATGAAGCTATCGTAGGACGTTTCTGCCTGTACCCATAGCAATATTAATATGCTACATGCAATACCTACAGATAGTCCTGAAATATTAATAATGGAATAGAGCGAATTCTTTCGCAGGCTGCGCATAGCAACCACTATGAAGTTTTTGAGCATTTGACCTTTGGGTTAAGATTGACCGTTGATATGTAGACTTCGGGATAACAGAATCGTTACACCGAAGCCATATTTTTTTAATCCCTTACGACAGACCTGCCTGAACCTGTGCTAATTCTGATGACAATATCTTTATTACCTATAGTAGCTTCTTTAGTGTAATTTCTATTGCCTCTCCAGTTGCGTCTGCGGTTATCATCGTCATCGTCATCACCAAATTCTTTATCGAATCTGAATGGTGCTCTAATGTCATCTTTATCATTAGCTCTCATGATAAACTTTCCTGCAATTTCTTGACCATTGAAATCTAGGACAGCATCACCAGAACCTGTATTTAATGACAAATCATAATCCAAAGCGGCAGCTAAAACTACTTCTACATTTCCTGATCCAGTGTTTAAGGTTGACTTGCCTTCTATTACAACATCTTCCATCTCTAGATTACCCGAACCTGTGTTGAGATCGAAATCACCTTTTCCGCTTCTTATTCTTATGTTACCTGAACCTGTATTGAAATTGGCATCTCCACTAAATGTTTCTACTCTAATAGAACCTGAACCCGTATTAGCGTTTACTTGTGCTTCCAAATCGTTAAACGAAAGGTTGCCAGAGCCTGTATTGGCCATGACTTGACCGTTTAAATTTTCAACCACGATATTTCCTGAACCAGAATTTAAATTGATAGTAGATTCTAGCCCTGAAACATCAATATTTCCTGAACCCGTTTTAAACTCAACTTCTAACCCGTCAGGGATTTCAAGAGTCCATTCCGAATAACCTCTTGTGTATCTGCTCCTTCTGAAATCTTCATCGATTACGAGTGTACCACCTCTTTGCTCGAATTCTGGTGTGTAATCATCTTCATCATATGTGTACTCAACTACTACTTTTACCTCTGAACCGTTTCCTTTTTTAATAGTGCCGTTTCCTGAAGCAGTTGTGAGTCTAATGTTTTCCACATTAGTAAATGTCTTTTCTATTCTCTCTTGAGCCGTAAGGGTAAAAACGGAAGCTAAGAGAAGCATCGCGATTAACGTTGGTTTTAGTCTTTGCATTTCTTGTTGTTTAGTCTCATAGACAAGTCATCTTTTAAAAGGATGCACGGCATTCACTATGTGACAAGCACCTTTGACAAATTCAATTTATTCCTTAAAATATTATTCTTTATAAAAGAATATTTACGAATTATTAGCCTTTAGAAATCGTATAAATAGAAATCATATTTCTCTTAATACATGGATAACAAAATAATAATCTGCATATTAGATTAGTCAGTCAGGCGACATGGCCATTTTTTTAACAGACTGAACCTTAAACTGTCCCCTAAAAGCCCGATGAGATCCTTGAGTTCTATCGCCTTTTTAAAAAGTAAAGAATACTATACATAACCCGTTTTTTAATTACAACTAACAACAACTGCTTATGATTAAACATCTACGGTTCATCATTTTGATGATCTTTTCCTTTGCAGCTACAACTACCTATGCGCAGCAAACTGTGCAGGGTGTGGTAAGAGATGCGAATGGAGAAGTGTTGATTGGGGTTTCTGTCCAAGAGAAAGGAACCCTTAACGGAGCCATTACACAAGGTAATGGAGACTACCGATTGCAAGTTGCAGACGCAAATGCCGTTCTCGTATTTAGCTTTATCGGTTTTGAAACTGTTGAAAGAACAGTAGGCACTCAGACCACAATTAATGTTACGCTTGAGGAGGTTACTACACTTTTAGGCGAAGTGGTAGTTACTGCAATTGGTCTGACACAAAAGAAAGACGAACTAGGTTCAACGGCATCTACAGTAGAAACCGAACTAGTTACTCGGTCTGGAGAAGTTAACTTTCTGAATGCTTTAGGAGCGAAAGCATCCAACGTTCAGATTAACAGATCAAACGGTGACCCCGGTGCCGGTTCAACCATTAGAATTCGAGGTGCAAACAGTATCACCGGTTCATCCAGCCCACTAATTATCATTGATGGTATCCCTGTTTCTAACAATACTCAATATGGTGGTGGTAATAACGCTACCGGTGGTAGAACAGGTGGTGTTTCCCAACAATCAAGATTGAACGACATCAATCCTAATGATATCGAGTCAGTTCAAATTCTGAAGGGAGCATCAGCAGCTGCACTTTGGGGATCCAGAGCTGCCAATGGTGTGATTGTAATCACAACCAAAGATGGTAAAGCAGGCAAAGTGAATATCTCTTATAAGTTTACTTCATCTTTCGATAGAGTGAACCAGAGATATGAGCTACAAAATGTCTGGGGACAAGGAAGAGGAGGAAACTATAGCCCTACTCGTGCAGAAGCATGGGGAGATTATATTCCGGATAGAAGTGGAGGTGCCGATGAGGTAAACACTTCAGGAGCGTTTTTTAGAGCGCAAGACGGAACAATCTACTACCCTATTACACAGAAAAATTCTAGAGAGACTTTCGTAGACTCAAACTGGGATGGTGTTTTCCAAACAGGTGGATTCTTACAGCATGATGTAACCATTAGTGCAGGTACCGAAAAGTCTACATACTTCTTTAGTGTTAGTAGATTAGATCAGGAAGGTATCATAAAAGAAAGTACTTATGATAGAACAAATGTGCGTTTGAATAACAAGACCTTCTTAACGGATGAATTCACGCTAGAAACCAAAGGGGCATTTACGCATACTTTCTCAAATAGAATTCAGCAAAGTTCTAATACAGCCGGTCTTTTACTAGGTTTACTTAGAACTCCACCAGATTTCGATCAGAGCGACTATATAGGAACTTATGTAAGCTCTTCAGGAGAAGAATTCCCTTTAAGACATAGAGCCTACAGACGTTATCTAGGCAATGCAGTTAATCCTATCTACAACAACCCACTCTGGACAATATATGAACAGTTGGCTACTAGTAGAGTGAATAGATATACATTCTCAGCAGACTTAGATTATTCACCAGTAGAATTCCTAAGTTTTAAAGCCAGAGGTGGTATAGATGGATATAATGACACCAGAAGTTATTTCTTCCCAATTAGTTCTGGTGGTTCTAGATCCAATGGCCAGTTTGCTGAAGATATTCTTGGTAGACAAGAGATCAACTTTGATATCATTGGTACAGGACAGTTCGATCTAACAGATGACATATCACTAAATGCAACTGTTGGTTGGAACATTAATGATAGAAGATTAAGAGGCAATAGCACCAACCTTCTTGGTTTCTTGGTAAATGCTAGAAAAGAAACCACTGACTTAAATACAGCGGCTGAGAATACCACTATAGATAATTCAAAAACTAATTTAAGATCTAATAGAGGGTATGCTCAATTAAACTTTAGCATGTGGGATCAACTATTTGTTAATATCTCAGGAGCCGTTGAAGCATCTTCAACCGTAAGAGGTAGCTTCACCTATCCTGCTACAGATGTAGCATGGCAGTTCACTCAATTACCAGCGTTCGACAATAGCTCAGTTCTTTCGTTCGGCAAGTTAAGAGCATCTTGGGGACGTGTGGGTATTGCTGCACCTGCTCATAGATTCGAGACTTTAGCAGAAGGTGGTTTTGGTTATTCAACTTACAGTGACCCATTAGATGTCTCACTTTGGGGAGGTGGTTTCCGTCTTGACGATGACAAAGGAAACCCTGACTTGGAACCTGAAATTAAGACGGAGTGGGAAATTGGTACTGACTTGAGATTCTTCTCAGACAGACTCAGCGTTACCATGACTTATTATCAGAATGATATTGAAGGAATTATCATTCCTGTAGACCTAACTCCTTCTTCAGGATTCGATACGCAGATTTTAAATGCCGCGTCTATGGAGAACAAAGGTTTCGAAATGGAACTTGGATATGATCTTCTTCAGAATAACGATTGGGGCATTAATGTTTTTGGTAACTGGGCTACTAATGAAAACCTGGTTACAGACCTAAGTGGTACCGAAACGATTGACCTTTCGGGAGGATCTGTAAGTTCTAGAGCTATTGTAGGCCAACCATTAGGTGTTCTATTCGGAACAGGTTCTCAAACTAATCCTGATGGTAGTTTTGATTTAGATGCTAATGGATTCCCTCAATTAACACCAAGCCCTATTGTATTAGGTGATCCTAATCCAGATTGGAGAGGTGGAATTGGCGCTGACGTTACCTATAAAAAGTTCAGACTAAACGTACTTCTTGAGCACTCTCAAGGTGGTGTATTCTCGCCTAGATCTCTGTGGGTGCTTAACAGATTTGGTACTACACAAGAAACGGCCAATAGAATTACGCTCGACACTGATTTAGTAAACTATGCAGGTAACACCATAGCTGCAGGTACAACGGTTAGAGGTAACATTAGAAACTTTGGTGGTGGAGATGTACTACTTGACGAATCTTGGTACAGAACTGGTATTGGAGGTGGTTTTGGTGATAACCAAGCATACAACTTTGCCATCTATGATGCCACATTTACTCGTTTGAGAGAGCTATCATTAAGCTGGACTTTAGACACGCCAGCGTTTAGAGAAAAGACCACGTTTAACTCGATCGTGTTTACAGCAACAGGTAGAAACTTATTCTTATGGGATGAAATACCGGGTGTTGACCCTGAGGTTAACCAGACGGGTGTTGGTAACGGATTAGGACTAGAGTACTTTACTAACCCTAGTACAAGATCTTATTTGGTATCAGTAACAGTTAACTTTTAATCAGCAACAGACATGAAAAAGATAAAACAATACTTATTTGTTGCACTAGCTTCAGTTTTCTTGCTTTCAGCATGTGAAGACATTTTAGAAGATATAAACGACAACCCAAATCAGATTGTACCAGAAGATATTGAGGCTAAGCTCTTTTTAACCGGTACAATGCTAGCAAACACAAGTGGCCAAGCGGGCCATTTAAATAGAATCTCAGGTCTCTTTACAGGGCAACTTGTTGGTTTTACTTCATTGTATTCAAACATTTATGGCTATACCATATCTACTGCTGAGTCTGTAGGTACGTGGAGTAGATTCTACGTGGGTGTGGTACCAAATGCCAGATACATTAGAGAAAGATTACCTGATGATGATTTGATGCAAGGAATCACCAAAGTGCTAGAAGCCAATGCCGTAGGTACAGCTGCTAGTTTGTTTGGAGATGTTCCTTACTCTCAGATCGCAGGTGATGTAAGCGACCCTTCTTTTGATGGTCAGATTAGCGTACTAGAAGCCATTGACGCCTTGCTTAATGATGCCATAAGTGACTTAACTGGTGCTTCTTCTCGTTCACTAGATGAAGACATCTATTTTGAAGGAGATGCTACTAAATGGTTAGAAGCAGCTTATACACTAAAAGCAAGATATCTTTTGATTAGAAAGGACTATGCAGGTGCATTAGCAGCTGCTAGAAATGGAATCTCAAGCGCAGCAGGGAATATGCAACATATCCCTAGAGGAGATGCCAGTGTAACAGAAGGTGATAAGAACCTATTCTGGGAAATCTTAGCTGGCTCAAGAACTGGAGATATTGGTAACCGTGGTAGTTATATGATGCAGCTTTTAGATGGTACTTCTGGTGTATACCGAGGCAATGCCAAAACTGATGAAACTGCTAGATTTGCCTATTATTCCATTGATGAAACCTCATCTACAGGTAATCTTGGAATCATCGAGCAATTTGAACCACAGAACCTTGTAACGTATCAAGAAAACCAACTTACAATCGCTGAATGCACCGCTAGAACAGGCACTTTTGCCGATGCACTGGGTCATTTGAATGATTACCGAGCTTGGTTAGACGGTGGTGGCCAAATCAATGCTAACTTCATTGGACAAGCTTTCAGCTACGAACCATATGTAGCTGCTGACTTTGCTGCCGGTGGTATGGAAAATGGTGATAACATTGCAGATGCTGACGCATTGCTTCGAGAGATTATAGAAGAGAGATATATCTCTGGCTTTGGATCTTGGATGCCTTTTGACGATGCCAGAAGACTAAGAATGACTGATCCTACGCTTGATGTGCCATTTCCATTTAATGTGAATACGGCTACAGCACATCCTGAAAGAATGCCATACTCTTTTGACGAATTGAATACCAATTCAAATTCTCCAGCAGACGATCCTGGCATATTCGTTAGAACAGCTGTAAATAATTAATTGTAGATTGTTCCATGAACAATAGACTAAAAGTAAAAGGTTACCAGATGTTAGTTCTGGTAACCTTTTTTTTAATCTCATTACAAGCATCTGCTCAAGAAGCAGAAAAAGTGTTATTCGTTGGCAACAGCTATACCTACTTTTGGAATCTTCCTCAAACCGTAGAGGCCATGGTAAGGTCAATTGATGGCAAGATCGAAACCGCTCAATCTACCGCAGGGGGTGCCAATTGGTTAGAACATTGGCAAGGAGAGAAAAACCTTACTTCTCGAGCGATCATTTCTGATAATGACTGGGATATTGTAGTTCTTCAAAATCATTCTAGAAGCACCTTAGATAAATCAGAACAGTTCTTCGATTATGGAAATAAGTTTATAGACCTAGTAAAAACAGAAAAGGCTAAACCTATTTTATATATCACTTGGGCCAGAGAATTCAACCCTTTAATGCAAGAGACCATAACAAATGGATATCTAAAACTCGCAACGGAACATGAACTAGACGCCATCCCTGTAGGGCCTATTTGGGAACAGGTTCGAGCACTAAGACCCGATTTAGAACTTTATGACCCAGATCAGAGTCATCCATCAGCCGTGGGTACTTATCTAACTGGCTTAGCTTTTACTAAATATTTAACAGGCAAAGACATCTCTGAAATACCAAACAGGTTGATCTCTAAAGACTACAAGGGAGAGAAACTATATCTGCACATTTTACCACCAAACGATGCTGACTTTCTTAAAGAAGTGGTGAAAAAATTCGATTTTGAACCTTACATAAAAAGTAAGCAATAGCAGAAATGACCAAAAAGCAGTTATCCATTTTACTAGGGCCTGCCCTATTCTTAATCATCAATCTCTTAGGCAAACCTGAAGGTATGTCTGAAGGGGCATTTCAAGTTTTAGGCGTTACATTGTGGATGGCGGCATGGTGGGTTACCGAAGCTGTCCCTATCGCAGTTACAGCTCTTTTGCCGATAGTTCTTTTCCCACTTACTGGTGCATTGGATATCTCAAGTACTACTGCTTCATTTGGTCATAAGTATATCTTTCTTTACATCGGGGGCTTTGTTCTTGCCATTGCTATTGAGAAATGGAATTTGCATAAACGTATCGCTCTAAATATCATTCGAATAATAGGCACGAATAAGGCTAAAATCATTCTAGGCTTTATGTTAGCGACAGCACTCCTTTCTATGTGGATTTCTAACACAGCTACATCAGTGATGATGCTACCAATTGGAATGGCGATTGTGAGTCAGCTCAGATCGAATACCGAAGGCGTCAAATCGGATGTAGAAAAATTTGGGAAAGCCCTAATGCTAGGAATTGCTTACAGTGCCTCTATTGGTGGTATGGCGACCCTTATCGGAACCCCTCCTAATCTAGTTTTTGCCGGTGTAGTAGAAGAGACTTATGGCATAGAAATCAGTTTTTTCCAGTGGTTAAAATTCGGTCTGCCTATCTCGATTCTATTACTTTTTATCTGTTGGAGATACCTAACCAAATACAGCTTTAAGTTTGAACAACCCGGTCTACCAGGAGGACAGACAGAGATACAAAAACTACTTAAAGAATTGGGGCCCATGAAATGGGAAGAAAAGGTAGTTGCTGGTGTATTTATTTTCACAGCACTATGCTGGATCAGCAGAAGTTTTCTACTTCAAAAATTTATACCTGCAATAGACGATACCATTATTGCGATGACCTCATCAATAATTCTATTTATGATCCCGGCTAAGAAGAAAACCGAAAGGCTGATCTCTTGGAAGAATGCCGTTCAAATGCCTTGGGGTATACTCTTGCTTTTTGGCGGTGGCATGGCTTTGGCAGCGGGTTTTAGAGAAACAGAACTAGCTAACTGGATTGGTTCTCAAATGACACTCTTAAATGGTCTACCACTCTTCCTTCTGATTCTGATATTGGTAGCATCGGTTAATTTCCTTACGGAAATCACCTCCAATTTGGCAACCACGGCAATGCTTTTGCCTATTCTCGCACCCATGGCAATAGCCATTTCTATTCACCCTATGATACTCATGGTAGCAGCTACGGTGGCAGCTTCGTGTGCTTTTATGCTCCCGGTTGCAACCCCACCTAATGCCGTAGTCTTTGGGTCAGGTGAATTAAAAATTCCAGATATGGTGAAAGCAGGTGTATGGATGAATGTCCTCTCAATCATACTGATCAGCTGCTTTGTTTATTTCTTGCTTTCAGTACTGTGGGGTTTCGACCCTAATGTAATTGATGATGCTTTTAGCTGGTTAAGTTAAACGTAACCCCAGTATTGCAGCTTGTTATAGATTTCTAGACAAATCCATGCATCTGTAGCAGCGTATCGAATTTGTTTCTCGGTGAGTGTTTCAGATTCCCAATTTGAAGTTTGTGCAGATTTAGATATTCTTATGTCCAGAATCATCGCGGCTAGGTTTCTAGCTCCAATATTCTGGGCACCCAGATCTTCTAAGGTGTCATTCAGATCTTCAAAGCCATCTTTTTCAAAAGGTCTTAGTCGATTTAGTAAGTTATAGTCATCGAGTAAACCAATACCTACCTTTAAAATCTTATTACTCTCTAACAGCTCCCTTATAGAGTCTGTCATACCATCTCTCATGGTTCGCAGTAAGAATACCTTGTTAGGAATAGCAACCTGAATCAAAGAAATATTGCGCTGCTGACCTTTCTTAAAAGTTGGCTTTGCCTCTGTATCAAACCCAACAATTTCATGTTCACTAATTTCTTTAATCGCCTGATCAATTGACTTTTGATCGGATGCAATAATCACTTTACCCTCAAAACTCTTCAAGGGTCTTTCCATCACTTCGTCTTTGGTAATGGCTAAAGGGAACATCATGCCGCTAGGTCGATTTCAGCGTTTTGAGTTTCGTCTAGCTTTTTGATTTTAATTTTCAAATAAGCGAAAGCAATTGTCATTATTGGGCTAATGAGATTAAAGAAAGCGTAAGGCAAATAAGCACCTGTTGCTACCCCCAAAACCCCTGAGTGATAAGCTCCACATGTATTCCAAGGGAAAAGGCAAGAAGTAACGGTTCCTGAATCCTCGAGCGTTCTACTTAAATTTTCAGGTGCTAAACCCTTCTCCTTATAGATGTCAGCATACATTCTACCCGGTACTACAATAGCAAGGTATTGATCCGATGCCGTACCATTAAAGAAAATAGTAGTACCCGCAGTGGCTGCCACCAGAGAGCCATTAGATTGTATGCGAGAGATTACCGCCTCGGCTATTCTTTTGAGCAATCCGCTAGATTCCATGACACCTCCAAAGATCATAGCCGATACAATGAGCCAAACCGTTTTTAGCATACCTGCCATTCCACCGGCAGTAAGTAAGTCATCTACCGTTGCATTTCCTGTCACTATTGCAATGTCTCCATATAACGACTTCATTACTCCAACAAATGCTACTTCAGAAGCAGAGCCTGTCCAATCTGCTACAGAACTAACCACCTCAGGCTGGAAGATCAAAGCGAAAACTCCTCCTAACAAAGCACCAACTGTTATCGCAGGAATTGCTGGCATTTTCTTAATGATTAGAAACACGACAACTGCCGGCACGATGAATAGCCATCCATTGATATTGAACTTACTGCTAATAGCCGTAAGGATCGCTTCTGTTTCAGTCACATCACCAGACCCTCCTTGCATAAATCCAAGCACCAAGAAGATAATTAATGCGATTGAAATCGAAGGAATTGTGGTGTAAGCCATATACCTGATATGTGTGAATAAATCTGTACCAGCCATAGCGGGAGCAAGATTAGTAGTATCAGACAATGGTGACATTTTATCACCGAAATATGCTCCTGAGAGCACTGCACCGGCAATCATACCATCATGTATTCCAAGCGCCTTCCCAATTCCTATCAGCGCAATACCCACAGTAGCTGCGGTTGTCCAAGAACTACCGGTAGCAACCGATACAATTGAGCATACTATACAAGCAGCGACTAAGAAAATGGTCGGGTTTAAAATCTGTAGCCCATAGTATATCATGGCTGGAACAATACCGGATAACAACCACGTACCTGCTAAAGACCCTATCAACAATAGAATGATTATAGAGGCCATAGCAGAACTAATTGTCTTTACAATCCCTGTCTGAATCTCATTCCACTTCATTCCAAGCCTCAGCGCAACAATGGCGGCAACTCCTCCTGAAAGAATTAGTAAAATTTGGTTTGATCCATCTAAAGCGCCATCTCCAAATATCCTCACATTAATAAATAGAACAACAATTAGAAAGATGATTGGGATAAGTGCCTGAAAAAGAGTGGGTTTTTGGTATTTATATTCCATGTACTATTTCGGGTATCGTTGAAGATACTAATTAATTGTTAGGCCAGCATCTTTGAAGCTAAATCGTAGCCGAGTTTGCTACCAATTGCTACACCCATTCCCCCTAGTCTAACCCCTGCAAATACGTTATTAGACACTTGCTTTAGAATCGGTTGCTTATTGGGTCCGAATGCCATGATTCCAGCCCATATATGATCTACATCAAAAGCTTGATTGGGCAAAATCAATGTTTCAAGATCTGATACGAGCTTATCCTTAATGAGATCGCGAATTTGGAAATCAGTGGAAGCTTCTCCTGCAATATCCAGATTTCTACCTCCTCCAAAAATTACTCGGTCTTGGTAATTCCTAAAGTAGTAGTATCCCTCCTCATAATGGTAAGTACCCTTAATTCTTAATCCATCTATAGGTTTGGTAACCAGCACCACTCCCCTTCCCGGATTCAATTCTAAATCTGGTACAAGGTCTTTGGTAAAGGCGTTTGTGCATATGGCTAATTTTGCGCAGGAGAACTTAGTATACTCCAAATGAACATTTACTTGCCCTGAGGTCTCTTCAAATCCTTCAACCTTAACCCCCGTGATAATATTTACACCTAATTGAGAGGTCTTTTGCTGCAATGACTTCATCATTTTGCCACTATGAATTTGACCTTCGAAAGGATTGAAGACCATTGCCTTAACTCTTGCCTCATCGAAACCAAATCTTCTAATATCAGGGTCAATTTGATAGACCTTATGATTCAATACAGGTTTCAGCAATTCATTTACTTCATCAATTCTATCTAAAGCACCGAGCTGACTTTCAGAAAGCAATTCATATCCACCAAAGTTGAGATAATCGATAGTCTCATCTCCTAAACGATTTCTCAATCTTTGAAGGCCTTCCGAACGCAGAGCAACTAAATCTTGAACTTCAGAAGGGCTCAATTTTTCTAAATCTGAAAGAATTTCAGTCAAGCTTCCGAAGCATGCAAAACCGGCATTCTTCGTAGAAGCTCCAGTTGGAAACATACCTGCTTCTAAAAGCAAAACAGATGCTGAAGGGTTTTGCTCCTTAAGTTCTATAGAAGTAGAAAGTCCAACAATGCCTCCGCCCACCACTATAAAATCATATTCTAGAAGTTCATCTCTTTCCCAAAAGCTCAGCATATCCTCTTTTTAAAATAGAATCTCTAAATTAATCGAAAATGATAATGGTATGATAGATCCAGCTCAGTTAATGGAAAAAGCCAAGACTTCAAAAAAGCACCTTGCCTTATTGAACTTTGGTTTATTAAGAATGATCCCCTTCAATAAACCTCACGGCTTCAAAATCATAGAAGTAGCAGACAATTCTGTAAAAGTAAAAATCCCTTATAAGCGTTTAAATTTCAATCATATCAAGGGTATTCATGCTTGTGCCCTAGCAACTGCCTCAGAATATAGTACGGGACTAGTATTGCTCAACAAATTAGATGCGAAGGAATTCCGGATTATCATGCAAAAGATGGAAATGAGCTACCATTACCAAGGCAAAATGGATGTGATTGTCTCATTTGAAATAACTGATAAATGGCTTGAAGATGAGATTTTAAAACCATTAGAAACTGAGCAAGCTGTTGTGGTAAACTGTGAAGTAAAATCGCATGATACAGAAGGCAATCACTTAACAACGGGTAATATATACTGGCAGGTAAAAAGCTGGAAAAATGTAAAGACTAAGGTTTAATCCACTAGTATAATTTCCATTGTACACTTTCAAACTTGACAATAGTTTAGCTTTAAACCTTGAACTATGAAAAAGCTTCTCTATCTGTTATTAGTAAGTGCATTATGTGCTTGCGAGCCCGTTGACAATACATTTTATTTTGTGACCACACTGGGCAATGACACACTCGCAATAGAGCAAGTGAAATACAAAACCAATGGTTTAGACGCTAAAGTTGCACTTAGAAGCCCTAGACTTTCGCTAAGGCAGTATGCAATAGAATGGGATGAAAACAACAAGATGACACGTATGGATGTGTCTCAGTTCGATCAAGGGTTTGAAGAAACAGGGTACGTCATTCAAAACACTAATGCAGAAGGAGACAGTTTAATTAGCGTAACTGAGGTTAGAAAAGAAAAAGTCAGACGCTCCATTCTGAATAATAAGGAGATCCTACCCTTTATTGATATGGTGCATTGGCCTTATGATATCGCATTCAATAGAGCTTATCAAAATGAAAGCGACTCCACTGATCAATATCTTCTCTCAGGAAGACGAGTATCAAATTTTATTATTCACAGAGTCGAAGGCAATGACTTTACCATTAGACATCCTAGCAGAGGCGTAATGGAGGCTTCTACTGACAGCAAGGGTAATTTGACTTTCCTAGATGCAAAAGCAACCACTAGAAAGCTAAAAGTCTATAGAGCAGAAGAATTAGATTTTAATGGTTTGGTAAATAGATTTAAGGCAATTGACGCCAAAGGCTCCCCTTTTGGCACCTTATCTCCAGCTATTGAAGACTCCTTTAGCTTTAAGAATACTGAGTTTAAGGTATCCTACGGCTCACCTCAAAAAAGAGGCAGAGACATTTTTGGAGGAATTGTCTCATATGGTGAAAGATGGCGTACAGGAGCTAACCGTGCCACTCACTTTAGTACATCGAAAGATCTTGAAATTAATGGTAAAACGGTTCCTGCCGGTGAATACACACTATTCTCTATTCCGGAAGAGAATGGTGGAATCCTCATCATTAATAAACAAACAGGGCAAAATGGCCGAAGCTACAACCAGGATAGAGATTTAATGAGAGTAGCCATGACTCGTAAAGTAGCTAGTGAATTTTATGAAGGTTTTACGGTTAGGGTAACAGAAACACAATTGGGAGGTAAAATTCAGCTTTTGTGGGACAAAACTAGCTACGAAGTCAATTTCACTATTCTAAAATAATTAGGATTTTTATACACACAGTTTTTCGCTCTTCACATACAAAAACTGATTTCAAACTTCAAAAAACACCATGTTTTGAGCTCTAGATAGGCTTAGAATTCAAACAGTTCTCCCATTTTAACTGTTCTTTTGTTACATTTGATTATCCGAGAGGAGACTCATATTCACCTAAACACTTGAGTTACCATGGTTATGACAGGTAATACGCCTGCTTATAAACGTTTATTATTTTATAAGCAATCAAGGCTCTACAAACAAAGTAAAAAGGAATTCTATGAAGGTAGAAATCTCCTTACTACGTCTTCTAGCTTTAGTCAAGTCTTCACGAATAATCGATTAGAATCTCAAGAGTCCAATAAGGAAATCAAATTCTATGGTTTGGCTTTCGGCTCTTCTACAAAAGATTGCAAAAAGAGACTAGGTAAGCCTAATTATATCGATTCAAGATCGCCTGTAATCAGAGGGCTGAAAACATTCTTTTACAGATTGCACATTAAAGGCATCAAATGTATTCTTCAAGTCCACTTCTACCAAGACCAGTTCTTTTTTGGTCAAATGGAGATTCGTGAAGGAAATACAGCAGTGAAAAACGAAATAGCGCGCTTACTCTGTCAGAAATATGAAATTGAATCTGAAGTTTGGCATGGTACTATAATCGATTCTTCCCAAAATCAACTCATTATCAAAGAGGATATTGTTCCCAGTATTGCTTACATAACAGGAGATCAATTCGTACTTGATAGCATAAAGAAATCGCTGCTAAAAAAATTAAAAGAAAGGAACGTCAGTTTCAACCAAAAGCTAGAATGGTTAATTGATGTTGTCTAAAAATATTTCACCTAAACACAAAAGCAAAAAGAGCCTGCCACTTTGGTAGGCTTTTTTTTTGGACTTTTCATTCTTCGCTTATCTTTGGCATAACCCTTCAACTTTTTAATGAAGCAGAAGCAAAGAAGAAGTACTGTTTGCCATAATTGCGGCTCTCCCCTAGAAGAAAGCTATAACTTTTGTCCTGTTTGTGGCCAGTCTAATACTGACAACAACATTACCTTCTGGGTATTGATGAAGGAGTTTGTAGATAACTACTTGGGCCTAGACTCTAAAATGGCCCATAGCACACTCCCTTTTCTTTTTAATCCTGGGGCCTTAACCAATAGGTTCAATGAAGGTCGAATTAAACACTTTATTCACCCGGTAAGACTTTATCTGGTGATGAGTTTATTCTACTTCTTCACCATTAGCTATCTACTATCTAGTTTTGATTTAAGAAGTTTTGAAGACGAAGCGGAACTTACGAATGCCACACTAAATGAATTGAGGTACAATAATGATTTTGATTTTCTATCAGACTCAACAAAACTCAGTTTATTAAGCGATTCATTAACCCAGCGCTACTCTAATGTTGAAAGCTTCGAAGAGCTTTTTGATTCACTTAGAAATAGTCCTGACTCTGAAGAACTAAGGGATCTCACTGTATCTCTCACGGGAATTGAATTACCAGATGAAGACGAGGAGAGTTTTATTGACAGAATGCACCGATTGGCTAGAGACAAAAGAAGAGTCAGTGATGAGGCCTTTCTAGATTCTCTAAGAGGTTCAAATGATGGAGGCTTTGACTCTGCATTCTTTAGTTCATCTCAAATAGAACACCTAACAAAGCAGACTCGAAAGATTTTTGAGAATGACCAAGGCTTTAAAACTTTTGTGTTGGGTAACCTTCCTTTTATGATGTTCATTCTAATACCACTGTTTGCTGGCATTTTGAAACTCCTCTATGCCAGAAGAAAACATCTTTACATAAAGCATGTAGTTCATGCTCTACATATTCACTCATTTGTGTACTTACTCTATGGCTTAGGCCTATTAATTATCTTCAAACTTATTTCTCCAGAAACTGAAGGCTACGAAGCATGGAGAGGTATTTTAGGTGGAGTATTCTTTATCATAACCACGACATATGCCTACATATCCTTCTTGAAAGTCTATAAGCAAGGATGGTTCAAGACTCTTCTGAAATTCTGGATTGTAGGATTTATCTACGGCTTCCTTTTGAACACATTCTTCTTTCTGGAAATTGGTATTAGTTTCTGGTATTACTAATGAATGGCCTTTAAAGCGTTCCTGTTGGCTTCAATAATTCTATTGGCTAGTTCAACTGTAATGGCCTTAGATAAGAAAAGAGACTCGTATTGTGAAGGAGCAAGGTATACACCTTGATTTAACATTTCTCTAAAGTACTTACCAAACATTTCAAGGTTCGAACTCTTAGCAGACTCAAAATCCGTTACTTTTTTATCTGTAAAGAATAGAGAATACATAGAACCAATTCTATTAGAAGTATATGGTAGACCAAGTTCTTCTAGGTTCTCTTGAATTCCATTATCAATCTTTGCCGTAATCAATGCCAAGTCACTGTAAAGTGTTTCGTCCTCATTGATTTGCTTGAGCATCGCTAGACCTGCGGCCATGGCTACAGGATTACCCGATAGTGTACCTGCCTGGTAAACTGGTCCTTGCGGTGAAACGTAATCCATAATCTCTTTCTTGCCTCCATAAGCTCCTACTGGCATACCTCCACCGATAATCTTACCTAGGGTAGTAATATCAGGCTGAACACCAAGCACACCTTGAGCACCAGCTTTAGAAAGTCTAAAACCTGTCATTACCTCATCGAATATCAAAACGATGCCTTCCGCATCACATGCAGACCTCAAACCTTCCAAGAATCCTTTATCAGGAAGTACGCAACCCATGTTACCGGCCACAGGCTCAACTATAATAGCCGCAATATTGCCTCTATTAGCCATAATTACCTGATGCACTTGATTGATGTCATTGAAAGGAACTGTAATTGTATCTTGAGCCACACCTTTGGTAACACCAGGACTATCTGGCTCTCCCAGCGTAATAGCCCCACTGCCTGCCGCAATCAAAAAAGAATCTCCATGTCCGTGGTAACAACCTTCAAACTTGATGATCTTAGAACGGTTTGTGTATCCTCTAGCCAAACGAACAGCCGACATGGTAGCCTCTGTTCCAGAGTTCACCATTCTTACCTTTTCTATGCTCGGCACCATTTCACAAATGGTTTTAGCCATTTCGATTTCTATAGCCGTAGGCGCTCCGAATGATAAAGAACCTTCAATTGCGTTAGCCACAGCTTCTTGAATCTGAGGATTGGCATGACCTAAAATCATAGGCCCCCAAGAATTAATAAGCTCTATATACTCATTGTCGTCCTCATCGTAGATAAACGCACCTTTTGCCTTTTTAATAAAAAGTGGGTTACCACCTACCGCTTTAAACGCTCTTACAGGTGAGTTAACTCCTCCTGGTATGTATCCTTGTGCTTCTTCGAATAGCTGCTTACTTCTGCTCTCCATTTTCTAAATCTTCGACTTTAACAACCTTAGTGCCCTTATACTTTAATACAGGAACGTACTTATTATCATTAGAGAACTGATAATTGAACTTTTCGGTAAGTTCTCCTTTAATAAACCGCTTTCTTTTAAGCCCTGTCTGGAAATATTTGCCGTAAGTACCCAGTAGTCTACCATAGGTTACCATAATGTCGTACCCCAAATAGGCATCACCTAATCGCTCTTCTCTAATCGGGCTATTTAAGAATCTGTCTACATATTTTGTTCTAAACTCTTGAACTTGTTGAGAAGTATAATCCATATAATTCGAGCCGATCATCACCGCATCCAGTCTATCTAACTGATCGAATGAAACGGAATTCTCCGCTGTTAAGAATTTAGAAGACGTAATAAAATGGATCGTATCTTCTCTACTCTCAATACCACTCATAGCACTTGCGGCATGAGAAGAGATATCTGAAGCGACAAATATATGCCCAATACTATCAGGCCTAATCTTAAGTGAATCTTCATAGAAATCTCTTTCATTATAGATTTCCCAATCTTCAACTTCAGCTTCGCGTAAAGAATCCATTTCGTCAAGCATCATCTGTACCACAAGAGAATCCTTCTCTACCTCTTCCTCATCTGTGAATAACTGTTGAATTTTGACTGATTCCTGAGGGCGGATACCTTCAAAAATGGCTACCTCAAAAGAGTCTTTTTCAATAAGTTCTTTGTAGAGGTCTGCTCTTGGTTTATCTCCAAATCCGGAATAAAACACAGCCACATTCTTATTCTCTCTAAAATTCTCAATGGCATATTCAGCGGCCTTTACTGCAATGGTCTCATTGCTTGGATTATAAAGAAAAGCATAAGGATTATCCGTCAAGATTTCGCTATTGGAGGAGAGAGGGTTCACGAAATTGATCTTCTTTTTTTTAGCGAATTCTGTTACAATTCTTACAGCTCCTTGGGTTACAGGGCCAATGATTAAATCTAAATCGTCATATTGGCCCGAAGCTAAAATATCATCAAGCCTGGCTTGAGAATCGCGAGTATCTAGTGTGATGAGGTTAACTCTTGTTCCCTCATTTTCGAGCTTCTCAATAGCCAACTGAACTCCTCTTTGCATTCTTACTGCCCAATTAGACTCTAGTCGAACCAAACTCAAGGAATCATCTCTGTAATTAAAAGGTAAAAAGAGCCCAACGTTATACACCGCTTTCTTAGGCGAAGAGTCTATGCCTTCAATGGCAAGATTAAGGCTCAAATCAAATTGATCCTGCAGCTTATTTAATCGATCGATATCTTGTTCCGCAACATCCTGGGCTAGAATTACCTCAGCAAGACGTGAAGCTATGCTCACTTCACCCATATTGGCCTGAAGCAGGTATTCTAATTCGTTTATATCATTTATAGATTGAACCACATTAAATTTCAAGGACTCAACCTCTTCAACTTTAATATCGCTAGGTATAGCTTTCAAATAAGAAAAAGTAGATTCTGCATCTTTAGCCTCAGCTGATAAATATGCCAACCAAAAATTTACTTCAGGTTGAATATCCCATTGCGAAAATTTCTGCTGAATCTGCAAAAACATGTTTTTAGCCAGATTAGCATCACCTGATTCGTACGCAGATATGGCATAATAATAAGAAGCATAACGGACTACATCAGAATTATCCGCACTAGATGTAATGGAAGCAAATTTTGTCATTGCCAAAGCATGCTGACCTTTATCAAAGTAAGCCTTACCCTCCTTAAAAAGAGTCGAAAAATTTTGTGCAGAAATGCTAAAGCAAATCCCTACTAATAATAGTGCACTGAAAAAGTGTTTTCTTATTCCCATTCTATGGTTGCAGGAGGCTTAGAGCTAATATCGTAAACTACACGATTCACACCCTTCACCTTATTTATAATATCATTCGAAACATCCTGTAAGAACTCATATGGCAAATGACACCAATCGGCAGTCATTCCATCTACACTCGTCACAGCTCTTAAAGCTACCACGCGCTCATAAGTTCTTTCATCTCCCATTACGCCAACAGACTGAATTGGCAAAAGCATTGCACCTGCTTGCCAAACATCATCGTATAATCCATTGTCTTTAAGTCCTTGAATGAAAATGTAATCTACCTCTTGAAGGATAGCTACTTTTTCTGGGGTGATGTCTCCTAAAATTCTAATACCCAATCCTGGTCCTGGGAAGGGATGTCTACCCAGTATATTCGGATCAATTTCCAGAGAGCGACCAACATTTCTTACTTCATCTTTGAAAAGCGTATTGAGTGGCTCAACCACTTTCAAATTCATTTTCTCTGGTAATCCACCAACGTTATGATGTGATTTTATTGTGGCTGAAGGACCTTTAACTGATACAGATTCAATTACATCAGGATAGATCGTACCTTGACCTAACCATTTAACATCTTGAATCTTATGGGCCTCTTGATCGAAGACTTCGATAAACACCCTGCCAATCGCTTTTCGCTTGCCTTCAGGATCAGTTATACCTTCGAGTGCATCGTAAAACTGCTGCTTGGCATCTACACCCTTTACATTAAGCCCCATACCCTGATAACTTTCGAGCACAGACTCAAATTCATTCTTTCTTAGTAGACCGTTATCTACAAAAATACAATGCAGGTTTTCACCAATAGCCTTATGAATTAGAACCGCAGCAACTGACGAATCAACACCACCGGATAAACCAAGTACTACTTTGTCGTTACCCAGCTTAGCTTTCAATGCATCCACCGTACTTTCAACGAAAATATCTGGGGTCCATTCTTGAGCACATCCACAGATATGCACCACAAAGTTCCTAAGCAGTCGCTTACCTTCTGTTGAATGCGTTACTTCTGGGTGAAACTGAATACCATAAGTATTCTCGTCTTCTACTTTGTATGCCGCTACCTTCACGCTTGAGGTACTAGCAATCACATCAAAGTTCTCAGGCAAATCAGAAATAGTATCTCCATGAGACATCCAAACTTGTGAATCCAAACTTATTTCCTTCAAAAGATCGAAATGACCATCGACTCTGTTCAAACGTGCTCTACCGTACTCTCGAATCTCAGATGGCAATACATTTCCACCATATTTTTGAGCCATTAATTGAGCCCCATAACAAACACCTAAAACCGGAACATTACCTCTAAATTGATCAATATCTAGATCTGGTGCATCTTCTTCTCTAACCGAACAAGGGCTACCGGAAAGGATTACTCCTTTGATGTCATCAGTAATTTCTGGAAGGTGGTTATAAGGGTGTATTTCGCAATACACATTGAGCTCTCTAACTCTTCTCGCTATCAGTTGGGTATACTGTGAACCGAAGTCGAGAATCAGGATCTGTTCTGCCATGCGCAAAAATAATATTAGCTACGAGTATTCACTAATTCTAAGACACTAATTGTCATCAAAACCTGACCAATATTCAATCACTACTACTGAATATCAAATACTTACAATTCGGAAGATAATTCCGTATATTTCATATTATAAAATATTATACTGAATACGTAACTTTTACAGAATATAATTCGTAAATATAATCGAGTGCAAAATTTAAAAGTACCGACAAATGTTCAAGCAATTCTTTTCTAAATCATCCACCCAATGCAATGCCAATAGGGCATGGATGCAAATTTGCGAACCACCATCGGAAAACAATCACACTCAAATCTAATTCCTACATGACTCCCGGCTGATCCCACAAGTCATGGAGTAAATCTTGATCCTTGAATTCATATCTACTTCGAGCCTTCGAATGGATATTCGCGCGCGAACCCAAGTATCATTCCAATCATATTTCATAATCCCACAATCATTGGCCATACGGGCCAAGCAGTAAAATCATGTTTAACCGAATAAATCAAAAGCTATGTTAGTAATAGGAATCATTTTATTAATTATAGGTCTTATCGCTTTGGCTCTAAGACCACAAATTCAAGACGAGTCTAAAGTGCCTGCTTGGCTCCTAATGTTCAACAGACGTGTTTCATTAAGCATTGTAGGTGTTGGAGCACTCTTTATCACACTGCCTTATTTATTCTTTTGGGCAGAACCCGGCTACCAGTACTTTGTTGTCTATCCCAGTGGAAAGAAAAGTGCTATCATGTCTGAAGGAATCAAATTTCGTGGATTCGCTAAAATCACACCCTGGCAAAAGTTTATCGATGTCAAGGTGGTTAGCAATGGAGAAGACGACAGAGACATCGAAGGGAGAATGGAGCCCATTCCCATCAGATTCATCGACCAGGTTACAGCCACCACCAAGTTATCAACTCGGTTTCAGCTACCTGCAGATAAGGAGTCTTTCATTGACTTGGCTATCGAGTTCCGTAGCTTACAGAATTTGGCTAACAACACCCTCATCCCAACCGTGAGAGAGGTGGTATCCAACACTGGATACATGTTTGCGGCCCAAGACTATATCTCTGGATCAGCATCTGACTTTAGGGTGGCCATTGAGGAGCAACTGAAAGATGGTGCTTACAGTGTTGAGAAATTAGAGTACCGCGATACAGTGGTTACTGCCATAGAGCAAGAGAACCGTGAAATCACAGAAGTACAAACTCGATACGAAGTACAAAAGCGTGAAGATGAGAATGGCAAGTACATTCGAATCCCTCACGATATTAATGAGAATAACATCATTGTAGCCCAAGTAATTGTTGACGATGTGGTTTTAGAGCAAGTCTTTAAGCAGAGACTAGAAGCACAGAGAGACGAGTCTGCAAAACGCCAGTTAGAGCAGCAGAAGATTAAAACCGCTAAAGACGCCCAAGCACGTATTATTGCTGAGGGTGAGCGTGATAAAGCTGCTGAGCGCGTAACTCAGGAGAAAGAGCAGGTGAAAGCTTTGATCTCGATTGAGACCAAATTGAAGCAAGAGGAAACCAACAAGAAGTTGGCCGCCATTGCACTTGAGACTGAGCGTTTAAAAGCAACCGCTCAAAAGGTAAAAGCCGATGCAGAGGCATATCAAAATGCAAAACTAGTTTCGGCTGGTTTGACCCCTCAGCAAAGGGCTGAACTTGAGAAGCAAATTGCGATTGGTGTAGCACAGCAAGTAGCCAAAATCAAATTCCCAACCACCATGATTATATCAGGTGGTGAAGATGGTGGAGGCACTCCACTTGAAGCGCTCATTGGAGCAGCAATGACTAAACAGTTGACTACAACTGATAGCAAAGGCAACTAAAACAAAAAGCGAGCAAATGCTCGCTTTTTCTATTCCATCTTTTCTTTCCAAAAATGTCTATAACCAAAGGTGACTGTATTCCAACCCCAGCTATTTAAGCCTACATTAAAATTGGAGAAAAAGGCAATATGCTCGAGTCTGTACGAAACTTGAGTCCGCCAAGCCGATGGTGTATCACGGTTCTGGATATATCCATGATAACCCGAAATATCGGATCCTATCCAAAGCTTGCCTCTTTGGTATTCTAGGCCAATTCCATATGTTCCGGCATCATTCTGATAAAAATTCGAACCATTCGGCAAGAAATTTTTATTCGTTTGCCATGTATAGAAACCAATCATACCCTTGATTAAAAGAGAGCTTTCTTCTGTCTGGATTATGGTCTTACTAAAAGTAGACTCCCAAAAGAACATAGAAGCATCCGTAAAACGCGCATCCGATATTCTACCACCAGTAGTGGTTTTAGAGTGGGCTCGAAATGCGATATTCGGCCATTTTGATTTATCTTCATTAGCTAATCTTAGGATTACCCCAAAAGCGGTATCGCCAGTTGTCCAACCTTCACCGTCAAAATTTTGCATTCTGCGCTCATTTCGAATGTCTTCGGTAACTCGAAAATATTCCCAAGGAACACTTTGCACATAGAGCAGTGCTTTATCCTTGGCTAATGGAATATTAAATTCATTCCAGATATTCACAGTCTGATCACCATTACCATAATGATATTCTATGGTGTTTTCAGACCAAAGCCAGTTGTCAATCTTCCCATTTCTTAACACAGGTATTCTTAAGGCATTTGGCCCCATATAACCTGGAGATATAACGGTATAACGGTCACGATCTGAACCCGCAGCATCTGGATAATTATGTAAAGCATCCCACCAACTAAAGTCAGTCTGTGCTTGACTTAATGCTGAAATACTTAAGAGCAATAGAGCTATGAGCAGTCGCTTCATTCTAGAAGATAGGAATTCTAAAGTGTTCCTTTAGTAGAAGGCAAAACATCCATCTCATCTTCATTTCGTTTCACGGCCATTTTAATCGCTTTTGCAAAGGCCTTGAAAATGGCTTCAATCTTATGATGTTCGTTATCTCCTTCTACTTTGATGTTGAGATTACATAAAGCAGCATCAGAGAATGATTTAAAGAAATGCATAAACATTTCTGTAGGCATATCTCCTACTTTTTCTCTTCTAAAATCTGCTTCCCAAACTAGCCAAGGACGACCACTAAAATCAATCGCAACTTGAGCCAAAGCTTCGTCCATTGGTAATAAGAATCCATAACGATTGATTCCTTTTTTATCTCCAATGGCTTTTCTGAATGCCTCACCTAAAGCGAGTGCTGTATCTTCAATAGTGTGGTGCTCATCAATGTGTAAGTCACCTTTAACTTTCACGATCAGGTCCGAGCCTGAATGCTTGCCCAATTGATCTAGCATATGATCAAAGAAACCTAGGCCTGTTTCATTGTCACAAGCGCCACTGCCATCTAAGTTCAATTGAATTAGGATATCGGTTTCTTTGGTTACTCTATGTACCTCAGCAGTCCTATCCGGAAGCCTTAAGAAATCGTAGATCACATCCCAACTAGTGGTTGAAAGCGATGCGTCTTCATTTCCTTCCTCTGAGATAAAAATAGCTCGTGCTCCTAAGTTTTTGGCTAACTGGATATCAGAAGTTCTATCGCCAAGCACAAATGAATTGGCTAAATCATAATCACCTTCCAAATACTTGGTTAGTAAAGCTGTACCCGGTTTACGAGTTGGTGCATTTTCATGCTCGAAGGTTCTGTCCACACAGATTTCATCGAATACCACTCCCTCTCCTTCAAGGGTCTTGAGCATCTTATTCTGAGCCGGCCAAAAAGTATCTTCAGGAAATGAATCTGTTCCTAGACCATCTTGGTTGGTAACCATGACTAATTCAAAATCTAGATTTTCTGCGATCTTTCTCAGATTCGAAATAGCTCCAGGAAGGAACTCTAGTTTCTCTAGAGAGTCTACTTGGTAATCGTTAGGTGGTTCCACAATGATGGTCCCGTCTCTGTCTATAAAAAGTACTTTTTTGCTCATTTTATTTTCTTTCGTCATTGCGATACCGACTTGTCGGGAGAAGCAATCTCCTTAAATATTAGGGAGACTGCTTCGCTTCATGCCAAGGCATCTAGACTCGCAGTGACGTTAAATTTATAATTCTTTCAAAGCTGCAATTAGAGCATCGTTCTCGTCTTTTGTACCCACAGTTATTCGAATACCATCTTCACACAAGGCTACTTTTGAACGATCTCTTAAAATTACTTTTTTGTCAATCATTTCTTCGTAGACTTGTCTCGCATTTGGAATCGTCACCAGAAAGAAGTTCGCATCTGTAGGATATACTCTTTGAACTAATTCCAAGGCACTAAGTCTTTCCTTTAGAGCTTCTCTATTTTCAAGAATGGTTTTCACCATACTATCCTTTTTCTCTGTTTGAGATAAAGCTTCCAAAACTGTCTGCTGCGTCAGACCACTCAGATTATAGGGTGCCTTTATCTTATTAAGAATCGCCAAGAGTTCATTCGAACAGAAAGCCATACCGAGTCTTAATGCGGCCAATCCCCAGGCTTTAGAGAAAGTCTGAAGCACTACCAGGTTAGGAAATTGGTCTAACTTAGTTGTGAATGAAGGTCTATCAGCAAAATCTATGTAAGCCTCATCTACTACAACAATACCACTGAAACTGGTAAGAACCTGCTCAATTTTCTCTAGGCTTACATCGTTACCTGTAGGGTTATTGGGCGAGCAAATGAAGATCATTTTCGTGTGATCATTCACCGCTTCCAAAATCTCATCTTCATCTAAATCATAGTCAGGCGTCAGTAGCACTTCTTTAGCCTCCACCCCATTGATATTGGCACTGACCTTATACATACCATATGTCGGTGGGTTGATGATGACATTATCTACACCCGGCTCACAGAAAGCCCTGAAAAGTAAATCAATAGGTTCATCTGAACCATTACCCAAGAAAATCTGACTAGAGTCAACTGCTTTAATCTCACCGATTTTCTCCTTAAGTGCCTTTTGATAAGGATCGGGGTACCTGTTCCAATCTGCCTCAGTAATAGAACCAATGGGATTCTCATTCGCATCAAGGAATACCCCTTCTGATCCTTTATAGTCATCTCTAGCAGATGAGTAAGGTACCAACGCTTTTAAGTGAGGTCTTAAAAGGTCCTGAGGATTAAACATCTTTCAAACTATTTAACCTCAAAGTAACTGCATTCTTGTGCGCTTCTAATTCTTCAGCGGCAGCCATCTTCTCAACTACAGGCCCTAGAACTTTAAGCCCTTCTGGCGTGATTTCTTGATAAGTAATCTTCTTGACGTAACTATCTAGAGAAACACCACTATAGATCTTGGCATATCCGTTTGTAGGTAAAGTATGATTCGTACCTGAAGCATAATCACCTGCAGATTCAGGTGTATAGTGACCTAGGAAAACAGAACCAGCATTTGAAATCTGATCTGCTATATTCCATGGCTCAGCTACAGATAGAATTAAATGCTCTGCACCATATTCATTTAGAATAGCTACTGCATCAGTTTCAGATTCAGCTACAATGGCTACACTATTATCCAAAGCCTTTTTTGCAAATTCAGCCCTTGGCAATTGTTCCACTTGAGTAGCAACTTCTTTATTCACAGCATCAACAATAGGCTTGTTCGATGCAATCAACACTACTTGAGAATCAACGCCATGTTCGGCTTGCGAGAGCAGGTCTGAAGCCACAAAAGCTGGAGTAGCAGATGCATCTGCATATACAGCCACTTCTGAAGGTCCTGCTGGCATATCAATTGCCAATCCATATTTAGTTACCAATTGCTTCGCTGCTGTTACATACTGGTTACCGGGTCCAAAAATCTTATATACTTTAGGTACAGACTCAGTACCAAAGGACATGGCTGCCACAGCCTGAGCTCCACCGGCTTTGATCATTTTAGTTACGCCAACCGCTTTGGCAGTAAAAAGAATAGCCGGATGAACTTTCCCCTCTTTGTTAGGAGGTGTGCACAATACTATTTCTTTGCAACCCGCAATCTTAGCCGGAACCGCCAACATGAGCACAGTTGAAAACAATGGCGCTGTGCCACCCGGAATATATAATCCCACTTTTTCGATGGCAACGGCCTTGCGATAGCAATTAACACCTGGCATGGTTTCTACTTTGAGCACATCAGATTGTTGTGCTTGATGAAAAACCTCAATGTTATTTTTAGCTGTAAGAATTGCTGACTTTAGTTCTTCTGAAACCAAGGTTTCTGCCTCGTCAAATTCGGCATCGGATACAACTAAATTATCTACCTCAACACCATCGAATTTAAGCGCAAACTCTCTGAGCGCCTGATCACCATTTGCCTTAACTTCATTGAGAATCGGTTTAACCCTTTCCTCAATCTCTTCAAGGTCCATGGTTGGGCGTTTCAATATCTCAGCCCATTCAGATTCTATTGGATTGATGAAGGTTTTCATACAATCATCTTTTCAATTGGAACAACTAAAATCCCTTCTGCTCCAGCTTTCCTAAGCTCGTCAATAATACTCCAGAAGTCATCTTCTTTAATTACAGTATGTACAGAGCTCCAACCCTCTTTTGCTAACGGCAATACTGTAGGGCTTTTCATACCTGGCAGAATCTCGATAATCTTATCGATGTTATCATTAGGAGCATTCAGCAAAATGTACTTGTTGTTTTTTGCCGCTTGAACTGCCTCAAACCTAAATAAAAGACTCTCGAGCGTCTCCTTTTTTGCCTCTGACAAGTTTTTATTCGCTAATAAAACCGCCTCAGACTTAAAGATCACTTCTACCTCTTTCAGTCCATTGCTCATTAATGTGGAGCCAGAACTCACAATATCACAAATACCATAAGCCAATCCTATACTTGGCGCAATCTCTACAGAACCACTGATTTCGTTAATTTCAGCGTTCACCCCGTTATCTTTGAGATAGTCCTCTAAAATCTTAGGGTAAGAGGTTGCGAGACTCTTTCCTTCAAAATCAGAAAGTCCGTTATAATCTTCATTTTTATCTATTGCGAGAGAAAGTCTGCATTTAGAAAATCCTAGATGCTTTACCCATTCTACATCCTTAGCTTTTTCGGCAGCCTCGTTGGCACCTACTATACCAATATCGGCAATACCATCTTGTACATAACCTGGAATATCATCGTCTCTAAGGAATAAAAATTCCATAGGGAAATTGGTAGCAGAAGCTTTCAACTTACCAGTACCATTATTGAATTTGATGCCACATTCTTTGATAAGTTTCAAAGAATCATCGCTTAAGCGGCCTTTTTTCTGAACAGCGATACGTAAAATATTATCCATCGGGATTTAAACTGAAATTATTCGAAATTGATTAAGAAAACTGGGGAATTCGCGCGACCGCGTAGGCCACAATGAAATTATGCATCTCTCAAGAGAGATGATGGAAATGGTGCACATGATTTGCTTGGATGGCAATATTTGACTTCATGAACATGGCGCAAATATAACACTAGATTATTCCCGTACAAACTAGATAGACAATCGACCAAAATAAAAAAGCCCTTTCCGGAAAAGACCGAAAAGGGCTGAATCTAAACTAAATCAATTTATCGTGTTGAACGCTCGTAGGTAAATGCGCCTTGTCTGTTTTGAGACCATTCGGTTATTCTTATAGACATGATCACATTATCCTCAGGTATATACATAACTAGGTTTGTACCAACTACTCCTCGCGGATTACCCACAGCGGCTCTAAAGGGTTGAAAGTTCAAACTAGCCACCTGTGATAAGCTACCCACAGCCCACAAGGTGCCAGCAGGACTTGAATCTTTATTTGAACCAGACTCTGTCACTGCATTGTAGATCTGGCCACCTGAATTACCCCTCGTAATCCAAACATTGTCTGTAATTCTATCCTGATTTGCTTCTTCATTCGGATCAGCACCGGCTGCTTTAGAAAAAGTAATTGCAGCACCATTCCAAACGGTTGCCCCTGCTGGACCTTCTTCTGCTTCTTGTTCTTCCTCCGGAGTTGTGTCTTGCTGCTCATTTGTACAACTCCAAGCCATCATGGAAAGCAGACAAACCACTAAAATTTCTATTCTTAACTTTTTCATTTCCTTTGATTTGAATCCAATACTCAGATGTAACCGAAAAGGCTGCTATTGAATTTCATTTTTTCGTCAAACTCTGGCTGAAAGACTTTTGTTTGTCGCGAATCTGTCACCATCTTAGGTGAAACTTTTTGAAAATGAATTCTCACGAAATAGACTACACCCTGCATGGAGATGATATGCAGATGGTTGAAATTGAATTAGATGGCGGTGAAACTGTAATTGCCGAGGCCGGTGCAATGAATTGGATGGAGCCAGGAATCTCCTTCGAATCCAAAATGGGCGATGGCTCTGAGCCTAACCAAGGTATGTTCGGTAAACTTTTAAGCGCAGGCAAAAGAGCCCTTTCTGGTGAGTCTATTTTTATGACTCATTTCACAAATGAAGAGGGAGGTAAAAAACGAGTTACTTTCTCTGCCCCTTATCCAGGTAAAATAGTACCCATAGATCTGGGAGAAGCAGGTGGTGAAATTCTGTGTCAGAAAGATGCCTTTTTATGTGCAGCCCTTGGCACAAGGCTGAGCATTGAGTTTACTCAAAAACTAGGTGCTGGCTTTTTCGGAGGTGAAGGCTTTATTCTACAAAAACTTCAAGGTGATGGAAAAGTATTCTTACATGCCGGTGGCACAATCGTCAAAAGAGAATTGAATAACGAAAAACTCCTCGTAGATACAGGTTGTGTGGTCGGATTTACGAGAGGCATCAATTACGATATCCAAAGAGCAGGAAACTTGAAGTCTATGATTTTTGGTGGCGAAGGTTTGTTCTTGGCTACGCTAGAAGGAACAGGTACTGTTTATATGCAAAGCTTACCATTTGCGCGTTTAGCAGATCGTATTTATAGAGAAATGCCTAAACCTAACAATCAGGGATAAGTAAACAGCTCAATAAAAAGGCCCATATCATTCATATTGATATGGGCCTTTTTTTATGCCTTTTGTGTCTTAAGATCGCGTTCATAATCGTTTATAGCCACGAAGTAATCCGGATCTTCTAATACATTCACTTCACAGATTTCTCCGGCACGTTTGATCATATTTACACAGTCTTTGCTCAAATGCCTCAAATGGATGGTCTTGCCTTCTTGCGTATACTTATCAGCTACTTTGTTGATGGCCTCAATCGCGGATTGATCCATAACCTTCGATTCTTCAAAATCGATAATCACCGAGTTAGGATCGTTCTTTGGATCAAACTTTGTTAAAAATGTTGTTGTAGAGGCGAAAAACAGCGGACCGTAAATCTCATAGTGCTTCACACCGTGTTCATCGATATACTTTCTCGCACGTATGCGCAATGCGTTTTCCCATGCAAAAGCCAAGGCCGATATGACCACACCAACAAGCACTGCAACAGCTAAGTCTTCGATTACTGTAATGCCCGAAACAACTATAATCACAATCACATCAGTACGTGGCACTTTATTCCAAACCCTTAAACTCCCCCACTCAAAAGTGGCAATAGCTACCATGAACATTACACCAACCAATACAGCGATTGGAACTATGGCAATCAGTTCCCCTAAAACCAACATAAATGAAAGGAGGAAAACAGCTGCTACAAAAGAAGATAGTCTAGCTCTAGCTCCGGAGTTTAAGTTGATCATCGTCTGACCAATCATTGCACATCCTCCCATACCACCAAAAAAGCCTGTTGCTAGATTTGCAATACCTTGGGCCATAGACTCTCTATTTCCACTACCCCGTGTATCCGTAATTTCATCAACTAATGTCAGTGTTAGAAGACTCTCAATTAAGCCTACACCAGCCACTTTCAAAGCAAATGGAAAAATGATCCACAAGCTCTCAGTAGTAAATGGAATACCATCAAAAAGAACAAAGAATGGGGAAAACAGGCCATCTGCCATGGTACTCATATCAGCCTTATCACCAATAGTTATGGTGTCAGGAAATACGAACATGGCTAATACCGTTGCCACTACTATGCCTACTAAAGCAGAAGGTACAGCCTTAGTAAGCTTTGGTAACAGAAACATGATAAGCATGGTAATTCCGATAAGTACCAGAAAAGCAATCATGCCACGCTGGGTCAGTTCCGTACCATCCTTCATGGTAAACTGACTGAATTGCGCCATAAAAATCACAATCGCTAATCCATTCACAAAACCTAACATTACAGAGTGAGGCACCATTCTAATAAACTTACCCAGTTTTAATGCGCCAACAGCCATCTGTAAAACACCAGCAAACATAATGGCGGGAAATAAATAAGTAACTCCGTGTTCAGCTACTAATGGAGCGACAACAACGGCAACTGCACCTGTTGCTCCTGTAATCATACCGGGCCTACCCCCCAGTAGCGATGTGATTATTCCCATTAAGAAGGCAGAGAACAAACCAATCTTAGCATCTACACCTGCAATAATGGCAAATGCAATAGCTTCTGGCACGAGTGCAATGGCTACCGTAAGACCAGATAATATCTCGTCTTTTACAAAACCTTGCTGTCTGTTGATAAATGAATACGTCATGGGTTAGTTTAATGAAGCCGCAAAAGTAGAATTAACTTTTCGAACTGTTATAGTACTCCTTCAAATGTTTGACTAAACGATTGCAAAGCAAGTTGAAAACTATAATTACTACAATTAAGGTAAATAATGATCAGATCGCTTTGCAGCAGAAATATTAAAAACTACTTTTAAGGTAAATATCAAATTATGGGAAAGCATCATTTAGGTGAATTCGAAGAAATCGTCATGCTAACTGTAGCCATTTTACACGGTAAAGCCTATGGAGTAGCCATTATCGATGAGATCGAAAATAGACTCAATCGATCCGTAAGTATTGGTTCTCTACAAGTAGTCTTAAAGCGGTTAGAAGACAAGGGATACCTTAAATCTTCTTTTGGAGAAGCAACTGCTATGAGAGGTGGAAAGCGTAAACGCATGTTTACAATCACTTCTGCAGGCAAGCAAATCCTCAAAGTCACCAAAGAACAAAGACTTGGTCTTTGGGATGCAGTCCCCAATATGGTGTTTGAATTCAAAACCATATAAACCGATTAACCGAGAAGATGAATAACTCATCACCATCTAAGTTCCTTTTGAAATTTTTTCGCTGGTTTTGCGATCCTAACCTAGTAGAGGGTATAGAAGGAGATTTGATGGAAAGATTCGAATTAAGAGCAGCAAAAATTGGTCATAGAGCTGCTCAAAGAAAATTCGCGAAAGATGTGTTTCAACTCATCAGACCGGGAATCATTAAATCATTTACAGGTAATCAAAAACTCAATTTACTAGGTATGTTACAACACAATTTACTCATCAGTTTTAGGAGCTTTTTGCGATACAAAAGTTCTTTCTTCATCAATTTAATAGGCCTATCAAGTGGATTAGCTTGTGCCATTTTTATTTACTTATGGGTTCAAGATGAACGCTCGACTGACCGTTTTCATGAGAAAAATGACCAATTAGTTCAGGTTATGCTTCATCATGAAGAATCTGGTACGCTCAATACACAAGAAGACACGCAAGGCATTTTAGCAGCTGCTTTGGAGGAAGATGTCCCTGAAATCATCACCGCTATTCAAGCCACTCCTTCATTCTGGTTTGGCAAAATGCCTTTAACCAACGAAGAGAATGTAGCCATAAAGGCAAGTGGTAAGTTTGTTGACTATCGCTATTTTGAATTATTCTCATTTCCATTAATACAAGGCGATGCCTCATCCGTTCTTAAGGCGCAGGAGAATATTGTAATTTCTGAGTCTCTCGCCTTAAGCTTATTCGGAACTACTGACAACATCATTGGCAAAACCTTAGACTGGCAACTACTCCATTTCAATATGCCGGTTCAAGTATCAGGGGTCTTTAAAGATGTTCCCAAAAACTCCACAGAGGAATTCGACTTTGTACTATCATTCGAAATATTTAGAGGCATAGTTGGCGATGGCCTGCATTGGGGAAATTATAATGCCTTGACCTATGCCCTAGTGGAGAAAAATACAGACTTAGAATTACTGAATGAAAAATTGGCTCCATTCGTCAAGAACAAAGTAGAATGGTCAAATGTCATCCCATTCGTTCGTCCTTATGCCGACAGACATCTCTATGGCAAATATGAGAATGGTGTGCAGTCCGGTGGAAGAATAGAATATGTGAAACTCTTCACTATTATTTCCATCTTCATTGTATTGATCGCCTGTATCAATTTCATGAACCTTTCTACTGCAAAGGCTTCAAGAAAAACAAAAGAGGTTGGGGTTAAAAAGGCCATAGGTGCAGGTAAAGGCACGCTAATCTTCCAATATCTTCAGGAATCTCTTCTCTTAACGTTTATATCAGCATTGTTCGCTTTAGGACTTGTAGCACTACTATTACCTCAATTCAATCAACTCACAAGCAAGGCAATTGAACTGTCATTCGATGCTCAGCTTTTAAAGGGATTATTAATAATTATCCTCTTGACGGGATTAGTTGCCGGAAGTTATCCTGCCTTTTATCTATCAGGATTCAAGCCGGCAGAGGTTTTGAAAAGCAGGATCAAAACTTCACTAGGTGAACTTTGGGTGCGCAAAGGGCTCGTTGTTTTCCAATTCTCGCTTTCTGTTATCCTTATTGTCTCCGTATTGGTCATATCTGAACAAATCAATTACGTGCAAAACAAGAATCTAGGGTACAATAAGGTGAACCTAGTCTTGTTTGCCAGCGAGGGAAAAATCGCATCAGACCTTTCAGGATTTGTGGACCAAGTCAATAATATACCCGGTGTTATTCAAGCATCATGTACCGGACATGATATCATAAAAGGCGGAAACTATACTACCGACTTGAATTGGGAAGGCAAGAACCCCGAAGTTGAAACTAGATTTGCCAACATGGGAGTAGACTATGGATTTATAGAAACTCTTGGTGTAGATATTATTGAAGGAAGAAGCTTTTCAAGTGAGTTAGTTTCTGACAGTTCCAAAATCATATTCAACGAAAAAGCCATAGAAGTTATGGGCATTGAAGATCCCGTAGGTAAAAAAGTAAAGCTTTGGGGAAGAGATGTTCAAATTATAGGTATCGCGAAAGACTTCCATTTTGAATCACTGCACGAACCTGTTACTCCGTTGTTCTTCTTATTAGAGCGAGGACTGCTTCGAAATATTTTAGTGAGAATTGAGGGTGGTCAAGAAAGAGGTGCACTGGAAAGACTGGAAGACAAATACAAGGAATTCAATCCTGAACTGACATTCGACTATGCCTTCTTGGATCAAAGTTATGCCCAGCAATATGCCGCGGAAGAAAAGGTCTCATCACTAGCCAAGTACTTTAGCGGTCTAACAATTATTATTTCATGCCTAGGCCTATTTGGTTTGGCAGTCTTTACTACGGAAACAAGATCCAAAGAAATAGGCATAAGAAAAGTATTAGGTGCCTCTAGCCTGAGCATCATCAAATTGGTGTCAAACGACTTCAATAAAATCGTAGGGCTTGCCATCATTATCTCGCTGCCATTGAGTTATTTCTTAATCTCAGAATGGTTAAAAGGCTTTGCCTACACCATAGAATTAAAGACGTGGTATTTCATAGGCTCGGGGCTGCTTGCCCTTTTGGTGGCATGGTTAACCATTGGACTACAAACATTTAAAGCTGCTTTTTCAAATCCGGTACAACGGTTAAGAAGTGAGTAACTAAGAACCGTTCTCTTTTTTTTGAAGTAGCCCATTCAAACGAATCGCTGCATTATTAGTTGAATAATGACTAAGGCATACTTTTTGTCTTAATGGTCAAAAACTCAACACTAATGAAAAAACGAATGATTACTCATTGGAGTCACTTTATGTGGCTCCTACTATTATCTATAACCTGTAATGCACAGAACACTACGCAGACCCAACTAACAATAGATAAGTACGGTCAAGGTTTCATAAAGAATAAGCATGTTAATTCGGTTTCAATTGGAATCTTAAAAGAAGGAATAACATATACAGGGCATTATGGAGAAATTACAAAAGGCAAAGGCGATACTCCTAATAATGAAACGCTCTACGAAGTAGGTTCGGTCACCAAAACATTGACAGGATTTCTTCTGGCAAAAGCAGTCTTGGAAAAGAGAATTGATCTTGATGATAATATTCAAAAGTATCTAAAGAGTTCTTATTCAAATCTGGTTTACAATGATCAGCCTATTACAATTAGGCACTTGATTACTCACACCTCAGGATTACCACTCTTCTTACCTAAAGAAATGAATGGCCTTTATGAAACTCTGGCTGAAGATGTTCCAGAAAAATATCTAGCATTAGAGAAGCAATACAGCAAAGATCAATTCTTTAAGGATCTTGGAGACATTACCCTAACTCAAGAACCTGGTATCAACTATTCTTATTCGAACGCTGGAACAGAAATTTTAGGGCATGTGCTCGAGACCATTTATGACAAGAGTGTTGATGTGCTCTTTCAAGAGACTTTCTCCAATTATGGAATGAACAATACAAACATATCACGAAACACAGTGGAAGGAGAAAACCCTGTCAAGGGATATTGGTTAAGCAACACGAAGCATTCACCCAACAATCTAAATACGCTATGGGCTACAGGAAGTGGTGCAAACATGACAATGAACGACATGCTTCAATATGCTAAGCTTCAGCTAGACCGAAGCAACGAGATTGTTCAGGAATCACATCGCATTCTCAGTAGCAATAACAGTTCAAGAAAAACAGCTTACCTATGGGATGTAAAACAGGACAAATACGGTACGTATTTCAATCACCATGGAGGCACAAGTGGTGTTCAGAATTGGCTCTTTATATTCCCTAAATATGATCTAGCCATCTCCATTATCACTAACCATAGTAGCACGAAAACCCCGAAACTATTGAGTAAAACAGCTCAGAAAATTCTGAAAGAAGTAATCTCAGAATAAAGAAATAAGGGGCCTTTCTAGAGCCCCTTTTTCATTAACCGCCTTGCTAATTAGAAAAGACCAATTTTAGCTCACCTCCTTAATTCAATTTTTGAGGATGTCTGTATGATATATTAGGTCAAATCGATGCAACCTTTCAGGCAAACCCTAATCTGTAGAAATGAAATACGTAAGACCTGCTCATGAGAATCTTAATTATACTAAGCATATTTCTTTTCATCTCAACGAGCCTCAAATGCCAAGAAGATTATCAAATCCTGAATTTTGAATTTGAAGGTCACTCCATTAACGGCATTCTTAATCAACCGCATCAGCAAAAACCAAAAGGGATTGTATTGATCATTCATGGTTATGGCAGAACCAATGCAGTTGAAAACAATTGGCACAGAGATGTTAGGAAAGCCATTTTAAAATCAGGCTACTCCACATATATGTGGGATAAGATGGGATGTGGAGAAAGTGAAGGCACATTTGACATCAACCAACCCGTTCAGAATAGTGCAGATGAAGCCATTGCAGCAATTAAGCTGCTCCAAGAAAATAACATACCCGGTGCTCAAGATATTGGTCTATGGGGTGTAAGTAGAGCTGGCTGGATTAACCCTTTAATCATTCAGAAATATGAAGACATCAAGTTCTGGATTTCAGTTAGTGGAGTAGACGATAAAGAAAACTGGGGTTATCTTCTCTATGAAAATCTGCTTATCGAAGGATTTCCCAAGGAAGAAGCTTTATTCATCCAAAAAGAGTGGACACAGGGAAACCTAATAAGCCACAAGGGCGGAACCTTTGAGGAATACCTTGAGGCTACCCAATACTTCAGAAAGAACATGTTTGTGAAACGATGGAATAACGGTTATCAAATCACCAAGGAAGATTACTATGCCTCACAACCAGATTACAGAAACAAGAAATTTGATTCTCAAACCGGATTAGAAATTGTCTTAGACGGATTTGAAGAAATGCTATCAAAGATAGAAATACCTGTGCTCGCTCTATTTGGTGAAAAAGACAAAAATGTGGACTGGAGGAAAACGAAAAGAGTTTACCAAGAATTTCTAAAGGGTGAGGATCAACTTACCATTAAGAGCTTCCCAAATACAAACCATAATATGGTTTTATGTTCAACCGGAGGATTCTACGAGTTTCAAAACAATAAATCCGCTCTAAAAAGACCTCTAGGATACACAGAGAGTATAACAAGTTGGTTACTTTCTCTAGACTAGCCCTTCTCTTCTCAGTCTATACAAGCTCACATTTTATTATTACTTACTAAAAAGTAGAACATATATAAAAACTTCTCGTATATTTGTTCTACAATCTAGTAACATAAGATCATGAAGGAAACGAAACTAGGAGACTTTGAAGAAACGCTCTTACTGTTGGTAGGCATACTAGACAAAGAAGCCTATGCATTTAAGATTGCTGAAGAATTTGAATCTCAAACCCAGAGAGCAGTATCTATTGGCGCAGTGCACTCCACATTGAACCGATTGAGTGAAAAAGGATTCTTGACATCGGAAATGGGTGAAGCCACAGCAGAAAGAGGCGGAAGGAGAAAGCGAATTTATTCAATTACTGCACATGGCGAGCGCGTGCTGAAAGAATCGAGAGACTTTAAACTCTCTCTATGGAATCAATATCCGGCATTTGCAACCGGCAAACTTAATTTCATTTTCGAATGAACAAGAAGTCAAAGCCTCCCAAGTATGCCGAGAAGCTTCTCGTCTGGTTTCTGAAAGAGGAACTAGCAGAAGAGGTATTGGGTGATTTAGACGAAAAGTATCATAAAACAACTCAAGAACACAACACACAAAAAGCGAAAAGGAATTACTGGTATCAGGTCTTCAATTACCTCCGCCCTTTCGCTTTCAAATCAACAAAGGTCAAAAACTCAATTTCTATTCCTATGAAGATTCACTTTAAGTACACGACACGCATTTTCAAGAAGAATTCTTTAATCACTTTAGCGAGCCTCGCCAGTATAGTTCTTGGTGTATTGAGTAGTTTTTTAATCTATTTATGGGTTGAATCAGAACTGACTACCGATCAATTTCATAGCCACTATGATGAGCTGTATTTACCTATGATCCAACAAGGTCCTGGAGATACGCCAAGACCGTTTGATGTTGGACTATTCTTTAATACAGACTACAGCCAATACAGTGAAGTTGAAAAGGTAATTAACGTGATTACGCTACTTCCTGAGCGATTCATCCTTGAATACGAAAAGTCCGAACATAGAACAAAAGGGATTGTATCTGATAGCATATTCTTTGATATCCTTGACTTTGAACTTGTGAGAGGAGATGAGGCTACGGTTTTAGATGATCCATCCAACATGGTCATATCAGAATCCTTAGCCAAAAGAATTTTCAATGACGTTAACCCAATAGGTAAGGCAATCAAAGTTGGACAATATGGCCTCTATCAAGTAGCCGGCATTCTTAAAGATATTCCTTCCAATAGCACAATTACTTTCGATTACATTCTTCCCAAACACTCTAAAAAGTTATGGGATACTTCAGGGGTAGAATTCATTCTCGTGAATGACGCTTTTGATAAAGCGGCTTTTAATGAAAAAATCAAACACGATGGCAGAAATCACTTTCAATTCAAGGAAAGTATTATTTCTGTAGCTCCTTTTAGTGAGAATTATTTCGAGAACCCTTTGAACAGCCCTCTTTTCTCGAAAACAGGAGATCGATTCGATATCCAAACTATGATTCTGGTAGCCTTTATTATTCTCATCATCAGCGCATTGAACTTCACCAATATGCAGGCTACGCTGATGCTCTCATTAAGAAAATCAAAAGGTATTAAGAAGATTCATGGAGCAAGATCAATTGACTTCTGGTATGAAATATTTAGCTCTAGGGTTATTTACGCAGTGCTTAGCATTGTAATCATCTTTGGAATATATGAGCTGATAAAAAGTAATTATTCCTCTTTCCTTTCTTTAACCATAGATATCCCATGGTATAGAGAATTGGAAATGATAGTAGTGGGCACCTTGGTTTTCATCGGTGCCACCACATTACTAACTGTTATTCAACCCACTAATATTCGCGCATCTAAAAGCCTGATTGAAAAATCCGCCAAGTCTAGAAACATGTATTCGGGTAAAGCCCTCACCACCATTCAGTATGTGCTGGCTATAGCTCTCTTAATTGCTACAGGCGTGGTTTTCAAGCAATTCAAATACATGCAAAACAAAGACCTAGGCTTCAATTCTACGAACCTACTAAGCGCCAGAGTATTTGATAAAGTTATTTATCAAGATGATTGGGATGCTTTTGTTGCCATGTCGAACGAACAAAGAAAACAACACGAATTCTTTTCAAATGAAATCGATAAACTTCCAGGAGTTGAAAGCTTCACACAAGCCACACTACCCATGAGCAAAGATGTGGGTAGTGGCTCTTGGAAACTAGCAAACAGGAATGCCGAATACGAACAGATTAAGTTTTTATCAGCAGATCCTTCCTACGCTAAGGCCCTAGGTTTAGAGGTTATTAAAGGAAGATGGTTTACTGATTCAATTGATAATCCGAGTACCCAGAGAGTCGTGATTAACAGAGCGGCTATGGAATATTGGGGCATAGAAGATCTAGAAAACACGAAAATTGCATCTGCCGTTTGGGGGCAAGAAAAGAAACCTTGGGAGATCATCGGTGTTGTTGAAGACTTTCATTATGAGCATTTATCAAGGAAAATCGAACCATTGATCATGGCGTCATTTGAAGAGATTGAAAGCGAATTCACCTTTAGACTTCAAAACCAAAATTTTAAAGAAACGGTCAGTCAGATCTCATCTGTATATCAAGAAATCTACCCGGGTAAACCCTTTTCTTACACGCTGCTAGAAAATAAACTTCTAGACCAATACCAATATGAAAAGAAGCTCTCGCAGACCTTCTTACTTTTCACACTGATCGCACTGATGCTTAGCTCTTTGGGACTTTTCACCTTTGCTCTGTACGACACACAAAAGCGCATTAAGGAAATTGGCATAAGAAAAGTAATCGGGGCCAGTACACGCCAAGTCATTCAACTGCTCAGTAGCAACTTTATAAAATGGGTGATTCTAGCTTTTGTTATTGCCTTACCAATTTCTTGGTACGCCATGAGAGAATGGCTTTCCAACTTTGCCAATAGGACATCACTAGACTGGAGGGTTTTTGCAATGGCTGGCGGAATGGCATTAATGCTCGCCCTGATTACTGTAGTCGGCCAATCATATTCGGCAGCCAATCAAAACCCTGTAAAAGCCTTAAGACACGAATGAATAGGCGACTCGCTATTTCACAATTTTGACAAAAAACAAAAACCATATAACCCCTCCTTCACTAGCCGAAAAGCTCTTGCTCTGGTTTCTCAAAGAAGAGTTAGCGGAAGAAGTTTTGGGTGACTTGGACGAAAAATTTTATACAACTCTCAATAAAAACAACCTATCGAAAGCTAAAAGGAACTATTGGTTTCAGGTCATTAACTATATGCGCCCTTTTGCTTTCAAATTTCTTAGGTCTAAACTCTTTAACAACACAGCTATGGTTAAGCATAATTTTAAAGTGAGCTACAGACAGTTGCTCAGAAATAAAGTCTACTCTGTAATTAATATCGGTGGATTGGCTATGGGGCTAACGGTTGCCATGCTCATTGGCTTATGGGTTCAAGATGAGCTCTCTTTCAATAAGTATCATAAGAATTACAACAACATATATCAGTTACTCCGAGTCAATACAGATCCTGATGGCATATATGTTAATACCTCATTGACGACCGCAATGGGTACATATCTGAAAACCAATTACCCGGATATGATTGAAAGTGCTTCTATGGTTCGCGCTAGACCTCAAGACATGGTTTTTGCTTATGGTGAAAATAAGTTCAGACAAATAGGGCTATTCGTTGAACCGGAAATACCTGAAATGTTGAGTCTGGAAATGATTAGGGGAACCAAAGATGGCCTTGCTGATTTAAGAGGGGTTTTGCTTTCTGAAACATTCTCTAAAAAGCTATTTGGTGATGAAAACCCAATGAACAAGCTCGTTAAGCTCAATGCCGAGGCAGACCTTATTGTTAAAGGTATTTATCGAGATATTCCCAACAATTCAGAGTTTGAAAATGCAGGTTACTTAGCACGTATGGAATTAATCGTTGGTCCAGATAATATGAATATCTGGAGCAATTATAACGCATATGTCTACGTGCAACTAAAAGACAATGTCAATCCTGAACCTTTGCTCAGCAGTATCAACGAAGCCTATCTACCAAACTTTAATGAGTATGCTATAGAATCACAGATGAAGTTCATCATGCACCCTATGAAAGATTGGCATTTGAGATCTGAGTGGACAGATGGAAAACCTTCAACCAGTCAGGCCATGAGTTTTCTTTGGCTGTATGGAATTATAGGCGTTTTCGTACTGGTGCTAGCCTGTATTAACTTCATGAATCTGAGTACAGCACGAAGCGAAAAAAGAGCCAAGGAAGTAGGTATTAGAAAAACGCTTGGCTCATTAAGAAAACAATTGATCAGCCAATTCTACATAGAGTCATTCTTATGCTCTTTTCTAGCATTTATATTATCACTTGGGCTGTTAACTGCCTTACTCCCATGGTTTAACGAAACTGCTAACAAAGAGATTTTAGCACCATGGAGTAATACTTCATTCTGGATTCTCTCGATATCTTTCTTACTACTCACTGCCATTTTATCCGGATCATATCCAGCCATATTCTTGTCAAGATTCAAACCAATCAAGGCTTTAAGAGGAGGATTAAAAGTGGGTAAACATGCGAGTTTACCTAGGAAGGTACTGGTTGTATTCCAATTCACGATTTCAATCGCACTAATCATCGCCACCATCACCGTGAGCAATCAGATTGAAATGGCCAAGAATTTACCGATGGGCTACGACACTGAAGACCTTCTGGCCATTAGCCCTGCGTCTCCAGATTTTGTGGACAAACGCCATATCATCAGAGAAGAAATTCTTAAAACCGGTATGGTAACTGCAGTAGGACATTCCAATTACCCCGTGACGAACGATCGTGGCTGGAACCCCGGTTTTACATGGGAAGGAATGGACCCAACATTTACTAACTCCTTCAATACAATTAGTATCTCTTCAGGCTATGCTGATGCGGTTGGCATGAAATTCATTATGGGAAGAAATTTTGATGAGAATCTTGAGTCTGATAAGAGAGCCATCATTATTAATAGATCTGCGATGGAAGCCATGAATCTGGAGAACCCCGTAGGTATGATGGTTACCTACAATCCGAGATGGAGAGAGGCAAGAACCTATGAGATTATCGGTGTTGTGGAAGACATGATCAAGAACTCACCATTTGAGCGCACATACCTATCGGTTATGTTCCAAGACGAAGGCTATATGAGTTGGATGTATATAAAGCTGAATCCGAGTGTGAATAAGGCTGAGGCAATTCCTGCCATTGAGAAAGTGTACAGTTCTATTTTACCTGAGGCACCGTTCGACTTTACGTTTGCCGAAGACGATTATGCCAAAAAGTTTGATGCAGAGAGGAGAGTCAGTAGACTTTCACAATTCTTTAGCATTCTAGCGGTTCTCATTAGTTGTCTTGGCCTATATGGATTGACCTCTTACGTGGCTGAACAAAGAACAAAAGAGATTGGTATCAGAAAGGTGCTAGGTGCAAGTGTCATCAATCTATGGAAACTCTTATCCAAAGACTTCACCTTCCTTGTGCTCATCGCATCGGTTATATCTATACCTCTCTCCTATCAAGTTCTCGATTCTTGGTTAGACACTTACGAAATCAGAACCAATCTCTCTTGGTGGATTTTCACAGCAGGTGCACTTGGAGGGCTAATCATCACATTGATTACGGTGAGTTTCCAATCAATAAAGGCGGCCACGGCTAACCCTGTTAACTCACTTCGTTCAGAATAATTTTGTGCATCTCAACATTTTTTAAGTTGGGATGCAACCATTCATTTTATTTATTCTCTTTTTGGTAATATATTCGAGTAAGGATTTATTACTAAAAAGCGAGTAAATGAAAAAACTTACCCTAGGAGCATTTGAAGAGCTAGTTCTTCTCACCACAGGTGTACTGCAGGATAATGCCTATGGCGTTACCATAAAGCAAGAGCTAGAAAAAGAACTTAAGAAGAAAATAAGCTTAGGTGCACTTTATGCGGCACTTCAACGCTTAGAAGAAAAAGGATGGGTAAGCTCTAGGATTGGGGGTATAACCGAAAAGAAAGGTGGCAGAAGAAAACAATACTTCGATATTACCAAAGAAGGAATTAGCGCATTAAACGAGGTCAGAGAAATGCGAAATGAATTGTTCAATCGCCTTCCTGAAACCAAAATCAACTGGCTCAAATCATGAGCTCTCCTCAAGACCATATCAGGCCGCCAAGATTGGCCACATGGCTCTTAGAAAGTTTCTGTTCATACGATTTTCTATCAACTGCTAAATGGGATTTGGAAGAGCTTTATCTGGAGAACCTTGAATCTAAAGGCAAAACCAGAGCCGCATTGGTCTACTACCAAGAAGTGTTTGGCATCATCATTCACCTCTTTTTTAAAGGAAAAAGTCAATACTCAATTAATACAACAGCTATGTTAAAACACAACATCATCATCTCTTTACGCAGTTTCAATAGAAAGAAAGGCACATTCCTCATCAACCTTTTCGGCCTATCTACTGGTCTAGCGGCAACAATCTTAATCTTTTTATGGGTTCAGGACGAAAAGCAAATAGATGGTTTTCATGAAAATGACAATTTGCTCTATCAGGTAATGCGAAATGCTCAAAGGCCAGATGAAATTCGCACTTACTCAAGTACGCCTATTCCGCTTGCCTCTTCAATAGAAGAAGAGATACCAGAGATCGAAAAAGCTGTAACCTTAATCAAGCCATCAGAAGGTGTTGCTTCAGTAGATGAGCATCATGTAAAAGCAAATGTATTGTTGACTAGTAATTCTTTTTTTGAACTTTTCAGTTTTCCTGTCCTTACAGGAAATAGCCAAAACGCACTTAGCAATATCAAGTCCGTTGCTCTATCCAAATCATTTGCTGAAAAGCTTTTTGGACAATCAAACAACGTGATTGGTAAATCCTTAAACCTTAAGCATTATGCACACAAAGGGCCACTTGAAGTTTCTGCAGTCTTTACCGACCCACCTTCTAATTCAACGCTACAATTCGATGTGATCTTAAGCCTAGAAGTCTTCACATCTGCTAATCAATGGGCAGTTGACTGGAATGGTGATGAAGCCGAAACTTATGTCTTATTGACTGAGGGTTCTGATTTGAATTCAACGAATGATAAAATTGATAAATTCTTGGAAAAGAAAGAGCCAGAAGACAGAAAAGGCACTCAACTCTTCCTTCAACAATTCTCAAAAAGATATCTGTATGGTGAATACGAAAATGGCACTCCAATAGCGAGCCGTGCGAGATATACTCAGCTATTTACGCTCATCGCCCTATTTATAGTTCTGATCGGCTGTATCAATTTCATAAACCTTTCTACTGCCCAAGCCACTCAAAAAATGAAAGAGATTGGTATCAAAAAAGCATTAGGCTCCAAACGGGTAAATTTAATTTTGCAATTCTTAACTGAGACTGTACTTCTAGCTCTCATAGCGATGTGCTTTGCAGTCTTGATCGTTTCACTTTTTATTCCTGTTTTTAACAATCTTGTGTCCAAGGAATTGAGTCTGGAATTTACGCTTACTAACTCTATATCAGCCTTAGGCATAGCAATTCTAGTCGGTGTTTTTGCCGGAAGTTATCCAGCTTTCTACATATCAGGTTTCAGACCTATTTCTGTCCTGAAAGGAACCCTCTCTAGCTCTTCCACTAGAAAGTCATTCAATGAGACACTCATTAGAAAGGGTTTAGTCATTTTTCAATTTGCAGTATCGCTCATTTTTGTCATTGCCTTTATTGTAATCAATCAGCAGGTCACTTTCGTACAAACCACCGACATAGGTTATGATCGAGATGATCTGATCCACTTTAAAATGAAAGGCGGATACGGATATACTGCCGAATCATTCTTGGCTGCAGTTGAAAATTTACCGGGTGTAGTCTCAGCTACAAATATGACTTCGGGTAGTATTGTAGGGAATCCTGGACAGGGAGGTGGATTTACTTGGGATGGTCAAACTCCTGAACAAGAAATGAATTTTGGTAGACCACAAGTAGGTAATCGTTTTGTAGAGACACTTGGTATTGAACTTATTGAAGGCAGAGATTTCTCAAACGAATTCGTTAACGAGCATTCAAAATTGATCATTAACAAGGCTGCAGCTGATTTAATAGGAATTGAAAATATCATAGGTAGCACAATCCTAGATTCAGATGAACCCAAACAGATCATTGGAGTTGTAGAGAACTTTAACACACACTCACTGAGAGAAGAGATTCTGCCCACGTTCATTCGGTATTATCCTAAAGGTGGAAGCGTTTTGTTGAGACTCACAGATGGTTTGGAACAAGAAACCATTAGCAGAATTAGAGCTTATTATAACGAGGTACACCCTGATATTCCTTTCGAATACACCTTTGTAGACCAGCAATACAATAATCTCTATAAAGCTGAAACGAGAGTAGCTAAACTCTCCTCATATTTCACCACAATAGCGATCATCATTTCATGCCTCGGCATTTTTGGCCTAGCCTCTTTCACTGTTCAAAAAAGAGCAAAAGAAATTGCCATTCGTAAGCTTCTTGGGTCCTCGATAAATTCAATCATCCAGCTTTTATCCATTGATTTTCTAAATGTCATCTTGATCGCAATTGCATTAGGAATACCAACAAGCTTTTATATCATGAACACTTGGTTAGATAATTTCGCCTTTAGAATAGACTTAAAACCAGCTCATTTCATATTAAGCAGTCTAGCCATTTTACTACTTGCATGGCTGTCTATTTTAGCTCGAACTGCCAAGTCTGCTCACATCAATATTGCTGAAAGTCTTAAAACCGAAGGTTAAGATTCAGATCAAATTCATGAAAAGATCTCAAAAAGACATAATGCCCCCAAGACTTGCTACATGGCTCTTAGAAAGTTTCTGTTCATACGACTTTCTGTCAACAGCTAAATGGGATTTGGAAGAGCTTTATCTGGAGAATCTTGAATCTAAAGGCAAAACCAGAGCCTCATTGGTCTATTACCAAGAAGTGTTTGGTATCATCATTCACCTCTTTTTTAAAGGAAAAAGTCAATACTCAATTAATACAACAGCTATGTTAAAACACAACATTCTTATTTCATTAAGAAGCTTTAAACGCTTCAAAAGCACATTTATCATCAACCTTGTTGGGCTAGCCAGTGGTTTAGCTTGCGCCTTACTCATTTTTCTTTGGGTTGCCGAAGAAGTATCCATGGATACCTTTCATGAAAATGATGAGCGACTCTATCAAATCATGCAAAATGCAGAAACAGCCACCGGTGTCATGACCTTTCCTTGGACTCCCCTTCTAGTAGGCCCCACCTTGATAGAGCGATTTCCTGAAGTTGAAAATGCAACCACAATGTATGTTCCTGATGTAGACGAAGGTGATAGCTATTTGGGATATGAGTCTAATTTCTTCATATCGAAAGAACTATGGGTAGACAAAAACTTTTTTGAATTGCTGAATTTCCCGATTCTGCTCGGGAACCCACATCAACTGTTTGACCAGCTAAACAGTGTGATGATATCGGAGGGAATGGCACTTAAGCTGTTTGGTAGCATAGAAAATGCCATGGGTAAAACGGTAAAGCTTCAGAACTATGACTTCAATAAAGAATTCGTTGTGTCAGGCATATTCAAAGATGTTCCCTCAAATTCATCATTACAGTTCGAAGCTCTTTACAATTTGCAAGCTTATGTGAACGCACAAGGTGAGTACTTTCCCAATTGGACAAGCAACAACACCATAACGTATGCCCTGCTTAATCAAGATGCTGATTTAGAAGCATTCAATAAAAATATTCATGGATTGACTGAGGAGTATGCGCCAAATGCTATGTCTAAGTTGTTTGCTCAACCATTTACTGAAAGATATTTACACGGGATTTACAGCGAAGGCAAACCAGTAGGTGGACGAATAGCTTATGTAAGACTATTCTCTGCAGTAGCCATAGTCATATTAATTATCGCTTGTATCAATTTTATGAATCTGTCTACGGCAAAGGCCAACACCAGACTTAAGGAGTTGGGAGTAAAAAAAGCTTTAGGTGCCCAAAGAAAAACACTTATTGCACAATACATTACTGAGGCTCTTCTATTAACTACTTTCGCTTCTTTGCTCGGTCTACTTTTGGCTCTTACTTGTCTACCGCTTTTCAATAACATTATTGGTAAGAACCTGAGTTTTGAGCTAAATCTTAATATGATTTTCGGCTTTGTTAGTCTAATCTTGATTACCTCATTCTTGGCCGGCAGCTACCCCTCACTGTACCTTTCGCGTCTCAAAACGATAGCCTCCCTAAAGGGTAAAATCATTGGTAGTTTCGGTGATATTTGGGCAAGAAAAGGATTGGTTATATTCCAATTCAGCATCAGTATAATTCTTATTGTCAGTGTGTTCATTGTATCAAATCAGATTGAATACATCCAAACCAAAAACCTAGGCTACAATAGAGACAATGTCATGTCTTTTCAAACCAATACGCTCGGTGACAACGAATTCGACAATCTGATTAATGAGTTAGAAAGGCTACCCGGTGTTATGCAAGTAGGACCTGCTGATCACGATTTAACTGGTAACCGTGGCAGAACCAGTGGCGTTAACTGGCCGGGAAGACAAGATAGAATCGCGTTCTTAAATCTAGAAGTAGGACTAGGCTTTATAGAAACCATGGGGATTGAGATTCTAGAAGGCAGAAGCTTTAGCCGAGAACTTAAAACAGATATTGGAAAGGTAATTTTCAATGAAACGGCCATAAAGCAAATGGGCCTTAAGGATCCTATTGGCAAGACAGTCCAAGTATGGGGTAATGAGCGTCAAATCATTGGCATCGTAAAAGACTTTCATATCGATTCTTTTTATGAGCAGATTAACCCAACTATGATTAATGTTTATGACGGAATGATGTCTAAAATCTTCGTCAAGGTAAAGTCGGGAACGGAACTACAAACCATTAACCAAATTGAAGAAGCTTATGAAGAGATTAGTGAAGGAGCACCTTTCAATTTCTCATTTGTAGATAGTGACTATCAAGCTATTTACGAAGCGGAGAAACAAGTGGCGTCATTATCTAAATCTTTTGCTTTCATCGCCATTTTGATCTCTTGTTTGGGTCTTTTTGGATTGACTGCTTTCAATGCGGAGAGAAGGATAAAAGAGATAGGCATCAGAAAAGTACTTGGGGCAGGAATCGGAAACATAGTATTCTTACTGAGCTCAGACTTTTCAAAAATGATTCTTATGGCATTGGTTATAGGCCTTCCCTCATCCTACTTCATTGCTCAAGAATGGATTAGCAGCTTTGCATTCGCCATCAATTTAAGTCCGGTATACTTTATCCTTGCCGGTATGAGTCTATTAGTCATTGCTTGGCTAACTGTGAGTTTTCAAACCATTAAAGTGGCAAATCAAAATCCGGTAGATAGCTTAAGAATGGAGTAGACCATGTAAATAAAGAGAGTTATTTATATCTTGATATCAGGTGATTGAATTCTCCTGATATCCATTCTTTTCTCTTATGAATAAGACACTCTCAATTCTCGTTTTAGCTTTCACATTAATTCTATCTAGTTGTGCCAATAAGCAACTCGAAAGTGGTTCGAATACTTTTACCGTTAGTGGCACAATCGAAGGATTAGATACTGAGTTTATGACGCGAAGTTATCGAGATGCTGAGGGTAATAGAACTAGTGACAGCATTTTCGTGAAAGACGGATACTTCAGCTACACCGCTCAAATTGAAGAGCCGACTCATATTATTTTTTGGCCTAATGTAGAGCGTACCATTAAAAGGTCAGGAAGAGGATATTACCCGGCTAAGTCCTCTCAATTTGCCTTTTTAGCTAGCCCCGGAGACAACATCATATTCAAGGGCGAAGTCCTCGACTTTATCAATGCTTATCCTTCAGGAAGTACGGGTAATGAATCTCTATCTAGCATCAACAAGAGGATTTTCCCCTTAATGAACAAAGCCATTAACCTACAATTAGAGATCAATAAGTTAGACGAGAGTACACAAAAAGAGCAATTACAAAATCAAATGGAAGCCATTAATGACGAAGTGCTTTCTTTTAAAAAGTCATTCGTTCAAGACAATACGAACTCAGAAGCAGCCGCTTTTTATCTCTCTGATATGATGATAAGAAGTCAGGTGAGTCAAGATGAGGCCATTTCACTATTCAAAACCATGGATTCATCCCTCAGTGGTTATCCATTCTACAAGGCCGTTGGAAAAAGAGTGGCAGGCATTGAAGCTACCCAAGTGGGTAAGATCATGCCCAATTTTAAAACCACAGCAACACTCAACGGAGAGCCTTTTGAATTAGAAGAACTCAGAGGCAAATATGTTCTGATGGATTTCTGGGGTACATGGTGCGGACCATGTATTGCTGAAATGCCTACCGTAAAAGCTTATAAAGAAAAATATGCTGACAAACTGGTTGTGATTGGTGTGAACAATGGAGATACCATGGAGAAAATCAGCGAATTCGTTACGCCAAAAGGTTATGACTGGCGCCAAATTAAAGACAAGTATGACAATGAAGATTTAGTGCTGAGACTTAATGTTGCCGGCTTTCCAACCAAGTTTATTTTAAGTCCTGAAGGTGAAATCCTACACCGATTTGTAGGTAATACAGAAATAGCGTTTGAAGCACTTGATGAACTACTGAGTGAGTAGTCTATCAAAAGCCTCAGCATTAAACCACTCTTGATCATAAGCAGTATCCACAATGTCCGTAAGACGTTTTTGATACACAGCCTTTAAGCCATGTGTATCTACAAAATCAATTAACTCTCGGTAAGAGTTGAGCATACTTTTATAAAAAGCCTCTTGCTTCACCTGCTTCTCTTCGTTGTAGCGTTGTGCAATCTCTATATTAAAAAGCATCACATCAGCAGCTAGGGTTGGATCAAGTTCGAGCGTTAAAAACTGCTTTATAGCCTTTTGCGCCACCGACCGTCTTGCTTTAGGCCTTCTACCATTTAAAGGAAAGTACTCTTTCGAGATTTTGAATTTCGCCTCCTCAACCAGCTTATCTTCTTTAGGATTGAATACAAAGTTGTAATAAGTCTTAACAGGCTTAAAACGCTCATATAAATCCAGTACCTGAGACTCTAGTTCTTGCTTATCGAGAGATTGTAAGTATTTGACCAATGCACGTTTACTCATACTGCAAAATACAATTATCTTCTATGTTCAATCCCAAATTATACCTTCAACTTTCAGCCAGAAACAAATCTCTAAAAAACGGATCTGCAGAGGTTCTTAAAAGGTAAGAAGGAGAATCAGATCGAAAATTATGAGCTTATGAAATGTGCATTGTGGCATAGATTTTTCATATATTCTGTTCCAATAATAAACCACATTTTTCATGAGCCGCACTCACTTCGACCAAATCAAAAATGCTGTTTCAAAGCTTTCTAAGAAAGCTCCTGTAGATCTTTCAATATGGATACCAAAGCTAGTTGGCTTATCTATTTGGGATAAACTTTCAGAGAAGCAAAACATCTTTGAATTAGAAGAGCATAATGTAGATGAAGAGACTGGAATCCTGCTGGTATCAGGAAATCTCACATTGCCAAAATTGGGAACATGTGATCTCATACTAGAAGTAAAACTCAATACAATTTGGGATGAAGATGTGCCTTTAGATGAAGAAGAAACAATCCATATAACCTTAAGAACTAACAATCCGATTACGCTAGGTTCTTTCTTCTCGATTGAAAATGACAGGATCTCTAATTTGGGTATTGATAATGCCATTCTAAGCTTAGGGCTAAAAGAAGACGAGGAGAAACTAACCATATCTGGAGAAGCAAAGACTCTCGGAATGGGTAATACTACAGTTGTGATTGCCAATAAATTCGAGAGCTACTCGGTAGACTGGACTAATGCAGAGATTACGGATTACTTGAAATTACCATTAGTACAACTTCAAAGACCAAGTAAGCACTTCGCTAAAAATTCAGACGGTTTTTTTGAGGGTTATTTTCAGTGTTATGTGAAGTTGGGCCAGCAAGAAATTGGGTTAAGACTAGATTACCCGGCTGAGGAGGCAAAATGTGAACTCAAAAAAATCACCAAGAATCCAATTCCTTTACCCTCCCTATCTGACTTGTGTACAGTTTTAGGTATAGCCACACTAAGCGAAATTCTCCCTCAAAACGTGGTTGATGTTACTTCTGGCTATTTAGTTGAGGACTTCAAAATTCGTCTTAATCTGTTAGAGCCAGAGTTAAAAGGACTTGACATTAAGCTGACATCGACAAACACAATTGACATTTCAGACAGGCTTAGTATTGGAGGTGTTGGAGCTGAAATAAAGCTCCGTCAGGAAAATGATCAATTTACAATAGGCCTAGATGTGGTCGGAAAGTGGAAAGTAATCTCAGCTAATCAAGAGATCTTGCTTCCTTTAAGAATAAAAAAGTCTAATGATAGTTCTTCTTGGGAAACTGTTTTGGATAGTGATACCCCAGTTCAATTTCAAGGTTTAGAAACACTCTTTTATGTGTTTTATGCAGAAGAAATTCTGAATACAATTCCAAAGCGACTTAACACTAAGTTCCCATTCTCTTTAAATCAATTCCAATTAAAACTTGACACCTCTACAAAAACATTAAGCACATTTACGTTAGGAATATCAAGTTTTGATCGGTGGGAAATAATATCTGATTGGATAGAACTGGAAAAGCCTGATGTCTTATTCGATGTATCTAAAAACGAAGATAAAATCGAGTTAAAAGGGCATGCATCTGCAAAGTTCGATTTGTTTGAAACAAGCTTCGAGGGCAAAGTTTTATTTGACGATTGGTCATTGTCGTCAAACCTATCCAAAGGAAGCGAACTTAATATTCAAAGCATATCCCAAAAGTGCTTTGGTACTAATGTTGAACTTCCAGTTGTGCTCAAAGACCTCGCTTTTAATGAAGCTAGTATCAATACGAGCCTATCTGAGAGGAATGTGATAATCAAGGCTACCACTGCTAACCCAGTAGAACTGATTCCGGGATATATCACCGTCCAAAAACTTGTAATTGATTTAGAAGCTCAATCCCTAAATTCACCCGATAAACGATCTTTAGAAGGCATAATTCAAGGAGAGATAAAAATAATCGAAGGGGCTTCTCTCACCGTTAAATCAAACTTTAGTAATCCATTCAAATTTGAAGGCATACTTCAAAATTTGAGTTTTAGGGAGCTTTTTGAAAAGTTTGTACCAGGAATTAGAATACCAAAGGAACTATCTAATCTAAACCTTAAAGAGTTATTTTTCAGCATAACACCAAAGACAGGAGAGTTCTCAATGAAGACAAACCTGTATGCCGATGCGCAATTCACCCTTGGTGAAGCCCAACTTAAGGTTGACAATCTAGAGTTTGAACTATCTCGCAATGCCGAACATAAAATGTATTGCAAGGTAAAATTATCATCTGAAGGTGCATTCACTGAAAACCTCAAACTCAAAAAACTCAACTCTACATTCGAATTTAAGGAGGATGAAAAATGGACTCTATCCGGTTCTGGTGACATTGATGTTTTCGGACTTGAAAGTCACGTGAGCTTGCAGCTTTTACTTGAGACTAATGAAAGTGAGGAGATCTCAGACTATTTTGCTCTAAACTGCACATCAGAAAATCTTAAGCTTACAGTAGATGAAGTAGGCAATGTTGATTTGGAAAGCCTCCAAATCAAAATCAAAAGAACCAAAGAGAGCAAACAATGGATGTTTAAATCAACAGCCAACTTGGCCTTTACGCCAGGTGGAGTAGAAGGCTTATCAATAAAAAATGGAACCTTAACCAAACCATTGAATGAAGAAGCCATAATTTTCTCTGGGCAAATTGAAACTCCTAAAATCCCGTATCCAATTGGTGCCAAAGAAGGAGAATTACTGCCGGAACTAGAGTTTAATGAGTTCTATACCACTATCAACGCCAAATCGTTAAAGATCTCTAGATCTAATGGTAAATGGGAATTCAACGGTGAAACAGAAATTCAACTTAACGGATTACCAGACCTTTTTTACAATATTTTAGGCGAGGCTAAATTTACAGCTTCATGTGGTATTGGGGAAAAAGGAGCTTTTATAAAGGCAAGTAATTTTAGCCAACAGCTTGTTATTGATGACTTCATAACTAAGGCCATACATGGACTTGAAATATTAGACCTCCCTCCTCTTGGAAAATCTATAGTTAAACTAGACTCGATAGAGTTGTCTCTTCAAAAGAAATCTGAAGTGATTGCCACTTTTGCTATTGGCCTACCATCAAAACTTAATGAATTCTTTGGTCTTCATGAACTTGAAATCCTTAACAAAAAAGGATTCAGAGTCTTCGAAACCTATAATGAAGAAGGAGAAAACAAAGACAATCTATTTAAAGCCTCTATATACTTTAGCGATGATGGTATAGGTGGAAGAATCGATAAATTACCTTTTAGTTTAAAAGACCTTACCGAAGGTTTGTTAGGAGATGCTGAAGGTCTAAAGGAAGTCGATGGAGGTTGGGTTTCGATAGACCTTACACCGAAGACAGATATTGGCACAGACAAAGACCTCGGTAAGTTTTTCTTTAGAAAACCGGATCTGGCGTTTGATTTCCAAAAAGGAAGTTTTCGAGCAGCTGGAGGTTTCAAGATAGACCCTGTGAGAGGCTGCAGCCTGCCTCTAAAACCACTTAAACAACTCTTAAAGATTGTTCAACTTGATTATCTATCAGAACAGATCCCTCATAAAGTCCCATTAAAGTCTCTTAAACTATTAGGGGAAGGTGCCGCACCTGATGCGCTCATAACCTATGCACAGCAAGTAGGCATACCAATCCCAGATGAGCTAAAAGAAATCAACAAATTCATTAATGAGCAATTCGACAAGCTACCGGACGTTTGGAAGGAATATGCTGAAATCTGCATTCCTGAAGCCTTCGAATTCGATATCAACATAACGCCAGATCAGGGCTTCAATATTTCACTTGAAGTTAAAAACGGTGAGTTAAGACTGCTCATACCTTGTCAACCACCTATGCTTCAAGGTTTGAGATTAAGAAAATTTGCCTTAGGAACTGCTTTCGGAGGTTCAATGCTCCGAATGGAGTTAGACGTGCATATGGACCAAACCGATTACCTCACACTTCTATCCTGTTTTCTACCTATTTGGGCAGATTCGAATATCAATAAGTATTTACCAGATAGAAGTGAGTTGAAAAACTCTATGGAGATTCGAGACTTATTTATGCTTATCGTAATCGCCACAGAAATCCCAATTCCAATCCCAATATTCTACGACATTCACATGAGAGCAGTCGAACTTCATGGAGGCGAAAATGAATTTAGGATGGCATTTAAAAAACCGCAATTAGAAGTCCTAGAAATCCTCAAATTTTTAACTGAACTCAAACCTTTCTTTACTTCTCGCGACCTTTTAAACACAGAGCATGTCAAAGGCTTATTCAATAGAATAGTTGAAGAACAAAGCCCTAATACGTTTAGAATTGGGCCTTCATATACTAGACTCCCGAAAATTTTGGGTTATGACGAAGTGACTATTAAAGACAACAACGGGACCGACATAACAACTACTAAAGGAAAACTTCTTGGTATTGAAGCTGGCTATGAAACTTTAAAGCCCTACGACATAGCAAGAATTTTTCTAAACACATTTAAGCTTTTAACGGGTTTAGGGCCAGACGACAAAGATGCATTTAGCTACCTCTTGCAGCTCACTCCGCTTGAACATAGAGTAGGTCAGTTTAGCCTTAATCTATTAGACCAATTCAAACTAAAATCGGATTGGCTACTTACAACAATTGAAGAATATCAAGATACTGATAATGAACTAATTCAAGGAAAGCCAATTGTACAAACACTCAAAAAGGATAATGGTCAATCATTAATAAATCTATTAGACATACAGAGTCCTCTAGAAAATGAAGGTAAAGGAGTACTCCTTTTCATGGCAAGCCAGCTAGAAATTGCTAATTCTATTCTAAAAACCGGATTTGGTTTACAGTTTCAATCGGCTAAAGGGTTAAGGATAGCTATGGCTGCACAGGGCAATATCATGAACTCCATGCAGGTGGCCATGGGAGGATTTATGAACACAGATCCAAATGCAGATGAGCAGTTTAAGGGTACCCTAAGCACCCAACTAAGCGCCTTTGGGGATTATCAGATATTTAAGTCTGGTGCCAATGTTTCATTGTCCAAAGATCAATTCATAGTTGATGGAGTCATGAGCCTTTTCTATGATAATGGCCCAACTGAAAATTTTGCATTCTTTGGTAAAGTAGATGGAGAGATAACAAATTCTAGCATTTTCTATGAAGGTGATATCAGCTTTTACCTATTCAGAAAGGAATTGACCAACAGCCATATTAAGCTAGAGGCAAATAATGACAACCTAAAAGTTTCTCTTGACACCACAATTCTTGGGAAAAACGCAAAACTTAAAGGATATACTGAAGATCACAACAATGCAAAAAGATTAGTACTCAACGGAGAGGTAGATCGAATTGATTACCCCGGATTAGTCTCCTTTGTTGGCAATGAATCCAATCATCCTCAAGCAAATCTTGTTATAGCGTCTGATGGTGTTGTACACGCTGCCTACCTAGATGCCAAAATTGTGCTATTAGGCATGATAGGGTCAGGAATTACAGTACAATTCCATGAAGATGAATGGAGATTCAAATTCGATCAGAATTTTAAAATAGCCAATTTCTTTAGTTCAACACTTTCTGTAGATGCTTTGGTAAGACCGGGCTTATTTGTCAATACTAACATTAACTATGATGCCGTCTTAAAATTAGCGATACCAGAAGTTAGCCTTAAAATATTCAGTTGGAAGATCATCCTAGTTCCTTCATTCAACTTAGGCAACGGGATGGTTAATAGTCTTTTGGGAGTTAAAATATTTAAACCAAACCATCAAGATACTTCAGATTTACTAAGTCGACTTCGAGTCGAATATGAAAAGATTGGACAACTCAAGAATCAAACAGAATCTGTACTCAATCAAACGAAAGATGAGCTCTCAGATTACAAAAACAACTTACCCAATAACTTCGAGCATTTTAAGAACGAAACAATCAAGGCCTACAATGAAAATGGAGGCAAGAAAGTAGACGGTATACATGTCGAATTAGAACACCTACATAAATGGCACATTGATGATAGTATCAATATGTTGGGTGAGATCACAGAATATGCTATGGAAGGCCTCGCTCATACTGAAGGAGCCGAATCATTTTTGAAGTATTGCTACGAACTTGGGTTTGCTCACCCTCAGGAAAGAGATCAAATTCAGAAAAGAATGAGAGACTTCCTCGATACGCTAATCAATGATGCCAAAGACATGTATGATTGGGCGAATAGCGATAAAATTGATGGAAGTGTAACTGATAAGTATGATTATAAGTACAGGCGATTCAAAGCAAGAGTGCTTCCGAAAGGTATTTATGTAATCAAAGATGGTGGATACAAATTGCGAATGGCAGATGATGCAAAAAAAGATTGGGTAGGCTTGGAGTTTAGCAATGTATCTGGTCAAGATGAAACCGTCTTCTACTTTGAAAAGAAAGGAGAGAAGTATCAAAAGATGCGCTATAAGGATCAAAAAGCAAGAAAATGGTTTCATATAGAGAAAAACGGAACATCAAATGCCAATGCATGTCTCTATGATTTCCAAAAACGAACCAAGCAAATGGGCAATAACATGATGTACTTTAGAGATGGTGACAAGTACAGAATCCAAGCTTGGATGGGGCAGTTTGGTCTGGTTAGAAAATCAAATGATTCTGTTACCCCCGTTTACTTTAAGGAAGGTCATACCGGAGATAAATTTGAGTTTTTCAAGAAGGTTGATGTTTCTAAAAGCAAGTTTAAACAACAATACGATCCATATATGAGTCAATTGCTCCAGCTTAAAGAGAAATACATAGACTCTATGCCAATGGAGCCTTATGGCCTATACAATCTTGAAGAAGTAAGAAGTTTCAGAAGAATGGATTCTGAATATTTCAAGTACTTCTTCTTAGAGAAGAAAGTGGTCAGTTTAGAACGTAAACTACTGGAGCAAAAACAAGCTTATAATTTTGCAAAACTGAGGTACGAAAGTTTACAGAATGCTGTCGTAAACCAAAAAACCAATATTGAGATCACTGCTAGTGCCACTTTCATGATGCCATTTGGCGACCATATCTTTAATATAGAATTACCAGATGTAAACATTCATTACGAATTCTCTAATAATCTCAATATGAAGCAAATACTAGATGAGGTAAGAGACCAAACTGTTCAGAATGTGTTGAATAATTCAAAAGCTCTATTTGGGCACCTGGTGAAATATGGTTTGGGTAGAAAAACAACTATGTCTTCTTCATCTGTTTCAGAAACAGAAAGGAGAAGCGTTCCAAAACCTGCTCCAAGCCAAGCAGAACCACTACTTCAGGAGACCTATTTTGATGCAAATGCTCCGTTAGGTAAAGATGATCATGTTGAAGATTTAGGAGCACTATTCTAGAAATATGATTGACTGTCTGTCTTATTACAATGACCCTTATCAAAAGTGTCTCATCATCTTCATGACCTTATAATAATTCAAGTATCTGAGGCTCAATCTTCTACTTTTCGAGTGACCAAAGATATTTGACCAAGGCTCTTTTACTCATGCTGCAAAATACAATTATCTTGGATCACTAATTTAGAACAATGTCCAACTCTTACCGATTCATAGAAATTTCAAAAAATGGCCCAGCAGAAGTGCTAAGCGTGCAAGAAGGAAGCTTTAACGAAACCCTTGTTGATAATGAAGTCTTGATCGATGTAAAATACTCAGGAATCAATTTTGCTGATATTTTAATGCGTTTGGGGCTTTATAGAGATGCACCTAAAAAACCTTTTATACCGGGATATGAGTTAAGTGGCATTGTAAAAGCTGTTGGTGCTAATGTTGCCAAATTTCAAGTAGGCGATGAAGTAATGGCAGGCACTAAATTCGGAGGATATGTTAGTAAGATAAAGCTAGCCGAATGGCAAGTACTTAAGATTCCTAAGGGTTTGGATCTTCAAGAAGCTGCAGCACTACCAGTGAATTTTATTACAGCATATATCGCATTTCACGAATTTGGCCGCATTAGGAAAGATGATAAAGTGCTTATTGATTGTGCGACAGGTGGCGTGGGTGTAGTGTTCTTACAAATGTGCCAACAGGTTGGTGCACAAGCTTTTGGTCTAACCTCGAGTAATTCTAAAAGAGCGTTCATAGAATCGTTTGGCGCTACTGCTTATACGAGAGACGAGTTTAGAAACTCTTCAGAAAACGAGTTTGATTTTATCTTGAATTCCGGAGGTGGAAAGTCTCTAAAAGACAACTACAATCGACTAGCTAAATCAGGTAAGCTTTGTGGTATTGGGCTGCAATCTGCTGTGAAAAATGGTAAAGGAAACACGCTTAGCCAACTCAAGGCAGCCATTGCTTCCCCTTGGTTCCCTATTCTAAAACTGGTTATGCAAAGTAAGTCAGTGTCTGGTTTCAATGCCTTGAAATACTTCGATGATGAAGACTGGATGCGAAAGCACCTACCGAACATGGAAGCCACTTCCATCATACCCTTTATTGGTGAGGTTTACAAATCAGAAGATGTGGCAAAGGCTCATCAGATTCTTGAACAAAGGAAGACTAAAGGTAAGGTATTAATGGAGTGGTAGATTATTCTACCAACTCCTTTAATTTTACACCTTTAACTTTTAAACTTTTCCAGTGCTTTGGCAAACACTGACTGCTTTGAATAAGACCTTCGTCCGTAATTTTCAAACCTCCAAATCCAACCAATACGGTTTGAAGCATACCTCCAGCTCCGGTAATAAAGAATGGCGCCACTCCTTTTCCATCTGCGCATTCTGCCATAACACCGAAAGGTCCGATTTGATTAGGGATGTATGATTTTTGAAACAACCTAAAAGCTTCTTCTTGGTGGTGTAACAAAGCATGAATTGTAGCTAATGTACATACTCCCATGGCCGGACCTTCCGGTGACATGCGCGGTTCATAATAATCTAGATCCTTTTTCATTTGAACCGGATCAGATACTAATCCTAAAGGATAGGTCAAAAGATTGGCATCTGCCTGCTTAATCTCAGCGCCATTGTAAGTCTCATTTTCTCTAGTAGTTCCATCCTCAAACTTTAGGATTGGAATATTTTCAGCAACATGTCTCCAATCAGGATCTGCAACTATTTCTAACTGCTCTGCAGCTTGAGAAGCATACTCCAATACAAGTTTTACTATTCCGTTGGTGAATGCATTGTTGTCGATATTCTCTTCAAACTCATTTGCTCCAATTACATTATTGATCTCATACCTACTCGGGCCTTTTCGCTCCACACGATCTGACCAGAATTCGGCAACCGCACTCAGAACCGGCCACCCTCTTTCTGCCAGCCAACTTTTATCTTGTGTTACTTGATAGTATTTCCAAAATGCCCATCCTACACAGGCCGTAATATGCTGCTGAAACGGGCCTGTAAGTGCCCAAACAGGGGTTTGTTCAAAACCATCATCTGCACTTTCCCAAGGGAACATGGCTCCTTTGTATCCATGAGAAAAAGCATTTTGTTTGGCTGATTCTAATCTCTCGAATCTGTAATCCAATAAGCTTTTGGCCAAAGCTGGATTCATCATCAATAAAGCCGGATACATCCATAATTCAGTATCCCAAAATACGTGACCGTTATAACCCAAACCAGATAAGCCCATGGGTGATAGACTTAATGCATTACCCTCTCTTACAAAAGAGTATAAATGATAAAGCATATAGCGCACATCACGCTGAGAATGGTCATCACCATCAATTTCTATATCCTTTTCCCATAACTCTCCCCATGCCTGTTCGTGTCTTTGGACTAAACGATCTCGACCTTCTAACTTGCAAAAAAGGGCTAAGCGTTCTGCTTCATTCTGAGGTTCAGAAAAGTGTACCGAGGTACAAACAGAACCAACCACTGAAAATCGATAAACTTGCCCCTCTTTCAGTTCAACTTTGAACTTGACCAAGTGAGCGTTTTGATCCCACTCCTCATGAATCAGATTTGGTTCTTCACCATGTGCTTCTTCGAAAATAAAGCTATTAGCTGCCGCCAACTTCACTCTTCCAGACGGGCTATTAGCCACAGAGCTAAAAAGTGGAATTAATACATGTGGCCTGTCAATTTGTGAATAGAATTGTCTCACATCTCTTAGATGCCCAGGAGCCTCAATGATATTCTGAAACTCGAAAGAAGTATCCTTGATCGCTTTGATTTCAAAGTTTACCAATACCGAATAAGGCAAATGTCTGAGTGCCATTACTTCCTGCTTGATAGAGATCTTTTTATCATTAAAGTCTGTAGTGAGCTTCGCTTTCCGCATATCTAGTTTTTGCGAAAAAGTACTAGTAGGAGACTCATTCACTAAGCGACCATTAGCAATAATTCTGAAATCAAATTGATTGAATGCTTTAAGAATATTACTAACCCTTCCACGACCATATTGATCATATACACCATTAAGGATAATGTCCTTAATCTTGAAAGGTTCGGCATCAGATACCAAACCAATCATTCCATTTGCCACTGACACCCCATGTTCAAGATGGCCTTTCGATCTATCGGCAATTACTTGCCAAGTTGAATTATTCATTCTAGATATTGATAATATTTATACTAATCTCTTTCCACTTTCTGAATCGAAGAAATACAATCGAGCTACATCGAATCCTATGTTCAAGGATTGGCCATTTTCATAGACGAGCCCCGAACTACTTCTCATACAGAACTCCTTATCGTTTGCTTTAAAGTATATGAATGTCTCTGCTCCTATTGGTTCTGTTACGTCTATGCTGATGGTGACCTTTTCAGTAAGTTGAGCTCTATCTTCATAGTCGTGGTCATAGATACTCTCAGGTCTAAACCCTAAAGTGATTCCATTACCTACCAGCTTCGATACTTGTTTTTCGATGTTCTCTGGAATTGAAAAGTTGACATCTCTACTTCTGAAATACAGTCTATCCGTCTTCTCAATCTTACCTTCCAAGAAGTTCATGGAAGGAGATCCGATAAAGCTTCCAACAAACTGATTTGCTGGATCATTATACAAGGTCATCGGTTTATCAACTTGCTGCACATCACCATCTTTTAAGACCACAATCTTATTACCCATGGTCATGGCTTCAATCTGATCGTGTGTTACATAGATCATGGTTGCATTCAGTCGCTTATGCAACTGTTTGATTTCCATTCTCATTTGAACTCTAAGCTTCGCATCCAAATTTGAAAGCGGTTCATCAAAGAGGAAAACTTTGGGCTGTCTGACGATGGCGCGTCCGATTGCAACTCGCTGCCTTTGTCCGCCAGACATAGCCTTTGGTCTACGATGAAGAAAATCTGTTAGACCCAAGATATCTGCAGCTTCCTCCACTCTTTTCTTTATCTCTTCTTTGGGGAACTTTCGAAGTTTCAACCCAAATGCCATATTGTCGAAGACTGTCATATGAGGATAGAGTGCATAATTCTGAAATACCATGGCAATATCCCTGTCTTTAGGAGATAGGTCATTGACCCGTTCTCCATCTATGAGCATATCCCCTCCACTGATCTCTTCCAAGCCTGCAATCATTCTCAGCATGGTTGACTTACCACAGCCAGATGGCCCCACTAGGACCGCAAACTCTTTATCCTCGATCACTACATTGGCATCGGCAATGGCCGTCACCTTATTGTCGTATACTTTTTTAATATGCTTTAATTCTACTTTAGCCATTGCTTTTATTCTTTAAGTCCTGAAGACGCCACGCCTTCGACAAAATATCTTTGGAAAACTAGGAAGATGACCAATGTTGGGAGCGAAATCAAAATCGTTCCGGACATTAACAATGGCCAATTCACAGAAAACTCATTTTTAAGAAATGACATACCTACAGGTAGCGTAAACATGTCACTTGTAGTGGTCACAATTACCGGCCACATAAATTCATTCCAGGCTCCTTGGAAAGTGTAGATCGCTACCGCTGCCAAAGCCGGCTTTGACACAGGTAAAAAGATTTGCCAGTAAATTCTGAAATAAGAACAACCATCGATTAGTGCTGCTTCTTCTAAGTCTTTTGGTACCGTCTCAAAAAACTGCTTCATCAAGAAGATATTGACGACCGATACAAGACCTGGAAGAATCAAACCTCCATAAGTGTTGATCAAACTAATCTCATTTAGTAGGATAAACTTGGGTACCAAGAGAATGATCCCCGGAATCATGAGACTCGCCATGAACAAAGAGAATATGATATTCTTGCCAGGAAACTCTAGTCGAGCGAACGCAAAACCTGCTAAGGATGCGAAGAAGACATTACAAATGGTCTGAACTGCAGTGATAATCGCTGAATTCTTGAGCCAGGTGCCAAATGGCAATCCTTGCCATACTTCTTTGTAATTATTCAAGGTCCATTCTTCTGGGAGCAACTTTATTGGCCATGAAAAGACATCTTGTTCGGCATTAAAGGAAATCGAAAGTGAAAACAAGAATGGCCCCATGTAGATGAAAGTCATCACCAACAGCAATAGCCAAAACAATATTTTTTGAATCTTAATCTGCTTCATGACTATTGATAAGGATTAGATGGGAAGTACTTTTTCTGCAACCAAGTCGCAACGAAAATTATGGCTGCCAATACGATTGCTGCCGCTGCTCCATAACCAAGTCTAAAGAACTTAAAACTGTTATTATAGACAAAGTAAGACATGGTGGTTGTGGCATTCACCGGCCCTCCTCCAGACATGACATAAATTTGGTCGAACACCTGAAAGCAGCCAATTAAACCGAGTACCACCACAAAAAAGGTAACTGGTCTTACCATTGGTACAGTAATCTTCCAAAACTGAGTCCAGGTACTCGCTCCATCAATGGCTGCCGCTTCGTAAACTGATTTCGGAATATTTTGAAGACCTGCCAAGAACGTAATCATGAAGTAGCCTGAAGTTGACCATATAGTTAATGCCATGATCGCAAAAAGAGCTGTACTAGGATTAGTAAGCCAGTCTGTACCATCTATGCCTACCATTGACAATAAATAATTCAACAGGCCAGGCTTGGAGTAAATCCATACAAAGATGATGGAAGTAACAACCGAAGAGGTAATTGCAGGAATGTAAAAAGCCGTTCTGAAAAATGTTCTTCCAGGCAATTTCTGATTCATTAAAAAGGCCAGAAATAGCGATAAAATAGTCTGAATCGGCACCACAATTACCGTATACAAGGCCGTATTTTTAACCGCTATTAAAAACACCTCATCTTGAAACACTTCGAAATAGTTTCCAAGACCTATGAAAGTCTTCTCAGGGATTAACAAGTTCCAGTCGAAGAAACTGATTACAAAAGCGAAAATGATTGGAATGAAGGTAAAGACAGTGAATAGAATAACTGGTATACCAATAAAGGTATAAGCCGTTTTCATCTGCTGCCACCGCTTCGATTTGATTGTCTTACTCATTATTTCTTGAGTTTATATTTTTCGATTCTACTGGCAATGTCTAGCATGGACTGTCTCGGACTTTTATCAGTGAAGAACATAGATTGAACTCCTACTACAGCTTCTTCAAAACCCCTTTCAGAGAATTGAATCTGAAATGGTCTGGCATACTCTATAGACCGCATCATTACACCAAAAACAGGGTCTTCATAGAACCCATTTTCTTCTGCCACACTTCGTCTTGATGGTAATGCCAATCCTTGACTAGTCCACTTCTTCATACCTTCTTTTCCACCGAGATAACTCACTAGTTTCCAAGCATCTTCCGGGTAATTAGGGGCTTTGGGCATGGCATATGCTGTAGTAAATGCTATGGTTGCTTTTTGCTTACCTGCAGGCAACTCAGCAACTCCCCAATCCATATCTGGGTAATTCTCCTTCAAGAAAGGCAGTAACCAGCCTCCTGAAAGTGCCATAGCTGCCTTACCTCTTCCAAAAGTATCTCCGTTCCACCCTTGGCCTACATCTGTGGGGATAGTCGCTATCCCTTTCCGATAAAGGCCATGATAAAACTCAACAGCTTCAATAAATGGCTCATCTGTGATCCCTAGGCTTCCATCAGGATTCTGAAAATACCCCCCATTCTGATACACAAAAGGCATAATCATCTCCAATACCGGCTCTATCACCAAACCAAACTGATCGGTTTCACCATCACCATCAAGGTCCTTTGTAAGTGCGGTGGCAGCTGCCTCCAATTCTTGCCAGTTGCTAGGAAGTGAATCAATTCCAGCTTCTCTGAACATCTCTTTATTATAAAATAGAACATAAGGAGAGAAGTCTTTAGGAATGCCGTATTGACCGCCATCCTTTTGGAAAGCTTCCAAAAGAGCCGGATAAAAGTCTTCGGAATCGAATGAAGGATCAGTAGCGATGTCTTCAGAGAGATCTCTTAAAATACCAAAGCTCATGTAAGAAGGACTTATCATTCCTTTCAAGAAGAAAACATCAGGAGCTGTATTCGTACCCAGCATGAGCTGGAGTTTTTCCGAATAATTACCTGGAATTGGTTCAAAGTCGAAAGGAATATCTGGGTTTAGATTTCTGAATTCCTGTAAGGTGGCTTCAAACAAATCGGTCTCTTGCGGTGAGCTCACCCAACTCGATAGCCTCATCTCATCATCCTTAAAACCTCCACAAGAAATGAGAAGCGAAAAAAGGCTGAACAAGGATATTTTTTTGAAAGTGTTTACCATAGGTTGATTTTGATATAGTAAAGTTGAGGCTGATCAAGCTGCAAAACCAAACAAATATTGATCAATACTTTACGTATTTTTGCATTATACGAATCATTTAGTCCATTATTATGCTAATATGTGTACTATTGTAAGAGAATCACAACTAATATGGAACCGGCTTATCAACAACTCACGATAGATAAAAACAAAGAGTCATTCCTCTGTTTTCCAGTCAATTCTCCAAAGTTTGGCTTCCACTGGCATTACCATCCTGAATATGAAATCACCTATGTTGTGAATGGAAAGGGAACGAGATTAGTAGGTGACAGTTCTCAAGAATTTGAAAACCACGACTTGATCTTTCTGGGCTCCAATCTTCCGCATACCTGGATTACCCACGATGATTTTGCTACTTATGGAAAAGACATGCAGGTATTGGTTCTTCAATTCGGTGGAGAAATTATTGACAAGCGCGTAAAGGAAATGGTTGAATTCAACAATATTGAACAGCTTCTAAAAGCATCTAGCCGTGGGCTCAACTTTCCAATCGAAACAAGAATATCAGCTGGAAAACTACTAACTCAAATAAGTGAAGCAACAGGTTTACGCAGATATAACTTACTTCTTGAGACTTTAGACTTATTAGGCTCGAGTAAGTTTGATTCTTTATCGTCTGAATTTTATGCTCCTAATTTTAGCAAAACCAATGAAACCCGCATAGGTAAAGTTTTTGAGCACATTCATGAGCATTATAATCGCTCATTAAGCATTCATGAATTAGCAGATGTTGCGAGTATGAATGAAGCAGCCTTTTGTAGATTCTTTAAGAAAACTACTGGCAAGTCGGCCATTAACTACATTAACGAATTGAGAATTGGCAAAGCTTGCAATCTCTTAAATGACCCAAATCTTGCCATTACGGACATAGCTTTTCAAACTGGCTTCAACAACATTACCCACTTCAACCGTACATTCTTAAAATCTAAGGGCACATCTCCAAGTCAGTACAAAAAGGTTTATAGTAATGTCTAATATGAAATTTCATTTCACACCTCCTAACGGCTGGATGAATGATCCAAATGGCTTGATTTTTCATGAAGGCTTCTATCATTTGTTCTATCAACACAATCCAGAGGGCAAAGAATTTGGTAATATCTCTTGGGGACATGCGAAAAGTGAAGATTTGATTAATTGGGAGCATTTACCAATTGCACTCCAAGCTACTGAAGGTAAAATGATCTTTTCAGGAAGCGTGGTTTTCGATAAGCAAAACACACTTAACCATCCTTCAGGGCCCTCTTTGGTCGCTTTTTACACAGAGCACCTTTTTGAGTCAGAAGACAAATACAGTCAAAGCATTGCTATGGCTGTAAGCCATGATTCAGGACTTACTTGGAATATGGATGATCCTTTTACATTAAAACATAATCAATCAAATGATTTTAGGGACCCTAAAGTATTTTGGTATGAAGAAGAGAAGAAATGGGTGATGCTAGTTGCCTTATCTCTGGAATATAGAATAGAGTTCTACGAGTCTAAGAATTTAAAAGATTGGAGACTAACAGGCTCTTTTACTTCTTCAGGTCCTAATAAGAATACATGGGAATGCCCTGACCTTTTTCCATTACTTAATGAGCTAGGGCATCAGCAATGGGTGCTTACTTTATCAGGTGACCATCCAGATGGTAAAGGCTGGGGCATGTTCTACTTCGTAGGTGATTTCAATGGAAAACAGTTTGAATGTTCCCACAATTACGAATGGTTGGATTATGGCCATGATTTTTATGCTGGAATAACATTTGAAGGTCTATCAGACCGGGTTATGTTAGGCTGGTGCGGAAATTGGGCTTATGCAAAAGACACAATACCAAAATCTTCGAGCAATTTGAGCCTACCTAGAAGGCTCTCACTTAAAGAAAACAGACTCAGGCAAAAAATAGCGCTTGATAGTCACTTGTTAGAAGATTTAATAATCCACCAATCTGAACCAATAGACCATCTTAAGTTCACCATAGCTAATAAAAAAGGTGAACCAATTGATATTGAATTAAGCCCCAAAAACATCATAATAGATCGCTCAGAATCTCAACTTTATTCGACTCTAAAAACTTACAATCAGTTAAGCTATCAAATTGATATACAAGAAATAAGCATATATCAAGACAACGATATCCTTGAGATCTTTATAAATGATGGAGAATTTGTAATTACCGAGAGAATTTAAATACTATTGATTCATGTCAATCCCCAAATTCAAAAATAAATACACAGGAGATGCGATTATAAATCCCGAAGATCACTTCAAAGCTGAGTCTCAGGATTACAGAGACTTTGTATCACCAAAAATGGTGATCATTTGTTTTGAGCAGTATATCATGGATTATTACCGAAACATTGAAAATACTTTATCTCAAACTTTCTGGACTGGTGAAATCATCTATTTAAATAAAGAAAACAAAGACATCGCACTAGTTGGTAATTTTGGATTAGGAGGTCCAGCAGCAGCACATATATTCGAAATTCTCATCGCAGCTAGCATTAGTAGATTTGTGGTTATTGGACATGCAGGAGGCCTTCAGGCTTCACTAAGTATTGGAACATACGTGCTGGTTGAAAAGGCCTTGAGAGATGAAGGCCTTTCACATCATTACCTACCTGATTCTGACTATGTTTATTCTTCTCAAAATCTATTTAATGCGTTGGCTTCTTTCTTAAACGAACAGTCATATCAATTCAGAACTGGTACAACATGGACTACAGACAGCATGTATAGAGAAACAATAAAGGAAATAGATAACTACCGTCAAATTGGGATTTCTACTGTGGAAATGGAAATGGCATCTTTATTTGCAGTGGCTACATTCAGAAAAGTTGAAATAGCAGGCATCCTCATAGTAAGTGATCTAGTGAATATGGAAAATTGGGCAGAAGAGATCAATACACCTTCTACAAAAGAGGCTTCATTGAAACTTTTAAAGGATTTAGTGAATCATTTTAGTAAAGACCTAATGCATTCTTGAGAAGACCTACAAAAGAGCATTTCACTCGATTCCATAAATTCTATTTTATGTTCTTTCTTTTATGAAAATCGTGAGCGATTTTGGTTACAAATCTTGTCCTCGTCATGACCATAGAAGAATTAGCAGAGCAGAGTAACCAGAAGAACAAAGCAGATTTTCTTTATCTCATGTTAGCCTTTCAAGAGGTTTTAGAATCTCTTGGCGAATCAGAATTAGCGGCTTTTATCCCATGGGTAAACGAATCACAACCCAAAATTCCTGATAATGTAAATAGAGAAAAACTCATGCAAGCCTTGAGTATCTCATTCCAATTACTCAATCTGATTGATGAGAATAACGCGACACATCACAGGAGAAAGGTTGAGAATCATTTAAATGCTAGTGAAGTTAAAGGGTCATGGGCAGAAACGATTCAACATCTAAAGAAAGAAGGGAAAGCAGCTGAAGAGATTGCTGGAACGCTGAAAGATATTCATGTAAGACCTGTGCTCACAGCACACCCAACAGAGGCCAAAAGGATTACTGTTCTAGAAATTCACAGAGAACTATACAAGATGCTGGTAAGAAGAGAGAACCCGAACCTCTCTGCTTCAGAAAAAGACGACTTGCGCCAAGACATCATGGGCTTATTGGAAAGATGGTGGAGAACAGGTGAAATCTATTTAGAGAAGCCAAGACTTGAGGATGAAAGAAACAATATCATCCACTATTTCAGAAACGTTTTTCCTGTAGCACTAAATCTTGTAGATAGAAAGTTAAAAGGTGCGTGGAAAGAAGCTGGCTTCGATGATGCATTGATCAGAAATGCGCAAGACTTCCCGGTACTTGAGTTCGGTAGTTGGGTTGGTGGTGACAGAGATGGCCACCCATTTGTAACTGCTGAGTTTACCAAAGAAACACTTCAAGTATTAAGAGAAGAGGCACTTAAAATTCAGATTCAAGCTTTAGAAGAGTTAATCAAACAAATCAGCTTCTCAGAGCATCTTGTAGAAGTGCCTGCAGGGTTTAAAGAAAAAATCGCTGAGGAAGCTGATCTGCATGGTAACAAGGGTAAGAAAATAGTAGAAAGAAATCCCGGTGAGCCTTGGAGGCAATTTGCCGGTTTGATACTTCAACGACTTAAAAACACCCTGAAAGAATCTTCTCAACCTTGCTATAATGATCCTAGTGCTTTATTGGCTGACCTCAGCATTTTAAAAGAGTCACTTGAAGTACTAAAAGACGATCGATTTGTAGATCAATTTATCTTCCCAATTGAGCGTAAGGTGATCTGCTTTGGTTTCCATGCTGCAAAGCTAGATATCAGGAATAATAGCGCCTATCACGAGAAAGCTTTAACCTGGATTTTAAAAGAATCCGGATTAGAAGATTACGATTACGCGAGTTGGTCAGAAGAGAAAAGGTTAGAATTCTTAAATAACGAACTGAAGACCAACCGTCCTTTCTTAATGCCTAACACAAAAGGTGAAGGAGAGGCTGAAAATGTACTTTCTTACTTCAAAGTAGTAAAGGAACATGTAGACAAGCATGGTCCTGAAGGAATCGGTTCTTTCATCGTTTCAATGACTAGAAGCCTTTCAGACCTCTTAATTCTATTTGTCTTTTTTAGGGAAGTGGGTTTGGATCATACGCCATTCCAAGTAGCTCCTTTATTAGAAACCATAGAAGACTTGGAGGCAGGAGAAGACATTATTGACAAATTCTTAAAGCACCCAATTACACAGAAAAGGTTCGAATCTAAGCCTGACAAAGTACAAGAAGTGATGTTGGGCTATAGTGACTCTAACAAAGACGGTGGTATTCTAGCGAGTAGATGGACTATATATAAATCTGAAGCAAAACTAGCTTCTATAGGAAAGGCCAATGGTTTTGAACTTGCTTTCTTCCATGGCAGAGGGGGTACCATTTCTAGAGGTGGTGGTAAAATCCACAGATTCTTGCATAGTATGCCTCCAGGCTCAGTTAGCGGACATATTAAAATGACCATACAAGGCGAGACCATTGCCAATCAATATGCCAACCTACTAAATGCGACTTATAATTTAGAGATGCAGTTGTCAGGAGCGGCAAGACAGACCATGATTAAATCTTTAGAAGATGAATTTGAGTTTGCTTTTCCGGTAATTGAAAAGGCAAAAGACAGAGCAAAAGCCAAGTATAGATCACTTGTTGAACATCCTTCTTTCATCAGTTTCTACAGAGGCGCCACACCAATCGATGTATTAGAGCAAAGTAAGATAGGTTCTCGTCCGTCACGAAGAACCGGTCAAGCTTCTCTCAACGACTTAAGATCAATCCCTTGGGTATTTAGTTGGAGTCAATCTCGCTTTGGATTAACGGGATGGTTTGGTTTAGGCGCAGGTCTGAATAGTATTAAGCAAGAAGATCCACAAGACTTCGAAAAGTTAAAAGAACTCGCTAGTACCTGGCCATATTTCAAGTATCTATTGATTCAATTAGAGTCTAATCTACTTAATACAGATAGAGAGATTATGAATGCCTTTAAGAATCTTCTTGAAGATGAAACAATGGCAGAAGAGTTAATGGGAATCATTTTGGAAGACCTAACATTAGCCATGGACCTAACGGATGAATTACTCGGTGGAAATAGAGAAGAGAGACGTTCAGCCAAATTATTAGACAATGAAATCCGGAATAAGGGCTTGGCTATTCTACATAGAATTCAGTTAGCTGAGATTAAAAAATGGCGAGCTATCCCTGAGAATATTGTAGATGCTAAGAATCAGCTGCTTCATAACCAATTGGTAATTGTAAACGCACTTGCCGGTGGTCTAAAGAGTACAGGTTGATCCGTTCATGCTAAACAGATTGTGAATAGATGGGTTGTTTTTATAAATTCTGAACAAATCAACCTATCATGACAAAACTCAACAAAGACCAAATCTCTCAAGAAGTCTTCGATTTATACGATGACTATGCCCATAACAAAATAGACAGAAGACGCTTTCTGGAAAAAATCTCAGTATATGCTGTTGGTGGTATTACGGTTCCTTCTCTTTTGAGCGCTATGCTCCCTGATTATGAAACCACAAGAACCATAAAAGAAGGAGACCCCAGGCTTAAATCAGACTACATAGAATATCAATCACCCAAAGGTGGTGGTACTATTAAAGGCTTACTCTCCACCCCTGAAAATGCCTCTGATAAAGTAGGTGGCGTGGTAGTGGTTCATGAAAACCGAGGGCTTAACCCCTATATAGAAGATGTAGGCAGAAGAGCTGCCGTGGCAGGTTTTATTTCTTTAGCGCCAGATGCATTAACGCCTTTGGGTGGCTATCCTGGTAATGATGATGAGGGAAGAGCCTTGCAAAGACAACGAAACAGAAATGAAATGTTAGAGGATTTTATTGCTGCCTATGAGTACTTGAAAAACCATCCGAATGTAAATGGAAAAGTGGGTGTAGTCGGATTCTGTTTCGGAGGCTGGATTTCAAATATGATGGCAGTGAGATTACCAGAATTAGCAGCATCAGTTCCTTTCTACGGTGGCCAACCATCAGCTGAAGATACCGCGAAAATTCAATCTCCATTGATGCTTCAATATGCTGGATTAGACAAAAGAGTAAATGCTGGGTGGCCCGCATATGAAGAAGCCTTAAAAGCGAACAATAAAGAATACCAAGCCTTTATGTATCCTGAAGTGAATCATGGATTCCACAATAATACAACTAGCAGATATGATGAGAAGTCGGCAAAATTAGCCGAGGAAAGAACGTTTAAGTTCTTTGACGAGCATCTCTCTTAAAAGATTATAGATCAAAAGAAAAGGCCATGAGTATCTCATGGCCTTTTCTTTTATCTCACCGAGTATTTTAAAATCCCTTTACGAGTTCAATGTTTAATCCATCTACAAAGGACTTAAACTCCATCCATTTTGTAGTAAAGAATTCATCTACTGATTGAACATAAGGTTCAACGTTCTTTTTGGCATTATCGTAAGCCAATTGCTGTGGCTGAGTAACCGGTTTATAACTGCTTTGCATTTTTCCTCTAACATTTCCCAGCTGACTAGAGATCAAATTCGGATTTCTCGATAAACCTTGAATCCTCGGTACAAACACTTGCTCTCGAAGTCCTTTTAATTCCTTCTTGATCTCTCCTACTTTTTCCTTTAAGTCCTCGTTATCAGAATCCAAAGTCTCTATGCGGGTAGCAATTTGATTGGCTTCATCAATCCTATCGATCGCGTCTGTAACAGAAGAAACCAGCTGATAGTATTGCGCAATAAAAGCCTGCTTTTCTTCAACCTTAGATGCATCCCATTCCTTCCTCATATCTCTCAGCACATTAATAGACTGAGAAGAGCTCTCCTCTCCAATAGATAAAGTAACATTATACTTCCCTGGCAGCACATCATATCCACCTGGCTTCGGAGCATCCTCATCTGAAGGTTTTCGAGAACCAGGTTGTCTAATACCATCTGCCTCAAAACCCCAATAGACTCTATTCACTCCTTGTTTTGCTTTGTAGGTCCTGGTTCTTACAATCTTACCTGAAGCATCGGCAACTTGCATTTTTACTTCACCCTTTTCTTTGGCAAAGAATGAAATAGCCGCATTGAATGGTTTGTTCTGCCCCATGAAAAGGCCATTACCTGTACTTCTATATCCCCAATATGGACCAATTATGGCATTGGTTGCATCCGGTATCGCGAACGTGTGAATCACTTTTTCTTGCAGTTCGCCAAGCCCTATTTGCGCAGCTTCTCTCAACGGACGAATGTCATCCAAAATCCAGATGGCTCTACCAAATGTACCGATGATCAAGTCATGCTCTCTTGGGTGAACATGTAAGTCACTGGTGGGTACAGTAGGGAATCCATGCGTCCACTTGGCCCAACTTTCGGCACCATCTAAACTAACATATAGGCCACCTTCAGTACCTAAGAACATTAAATTTGGTTCTATGGGATCTTGAACGAAAGAGATGGCAAAGCCAAAGACATCACCATCATTCACAATCCTCTTCCAGCTTCTGCCATAATTAGTAGTCTTGTAGACATAAGGATTCCAATCGTCTCTTCTATGCTCATCAAAGACTACAAAAGCAGTTCCTTCTTCATAAGTACTCGCCTTAATCTGTTGCACCCAACTGTTGTCTGGAAGGTCAGGGAATTTGCCAGCACTATTCGTCCAATTTGCTCCGCCATCTCTTGTCAGCTGCACATTACCATCGTCTGTACCCACCCAGATCACACCTTCAGTAAGAGCACTTGGCTCAACTACTGTGATGGTAGTGTGCATTTCAGCACCTGAGTTATCTAGGTTGAGTTTACCTCCTGTCTCAGCTTGCTTCTGTTTCTCAGGATCATTAGTCGTTAAATCCGGAGAAATTATTTCCCACGTATCTCCATGATCTGGAGACTTAAATAAGTATTGACCACCCAGATAAATGGTCTTTTTATCATGCGGATCGATATTAACCCCTGCATTCCAATTCCATCTTATAAATTCTCCATTGGGATGTTCTGGTCTAATCCCCACCATTTCCCCAGTCTTTCTATCATATCTTTGAATGTTTGCTCCTTGACTTAGGGAATAACCATAACGTGTATCAAGGGGGTCGGGTACTACATCAAAACCATCTCCCCCAACTATTCTTTCCCAATAGCTATTTCTAATACCACCTTGTTTTAGCAATTGACTTGGCCCTAACCAAGCACCATTATCTTGCATGCCGCCCATTACATTGTAAGGCGTTTCCATATCGTAGCTCACATGATAGAATTGGCCGATCGGAAGATTCTCAGCAAACTGCCAGCTCCCGCCCCTATCACGACTGATGACCATACCACCATCGTTACCAAGAATTAAGAAGTTAGGATCATCCGGGTGAATGTAATATGCATGATTGTCTACATGAACGTATCCTGGATTTACAAAAGTCGAAAAGGTTCTTCCCCCATCTTCACTGCTCGTAACATAGGTATGAAGAGAATAGACACGATTCTCACTCTCAGAATCAACGAAAAGGTCGGCATAGTAAAAAGGTCTATTACCAATATTGGTTCCTCTTTGGGAAACCTTCTGCCAGCTATTTCCACCATCATTAGATCTAAAGACAGCATTCTCTTTCGCCTCAACATAAGCATAAACCCTATCTGGCATTGAAGGTGCTATGGCAAGCCCAATTCTTCCAAGATCACCTTTTGGTAATCCATGCTCAGCAGTTTTTCTTTCCCAAGTCTCACCTCCATCATGGGTTACATAGATTCCGGAAGCAGGACCTCCTGAATTGAAAAACCAAGGATGTCTTCTATGCTCCCACATGGCAGCGATCAATTTATTTGGGTTAGTTGGATCAATGACCAAATCGGCAATCCCTGCACCGGGAATGTCATAGAGGACCTTAGTCCATGTTTTACCACCATCAGTTGTTTTGAATACACCGCGCTCTTCGTCCTCCGCCCAAGGAGAGCCAATAGCACCTACCCATACGGTATTAGGATCATCTGGGTGGACAATTAGTCTGTGAACATTTTTGGAGTTTTCTAAACCCATATGCATCCAAGTTTTTCCTGCATCAAGGCTTTTGTATACTCCGTAACCTCCGTTTAATGAATTTCTTGGATTACCTTCTCCGGTACCTACCCAAATGGTACTGGCATTAGAAGGATCTATGGTAACCACACCAATTGAAGCTACTTCCTGATTGTCAAAAATTGGCTCCCAACTTGTGCCTCCGCTAACAGATTTCCATAAACCTCCGGATGCTGTACCAGCATAGATAACATTGCGATTATGTCTTACAACATCGATAGAAGTGACTCTACCAGACATTCCAGCGGGTCCAATAGACCTGGGCTTCATGGACTCGAAAATCGAGAGGTCGGTTTGACCTAAGAGGTCTAGTGATAAAAAGGTGAGAATTAGTAAAGTAAAAGTGAAGTGCCTTGATTTCATGTTTTAAGGTTTTAGAATTATCTAAGATAGAATTCCTCAAGACCTGAACACAAAGTTTTTACTTTAATGGCTGATACTTAACCTAGCCTCCTACTCGCTTAGCGTTATAACCTTCGGATTTGAGAAGATCTAATACTTTATCTCTGAAATCTCCTTGAATTAAGATCTCTCCATTCTTCGCTGAACCTCCAACTCCACATTTGGATTTTAATAGTTTACCAAGGTCCTTTAAATCATCTTCAGAGCCAACGAAGCCTTCTACTAAAGTCACCTGCTTTCCTCCTCTACTCTTTTTATCGAGCATCACTTTTAGGCTTTGTTCGGAAGGTGCAAGCGTCTCTTGTTCGAAATCATCTTCATATTGATATTGATAATCGTCATTCGTAGAATAAACTACTCCACTTCTTCCTTTATCTCTTCTGTTCTTTTTAGCCATGCTCAAAATTAAGCAATCAAAAAAAAAGTGCTACCCTAATCAGGCAACACTTTTCGTAAACACTGACACTGCAGTTTATTTCTTTTTTCTCATTGATAGAGTCCAAACCGGAATCTGAGCATGATTCACTAAATCTTCAGCTATACTCCCACTTAATAGGTGAAGTAAACCTGTTCTACCATGAGTACCTATAGCGATCATACATGCCCCTAAATCTTCAGCAAAGTAGAGTATTCCGTCTTCTTCAGTGGCTTCATTATACACGGTTGTTGAAGCATTAGAGAGTCCATGTTTATTGACAAAGTTTTTGAATTCCTCATCCATCTGTCTTTGGGTATGGAAATGATTAGGCGTATTAACTTTTACCAAATGTAAAGTAGCACCCGTAACCTCTTGAAGAACTTTTAATGGAGCAATCAATTCACTCTGATCCTCCATCAGGTTCGTAGCGAAAACAATGTTATTGATGTTATTAAGATCGACTTTCTCCTTGATTGTAATCACGGGACAAGCAGCATATCTCACCACTTTTTCAGTATTTGATCCAATCAGAACTTCTTCTAATCCGCTTGCACCCTTTGTACCCATTACGATTAAGTCGGTGTTATTCTCCGCTATCACTTTTGAAATACTAGCATAAGCGCCTCCCATTTCAATCATAGTGCTGAACTCAACTCCATCGTATTGATGCTGTTCAGAAAACTTGGTTAAGTTTTCTTGAGTCTGGTCTATCAGTTTTCTAATAATGAATTCATCTTCACCTAATGAATTCTCAATCTCTCCCATGGTATTGAAAGCATAGTTACGAACGCCTTCAATTACATTGAGCAAGATGATTTTGGCTCCCGATTTTCTTGCAATCTGCACTGCAAAATCCAAGGCATTGTTCGCCATGGGTGAAAAATCGGTTGGTACGAGTATGTTTCTCATTTTTCTGGGCTTTTAGTTAAGTAAGTATCGGAAGATCACTATTAATATAGATGAAATTTATGATATAGGTCATATCTTAAAATGACCTTCAAGAAGAGGTGCAAACTGTAATCTGATCGGGAGAATTTAAACGCGGACTTAGATAAGGAATACCCAGATTCAACCCTCTGATAATCAACAGAACAGCAATTAGAAACACCAGTTTAGGAGCTAGTTTATTCACATTTATGCGCTTCATCTTTTTAAAAGAAGAGCCCATGTAAGCGGCAAAAAACATCATAGGAAAAGTACCCAGACCGAAAACAGCCATGTATGTTGCCCCTCCTAAAGTACTACCCATGGACACACTGGCGAGCAATGCCATATAAACAAGACCGCAAGGAAGCAAGCCATTCAAAAGCCCGAAAATCAAATGGCTTGACTTACCTTGTTTGGTCATGTATTTTCCTAAAACACCTCTCAATTTGGCATTCAAGCCCCCGCTTGAATATTTACCTTTAAAAAGAAACTGCCCTTTATACGTAAAGAGTAATCCGACTAAAAGAATCACTCCTGTTATCCAAGAAATATGCTGCTGTAGGCCAAAGAGTTGAAAACTTTCTCCAATGAGCCCTATGATCAGCCCCAATAAGGAATAGGTAACAAGCCTGCCCGAATTGTAAAGGAGTTTATTAATCAGCCAGTTCGTTTTATTGACACCCGTATCAGGTACAGCCCAAATCAATGGTGCACACATACCTAAACAGTGTAAACTGCCCAGCAATCCAAACACTATGGCACTGGCTAACAACACTAGATTACAAAATCAATTTCCTTGTAATACTCCTTATCAGCATCCTTCCAATTCAGCTTTATCTTCCAAGCACCTATTGGAAATTGAGAGATATCCACTTGGAACTGACCATTCTCATCAAGCATCAAATCAAAAGTCTTGTCGAATTTTGCCGTGCTCGATCTGTAGAAAAGCACTGTTCCTTCCTTTAACGCATTCGCAATTTCAGACGGGAAATTCAGCTCTGCTTTTAGGTTCATTCTATCTAAATTGAAGACAGGCTTCTCAGCTAATCCGTCATGATTCTTTATGCGTTGAATCTGATCTTCATAAGCCAATTCCTGCTCATAATAATTCTCTTCAACCAAATTAAACTCGGTGTTAACACTCACATATACCATTGTGAAAATGATACCAACGAATAGAATAAAAGACACTAAAATTTTATTACCCCAACTCATTATCAATACTTTATAGGTCCTAGGAAATTTGTTGAAACTTCATCGATTAACTCATCACCAGATTTCATTTCTAGCTTGAGCTTAGTTTTTCTATCTGTTAAATCGTCTGAAGGTATTTTTACAATGTATACACCATCAATTTTAGATTTAGCAGGAAGCTCAATCATGCCACCACCTACTTTTTGAATAGAAGCAGAAGGAAAATCTTGAATGGTTACATCAATACTTATTGGCTCCGATGTCTTATTCACGAATTGAATATTGTAGATATTCTGAATCTGACCATCGTCTAATTTTTGGTAAATCATACCCGGCACTCTTAGCATGGTAGCTTCAACGTCCGATCGGCTTGACACAAAAACAGTCAGTAGTGTTATCAGTACCGCTAGTACACCCGTGTAACCGGCTACTCTAGCAGTAAAGATCTTTTGCTTTCCTTCTGCAATGCCGTTGTATGATGTTGTTCTAATTAACCCCGTAGGTTTACCAATCTTAGTCATCACATCATCACACGCATCTATACATGCAGTACAATTGACGCACTCTAACTGAGTACCGTTTCTTATATCAATACCCGTTGGACAGACATGAACACAGAGCTTACAGTCAATACAATCTCCTTTGTTCGTTCTGTCTTCATTCTTTTTCATTCTGCCACGCGGTTCGCCTCTCAGCCAATCGTACATAACAGCGATAGAATCCTTCACTAAGAGTACTCCTTGCAACCTACCATATGGACATATAGCAACACAGGCTTGCTCACGGAGGTATGCAAATACTGCATAGAAAATTCCACTAAATGCCACAAGGCCGGCAAAACCCGCCATATTCTCAGTTGGAGATTTCGAGACAATCTCTTTTACATTCTCTATACCGATAAGGTAGGCCATAACTGTATGACCGATAAGCACTGCAATGGCTATAAAAATGCTATGCTTCAATAACCTCTTTCTGATCTTCTCCCCGTTCCATGGCATTTTCTTCAACTTTCGTTGCTGCCCAGCATCTCCATCAATCCAGTATTCAATCTTTCTGAATACCATTTCCATAAAGAGCGTCTGAGGACATGCCCATCCGCACCATAACCTTCCGAAGACTACGGTAAACAGAATAACAAACACAAAGAAACTGATGGCCATTAAGGCTAGAATGAAGAAATCTTGCGGCCAGAAGACTGCTCCTAGAATTGAGAACTTACGCTCAAAAATGTTTAAGAGTAAAAAGGGTTCACCACCAATTTTTATGAAAGGACCGGCAAAGAGAATGGCCAGCAATACAATGCTGACCACCACTCGTTTATTATGATAACGACCTTTCGGTTTTTTAGGATAAACCCATACTCTCTTTCCTTTTTCATCTACAGTTGCGATAGAGTCTCTATAGACTTCATCGTAGTTGTAGAGTTCTTTAATTCGGGCTTCATTATCCATAGTTTATTGACTTTAGTAGTCGTTACTAATCGTCTCTAACTCCTCTTGCTGAGGATCGTATAGGTCTCCGTCAGGAGGCAAAGCTCCAGGAGGATTTGTACCTTGTAATGATTGTACATATGATGCTACATTTCTCATTCTGATTGGATTAAGCTGAGACTCCCAAGGAATCATAGCAGTTCCCGTAACACCATTTTTAATCACTTTATAGATGTCAGTAAAGCTTCCACCATTCTTCCAATATTGATCGGTAAGATTAGGTCCTGCTAAACCTCCACCATCGGCCTTATGACAAACTGCACATTGCACTTCGAAGAACTTTTGTCCATCGGCTAATTCTACAGCATCTGTTGAAGCTGTAACGGTGTTCTCATCGAAATCAATTACTAAATCGGCTTCTTGGCTAGCCTTTAATGCTGCAGCTGCAGCCATCTCCATATCATATTTCTCCTCCTGCAATGGTGCAGTTTGGAATACATGAAAAACTAGTAAGTAGATTACCGCATAAGCGATGGTTACGTAGAACAAACCCTTCCACCATGGTGGTAAGTGATTATCCAGCTCTTTAATGCCATCGTAATTGTGATCAAGAAGTATCTCGTCTTCTTTCTCGATTGGCTTAAAGTCATTCCACTTTTGCCAAAGCTGAGCAAACCAGCTTGGTTCTGCTGCGGCAGCAACTCGCTGCTCTTCAGTCATCTGTTTTTCAACAAATGCTTTAAGCACTTGCAATACGTAAACAGAGAGTAGTAAAACCAATAGTGATACTACAAATACCAACCCTACAGTTATGTAGAGCATCATTTCTGGCGTAAACAATTGACTATTATTCATGAGTACTACCGTTTATTTCGTTTAAAAAATCCTCTTCGTTTTCTTTTAATGGAAGTTGCTCCATATGGCTGATATGCCCCTTATTGATCTTATAGACGTAGACAATAAGGCCCACGAAGAACACAAAGAATATGCTCAACGATATTATGGGCCAAACCTCTACATTATGAACTTGCTCGAAATAATACTTAAACATGGCTATTGATTTTGAGCAGTTGCGTCCACTTTAATATCTGTTCCTAATCTTTGCAGATAAGCAATCAATGCAATGATTTCAGTCGTCTCCGGCATATTCGGATCGAACGTATCGAAAGTCTTCAAGTCAGCTAAAATCTCTTTCGCTTGAGCCTTTAAGTCTTCGTTTGCTGTTTCCTCATATCCCATTTCATATGGAACTCCCACTGTTCTTAGTGCCTTAATCTTACCAGCAGTTCTAGCCGGATTAATTTGATCTGTATACAACCACGGGTAAGGTGGCATAATTGAACCAGGTGAAGTAGAAGTAGGATCTAGCATGTGGTTATAGTGCCAAATGTTGTTATAAGCTCCTCCTACTCTGTGAAGATCTGGCCCAGTTCGTTTAGAACCCCATAAGAATGGATGATCATATACAAACTCTCCAGCTTTTGAATACTCTCCTTTGTATCGTTCGGTCTCAGACCTGAATGGTCTTACCATTTGAGAGTGACAGTTATTACAACCTTCTCTTATGTATATATCCCTACCATGTAGCTCTAATGGTGTATAAGGTTTTACACTAGCGATTGTAGGTATATTTGATTTGATCAGGAATGTTGGTACCATTTCTACCACTCCCCCAATGGCGATAGAAACGAGTACCAATACTGTAAACACTACTGGCTTTCTTTCCAGTCTATTGTGCCAGTATCCACCAACAATTTTCTTCTTCTCAAGTGCAGGTGCTTCTGCCTCCTCTTCCGGTATAAACTTACCTTGCTTAGCAGTTTTAACTAAGTTAACAGCCATGATGATTACGCCTGTGAAGTATAGCAATCCACCAATTGCTCTCATCATGTACATTGGTACAATCTGAGTTACCGTTTCTAAGAAGTTAGGGTATTCAAGGAAACCTTCGCCATTGAAGTTTTTCCACATTAAGCTCTGCACAACGCCAGAGGTATACATCGGTAAAGCATAGACGATAATACCAAGCGTACCCAACCAGAAGTGCGTATTAGCTGCTTTAGTAGACCAAAGTTTAGTACCCCACATTTTAGGAACCATCCAGTAAAGGATACCGAAAATGATGAAGCCATTCCAGCCTAAACCACCAATGTGCACGTGCGCTATAATCCAGTCAGTAAAGTGAGCTATCGCATTTACATTCTTAATAGATAAGAGCGGGCCTTCTAGAGTAGACATACCATAAGCGGTAACTGCTACTACCATAAACTTTAGAACCGGATCTTCTCTAACTCTATCCCAAGCACCTCTTAATGTTAATAGACCGTTTAGCATACCACCCCAAGATGGTGCGATCAGCATTATTGAGAACACCGTTCCTAAAGACTGTGCCCAGTTAGGAAGGGAAGTATATAACAAGTGGTGAGGTCCGGCCCAGATATAGATAAAAATCAAAGACCAGAAGTGAATGATTGATAGTTTATAAGAATAAACAGGCCTATTTGCCGCCTTAGGCAAGTAGTAGTACATCAACCCTAAGAATGGTGTCGTGAGGAAGAATGCCACTGCATTGTGTCCATACCACCATTGTACTAGCGCATCTTGCACACCTGCGTACCAAGAATAACTCTTGAATAAAGTAACTGGAATTTCGAATGAGTTAACTACGTGAAGTACCGCTACAGTAACGAAAGTGGCTATGTAGAACCAAATGGCTACATACATATGTCTTTCTCTTCTTTTGAGAATTGTCCCAATCATGTTGATACCAAAGACTACCCAAATCAGGGTGATCATGATATCGATTGGCCACTCTAGCTCAGCGTATTCTTTAGAAGTAGTTAAACCTAAAGGTAGCGTGATTGCAGCCGCAACAATTATTAATTGCCATCCCCAAAAGTGTATGTAACTCAATACATCGCTAAACATTCTTGTTTTCAACAAGCGCTGCATTGAATAATACACCCCTGCAAACATTGCATTACCCACAAAAGCAAAAATCACAGCATTAGTATGCAGTGGTCTGATTCTTCCGAAAGTAGTGTAAGGGATGCCTAAATTCATTTCAGGAAGAAAGAGCTGTGTGGCTACCAAAAGCCCTACCAGCATACCTACAATTCCAAAAATGACAGTAGCAATAGTAAAGTACTTTACAATCCTATTGTCGTACTTGAATTTTTCCAGTTCCATAATCGCGGTTCGGTTTCAAATAATTTTTGTGAAACTAGCGGCAATAGAACCTTTTGGATGTGATGTGTATTACATCAAAAACTGATAAATATCATGTTTTAATTTATCGTCTAACCTTGCCAAGTTAAGCTTAAACAATTCCTGATATATCATGAATAATATATGCAGTTGGGCTAGTTTAGAAAAATGGAAGTGTCCGCTTATAATCCCAATTTGTACAAAAATGAAACACCCAAAATACTTACAGTTAATCAAGAAATAGTTAAAGACCTCTAATACAAAAGGTTAACATTTCTGGTCTCAATCTTGGTTTAGCTAGGCAAAACTCAAATGTTATGAAAAAACTATTACTAACGGCTTTCTGCCTGTTTTTGGGTGCGGGAGCATTCGGACAAATTCAACAAGGAAACTTTCAATTAGGAGGGAATCTTTCCTATTTCAGTAACGAAAATGGTGCTTTGGAAAGTAGCTCCTATCAAGTGCTTCCTAGAGTTGGATACTTTGTCTCAGACAACTTTAGTCTTGGGGTACAAGTTGGTCTTGGCGGTAGGTCTTTTGAATCAGGTAATACCGAAGATACTTATGACGAATTTGTGTACGGAATCTTTGGTAGGTTTCACAAAAACTTAAGCGAAAAAGTCTATTTGTACATCGAGCCAAATTTGACTCTTGGATCTGGAGATGCCACAATTCCAACTAACAATGGTTCACTAGAGACTGATTACAGCAGCCTGAGATTAGGTGTTAATCCTGGTATTATCTATTTCTTAACTGATAAGATTGGATTAGAATTTGGCATTGGCTTGATTCAATATTCAGAAGAAAAAAGGGAAGGAACCAATTTCAATCAAACCAACGATTCCTTTTCACTTAGCCTAAACCCTGTCCAAATCAATACAGGACTATCAATTTACTTTTAAGAATAAGCAAAGCTTTTAGTCAGACCCCCTGGCTAAAAGCTTTTTGTTCTCTCTGCAGTTTCTGATAAGGATCAAAAAGAGAACAAATGTTTCTTAAAAATTGGGCTCCAAGATTTGTAATAAGATAGTCACCTTCTTGAGCAATTAAGAGCCCTTCAGTTACCATTTCAAATATCTCGTTCTTCACCGATTCCTCAGAGGTAATAAAAAGCTCTTTAGGAATTGCCTTATGACAAGCTACTATTAGGATTCTCTCCCTAGTTTCAATTTCTTCTTGAGTTAGGCGGTGACCCTTGAATACAGGGATAGTGTATTCCTTTAAGGAATCCATATAGGCTTCAACAGTTTTTAAGTTTTGAGCATAGCCATAATGCACATCCGATATAGACGACACACCTAACCCAATTAAGATCTTACCAGGGTTAGTTGTATACCCCATAAAATTTCTGTGAAGACTACCTTTATTAACAGCTAAGCTCAGCTCATCATCCGGTAAGGCAAAATGGTCCATTCCTATAGATTGGTAACCTGCCTCTTGCAATCTTTCCGTTCCATACTTATTCAAAGCTCTTTTTTCTTCAGCTGCAGGGAGGTCTTGCTCTGAATATGCTCTCTGACCTGGTCTCTTCCATGGAACATGGGCATAAGAGTAATAAGCGATACGATCTGGCCTTAGCTCCTCCACCAAATCCATTGTGCGCTCTATGCCTTTTAAATTCTGAAAAGGTAAGCCATAGATTAAATCATAATTAACAGATGTGTATCCTATCTCTCTTGCCCATTCCGTTACCTGTCTTACATTTTCAACAGGCTGAACTCTATTGATGGCCTTTTGTACCTTCTCATCTAAGTCCTGAATACCAAAGCTGACTCGCGAGAATCCACAATCGAACAGAGTCTTTAAATGCTCTTTTGTCGTATTATTTGGGTGGCCTTCAAAACTAAAGTCGAAATCTCCGACTAAATCTGAGCTAGCCACTATTTCGGTTATGAGCTCTTTCAAATTATCCGGACTGAAAAATGTTGGCGTCCCACCGCCTAAATGGATTTCCTTTAGCTTGGGCCTTTCTCCAATCACCTCTTTATACATATGCCACTCTTTCAGCAGGGCACTTATATAAGGAGTTTCAACTGCATGATTGATTGATATTCGGGTATTACACCCACAATAGGTACAGAGACTTTCACAGTATGGTAAGTGGATATAAAGACTGATGCCCTCATGCCCAAATTGAGTGTAGGCTAGTTTGAGATCTTCTAAATACTTCTCTCTTGTAAAACTTTCATTATCCCAATCAGGTACTGTTGGAAAACTAGTATACCTAGGAACTGGCAGGTCATACTTAGCAATTAATGCTTTTTCATTTATCTGCATCGGCTGTAGACTTTTTCTTGTCATCAAAAAGCATTCTTACTGAAGGTGAATATGTGTCATCATACTGACCCGATTTTACTGCCCATGTGAAAGCCACTAGAAAGACGACTGCCACAACAATACTGGTAATTATTAAAATGAGAATGACAGACATTTTACAAATTCATTTTTTGTGAAATAACATTTATTGCAACCGTTGTGAATACCACAACAGAAATACTACTCAAGGGCATTAAAATCGCAGCTACCAAAGGCGTTAACAAGCCCATTACAGCAAAACTCAAACCACCTATGTTGTAGATAAAACTGAGCACAAAACTCATTTTAACCACAGTTCGCCCATTCTTAGCCAATGCCACCAACTTGTCCATTTTTCCGAATGACTTGGCATCCAAAATACCGTCACATGCAGGAGAGAAAGACGAGATATCCTCAGTTACAGCAATCCCCACCTCTGCCTGACTCAAAGCTCCGGCATCATTCAATCCATCGCCAAGCATCATCACTTGATCTCCCTTGTTCTGCCAACTTCTTACTCGCTCTAATTTATCAGCAGGTTTTTGATTGAAATTAATACTTGAAGATTCAGGGAAAAGCCTTAGCAAATTGGCTCTTTCCGTTTCATTATCTCCCGACAAAACAGAAAGCTTAAATCCATTGGCGAGTTTAGAAACAAGTTGCTTCAATCCTTGGCGATATTGGTTCTTAAGGATAAAGACTCCTCTATACTTGTCTCCTATCTTCAAATAAACAGTAGTACCTTCTTTGGCAGAGTCTCTATTTAAATTTAAGAACTGAGCAGAACCGAGTTGAATCGATACTCCGGAAACTACAGATTGAATCCCTTTTCCAGGTATTTCATTATAAGACTCGATGTGATAAACACCAGCATCGGTTGAAAGGAACGCTTTAATGTAGCGACTAAGTGGATGTGTACTACTCGAAATAGCTGCAGCAATCAAATGCTTCTCCTCCTCACTTAACTCGTCTCCCTCAAAAACAGTAGACTGCTGAGCAGTTTCAGTAATGGTACCAGTTTTATCGAATACGATTCTATTAATTCCTTGAAGCTTTTCAATTACTTGGGCATTCTTTAAATAAAAACGATTCCTCCCAAAGGCTCGCTGAATACTACCCAAGGTAAATGGTGTTGACAATGCCAAGGCACACGGACAAGCAATAATGAGTACTGAACAGAATACCAACCAGGTATTACTTGGATCGATCTGCTGCCATACAAAAGCCGATATAGCCGCAATCGCTATGATGATGATTGTGAAGTATTGGCTAATTCTGTCGACTAGACTTACTTGATTGTCATCGTTTTGAAATGCTTGATCGTTCCATAATTCAGTAAGGTAGCTTTGTGAAACTGTCTTTTGGATTATCAGTTTTGCTTGTTTACCTACGAGTCTACCTCCTGCATATACATACTGTCCTTTGTTTTTTCTAACAGCATCCGATTCTCCAGTTACAAAACTGAAATCAAAATGCCCAGAATCATCAATGAGAATTGAATCAGCAGGTAATAGTTCTCCGTTTCTTATGAGAACCTCATCTCCTTTTTTAAGCTCTTTTACCGGTATTGGTTTAAATTGATTATCGACCTTAACCAAGGTAGCTAAGGGAAAATAACTTTTATAATCTCTGTCAAATGACATGGCTTCATATGTCTTATTCTGAAACCACTTACCGATTAGAAGGAAGAAAACAAGCCCAACGAGCGAGTCGAAGTACCCAGACCCAACACCAGCAACCACTTCATAGGTACTCCTGAAAAATAAAGCAGAAATCCCAAGTGCTATTGGCACATCAATGTTCGCGAATCTTTGCTTCAAGCTCTTAAATGCCGAAATGAAGTATTCATTCCCTGAGTACAACACCACAGGCAATGCCAATAGGACATTTAACCATCTGAAGAAATCTTGATATTGCTCCTCATAAGATGTAATCCCCAAATAATCTGGAAAGCTCAAAAGCATAACATTACCGAAACAGAATCCGGCAATACCCATTTTGATGAGAAGTGTCTTATTAAAGCTTGAGAAAGGGCTTTTCTTTTCTTGCTGCGAATCGAGACTAAAAACAGGGGTGTAACCAATTCGATCCAACATCTCTGCCACTTGCCTCAGAGTAAGCTCTTTAGCTTTGTATTGAACAGACAATGTGCGTTTACCAAAATTTACTTGAGAATTAACTACCGCAGGGTTTATTCTCGATAGATGTTCAAGTAACCAAATACAACTGCTGCAGTGAATGTTAGGGACTAGAAAAGATGCCTTCTCAAAGTCATCATCTGCGTACTCTAACAAATCCGTTTTTATTGAATCATTATCTAAGAAATCAAAGAGAGCCGTTGAAGGCTTTTTCTGCGTGGCACCAGGAGCACTTTCTAGATCATAGTAAGCGCATAAATCATTTTCAGAAAGTATCTCGTAAACCGTTTTACAACCTGAACAACAGAAATTCTTTTCTTCAATTTGAATGCTATTATCTGGACATTCGTCCCCACAATGATAACAAGAAGTCTTCCCCTCTACCGCTACTCTACTATCCATGAAATGCTTACCCTTTGAAAATAAAGATTGGAGTCTCTCTGAAATCTTTATTTAAGATCATCTGTTGATTGAATTCTTTGGCTGCTTCAGTTACACCAGGCATTAAGAAAGGCTTTCTTCCAGGAATAGTCACCTGATCGATTATCGACTTCACAGGATCTTCGCAAAGCATCTGTACACCTATGTTCTTACAATAGAGTTTCAAATAATCGACAAATACTTTTTCAGATTCGATATCGAAATTGGTATCAGGGTCTAGTAAATAAACTGATACGGGAAGATTTCTTAGCTCTGGGTCGAAGGTGTTTAAGAACGTTTTCACCATTCTAATGCTATCCATGGTACCATCATTGACTACTATGATTTCGTCTAACTCAATGTTCTCAGGAAGAATAAGGACTGAACATCTTAGTTCTTCGAGAATATTGAGCATGAATGATTCATCATATTCGTCAAAAACTGAGGATTCAAAAACGGCTAAATCAAACACGGTACTAAGAGAACCTAGTCTGTTCTTACCAGCTATCGACTTGATTAATTCGAAGTTCATGCCAAAATCATTGGCAATGCTCTCCATTTTTGCTTCTTCTTCAATCTTATCAACTAATTCGCCCAAACCATTCAAGGATTGACCATTAGCCATAACCAGCTTCTCTTTCATTAATTCAGCTAAGTTGTAAGCTGACAAGTACTTGGAATGTGTCTTGTTGAGCAAAGACTTCAAACGTTGAAGCAGATTTTCCAAATCTGCTTTATGTTCTGTAGCTAAAAGTATTTTATGTTTCAAGACCTTCGAATTCTAATTTACTATATCAAAGGTACTTTTGACTAGAGAGGATGCGCTTGATTGGCATCACAGAAAAACATGATATAAATCATGTTAGCCGTAGAAGTCGGCTTCGTGAACTAAACGTTGAGAATCAATAACCTTAATCTTTTTACCCTCTAGGGCAATCAAACCATCGGACTTGAACTCAGATAAGAGGCGTATAACAGTCTCAGTTGCTGTGCCCACAATATTGGCTAAATCCTCTCTGGAAAGTGCAATATCAATGAGTTCACTACCATCGCCTTCCATTCCATAAGTCTCTTTGAGCATGATAATAGTGGCAGCTAATCTTTCTCTTACTGATTTTTGAGCCAATTGAGCCAGCTTTTCTTCCATTACACCTAATTCATGACATACAGCCTTCATTAGTTTTTGAAAGAAAGATGGATTAGAGTTTAAGATTTTTAGGAAGTCACTCTTAGGAACAAAGCATATGGCCGCCTGCTCGAGAACAGTTGCAGAAGCACCATAGAATTCTTCGCTTAGCAAAGATCTATACCCTAAAAAATCACCTGGTTTTGCAATGAACAGAATTTGCTCCTTTCCATTAGAACCCATTTTGTAAACCTTAACCTTCCCGTAGTTAATGCAGAACACTCCCATCGGTCTTGTGCCTTCATAAAAAAGGTTCTGTCCCTTCTTGTAAGTAATACAAGATTTATGTGATGACAACACCTCTAAATCATCTTGAGGTAGATCAGAAAAATGCGAGTTCTCTCGTGTTTTACAAAAAGCACATTGGAGAGATATTTGGTTGGATTTAGTCGGGCTCATACACTCTGTTACTTTTAACTAAAATAACTAGCCGTGTAATCTTTTGCAAAAAAAATTAAACAATGATGGACTAAATGAGTTGCCCAACTCCGAATAATAACACGAACAAGAGCGTAGCAATCGCTAACTTCTTAAGATAAGGATCTAATTCTGAAGGACTTACCTTATTCTTTGCAGCTAATGCATTAACCACGAATAATGGAATCGTGATCAAAAATAAAAGTTTAAAAAAAGTAACTTGAGTAGTTAAAATGTAAATAATTGAAGACATCATGCCACCAAAAAGCAATACCCAATGATAAATCACTGCATTTTTTCGGCCAATTCTGACGGGTATGGAGCGCTTACCGGCAGCCTTATCTGACTCTATATCTCTGATGTTATTTACGTTCAAAACACCAACAGAAAAAAGCCCAACTGATAGTGCTGGCAATAGGTATTCCCAATACACTACTTTCTCAAAAAGAAAGGCACTTCCAAGCACTGCAACAAAGCCAAAAAATATTAAGACACTAATATCTCCTAAACCAACATAGCCATAAGGTTTGTAACCTGAAGTGTAAGTAACAGCCGCTAAAATTGCGAGTAGACCAAACCCTAGAAAAACCCAAAAATTAAGTGTAAGACCAAAAGCAACGTAGATGAGCCCAACACCAGAAAGCAGGGATAAAAACCCACAAATTATTATGGCCTGTTTCATCGATTCTCTGGTGATAGCTCCAGATTGAACAGCCCTTGAAGGCCCTACTCTATCTACGCTATCAGCACCATGAATAGAGTCTCCATAGTCATTGGCTAGATTTGAAAGCACTTGAAGTAAAATTGTGGTTAAAGCGCATAATGCAAAAATGGAAGTTTGGAATGCACCATTGGCTGCAGCCAAAAATGTACCCATGCCTATAGAAGCCAGCGCTAATGGTAACGTCCTTAATCTAAAGGCGGATATCCACTTCATATTAAAGCTGATCTGTGATCACTTCTTCAAGCGGGTTTGTTGAAGAGGGATAGAAGCCTAAAACCTTACCTGTCTCGTCAACTAGATATTTGCAAAAATTCCAATTTGGAGATTGACCCGTTTGTTCTTCTAACCAAGCATAAAGGTCATGCCTATCAGACCCTTTTACTGAAATCTTTTCGAACATCTGAAAACTCACACCGTAGTTTGCTTCGCAAAACTGAGCAATCTCGTTGTTAGTTCCTGGCTCTTGTCCGCCAAAGTTATTGGCAGGAAACCCTAATACAGCTACTTTATTTCCATATTGCTGATGTAGCATCTGCAAGTCTTCGTACTGAGGAGTATAGCCACATTGAGAGGCCACATTTACAATGAGCACTTTTTTCCCTTTATATACACTAAAGTCGATAGCCTTACCATCAATTCCGGCCATCTTAAAATCATGAAAACTCATATCCCTATTAGAATTTGTATGGATTAATAAAGTAAGAAGTAATACTAGGTATCTCATTACATTCTGTCTGGTACATTGATACCCAATAACCCCATGCCTACTTTGATTGTTTCGGCTGTTAACATAGATAGTGCTACTCTAAATTTCTGCAGATTCTCGTCAGCTTCATTAAAAATAGATACCTCGGTATAGAAGCGATTATACTCCTTAGCTATATCATAGACAAACTGAGCAACTATACTTGGTGCATACGAATCTGCAGCCAATTTTAACTTTTCAGGATATTGACCCAGAGTATAAATCAAGTCTTTCTCAGTTTGGTGCACTTCCTTGATTGCTTCATAATCGATAGAATCTACCGCTACACCAAGTTGTGATGCTTTTCTGAGTATTGAACTAATTCTAGCATGAGAGTATTGAATAAAAGGACCCGTATTTCCTTGGAATTCAATAGACTCTTCAGGGTTAAAAAGCATCCGCTTTTTGGGATCGACTTTTAGTAAGAAATACTTCAAAGCGCCTAAACCCAACATTTCGTAAAGCTCAGTAGCTTGCTCTTCTGTAAAGCCTTCTATTTTGCCTAATTCTTCAGTACGCTGCTTGGCTGTGTCGGCCATCTCTTGCATAAGATCGTCTGCATCTACAACCGTTCCTTCTCTTGACTTCATTTTACCGGTAGGTAGATCTACCATTCCATATGACAGATGATAACAAGCCTCTGCCCATGAATAACCGAGCTTTTTCAAGATTAAGAACAGCACCTTAAAATGATACTCTTGCTCATTACCTACTGTATAAATCAATTGGCTTAGATCAGGATTGTCATCGTATCTCATGATAGCTGTACCAATATCCTGAGTCATGTAGACAGAAGTACCGTCTTTTCTCAAAAGCAATTTCTCATCTAGCCCATCATCGGTAAGGTCTACCCATATAGAACCATCTTCCTTTTTAAAGAAAACTCCCTTTTCAAGACCTTCTAAAACTCTATCACGACCAATTAAATATGTGTCGCTTTCGTAGTAAAGTTTATCGAAATCGACTCCCATGCGCTCATAGGTCGTATTAAAGCCATCATACACCCAACCATTCATAGTTTGCCAAAGAGCATAAACTTCTGGGTCTTTAGCTTCCCACTTTTTAAGCATGGCCTGTGCCTCCAACAAAATTGGAGCTGATTTTTCGGCTGCTTCCTGTGTTGTTCCATCAGCAACTAAATCGGCTATCTCAGCCTTATAGGCTTTATCAAAAGCCACATAGTATTTTCCAACAAGATGATCTCCCTTTAAGCCTGAAGATTCAGGCGTCTCACCTTCACCAAACTTTTGCCATGCAAGCATCGACTTACAAATATGAATTCCACGATCGTTGATGATCTGAACTTTCTCAATGCTATTACCGGCAGCTTTAAGAATTCGCGACACGGAGTTGCCCAAGAAATTGTTTCTTAAATGCCCTAAATGAAGCGGCTTATTCGTATTCGGAGAAGAATATTCGACTACCACTTTTCTACTTGTAGATTTAGCCTTAAAAATGCTTGAATCAGCAACTGATTTACCATCAAACATTGAAGCAAAGCTTTCTACTTGAGATGTCTCTGATAAGCTTAAATTCAAAAAGCCTTTTACTACATTAAAGGCAGAGACTACATCTGTGTTTTCTACTAGAAAAGCACCAATATCTTTCCCTGTTTCTTCCGGATTTTTCTTAGAAAATCGAGCAATCGGAAACGTTACGAATGTATAGGTCCCCTCAAAGTCTTTACGAGTTGGTTGAAGCGCAATATCTTCAACAGACAATTCATGTTGATATAATGATTGAAGGGCCTTTGAAATCCCTTCTTTAATTTGCATTTCCATGGACTAGAAATTATCTATCAATGAGTCGGTAGTAGCTTCCAAGATATCGAAAGCACTTTCGGCCATTTTGTTTTCTGTGTCCAAAGTTGGGTTCACTTCTACAATTTCCCAACAGCAAACTCTTTTATCTTTAATTAATTCTCTATTTAAATGGAAGGCCTGCTCCTTTGATAGACCATTGGGCACTGGTGTTCCCGTGCCAACCGATATAGAAGTATCTAAACTATCCACATCGAACGATATATAGATCTGATCACAGTCCTTCAACAATTCTAAAGCCTCTTTGGCTACAGTCTCAACACCTTTAGCATTAACTTCTTCTGTCTTAAAGTTTTTAATACCATGCTGATCTAAGATATGATCTTCAGGACCTTCTGTATCTCTAACACCCACAAAGACAATATCTGATGGTGCAACTTTCGGGCCTCTACCACCTATTTTTTTCATCCTTTCCCAAAGCGCTTCAACTTCCTCCTCTACATCATTCTGCTCGCATTCCTCATTATCAATAGCCGTGACCATTGCTAACGGCATACCATGCATATTGCCTGATGGTGTCGTATAAGGTGAATGAAAATCGGCATGTGCATCTATCCAGATTACTCCGAGTCTCTTCTCAGGATTAGCCTGCTTAATGCCACAAATTGTTCCGGCAGCTGTAGAATGATCGCCCGCAAGAACAATTGGAAAAAGCCCTTCTTGCCTTAAACCATCAATGGTATCGCAAACTCTTGAAACCATTGTGTAAACACCTTCACCATACTTGGCTTGTGGGAATTGTGGATCACCAAAAAGTAACTGATTCTCGTCTTGAACACTCACAGGTTCAAAACGCATAAAAAAGTTTGACTGTCTTTTGATACTCGCAATCTTAAGCGCATCTATACCCATGCTTGCACCTCTTGTACCTGCAGCCAATTCAGAGCGGACTTCTACTAATCTTATTTTCCTCATTTCAAATTAAGTTTTAGCCATTACGAAAGCCAGAAGCGGTTTCAAACGATTGCAATGTCTAAAATTCGATTGGCAAAATTGAATATTTCCACGGATAATTCGGCTGTTTTTTATGTTTTTGTGAGGCGCAGATTAACAGTCAAACAATTTTAATTCTTAGCATGTTCAGAATTGGCAATTTATCGCATATTTGCGCACCTTTTTATTGACTTGAAGAAGTGAAAAGCTATTTCGACCTCATTGATCAGACATTCGAATTCCCTACCGAGGAATTCAAAGTAAATGGCCGTTACCTCGAGTTTCATAACATTCCGTTGAAGGAGGTTATTAAAGAGCACGGTACTCCTCTTAAAATAACTTATGTTCCAAAAATTGCTGAGAACATTCAAAGGGCAAAACAGTGGTTTTCCGATGCTTTTAAAAAACACAAATACAAGGGAGATTACACGTATTGCTATTGCACAAAATCATCACACTTTGAATTTGTACTAGACGAGGTTTTAGACAACGATTGTCATATTGAAACTTCTTCTGCCTTTGATCTCCAAATTGTTAAACGATTGTATGAAAAAGGGAAACTCACGAAAGATGAACTCATTGTTTGCAACGGGTTCAAGAGACCCCTTTACATCCAATACATTCAAGAGCTTATCAACGATGGCTTTGAGAATTGCATTCCAGTATTAGATAACCTTAATGAGCTTGATCAATACACTAATTCAATTGACAAAGAATTTAAAATCGGAATTCGATTGGCCGCTGACGAAGAACCAAATTTTGAGTTTTACACCTCTCGTCTTGGTATTCGCTATGGAGATGTAGTTGATCTATACAAAAATCAAATTGAAGGTTCTAATGCCAAGCTTAAGATGCTTCACTACTTTATCAATACGGGCATTAGAGATACAGCCTACTATTGGAGTGAGCTGAGTAGATTTATGTATAAGTATTGTGAGCTCGCCAAAATCTGCCCTGATTTAGATACTGTAGACATTGGAGGTGGCTTACCAATTAAGACCTCTTTGGCATTCGAGTTTGATTATGCTTACATGATCGATCAGATCGTAGAAAATATCAAATGGATTTGCGACAAGAACAATGTACCCGTACCTAACATTATTACTGAATTTGGTTCATTTACCGTAGGAGAAAGTGGTGCTATTATCTACTCCGTTTTAGATCAGAAACTCCAAAACGATAAAGAGCTTTGGTATATGGTAGACGGATCGTTCATCACTAGTCTTCCGGACGCATGGGGTATGAACCTAAAATTCATTCTACTTGCCATTAACAAATGGGACCACAACTTTCATAAAATCAATTTAGGTGGATTGACATGCGATAGTATGGACTACTACAATTCAGAGTCTCATACGGCAGAATTGTTCATGCCCCTAATTGAAGAAGATGAAAATCTATATGTGGGCTTCTTCCATACTGGCGCTTATCAAGACTCACTCGGTGGCTATGGTGGCATTCAACACTGCTTAATTCCGGCTCCTAAGCATGTGCTTATAGATAAAGACAATGACGGTAATTTAACTACATCTGTGTTTGCTGAAGAGCAAGAGCATGATCAGATGCTCAAAATACTAGGCTATTAACAATCAGTTGCACTGTAAAATAGAAGACTGAGTTTTGCGTTTAGAATTAAACCAACGCAACATGAAACGCACTCTATTCATTGTCATTCTATCTGTTATTTCTAGCCATCTAATAAAAGCTCAAATTGCTGGAGTTGAAAAATCTGTGTTTAATGCTCAAACTGGAATTCTTGGTGTATGGATTAATCAAGAACAGCGACTGTCAAATGAAACCGTTTTAAGATCTGAAATAGGGCTTGATGGTCAGCTATGGGGTGGAACGATTTACAGTGGCACTCGATTCGCATTACAACCAATTTTCACACTAGAACCCAGATGGTATACAAATCTTGAGAAAAGAGCCATTAAAGGAAAACCAACAGCTAACAATTCGGGTAATTTTATAGGATTAAAAATCAGCTACAGACCAGATTTATTTGTAATCTCTAATGCCTCTAACACGCTTGTCATCCCGGATCTTTTTATTGCGCCAACGTGGGGGCTCAGAAGAAGACTTGGGCAGCACCTAAATTTCGAATGGGGTTTTGCGCTAGGCGGTATGTATACCTATTATCGAAGAATCGGTTTTACAGACAACGAGTTTGAATTAGCAATTCAAATGAACCTCAGAATCGGGTTAAATCTCAACTAGCGCTATGAGGTAGCTTAGTTACATAAGGTCAGTCCAAACACCCCATTTAATCTAATTCCAGAATCATCTATTGCAACTTTAAGCAGATAAACACCATCACTTGCCTTTTCTACAGTTACCTTACCTTCTGTGAATATTTGATTGTCATCTATCCCGTCAGTCACCGTTAAGGACATGCCATCCATGGTTAAATCGTAATCTCCTACTTCTTCCCATGAGAACAACAATTGCACTCCTTTTAGCTCATTCCATTTAGCACAAGACTTGTCCAGATTGTCATTAGTTATTCTTGCACTATATCTTTCTTTTCCAAATACGTTTTTTTTATGTAGCGTTCCATACTTTGCTGTCCATTCTTCACCCATCCATGTACCTTGTAATGGTTGTTCCTTTATTTCTAACTCACTAGGTTGAGCATATTTTTCCACCAATTCTAACAGGGCGCTTTCGATCGATATCGAATCTTGCGAAAAGGCGTCATGCAAGTCAAAAACAAACATTTGATTCTTTAAGACTTCTTTATCCCTAGAAAATGTTTTAGGCCAGAAATGCCACTCATCATCCTCTTTTAAAGCTTCGAATCTGCAATAGTCATTTCCATCTTCATTTGAAGGAGAAAAAAGTTCGTTCTTGGCAAAATCATATTCAATATCAACCATACAATCTGAGAACTTTGGCATGTTTACCCTAAGAACTGAGGCTACAATATATTTGGAAACGGCTTTAAGATTATACTTCCCAAAATTGGGGCCCTGGGTTTTGAAAAAGTCACTAAAATCATTCGTATAAAAAGTCATCATTGATCTAGCCACTATACTTCTAGAATCTTTATCTGAATTCTTTCCTATTAGCATATTTTCAATAGCAGAGACATCATTATTAGACAAATGATCCTGCCAAGTCTTAAGTGCATCTAGTGGAGATTCTTGACCCTTAAGCAAAACTGAACTGAAAAAGAGAAGAAATATTAGTCCGTAACGCATCAGCTTTTTTTTGACACGAATCTAGACATGTGATAATCAGAAGAAAGTGGGTAGAGGTATCAAAAGAAAATTTGATACTCAGTAGTGACCACAAAAACCATTAAAGTAGTTCATTTACATTTTCAGGTGGCCTTCCCAATATTGCTCTATCACCTTTCACCACAATTGGTCTTTCAATCAACTTAGGATTTTCAACCATAGCTTGCACCCATTCATCTTCACTTAAGTCTTTTCCTTTATAGTTTTCTTTAAAGATGGCCTCATTCTTTCTGAGTAGCTGCTCTGCTGAGATACCGAGTTTGGCTAGAAGCGCTTTAAGCTCATCAGCCGATGGTGCCTCCTTGAGGTATTCTACAATTTGAACCTTTGTACCTGATTGTTCAATCAAAGCCAAAGTTTCTCTACTCTTTCTACAACGTGGGTTATGGTAAATGGTAAGCATGCTTAAAAGTATGAACAAAGATGCTGAAACCAGTTTAGGATGACGATATTTTAACTTAATTAGAATTCTATTAATCAATCTCAATGGAACAAGTAGCATTAAGTGACGATCTCAAGATCTCAAGAATTGTACATGGTATGTGGCGCCTAACAGAATGGGGCTTCAAAGATGCAGACACCCTTAATTTTGTAGAGCAGTGTCTCGATCTTGGCATTGACACATTCGATCATGCAGATATCTATGGTGACTACATGGTGGAAGAGCATTTTGGAAAGGCGCTTAGCCAAAACAAATTCCTAAACGATAAGATCAAAATCGTTACTAAATGCGGCATCAAAATGTTATCAGGAAATAGACCTGAGCATTATATCAAACACTATGATACCAGCTACAGCCACATTATGTGGAGTGCTGAGAATTCGCTAAAGATGCTTAAAAGGGATAGTCTAGATGTACTGCTCATCCATAGACCTGACCCATACAACGACCCTTATGAAATAGCCAGAGCTTTTAACCAACTGAGGGAAGAAGGCAAAGTGAAAGAGTTTGGTGTATCGAACTATCTACCCGGGCAATTCAATGCGTTGCAAGCTTATCTTGATTTCCCATTGGTTACCAATCAAGTAGAAATATCAGTAGCAGCCTTACAAGAATGGGATAACGGCACAATCGATCTATGTCAAGAATTAGGAATGAGTCCTATGGCTTGGTCTCCCTTGGCTGGAGGTGCAATTTTCAATGCGCAAACCCACAGATATATTACCCTTAAAAATGTAATTCATCAAGTAAGTGACAATCTAGGGGTAAGTATTGATCAAGTAATGTATGCTTGGTTATTGAGTCATCCAGCCAATATTATTCCTATTGTAGGTTCGGGTAAAATAGAAAGGGTAAAAACTGCCGTTGAAGCAAGAAAAGTTGAAATGACGAGGCAGCAGTGGTTTCAAATTTGGGTAGCCTCAAGAGGTCAAAATGTACCATAGGAAAGTGCGAGATACGAGGTGCTGAAAGAGTTTCATCTAGCATCGGTCATCAAACATCTAGCGAATAATTGTAAATTATTCCATGGAATCTCTCAGCTACCCTATTGGTAAATTCAAAAAACCATTACTGATTAAGCAAGAGCATGTCGATCAATGGATCACTGAAATCGAAGCGCTACCCAATCAATTCTCTAATCTGGTTACCGGTTTGTCAAACGAACAATTAGACACGCCTTATCGGCCGGGAGGCTGGACTGTCAGGCAGGTGATACACCACGTACCTGATAGCCACATGAACAGCTATATCCGTTTTCACTGGGCCTTAACAGAAGACAAGCCAGTGATTAAAGCCTACAACGAAGCGGCTTGGGCTGATCTACCTTACATCCAAGAGCTAGAAATACAAACTTCGCTAGACTTGCTTTCTATCGTTCATAAAAGGTGGGTGATACTCCTTAAAAGTCTTACCAAGACACAATTAGAAAGAACCTTCATTCACCCTGATGACAACAAATCTTATCCATTAAAGGAGGTATTAGGATCATATGCTTGGCATGGCAATCACCATTTCGCTCATGTTGCCAATCTTATAGAAAAAGAAGGTTGGAAGTAAGTCTTAATAAAAGATTGCATGACGCTTAAAGCATGAATCGTGCAGCGAAATTCATACTTTAGTATGAGCCTCATTATGAGGCCTTTCACTTGATTTGAACAAAAATAATTATGGACAAAAAAACAGGAAGCATAGGCTGGATTGACTTGACAATACCCAATGCAGAAGAAGTTAAAGACTTTTATAGTGCTGTAGTGGGATGGAAACCAGAACCGGTTGGTATGGGAGATTATAATGACTTTAACATGACGATTGATGGTGTACCGAAAACAGGTGTATGCCATAAAAAAGGTTCTAATGCACACATACCTTCACAATGGATGATCTATATCAATGTGGAAAATCTAGATATTAGCATGGAAGAAGTTGTGAAGCATGGAGGAAAGACAATCGGAGAAATAAGGGATTTTGGTGCTTATGGGAGGGCATGCATTATCGAAGATCCGGCTGGAGCAATTTGCACACTTTTTGAACCGAAAGAATAATCGCTTTTAAACTCATTGAATTTCAGCTAATTTCAATTCATGAAGTTCGGTATCATACTGTTTTCTTGGCTCTTCTTGTTGACGAATAGCGATAAAGACTGTTTCAACTGTCGTCAAGAAACTCAGTATCTATGCGCAGCGAATACGCTTCCAATCAATTCGCGTATTTGTATGGATATTAGCGAAGTTCCTACCTATTTCTATAAAGATTTCCTTGCTGCAAAAGCAGAAAAGTACGGAGTTACATCTGAACGTTTTGAAGCCTTACTTCCAGACTTCTTCATCTGGAAAGAACTGCTCCCTCATTTGGAAGTAGAAGAAATTAAGACCAAATTTTTAGATAGTGACGACCTAGCGCTTATGCCTCTAGTTGGGATTACATTAGAGCAGGCAGAAGTATTTTGCGAGTGGAGAACAGAAGCTTTCAAAGCCGAGCTTGATCAGATGCCCCCTGAAGACCGAGCCGCTTTTCCTAAGAACTTCGAATTCAGGCTTCCCTCTGCAGGTGAATGGGGAAGACTAAGGTTTTTATATCAAGACAAAAAAATGATGAAACGTTTGACCAAAATTGCCAATGGCAATCGGTCTGCTTTCAAGTCTGAGAAGTCTGCCGATATGAAAAAACTACAAAATGTAGGCGATGTGTATACCAATCAACATGAACCTATCGGGTTTTTCAACCTACTAGATAACGTAGCAGAGATGACTTCAGAACCCGGAATAGCCATGGGAGGAAGTTTCCACGAGCCTAACGCTGATGGAAAGTTTCAAAAAACCTTTACCTATGATGGTCCTCAAGCTTGGATAGGTATTCGCTGTATCTTCGAAATAATTGACTAGAGCAAACCAGTAACAAGAAAGCCCAAATAAGTACCTAGACCTGTTCCTAAAGAACCTGCTAAAATTGCCGGCAACAACAGATCATTTCTCTTAAAGCTTTGTGCAAGTGCCAAAGCTGTGCTGGCACCCCCAATATTTGCTTGAGACGCTATGGCTATAATATTCCAATCGCTTTTGAAAATCATGGCTGTTATGATTAGGAAAAGACCATGAATCAAGACAATTGAAGTCGTAAATAAAAGGATATCAAAGGCATGCTCTCCTACATCAATTAATGCGGTAACCTCGCAAAACGCACCTACAACTACTAAAAAGAGATAAACCGCAAACATACCCATAAGCTTTGCCCCAGGAATCTTCTGGATTACCCTTAGCTGAGCTAAGACAAGCGCTATTGTTGTCAAAATCAATACTGAAGGAATTTCAGTTAGCGCAGCAATCTCATCTGAGATAAACATAGCACCAATGCCAATAAACAGCATGAGACCAAGCGACAGTGGATTCAATTGCTCTTTATCATCATGTCCTTGAATTTGATCACCTCCTTCAACCTTCAATTCCGGATGTGGTCTAAATTTCATCATAACGGCAGGCAAACTCAGCGTTACTAACATCCAGATGGCGGTAACGATATTATCGGCAACCACGACACCAGTATAAACTGCTCCTTCCCTGATCACATCGTAATGCAGAGCTACAGCATTGAAGTTCGCACTTCCACCAGTATAAGTACCCGTCATCATGCCGGCAATGGCTTTGTAATTTTCACCAAAGACTTCTGGAGCATCAATGAGGTTCAATGCCACCAAAACACCAAGTGCCGTTCCTGCTGAACCCAAAACAAAGGCCATTAGCATGGGCAAGCCTGCTTTCTTTAGCTGCTTTAGATTTACACCTAGCAATAAGTAAAAAATACTAGCAGGGGCTACATATCTAAAAATAGAATTATAAACGGGACTCGCATTTGAGGCAGAAGGAATAAGACCCAGGTTAGCAACAATAGCTCCTAGTATAATAACCAATAGTGGCCCACTTATATGTTTAAGTATCGTGTGCTTTGTGAGCCATTCACTAATAAAAATAAGGCCACATAAAAAAGTCAGTATGTAAATAGGGTTCTGTATCATGGCGGCTTATCTGATGTTGTATTCATATTTCTCCGGCCCCATCATGCTACCCTGTCTAAAAGAGTAACGAACCATTTCTGATTCATCTCTTACCCTCCACTCAATCTTTACAGCTTTTTTATCCGCATAGTTTTCCATACCTCTTCTCTCATCAACCAAGCCAATGAAACCTGTCGGTGAAGTCTGATATATCTTCGTCCAACCTTGATCGGCCACCATCTGAAATCCAAGTACCTCATTGTAGTAATTTTCTTGAGCCAATAAGTCTCGATGGTAGGTCCAAGTAATGGCACCATAGAATTCTAAACCATCTATATTGGTTTTAACTCTAGGTGCCTTTTCCAAGGCCGCCATAAACAACTCGTTTTCTGGATGTTGCTTGAATTGCTCGAATTCCAAAAGATACCCCTCCGGATCAATAGCCACAAACCCATCATGTGGACCTCTATCCTTTGGCTTATATGTGTATTTAATTTGAATTCCCTCCTTCTGAACATAATCATACCATTCAGGTAATTGATCTGTAAGGAGTGCAATAGCAGTAGACTTAGGTAAACCGGCAGGGTATTGATCCGATACTGGGTTTACCTGAATCAGAGCTGATTCTCCAATTTTAAACTGATTTTCATTTACCTGAGGCAAGCCGAGAGTCTCTCTGTAAAATTTCAGTGCACGATCTTGATTTTCGTAATACAAATGAGTGATTTGCTCTGTTACCCCAAAAGAAGCATAGGTTCTAAATTCAGAGTTTTGCATCAACAATTCGTTGATACCCTGTACATCATATCCTAAAAGTCTCCCTAATCTTCTAGCCAAAAGTTCAGGCCTGTCAAACTGAGTGTTAATGTCTTTTTTGAGCTGTTGATATTGAGTTAATCGATCATTCTGCTTGTATATCACAAATACAGACATGCCTTGAGTTGCTTCCGCTGGAAAAAGGACGGTAACCGGCCATTGATCTTCCCTAAAAATCTTTAATCCATCGGCCGTAGCAAGTTGCTCAAATCCAGCTTGGTATTTATCAGCTTCTCCAGGCGACATAGGATTACTGAGCGCAATAGGCTTAGCGCCATATTGTACCATCTCACAAAAAACGCCAAAGCTTTCTAAGGTTGAATCTTTAGAAGAACTACAGGAGGTAAAAACCAAAACAGTTATTAATACTATAATCGCAGATCGAATCATCCTTCAAAATAGCCATTGGATTCAATATATCTTCTACTTTATTCTATTGGTTTGACTTTGATCAAAAAAGGTTGGAATATCATGTATTCATCAACCTTGAAGTCATGTCAAAATTCGATAGACGTAAATTCCTGAAAACTACTTCTCTTTCCGCAGCAGGTATTGCAACAGCAGCAGCATTAAACAGTTGCGCTGAAGAAGAACTCCATCAAGAAAGACCAATAGGATCTCAATACATGGGTGACTTTCAGGCTCCCAAACTAAATCAAATCAGATTGGCTTTGATTGGAGTTGGTGCAAGAGGCAGCGGACATGCTACAGACTTTGCATCATTAGAAGGTGTCGAAATCGTTGCCATCTCTGACCTTTATGAAGATTGGGCCCAAAGATCGGCAGATAATTGTAAGGAAATTGGGAACGGCAACAGGCATCAGAATATCAAACTCTACCATGGAGATGAGAATCTTTGGAAGCAGATGCTTGTCGATGAAAAGCCTGACACTGTCATCATCTCGACTAACTGGAAAAACCATGCGCCCATGGCCATTGAAGCTATGAAACAAGGGGCTCATGCTTTTGTTGAAGTACCCATTGCCATGACCTTGGAGGAAATGTGGGCCATAGTAGATACGTCTGAAGCCACTGGAAAGCATTGTATGATGATGGAAAATGTAAACTATGGCCGAGACGAATTAATGTTCTTAAATATGTGCCGCCAAGGTTTGATTGGTGATATTCTCCATGGCGAAGCTTCATACATCCACGAGCTGCGTTTCCAAATGGAAGAACAAGAACGTGGAACGGGTTCCTGGAGAACACATCACTATGCCAATAGAAACGGAAACCTCTACCCTACCCATGGCCTAGGTCCTGTAGCCCAATACATGAACTTAGGCCGGACTGATGATACATTTAGCACCCTTGTTTCTTACTCAACACCTGCCTTGGGCAGACAACTTTATGCTGGTCAAAACTATGATCCTGACCACAAATGGAATCAATTAGACTACAAAGGCGGTGACTTGAATACATCCATCATTAAAACTCAAATGGGTAGAACGGTTATGGTGCAATGGGACGAAACTAGCCCTAGACCCTACTCAAGGCTCAATCTCATTCAAGGCACTTTGGGTGCTTTGGCAGGTTTTCCAACCCGTGTAGCATTACAAGGTGGCGTTGAAGGATTTACTGATAGCCACCACTCTTGGGCACAGGGTAAAGAAGCCTTGGCTGCACTAAGGGAAAAGTACGATCATCCACTATACAAAAAACTAAACGAGAGTACTAAAAACTCTGGACATGGCGGCATGGATGGCATTATGCGTTATCGCATCGCAGAGTGTTTGAGAAACGGATGGGCACTCGATCAAAATGTTTATGAAGGCTGCTTCTGGTCGGCTGTAAGTCCTTTAAGTGAAAAGTCTGTTGCTAAGGGTGGTATGCCTCAGCAGTTCCCAGACTTTACGCGAGGGGAATGGCAGAAGACAAAGGTTTTGGAAATAGTAAGTTAAAAGCTATGGAAGAAGATTATAAGAACCTTACCGATGAGGAGTTATTAGCAAAAGCAAGAGAGATCAAGAAATCGAAGTCAAGAGACCGATTCATCGTTGGGTTCCTGGTGGGGATTGCGATCGTTTCTACCATTAAAGACGGTATTAGTATTTACACTTTCATACCAGGAATATATGCACCTTTTGTTAGTAGAAATCAAAAAAAGAGGCAACACATTAAGAACCTATTAGAAGAAAGAGGGTTGAATTAAGTGTATGCATCCTTTTAGAAAATTTATTCTGAATTATTCTGCACTTAGTGAACAGGAATGGGAACAAGTTGAAGCTCGTTTGATTCTTAAACAATACAAGAAGGGTAAAGCACTTCTAAAAGAGGGCCAAATATGTAACAAACTCTATTTTCTTGAGGAGGGATTTCTTCGCTTCTATATCTACAATAACAAGAAATCAGTAACAAAATTCTTTACAGAAGCTCCATACTGCTTCACTTCACAAAGGAGTTTTTCAAACTATATCCCTTCAAAAGAAAACATTGAGGTCTTAGAAAATTCGACTATTTGGGAAATGAACAAGTCAGACGCTTTCGATTTGCTGGCAATTCCCAAATGGAGTGAATTTATTCGAAAGCTAATTCAGGAGGTACAGTTTTACACAGAGCAGATTTTGGAAGAAGCACAAAACAGTACGGCAGAAGAGCGATATGTAAAAATGATTGAAGAAAACAGTAGCATTATTGCCAAGGCCTCATCAAAGCATATAGCCAGCTATCTCGGTATAGCCCCTCAATCGTTAAGTAGGATCAGAAAAAAATATTGGGAACAATCTCGAAGTTAACATAGGTGAATAACTTCAGCCAGAAATCGCATGTTTTTACTAATAAAAAATTATGCGATTATCTATACTTATTTTCCTTGTATGTGCCGCAATTTCTGCAAAGGCACAAGATAAAGAACCAACTAACAAACACTTTTGGTATTCTCTTGAAACCACTGCATCGCCTGAAACAATTTGGTCTATATGGACAGACGTTCCGAATTGGAAAGAATGGGATGCGGGCTTAAAAGACGCCAACCTAGAAGGTGAATTCGCTCTTAAAGCAAAGGGTAAGATTACTTCTCTTGAGGGCCGAAAATCTAAATTCAAAGTCATAGAATATGTGGAAGGTCAATCCTATACCTATAAGACCTCTCTACCACTAGGCGGATTATATGTGAAGCGCTATCTCAACACACAGAATGGTAAAACTACATTTACCCATGAAGTCTGGTTTCAAGGCCTAACAGGTGGGCTATTTGCGAAAGCATTCGGAGAAAATTTCAGGAATATGTTGCCTGATGTATTAGGTAAAATCAAAGAAATAGCAGAACCGAAATAAGCATAAACTGGCTTAATAATGAAACGCAGAAGCTTCATAAAAAAAGGCGGTCTAGCGCTAGCAAGTGCCGGAGTATTTGGAATGCCATATATCAACAGGTATACCACTAACAGTACTGCTGTTCAACAAAAAAACGAAATAATAAGCAGTGAAATTGGAGGTATAAAGGTACACGCTATTACATCAGGCCTGGTGAAAGTCAAAAAATCTCACCAAAACCCTAGTATTGGATTTCCCGCAATAATGATGGACCCCTTTTGGACAGAATGGCTACCTATTCATACTTGGCTCATTGAACACCCTGAAGGGAATATTTTAATTGATACTGGTGAGAACAGCAATGTCAATAATGATGACTATTTCTCCTGTGATAATGTAAATGGGATGGTTTATCGTACCATACTAAAGTTTGATATTGACGAAAGTAGAGAATTACCTTCTCTACTTTCTAAAATCAACATTCAGCCAGATGATATTAGATGGGTTGTCCTAACACACTTACATTTAGATCATGTAGACGGTATTCAGTTCTTCCCAAATGCTGAATTTATTGTTTCTAAAAGTGAATATCGTATAACTGCCCCTGGCCATGTACCATGTTTACTTCCTAATTGGTTTAGACCTCGAGAGGTGACCTATTCCAACTACAACAATCTTGGTTTTGATGGTTCTTATGCTTTAACAAAAGCAAAAGATGTAATGATAGTACCAACACCAGGACATACTCACGGCCATCAGTCAGTGATATTACAAACGAATGAAGCATCTGTCTTTTTTGCCGGAGACACCACTTTTACGCAAGAACAACTACTAAAAGATCAGGTCGCGGGAATCTGCAGTGATAAAAAAGCTGCCAGTAAAACTATAACTCAAATACAAGAATTTGGGAAGAATTACCCAATGATTTATCTGCCCTCACATGACCTAGAGTCTGCATTAAGATTGAAGAACATGGATATGTTTAAGATTTGAAGACACAATAGGTAAGAACTTAAATTCCCGAAAGATGAAAACAATAATAACATCATTGTTCATAGTTATATGCAACACAGTAAACGCTCAAACTGACTTTTCAGAGAGGAGACCATCTATCAATTTAAGAGTCTCATTCCTACTCTTACCAGCCACTCCGCTAATAACATTAGAGGCATTAACTGTCAATCGACTCTCGATTCAATTAGAATCTAATTTCGGTGATACACATGGTATCAATTTGAAATACTATCAAAACGAAAGTATGAATGGCACCTATTTTTTTACAGGTATGGCTTGGGTGGAAGATGATCTCTTAAGGGAAAATGGTGGGTTCACAAGATTACCATATGGTGGAATAGGAATAGCCGACCGCTTTGGAAGAAAGGGACATTATGTTTTTGATGGTAGGTTCGGAATAGGACCTACACTAAATGCAGACAACAACAGTTTATATCCTGTCATTAAGCTTGGGGTAGGGAGAATATTTTAAACAACAAATTGAAAATGGAACAAATACTAGTAACTGGAGGTAATGGATTTATAGCCTCTTGGATAATTAAATACTTGTTAGATCAAGGTCATACAGTCAATGCAACGGTCCGTAGTTTACAAAACCAGTCTAAGATTAGCCATTTAATCAAAATGGAAGATGACTACCCTGGTAAGCTTAACCTCTTTGAAGCAAATCTTATGGTCAGCGGATCATTTGATCAGGCTATGAAAGGATGTGCAAAAGTTATTCATTGCGCCTCACCCTTTATCGTTGGCAAAATCAAAAAACCATATAAAGAGCTACTTGATCCAGCAGTAAAGGGTACTGAAAATGTATTAGGCAGTGTTAACAAAACTCAAGGAGTAAAGCGCGTGGTTCTTACCTCATCAGTTGTGGCTATATGGGGAGATGCTTCGGATATATATCAGACTAAAGACAATACATTTGATGAATCCTATTGGAATGAATCGAGTAAGCTAAAAGAACAACCTTATTATGTTTCTAAAGTTCTTGCCGAGAAAAAGGCTTGGGAAATTTATGAGACCCAAAACAAATGGGAATTAGCAATTATTAATCCCGGTTTTGTTTTAGGGCCAAGCCTCCAACAAAAACCAAGTGGCACGAGCCAGGCCTTTATTGAGGACATGATTCAGGGTAAGAATAAAGCCGGAGTTCCTAGTTTATATTTCGGTTGTGTAGACGTACGGGATGTAGCCAAAGCTCATATAAAAGCTATGGATTCCTTCTGTCCACAAGGTCGATACATTGTTTCAAACGAAGTATTGTCAATGCTACATATAGCAAAATTTATTGAGGATGCGTACCCTAATTCATTTAAGCTGCCTAAGAATGAAGTCCCTAAGTTTTTACTATATCTAGCAGGACCATTCCAAGGTTTTAGCTGGAATTACATTCGGAATAATATTGGTATCTCATTTAAAATTGATAATACCAAGAGTCGTAAAACCCTAGGACTAGACTACTATCCTATAAAAACTACACTAAAGGATCAAGTCCAAGTACTTACAAACAATAAATAACCTTGTTTTAGAATTATGATATTAGCTTCGTTAATCCTCAATATTGCCGTATTGATTCCAGTATGTTTTGCACTGCTTTTGAACAAGAAAGAAATGGAAGTTGTAGCAGGTGTGTTTACACCGGCAAGAGGTGTTTTACTTGCCATATATACAACCATCTTACTTGCCTCTGTAGCATTGCTTTTATTTGACCAACCAACGCTAGCTTTTGGTCTATTCCTCATGCAAATAGTTTACAAATACCTCACGCCTTTCACGGTTAAAACTGTAAAGAATCCTATAGTTATTAGTAACCTATTTATTGCCACATTCCATGTGGTTACAGTAATCACTAGTTTCAAATCTGGAATTATAACTTTTGAATAAATAGAATCAAGTTTTCCTTAGCGGGAAATTTTAATATGAGACAAGTCAATTAAACTTTCATTAATCAATTTCTTCTTTCTTGCGTTTAAAAGATGGTATAGTGTTTCCCCATGGAATTAATGAAAGCTGCCATATCGCAAATGATCAATATCTCTGAAGAAGAGGCAGCTACTTTTATGGGCTTTTGTTACCGCAGAAATTTTAAGAAAAAAGAGATCATAAGCGAGGACGATAAGATTATTGATGAGGTCTACTTTATAGAAAAAGGGATTCTGAGAGTAAAAATATTCGATTACGGAGGTTCAGAGCACACCATTCATTTTGGTATTGAAAATCAATTTATAGCCGATTACAGAGCCTTTATTACTGGTGAAAAGTCTCGTTACCTACTGGAAGCCATGGAACCCACTGAAGTAATTGTATTACCAAGAAAGGCTGTAGAATGGGGCTATATAAATCTCAAAGAGGGTGAAAAACTGGGTAGAACCATTGCTGAATATTATTTCACCTACCTAGATCAGAGGATAGAACACTTATACACCCTCACTCCTTTTCAACGATACGAACTCATGAATGAGATTTTCCCTGACATTCATAATAGAGTACCACAGCATATGATTGCATCCTATCTAGGTATTACGCCAATACATTTAAGCAGAATAAAACGAGAAGCGATCAAAACATAAACAAATGTTATCGTTTTGGGTGCTGGCAATGCATCAACTTTGTCATGTTATAAAAATTTCGACATGACTAAATCATTTAAAATTATCCTCTGGCTAATGCTTTTTGCAGCATCTGCACAGGCACAAACAGGTAATGTCTTGTTTAAAGTAAAAGGTATAAAGACTGCCAAAGCAGGCAATATTGCCGCAGGCATCTTTGTAAAAGAAAACTTCCCTGAAGTCGGTAAACAGTTCAAAGGAAAAGACATAAAAGTAAAGGCTAGCGAAATGGAGGTCTTATTGGAGGATGTACCAGTGGGTATCTATGGTGCTGTGGTTTATCAAGACACAGACAGCGACCAAGAACTAGACTCAAACTTTATGGGCTTTCCAAAAGAACCCATCGGTTTTGCCAACAATGCCAAAATCAGATTTGGCCCTCCAAAGTTTGAAGATGCGGCAATCGAGGTGACAGAGGGAAAAACTACTATTGTTGAAATCAACCTTAAGTAAGATGCAGTTCTTAATCGAATTAAAGTCTAGAAACGAATTGCTCTTCTATTTCGGTGCCTTCAACCTCATACTCGCCATGTTATTTCTAGTATTGAGTCAAATCACTACCATAGAAGTTTCAGGTACCAATGCATGGTATAAACCCATAAAGTTTGCCATCTCCATAGGTACTTACAGTTGGACTATTGCTTGGTTGATGCACTACTTACCACAAGACTCATTTGTCAATACAGTAAGTTGGTTAGTAATTGTAATGCTTGGCTTTGAAATTATTTACATCGGTATTCAAGCAGGCAGAGGCCAATTATCTCACTTCAATCTATCAACACCTATCTACGCTGCCTTGTATTCAGCTATGGCTTTAGCTGCAACTGTAGTGGCTTTTATTACCCTGATCTTAGCAGTAAGGTTTTTCACTACACCATTACCCCAATTGCCCGAATACTACTTATGGGCAATTAGACTGGGGCTACTACTCTTCTTTGTCTTCTCTATGGAAGGCTTTGTAATGGGATCCAGATTATCGCATACCATCGGTGCCAATTCAGGAGGCAAAACCATTCCTTTTCTGAATTGGAGCAAAGAATATGGCGACCCAAGAGTTGCACATTTTATAGGAATGCATGCGTTACAAGTACTCCCTTTCACCGCTTATTACTTACTAAAAGACACAAAACTCGTCATCGGCTTATCTACTATTTACAGCTTCATTGCACTGTATGTATTAGTGCAAGCCTTAGATGGCAAACCCTTTGTAAAAGCATAATAATTAAAACATATGAAAAAGATGAAAATCACTAACCACTTAGTGAGCATGGCTACGCTATGCCTAATCCTAAGTACAATGCTAACAGGTTGTTACTCGGTTAAAAAGACCGTTGAGAACAGCTTACCTCTATCTCAGGAAATCAATTGGCCTGAAGATTACGATCCTGAAGACTCGAAGTTTTTCGTCCACAATGAAATAGATATTGAAGCTTCTCCTGAGACCGTTTGGGAGATACTGATTAATGCTGTGGAATGGGAAACCTATTATGAAGGAGCAAGCGAATTTGAATTGGCAGGTAACTCTGACGGAAAATTAAAATCAGATTCTGAATTTTCATGGAAGACTATGGGACTTGATTTCACTTCTGTAATTAAAGAATATGAAGCCCCTAATCGTTTAGCATGGGAATCTATTCGCAAGGACATCAGAGGCTACCATGCATGGTTGATCTTACCCACCCCTACAGGATCCAAACTTATCACTAGTGAAGCACAGCACGGTTTCATGACGCTTCCACAGAAAGTATTTATACCCAAAAAATTAAAAGGCCTACACGATATCTGGCTGGCAGAAATAAAAACTAAAGCTGAAAACACAGAAAAATGAAAATATCTCAAAACACGATCAAAAGACTCAAAAGCACCTATGAAGAATGGGTGCTGATAACGGGTGCCACTTCAGGCATTGGCAAGGAGCTCGCCATCAAGTTTGGCGAAGCAGGCTTCAAGCTCATCATTACAGGGAGACGAGAGCAAGAGTTAGAAAATCTAAGCACTTATCTTTTTGACCTTTTCAAAACGGAAACAATCCCTGTCAAAGGAGACCTTTCGAAGACAGAGCACATTCACTCGCTTTTAGAAGAAATCGATCATCTTAATGTGGGTATCGCTATTCTCAATGCAGGTTATGGCACATCGGGAAGATTTGCTCATTCCGATTTAGTAAGAGAAACTAACATGCTAGATCTTAACTGCAAGTCGGTCTTAGTGATGTCTCATTACTTTGCCAATAAGATGAAGCAGCAACCCAAGAGAGGTGCATTAGTTTTGTTGAGTTCAATGGTTGGTTTTCAAGGTGTGCCCAACGCTGCCAACTACGCTGCCACCAAAGCCTATGTGCAATCATTGGGAGAAGCACTCGCTCATGAGCTCAAAGCAGATGGAATCGATGTGCTCACTGCAGCCCCCGGGCCAGTGAATAGTGGCTTTGCCCAGAGAGCCAACATGAAAATGGATATGACTTTAAGTACAGAAGATGTAGCCATTCCTATTATCAATGCTATTGGTAAAAAGAGTAGAATCCTTCCCGGCTTCTTAACTAAGTTTCTTGTCTATAACCTCCGCATGACACCAAGGTGGGCTAAGGTTTTAATAATGGGGAAAGTGATGGGCGGATTTACCAAACATCAATTAAATTGAGTTAAACCGTTCACAATTTGGACTTTGCCATCATTACCATATCAGCATTCATAGTAGGTCTAGGGTTTCTTGTGAAGAGAAACCCTAACCTAATTGCTGGCTACAATGGCTTGTCGGAACAAGAGAAGAGAAAAGTTGATATTGAAGGGTTGTCAACTTGGATGCGCAACGGCTTTGTTATTACAGGATTAGCAACTCCTTTAGTCTATTTTCTGGTAGGTTATTTCGGCTATCAGCAATTAGCAGATTTTTCTATGATGTTTACAATCACCATTGGCACATTTGTTATAGCCATTTCAAGCCAACGCTTTCGAAACAAATAACCTTTTTATTGATCAAGAGGTTGAACCCACTCAAGATCATTACTATGAAACTTAAGGCTCTATCTATTCTGATTGTCAGTCTCATTACTTTTGAGTCTTGCGCTCAGACCCAACCTGCAGACAATACAGAGGAACGTTATACCTTCAAACAAGGCGACCCAAACGGTATCGGAAAATGGTATATGGGACGACAAATTGCTTATGTCATGGGCTATCAAGGCATGTCTTGGTTAGATAGGGCCACTAGAGAGAAGGAAGAAGCTACGAGCCAGTTGATCGAAAACATGAATCTCAAATCGGGTGAAGTAATTGCCGACATTGGTGCAGGTTCAGGTTATCACGTATTCAGAATGGCGCCCAAAGTCTCTCCGGGAAAGGTATATGCTGTAGACATTCAAAGAGAAATGCTCGCTGCGATACAAATGAAAAAGAATAGGCAATCGGTGCAGAACATTGAGACCGTAAGAGGAACTGAAGAAGCTGTGAACCTACCACCAAATTCTATTGATAAAGTGCTTATGGTAGATGTATATCACGAATTCAGTTTCCCTTACGAAACTATGCTTTCCATAAAAGAAGCCTTAAAGCCTTCAGGAAAAGTTTATCTGATAGAGTATCGAGCTGAAGACCGTTCCGTACCTATCAAAGAAATTCATAAAATGACTGAAGCGCAGTCAGTCAAAGAGATGAAAGCTGCAGGTTTCAAGCTTCAAGAAAATATCTCTAACCTACCTTGGCAGCATTGTATGGTCTTTGTTTTAGATAAATAATTGAGAATTTCTCATTCATTGAGGAATGAAAAACAAAGATCTTAGGTTACTTAGCATAACTACAGCAGTAACCATGAATTCTTCCTATTTAGACGCAACCCACTTTTTGGATTTTGGAAACCAATTAATCCAGGATATCATAAAAGAATTCAAAACAGATACACTTTCGGATAAAGAAAAAGCTATTGGTATCTATCTTAAAATTAGAGATGGGTGGAGATATGACCCTTACTCTATCAGTTTATCAAGAGATCATTATAAGGCCAGTAACATTGCGGGTAAAACCTCTGGTAATTGTGTAGATAAATCAGTTTTGCTGGTTGCCTCATTAAGAGCGCTAGGCATACCTGCTCGCATTCACTTGGGCAAAGTCAAAAATCATATTGCTGTTGAGCGATTGACTGAGAAATTCGGTTCTAATGAATTGACACCTCACGGTATGGTGAATGTGCAAATCAATGGTAAATGGCTTAAAATGTCTCCAGCTTTCAATAAAGAATTATGTGAGCGTTTCAAGGTAGAACCATTAGATTTCGATGGAGAAAACGACTCTTTTTTACAGCAATACAATGCGGAAGGAAGTTTATTTATGGAGTACACAGAAGACTACGGTTTCTTTGAAGATGTGCCTGTAGAGTTTATGAAGCAAAATGTAGAGGAACACTACCCACATATTTTCAAGAAAAATCAAAACCAGAAAGAGTTCAAGCTCTAATGCATTGATTGGTTAAAAACCAGATAGACCATATCGTTCCAAAGCTAGCGGAGCCCATTAGACTGCAAGACTACGCCAAGGACATCTTTTTATATGCCCCAACAAAAACAGCCATTAAAAAAGCAATGAAGCGAGGCTTGTTATTGGTAGACAGCCAAGCCACTCAAGAAGGCATCTGGATTAAAGGAGGGGAAACCATCTCACTCTTAATAGAAGAATCTAAGCCATTGACCAAAGAACTCAACCTCAACTTAGAAGTAATCTATGAAGATGATTCACTAGCTGTTATCAATAAACCAGCAGGCATTCTGGTGAGTGGCAATAAATTCGTGACTATAGCCAATGGCTTAAAACAAAACCTAACACCTAGTAAGGAGAAAGATGCCTGCAGCCCTCAATTAATCCATCGACTTGACTATGGAACAACCGGTGTTTTGTTGGCCGCAAAAACAGCATCAGCACTAAGAAACCTGAGCAGACAATTTCAGAACAGTCAAGTTGAAAAGACCTATCTAGCTATTTCCATCGGCAAGTTTTCTACAAAAGCTAACACGATTGATGAAGCCATTGATGACAAACCTTCTATATCCGAATATGAGGTAATTGAAGAAGTTGATTCTAAGAGATTTGAGACCTTGAGCTTGGTAAGACTTAAACCGAGAACGGGACGAAGACACCAGCTTAGAAAGCACTTGTCTTCAATTGGGCATCCAATCTTAGGGGATCAAACCTATGGACTACCAGACAAAATCTTAAAAGGAAAAGGCATCTATCTACATGCAAGTGAATTAACCTTTAACCATCCACAAACTCAGACTAAAGTCAAAATCGAGAGTCGCATACCGAAGAAATTCACTAAGATTTTCGACACATTAAATTAGTTTATTCCGGTTAAGACGTTGATTATGTGAAGGTTTTAGTAAATTAAATCTTCCATTAACCATTTTTTAATATGCCTACTACCACTCCGGAACACGACCAGCGTATAGCTGAAATGAAATTCTTTTCCGTTTACCCACACTATGTCACCAAAGTAGAAAAGAAGGGAAGAACTGTTGAAGAGCTACATGAAGTAATTGAATGGCTTACCGGATTCAATAGTGAAGATTTAGAGCAAATGATAGAAGAGAAGGTCACCTTTAAAGAATTCTTTGATCGTGCGACTATAAATCCGAATGCTGAGATGATCAAAGGAGTGATTTGTGGCTACCGCATAGAAGATATTGAGACCAAACTAACTCGCGAATGCCGCTATCTTGATAAAGTGGTGGACGAACTCGCGAAAGGAAGAAAGCTGGAAAAGATTATGAGAGTACCTAAATAATCTCTTTTTCTACTAGAAGCATTAAAACCATAATCAATCCCTTTGGTATTTCTTTTTCTACTTTTAAGTCCTGATAAGCAACCTGTTAACATAGCGGTGGTCTTTGGTTTAATTGTTCAACCTTATGCTAATGATTTCTCCAAGACGCCATTTTCAGGCTAGCGCTAATATTGCCATAGCCTTTCTAATCTTCTTTAATTCTGTCTCATTCGGCCAATCAAACCAGTCACCTTTACAATATGGAAGTTTAGAAGAATCCGGATTTAATGCTGATTCAATCCAAAGTCTTGTTCAACTCATAGGTGATACACCGCCTAGGGATTTCAGGGGAATGGTGGTGATTAAAGACAATGAAATCGTGATTGAAGAGTACTTTCACACTTCTTGGAGAATAACCATTAATGATATTCGTTCAGCGGGAAAAGGTATCACGACTTTATTGTTAGGAATAGCCTTGAAAGAGGGCCTGATTGAAAGCCTCGATCAGAATGTTTACTCACTCTTTGATGAAGACAGTAACCCTAGAATTAATAAGGACTATCAGAAGATTCAGCTGAAAGATGTACTCGATATGGCATCTGGTATACATGCTGATACCGATGACATGAATACCGCAGGTCATGCCGCAAACTGGATGAGCCTGAACAATTGGAAGGATTACATTCTCAATGTGCCTGTAACTGGAACCCCAGGACTTGGATTTGCTTATGCTGATATTCATCCTCTATTGGTAGGACTTGCTATAGAAGAAACTTCTGGGATGAGTTTAAGAGATTATGCAATAGAAAAACTCTTCAAGCCTTTAGGTATTAATCAATTATACTGGTACACCAATGAATCTAATCAGACAGGTGCTGCAGGTAACCTATATCTAAGTACTCTAGATTTTGCCAAACTTGGATTACTTGTTCTGAATGGAGGTAAATGGGGAGATCAGCAACTAATTGATGAATCTTTCATAAAACGATTGATTGAGCATAAATCAGATGCCATAGGCGAATGGTTCTTCGCTGCAGATTCCTATGGTATGTTTTGGTATAAAGCTTCAAGAAAATTTGGGAACAAGACTTTCAATTATTTATTCGCTTCCGGTAATGGAGGGAATCATTTAATCGTTGTTCCTGAAGAGAAAATGGTTATTGCCCTTTCATCAACAGCCTATGGTCCAGGCCCGGGTCAGAGAAGGTCATATAATATTATGTCAAAGATTTTTGAAGCTATGAAATAGTTCACCTTTGCTTAAAGTCTATCTTTAGATATGAGATCTATGCTCCATGTCTTGTGTTTCCTTTTACTGCTAAGCGCTTGTCAAAATGCAAATCAAGAAAGCTTCAATCTCTTAAATGACGTTGATCCAAATCTTGAAGAAGAATGGGTAAATATGGTAGTTGAAATCCCTGCCGGCTCAACGGAAAAATGGGAAGTCAATAAAGAAAACGGGCAAATTGAACCAGATAGTCTTAATGGTAAGCTCAGAATTATTAACTATTTGGGGTATCCGGGTAACTATGGCTTTATCCCTCAAACATTACTTTCAAAAGCGTCAGGGGGAGACGGAGATCCCTTAGATATTCTTGTGATTGGTAACTCAGCAAAGAGAGGCTCGATTCTGAGATGTAAAGTAATCGGAGTCTTAAAACTTTTCGACAATGGTGAACAAGACGATAAACTCATTGCCATTATGGAAAACTCCGAACTGATAAAAGTAGACGACTTGGTGTCGCTGGAGCAAAGCCATACTGGAGTTCTGAAGATCATAGAGACTTGGTTCTCTCATTATAAGGGCAAGAATCAAATGGTGTCATCAGGCTTCGGCTCAAAGGAGGAAGCGGTTCAACTTATTCAGAAATCAATTGCTGATTTTAAAGACTAGCTCAAAGCTTTGAGCACTTGCTCTCGGTAAGATTGTCCGATTGAGACCATTTGATCTCCAATCTTAATCTGGTTGCCTTCTATATATTCAAATTTAGACTTGTTGATGATATAAGACTTATGAGTTCGAATAAATTCACTTTCAGGCAGTTCTGCGATAAGCTTCTTCATGGTAATCGTAACAATGAGGACTTTGTCATTCAGATGTACTTTAACATAATCACCTAATGCTTCGCAAAACAGAATATCCTCATATGGAGTGCGGTACATCTTTTTATCTGCTTTGAGCATAATATGGTCTAAATCTTCAACTACCGATTTCTTGCCTACCATCTTCTCTTTTACTTTTTCAATAGCTTGAAAAAATCGTTCGAAGGCGATTGGCTTCATTAAATAATCGACTGCATTTAGCTCAAAACCCTCTACCGCAAATTCCGGATATGCGGTTGTAAAAATTACATATGGCTTGTTATTGAGTGATTTATAAAAGTTAATACCCGATAGTTTAGGCATGTTAATGTCTAACAAGAGAAGGTCCACAGATTCAGCGGTTAACAGAGACATGGCCTCTAAAGCATCCTTGGCCTCACCTGCTATTTCCAAATCAGGATGATCACCCACAAAAGAGCGCAATACATCTCTAGAAAGTGGCTCATCATCAACTATTAAACATCTAATCATCTTAAGACTAATTTAACTTCAAATTCAGATTCATTCTCATTAATCTCTAATTCATGCTTTTCAGGATAAATCAAAGCAAGCCTTCTCTTCACATTCTCTAATCCTATCCCTCCATATCTTCCGTCTTCCATATCATCAACTTGACCTTTATTATTTCTTATCGTGAAATCAATTTGATCATCTAAGTTGATCTGAATATGAACGAAGGCATTTTCTGAATCACCTTTAGCTCCGTGTTTAAACGCGTTCTCAACTAACGGAAAGTATAAGAGCGGTGCTATTCTGCGTCCCTCAATATCACCTGAAATATTAAACACTACATCCGTTCCTTTCTCTAACCTGAGTTTCTGAAGTTCTATGTAGTTCTCCATCATTTCCAGTTCTTTAGACAAATCGACTAAATCTTCGCCAACTTCATATAACATATACCTCAACAAGTTTGAGAGTTCTAGCACAGTGTCAGCGGTTTGATCACTCTTGGCTAAAGCCTGACTGTAAATGCTATTCAGACTATTAAATAGAAAGTGAGGATTGACTTGGGTCTTGAGAGAATTCAACTCGATGGTTAACTTCTCCTTCTCGACTTTTTGCAATGTATACCAAGACTTAGAAAGTTTAATAAGTGAGGTAATAGAGAGATAAATCGCAAAAATTGTAAAGAGCACCTCCACATCAGTGAAGGAGACCATATAGTATTCTGTAGGCAGCAGTGGCAGTACTACTTCAAAGGTAAGTTCGTGAATGAGATAAGTGGTTCCCACTAAGAGCACAGCGCTTATGCCATAAACGATGTAATACCCTTTTTGTAAGAATCTTGGAATCAGCACTCTCAAATTGACATAGACCAAAAAGAATAAGGGAATATGAAATAAAGCAGAGTAGAAAAAATCGATAAATTTTAAGAGGCTAGATATACTGAAGTAATTACCTATTGCATAGATGGAAAGCACCCAGAAAACCGGGTGCTGAATCCATTTTGAGTTTATGATCTTATTAACCTTCATTACTCAATTTTTGTATAACTATCAGTTTCTCCTGACTCATAGAAAACTGACTCATCATCAGAGTACTTGTCAAGAAACTTTTGAATCTCTTTAGGCTGAGCAGTGATAAGCACATTGCCGTCCACATATTCATGTCTTAACCTAATCAGATTACTTTCGAATAGCTCATTCAGTTTCTCTAAGTCGAACAAGACAAGATTCAGTTTACCATCCTTAAATTCAACCTTATAGAATGTATGCACGGGGAATAAATTCTCATTATAAACTTGGTTCGAATACTCTATGAGAGGATAAACATCCAGAAAGTAGTCCTCACCTATTTTTGCTACATGAGCTTGATATAGAGTTTCAACTCCATCTTCTATTGAAACCATCCGATAGCTTTCTTCTTGAGTTACTGTAATCGTACCACCAATTTTTGTGGATTTATCTATGGCCCGACCAAGCTTATTCAGTGCTTCGCCCAATTTGTCTAACCCCTCGCCAAACTTATTTAGTTTTTCATTCAAAGACTTACTGTCAATGGTGTCCTTAGTCTTATCTAAGGCCTCCTCAAGTTGAGCAGATTGCGTTACTGAAGTTTGACCTTCTACATTCTCAAAAAGTTCATCATAATGAGCGATCAAACGTTCAGGATCGGAAACTCTCTCACCATCAATTTTTGCCGTAATTGGGTCATCGGACTTAATGCTCCAATTATCTCCCGTGAGAACATAAGCATATGAAGGATCATCCGTAATGTTCTGCTTACCCATTTGATATACTTTCGAAGGTCTAGTTTCAGATTCCGGTTCAGGTTCAATTAGTCCTAGCTCCATCTTCTTTTTATCACTCATAGGTTCAAAAATGATTACATCATTAGGGTAATCAGGGTCTTGTCTCCATTTCCCAACAAGTTCAGGTAGGAACACCAGAGTGTCTTCTGTATAAATCGGAAAAAGAGAATAGACACAGCTACTCATACCGAACACTAAGACACCGAGAACAATAAATACTTTTAGCTTTTTCATGATTTTGAGTTTTTGATTGTTTTGATGCCTCAAATGTGTCTAGAACAATAGACCTACTAAAATTATATCGGTGAACACGGTGATTTTCGGGATGAACATGACTGAAACCAGTATTGAGTATTGGGTACAGCGTATTGAGAAAAGAATATTTGTGCAATAAATCTATAATACCGTGCCCATAAAAGTATTTCCCCTTTAGAGGTCCGGGGTATTTTGAAATGCATACAATTAATCATCTTTCAAAATTATGTCAGCAGCTGCACTCAAGGACTCAACTCCATAATCAGCATATTCAGAAGTGGATTGTTTTGATATGAGAATCGTTCCTATTCCAAACTTCTTAGCAGGAATCAAGTCTCTTTCCTTATCTCCAATCATATAGGAATGAGTTGCATCCACTTTATGCTTCGCAATTGCTCGCTCAAACATAAGGGAATCGGGCTTTCTGGAAAGTGACTTACTCAAACTATCGTGACCGGGAGCAAAGTACATATCATCTATTACGTGACCCGTTGCTTGCTGAATCTTATCAAAGCACTCATAAACAAATTCTTCACCGTAGCTGCCTTTGGCTATTCCGCTTTGGTTGGTAATGATGATTAACATAAAACCAGAATCTCTAAACCTAGCCAGCTGCTCCTTTATACCTCCAACCAGCTCAAACTCCTCAATTTTGGTGATCTGATAACCCAACTCTTTATTAAGCACACCATCGCGATCGAGGAAAACACACTTTCTAAATTCTGTCATCTTAACATCAATTAAGGAAAAGCTAGTCAACAAAACAGAGATTAGCACCGTTAACTTTCTATATTTAATTAAAGGGGCATTAAAATGAATTTCGCTTGAACTCATTTTGATTATTCTCTTAGATTTGCCGACCCAGCCAAATGAGCCAAAGCATAGTAATTATACCAACCTACAATGAGCGAGAGAACATCGAAGAAATGATCGATGTGGTGATGCTTCAGCCTAATGATTTTCATTTGCTGATCGTTGACGATAACTCGCCAGACGGTACTGCTAATTTGGTAAAGCAAAAAATGAAAGACTATCCTGATCGGCTTTTTATTGAAGAAAGAACAGGAAAGTTAGGATTAGGTACTGCCTACATTCATGGATTTAAATGGGCATTGGCGCATCAGTATCAATACATTTTTGAAATGGATGCCGATTTCTCTCACAACCCAGAAGACTTAAATAAACTCCTTTACGCCTGCAAAGACCAAGGGAATCATGTAGCCATTGGTTCTAGGTATGTTACAGGAGTTAATGTTGTCAATTGGCCGATGTATCGAGTTATGCTATCCTATTTTGCTAGTCACTATGTGCGTATGGTCACGGGAATGCCAATAAGCGATACCACTGCCGGATTTAAATGCTATCACCGTTCGGTCTTAGAAACTATCGAGCTAGACCGTGTAAAATTCATGGGTTACGCATTCCAAATCGAGATGAAGTTTTTGGCCTGGAAATACGGATTTAACATTGCTGAAGTGCCCATTATCTTTACTGATAGAACCAGAGGTGAGTCGAAAATGAGTGGTGGCATTATTAAAGAGGCCATACTTGGCGTAATGCAGATTAAGATCTCTAGCTTGTTTCGTACTTATCGCAGAAAAATGGACTATCCTGAATTAGTCGAATCGAATGGCCTTCACAGGGTTAATTCTTGAAATCAACACGGTTGGTAAAATCAGCACCAAACCTACAATCACTAAAGTCAACACATTAATACCCAAAGTAATCGTCCAGTCCCAATTAATCGGAACATGACTCATGTAATATGTCTTAGGATTAAGAGGTATCAATTTGAAATAGTACTGTATTGCTCCAAAGCCAATGGCAATCAAATTACCAATCAAAAGCCCTCTAAGAACTAGTCTTAAACCATTGTAGGCAAAAATCTTTCTGATCAGCTTATTCTTGGCTCCAAAAGCCTTGAAAGATCCTATCATAGAAGTTCTTTCCATAATAAGTATAAAGAGCACGCTTACCATATTAAAACAAGCTACGAACAGAATAATCCCGATCAGGATATATACATTCTGAGAAAGTAAATTCAACCAATCGAAGATTTGCAGAAATTTCTCATCAGCTCTTTCGGTGGTTTGCTCTACACTCACCTTTTGTATGATGTTATCGTCAGCTTCAGCGAGTTTATCTATATCCGAAATGAAAACTTCATAGCCTCCCACTTGATTATCATCCCATTCATTCAGGGTTCGAATAACCCTAATATCTCCAATGGCCATTTGTTCATCGAAAGAATCGAGCCCGGTACTGTAAATTCCTGAGATAATGAAGGATCTTGTTCTCGGTGGTTCCATATTAAAGTAAGAGACTATTCTATCTCCTAGCCCAACTTTCATACGTTTAGACATGCGCTCAGAAATGGCTACCTGATTTGACGCTTTCAATGAGTCTGAAAACTCAGGGATTTCTCCTTCCAATAAGTAGTCATCAAATGCAGAGCGATCAAAGGTATTTGATACCCCTTTAAAAAGAAGACCGAAAACTTCCCCATCAACTGATATGAGCCCCGGTTTATGCGCATACTCTTGAACATGCTCAACTAAGGGCTCCTCTAAAATAGAAGCCATTCTCTCTTCGTCAACTACAATAGGTGGTTCTTCAAAGCTTGAGCTAAGGGTAAATTTCTTGATTTGAATATGCCCTGAAAAGCTGAAAATCTTGTCTTTGATGTTATTCTGAAACCCTCCAAGGATCATAAAAGAGCCAATCATGATAGCCACACCTAAGGCGACACTCGCAATGGCAATTCGATTTATAGTGGAAGAAAAACTCCCCTCTTTGGTAGCGTTTATTCTTTTCGATATGAAATAAGGGAGGTTCAAGATTAATACTAATTTTGAGTATTATCTCAAATATAAACGAAGCGCATGATTCGCCTGCTGCCTTTAATCTCATTTTTAGCTTTCTTTTCTTGTTCTCAAGCCCAATCGCTTAAAGTTGGAGCCGAAAGAATGGACGAATATCTGCCCCTAATCGAAGGTAAGCGGGTAGCCTTGATAGTAAATCAAACCAGTACAGTAGGCAATACCCATTTAGTTGACACCCTGCTTTCGAGAGGGATTGATATCCAAAAAGTAATGGCCCCTGAACACGGTTTTAGAGGTGAAGCTCCGGATGGAGAAAAAATTAATGACTCTAGAGATCAAAAAACAGGTGTACCGATTGTCTCTATTTATGGGAGTTCCAAGAAACCAAGTCCTGAGATGCTGGAGGATGTTGATGTCCTGATTTTCGATATTCAAGATGTTGGGGTAAGATTCTACACTTTCATTAGCACAATGCACTACATTATGGAAGCTGGTGCAGAAAACGGCAAAAAGGTAATTATTTTGGACCGTCCGAATCCCAATGGTATGTATGTAGATGGACCTGTGAAGGAAGACAGTGTTTCTAGTTTTGTAGGCATGCATCCCATACCCATTGTTCATGGGCTTACTGTAGGGGAATTAGCTCAAATGATTAACAATGAAGGCTGGCTGAAGAACGGTGTGAAAGCAGATTTGGAGGTAATCTCAGTATCTGGCTGGACACATAAAAACACATATCCACTTCCGATTAAACCCTCACCCAACTTACCCAATGACAATGCTATAGTGCTATACCCTAGCCTGGGACTCTTTGAAGGAACAGCAGTTAGTGTGGGTCGTGGCACTGATCATCCTTTCGAGGTTATCGGACATCCTGATTTTAAGAACGGAGCTTACAGTTTCACACCAATGCCCAATGCCGGCTCAAAGTATCCTCCACTAGAAGGTGAACTCTGTAAAGGACAAAGTTTTGTAGACACTGAAGTCAAACATGAATTAACTCTGAAGTATTTAATTGAGTACTATCGAGAATTGGAGGATATAGAATTTTTCAAAGATTATCTCACCTTATTGACAGGTACAGAAGACTTAAGAAAGCAAATAGAAGCAGGTATGACTGAAGAGCAAATAAAGGCAACCTGGCAACCCAAACTGAATAAATATAAAGCCTTAAGAAAACAATACTTGCTATATCCCGATTTTGAATAATAGATGAAAGATCTCCGCATCGTTTATATGGGCACTCCAGAATTTGCAGTACCCAGCTTACAAATACTTGTTGAAAATGGCTTTAATGTGGTAGCTGTTATTACGGCACCTGACAAACCCAAAGGACGAGGCCAAAAGTTAGCTACCTCTCCAGTGAAAGACTATGCCGTAAGTCAAAGTATTCCGGTACTTCAACCCACCAACTTGAAGAATTCAGCATTTCAAGAGGAACTCAAATCTTACCAAGCTAATCTTCAGGTGGTAGTGGCGTTCAGAATGTTACCTGTTGCTGTTTGGGATATGCCTGAAATAGGCACTTTCAACCTTCATGCCTCTTTGTTACCTCAATATCGAGGTGCAGCCCCAATTAACTGGGCCATTATCAATGGGGAGAAAGAAACAGGAGTTACCACTTTCTTTTTGAAGCACGAAATCGATACAGGTAATGTGATCTTTCAAGAGAAAGAAGTCATTGAAGAAGATGACACAGTAGGCGACCTCTATGTGCGTCTCATGGACAAGGGTGCAAAACTTGTTCTGAAAACCGTATCTGCTATCCAGAAAGGTGATTACCCGCAAGATCCACAAGATGAATCAGTTGAAATCAAACATGCTCCAAAGATTTTCAAAGAGACTTGTGAAATAGACTGGACTAAAAGTAGCCAAGAGGTTTATGATTTTATCAGAGGACTATCACCCTATCCTGCGGCTTGGACAACTCTAAATGATACAACATTCAAAATATACAGAACTGAAAAACTTGAGCTAGCCACTGCCGGAGACAAGCCTGGAGACTTTAAAACGGATAACAAGACCTACTTGCATATTCAAACGGGAGGTAATGCATTAGCAATCACAGAGCTACAAATGCAAGGCAAAAAACGAATGAAAATTGAAGACTTCTTAAGAGGAAACAACCTATGACAACAACTATAGTAGTGGCCAAGGCAGCCAATAATGCCATTGGAAAAAACAATGATTTACTATGGAGACTCCCTGATGATTTTAGATTCTTTAAAAGAGTAACATTGGGTAATTATGTGATTATGGGGAGAAAGACATTCGATTCTCTTCCAGGCATTCTCCCTGACAGACATTTTGTTATCATCACTAGACAGAAAGACTACGAGGCTCCAGAAGGTCATCATGTAGTGCACAGTTTAGAAGAGGCTCTAGAGCTTTGCGAAGTTCAAAAAGAGTTAAAGCAGGTCTTCATCATTGGTGGTGGAGTAATTTATAAGGAGTCGCTAGAAAAAGGCTTAGTAGATAAGATGCTGATTACAGAGGTTGATGCTATAATTGAAGATGCTGATACCTTCTTCCCTGAGTATAATGCTGATGATTGGACTGAAGAGTATAGAAATCATCATCCGGTAGATGAGAAACATCAATATGCCTTCGATTTTGTGACGTATTTAAAGAAGGAATAAACTCAGGTTATTTACTTCATTCATATTAAACCTAGATGTCATTCCCGCGCAGGCGGGAATCCCCTCAATTGAACCTAAATACCTCATTATTTAGCCTCTTCATTTCGGGATTGATTTCTCGGATTTGCCTTTCTTTCCATTCACGATTCCATTTTTTTATAGCTTTCTCTCTTGCTATAGCAGATTCTATGTCGTCTAGAATTTCATAATAGATTAAATCAGTATACTTATACCTTTTAGTAAAACCCTCAGCCGCACCTTCTTCATGTTCATAAACACGCTGTTCTAAATCTGAAGTCACACCAATGTATAACACTGTCCTATGAGGGTTAAACATGATATAGACATAGCCAAGCTTTTGCATTAAGGAAAATACTAAAGAATTGGGGAGATTCCTGCCTGCGCGGGAATGACGATTCTATTATATTAAAAGAGATGATCAAATCACTTCAAAACAAAACCATATGGATCACTGGTGCCTCCTCAGGAGTTGGAGAGGCATTGGTGAAAGAACTATCCAAAATGGATGTCAATCTTATCATTTCGGCCAGAAGACAGGAAGAACTTGAGAGAGTCAAATCTGAATCAAGCGGTAATGCTCAGATTGAAATTCTAACGCTTGACCTAACGGATTCAAATTCGTTCAAAAGCAAAACTACAGAAGCCAATCAATTATTCGGTTCAATTGATATACTGATTAACAATGGAGGCATCTCTCAGAGGTCTATGGTTGTTGATACCAATCTTGAAGTGGATAGAAGACTTATGGAAGTAAATTACTTTGGAACTATAGGTCTTACAAAAGCGCTATTACCCTCCATGCTAAAAAATCGTAACGGTCATATCGTAACCATAACAAGCCTTACGGGAATCTTTGGAACGCCATGGCGATCGGGATATGCTGCCAGTAAGCATGCGCTCCACGGTTTCTTTGACAGCATGAGGGCTGAATTGGAGGATGAGGGTATCAAAGTCACCTTGGCTGCCCTTGGTTTTATTAGAACCAATCTATCAAGAATGGCGCTATTGGGTGATGGGTCTGAAAATGGCAGCATAGACGAGACCCATCAAAAAGGAATGGATCCTCACACATGTGCCGTTAAAATCATTAGTGCGATAGAGAAAGAGAAACGAGAAGTATACATCGGTAAAGAATCGTATGCGGTTTATGTTAAACGGTTTTTACCAGGGCTTTTTGCTCGATTGATTAAGAAAGCTAAGGTGAGGTAATGAGCATAAGCCTAAAACATAAACTTAATATGGTCTTTGATGGCTTTGTAGAAGTTATTGATTTACAAGACAATTTCGGATGGAAAAAAGTTGAAGAAAAGTTCCAATTCCGAAATGAAAGAAGAGAAACAGATTACTTTAAAAAAGGAGAGTTTGAATTTTCTGCATCAATTCTCGATTTGATTACATATGGTTTAACAGAACCTTATGAACTAAAAAGAGAACTAGAATTAGTTCGAAATACCTTCTCTTTCTTAAACAAAAACTTAACTAATAAAGAAAAGTACATCATTCGACCAAACTATATTGGACTTCTCAAGCATCAAGATGATTCATGGTTTGATTTCTATATTGAACTGTTAGCTATATGCTATTTCAAAGCGGCAGGCTTGAGCTTAGTTCAAAGAAATTATACAGATAGTATAGATAAAAAGGATATTGATTTTGTATTTAATTCAAAAGATAGAGGTGACTTGAGAATTGAAGTCGTCAATATTAAACCATCGTTTAACTTAATCACAAAAGGAAAAGATTACTGCAAAGAATATTTAAGCGATAAGGTTCATAAAAAAATTCTAGAAAAGTCCATTGTTAAAAGAGAATCAAATTTAGTAGCTGTAATATGGTGTAGTGCTATTGAAATAGGCTTTATAAAAAAAGAAGTATCCCCAATTCTAGAAGACTATTCAGATTACTTCAAGTTATTCTCATATGATAAAGAAAGACTCAATTTTGGACCGATATAAGTTTGAAGGCATGTTTTGAAGAGCTGGCTTAGCATTATATAAAAACATAATCTACCTAGAACACTACAGTACTAAACTAATATGTTTAATCGCTAGACCATTATGGTAGGTAAAACCGTCAAAATCAATTATATAAATTCTTGACCATAAATAACACTAACTAGTCTGTCATTCCCGCGCAGGCGGGAATCCCGTCAATTGAACCTAAAAACTTGCTCGTTTAGACGTTTCATTTCTGGGTTAATTTCCTTGATCTGTCTTTCTTTCCATTCGCGATTCCATTTTTTCATTGCTTTCTCTCTGGCAATTGCTGAGCCTATATCATCAAAGACTTCATAATAAACTAAATCATGGCAATTATACTTTTTGGTGAATCCATCGACCAAAGAATTTTCATGTTCATAGACTCTAGTTTCAAGATCAGATGTCACACCGATATAAAGTACTTTTCGATTGACGTTAGACATAACATACACATAACCGAGTTTCTGCATAACAGAATCTAACAAAATATTAGGGAGATTCCCGCCTACGCGGGAATGACACTTAAATAATTACATATAATAAAAAAGCCATCCCTCTCGGAATGGCTCAATCTCGTAACTCCCTGCTCGGAGCTAATAACTCCTATGCCGGCTCTCTCATACCTACCCAAGTAAATCTTTCATTTACATAGTTAGGATTGGTAAATGATGCATTACCTGCTGGATTCCCTCCAGTCACATGGAAATCAGAAAATGCTGCATTCTGATTTACGTAAATACCGCCTACTAGATTAAACGATACCGGTGTAGCAGCCAGCGACATTTCATCGGCTATAAACTCTTTCATTTCTGGATCTGTGGTATAAGCACCACAAGAAATTGCACCATGCTTTTCAGCCATCTCTCTTGCTAAAGCAACTGACTCTTTGGTGTCTTTGGTTTTAATCAAGAAGGCAATTGGGCCAAACATCTCGCTTGCAAATTTATCCTTATCGGCCGAGCTCACTTCAATGTAAGTAGGCGTTTGTGTTCTTGCGTTTTTGAAGTACTCAATTGACTGTTCAACATGTCTAGTCTCCAGCCAAACCTTGCCACCTATGGCTTCTGCAGCATCATTAGTTCTATCCGCAGTTGCAGTGTTTTGGATGGTACCTGCCACAAATGGCCCTGCTTTTGGATTGTTAATCAAACCATCGGTAAAAGCTGCCATCTTCTCTGCAATCTCATCGAATGAAATCACGCCATCAGGAGTCTTAACGCCACCCTCTGGGATAAAGAAGTTTTGCGGTGCAGTGCACATTTGGCCAGAATATAGCGCCACTGAAAATGTGATGTTCTGCAGTACTTTATCAATGTCTTTAACCGAATCCAAGATGATAGAATTCACACCGGTTTTTTCTGTGAAAACCGCTTTAGGTAAAGATTCCAGATAAGACCCAAATTCAGAGTTTCCGGTAAAGTCAACCAATTTGACTTTTGGGTGCTCAGCCAATTCTTTAGCAATAGGGTTAGCTTTAGAATCAACCGCTAACTGACATACTTCAGGATCGAAACCTGCATCTCTCAATGCGTTTCTGATTTCCGCCACCACAATAGCCATGGGTAATACTGCTCCCGGGTGAGGTTTTACAATCACAGAATTCCCAGTAATCAAGTTAGCATATACACCTGGTACAGAATTCCAAGTAGGGAAAGTTGAACATCCAATCACTAATCCGATACCTTTTGGTATGGCTCTCCATTCTTTATTGATTACCAAATTATATTTCCCCATGGGCTTATCCCACACGGTTGATTCTGGGAATCTACCCAATTCTTCATATCCGGCAGCAATAGCCTCCAGAGCTCGATCAGCGGCATGTGGTCCAGAAGCTTGAAAAGCCATCATATACCCTTGACCAGTAGTATGCATGGTAGCATAAGCATTCTCGAAGAAACGTTTTGAGAAACGGTCCAAAGAATCAATCAGAACCGCTGCTCTATCGTCTTTAGAAACCTTTCTCCAACTATGGAACGACTGCTCTGCCCTTTCTAAAAGTGTGTCGTTTGACATTTGAGGATACTTAGGACCGACAGGCTCAATAAAGTATGGAGAATCTTCTTCTCCAATCCAGTTCATCTCACCCTCTTGCTTCAGCTCTTCAAAATTTCTTTTTCTAGAGGCAATGAATGCTTTTTTGCCGTCTTCATCGGCAGTTTCTCCATAGATCTTTGGTGATGGATGCTCCGGATATTGAGCATGAAACTTTCTTGAATGCAATGCTTCTATTGCTTTGTCTAAAATCTCTTTTTGTGCAGATGTTAATCCCATAGCAAACGTTTGTTTGACACGAATTTAGACTAATCATTCAAAATTTAATAGAGAAACCTAACGATTGTTAGGAATGGTAAATATCGCTTATCTCAAGACAACTGTTAGATTAATCCGAGAATGAATTACTATCTTCCTTTTGATTATTCAATGGCACAGTTAGTAGTAAACGCGCAAAAGAAAAAAGGTCTTGTTTTTCAAGAAATAAACTCCTCACAAGAAATAGTTTATGGCAAGAGTAAGGAAAGGCTTTTTTTTGGCAAAGATCAATATTGGATGGAAGATCCTCAAGGCCAAAGAATTGTTGAAATAAACCGAACAGCGAAATTTCCTAGTTCAAAGAGACCCTTAGGAAACGAAATCATTAAAAACACCAAATATGAGTTTTGGTGGAAAGAGAGCATATTCAAATCATCTTACCGTGTAAGCTCAGACCAGCAGGAGTTTTTTATTTACGATCATATCTTTCATAATAGATCAATCTGGAAAGAAAATAATCAAGTGGGGAAGATTGAAAAACAGCACATACCCGGATTCTACTATAAGGAAACAGTCCTGACTTTTGAAAATGATTTGGATAGTTTAGTAATGGCTGCTATATATTATTTTCTATATATAAAAGACACCTATAATTCAACCAGCTACAACGCAGGGCAATTAATTCCAGCCTATCAAGATATTTATAACCCGAATTGGGAACCATCTAACGGCTTTTGACTATGAAAAACATTCTCTTAACAGCACTACTATTTATTTGCTTTTCATCCTTTGGCCAAGAAGCAAAAGACACCAAGATTATCGTTAGGACCAAGGCCAAAGACGCTAAGTTCATAGGCACTAGTATGGGTGGATCTCTAATACTCATAAGAGATGCTCAAACTGATGAAATACTGGCCAAAGGCCTTACCGAAGGAGGTACTGGTAACACAGACTTAATAATGAATACACCAATTGAACGCTATAATAATATCGGTGAAGGTGCTGCAAAGTTTGAGTTCACCATAAATATTGCCAAACCAAAACTCTTAACCATAGAAGCATACGCACCTGCGAACCAAAAAAACTCAAGCGTCTTTGCGCAAACTCAAGTTTGGCTTATTCCAGGTAAGGACATAGATGGTGATGGCATTATCCTAGAGATTCCAGGTTTTGTAATTGAAGGTCTTTATCCTCAAACTCACCAAGGCTTCTCCATTGAAAATGACAAAGCCATTGAACTCAAAGCAAACATGGTGATGATGTGTGGATGTACCATTTCGGATGGTGGTTTGTGGGATTCAAATGAAATAGAGGTTGAAGCTCTGATCTACGTGAATGGGGAATATTGGAAAACCATAGATATGTCTTTAAGCACTACCAATACTTTTACTGCGAATCTCAACTTAGAGAAAACCGGAAGTCATGAAGTCATTATCACAGCTTATCATTCGAAATCGAAAAATACTGGAGCTAATCAAATCAACTTTAGAGTATCAAATTAAAATGAGAAAATCACTCACTATTCTATCTTGCCTTTTGCTGCTTTCAAGCATCACTATGGCTCAAAACAATGGAGCCTACGCAATCTATAATGGCAAGGGCAAGAAAACGAGCTATAAGAAGATGATGAAGGCCCTAGCCAATCAACAACTCATCTTTTTTGGTGAACTCCATAATAATCCCATCTCGCATTGGCTTCAGTATGAAGTCACTACCGAACTTGGTAAAGCAAAGAAGCTCACCCTAGGAGCAGAGATGATCGAAGCTGATAACCAAGATGAATTAGATGATTACCTGAAGGGTAAAATTGATCAGAAAGGTTTAGACACTCTAGCTAGACTGTGGAATAATCATAAGACAGATTATAAACCACTGGTAGACTATGCTCGCGATAATGATTTGAATTTTATTGCCACAAATATTCCGCGTAGGTATGCGAGCATGGTTAATAAACAGGGTTTAGAAGTTCTTAATTCACTAACTAATAAGGAAAAAAGCTGGATTGCCCCTCTCCCTTTTCCTTATGATGCGAATCTTCCTCGCTACCAAAATATACTTGAGATGATGGGAGATCATGGCTCACCTAGACTCGTTATGGCCCAAGCTTCTAAAGATGCGACAATGGCACATTTCATCGCTCGGCGTATTGAAGAAAATGGTATGTTCATCCATTACAACGGGGCCTATCACTCCGATTATCATGAAGGTATTCTATGGTACATAAATCAATACAAACCAGGCTTATCAATTCTTACCATATCAACTGTTCAACAAGCGGACATCACAAAACTAGATTCAGAATACTTGGGTCAAGCCGATTTTATCATTTGTGTGGACGAAGACATGACAAAGACATATTGACTTTGATTTTATATTTAGGTCAAAGTATAGAGAAAATATTCTTTCCATACACTAACCTTTTTCCATTTTGAGAGTATACTTTCGTGCCGCAATAGTAATACTATCATGAGCGAAAAGAACACAAGTAACTCGTTACTTCTTTTCTTGGTTGTACCTCTAGTCTTCTTCCTGTTGAAGGAGCTATCATTCATTTTTGTGCCATTAATCTCTGCGATGTTCATATCGCTGATATTCTTTCCATTAGTGCGCTGGTTAAAATCTAAAAGTTCTCCAAAAGCTGTGAATATGATCATAGTGATCATTCTGATAGCCGGAGGCATCAAGATTTTTGGTGAATTGATACAGCTATCTAGCAGAGAGATTCTCTCGCAAGACAACAAATATTTCGAAGAGGCAGGTGCCAAAATCAAAATACTAATCGGTAATCTTGAAGCATTTTTTGGTGTGAGTTTTTTACAAGGAGAAAACCTTGTTTCCTCAATTGTCAATAAGGAAAACATCTCTAAAAACCTCGTCCCGACTTTCGGCTTTGTCTCCAATGCACTCAGCATGACGCTCACCATGGCGTTCTTCATCATTCTACTCTTGGCGGATTCTTTCGATACTCAAAAGCTACTAAAAGCTACCATTTTCAAGAGAGATTTCACCTCTGCGAAAATTCTAATGAAGGTAGAAAAAGACTTAGCTCGTTTTATTGTAGTTAAAATACTGATTAGTGCCGGAACAGGAATAGGTATAGGGCTAGCCTGTTATTTGTTCGGTGTCTCTTTCCCTATTTTCTGGGGTGTATTTGCCTTTGCTATCAACTTCCTTCAAATGATAGGATCTGTAATCTGTGTAGCTGTAGTAACGCTATTTGCTTTTGTAGACCTAGAGATGTCTCAACTACTAGTTTTCGGACTAGTTTGTACAGGAATCCAAGGTTTATTTGGAGGAGTACTAGAACCTGTGTTTATGGGAAAAACCTTTTCCATAAATGTGGTCTCAATCCTCATTATGTTAATGCTTTGGGGTTACATATGGGGAATACCAGGACTAATCATGACAATCCCCATTACGGTATTCTTGAAAATTGTATTGGAACAATTTCCTAAAACCAGAATTATAAGTGATCTCTTATCAGTTAAATCAGATTAGAACCAACCTGCTCCAGGAATTCTAAAAGGCCAAGGAATTCCTGCCAATATTAGAATCAATCCTATCAGATAGAATGTCGCCACAAGGCTGAATTTCTTGGTATCAACTGTAGCTCTTTTAGATTTTGAATAACCTATAGTAATCAAGGCAATAGCCAGAATCATTGTTACCAAGTGCTCAACAGCATAAAATCTCAAAACCGTTTCTTTCATAAATCCTTCTGTGAAAGAAACTTTTGGGCTAATGAAATAAAGAACTAAACCAATCAATAACTGAATGTGAGTGAAAATCATGGCGAACAAGGTGATTTTTTTATCCTTATCTGTCCAAGTTCCATTTTTCTTTTTTGAAAATGCGTTGAAGATTGCTGCTAAAAGAAGCACTAAAACAACCCATCTTAATCCTGAATGTGCGTAAAGAAGTCCGTTATACATAGCCTTAAAATTTGCGTCACAAATAAAGCACACAAAATTGAGAATTGTTTGAATAGTTTAAGTTTGAATATCAATTAAGTGAAGTTATGAAGGCCGCATACTACTCCCAATTCAAAGGTGATATAAAGATTGAAACGCTTCCCGACCCGACACCAAGCAAAGATGCAGTGGTGCTGAAGGTTGAGGCAACCGGTTTGTGCAGATCTGATTGGCACGGGTGGATGGGTCATGATACGGATATAGAACTACCCCATGTACCCGGTCACGAATTGGCTGGAACTATTGTTGAGGTAGGGTCGGATATAAAGCAGTTCAAAAAAGGAGATCGCGTAACTGTTCCTTTTGTAGGAGGCTGCGGTAAATGCGAAGAGTGCGAATCGGGAAATCATCAAGTTTGCAATCATCAGTTTCAGCCAGGTTTCACGCATTGGGGCAGCTTTGCTGAGTATGTTGAAATTAAATACGCAGATATCAATCTTGTGAAGTTGCCCGAAGAAATGTCATTTGATACTGCCGCTAGCTTAGGTTGTCGATTCATTACTTCTTATCGAGCAGTTGTTCACCAAGGCGTTGTAAAGCCAGAGAACTGGGTGGCAGTCTATGGATGCGGAGGGGTGGGCCTTTCTGCTATTATGATCGCCAAAGCGAATGGCGCCAAAGTAATAGGTGTAGATATATGTAATCATGCATTAAATCTGGCAAAGACAATTGGTGCTGATTATACCCTCAATAGCAAACTGGAAGATCCTGTAGAAGGCATTCGAGAAATCACCAAAGGAGGAACACATATTTCCATTGATGCTTTGGGTAATAAAAACACTTGCTACCAGTCCATCGCTTCATTAAGAAAAAGAGGAAAGCACATTCAAGTAGGACTTATGGCAGGAGAAGATTTCGATCCATCTATTCCTATGCATTTGGTTGTAGCCAATGAATTAGAAATTCTTGGAAGCCACGGCATGCAAGCACATGCTTATCCTGAAATGCTAAATCTAATCGGGAAAGGAATTCTAAAACCTGAATTAATGATTAAAGAACGTTTAACACTAGAAGATGCTTGCCTGAAACTTCCTAGAATGAATGGGTTTGAGACCTCAGGTGTAACTTTAATAACAAGTTTCTAAAACTTTAAAGCTGCGTACCCCTTCAACTGATAAGTCGTCATCGTAGTAAGCATCGATGTGGCTGGTATCACTTCTTCAGTGATCATATCAGGTGTGAGATCTCTACCAATCATAGATTGAGAACAAACAAAAATCTTTACGCCCGCATTTCTCAATTCTCGGAAAAGAGGCACATGTGGATTATCGACCCCATACTTTTTATTATACTCTTCATCGCTTAAGATAGACCATACCGCACCTCCATGAATAGCAAGCACAACGTTCAATTTGTCTTTTGATGCTCCACCCATTACGTGGAGATTCATTAAACGTGCAACGTTAATGAGAGAGTAAAATGGTTTGGTCTTGTCATTCGCTCCAGAAGCGACATCAATCACTACATTATACGCTTGATCCGGATCCGGCTTTTCTACTACCCAATCTGCATGAAATACACCTCCATAACTCGGTATTACAGGGTTCTGAGCTTCTTGAGCATAAGTGAATTGAAAAATACCGAAGCACACAAGAAGTAGTAAAATTGATAATAGTTTTTTCATGGTATAGATATCTATGTAGTGAGTTTTTGATCGTATCTCGAAACTAAGTAATTCAATGAGAAGCGTGATCAACTTTTTGATGAAAAGCAAAAGTGCTCTAAAATGTGAGACTGGCTGATAAAAATCATGAGTTAAGAATGAATCGCTGGATACCTTACCATTAAGTAAACTGTATTGGAATGTCTGTAAACACAACCCTCTACCAAGAGAATCTATTGGTAGAAACATCTTGGGAAGTTTGTAATCAATTAGGTGGTATTTACACTGTAATTAGGTCAAAACTTCCCGCCACAAAGAAAAAGTGGGGAGAGAATTATTGCTTGTTAGGCCCTATAATGAGCGACTCGCTGGATGTTGAATTTGAACCATCTGACAATTACAATTCAAGCATAGGCGAAACTGTAATGGCCATGAGGGATATGGGATATGAAGTGCTTTACGGCACTTGGCTCGTTTCGGGTAGACCTAAAGTAGTTTTACTCAATCCTGATAATGTATTCAACAGACTCGATTCAATCAAGAACAGACATCACGACAATTATAATGTACCGGCTGGCAAGGATGATTCACTCTATGATGTAGCCATGCAATGGTGCGATTTAGTGTTTACCTTTTTCAAAATACTATCGGAAAAAGAAAAGACGAAAAAGGTCATTTTCCATGGGCATGAATGGATGGTTTGTCCTGCTATACTGGATTGTGCGCATAACAACCTGAATGTCAAAACAGTCTTCACAACACATGCTACGAGATTAGGGAGAGTACTTGCCGTGAATATGCCAGGATTCTATGATCGATTGAATGAAATAGATGATGAAGCAGAATCGAGAAAGTACGGTTTACCTGGAATACACAAGCTAGAAAAAGAGGGCGCTAGAGCGGCAGATGTATTCACCACTGTAAGTCAAATTACGGCAGAAGAGTGTACTGCATTGTTGGGGACTAAACCACATCAAGTCACGCCAAATGGCCTCAATATTGAGCGCTTCAATTCACATTACACAGTCCATCTTCAACATGACACCTACAGGATGAAGATCGATGATTTCGTTGTTGGTCATTTCTTCAACTCGTTTCCATTCGACCTGAATAAGACATTATACTTCTTCACAAGTGGTAGATATGAACATGAGAATAAGGGATTCGATTTGATCATTAAAGCATTGGCTGAATTGAACCAATACATGATCAAAGAAAAAATAGACATGACAATCGTGATGTTCTTTATCACCAAAGCCGATGTCTATTCGATTAACCCTGACGTACTACATTCCAAAGCACTCCTAGAAGAGATACATAAAACTTGTGGTGCAATTGAAAGAGATGTGGCATCAAATCTATTTATTGAAGCTGCCTCAAGTACTGACGACTATGTGCTGCCTAATCTTAACAATTTTGTTAGCGATTATTGGAAGTTGAGATATAGGAGAGCCTTACATTCATGGAAGACTGACAGGTGGCCATATATAGTTACTCATAATTTGGTCAACGATATTGACGACCCAATTCTCAATGACTTAAGAAAACACAAACTCTTCAATAGCCCAATCGACAAGGTTAAAGTAGTTTATCACCCTGAATTCATTTCAGCTACAAATCCGCTATTCGGTCTTGAATATTCAGAATTCGTAAGAGGCTGTGACTTAGGCGTATTCCCAAGCTATTACGAACCATGGGGCTATACTCCGCTAGAATGTATTGCAAGAGGAGTACCTGCGATAACAAGTGACCTTTCAGGCTTTGGTTCTTATACGGCCGACATCAGTGATGATCCGGATAACACCGGAGTTTTCTTACTGAAAAGGCAAGGAAGACCTGAGCATGATGCCGTTGTAGATTTGGCAAAAATGATGTTACACTACTCAAAAACGAGTCAGAATCATAGGTCAATTCAAAGGAATAGACTAGAAGAATTCTCTCAAAATTACGACTGGTCCAAACTGAGCTATGCTTATGACATTGCCTTTTCTAAATAGCTTCTTGTAATTATATACCATTTGGTATATTTTTGCATTATGACTAAAGCGGAAAGAACCAAAAAGTTCATTATTGAAAAGGTATCTCCTATTTTCAACAAAAAAGGAGTTGCTGGAACATCGCTTTCAGACATGACATCGGCAACCGGATTAACCAAAGGAGCCATTTATGGAAACTTTAAAGACAAAGACACCTTAGCCATAGCATGCTTTGAACATAACCTTAGGTTTCTACAAAAGGGCTTATATAAATCTATTGCGACCAATGGCGATGCCCATCATAAGCTATCTGCCTTGATAAAATTCTACCTAGAGTATTTTCAGGACGTTTCAGAAAACGGTGGCTGTCCATTAATGAATAGTGCCATTGAAGCTGATGATGCCTATCCTCTACTCAAAGAAAAAGTAAGACACACCATGAAACTTTGGGAAAAGGAATTAGTAAGCATCATCAGAGATAGTCAGGAAAATGGAGATACTAACCCGAAGATGGACCCGGTAAAATTTTCTAGGAGATTCATTGCTAGCATAGAAGGCGGTATTCTTCTAGCTAAATCCATGGAGGACAATAACTACTTTATTGAAGTAGCCGAAGGTCTTCAAGAACAACTAGATATTCATTTAAAGTAAACCCATGAGAAGAGTAGTAGTGACTGGTATGGGCGCATTGACGCCTATTGGAAATAACTTAAATGATTTTTGGACTAACCTCACCAATGGAAAGAGTGGTGCAGGACCAATAACGAAATTCAATACTGAAAAATTCAAGACCAATTTTGCATGTGAATTAAAGGACTTCAACCTCGAAGACTTCATTCCGAAAAGTGAATCTCGTAGATATGATCCATTTACTTCTTATGCTTTAGTGGCAGTAGATGAGGCGTTAAAGAACGGCAAAGTAGACCTTGAAAGCTTAAATAAAAACCGTATTGGTGTAATTTGGGGATCAGGTAATGGAGGTATTCAGACCTTTACAGATGAAGTAGTGGATTACGCGAAAAGAGATGAGACGCCCAAATTCAATCCTTTCTTTATCCCTAAGATTATAGCTGACATAGCCTCAGGAATCATCTCCATTAAGTATGGTTTAAGAGGGGTGAATTTCACAACCATATCAGCCTGTGCCACCTCTACCACCGCAATAATTGACGCTTTCAATTATATTAAATGGGGCAAAGCCGAAATGATTATTACCGGAGGTTCAGAAGCACCCATTACGCCAACTGGAATCGGTGGTTTTAATGCTTCTAGAGCATTATCTACTAGAAATGAAGACCCACAAAGTGCCTCAAGACCATTCGATATTAACCGAGATGGTTTTGTTATGGGCGAAGGAGCTGGTGCATTAATCCTTGAAAGCTACGAACATGCCAAAGCCAGAGGGGCAGAAATAATTGCAGAAGTTGTTGGTGGTGGAATGGCCGCAGATGCTTATCATTTAACAGGAACCCACCCTGAAGGAGAAGGAGCATTCTTAGGTATGCATGAGGCACTGGATGATGCAAATATCTCGATTAATGAAATCGACCACATCAACATGCATGCTACATCGACTCCTGTTGGCGACAAAAGTGAATTAATCGCAATCGAAAGAGTCTTTGGATCAAATCCAGATTTAGGCATAAGTGCCACAAAATCTATGACGGGCCATTTACTAGGTGCAGCTGGAGCCATAGAAGCTATTGCTTCAATAAAGGCTACTCAAGAGGACATTATCCCCCCGACTATCAATACTAAGGAAGTAGATCCTGAGTGGGAAGAGAAGTTTGACCTTACGCTAGAAACCGCAGCCAAAAGAACTGTAAATTATGCCATGAGCAACACCTTTGGATTCGGTGGGCATATTGCTACCGCCATCTTTAAGAAGTACTAGGCGTTTTTCCGATCCGTTTTGAATTTCGTATTTTGAATATTCAAAACGGATTTTTTATGCGCTTCAACCAAATTTTTACGCTCTTACTACTTTTCATTTTATCAGCTTGTTCATCAACTACAACTACTGAACCAGTTGATGATAACCCTAAAACTGAACAATCGAATTTAGGCATGGTAGCAGCAGCTCAGCCACTTGCTACGCAAGCAGGTAACGAAATGCTAGCATTAGGAGGAAACGCAGCTGATGCTGCTATAGCCTCAGGCTTTGTGATCTCAGTTGTTGAGCCAACAATGAATAGTATTGGTGGAAGAAGTCAAATTCTGGTAAGAACCAAGGATGGCATATTTCAGGCTTATAATGGAATGACTGAGATCCCGGCAAGCTTTGTTCAACCAGAAACTCCAGCTACCCAAGGACATGGTACAATTGCCATTCCCGGAGTTGTAGCTAATCTTATGAGACTTCATAAAGAATATGGCAGTCTTCCTTTAGAGACACTTATGCAACCTGCTATTAATGCAGCTCAAAACGGTTTCGAAGTTCTTCCAGGCGAAGCCGCCAGGCATGCCTCCGGTTACGATGCATTTAAAAACAATCCTGGTTTTAAAGCACAAATGCTAAAACAAGACTCTATTACCTACCAAGCCGGAGAAATATTGAAGCAGCCCGATCTGGCAGAAACTTTGAAGAGAATTGCTGCTACAAACGGAAAAGACTTTTATGAAGGAGAGACTGCTCAAAGAATTGCATCAGATATGGAAGTCAATGGTGGCTTTGTCTCCCTTGATGACCTAAAGAATTACCAAGCGATTGATGGCCGATATGTCACTACAAATTATAGAGGATATGATATTCACTCCATTCCAGCCCCTGCCGGTGGTGGCTTAATTGTTAAGACTCTCAATATCCTAGAGAATTTCGATATGGCTAGTCTCAGCAATGCACAGTGGGGAGCCGTTGTAAATCAAGCACTGTCACATGCCGTAGAGAGTATGACCTATGACTATCAAGAATCAGATTTAGCATTTGTTGAAAGTCGTGAATGGGCGAAGGAAAAAGCATCAACAGTAGTTATTCCTTTAGAAGAGTCATCAGCATTCAACATTGATTTCAACGTGGAGAGAGACATTAATCTCGTAGCGTCAAACACTGACTGGACAGGAAATACATGGGGTGAAGAAAGTCATCACACCACTCATTTTGTAACTGCAGATTGTGAAGGCATGGTTGTTTCCATCACACAGACGGTAGGTCCATTATTTGGTTCAAAGGTAATTACTCCTGGACTCGGTTTTGTCTATGCGTCAACAATGGGTGCATATCTATCAGGATCAGATCAAAACCCTGGTGCTAGACCCAGAACCACAATAGCACCAACCGTGGTTACCAAAGATGGAGAAGTAGTGATGACTTTAGGAGCTGCTGGTGGTTTAAGAATTCTTTCAGGGATTGTACAAGTTATATCTAGAACGATCGACCAAGGAATGGATTTAGAATCTGCGGTAGCTGCACCAAGGGTACATCCTTCACAATCTACCAATAGAGAAACCGGGCAAAGAGAATTTGATCGCATGCGATTTAGCGCAGAGTTTACGCCAGAAAACGGTTGGACATCTGCTGATTCTACATTTTGGACCAATAGTGGTTTTAAAGTTCAAGCCATAAAAAGATATGGGGCCTTTTCTAGGGTCCATGCCATTTCAAGAGACTTGAAAACTGGAATTTGGACTGGAATGGCTGATTTAGATTGGGAAGGCACAGCAGATGCACCCTCCGATTCTAATTGTAATCAGTAGTTATTCTGTTGGATCAGCTGCTATTGAAGCGCCTTCAGGTACAATGAAGTTTTCCATAGCTGGGAAGTCAGTAGATACTTTGATATCAGTGAAGGTCCTAGCTCCTCCCCTAGCTTCACCAACTACACCATCCTTATATTGATACCACTGCAAAGATCCAGGCAGGATTACGCCTTCATAGGAGTTCCAGTCATCGTATTTAATTAGATTGTAACGTTCGCTTGTCTCACCTCCTCCAAAAGTAGCCGTATACATTAACCATTCCATCTGATGCGTTTCTTGGTCAGTATATATGATGTAATTGTCCTTAGGAGAATCCCCTACTCCATCATTATAGCTGATTTTCAAAGCATTATACATTTTACCTTTAATTTCCAAAGGCTCTAAATCTTCGTATATAATTCCGGGGTCGCCTACAACAAAAGGAAAAGCATAGAAATAGAACATGAGATTATATCGCATTCTTTGGCGATCTGCGTTTTCAGAGGCTGGATATACCCAAACTTGCTTACCATCGAAACCCACAGTCTGTTGCTCAGATTCAATACGCGTATATCTATTCTGCAGATCTACAAGGGTCTTACTACTACCATTTGTATAAGACATTTGCTTTAGCTTGGTCCAAGCGTCAAATCCTCCATGAGCATCGAACACTTGTTTGATACTTTCAGAATGATGACTATAAAAATCTACTTTGGCAACTTGCTCAGTTTCTGACACTTCTTTTGTCCCTTCACAAGAGAGCATAAACGTCAATAAGGAAAAGAGAATTAATTTTTTCATTTTAAGGTTAAGGTTGGGTTTCTATTCAACTCTATTGGCAAACCAATGTTATTCCATCCAAATAAGTTTAAGATATGGTAGATCTAAACCAATTTTTCGATTCAATTGTCGCTGAGATGTCAAAAGAGCATCCAGTGACTGAAGGCACCATGATGGGGTCTAGAGGTATCCAGTACAAAAAAAAGAACTTCGTATTCATTTGGGGTAATGACAAAATGGTGTTTCGATTGGGTAGAGATTTCGAACCTCAGTCTGAAGGCATACATGATTATGAGCTACTCAATCCATTCAAGAATAAGCCTCCTTTGAAAGATTGGTTTGTTTTGAGAAAAAACGAAGATAAATGGTATGAGTTAGCAATAGTAGCTTACCAATTCACCAAAGCAGAGTTAGGTTAGTTCATAGTAAAAACCTGAACTACTGTACAACGCGTTCTACTATCCTCGAAAATCAAATTCAATTGGTCTTCGAACAATTCATATCTGAGAATATCAAGACTCGAACCATTCTCAATAAATAGCTCTTCATCACCTAACGTAAAGTTATTGATCTCAACACTACTATTGCCATCCTTTATCGCACGCCTTGTTAACACCCCTCTTGATTCGAATGTATACTCTAAACAATGACTTGAAGTACAATCCTTTTCTTCAGTGCCATTATTCACACGATTTGGACAATTCACCCTTACTTCACTTACTTGAGTCCATTGACCAACAAGTTCTTGTGGAATGTCAATGAGAGGACTTGCTTCTTCCTGACAGGCTACAAAAAGTGTAGAAATCATAAGTATGTAACAAAGTCTTTTCACAGGGCCTTTCATTATCTTTAATTTACCAATTAAATCTTTAGAATGCTTAATTGTTTGTTTTGAACCCAAGCATTCGGTAATGAATACGACATATGAAAAAACGCTACAGACCAGAAACTGAAGCAGTTAGAATACAAATAGATAAAACGCATGCTCAAGAACATGCAAACCCCATGTACCTCACCTCGAGTTTTACTTATGATAATGCAGAGGAGATGCGTGCGGCATTTGCGGGTGAATTGAAGCGGAATATCTACAGTCGTTTTAGCAATCCTAACCTGCAAGAGTTTGTCGATAAAATTTGTGCAATGGAAGGAGCCGAAGCCGGCTATGCCTTTGCCACGGGGATGTCAGCAGTTTTTTCAACATTTGCAGCCCTATGTGATGCTGGCGATCACATTATTTCGTGTAGATCCATATTCGGATCAACCCATACCGTATTCAACAAAATTTTACCAAAGTGGAATATCAACACAACTTATGTAGACATTAAGTCTCCTGAGGAATGGCACAAGGCGGTACAACCAAACAGTAAAATGCTCTATGTTGAAACACCTACTAACCCAGGTGTAGATTTAGTCGACTTGAAATGGCTTGGACAATTCGTTAAGGAACATGAGCTAATTCTGGTGGTAGATAATTGCTTTGCTACTCCATATTTACAGCAACCCATTCCATTCGGTGCTGATTTGGTAATTCATTCTGCCACAAAATTCATCGATGGCCAAGGGAGGGTTTTAGGCGGAGTTACTGTGGGTAAAAAAGAGCTTATAGAGGAGATTTACGCTTTTGGGAGAAGTACCGGTCCGGCACTTTCACCCTTCAATGCATGGGTACTTTCAAAGAGTATGGAAACACTTGCAGTAAGAATGGATAAGCATTGCGATAGTGCTTTGAAGGTTGGTGAATTCTTATCATCTCACAAACAAGTTAGCTGGGTTAAGTATCCTTTTTTAGCAAGTCATCCCCAATATGAAATTGCCAAGAAGCAGATGAAAGCAGGAGGCGGAGTTGTGGCATTTGGCATAGAAGGTGGATTAGAAGCAGGTATTAAGTTTTTAAATGCCATAGAAATGTGCTCTTTAACTGCCAATCTTGGTGACAGCCGCACAATTGTAACTCACCCCTCTTCAACCACTCATGCTAAGCTCAGTGAAGATGAGCGATTAAAAGTTGATATTACGCCCGAACTAATCAGGGTCTCGGTAGGTTTAGAACATGTCGATGACATAATTGAAGATATCGACCAAGCGTTAATTTCCAGTAAAGCCTAAGGCAATTCATGAAGAAAATACTAGCGGAAATTCTCACCATAGGTGATGAAATTCTTTACGGCCAAATTACAGATACCAATTCGCAATGGATGAGCTCAGAACTCGACCAGCTTGGAATTAAAGTAGTTAGAAAAACTACCGTTGGAGATACCGAAGACGAAATCCTAGGAGCTTTTGCCGAAGCTGAATCAAGAGCAGATATTGTATTGATTACCGGAGGTCTAGGTCCTACCAATGACGATTTAACAATGCCAATGCTAGCAAGATATTTTGATTCAGAAATCGTCATGAATGAAGACGTTCTAAATCATGTAAAGCATTTCTTCGAAAGCAGAGGTAGAAAATTTACAGAGCTAAACAGAAGGCAAGCTTTAGTACCTGAAATTGCTTTGGTTTTACACAATGAATTGGGCACTGCACCAGGCACTTGGTATGAGCGAGAAGGGAAAGTCTTCGTCTCTATGCCGGGCGTTCCTCATGAGATGAAAAATCTCATGAAGAAGCACGTGCTTCCCAAACTTCAAGAAGTATTTCAAACACCTGTTATCTATCATAAACTAGTTAAAACAGTTGGTGTAGGTGAATCATTTTTAGCAGATATAATCAAGGATTGGGAAGCTGCGCTTCCGGAACATATTAGATTGGCCTATTTGCCGAGTATCGGCCATGTAAAACTAAGGCTTACAGCAATAGGGACAGACAAGGAAACTTTAAAGCAAGAGGTAGAGGAACAAATTGACCTTTTGAAACCATTGGCAGGTAAGTTCATTTACGGTTATAATCAAACAACGCTAGAAAAAGCTGTTGGGGAAATTCTGCTTGAACAAGGTAAAACCATTGCTTTAGCCGAAAGTTGTACCGGAGGTTACGTACAACATAAACTCACTACCATACCCGGTTCTTCAAGTTATTTCCAAGGCGGTGTAGTACCTTATCACAACGACCACAAAATTAACCTGCTAGACATTGACCCAGAGATAGTTGATAAACATGGGGCAGTAAGTGAGGAGTGCGTAAAAGCAATGGCTGAAAATGTACGTGAAAAATTCGGAGCTGATGTTGGTGCAGCAACTAGTGGAATTGCGGGCCCGGGTGGTGGAACACCTGAAAAACCAGTAGGAACGGTATGGATTGCCTATGCCGATGGTGTAAAAACGATCGCAAAAAAACTGCAACTGACTAAGAATAGAGTATTAAATATTGAAATCAGTCAGATATCAGTATTAAATTTGGTAAGAAAAAGTTTACAAGAGTAATACATTGATAATATTTGGCAAAAGAGTTACTTTTGTCTTTCTGTGCAAACGTTTTACACAGATTTAAATTCGTAAGCGATGGCTATAGTAGAAATGGTAATGCCAAAGATGGGAGAAAGTATCATGGAGGGTACTGTTCTATCTTGGTTAAAAAGTGAAGGCGAAGAAATTGAAGCTGATGAGTCAGTACTTGAAGTAGCAACCGATAAGGTTGATACTGAAGTGCCTGCAACTCATGGTGGCGTGCTAAAAGAAATTCTTGTCCAAGAAGGAGATGTTGTTCCTGTTGGCGCCCCTATTGCTAAAATCGAAACAGAAGCTGCAGCAGAAACCTCTGAAGCACCGGTTGAAACGCCAGCCGAGCCAGCTGCTACTCCAGTAGCTGTAAACGGAAAAGCTGCGGAATCAGTAACAGAAACAGCTTCTAGCAGCAACGGACATGCCGTTTTAGAGCAGCCGGCAGGTGATAGATTCTATTCACCTTTAGTAATGAACATTGCCAGACAAGAGAGCATTCCAATGGCTGAGCTTGAGAGAGTGCCCGGAACAGGAAGAGAAGGAAGAGTTACTAAAAAAGACATCTTAGCTTACGTAAAGAATAGACCAGCAGGTGGTGCGGCTCCTTCGCCAGCGCCTAGTCAAGCGCCAACCGCTGCACCAAAAGCAGCTCCTACGGAAAGAGCTCCTCAACCAATGCCCGTTAGCGTATCCGGTCAGGATGAAATCATCGAAATGGACAGAATGCGCAAAATGATTGCAGAGCGCATGGTTGACTCTAAACGCATCTCTCCTCATGTTACTTCATTTGTTGAGGCAGATGTTACAGAGATTGTGTACTGGAGAAATAGAGTAAAACAGTCTTTCAAAGAAAGAGAAGGAGAGCCAATTACCTTCACTCCAATCTTTATGGAAGCAGTGGTGAATGCCATGAAGGACTATCCAATGATGAACATTCAAGTTGATGGTGACAAAATCATCAAAAAGAAAGACATCAATATTGGAATGGCCGTTGCTCTTCCATCTGGTAATTTAATTGTACCTGTTATCCATAATGCAGACCAGTATAATCTGGTGGGATTAACTAAAAAGGTTAATGACCTCGCCAGAAGAGCCAGAGAGAACAAGTTGACTCCTGATGATCTACAGGGTGGAACATATACTATTTCAAACGTAGGTTCATTTGGCAATGTAATGGGTACACCTATCATTATGCAGCCACAGGTGGGTATTTTAGCATTAGGCGCAGTAACTAAAAAGCCAGCTGTAATTGAGACTCCAGCAGGAGATGCCATTGCCATTAGACATAAGATGTTCTTATCTCACTCTTACGACCATAGAGTAGTTGATGGTTCTTTAGGTGGTATGTTTGTAAGAAGAGTAGCTGACTACCTAGAACGTTTTGATTTAAACAGAGAAGTCTAAACAATAGTCAGAAACAATAAAATTGAAACCCCATCTTGAGCGATCAGGATGGGGTTTTTGTTTGTAAGCCTATTTGGGTATTTTAGAGTAAACACACATCACATTCCTCGTTATACATCTTTAGATAAAGCAAAAAATAAAGTCGCCAATAGATCAATCGCCAACAATACTCACTCCATCAAGATCTTACAGAATGGTTCTAAAACTATTCAACAAAAGCTAAAAGAATTAAATCAATCCTCTGCTAAAAGTTCAAATTCTATAGCTGGAAAAACGGCTCAACTTGAAATTGATCGAACTCCGCTTCTAAGTCCAGAAGAAAGAGCAGTAGCTCAAGAAGACGAAAGGATAGCTGCTGAATCAAGGGATGAACCAAGTGAGTATGTTCCTCCAACACTTCCCGGTATGGAACCAAGAATTTCTGATGTCGAACTTCAAGAAAGAACTAGTTCGGGAAATGGCCATAGCCCTGAAAGAAAAAAGAAAAGTCTTGAAGAAAGAGCCTCTGATTTAGCTCAAACAACGGAAGAACAAACGGATGATGTGATCAGAAAAGGCCTTAACCTCCAAGATAGGTTAACTACTGCTAGTAAATACAGAGTTGGAGCATCCTTACCTGTTGAACTCGCAATGGGAGATATAGGAGAAAGACTAATAGCAGATAGTCAGGCTGTAGAGGAACAACGTGTAAAAGACATAAAGAGTGGTGGTAAATCTGCAATTGCCAAAAAAGTACTGAACACAGTTTTACCGGGTTCTGGTGGTATAGCGAATGCGTTCCATACGGTAGCACAAGGTTTGGAAACTAATGATATAGGTGATTCTTCTGGAAATGCCGAATTAGCAGAGGCGTCTCATACAGTTTCGTCCTCAAAAATGAAAAAAGGTGGTAGTCAAGTTGCGTCTACTGCTGGAGGAATGGCCGCTGGAGCACTGGTAGGACAAATAGCTATACCTATACCGGTATTAGGCGCCATGCTCGGAGCAGCTGCTGGCTTGCTTGCTTCGATCGGAATACAAAAAGGTTCAGATTCACTTTTGCAAGATAAAGACGAACTTCGTGCCGCAGCAGACACCATATTTAGTCATGCCTATCAAGGAGATTCTAAAGCATTAGAGATTCTGAATATATTTGAGATTGATGAAGCTGTAGCACAAGAAGAAGATGGTTGGAAGATTATTTATAAAAGACTCGGGATTAGCTAAGCCGTTCACTTAAATATTATAATTCAATCAATACCCAGACTTATTCGATTGCGATTACAATTCAACATTTAGCAGGCACGCCTTACATTGCATTGAATTTTTCTTTTGCTGATATTAAGAGAAAATCAACCAAAATGAAAAAGACACTTTGTTGTCTGCTAGCTGGACTTTTAAGTTTTTCAACTTCAGCTCAGTTCTTCCAACAGCAGATTCAACAATTAAACATTAATGGTGCCGAAAAAGGCTACGTAGTTATTGATACGGGTGACACGATTAGTGGAACCATCTCACGAGTGTGGTATCAAGATTCTCTAATCTCTCAGGTGAGAATAAAATCCGGGGAAGATCGGTTAGATTTTCCTATAGAAAACATAAAAAGGCTTGCCGTTATACCAGACGATTTTGCCCCTATGGAAGAAGCAGCCTTGGGGCCAGTTTTGAGAAGCATTAAGAACAAAAAGTTCATAGAATTATTACCAGAAGATGGCTATGTGATTTTTGAAAGAATTAGAATTCCAAATACTGGAAGACAAGAGATCTTTAGACTAGCTCAAGTCCTTAATCCTGGCTGGGACACTAAAGTAAGGGTGTATAAACATCCAGAAGGCATTTCTACAGGGAGTACATCTGTTGGACTCAATGAGAATTTTATGGTAACAACTGAAGGACTCATGGAAAATATATACTATATCTCTGTAGATGGAGATCCAATAATTGAATTCAGAGATTTTCAGTATCGGAATAAAGGAATTGAACGGATTTATAATTACTGTGCTGAATTCAAAGAGACAGATGCTAAAAAGATTAAAAAAGCTAAGAAGAAAGGTGATGGAGAAGTTTGGAGAAAACTTAAATGGAAAGAATTCCCAGAAGACCTCTTCCTCCATTTTCAGAAATGTCTTTAGTCATTAACCAACAAAAAAAGGGTAGTCATCACTGACTACCCTTTTTAAATCTGTTATATCAAGATAGCTTACGCTACATCGTATCTATCATTCATCATCACTTTGTTCCAAGCGGCAGCAAAGTCGTTTAAGAACTTCTGCTTGTTGTCATCTTGTGCGTACACCTCAGCTAACGCTCTCAACTCAGAATTAGAACCGAAAACTAAGTCAGCTCTAGTAGCAGTCCACTTCACGTTACCGTCAGCGTCTTTTCCTTCAAAAGCAAATTGATGAGGATCGATTGGGCTCCACTTAGTACCCATATCTAATAGATTCACAAAGAAGTCATTGGTTAATTGACCAGGATTTTCAGTGAAGACACCATACTTAGATCCGTCCCAGTTAGTATCTAACACTCTCATTCCGCCAATTAATACCGTCATCTCAGGAGCAGTTAGGTTTAATAAGTGAGCCTTATCAATTAAAAGACCTTCCATAGACACTGTGCCTTGTGCTCTCATGTAGTTTCTAAATCCATCTGCAAATGGCTCAAGAACTGCGAATGACTCTACATCAGTATGCTCTTCTGAAGCATCTGTTCTACCTGGAGTAAATGGTACAGAAACCTCTGCCCCAGCTTCCTTAGCTGCATCTTCAATAGCTGCACAACTACCTAATACAATTAGGTCGGCTAGTGATACATCTTTACCAAATCCTTTTTGAATACCTTCTAAAACGTCTAACACTTTACTCAATTGAGTTGGGTTATTCACTTGCCAGAATCTTTGTGGATTCAATCTTACTCTAGCACCATTAGCACCACCTCTCATATCAGTACCTCTAAAGGTAGATGCAGAAGCCCATGCTGTAGAAACTAACTCAGAATTGGTTAATCCTGAAGCAATAATTTTAGCCTTAAGTTCAGCTACATCGGCATCGTTGATCACTTCAGAAGCAGCAGGAACAGGATCTTGCCAGATTAAAGTCTCTTCTGGAACTTCAGGCCCCAAATATCTTTCTTTTGGCCCCATATCTCTGTGTGTAAGCTTATACCAAGCTCTAGCAAATGCATCTGCAAACTCATCAGGATTCTCTAAGAATCTTCTTGAAATCTTATCGTAAGCAGGATCCATTCTTAACGCTAAGTCAGAAGTAAGCATGAAAGGCTTATTGAATTTACCTTCGATATGAGCATCAGGCACATCAGCCTCTCCATTTTTTGGAGTCCACTGATAAGCACCGGCAGGGCTTTTAGTTAATTCCCATTCGTGCTTGTAAAGGTTTTCGAAGTATAGATTACTCCATTCGGTTGGTCTTTGTGTCCAAGTTCCTTCTAAACCACTGGTAATCGTATGCTCAGAATGTCCTTTGCCCAACGTATTAGTCCAACCAAAACCTTGTTCTGTAATATCTGCTCCTTCCGGCTCTCTGCCTACTGTTAAAGAAGGGTCAGCCGCACCGTGCGTTTTACCAAATGTATGGCCACCTGCGATCAACGCTACGGTCTCCTCATCGTTCATTGCCATTCTACCGAATGTCTCACGAATATCTCTTGCAGAAGCTAGAGGGTCAGGATTACCATTTGGCCCTTCAGGATTTACATAGATTAATCCCATTTGTACTGCACCTAAAGGATTTTCAAGCTCTCTATCGCCAGTATATCTTTTATCTCCTAACCATTCGGTTTCAGGACCCCAGTAAATATCTTCTTCAGCATGCCAGATGTCAGGACGACCTCCGCCAAAACCAAAAGTTTTGAAGCCCATTGACTCAAGCGCCACATTACCCGTTAAGATTAGTAAGTCAGCCCAAGAAATTTTATTTCCGTATTTCTGCTTGATTGGCCAAAGTAGTCTTCTAGCCTTATCTAAGTTTGTATTGTCAGGCCAGCTGTTTAGAGGAGCGAATCTCTGTGCACCTGTACCTCCACCTCCTCTACCATCAGCGATTCTGTAAGTACCGGCTGCGTGCCATGTCATTCTGATAAAGAAAGGACCGTAATGTCCCCAGTCTGCGGGCCACCAGTCTTGAGTGTCTGTCATCAAGTCTGTCAAATCCTTTTTTAAGGCATCGTAATCTAATTTCTTAAACTCTTCAGCATAATCGAAGTCTTCACCTAATGGGTTAGATTTGGTATCGTGCTGACGTAAAATGTTTGTTTTTAAGGTATTCGGCCACCAATCTCGGTTACCCGAACCCTCTCCGGCACTCTGGTTCAATGTGCCATTCATAAATGGGCATTGGCTTTCGCTGTCTGTGCCAAAACCTTGCGCATCTGAATTAGTATTCTCCATAATTATCGCTGATTAGAAATTTCTATTTGTTACTAATAATAAGCTACAAGTTGCATTAATGTTTATAAATAAACACTCTGTTTTTATTTATAAATTCTATAATTCATTGACTCTAATTGAGTTTAACAATTAGCCCTTACACAGATCGATGTTTTACTCATGATTACGAACTTTTTCAATCTACGGAAGCGACTTGAATGCGAACTTTCTGAAGGGAAATTTATGATGGCTAGAGATTAACGAAACACGCTACTTATGCAAACCTGTAAACAAAGAAAGTCTTAAACTTCTTCTCCAAATTCCCGAAAATCGGAGATTCTAGAATCAATAAGCCTTTTTATTCGCCTCATCAAAAACAAAAATCATCAAGATGAGAGCAACAATAATAGTACTACTAATAGCATTGGGCACTTCAAGTGCTATGGCCCAATTCCATACGATGAAGATTCCTCAAGCTAGTAACAAAGTTGAGGAGACTCAGACTTTGGCAGTAACGGACATTACCATTAATTACTCAAGTCCAGCAGTCCGAAACCGTGATGTCTGGAACGACACAGATGTAATACCTCAGAATGCTGAACCGATTGCGTGGAGAGCTGGCGCTAACATGTCCACAACCTTTACTTTCAGCACAGATGTAATGATTGAATGCAGGCCTTTAGCAGCAGGAACTTATGGATTCCACATTATTCCAAAAGGTGATATTTACCAACTGATCTTTACTGATGTTTACCATCAATGGGGTAGCTATTATTTAGACTTAGAGAATGATGTAACTCTAAGTGTTGATGTATCAGCTGAAACCAGCGACTTCTCTGAAAAGCTGGATTATGAATTCATAAATTGGTCTGAGGGTGAAGTAACTGTGGCACTAGAATGGGCAGATCAGCGCATTCCTTTTAAGGTTTCTGTTGATTTAAATAAGACTGTTATAGAAAGTTTTAGAAGTGAATTAAGAGGAATAAATACTTACAGATGGGAAGCTTGGAATGATGCTGCAATGTGGTGTTTAAACCATAATACCAATTTAGAAGAGGCCCTTTCTTGGGCAGAACGTTCTATTAATGGCGGCTACAATGGTTTTGCGGCTAATTCTAATATCACCAACAACTCAACAAGAATTCAATTATTGAAAAAGCTAGGGCGAACTGATGAAACTCAAGTTGCGATTACTCAAGCTATATCGTTAATCGAATCAGCAAATGATGCTAATTATCTAAGTCAATTACTGATTCGAATTGAAGATTATGGGACGTCTGTCGATTTTCTTAAAAAAGCCAACAAGTCTTATCCCGATGTTTGGTACTTACATTTAAACCTAGCGGTTAGCCAATACCTAAATGGAGAAAGCACACCTGCTCTTAAAAGCATAAACAAGGTACTCAATATGGCACCTGACAATTTCAAAGAGCGATTAACTCAGATTAAATCTGAAATGGAAAATGGAACCTATCGTATTCCAAATAGCTAATCAAAGTAAAGGTACCCTTGAGGGATTAGAGATAAATGCGTGTTGAGATTGTGAGTTAACGAAATCCCGTGGGCATCTGATTTAAGCAGACTTTAGGGCAAGCTCTTGCTGATAAGAAGTAGGAGTTTGTCCCGTCTGTTTTTTGAACGCATAATAAAATGCAGAGGGAGTCGAAAACCCGGCATCATACGCCAAACTTTCAATTTTTAAGTGAGCATTCTCTGGTCTTTCCAAAGCGGCTTTCACTTGTTTTATTCTAAAATAACTTATAGTATCGGGAAAGCTCTTTTGATACAGTTCTTTTACCGTCTTTGAAATGAGATAGGATGGTACGTTTAACTCTCTTGAAAATGTGCTCAGCGTAATTCCTGAATTAAGGAACAATAAGTCTCGCTCCAACGCATCTTTAATCTTCAGTTTTATATTGTCGGGGAGTTGTACCTGTAGGCTTTGGTTCTTAGGTTTTCGAATAAGTAACTGACTAGTAAAATATGCATAAATGAACATGGCACATATACCTGAACCTAGTGCATAATCCAACATGGTATTTGTCAGATGCTGATATACGAAGGCTAACATCACTCTAGTAACGAGTATCAACAGGGCTCTATCTTGAATTGGTCTAGCGACCGAGACCTTAGATTTCAAATACCTTCTCCATGAAAATACGATATAACCTGCCAAAACTAAGGTGGCTATCTGATACAATAAGCCTTCAATACCCAGATTATACCAGACAAGGCAAACCACAAACCCCAGTATAGGATATATAAAATGTTTCCAATTCTGTTTAAAAGACCGTTTTATATCCAATTCACCTTTAAAATATATCCATAGCAAAGGGCCGATAGAACTAAGACCTAAAAATCCAAGAGCTAGACCGATGGGTGCGATATCAGATAACAAGAAAAAGACTATTGACTTTGCTAATCTTAGGGCAATAGCAACGAATATCAGACTGACCAGGAAATTTCTTTCCTTGTTAATCCGTAGCTGAATTTGAGCTGTGATAAACGCTAAAAGAACTCCGGCACCAGCTAGAAGGCCTAAAATCCCAAAAAGTGTATTAGCAGACATGATTAAGTAAGCACTTACGATAAACAAAAGAAATGGTTGACTCGCGTAAAATGAAATACAAAATATTGAAATATAAAGGTGTTCGATTTAAATGGATGCTGAACTATTATCGTACACCTGAATCTATAGCACATTCACACAAACGTCTCTAATCTACTCCAAATCAGTATTTTAGATTTTGGCACAAGCCTTGAAACACATAACATGGATAGAAAACTGACCTATGTTTAAAAGCTACCTCCTCATCTCATTTCGGAGCATATGGAAGAAGCGTGGTGTTGCCTTTGTCAATTTAGTTTGTCTTGCTCTTGGCATGGCCACTGCACTCTTCATCTTTAACTATGCTCAACACGAATTTAGTTTTGATCAATACCATGAAGATTGGAATCAAATCTACAGAGTAGAAACTAACACCTATTTCAGACAAGAAATAAGGAAAACGGATGCTCTTTCTCCATTCCTTGCAGGCAACAAACTTCTATCTAACAGAGAAGAAATTATAGAATACGCAAGGTTGGTTACATTTTCCGAAAGTGGATCAGCATTTGTTGTGCATAAAAATGCAAACGGGACGGCTGTTACCACGCATATTAATAAAGCATACTATGCTGACGATCAATTACTATCCATCCTATCCATTCCATTTTTTGATAAACCTGGAAGACTACATAGCGCACAAACTGTAGTAATCTCCAAGGTGCTTGCAGAAAGAATTTGCAAGGAATATCAACTCACTCCTGAATGTGTTATTGGCACAACCATCTTTACAAAAGACATGGGAAAAGAAACCCAATGGACAATTACAGGAATTTTAGAAGACCTACCTCAAAATACTCACCTACAATTTGACGTACTATTCTCTTTAAAGGGAAATGAAGACCTTTTTAGAGCAGGACAGGATTTGAATACATATACTTATGTGAAAGCAAATGCTGAGCTTCAATTATTCGACTTCAACCAAAGTCTTTTAGATAAAGAGGAACTAACTCAATTCTCTTATTTAGATAGGTCATTTCAATCATTAAGACCCATCAGTGAAATACATCTAAGTCCGGATGTCTCTAATTCAATTGGCGAAAGTACAAGCTACACTTTTGTGTTTTTCATGTCCATCACGGGCTTGATCATTCTACTTTTAACAGCTACTAACTTTGTCAACAGCTCTATCATAAGATCAATTGAGAGGTCTAAAGAAATAGGTGTTAGGAGACTTGTTGGTATTAAACCTAAACAACTTATGACCAACGTGTTGCTTGAGTCATTTGTATTTAATGTTTTAGCAGCAGTTTTAGCATTCATGTTTTTTGTTCTCGCTATAAACACCGCAACAACTTTAGAAGACCTCAGTTATCCAACATCCTTTGATCAATCCACCATATTCATAAGTCTCGGACTATTAACAACACTTATTATAATAAGTACGCTACTGTCGGCCTATTTTCCAGCGAAGCTATTGATGAATCTGAAGCCAGTAGAGGCCCTTAAAGGTTCTAATCAAATTGTTAGATCTAAGCAGTCTAATCGCGGCTCGGGTATTATGCGAGGTTTATTGATTTTTCAACTAGCCATTAGCACAGTTTTTATATCGGGCATGTACATAGTACAGAGGCAATTAATCTATGCCAAAGAAAATGACTCCAAAACCTTTAGAATGAGTTTGACCGCAAAGTTTCCTGGCCTTTCAGGGGCAAATGAAATTTATGCAGAAATGGCCGAAGCATTCATGAATGAGTCTATTCGCAATGGTAGAGTTCAGGACATCTATGTTTCTAATACATACAACGGACAGATAAAAAACAAACAGGTAATAAAAGGCTTAAGACCCATTGGAACCGATACTTCATTCATTATTCCTGACTTCAATCTATATGTTGTAGACTATAAATTTTTCAGTGGACTAGATACCAATTTTACGGGTGGTAGAAATTTCACTTACGAATTTGGATATGACTACGATGGCGTAATTGTAAATGAGTCGGCATTGAAAGCTATGGGACTAAGCTTGCAAGACAATGTAATAGGTAAAAGAATTGGACCTTATAATGGTACTTTGAAAATCATTGGCGTGTATCGAGACCAAGTTGAAAATGAAGTCCCTAAAGTTTATGTTACAGGATTTAGGTATCCTGTTTATTTCAACTTAACCATGAATACTGCTGGTAACTCAGCAGAAAAATTAAGAGCAGTAGTTAATCGAGCACAGCGTATAATGAATGAGCAGTTTGGCAACACTTATATCATCTCAAGAGTGTATGAGGATCAATTCAAATTTGAAGAAGCATTAGTCAAATTATTCTACTTCTTCACAGGACTTACAGTCGTAGTCTCTGCTTTAGGTATTTATGCCTTATCAACATTCACAGCTTTAAAAAGAACAAAAGAAGTAGGCATAAGAAAGATACTCGGAGCAAGAGTATCTCAAATCTTGGTCGTTCTAACAACAGATTTCTTAAGATTAATGGGTATCGGTGTAGCTATTGCCTTCCCTATTACTTACATAATCGCTAGAAGGTGGTTAGAGGATTACGCCTACAGAATCGATTTAAATCTTAGTGTATTTCTAGTGCCAATCTTAAGTATGATTTTGCTCTCACTGATAATCGTTGTTCGGCAATGCTGGAGTACCAGCATTCTTTCTCCTTTAAAATCATTAAGAGCTGATTAATTAGCTCTTACAGCTCCGGCTAAAGTATCGTGATGATTAAGTAAGAGCGATCTTAAATAACTACCAATAGTATAAACACTTTCGAAACCTGCCTTTTTAGCTGCTTCATCTTCCCTTTCAATTGGAATATCTGCACTTTCAGCAAAATGCTTTATGTCCCTGTAAAAGCCCAATGTAAAGCAGTCTACCTCGCCACCAAACACCCTTGTAAAGATGAGGTTTGTATCTCTGCCTATTTCTGTCAGATAAACATTCTCCATTTCTCGCTGCTGCAAAAGCTCCGTCTGCTTACCCGCAAGCGCTATAAACATTTCAACATGGTAATAGTCAAACTTCTCAAAACGCTCATTAAACTCTTGTAAAGAAGGCCCTTCGACTATTTGCTCTTCTTGCCAAGAAACTAAGTCATGGTATCTTCTGCCATAAGGTTGGTCAAGAGTAGCAGAATTCTCTCTTCTCTTAGTCACCGCACCTTCCGAAAAGTGAGTACCTAAGTCCTCAATTGGAAACATCAACAGCAAATCCCAATGATCACCCTGAGAGTGTCTCATTAAATAGGGTTTTTGAATGCCTGCTCGCTCATGGTTTTTTAAATCCACTTTAAGTACCTCTATCAAATCAAGCAACTTACCCGGAGCCGCTCTCATTGTGATTGCCTGATAGAAAGTGTCGTTAGCCTGTTGAGCTATTGCTGTAGTATTGATTAATGCGACTACAAGCAAGGCAAGAATTCGTTTCATAGGTTAAAAAGTTAATTTCGGGTACTCATTTAAAAAATCAAGTATGGTATTATAAATGTAATCAAGTTCTTCATCTGATATTATATAAGGAGGAATCAGATAGATTACATTACCCAACGGTCTGATCAGAATACCCTTGTCAATAAAATAAGGATAGAGATGATGCCTGGCTTCGTTAAAATATGAAGTGTCTTTTTCAGTATTCAGTTCGAATGCCACAATTGTGCCCACTACCCTTAGGTTCCTGACCAGTTCATGATCTGCTAGTCTATTCATGAACTCTGTATGCCGCAAGTTCAGTCTTTCACGATTTGCCGTACACTCAGGCTGCATCAGTAAGTCTAAAGATGCATTAGCCACAGCACAAGTAATAGGGTTAGCCGTAAATGAGTGACCATGAAAAAAGGTTTTCATCAGGTCATTTGAGCGATAAGCCGATTGAATCTCATCCGTACAGGTGGTTACGCCCATAGCCAAAGCCCCACCTGTCAAACCTTTTGATAAGCAGATAATGTCAGGTTTATGCTCCAATTGGTCAGAGGCGAACAAGGTACCTAGTCTACCAAAGCCAGTCATTACCTCGTCAGCAATACATACCACTCCATTCTTTTGTCCAAAGCAGATCATCTTATCGAGAAGCTTATTGGAATAAACCTTCATTCCTGAAGCTCCTTGCACAATCGGCTCAAAAACAAAAGCCGCCACATCACCACTTTCGACTAAACTCACGTAGTGCTCCCAAACATCATGTTCAATTTCTTGTGCTGGAAAATCTAAAAACTCTACATCGAACAAATATGGATCGAAAGGTTCAGTAAAGGGTCCTCTCTCTCCTACTGACATAGCGCCAAAAGTATCGCCATGGTAAGCACCATCAATAGCAATGATTTTCTTTTTTGATATGCCTCTATTGTAGAAATACTGGAAGGCCATTTTAATTCCCACTTCTACAGCTGTGCTTCCATTATCTGAATAGAATACTTTTGACTGATTATCTGGAAGAATCTCTAATAAGCGCTCGGCTAATCGGGTAGCAGGCTCATGGGTAAACCCTGCAAAGATCACATGTTCAAGCTTTTTTGCTTGATCAGCAATGGCGGTCGCTAAATATGGATTACTATGACCGTGAATATTCACCCACCATGATGAAATGGCATCGATAATCTTCTTCCCGTCTTCAGTATAAAGCTTTACACCTTCAGCTTTTTCGATTGCTAGCACATCATCCATTCCTTTTAAAGGAGTAAATGGATGCCAAATTGACTTCTTATCTCTTTCTACTAGATTACTCATACCAATTTAAAATCAGCTCATCTGCCCAATACTGAATCACATTCTTATTCACTAAACCAAGTTTTGGTAATCTCAGCAGTACTTTATATCCACTCTTCAATTCAATAATGCGTTCTGATTCAGGATTTGAGTCACCATTAAAAATGAGTCCTTTAATCTTAAATCCATTGCGCTCTAAATAGTCAATAGTCAGTAATGTGTGGTTGATACTTCCCAAGTAAAGATTAGAAACAAGAACAATCTCAAGATTGAGCTGCTTGGCTAAATCAATCACATAATCCTCATCATTCAACGGAACCAATACACCACCAGCCCCTTCAATCACTAAATCATTGCTTGTTTCAGGCAATACAAAATCATCTAATTGAATATGTAAATGTTCGTATCTAGCAGCTGCATGTGGGGAAGCCGGTAATTTTAGTCTATATGTCTCCGGATGAAATTTGGTGATGGAATTTGAAACTAGTGATTGAACAGTTTCTGTGTCTCCGGGGGTTCCCGCTTGGACAGGCTTCCAATAGTCTGCTTTTAGTGCTTCTACTAATATGGAAGAGACCAATGATTTACCACTATCTGTTCCTATGGCTGTAACAAAGTAATTCATAATCGGGCCGCAATTTACGACTCGATATTCAAACGACTAGCCCCTGCTTTGATGAGTTTTTCTTTTAACTCTTCAAATTTTACAGGCTTAGTAATATAGTCGTTCATACCTGCCTCCATGGCCTTTTCAATGTCTGATCTAAATGCATTGGCCGAGACACCAATGATATATGGCGGGTTCTCCAATCCCAATTCTGAAATCACCTTGCTTACTTCATAACCATCCATATTTGGCATAGAAATATCTAAAAGCAATACATCATATGGGTTCTGTTTAAGTAATTGAATCACCTCTAAGCCATCCATTGCATATTGATTGTTGTAACCAAGTTTTTCTAAGAAAAGAGAGGTCAGTTTTCTATTTACTGCATTGTCTTCAGCTAGCAGAATTTCCATAGGGTAATCTTCAGATATCGGCTTGAATACTTCTCTACTATTATTGCCTTCAGACGCTAAATCTTGATCTACCCCTAGTCTTGCGGTTATAGTAAAGGAGAATTCTGATCCTTTACCCACTTCGCTTTTCACATTTACTTTGCCTCCAAATAGCTTAACTAGATTCTTAACAATTGCCAGCCCTAAACCAGTGCCACCATACTTTCTAGAATGAGAAGAATCCGCTTGGGTAAACTCTTTGAATAATCCGCTTAACTTTTCCTTAGGTATTCCAATGCCTGTGTCTTTTACAACAAACCCAATTTGACAACCAGTGGCTGTTTTACTTTCTAAATAAACAGAGACTTTTACCATGCCAGTCTCTGTAAATTTTACGGCATTTGACAGGAGGTTCAGCAAAACTTGACGTAACCTGCCTCTATCTGAATTTATGAAAAGGGGAACATCTTCATCTATATGCTTATCAATGCTTATTCCTTTTTTTGTTGCCTCGAACATTACCAGATTCACTGAGTCGTCAAGAACTTTTTCTAGGGAGAAAAGTGATTCTTCAAAACTCATTTTGCCCGATTCGATCTTTGAGTAATCTAGAATGTCGTTGATAACTCTTAATAAACTATCACCGCTAGCCTGTATAGTCTCTACATAATCTTTCTGCTCTGGATTGAGCTCTGTCTCGGCAAGTAAACCCGTCATACCGATCACCCCGTTCATAGGTGTTCTAATCTCATGACTCATAGTGGCTAAAAAGTTACTCTTAGCCTCGGTCGCTGCCTCAGCAGCTTCTTTTGCCTCTCTTAAACCAACCTCAAGCTTCTTTTGTGCTGTAATATCTCTTGAAATAATCAAGACTTTGTCTTCAGAAAGCCTGACTAATCGGCCCTCATAAAACAGTTCTCCTTCCATATTGAAAGAGTATTCAATACGTGTGATCTCGTCACTCTCAAAAGCATCTTCAACAGCTTTTTGCAAAGTCGAACCTAAAGGATCCGGAATTACCTCTGTAACTTTTTTACCTATAAAATCCGCTGGATTATACCAAAGATCGTCTCCAGCAGGGTTTTGATAATCAAGATATCTGCCTTCTCTATCCATCATGAATAAGGCATCCGGTAGGGCTTTTAATATCTGATATTGCTGTCTTTCAGATTCTTTCAATTCTAGTTCTACCTGATAAACATTAGTTACATTTTTCGCAATACAGGTCATGTAAACCACCTCTCCCATATCATCTGTAAAGGGAGTCTCAAATACCTCAAGCATTTGAGGTTTAGAGTCTACATCGAATACCTCCACAAAAAATGAAACCGTATGGAAATTCTTATCTCTAAAGACCTCTTTGAGATGGCCTTTTAGTCCCTTATTAATAGGATTATCTGTTAAGACTTCTGTGAAATGCCTTGATCCTGCAGCTTTTTCATAACCTAATACTCTCTCAACATTAGATGAGACATAGATTATATTACCCTCACGATCGTACCTAAATACAAAATCGGAAGAATGCTCCATAAGTAGATCGAGCGTTTGATCAATAGCTTGTTTCTTATCCTGAGCTACCGCTAAATCCTCCGCCATGGAAAACATAGAACGGCCCTTCTTCAAATTTCTAAACAGTAGAACTATTACAGTCAAAAGAAGAAAAGCTATTATCAATAACTCTGTAGAATGGCCTTCAAGCATAATAAAAAAGAAGGGACGGTTCTTATAAACTTACCAATTAAACATTGAATAATAAGCAGTAATATTAATTAATAGCGTCTCTTAGAGATACGCCCATGCTTTTAAATCGATCCATGGCTTCCGAAATGAATTTGTCGGTTAGAATATCATCTATTTCCTCCTCCAAATAATCCATCATACTCACTTTATAAGTTTGCTCAAACGGACCATACTCCAGCTTGATTAGATATTTTTCATTCCAAGAAAACACGGTAACCTTACAAGGTTTTCCTGTCAACTCTTTAACAACTCTCATGGCGCGAAAATAAATTATTTTATGTTACTGATTATCAGCCGCTCATCATAAAGCCTTTTACCATCTTTGTGTGGTTAAAGAAATAGCAGTAACCTTGCAGCACTAACCATGCGCCCACTTTTACTATTATTACTTCTAGCTCTTGGCTTGCAGCAGAGTCATGCGCAATCCGTAAAAGAATTGCATATCAAACGTGCGATTGATCCCATAGTCATTGATGGCATTTTAGATGAAGAGTCTTGGAAGCAAGCTGATGTTGGAAGCGACTATTACCAAAATTTCCCGACAGATACAGTCATGGCCAATGCCAAGACAGAACTCAGACTCACCTATGACGATAAATTCATTTACGTTTCAGGCAAAATGTATAATACTGGGGCAGCAAAGTATGTCACACCTTCCTTAAGAAGAGATTTCAGAGGAGCCGGTAACGATATGCTCACCATAGCCTTCGATACTTTTAATGATAGAACCAATGCCTTTCAATTTGGTATGAATCCTTTTGGTGTTAGAAGAGAGGGATTGGTATCTAATGGTGGAGCAGAAAGAGGAAACCTATCGCTCGATTGGGAGAATAAATGGTATGGAGAAGCGACCAGAAATGATGAATACTGGATAGTAGAAATGGCCATTCCATTTAAAAGTATTCGTTACAAGGAAGGTACTACTGAATGGTACATTAATTCTTACAGGATTGATAGTAATACAGGTGAAAGATCTATCTGGAATGCAGTCCCTAGGAACTTTGCCTTATACTCGCAGGCTCACACTGGCAAACTTATTTGGGACGAGGCGCCAAAGAACCCAGGTGCGAACATCTCTGTGATTCCTTATGTATTAGGTAATACTTCTGCGGCTGGTGGCTATACCCCTTCAGGAGAAACCGAAGCAATTAATCGAGAATCGGCCTCGGACGGTAATTTTGGTTTCGATGCAAAAGTAGGCCTTGGAGCAGGTTTAAACCTTGACCTTACCGTGAACCCCGACTTCTCACAAGTAGAAGTGGATAGGCAAGTGACCAACCTCGACCGATTTGAGATATTCTTCCCCGAGAGAAGACAATTCTTTCTTGAAAACGCTGACTTATTTAGTGAGTTTGGCGCCAATGGATTAAGACCATTTTTCTCTCGAAGAATAGGTGTAAGTCGTGATGAATCAACAGGCCAGAACATACAGAATAAAATCAATTTTGGAGCCCGATTGAGTGGAAAGCTTAATAACAATTGGAGAATTGGCGTGCTCAATATGCAGGCTGCTGCTGAAAGAGATATTAACCTACCAGAGATCAACTACACCGTTGCTGCCTTACAACGCAAAGTATTTAGCCGTTCCAATTTTGGTTTAATCATGATCAACAAGCAAGATCTTAGCAATGAATCCGGCACTAACTTTAATCAATTCAACCGAGTTTTAGGCTTCGATTACAACCTAGCCAGTGCTGATAATAAATGGAATGCAAAATTCTTCTACCATCAGTCTTTTGACAAAGAAAGAGCCGATGATGAATTTGCTACTGCACTTAGCGTGAACTATCAAACCATTGATTGGGGCATTCAAGCATTTGCTCAAAAGGTGGGCGATAATTACAATCCAGAAGTGGGCTTTGCCAGAAGGTCAGGTTATGAAAGAGGCAACCTGAATATTAGAAGACAATTCTACCCTAAGTCTAAAGTATTGCAGCGAATTGGACCTGTTGTAGGCATAGACTTCTTCCAAAATGAGGCCAATGGTACTACCGATTCAGAATTTAGAATTGGTATTGAAGGACAAGGCTTGAATACCAGTAGATTCAATGCAAGTCTAGTCCGTAACTACATTTATTTGTTCAGCTCCTTCGATCCAACACGAGAAGGAAATCTGGCACTCCCTGAAGGCTCAGAACATACTTTTGTGAATTTTGAAGCCAGCTACAATTCAGATACCCGAAAGGAGATCTTCTTTACAGCCAGAACGAATCTAGGCGAATTCTTCAATGGCGAACGATACAGTTTAGGAGGAAATCTGAATTACAGATTCCAACCCTACGGTATTGCTAGCTTAGACTTTAACTACAATCGTATTCGCTTACCTGAACCTTATGGTGAAGCCGATATTTTCTTGATCGGACCTAGATTCGATGTAACCTTCAGCAAAAAATTATTCTGGACAACTTTTATTCAGTACAACAGCCAGATTGATAACATCAATATTAACTCTCGCCTCCAGTGGCGATTCAAGCCAGTATCTGACATATTTATTGCCTATACGGATAACTACTTTCCTGATAGTTTAATTAACAAAAACAGAGCTTTGGTAATCAAAGCCACCTATTGGTTAAACCTTTAAAAAAGGCAAAATAGCAAAGTCTCTTTTTAATATTTGCTGAGCATCAACTTCAAGCCAATTCTGAAGAATTGTAGCATATACATTTCTAAAGTCAATAGTATATTTTAAGTCTCCATTGTCTAGATCGGAAAGACTGGGCATATCATTATAGAAACCTCCCTTCACACTCTCCCCAATAACAAATAGATTATTGGCTGTACCATGGTCTGTACCGTTACTGGCATTTTGCTGTACCCTTCTGCCAAACTCTGAGAATGTCATGATTAAGGTATTCTTGAGTTCTCCTGATTTTTTCAATTCTTCTACCAAAAATTTTATGCCATTAGCATAAGATGAGAGCAACCTATCTTGTCTATTCTTCTGATTTGCATGTGTATCAAAACCTCCTAATTGTGTGTAATAAACAGAGGTTTCTAACCCTGCATTGATCATTTGAACAATGGTTTTTAGGTGTTTCGAAAATTGATCACCAGGAACACCTTTTACCGTCATTTTATTCTTCTGCAATTTCTCTTCGAGGTAATCTGCAGACTTAGAAGTTTCCACTAAAGTCTTATATAAATAGCCAACGGGCTCATGGTCATGATGGCTTGAATTGGAAGACATGGCCTTCCCTTGATAGCTCGTATTGGCACCATTAATCATTTGAGCCGGGTCAGTCATGGCAAGTCCTTTAAGACTCTCCCCTTTCATAACGAGATCCAGTGTCCCATTCAACTGAACCGCTTGATGAAGAGAATCACAATTGCTGCATTGGGCATCTAAGTATCGACCTAACCAACCCGTCTTCCAATATTCATCTGCATTACTGGCAGTATGCCAAATATCCATAGAACGAAAATGAGACCGCTCAGGGTTAGGATAACCTACCCCATTAAGAATAGAAACCAAGCCTTCTTTAAACAAAGGTTCGATTGCTTTCAAAGCGGGATTCATCCCCAACTGACCATTCAGGTCGATCACATCTTTTTTCGAAATTCCAATTTGAGGTCTCGCTTTGTAGTACAAATCATTTTCAAAAGGAACAATAGTATTCAATCCATCATTACCTCCAGATAGCTGAACAATAATGATTCGCTTCCCTTTAAAATCGCCTATAGACATGGTGTTAGCATTCAGGAAGTACGGAGCAAACCAAGTACCTGCTGCCACCATTGAACTATTCTTTATAAAATCTCTTCTCGTCTGCTTCATCTTAAATCATTTGAAATTCTGGTAAGGATGCTAAAACGGTCATTACACGTTCTACTTTTAGGTGATTGGGAGTTGCTGCCATTTGAGCTAAGGTTTTTTGATACATCGTTTCTTCTAATCTTCCACCCAATAAAAATTCAATCATCATGTCTAGCGCTTCTTTATCGTTTGAAGCACTGAAATCAATTTGTTGGTTTCTAAAAGATGCTGATCTCAGGACGCGCTTTCTATCAAAACTCTTGAAAGGATCCGAGGCATCGATTTCTGGCAGATCATCAATCTGCATACTCATTCCTGCAATGGCAGCCGGTAACTGCATTCTTTTCACCAATGAGCTGCTGTCAATCCACTCCCTGCCCGTAGGCCATCCGGCCACACTTGGTGGGTAGAAGAGTACCTGATTAAAATTTCTTTGAAGAACTATCCAAGCCAACGGATTATTAAATCCTAAGCCCATCTGCACATGCAGACTATTGATAAGAGAAATCGGAGATTTGATCTTAGACCTTTGCACACTTTCTTCATAAAACCATTCTCTAGTAAACAGAAAGGCGAGTAATGATCCGGTATCGTAATTATGTGTGTAGTAATAATCTGATAGCTCGCTTATTCGCGTACTATTTGGTGTGTCTTCTACATAGTAGAGATAGAACTTTGTAGCTAAAAAGTCAGCTGTTCTTTTGTCCGACAAAATGATATCAATGATCTCTTCCCCATTAAAATCACCTTTTTGATTAAAGAATCTTTTTTGCCCAAAGTCATGATTCCTTCTATCAAAGATGAACTTCCCTGTTCTTCTATCGATTCGCCAGCCTGTGAATGCACGTGCTGCCTCCTTAACATCTTGCTCTGTATAATTTCCTCTACCTATGGTGAACAGCTCCATGAGCTCGCGAGCAAAGTTCTCATTAGGCATCGACTTCTTATTCTGTTGATTATTTAGAAAACTCAGCATAGCAGGATCTCTGGCTACAGCCAACAGCAATTCTTTAAAAGATCTCAGAGCATGGGTTCTAAGGGTGTTATTATGCTGCTGTGCCAGATAACCATTGAGCACACGGACGCCAAAATGATCATGCCAGAAGAAGACTAGCTTTTCAAGACCTGCGGTTTTAGAATCCTGCATCTGCTGAATCCAAGTCACATTAAGGTCTCGGATCTTTTCTCTCGACTCATCTACCGCCTTACGAATTTCAGCTCGTGCTTCTTCACGAGTGAATTCACCTGACCTTACTTTTCTGGAAATTTCTAACTGAGGCATAGCACCAAATACGTTAAGTGTATTCGGCTGAAAAGACTCAGAAAATAGCCTTTTGACTAACTGATTGGCATTAGAAAAAGACAGCTTTTGGAATGACTCAAAGTCCAATCCGAAAGCTGCCCTGTTATATAAATGTGCTATTTCTTTTCTACCGAGTCTCATGAACCTTGTTTGGTACTTCGACCTAGCTCGAAAAGAAAAGTTTAATTATGGCTAGCGATTAATCGTAAACTCGTGATCAATTTCTGAGTTTAACGTACCTGCTACTGAGCAATATTTACCGGCTGCTAGATGACCTAATTTTTCAAATTCTTCTTGAGAAGCATCCGGAGAATCTAGCACAAAATGAAGTTTGATATGCGTAAAAGCTCTTGGATGTTCATCTCTTCGAGTACCCTCAGCTGTTACCTTTAAACCATTCACAGTTCTCTTTCTTTTCTTCAGCATCTGCACTAAATCCACTGAAGCACAACCAGATAGCGCAGAGAGTAAAAGTTCAGTTGGCGACTGCCCTGTTTTCTCACCAGGATCTCTCATATCTATGTGTACTTTATTGCCTGCAGGGTTTACAGCTTCGTATTCATAATCCCCTAGTAACGTGGTAGTTGTCTCCATATTGCTTCAATTTTATGCGATTACAAATTTAGTTTAATTAATTATCGAACAGCACAATATCTGATTTAGTTTCCGGGTTCTTGGGTAAACTCAAAACCTAAGAATCATGAAACTCAAACGACTAATTTTAGGACTATCTATCCTTTCATTTTTTGTATTCTCTTGCAGCAGCGATGACTCAGAAAACATTGGTTTACAAGTTACTATCGAAGACCAATTTGTGAACCTTCCTTCCAACGTCTCGGTATTTTTTAGAGTAGAGAACAATGCAGGAGAAGGAATTGCAGGTTTAAACGAAAGCGACTTTACCATATATGAAAATGGACAAGTGATTTCCAGTTTCGAGGCAACACGAAAAGTCCAACCGAACGAACAAGTGTTCGATTATCACATTACTTTATTGCTAGACTTGAGCGGGTCCGTTCTAGGCGGTGAAAACCTAGCTGGCTTAAAACAAGCAGCTAAGAGCTTTATAGATGAAGTTGTTCCAGCATCAACAGAAGCTTCTGCTGAAGCTATTAAAATGGAAATCTGGTGGTTTGATGGTGCTCAGAATATCAAGCAATTACAGACTACCAGTACAAATAGCAATACACTGAAAGAAGCGATAGAAAGCATCACCCCTGAGATGAGTTCAGATAACTCTACCAACTTATATGGTGCGGTAATCCAAGGGATAGAAGTAGCCACACAAAACCTTACCAGAACCAGAAACCTCAATGAGATTGGCTCTAGTGCAGTAGTTGTTTTCACGGATGGCACGGACCAGGCAAATAGAAATACTAAAGGTCAAGCACTTGGTGCTGTAGCCAGTGCGGACAGAGACATTTCTGTTTACACCATTGGTTTGGGTGGCGAAGTAGACGAGAACACTTTGAGAGAAATAGGAAAAACCAGCTTTGTTTCGGCAGCTAACATTGGCGAGCTCTTAGATAGATTCAGAGAAATTGGAGATTTAATTAATGGAAGAGCCAACAGTTACTATTTACTAGAATACTGCTCTCCAAAGCGTTCCGGTAGCAACCAGTTAACAATTGAGGTAAGCCAAGGGGCGTTAATCGGAAATGCCAAAACCCTGTTCGATGCTTCTGATTTTAATGGGAGTTGTTCGTTGGAGTGAAGAATAGTCTTCACTCCAATAATTAATCAATTAAGATTGTAATCTGTATTCTCGTTACTGGGTTTCTTTCTCAGTTGAAAGAAAATCATAATGTTAGTAAAGTGCATAGCTCCTAAAATCAGAGTTATGATTCCGACCCTTTTGGATAATCTAACAAAGAGATCATTCAAATCATGAATAGTCCCAATTTCGTCTAAGACTGAAATAGCATAGCCTAAATTGATGAGATAAAAGCCTACAACCAACAGCTTGTTAACGCTATCAGCGAACTCAGTATTATTAGCAAAAATCTCTATCAGAAAAACCTTACCATTTTTGAAAAGAGTATTCGCAACCCATACAGTAAGCGATATGGTCAAAATCAAGTAAATCGAGTAAGTAATAATTGTGTAATCCATAACTATTGAATTTTAAGTTTAAATCTTTTTGATGTAAGTGCAGCGTACTGCAGGAAGGATAAAAGGATTCCAAATACCATTGTTCCAAACACAACAGTAGGCCAATCAGAGAAAATAGACACTGTGAGTATTAGTAAATCAAGTACAGATAAGATGAGCCATAAGTTCAAATACCGTGTAGACTTTAATCTGAATAAACTTGGAGTTGATTTAGCAACTATACCCGCCATTATCTGAGCTATACCAATGATTATTACTGATAGACCGATCAACATGATGGAATAACCAAGGATAATGGGGGCCAATACCGCAAAAACAATTAGTAAGGTAAGAATCGCCACATGAAACCACCTGTACACCTTTTCAATCATACTTATTTTATATTTCATATTTTCAATATTTATTGAAAGTTTATAGATAAATTTTTTTATTTCATTAAACGCATCAAAACTTGAAAGAACCAGTTCTTATCTGAGCGAACGAACTTATCCAATGCACCATCCACCTGATTCGTAAAATCACTTAAATCCTTGGTCACTTTTTTGAAATGAGCAATCTCATTCTTATCGCCTCCATTCACTTCTTGTATTTGCTCAAGAACTTTTTTCACAGGCTCAATCTCTCTCCTTCTTCGTTCTTTACTTACCTGCCTAGCTAATTCAAGAATGTCTTTGCCAGCAGTGAAGTACTCTTTTCTTTCACCCGGCATATATACTTTATGGACAATACCCCAATCAATCAAACCGCGAATATTCATATTGGCATTCCCACGAGAAATCTTGAGTTCTTCCATAATCTGCTCTGTAGTCAGAGGCTCTTCCGTAACCAATAATAAAGCATGTATCTGTCCCATGGCTTTGTTGATACCCCAAGCCGATCCGAGTGTTCCCCAAGCCAGAATGAATTCAGATTTCGCTTCATCGTAATGCATGCTCAAATATAGAAAACATTTTTAATTTTCAATAATTATTGAAAATTAAAAATTCAATTATATATCTACCATCCACATTGCGATATAGCATTTGACATAATTCCTTTACACATTTCGAATTCTAGCGCGTCTTGAATGAAAACTCAATACGATGAAAAGACACTTCTTATTTGTAACAGTACTTACCCTTTGCGCCATCAATTATTCAATTGCCCAAACCAGTTCTTGGGAGCTTGTATACGAAAACAATGAGGTAGGTAAGACCATTCAAGGAGATAAGGCAAAACTAATTGAAGCAGTAGAAAACTGTAGCGATGTAAAAGTAATTTGGCAAATGGGCTTTGGTGAAAACAAAGTCGTTCATTCTGCACAGCTCACTTTTATGACGATAATGGGTGGTGAAGTATTCGGGCAAACCAATGCCATCATGAGTCAAAAACCCAACCAGGAAGAAGAGAAGATTGGTTTTCGAGGAGAACTCAAGTGGACGATGATTGCAAGCACAACCGGGGAAAACGCAAACATGTACTTCAACAATAAGAATACAGAGGCAGGATTCTACGAAGCATTTAATTCCTGGGGATGTAAATGGTTTGTGAGAAAATAGGATGGTATGACCTGATGCGCTATTGTCTTAAATAAAGACAAAAGTCCTATTTTGAAGTATGCAGGCACACACCATAGATCAAGTCATAGAACTTCTAGCAGACATAATCGAAACCGAGATTGCTGAAAACTCTAAACTTGCCTTCTTCCCTATCTTATACAAAAAGGTAACAGAGGCCGTTAAAGAGGGGATAGAAAAACAAGAATTCGATGACAATGTACGCATGGAAAAACTCGATGTAGTTTTTGCGAATCGTTACCTTGAGGCATACACGCAATTTAAATCAGGTGGGAAATGCTCCTATTGCTGGGAAGTAGCTTTTGATCAGCGATTCAAATTTTGGCCACTTACTTTACAACATCTCTTACTCGGAATTAATGCGCACATAAATCTAGACTTAGGTATAGCAGCGGCAGAGGTGAGTGGGTCCGAGATTGAAAATCTCAAAACAGACTTTTACAAAATCAATGAGCTCCTATCCAGCATGGTTGAAGGCGTTCAAAAAGACATTAACCGAATCTCTCCTATCATTGGCTTACTGGATAAAATTGCAGGTAAGTTAGATGAACGTTTGGTAGACTTCAGTATCCAAATCGCTCGCGATGGAGCTTGGACATATGCTTTACAATACGCCAATGCATCTGAAAAAGAAAGGAAAGCATTGACTAGCGACAGAGACCAATCCATTGCGTGGCTGGGTAGAGATATCGCCCAACCCGGTTTATTATTATCTGCAATTGCCAAATTGGTTAAAGTCTTTGAGGTCAAATCAGTTCAGAAAATTAGCAGTGCATTGAGCAGCTAATTCTTTGGCCCTCTGACACCTGCCTCAATAGAGATTTTCAAATGATTTGCTTCTGGAACTCTCGGACAAGCAATTTGATCGTTATATGCACAATAGGGATTGTAAAGCTTATTGAAATCGATAGTCCATTCATCACCTTCTGGTACACTATTAAAAGTTAAATACCTACCACCGTCATAAGTAGTCTGGCCAGTAGTATGATCAATAATTGGAATTAGGACTGGTGTAGTTTTCATAGACAAGCCAAAGGACTGAAAGCGGGTATAAGCTTCTAGTTCTAACTCTTGGCCCTTCAATTCAAACTTCAAAACACCAAACTTTTTATACAGCTGTGTTCTTCCTGTACTCATCACCATCTGAAAAGGTCTGCTATTGGGTGTTCTTTCCAATTGTGCCTGAACACGATAGGCTTGGTCAATTGAAAAGAAATCGTGCCCTCGAAAATTTTCTCTTTCTTCTTTACTTAGAGGAGATCGTACCTCATCGAGGTATTCATTATTGAGTTCTTCTCGGTGCTGCTTTATTTCAGACAAATATGCTGCATCCTGATGTGAACACATCAGGAGTACAAAACTCAAAAACACCCAAAGTCTTTTATACATATTAAGTGGTCAGCTGGGGCTTTTTCTGGAAGATTAAGGCACTAATTACACTCTCTACAAATCCAATCAAAAAGACCGTGACAAACATGAGTATCGATCCCCCTACAACACTAAACATCCAGCCACTAGTTTCCATCATGGTTTTAAATTGAGTTTCAAATTCAGCAGAACCAACCTCTAAGCCTGTTTGATAGGAGAAATATTGCTCGTTGAAATCGGGCATAATTAACGTAACAAATACAGCATTATAAATAGCGAAGGCTAAACCACCAACCATAGAAATGCCAAGCCCAATCTGTAGACCCTGTCCAAAGGACATAATACCTTCGTTCATGTTATCGCGGAAATGCTTCATAGCCACAAAAACAGTAGCCATAGCAATTATCATGGTTGTATAGCCAATGATCTCGCCAATGGCAAAAGATTCTTTACTAGTACCAGTAATTAAATTCTGAACTACAGGAATACCCACCACTATAAGTGTTGCAATTGAACCGTACTTTTTAATAAGCTTTATCATATCAAGTCGTTTTGTTTTGATCACAAGGAAGGACTTTCAGGGTTTTGAATCCTCATACTAAAGTACCAAAGCTCTAGATCAGTCGAAAGTACTAGACAATTATGCGCCATGCTTTAGCCTGAGTAACTGCTTGAGTCCTGCGTTTTACATCGAGCTTAACAAACAAGTTTGACACGTGCGTCTTTACCGTACTCTCTGATACAAAGAGAGTCTCACCTATTTGCTTATTAGATAATCCATCAGAAATCAATTGTAGTACTTCCAGTTCTCTTTCGCTTAAACCTAGCTGGTCTATCTTCTGCTGGTCAACTTCTACAATGGGGCCTACCTCTACAATTTTCTCTTTTCTAAAAGTGGTACCGAAATAGACGCCCAAACCAATGAGTATAATCGCGCCAATTCCAATGATAACATCAGCAGAAATGGATGGAACAAATACAGAAGCATTACTCAGTTGAAAAAGTATGAGTAGTGCGATAACAATGAGCGCGAAGCGAAAAATAGTTTTGAGCATGGCTATCTACCTACCCAACTTCGCAATTTGTCTTGTAAAAATCTACGTTCTGTAAAGTTTTGTGATTCACTGATGGCTCTTTGCAAATGAAGCCTAGCCTTTGGCCAATCCATAACATCAGCATATAGGTCTGCTTTTAAAGCATTGAATGACTGATTGCCTTTTAACTCATCTTCAATCTTTTCAATCTCATTCAAGGCATATTGGGCACCCTCGAGCTTACTTAAAACCAGTATTCTGCTCATATGCACTACAGGCGCAGGTTTTAGCGCAATCAAGCGATCATATAACCCCAAAATAGACTGCCAATTCGTTTTCTCATAGGTTTCTGCAGTAGTGTAGTAACAGGAGATTGTTGCTTCTAATTGGTAAATGGAGGAATAAGTATAGGCCGAAGATTCTTTCAGAAACTTCCATCCCCACTGCATCATATCCTCATCATATTTCGAACGATCTTGTTCAGCCAAAGTCAGAAGCCTACCCTTTGCATCAACCCTTGCAGGAAAGCGTGCCGCTTTAAAAAGCATCATAGAAATTAAGGCTTGAAGTTCGCCATTGTCGCAAGAGGGTTCATTCTTCAAAAGGAAAGCCAAACGTATGGCCTCATCGCATAAATCTTGTCTCAAGAGTCTTTCGCCTTCCGTAGCCTTATAGCCCTCATTAAAAAGTAAATAGATTACCTGCAGCACGGCAGATAGTCTTGATTCAAGTTCATTGCCCACTGGCACCTCCAGTTTCCCAATCTCTTCTTTGAATTTTTTCTTGGCTCTTGTAATGGCTTTTTTAGTAGCCTCTTCTTGTTTGAGCAAAGCCCTTGAAATCTCTTTCACAGATAGACCACAAAGTAATTTTAAACTGAGCATGAGCTGCTCGGTCAACTTCATACTCGGATGACAGCAGGCAAAGATCATTCGTAATTGCTCATCACCTAATTCATCCTGCGCAAACTCTAGCTCTTGAGTTTCCTCTACTTGATTTTTGGTGTCATCATCTAATCGATCTACCCTATTCGTTTTCCTTAAAGAATCAATGAGGGCATTATTGGCTACTCGATATAACCAGGCCTGGGGGTTTTCAGGCAGGCCTTTAAATGCCCATACCTTAGCTGCCTTGTATAATGCCTCTTGCACAGCATCCTCAATGCTATCAATCATAGCCGTTGAATAACGGTTAGTGAATAAAGACACTAACCGGCCATATTCGTGACGGAACAGGTGATCTAAAGTAGCGGCAGCTTCGGTGGTCATGGGTCAAGTGTAACAGATCAATTCAAAATCGAAATGACCTGAGATTTTCTAAAATTCTAAAACCTGAATTTGACGCACTTCAATGTTGGCGTCTTCTGCTTGCAGAATAGGGCAGCCTTTAGAAAGCTCCACTGCGTCTTCTATAGAGGCAGCATTTACCATTAAATAGCCACCAACAATTTCTGTACCTTCTGCAAAGGGACCATCGGTAATTACTGAACCTCCTTTTACGACTTGTTTACCTTCAGCAAATAATGGTTCACCATCAATCAACTGGCCTTTTTCAGCAAGTTCCTGCATCCAAATTCTCCATTCACCCATATGGGCTTCTACTTCTTCGGGAGACATAGCGGCCATCATTTTATCACCGCCTCTAAATAGGTATAAATACTTTTGCATCGTTCTAAAAATAAAGTTTTCAATAGTTTAAATCGCGATTAATTGATTGACGAAAAGACTATTGGAGAATGGACAAATTCTAAAAAATATTTTCAACTTCGTTCAAACTCAAAATACAGAAGAATGGAATCCTTTGAAAAAACACCTTTAAATAAAGTTGTAAGAGGCCCTAAAAGAGCACATTACGATAAGGCATTAGTAAATGAAATACTCGACTCCCATTTCGTTTGCCATGTACCCTATGTATATGAAGGTACATCTATTGTGATACCCACAGGTTATGGTAGAAAAGGAGACACAATCTTTTTACACGGTTCAATCAAAAACCGCATGATGAGTTCATTGCTTGATCAAGAAAAAGTAAGCATTACAGTTACTCATATAGACGGACTGGTCTTAGCACGTTCCGTTTTTCACCATTCTGTCAATTATCGGTCAGTGGCAGTTTTTGGAAAGCCTCGTTTGATTGAAGACGATGCAGGCAAAATGGAGGCACTAGAATTAATTACGGATAACTTTATAGCAGGAAGATGGGCAGAAGCAAGAATTCCAAATCAGAAAGAACTTGACGGTACATTGGTAATCGCCATTGATATAACCGATGCTTCCGTGAAGATTAGAGACGAAGGCGCTAATGATGAAAAAGCCGATATGGATCTAGATGTATGGGCTGGCGTTTTAGAGCTAGAAACTCATCCTGGCAAAGTGGTAAAGAATGCTGATTGTAAAGAGGGATTAGAAACTCCTGAGTCAGTTAAGAATTTTAAGTTTGTCAATCATGGAGTGCAGTAAGTATTGAGACTTGAGTAATGTGTATTGAAAAGACTATTCCTGCTAGTAGACAATATCTATACTCATTAAAACCGCTGCAAAGCTTGCAGAGACGCTTTATCTTTCAAATCGTCATTGCGAGAAATCCCAATTTATTGGGATGACGAAGCAATCTCCTGATTAGTAATTTTAGTTTATGTCTAAAGGAGGATTTGTTTATATGATGACGAATAGTCATCACACCACCATTTATGTGGGAGTTACATCTGATCTTTCATCGAGAGTTATAGAGCATAGAGAGAAGCACTATCCAAAATCATTCACTTCTAAGTACAATTGTGCCAAACTCGTCTACTTCCAATTCTTCAATAGTATAGAATCAGCAATTGAGGAAGAAAAGAGATTAAAAAGGTGGTTCAAGAAAACAGAAACTTAAATTAATTGAATCGAATAATCCTAATTGGGATGATCTCTTTATTAAAGAAGTTCAGAATTGGTAATAAGGAGACTGCTTCGTTCCCTGCCAAGGCAGATAAACTCGCAGTGACGGTCCTTTTCGTCATTCAGAAAGCTTTCGTAGAATCTCCAGCATAGACACAGGAAGTGAAGCGACCGAAAGAACCTGCCTGTAGGCAGACAGGTCACCTTAATTTAGATCAAAACCAATATTTTTCCTCAGACTCTTTCGCTTTTGCGTGCAAAAGAATCAGAGTGACGTTATCTTGTTTTGAACTATTATAGACCTAAGACAATTACTCTTATCTAACTTATTTTTTTATGTCTTCAAACAAACCTTTAGTCATTCTAGGCACTGCCCGTAAAGACAGTAATACACTTTTTGTTATTGAGAATCTATTGAAAGGGAAAGATTACGCTTTTCTTAACCTATCAAATTATGAGTTCGTAGGGTATGACTATGATAATAATTACCCGGAGAATGACCAGTTTCTAGAAATTGTCGATGTCATGTTGGCGCATGATAAAATCATTTTTGCTACTCCGGTCTATTGGTATGCCATGAGTAGTGTAATGAAAACCTACTTCGACAGATGGTCGGACTTGGTAAGAGTGGAAAAGCCCAAAGGCAGGGCCATGGCAGGCAAAGAGACATTCTTGATTACCCAAGGCTCAAGTGATCATATGCCTTCAGGATTCGAAGTACCTTTTGATCTTTCTTGCAAATACTTAGATATGAATTTTAGAGGATATATCTACGGTGATATGACAAAGGGGAAAGAAGCTTTTTCTTTTAAGGAAGAAGAAAAAAATGAAATCCTGCGAAAGATCTACCCCATTTAAACATAGTTCTGACGGTATCAAAAAAGGATAAAAACTATTTGATACTAAAAAGTTCAACTTTCAAGTAACTGAAATAAATAAGTGAGGTTTTCGAGTTCAAATGAACAAAATGAAAACCTTACATACGCTCATTCTTTGTATCCTGAGTATACAATTCACTACTGGTCAAACCCGTGATCTGAAAATCGCTAAATATCTAGAAAGTAAGATCCAAGAAAACAATATTCCAGGTCTTGCCATCTCGGTAATTCAGAATGATAACATTCTATTTGAGAATTATTTCGGCTATAGCTCACTTGAATTCTCTACTCCTGTAAGTGAGCAAACTTTGTTTAGAATTTATAGCTCAACAAAGATGTTGATCAATACACTAGTTTTTCAGCTTGTAGAACAGCAGAAAGTTACTTTAGAAGAACCTATAAGCAAGTATGTTTCGGATGTTCCTGAAAACTGGAATAAAGTAAAGATCAAGGACTTGATGGCACATGCCTCCGGAATACCTGATTTTATTGCTTTTGATGGAGAAAAACCCAACAATGAAGTATGGAATTCATTGAGCAAAAAGGAGTTGATCTTTCCCACAGGTCATTATCATGCCTACAACCAAACCAATTATTGGTTACTAGCTCAGATGATAGAAAATATTTCGGGACAATCTTTAAAGAAATTCACCTTAGAATCTCTATTTGAAGGAAATAGCTATGGATTCACATATTCGAGTAACTCGTCCGAAGAAATAAGAAATAGAACTTCTAAGTACACCTATAACCATAAACTAAAGAGTTACACAAGAAAGAAAGACATCCAAGAATCTCGAGGTTTCGCTGGAAATGGTATTAACATCACCTTACCCAAACTTCGGGATTGGGCCATTAAGCTCAATACAAATCAGTACTTCTCTCCAGAAACGAAAGAAAAAATGTGGGAAGCTTATGACTTTATTGAAATGCCAAATTTTCAATTTGCACAGGGTTGGAGAATATATGAATCTGGGGAAAATCCTTCTATAGGATTCACTGGAGGCGGTGTAAGTGCCATTCGATTTTACCCGAAACAAGGTATTACCATTTTGCTAATGACCAATGGTTATCAATTTCAATCAGTACATAATGATATGGTTACCAAAGTTGCAGGAATTATAGATTCGAAACTGATAAAGCACGAGAACGAACTTCTGGAAGTCATGACATCTGAAACCCTGGCGTCTAATGCGGGTGATCTGGATAGTTATTTAGACCGTATTAGAAGTAAAAACCCATCGATAGATATTGAATCACTGATAAATTCATTTGGATACAAATTATTAGGATACAGAAAATATAACGAAGCCGTTAATGTTTTCAAGTACAATACAGAGGCTTTTCCACAATCACCCAATACATTCGATAGTCTTGGGGAGTCTTACTTGTATATAGACGATTTTGAAAGCGCTTTGAAGAACTACCAAAAGGTTTTAAATCTCGAACCTAAAAATAGAAATGCGTTAAAAATGATTGAGCAAATCAATCAGAGGATTGCCAAGTAAGTAATAAACCATGGGTTCTCAATTTATAAGAACCCATCGAGTTTCTTTCTACATATTCCTTCTATACTGTCCTCCAACCTCGAATAGCGCAGAAGTAATTTCGCCTAACGAACAGTATTTACAAGCCTCCATTAACTCTTCAAAGATGTTTTGATTCTGAATTGCGGCAGATTGAATGCGTTCAATCATTTCGGCTGATTTCGATTCATTTCCTTTATGCAAGTCATTCAACATGGAGATTTGATACTCCTTCTCTTCGGTAGTCGCTCTAATCACCTCTTTTGGTAAGATAGTAGGACTTCCTTTTGAGCTAAGGAAGGTATTCACCCCAATAATTGGGAATTCACCCGTATGCTTTAACGTCTCATAGTAAAGTGACTCTTCTTGAATTTTAGAACGCTGGTACATGGTTTCCATGGCACCCAATACGCCACCTCTTTCAGTAATTCGATCGAACTCCATCAACACAGCCTCTTCAACCAAATCGGTTAACTCTTCTATGATGAAAGAACCCTGCATAGGATTTTCATTTTTTGCTAAACCAAGCTCTTTATTGATGATTAACTGAATAGCCATTGCTCTTCTTACAGATTCCTCTGTTGGAGTTGTGATCGCTTCATCATAAGCATTGGTGTGCAACGAGTTACAGTTATCGTATATCGCATATAATGCTTGTAGTGTAGTTCTGATGTCATTGAAATCAATCTCTTGAGCGTGCAGAGACCTACCAGAAGTTTGAATGTGGTATTTCAACATCTGAGCCCTTGAGTTGGCTCCATACTTATTCTTCAAAGCCTTTGCCCAGATTCTTCTTGCTACCCTTCCAATCACAGCATATTCCGGATCGATACCATTTGAGAAGAAGAATGAAAGATTTGGACCAAAAGCATTAATATCCATGCCTCTACTTAAATAGTACTCTACATAAGTAAAGCCATTAGCAAGCGTGAAGGCCAACTGCGAAATTGGATTTGCCCCAGCCTCGGCAATATGATACCCAGAAATTGAAACTGAATAGAAATTTCTAACGGCATTGGAAATGAAGTACTGCTGTACATCACCCATTAGCCTTAATGCAAACTCTGTTGAGAAAATACAGGTATTCTGCGCCTGATCCTCTTTTAAGATATCTGCCTGTACGGTACCTCTAACCACCGACATGGCCTTGGCTTTAATCGGTCCATAGACATCTGCTGGAAGCACTTGATCCCCTGTCACTCCTAGTAACATCAATCCAAGCCCATCATTACCTTCTGGCAATTCACCTTGATACTGTGGTCTTGCGACACCTTTCGATTTATAGATGGCATTTATTTTCTCCTCTATCTCATTCTCAAGTCCATTTTCCTTTATATAAAGCTCACACTGCTGATCAATGGCAGCATTCATAAAGAAACCTAGCAACATAGGAGCTGGACCGTTTATGGTCATGGAAACCGAAGTAGTTGGGTTGCAGAGATTGAAACCTGAGTACAACTTCTTAGCATCATCAAGACAGCAGATGCTCACCCCGGAATTACCAATCTTTCCATAGATATCAGGACGATAATCCGGGTCATTTCCATAGAGAGTCACAGAATCGAAAGCCGTAGATAAACGTGCCGCAGGCATGCCTAAGCTCACATAGTGAAACCTACGATTTGTTCTCTCGGGACCACCTTCTCCAGCGAACATTCTAGTAGGATCCTCTCCCTCTCTTTTGAAAGGATAGATACCGGCCGTATAAGGAAATTCTCCTGGAACATTCTCTTGTAAAGACCACCTCAATATATCTCCCCAACTTCTGAATTTGGGCAAAGCCACTTTTGGAATCTGAGTATGAGAAAGCGATTCAGTATGTGTCTTAATCTTGATCTCTTTGTCTCTCACTTTAAATGAGTAGATAGGATCAGAGTATCTTTTCTTTTTCTCCTCCCATTGTTCAATCAGCTGCCAATTGCGAGGATCTAAGTCTAATTTTACTTTTTCAAATGACTCTTGAAGTCCTTTGATAAGCCTGTCTTTATCCTCGACATCAGTACCCTGAATCGTCTCAATCGATCTGTGAATACCGTATAGCTTGTCAGCTACTTCTGTCTGAGTAAGCGCCTTTTCATCATAGGCTCTATTGTTCTCAGAAATCTCCGATAGATATCTTGTTCTCTTTGGAGGGATCACAAAGATTTTCTCAGACATCTCATTCGTAATTTCGAATGTCGAGCTTAAATCAGCTCCTGTTCTTTCAACCACCTTATCCATGATCACTTTGTAGAGTGAATTCATTCCAGGGTCATTGAACTGAGAAGCGATCGTTCCATAAACAGGCATGGTATCTACATTGGCCTCCCACAGGTTATGGTTACGCTGATACTGCTTTTTAACATCACGCAAAGCATCTAAAGCCCCTCTTTTATCGAACTTGTTCAGAGCAATCACGTCAGCAAAGTCGAGCATATCGATTTTCTCAAGCTGTGTTGCAGCTCCATACTCTGGTGTCATGACATAAAGTGATACATCCGAATGATCGAGAATTTCTGTATCAGATTGGCCAATACCGGATGTTTCTAAAATAATCAAGTCATAAGCAGCTGCTTTCAATACCTCCACCGCATCGCTTACATGTTTCGATAAGGCTAAATTTGATTGTCGAGTGGCTAATGATCGCATATAGACACGCTCATTATTGATAGAATTCATTCTGATTCTATCGCCTAACAAAGCGCCACCTGTCTTTCTTTTGGATGGATCCACCGAAACTATTGCGATATTCTTATCCTTAAAATCGATTAAGAATCTTCTTACCAATTCATCCACTAAAGAAGATTTACCAGCACCACCTGTACCTGTAATTCCCAAAACAGGCGTACCAACTTCTTTTGCTAAGCCATGAACCGTCTCTAAATCACCTTTGGTCTCTTCTGGAAAATTCTCAGCACCCGAAATCAATCTAGCGATTGACTTAATATCCTTCTCTTTTAAATGATTGACCTCTCCATTGAGATTATTCCCTGTTGGAAAATCACATCTCTCGATCATATCATTGATCATGCCTTGAAGCCCCATGGCACGTCCATCATCAGGTGAATAGATGCGAGTAATGCCGTAATCCATTAACTCTTTTATCTCTTCCGGCAGGATTACTCCTCCACCTCCGCCAAAGATTCTAATATGGCTAGCACCTTTTTCCTTGAGTAAGTCATACATGTATTTGAAATACTCGTTATGACCACCTTGGTATGAAGTCATAGCAATAGCCTGTGCATCTTCTTGAATCGCGGTATTCACCACTTCCTCAACACTTCTATCGTGTCCTAAGTGAATCACTTCACAGCCCGTAGCCTGAATGATTCTTCTCATGATATTGATGGCCGCATCGTGCCCATCGAATAATGAGGCTGCGGTTACAATTCTAACTTTATGCTTAGGTTGGTAAGGTGCTACTTGCTGCATCGGACTTCCATTTCTATTTCGGGATGCAAATTTAAGGAAATCAGGCTTTACCTAACAGTTGTTAGGCAAGTTATTTGACCGTTTCTCCCAAGTTATTGCCTAACTCGGTCAGCCCCTTCTGGTTTTTTGGAGAACCAATGGCTTTGATAATCCCTTGCTTTTCGAGCTCTGTGAGTCGCCAACTCAAGGATGCTCTATCCTTTTCACGATCTGTCGAAATAGGTGTTAGTTCGAATTCTATTCTCTTCAAATGCCCATCCATAAGTCCTTCCATCATCTCATAGAGTTGGTCGTTCTTAATAGTTTGAACCTTGTCCCAGCTGGAATAAACATTTTGAATGGGAGAAAGGAATCTCTCGATCACATTCATCGGTTCAGTAGGCTCAATACCTTCAATTTTCTCAGAATCTCGAATGCTGAGCAAGACAACTTCTGATGTGTTTTCCTTGATCCAATCCTTGAAGACATCTACAAAAAGTAAGGCATCATGTATACCATAATTATCGGAAATCCCGGCATCAGCTATCTTGATGGGTGGTTCCGTAGGAAGCGTCATGCTAGGTGTAATGTAAGGAAAAGTAGCACTCATTCGCAGTGCGGTTGTAAACCTTAGACTATCCGCCTCTTGTGCTCTTAACAAAGACCTAAAATCTACACCTTGAATACTCGTATTCTGCCAAGGGTTAAGATTGAAGAAAGAAACCGGCTGAGGAGAAATGTATAATTTTCGACCATCATTGGTAATTAAAGGACTCACAATTAAGGCAGGTATCTCTCCATTAAATTCAGCTTGTTGGTAATCTGATAGAGGCCTGTCTAACATACCGGCAAGATTCTCGGAAAGCTTCATTTCAAATTCATATCCTCTATCTCTTTTATATCGCTCATCACCAAACTCAACCTTCGTTGCCTTTACAATTAGATCATTGATGAGTAAGGTGAAAATGATAGGATTGAGTAGTTCATCTCCAACCTCTTTTAGATGCTCGGCATCCTCTGGCGATCCATCTTTCCAATAAAGATCACGATAAAAGGCAGCGCCAATAAGACCTCCTGATGCCCCTGTAATTAAAGCTGTTTCTTTCATCAGTTTTCCTTGAAGTACTGAATCAGCATGCTGCAGAACGTTCATAGCCCATAAGGCCGACCGTTGCCCTCCACCACTCACAGCTATCAAGATCATTCTTGGCTTTTCTTCACCAGTTGCGGTTTTCCAGTTTTCTAGATGGTTTAACCAATGTTGTTTAGACGCCTCTATAATTTCTGGAGTAGAAAGTGCCTCCAATTTATCTAGTGAATATTCTGCCTTTTCACCCTGATAGTCTAATCCAAAAGCCGGATATGCATATCCGAGGTTTAAGGCGCTAAAGATTAGGTTAGCTATGATGAAAGCACCAATAATGGCACTAATAGCCCAACCCTTTAGCCAGAAACTGATGGCACCTGTTGCCATTACAATCATTGTCATGAGTAAAACTGCCGAAGCAGCAGCGGGAATCTGAAAAACTGGGGCCATTTGAAAGGCACCTATCAGTATTAAGGTAGTCAACAAGAATACCTGTACCATGATGGCATTACGCTGGTTCTGTTTGAAAATGCCAAGAATAGCTAGCCTATCATAATATCGTTCGTATCGCTTTGTAGAATAAAACTTGAAGGTAATTGACACATAATGTGAAACCTTAACTTTGGACCTTCTCAGTTTCTTTAGCTGAAAAAAGGCATTTCTACGATGCTTAGGGGATTTACGAATCTTTCTAAGCTCTTTATGATGAATTACCTTTTGAATATCCCTATTGGTTCTGGCAAAGTAGAAGAACTGTATAAACAGCATGGCTATATAGCCCACCAATAGCCCTAAGAGACTAAATGCCGTTTGAGAAGGAGAATAAAGAGCTGCATCTCGCTGAAACTCAATAATCCTTACCACATAAAAGACCAAGAATGCTAAGGGAATTAAAGCATTGTTCAAGCAGTAATGCGTAAAGGGTCTTGGTAGTGTTCCTAAGAAAGGAAATCTATAACCATCAATAATGTAGCTGGTAATATTGAATGCCATTGTGAAACCTGAGAGTGCTACACCAATAAGCATGAAACCCCAAAAACTGACCTTATCAAGATATATAGGATCAAGAAATAGAAACGGGATACCGAGGTTACTAGCAAAATCACCATTAACGGTGGCGAAAAGTATGATCCAATAGACTAAGAGAAACTGATTATGCTTGGTATGAACAAGCAATAACTTCATGGGAAAACTATGAATAATTGACTTCAGTCTCTTCAATTCCGATGTTTCTTCGTTCCTGAATATAAATCGTACTTCAACAATCTACATTCTATTCGTGCATTAAAAAATGGTATTCGGGCTGAGGTTCTTAATCCAATTCTTTTGGCTAGGTTCAGGTTACCGGTAAAAACGAAACCTGTATATCCTAAACACTTATGTTTAAAGAAATCCCCTATTGCCTGATAAACGGATTCTAATTCTTTTTCTTCTCCTAAACGTTCTCCATACTCAGGATTCAGAAAAACTGAACCGGGTTCTTGAGGTACCGGGGTTTCTCTGAAGTCACACTGCACAAACTCTATCAAGTCTTCTACACCAGCTGTTCTTGCATTACTCTGAGCAGCAAAGAGTGCTTTCTTACTTAAATCAGAGGCAATAATCTTAACATTTGATTCTTTGATTTGAAGCTTGGCTAATCGCTGATACCCTTCCCAAGAGTCAGCATCATATCCCTTTATATGCATAAACCCAAAGTTCTCGCGCATTAAACCAGGGGCTTTATTTATTGCCATTAAAGCTGCTTCTATGGCCATGGTACCACTACCACACATAGGGTTGACAAAAGGGCTAGTCTTATCCCATCCACTTGCAATTAATGTAGAAGCGGCAAGCGACTCATTCATAGGTGCTTTGAAAGGAATCTTTCGATAACCATGCTTTGAAATGGTATTCCCTGAAGTATCGAAATACACTCGCACTTTATCTTCTTTCCAATAAATATGGACCACTGCATGATCTCTACTTGGTCCTGAATCAGGCCTTTTGCCCGTTCTTTCTTGAAAGCGATCAACAATAGCATCCTTTACCCTCACATTAGCAAAACGATCGTCCTTGATGTGTTCGTTTCTCACAAATGAAGTAACCGAGAAGTAGCCATCTAAATGGAGATAATTCTCCCAAGGAATAGCTTTGATCTTTTTGTACAGATCGTTAGCCGTATTTGCTCTGAATCTCTGCAATTGGAATAGCACCCGACCTGCCGTTCTCAAATTCATATTGAGCCTCAAACAGTCGTCAATGTAGCCTTCTGTTTCAACCTCAGATATATTGGTGGATTTGATATCAAAACCCATCGCTTCCACTTCTTTAGCAAGCCATTGGCTTTGCTGAGGAAAACAGGTAATTACAATTGCGGATTTGTAGGGAAAAACAGCACTCATTGATGCGAAGTTGAATTAAAAAGCTGTAAGCCACAAGCTACATGCCCCTAGAGTAAGCAACTAAAATTTCTTGTGGCTTGAAGCTTGAAGCTTAAGACAGAGATCATAACTTCGCAATCCCAAATACAAAATGATATGAAAACCTGGTTTACCTGTAAAGTCAAATACACAAAAGAAGATGAGCAAGGACGCGTGAAAAACGTAACAGAAGCTTATTTGACTGATGCCCTATCATTTACTGAGGCAGAAGCTCGCATTTACGAAGAAATGGGACAACGTGTAATGGGTGAATTCCAAGTCACTTCTATCACCAAGAGCAAAATCATTGACATTTTTGAGTACCCGGGTGGAGATGTTTTCTATCAAACTAAAATTGTCTATGTAGTAGCCGATGCAGATAGTGGCAAAGAAAAAAAGGTCACAAACTTGATGTTAGTTCATGCTTCAGATATAAGAGAAGCTTATGATCGAATTCACGATAGTTTAAATAATATGCTGGTTACCTTTAGCGTTCCGGAAATAAAAGAATCCCCTATTTTAGAAGTCTTTCACCACGTAGCTCAAGAAGAAAAAATACCTGAAGGGTACAAACCTGTGGCTGAATTAGAATCTGAAGAAGATGAATAAGACTTATAATAATGTAAAAAGAAGCACTTTCTCTTGTCTTGGTTCAAAACTAAGCGCTCAAGGTCTGGCACTAGAAGGAGATGCAGGTTATCTAAGCAAAAATGGTATTTCGCTCGACTATAAATTCGATGAGAGCTCCCAGACTTTAACTGTTGAAAATCTAGAAGTTGGTTTCCCTGCAAGTTTAGCCGGTATGAATACTGAAAAAGTGATGGGAATTCTGGATAAGACCATTCAAGACTGTCAATAATTTCCATTCTACCATTATATTTAAGGTAGTTCAACCTTAGTATATAATGGAACTTCTTAGAGGAGATCTCAAAGAAATAACGGGTAAAAACTGGAAGAGTAACCTCTTCTCACCTGTTAAAATCTATTCTTTAGTCATTTTTAGAATGGTTTTCGGCAGCATAATGCTTTGGGAAACTACTCGGTATTTCGACCATGGTTGGATTTCTCGGTATTGGGTTGATCCAGGTTGGAATTTCGCCTACGCACCCTTTAATTTTATTCCTGCTCCTGAATCTACTATGTATCTTATTTGGTACTTAATAGGACTGAGTGCCATTTTTATCATTCTTGGCTTATTCTATCGCGTAGCGACAGTTTCCTTCTTTTGCCTTTTTACCTATACCTACTTACTTGAACAAGGCAGATACATGAACCACTTCTATTTGGTTGTCTTGTTAGGTTTCCTCGTCATGTTTTTACCGCTCAATAAATATGCATCAGTAGATGCTATGTTGTGGCCTAGAATAAAGACCAAGTACGTTTCTGCTTACAATTTATGGTTAGCGCGTTTTATTATAGCCGTCCCCTATTTCTTTGGTGGAATCGCAAAAATTAACCCGGATTGGTTAAGAGGTTACCCGCTAAAAATTTGGCTATTAGGAGATATGGATTTCCCTATCATTGGCAAATACTTCGACCAAGATTGGATGATCTATTTTATGTCTTATTCAGGCCTACTATTAGACATATCCATTGTACCATTACTACTCATGCGCAAGACTAGAGTACCTGCGTTTATTATGATAACGCTCTTTCATTTAATGAATTCAAAACTCTTCACCATAGGAATCTTTCCTTGGTTTATGATTTTTGCTACCACCATATTCTTTGATCCGGATTGGCCACAGAAAATTGGTACAAAACTATTCGACATTAAGGTTCCAAGGCCAGACCTAAGTGCCTATACCATGAATTCCGATAAGAAAAAGAAAATTGTTGTTTACTGTCTAGCAACATTTGTAGCTATACAAGTGCTTCTCCCATTCAGGCATTTACTTATACCAGGTAATGTTCACTGGACGGAAGGCGGCCATCGCTATTCTTGGCATATGAAGTTGAGAAGTAAGTCTGGCTACACCACCTTTTTTATTGAAGATAAACAAACCGGTGAACGCTTTGAAGTGAACGCAGAAGGTTATATCGATGATTGGCAAATTGACGATATGGATGGAAAGCCTTATATGATCTGGGAATTTGCCCAGTACCTGAAAGAAGACTTTGCCTTGATGGGCGCTGATGTTAGGGTATATGTAGATGCTGTGGCCTCACTCAATGGAAGAGAATATCAGCAAATTGTAGACCCTAATGTTGATTTAGGAGATGTACCCCGGCCTTGGTTCGGACACGCAGACTGGATTGTACCACTTTACGTACCTCTCTCTTCTCAACGTTATTAAGGAAGTAGAGGCATGACTTTGTCTCCCTCCTTAATACTACCTGACTTGATGACCTTGGCAGTAATTCCTCCATGCGTTCTCATAGCATTATACCCACCTTTCCCAAAATTCTCCTCCATGCGAGAACAAGGATGGCATTGTCCGGTATATTCAAATACGGCCTCTCCTATTTGAAATTGAAAGTCTTTTAAGGCCAAGAGATTAATGCCTGAGGTAATCACATTTCGCCTGGTTAAGAGTGGATCTATCTCATGCAAATCCAATAAAGATTCAACTACTTTTAAATGCTCTTGCATTATGAATGTCACCTGTCTTTTTCCTCCTTTAGACGCGTAATGATCTCCTTCAAGCCCTTGATCTGCTATGGCCTTTACTTCATAGTGAACCTCAGGTGTGGTTCTTCTTTCTGGCCGGATGGTAATCAATTCAACCTGTCCAGGTTGAGCAAATTGTGACTTAAGCTCTGCTTTTGAAAACTGCATATTTAAAGATATAACTCATTTTACTTTATGGTAGGGTATTTAACACGAGAACGTATTGAAACTGCAAAGAATTGATATGAAAAAGACCTTAACCTTGTTAACCCTCATCTTAAGTGTATTCATCACTAAAGCACAAGATTTTAATGACAGCAAATTACCGTCATTCCCTGAGCCTCTAGTATTTCTTGATCAAGATGGTTTTTATAAAGTCATGGGAGTTGCAGCAGCATCTGTCATCATCTCAGAACTCATCTTTAACGAAGTAAACGCCAACTATTATCAAGTAAGAAGTGGATTCTATGGAGCTGATGATCACAACGTTTTTAATCAGCAATTTGGTATAGAAAAACATCTCTCGCACTGGTTCGCAACAGGAATAGAGTTTAATGCCCAACAATGGAGCGGAACGCAGAGAGGCATGGGCATTGGGTTAAACGGAACCTATAGATGGTATGCTTTTGGTAAGAAAAGACTAAGTCCTTTTATAGAGTATGGAACGGGTTTCTTTTATGGCTTTTCTCCTTTCCCGGCAGAAGGCACCAAATTCACTTTTCACCTCACTAGTAATCTAGGTCTGGAGTATACCCTAAAAAACGAAAACAAAATGCGCCTTACCTATGGGCATTTACATCAATCCAACAATGGTCTACTGGAACCAAATCCAGGATATGATGCCACAGGCTTTACTTTCACTTATTTATGGAATTGGAAAAAGAAATAGCCTGAGCTACTTGCCTTCTGGAGTTCTGTAAGGCTGAAAAGGAATTTTCAGCAAGTTGGCCATATTATCATTTTCCTTGCTATCCATGTGTGTATCTACACCGTAGACCAATTCTTTGGTATCATCTACTTGAGCAAAGGTGCCAAAAATACGATCCCAAAAAGAGAAGATATTACCATAGTTGGTATCCGTTAGTGGCTGTTTGTAATGATGATGCACCTTATGCATCAATGGAGTAATAAAGACCCAAGACAAAGCACGATCTACCGACCTTGGCATATTGATATTGGCATGAGTAATATGCGCAAACAGTACTGACATACTTTGATAAGCCATGATGATCCACATAGGTGCTCCTACAACGATCACTGCAAGAATGGTAAAGCCAATTCTAAAAACTGTTTCCCCAGGATGATGTCTTAAACCGGTGGTTACATCTACGGTAGTATCAGAATGATGCACCACATGGAACTTCCACATCCATTTTACCTTATGTTCTGTCCAATGAATAAAGTAAGCACCTATTAGGTCTAACAAGAGAACTCCTAAAACTAACTGCCCCCATAGTGGCAATTCAACCAAATAAAGAAGTCCGAATTGATTTTCAGCAACCGTATCTGAAGCATACAAAAGTGTACTGGCCAACCCAAAACCAATAATGGCAGTGGTTAAAGTAAAAAAGAGATTCAAGCCTGCATGGCGAACCTTTTTGTACTGAAATTTAAATAAGGGAAGCGTCCCCTCTACTATCCAAAAGACAACGATACCTCCAATGAGAATTCCAGCACGAAATTCAGTAGGTATGTTATCAAAGAAATTCACTATTGCTTCCATAAGTTGGTATTTCTTAAACTGATGCTGAATATATTAAATTTTGCTTAACGCTTTTGTTTCAGCTTTTTATGAAGCTCCTAAAAAAACAGTGCCTGCCGGAGTGCCTCTTTAAAGTCCTCAAACTCAATTAAATTATTATGAGCTCCGCCCTCAATTGTATAAAAATCAGCTGTATTGGTATTCAACACTTTATAAAGCTTTACACCTTGCGAATATGGAACCACTGAATCATCAGTGCCATGAAAAATGCTGATTGGTGCTTCTACCTGTTGAAGGTATTTATGAGATTGAAAGTTGAATCTTAAAGCATACTTAGCCGGATATATGGGATAATATCTTCTAGCCATGTCTGCTAGTGAATAATAAGGTGTCTCCAGCAACAGCTGCCTTGGATTGGTCTTACTCGTTAACCAAGAGGCTATACCCGTGCCGATGGAACGGCCATAGATTACAATATCAGGCTCATCAAATCTTTCATTAAGCCAATCATACCAAAGTCTAGCATCGGCATATAGGTTGTCTTTTGTTCGCTTTCCTGTACTCTTTCCGTAACCACGATAGTCCATAACCAATACAGCAAAGCCCATTTCTACAAAAGGCTGAACTACCTCTCCCCATCTGGTCAAGTTGCCTCTGTTGCCATGGAAATAAATAATGGCACCTTTGGGCGAATCTGCAGGAAAATATAATCCATTGAGGCTGGCTTTTCCACTTTCAAGATTCACCTCTTCAAATGGTGCCTCAAATTGATATGTATAGTCTTGAGCTAAATCATCATCCAAGAAAATAAATTGCTCTTGAAAGATGTACACCATCAAAAAGCCTATGATGTAAATAACCAGTAGTGAAAGTGTTATGACTAAAATCAAGCGTTTCAAGCTTTAGCTTTTTGTTTCTTTTTCTTTCGCCTAAAGTTGAGACTTGTTTCTGAAGGATCAATGGATTTTGGCAGTTTTGAATTCAGTATCTCCTCCACCATTCTATGGTACTCTTCAAAAGTATGAAGGTTATTATGCCCTCCACCTATGATGGAATAAAGCCTTGTTTTCTTGGCTTGTATTTTGGAAAGTGAAACGGCAGTGCTGAAGGGTATTAGCTTATCGTTCGTGCCGTGAATAATCTTGACCGGGCAATCTACATACTTGAGCCATTGATAAGTTCGAATAGGAAAACGCATGATCATGGAAACCGGCATAAAAGGAATGTAACGTTTAGCCACCTTTGCCAGACTGTAATATGGCGATTCCAAAACCAACATTCTAGGGTGATTAGTAGATGCCAGTTTAGCCGCAAAACCAGACCCAAGCGACCTTCCATACAACACGATATATTTTTCAGGCACCTGCATTCGTACCTGATCATAGACATACTGGAGATCGTCCTTTATTGAATCTTCTGTTCTTTTACCCGTACTCTTTCCGAAGCCACGATAGTCAACCATTAAAACATCAAAACCTAAACGTGTAAAATCTACTGCAAACTTACCCCAGCCCTTAAGCGACTTGGAATTACCTTTTAAGTAAATCACTACACCCTTTGGCTCATCTATATGAAAATGAATTCCATTAATATTTACACCTGGTTCCTTCTCCAGATTATATTCCTTAAAAGCGAGATTAGGATATTTAAACTCGAAGTCTTTCGGCAGCTTTTCTGGTTTAAACAAAAAACGCTCCTGCCAAAAGTAGATTACCAGATTGGCAACCAGATATGCACCTGCGAGAATTAGAAGTATGGTGAGGTAACCCATTGATTAAAAGTTAAATCAATTCAATGGGAGTAACAAATAATAAAGAAGACACGAAGCCTATCTGCTTAGGTAGTCAGCCAGTAGTGAATGAAAATGATGCACCCCTTTTTCCATTTCTGGAGAATATCTACCGGTATGATAAACCCGCGACTTCATACCTTTAAATACCCCTTCAACAACAAATTCATCCTCTCTTTCTACTTTATCTAAAGCAGCACCTGCTCCAGTATCTAACTTCGATTCATCATAGACATAAGACAAGAAAGACACTTTGGTCCTATTTAAAGAGATAGGTTTTACAATGTTAATGGAACAGCCCCAAGGGTAGAAATTGAACATCATATTGGGGAATATCCAGAAATAATAGGCACTTATTTGCTGGCCATAATCTTCATGATCTTTAGGTAGATCGAACACATGCTCTCCGCCTGACGAATGTCCTACTTGCAAATTCAGTTCAGGATAAATTACAGTCTCGTATTTACCATAGTCCAAAACTTGATTAAGGCTATCGTGAACAAAAGGAATATGAAATCCTTCTAGATAATTATCACAGTATAACGTCCAATGTGCATTGACTAAATAATCTTTACTGTGACTTTCATCTAGTTTAAATTCATTCAAAGGCATAAAGCCAACCTTGCTATCCATAGCATCAATTACTGCCTGAAAATCCATTGAGTCTTCCAAGGATGTGAAAAGCCAGGGACCGAAATGTTTCAATGGGAATTGGTGCAAATGGTCCTCAGCTCGAGGAAAACCTTTAGCCTGCTTAAATTGAGGCATGTGCTTGAAATTACCGGCTAAATCAAACCGTCTTCCATGATAGCCGCAAAGTATGTTTTTAGCCTTTGACGGATCATGACAAAGGATATTACCTCTATGCGTACAGACATTAGATAGACAATTAATCTGTTTACCATCATTGGCTAAAAGCATAGGTTCTTCCAAACCATATTCTAAAAAATTGAATGGATACAATTTTCCTTCAACCGATACTCTTGTCTCATCGCCAATAAATTGCCATGTCTTCGCAAATACTTTTTCAGTCAATGCATCGAACACTTCTTGAGAGCGGTAAAACGCTGAAGGTAAAGTTTCAGCTTCTTCGATATTTGGATGGATCTTAAAGGCTTTCAATTTTAATGGCTATTTTCTCACACAAATTAGTGATTCTTCACCAATGACTTTTTTATTTTGACAAATTCACCAAGCTCTAAAAAACTGGGCCTTTTGACGGTAACCTCACTTGTGGTTGGTGGAATGATTGGCTCCGGTATTTTCACTCTTCCTTCAACGCTTGCAAAATTCGGTGGTCTAGGCCTTTCTGGTTGGGTAATTTCTTCAATGGGTGCCTTGGTCTTGGCAAAAGTATTCGGAATAGTAAGCAAAGTAATTCCTGAAACGGGTGGTCCCTATGCCTATACCAAGAGTGCCTTCGGAGATTTACCTGCTTTTATTGTGGGTTGGGGATACTGGCTTTCCATTTGGTCCACCAATTCTGCCATAGCACTGACCTTCACCGGCTATTTGAGTGTCTTCTTCCCTATCATAGAAGAAAAACCTATTTGGACCGCCATTACATGCATTGGGGTAATTTGGCTCTTAACCTTTATAAACGGTAGATCTGTTAATGCCGGAGGGCGGATGCAGTTGGTTACTACTATTCTCAAGATAGTTCCGATTCTTGCCGTGGCCATCGCAGGACTATTCGTATTTAACATTGACCACTTTAGTCCTATAAATCCCAGCCAAACCTCTTCGTTGAAAGCGATTACTGTTTCAAGTGCTTTATGTCTTTTTGCTTTTATGGGTTTAGAGGCTGCCTCAATTCCCGCAGGTAATATTAAAAACCCAAAAAAGAATATCTCCAGAGCTACGATCTTAGGAGTAGTTGTGGTAGTGATAATTTATCTACTAAGTAGTATCTCCCTTTTTGGCATACTGCCTCCTACTGAGGTAGAATCTAGTTTGGCCCCATTCAGTGATGCGGCAGAAAAAATATTTGGATTCAACGCCAGATATCTTGTGGCAGCGGGAGCCTGTATTTCAACTTTTGGTGCATTAAATGGGTGGATTCTCATTCAAGGCCAAATGCCTTTAGCAATGGCGCAAGACAAGGCCATGCCCAAGGTCTTTAGTAAACTGAATAAAAGAAACACACCTACCCTAGGCATTATCGTCACCAGCATACTCATTACCCTATTGCTGATCATGAATCAATCAAGATCTTTCAGTAATCTGTATGCCTTTATGGTACTCTTAACTACCGTCACCGTATTGGTTTCTTATTTGGCCACAGTGTTGGTTTATACTTATTTCGTCTTTACTAATAAGCATGGCCTTACCGTAAACTGGAAGAGCCTCATCATGTCATTCTTAGGGATTGGTTTTTCTATATGGATGATCATTGGTTCTGGACCAGAAGCGATATTATGGGGAGGCGTAGGTTTGTTACTAGGTATACCCTTATATCTTTGGGTAAAAAGAACTAGATGATTACTTGTCACTCTGAATACGGGAAAATCAAAAGCTTGCTCCTGAGTCCTGCAGCCAATGCACTACAATCTCAAGCAAAAATTGATGCTGAATGGAAAGCTTTATTCTATCCTGAAGCAGTAAATTTTGATGGCGCATTAGAAGAATATTCAGCATTTCAAGAGATGGTAGGTAGAGATGCCGAATTACACTTTCTGCCTAAAACAAAAGCGAGCATAGATGCCATTTACTGTAGAGACGCCTCATTAACTACTGACTATGGAGTGATTATATGCAATATGGGTAAGGCAGCTCGTAATCTTGAACCAGCAGCTCAGCTTGAATATTTCAAGAATAACAACATAGATGTTCTTGGAAGTATTGAAAGCCCGGGCACACTAGAGGGTGGTGATATGTGTTGGCTTGATGAGAAGACTCTGGTAGTCGGACATACTTATAGATCGAATCCGGAAGGTATTGATCAACTAAAGTCTTTTTTGGAACCCAAAGGAGTTGAGATCATTGTGGTTGATCTACCTCACTATAAAGGCGAAAACGATGTTTTTCACATGATGTCAATTCTGTCTCCAATAGACAAAGATTTGGCAGTGATCTATTCTCCACTCATGCCCATTGGCTTTAGAAAAACATTACTTGAAAGAGGGTTTAGTTTTGTGGAGTGCCCTGCCGAAGAATTCGAGAGCAAAGGCTGTAACGTACTTGCCATAGCACCTAGAGAGGTAGTAGTTAATGCTGGTAACCCTGAGACTAAGCAAAGGCTAGAAGAAGCCGGTTGCAAGGTACATGTATATGAAGGTTGGGAAATTAGTGAAAAAGGAGATGGTGGTCCTACCTGTTTAACCAGACCAATATTCAGAGAAATCTAAACTATGAGAAAATCATTATTCACGCTATCAATTCTTTTTGTATGCCTCTTTGGTTACGCGCAGAAACACTATGAGAATGCTGCTAAGATTGATATTGAGCACTACAGATTTGAGATTCGCTTGTCAGATGATCATGATACCCTTGAAGGTATAGTAACAGTTAAGGTCAAATTCAAAAAGGACGTTGAATCATTTGAGCTCGATTTGGTGAATGAAAAAGATGGCAAGGGCATGCAGCTCGTGGCCATCATGAGAGAAAATGTGATACCATATCATACGCACGAAAATGATAAACTTACCATTACCGCCAATGCCAAAGCAGGAGATGAAAAGACTTACATTATCTCTTACAAAGGTGTGCCGAAAACAGGCTTAATCATTTCAAAAAACAAGTTTGGAGACAGAACCTTCTTTGGAGACAACTGGCCAGATAGGGGGAAACATTGGCTACCAATCTTTGATCACCCTTCCGATAAGGCCACTGTAGAATGGTTAGTAATAGCTCCTGCGCATTATCAAGTGGTAGGCAATGGAACCTTGCGAGAGCGCACAAATATCAATGCCAATCTATCCCTTACCCATTGGAAGAACAATGTTCCTATCCCGACCAAAGTAATGGTGATTGGAGTAGCACAATTTGCAATTCAATATTTAGAGGAGATTCAAAACGCTCAAATTAGTTCTTGGATATTTCCTGAAGACAGAGAAAAAGGCTTCTATGATTATGCCCTAGCAGTACCGATAACCAAATGGTTCATTGAACGGGTAGGGCCCTACCCTTTTGGAAAATTAGCCAACGTACAATCCAAGACACAATTTGGAGGCATGGAGAATGCAGGTAATATTTTCTACTCGGAGAGATCAGTTACTGGCGAAAGGACTTCCGAAGGACTAATTGCACATGAGATTGCGCACCAATGGTTTGGAAACTCTGCATCTGAAGCGAGTTGGCATCATGTATGGCTTAGCGAAGGTTTTGCAACCTACTTCACTAATCTTTATTACGAAGACAAGTATGGTGTTGACGTACTCAGAGAAAGAATGGGTCAACAGAGAGAGCAAGTTATTAATTATGCTAATAGAAATAGAGTGCCAGTTGTAAACCCTAAAATTGAGAATTATATGGAGTTGCTTAATGCCAACTCTTATCAGAAAGGAAGCTGGGTTTTGCATATGCTTCGTAAAGAAGTAGGTGACCGTACCTTTGATACCGCGATTAGGGAATACTACGATCAATACCAATATTCAAACGCACTGACTAAAGACCTTAAATCTGTCTTTGAAGATAAGTCAGGAATGGACCTAGATCAGTTCTTTAAGCAATGGGTTTTTCAAGCGGGACAGCCAGAGCTTTCAGGTACCTGGAAATACAAAAAAGGAAACCTAACGATAGACCTAAGCCAAGACCAAGAAGAAGACTTCCTTTTCTCTCTTGAGGCAGATGCCATTTTCGAAGATGGCTCAAAAGAAAGACTATCCTTTGAGATAACCGAAAAGAGGCAAAAGCTAGAAAAATCTTTAGACAAAGAACCCGTACAAATTGTCTTAGATCCTGACACTTGGTTGTTATTTAAAGGCAATCTGTCAGGTAAATAAGCGATTCAGCCATTTGGTAAGCTGTTTGTATTTAGGTCTTTATGCCTAAATCAAGAGCAAAAAGAGCGTTAATCTGGTTACTCAGAAATTTGAGAATTCTCATAATGGCCTGGATGATTGGTATTGCCAATGCATTGCAACAAGAGGCTAAGTTCATGGATGAACCAGCATTCAAAATTGAACAAGTGGAGAAGACTGAGAATGGAGAACCGTTTGAGGACTTAGAGGATTGAATTGATTACCGAGGTCTTACCTCTAAAATCTAGTGTATCTCCTTCCTTCTTGTCTAATAAGACCCTTCCCAAAGGAGAAACCGGAGAAATCACAAATATCTGTTGGTCTCCCAATGTTACATTCCCAATAGACGTAGCCAAGTAATAGATACCATTAGAAGTCATCATCAAAGCACCTAATTCACCTTTATCACAAGCTTGGCTAGGATCTAAAGCCAAAACAATCAGAAGCATTTTGTCAACATGAGTCAGTTGCTCAGCAATCTTGCCCTTCTCAAGATTGATCATTTCTCTGGACGTCTCATATTTATCACCCATACTGCTTTTGGTATCCTCTTCCGCAGAATTCTTTAGCATTTCAAGCTCAGACATTAATTGAGCTTTTTTCTCTTCGAGTATTTCGAGACACCTACGGTGTAGCTTACTTTTCATATAAAATTGACTCCTCTATGGACAGTCTAAGATTCAAATTAAAACCCTAAAATAAGACCTATCAGAAGAATCAATTTAATAGTTGTCTAACAGAAGTCAACAGTTATCGAAAAGTTCAACATGTCCAAAACTTAGGACTTAACTTTAAACAAAATCTGCTTAATACTGACAATTACAACCCTTCAATATGACTTAGCCATTATAATTTTGATTTATAAAAAGATTCTGTTTAAGAATCTTATGAACGGCATTTGTAATATTTTTTTGATTATTAATTTAAAATTATGCTCTACGAACTCATCTATAGAAGCCATGCTTCTGACAACGTTTCTGAAAACGATTTGAAGGAAATCTTGGATGTAGCCAGAAAATTCAACGGTCAAAACAACATTACTGGTTGCTTACTCTACAATAATAAACAGTTTCTGCAGCTGCTAGAAGGGGAATTCAATACGCTTATGGCTCTTTATGAAAGGATCAAAATAGATCCGAGGCATAAGGAAGTATTTCTGCTTCATATGAGAGAAACTGACTACAGAATTTATCCTGATTGGACCATGGCTTTTAAATCCATGAACAAAACGGAAATGAAGCAAAAAGCTGGCGTTACTGAATTTACCGAAATTGAAAACGAAAGAGACGACTCTGCTATTTCTAAGCAACTCTTTGAAACCATAGGAAAAGAGCTTTCTTGATCTAGAATCTCGTAGCAGATAGCAAACTCAAGTCCTTAAAAGGTAGATTAAACTTTTTGGCAATTTCTAGGTGTGTTGTACAACCCTTGTACGCATAAATTCCCTTACTAAACCAGTCATATTGAAAGATAGTATCATCTAAACCTCCTGAATCCGCAATTTTCAATAGCACAGGAGTTAGAATATTACTCAATGCTGTTGTGGCTGTTCTTGCCGCACGAGAAGCAATATTCGGCACACAGTAATGAACTACATCATACTTTGTAAATGTAGGCAAGTCATGTGTGGTAGTTTCAGAAGTTTCAATACAACCTCCTTGGTCTATAGAGACATCTATAATCACAGAACCTGATTTCATACTCGCTACCATTTCCTCTGTAACTACAAAGCGAGCTTTACTCTTTTCAGCTCGAAGCGCACCTATCACAACATCTGCCTTTACTAAAGACTGTGCCAATGTAGCGGTATCAATTGCGGCTGTAAAAGCCTGATTCCCCAACTTATGCTTTATCCTTCTAAGTTTATAAATCTCATTATCGAAGATTCTTACTTCGGCACCTAAGCCAATAGCTGCTCTTGCTGCATATTCGGCAACAGTACCTGCTCCTAAAATCACAACCCTAGTAGGTGGCACACCGGTAATTCCTCCAAGTATTATACCTCTGCCTCCACCTATACTACTCAAGTATTCAGCTGCGATTGGAATCACCAAAGCTCCTGCCAATTCACTCATGGCATTAACAATAGGCAGTCCCCTTGCTTTATCTTCTAGTAATTCAAATCCGAGGGCAGTTATCTTCTTTTTATTGAGCGCTTCGAAATACTCCGGAGTAGAACTTCCTAATTGAATAGCTGAAATAACACAAGCACCGGGCTTCATTAAGCCAATCTCTTCCATTGTAGCAGGCTCTACCTTAACAATAAGGTCGGACTCAAAAATCTCTTTATTACTGTATGCTATTTGGGCTCCGTTCTCAGAATACTCTTGATCTTCGAAATAAGAAAAGCGGCCCGCACCTTGTTCAACGATAACCTCATGACCATTTGCAACAAGTATACCTACTGCAGCAGGGGTGAGACTTACACGATTTTCTTGTAAAGAAACCTCACTTGGAATTGCAATTTTTAAGGACTTATTGCCCTGCTTTACTTTAAGAAGCTTCTCTTCTGGATATAAGCTTCCCTCTTTAGCTAAAGCGGCAAATCCGGACTTTTCAATTTCACCCATATTTAGAAATTTTGAAGGTTCTAGTTCCTTCTAAAGTATCTTCAATATCTATTCTCAAAAATCTATCAGGAAGTATTGCCTCCACCTTTTGCGGCCACTCTAATAGGCAAATATTCCCCGAATAAAAATAATCCTCAACTCCAATGGCTATCGCCTCCTCTACCGATTCCAGTCTGTAAAAGTCGAAGTGATACACCGTGGCATTTTCTTCTGTTAAATACTCATTCACGATTGAAAAAGTAGGGCTCTGTACCTCATCCACAACTTTTAATGCTTTGCCAAGCGCTTTACTCAATGTAGTCTTACCTGCTCCCATCTCACCCATCAACAGCCATATATCATAGGACTTCCCCATTTCAATTATAGCTTCTGCAACGCTAGGCAATTCATCTAAGCCCTTGGCTTCAAGTGTCGAATTTTCGGCCATCACACCCTTTTCGAATTTAAAGAAATAATCGGAATCATCATTTCTTCCATTGAAACACCCCCATGCTGAAATGTATCTCGATAATACTTTACATAGTGATTGTAATTATTAGGATAGGCAAAAAAGGTATCATCAGTTGCAAAAACGTAAGAGGTACTCACATTAGGCTTTGGCAAATGTAATTCTTCAGCCGAGAACCTATTTAGGATTCCATTTTCTTGCTTATAGCCTAGATTTTTGCCCTGCTTATATCTCAAATTGGTATTTACATTGCGATCTCCGGCAATCTTAAAAGGCTTCCTAACCCTATATGTTCCATGATCTGTGGTGATGATCATTTTTAAGCCTTTATCGCTTATCATCCTGATTAAATCGAAAAGAGGGGAATGCAAGAACCAAGATCTAGTCAGAGATCTATAGGCAGATTCATCTGCAGCTAGCTCTTTAATCATTCTAATATCAGTTCTTGCGTGAGAAAGCATATCTACAAAATTGTAGACCACTACATTTAATTGGTTGTTAAGCAGATTGTGAAGACCATCGTTCAAGTGCTTACCCTGATTTGAATGAATGATTTTGTTATAGCTGAATTTGATATCTAGGCCGTTCTTTTTCAGCTGTCTTCTTAAAAACTCCTCCTCGCTATTATTCTTGCCTTCCTCATTGTCGTCATCAGGCACCCAAAGATCGCTATGCTTTTTAGCCATATCAGCAGGTAGCTCTCCAGAGAAAATTGAGTTTCGTGCATAAGCTGTGGTAGTCGGTAAAATTGAGAAATAGACATCCTCTTCTTCTATATTGAAATAAGGAACAATGTCTTCTTCTATTACCTTCCATTGATCAAATCTTAGGTTATCAATTACAATTAAGAATAATGACTCATCTCCTAACTGAGGAAATACCTTCTTCTTTAATAACTGATGTGAAAGAATGGGTCTGTCAGCATTCGGGTCATTAAGCCAATCTGAATACACATCATCAATAAATCGTGAGAAGTTAGAATTGGCCTCCGATTTTTGCATCTCCAAAACCTCACGCATACTTTGGTTTTCAGTTTCTTCAATTTCCAGTTCCCAATACACGAGCTTCTTGTAAATCTCCACCCATTCTGCATAATCAAGGCGCTCACCAACTGCCATGCTTATTGACCTAAATTCTTGTTGGTATTGCATATTTGTTCTCTGGCTCACTAGTCTTCTGTTATCTAAGAGCTTCTTTACAGAAATGAGAATCTGATTAGGATTAAGCGGTTTAATAAGGTAGTCTGCAATCTTTGAACCGATTGCCTCTTCCATTATGTGTTCTTCCTCGTTTTTGGTAATCATTACCACGGGAAGATTCGGCTTCTTATTCTTGATATAACTTAAGGTCTCTAAGCCTGTCATACCAGGCATATTCTCATCCAAAAAGACCAAATCGTAATAGGCTTTTTCAACCTGTTCAATGGCATCTGCACCACTGGTAACCGGTGTTATATCGTAGCCCCTGTCTTTAAGAAATAGAATATGCGGTTTGAGTAAATCTATCTCATCATCCGCCCACAAAATATTATATCTTTGCATGCATAAAATTTGCCGAGAAGGTCGAATTTAATCGATTTAAAACATAAAGTTTGAACAAAAAGAAGATTATCAACGATCCGGTTTATGGGTTCATCACTATTCCTAACGAACTGGTTTTTGATATTATAAATCACCCGTCATTTCAGCGCCTTAGGAGAATCAAGCAAATGGGGCTTGCCGAATTGGTTTACCCGGGTGCTCATCACACGCGATTTCATCATGCATTAGGCGCCATGCACTTGATGAATATCACTTTAGAAAACCTTAGAAATAAAGGCGTTACCATTAGCGATCATGAATTTGAAGGTGCGCTCATTGCTATTTTGCTACATGATATTGGTCACGGACCTTTCTCTCACGCATTAGAATTTAGTCTTTTAAAAGATGTGCCTCATGAACATCTTTCGCGAATCATAATTTCAAGACTGAATAAAGAATTCAATGGAAGACTAGATTTAGCCTTGGAGATTTTTAATGGCACCTATTCCAGAAAATTCTTACATCAATTGGTAGCAAGTCAGTTAGACATCGATCGATTAGACTATCTTATGAGAGATAGTTTTTTCAGTGGGGTTTCAGAAGGAACAATCGGTGCTGATCGTATCATCAAGATGCTTCAGGTGAAAGACGATGAATTGGTAGTTGAAGAAAAGGGTATCTATAGCATTGAGAATTTTCTAAGCGCCAGAAGGCTGATGTATTGGCAAGTATATTTGCACAAAACTGGCGTTGCAGCTGAAAAAATGCTCATCGCCATTATCGGTAGAGCAAAGCAACTCATCCAGAAGGGAGAAAACCTCTTTATATCGGATAGCTTGAGAATTTTCTTTGAACGTGAAATTGGCATAGAACACTTTGCTGAGGAGCCTCACATTTTAGAAGCATTCTTGGAGCTAGACGACTATGATCTTTGGGGTGCTATTAAACTTTGGAGTAAGCATGATGATTTCGTACTCTCCAAGCTTTGCAAAATGCTACTAGATCGAAAACTATTTAAAATTGAAGTGAGTACAGAACCTTTTTCTAAAGAGCAAAAAGAACAAACGGAAAAAGCAATCGCTGCTCAATTCGGCCTGAGCATGAAAGAAGCCAAATACTTTTATTCATCGGGTAAACTCACCAACAATGCTTATCATTCTTCAGACAAGAATATTATTATCTTAAGCAAAGATGGTAAAGTGAGAGATGTTGTAGATGCAGCAGATTTACCAAATATTAAAGCATTCAGCAAAATAGTGCGTAAGTACTACAGATGCTGGCCTAAAGAAATCGCATAAAAAGTCAGAGTTATGGAATTGACCGTAGAACAAGTTGCAGGACTAATTGGAGGATCAGTTAAAGGAGATGGCAATGCAACTATAAATAGACTAGAAAAAATAGAGGAGGCAACTGAGGGAAGTATTGCTTTTCTGGCTAATCCTAAATACACGAACTACATCTATACCACAGGTGCAAGTGCTGTTATTGTAAAAAGCGACTTTGAGCCAGAAAAAGAAATCAAGTCCTCGTTAATAAAAGTTGCAGACCCTTATGGCGCTTTTGCTCAATTGTTAGAAGCTTATGAGCAAATGACTGCAAAGGTTAAAGTAGGCATAGAGAATCCTTCTTTTCAAGACGAGAGTGCTACCATTGGTAGCGACTGCTATTTAGGGGCATTTTCTTATGTAGGCCAAAACGCTAAAATTGGAGACAACGTAAAGATTTACCCAAATGTGTATATAGGTGATAATGCTGAAGTAGGTGATAACACCATTTTATTCTCTGGGGTGAAAGTATATGCCGATTGCAAAATTGGTAAGCACTGCAAAATACATTCAGGTGTAGTAATTGGAAGTGATGGGTTCGGTTTTGCTCCACAAGAAGATGGCACCTATAAATCCATACCTCAAACCGGAAATGTGATTATTGAAGATCATGTAGATATTGGGGCTAATACCACTATTGACTGTGCAACAATGGGTTCAACCATTATTAAATCAGGTGTCAAACTCGATAATTTGGTACAAGTAGCGCATAATGTAGAATTAGGAAAAAACACTGTTATCGCCTCTCAGGCCGGAATCTCAGGATCTGCTAAAATTGGCGAAAACTGCCAAATTGGTGGCCAGGCTGGCATTACAGGTCATTTAAACATGGCCAATAAGACCATAATCGGCCCACAGGCCGGGGTACCAAAAACGATTAAAGAAGAGGGTAAAGTCTGGTTTGGTTCACCTATCATGGAACACAGAGAGTTTCTTAAGATGAGTATTATTTTGAGGAACCTACCACAACTTATCGAACGAGTGAAGCAACTAGAAAAAAAGTCATAAATTTGCGCCCGTTTCGAATCTATCAATGAAAACAAAACAACATACAATAAAGGAACCGGTAACGGTATCTGGTGTCGGCCTTCACACAGGTGTTACGGCTAACATGACTTTTACACCAGCCCCTGCTAACCATGGTATTAAGTTCCAAAGAACTGATTTACCAGATGAACCAATTGTTGATGCAGATGTAGACTATGTTGTAGACCTTTCTAGAGGAACAACCATAGAACACAATGGTGCGCGTGTTAACACAGTGGAACACACTTTGGCTGCTCTAGTTGGGCTTGAAATTGATAATGTACTTATAAAAATAGATGGACCAGAACCACCAATATTGGATGGGAGTTCCAGTATGTTTATTGATGCGATCGAGCAAGTAGGTACAGAGGAGCAAAATGCTTTGAGAAACTTCTTAGAAGTAAATGAAAGCATTATGTATCGAGATAAAGACAGAGATGTAGAAATAGCTGCCTTACCTCTTGATGATTTTAGAGTAACCGTAATGGTAGACTATAACTCCCCTGTATTAGGTAGTCAGCATGCTTCTCTAAATGACATTAGCGACTTTAAAAGAGAAATTGCTTCAAGCCGTACCTTTTGCTTTTTACATGAGCTAGAGATGCTTCATAAAAATGGCCTTGTTAAAGGTGGAGACCTGAACAATGCTATCGTTGTAGTTGACCGAGTAGTAAAGGATGAAGAACTAGAATCTTTAGCTAGTTTATTCGGTAAGCCTAAGGTTGAGGTTAAGAAGGAAGGCATACTCAATAATATTGAGCTAAGACATAGAAACGAACCTGCTAGACACAAGCTCCTTGACGTTGTAGGCGATTTAGCATTGGTAGGTAGACCTATTAAAGGACAAATATTAGCGGCTAGACCAGGACATGCTGCCAACGTAGCGTTTGCTAAAAAATTGAAAAAAGCCATGTTGGCTAATAAGTCAACCGCTCCACAATACGATCCTAATCTGGCTCCAGTAATGGACATAAACCAGATTACTCAAATTCTACCTCACAGATATCCATTCTTACTGATTGATAAAATCATTCATCTAGACGATACCACTGTGGCAGGAATTAAGAACGTTACCATGAACGAACCGTTTTTTACTGGGCACTTCCCAGGGAATCCCGTTATGCCTGGTGTTCTACAGGTAGAAGCTATGGCTCAAATTGGTGGAATTTTGGTATTAAATACGGTTCCCGACCCTGAGAACTATACACCATACTTCTTAGGAATAGACAAATGTAAATTCAGAAAAATGGTTATTCCGGGAGATACCATTAAGTTTAAGTGTGAGCTAACCGCTCCAATTAAGAGAGGAATAGCGCAAATGAGTGGATATGCCTATGTAGGAAACACCTTGGTTTGCGAAGCCTCAATGACAGCAAGAATAGTTAGAAATCCATGAACCAACCACTAGCCTATATACATCCTGAAGCTAAGATTGCAAGAAATGCTGTAATCGAACCTTTTGCTACAATTAGTAAAAATGTAGTTATAGGAGAAGGCTGCTGGATTGGATCGAATGTTACCATAATGGAGGGTGCCCGAATCGGAAAGAATGTTAAAATCTTCCCGGGTGCCGTAATCTCCGCAGTTCCCCAAGATTTAAAATTTGGTGGGGAAGACACAACCTTAGAAATTGGTGACGATACCGTAATAAGAGAATGTGTAACGCTCAACAGAGGAACACATGCCACGAATACCACAAGAATCGGTAAGAATTGCCTGATTATGGCCTATACACACGTTGCCCATGATTGCTTCGTTGGAGACAATTGCATTTTAGTAAATGCTGTACAATTAGCAGGACACGTTACTATAGATGACTGGGCTATTGTAGGGGGTGCAGCTGCGGTTCATCAATTCGTAAATATTGGATCACACTGCATGGTATCGGGCGGATCTCTTGTGAGAAAGGATGTACCTCCTTATACAAAAGCAGGACGTGAGCCATTGAGTTATGCGGGAATCAATTCCATAGGATTAAGAAGAAGAGGTTTCAGCAATGAAAAGATTGCAGAGATTCAAGAGATATACAGATATGTATTCTTAAGAGGATTGAATAACACTAAAGCGCTTGATCTTATTGAATTAGAAATGACCCCTTCTCGAGAGAGAGATATCATCATTAACTTCTTCAGAAAATCTGACAGAGGTATCATGAAAGGATATAGCGCAAAGTAAGAATGGAAATTGAGGCAACAGGACTTGGAAAAAAATTCCAAAAGAACTGGATATTTAGAGACCTCAATTACCAATTCAATGCTTCAAACTCATATGCTGTTACAGGGCATAACGGCAGTGGTAAATCCACATTTCTTCAAGTTCTCATAGGATTTGTTCCACCTAATGAAGGGCAAACAATTTTTAAGTTGAATGGAGAAATCTTACCAACGGAAAAACTGGTTGAGCATTTTGACATTGTAACTCCCTATTTAGAGTTAGTAGAAGAATTTACACTTGAGGAATTTCTCAAGTTCCACTTCAAGTTTAAGTCTCTCAAAGATCAAATCAGCATCGATTCTTTTATTGAGAAAATCTATCTTGAAAAAGATCGAGATAAAGAAATAAAGTTCTTTTCGTCAGGTATGAAACAGCGGCTGAAATTAGGCCTAGGATTCTTTTCAAATTCTGAACTACTTTTGCTAGATGAGCCTACAACCAACCTAGATGAAAAAGGCACTGAGTGGTACTTAGAAAACGTTAAAGACGTTATTCAAAACAAATTGGTTCTAATAAGCTCAAACCAAAAGCATGAGTATGAGTTCTGCAATGAAGTAATTCATATTCCAGATTTCAAACGAAGTAATAGTTAAGAAATCGATTTATAGCTATACTTACATTATAAGATTCTAACATGACTCGAAATAAGATATTCAACTTCTGCATAGCGGTTCTAATGGTAGCAATTGTTTCTTCTTGCGGTGGCGGAGGGGGAGATGATACACCTGATTTAACCCCTGAAGAGCAGAGGATTTTAGATTTAGCCGGATCAACCGGCACTACTTGGGTAGCTACTTCAGTGACATTCGAAGATGCTCCTGCAGTAGGTTTTGATAACTTTTCAATCACTTTAAGAGGAAGTGCAACTTCTCAAACGTACACCTCAAACTCTGGAGACCCGGTATTTAGAGCAAGTGGTTCTTGGGCATTCAATAACAATAATATCAGCCAGTTGATCTTCGACAGTAACAACAATAACATCTTTCAAATAAGTAATTTGAACACAGCAAGTACTCCTGCAACTGTAGTGCTTACAGTAAACTTCACTTCTAGTGGAGGAGTAGCTTTCGGAACCGATGGCGTTTATGTATTCAATCTGCAAGCGCAGTAAGAAAAAAGAATTCACAGAAAAGGCTTCTTAGTTATCTAAGAGGCCTTTTTTATTTCATACTTACCAGTGTAACCCCTGCTCCTCCTCTATCAGCATGTTCATCTTTAAATGACTTTACAGTCTTAGAACTACTTAAGAAGTCTCTGGTAATCTGACGTAAAACGCCATTACCTTTCCCGTGTAAGATGATTAGTTCTTTCTCTTCAAGTAGTACAGCCTCGTCTAACCAATGGTCTAAAATTGGAATTACTTCTTCGGCTCTCTTACCCCGAAGATCAAGCTTGAAATTAAAACCAGCCTTCTTCTCCGTGTAATCATAAGCTTTCTTAGAAACTCCCTGACCCTGATTTTTATAGTCTTTTCGAGTGACTTTTTGTAAACGATTCAGCTTAACGAACGATGTTAAAGCACCAATCTGCAGTTCAGCATCTTTTCCTTTTAAAGATACCACTTGACCGACCGTTTCATTACCGTCTACCTGTACGTAATCCCCTAATGCAATCGGCTCATTTTTAAGTACTGCCTTTTCAGCTTTTACAGTGTTTTGCTTTTTAAGTCGCTCAAGCTTTTCTCTTTCTTTTTTTACAGTCTCTTTCTCAGCTTGCTTCTCTTTGATATTGCGAATGGTATTCTCTACCGACTTATTAGCCTGCTCCAGAATGCCTTTGGCCTTCTGCTTAGCCTCGTTTAGAATTTTCTTTTCCTGAGACTTAATATGAGCTTTCAATCCCTCATATTGTTCTGTAAGCTCATTGAGTTCTTCTTCTCTTTTCTTAATACGTTTTTCAGCCGCATCTATTTCTATTTTCTGAGACTGAATTTGTCCAAGCATCTGATCGAAAGTCACCTGCTTGATTCCAATCTTGTCTTTTGCGCTTTCTAATGTAGATTTTGGAAGGCCAATCTTGGTTGCAATTTCAATGGCAAAAGAACTTCCTGGTTGACCGATCTCAAGCGTATACAAGGGTTGAAGCTCCTTCAAGTCATATTTCATGGCACCATTCAGAAGGCCATCATTTTTGTCTGCGTATTCCTTTAGATTACTGTAGTGTGTAGTAATAACACCTACTCCTTTCGATGATGTCAACTCCATTAAAATCGCTTCGGCTATGGCACCACCATATTGTGGTTCAGTACCGGTACCAAACTCATCTATTAAGAACAGACTCTTCTTATTGACATGGCCGAGTAGATTCTTCATGTTCAACAAGTGTGAGCTGTAGGTACTAAGATCATTCTCAATACTTTGTTCATCACCAATATCGATAAATAGATCGTTGAAGACACCAAACTCAGATTCCTCACCCGCTGAAACCAAAAGACCACATTGGAACATATACTGAAGAAGCCCTACCGTTTTCAAACAAACAGATTTCCCTCCGGCATTGGGCCCAGATATAATTAGAATCCTGTCTGGGTTTCTCAATTTAATATCTAGTGGTACTACCTCTTTCTTGAGTTCTTTATGTCTAATCAAAAGAAGTGGATGCTTGGCTTTGAACCACATGAATCCCTTTTGACTCGACCACTTTGGTTTTGTGGCTTCAAGCTCAATAGCTAGTCTAGATTTTGCCCTAATGAAATCAATCTCTCCTAAGAAGGTCATAATCCCCTTGAGAGACTCTATCTCATAACGGACTGAATCTGTTAATTCCGTTAATATTCTAGATACTTCGCGGTGTTCGGCATATTCCAGTTCCTGAACCTCATTATTGATCTCAAAAACCTCAGTAGGTTCTAAGTATATAGTCTGACCCGTTGCAGACTCTCCATGAATTAGACCCTTGATTCTTCGTTTATGCTCGGCAAAAACTGGAATAACCATTCTACCATTTCTAATCGTAATGGATAGATCGTCTGGCGTAAATCCTTCGTTCTTGGCTCTTTTAATGATGCTATCTAAAGTCTTTCTCAGTCGTTGTCTCTCATGTGCGATACCTTTTCTAATCTCATAAAGACGATCACTCGCGTTATCTTTTAGCTTTCCTCTTTCGTCAAATACACGATCTAAAGACCACAACAAATCCTCATTAAAATATACAGGATGAGTAAGAGCAGTTAGTTCAGGATATAACGCTCTGTTCTCTCCAAAGAAATCAAGACATCGATTGAGCGTCTTTAAAACCAAGATCAGATCAAAAAACTCTTCTTCGGTTAAGAAAGTATTCTCTATGGCCGCCTTCTTTAAATAAGGACTTATGTCAATGTAATTTGAATTAGGAAACAAAGCCCCACTCTCAATAATACCCTTAAACTCAAAGGTTTGATTCAGGGCAATATCGATTACCTCTTTATTCGTTTCAAATTTGACGTGTGCAATTAAGGCTTGCCCCAAACTGCTTTCACAGTGTTCAGCGAGCTTTTCCCTAATCTTATCAAAACCGAGTTTTTGTTCTAAATTATTTGGATATAACATTCTTCATTCCAGATCCAGGCTTGGACAATCTCTGAGACCTCAACTTTAAACTATCAATTACCGCACTTGTTATGTCTAAAAAATCGTCTGGGTGTTGCACGTAATAGTCATAGCTTTTAGTGTAAGAGGCAGTATCTAATTCTAAATTTTTAAACAGCCTCTTTTCTAAAAAATAGTAAAGCACTTGAGCTGAGTCATTGTTGATATTGAGTGAAGCTACTTGACCTTCTATAACTCTTATCTCGATTAGTGCATGTACCATCTCCTCCTTAGACATGATGTCTTTCGGAATTTCATCACCGCTATTACAAGAGATAGCAAGCAGTAATACCGTCAATAGAAAAAGCTTTTTCACTAGGAGTCTCCTGAATTAATTTCAACAACTATTAAAAGGTGAGACAAAAGTACTGCAAAGGCCTTGCCAAGCCTAGTAATTAACTAAAATTAAGAGCAACAAAACTTCCCAAATATAGATTAAACCCTATTTTTGAGCCTTCATTATGGAGCATATCATTTCCAAACTTCGGAAGTACGAAATCCAAATCAGAAAAGCCATTAACTCTAGAATGCAAGGAGACTTCCATTCTATCTTTAAAGGCTCAGGTTTGGAGTTTGATGGCGTACGCGAATATCAATACGGAGATGATACAAGAACCATAGACTGGAACGTATCAGCTAAAGGTCATGGCACCTTTGTAAAGACATTTAAAGAAGAGAAAGAACAAACCGTTTTCTTCTTATTAGATGTCAGTGCATCTCAAGAAATAGGTACACCAGGTGCTCAAAAAGTAGATGTTGGTAAAGAGATTACAGGGGTGCTCACTTTGTCTGCCATTAAGCAGCAAAACCGCGTTGGACTTTTGACTTTTAGTGATCAGAAAGAGAAGTATGTAAAATCAGGCAAAGGGGTTAAACATGGCTATGCCATTATTCATGAATTGTATAATCATGTACCTGCTTCAACGCGAACTAATATCGATAACGCGATCAAAAGAACGTTAGAGATTATTCATAAGAAAAGCGTTGTCCTGCTCATTTCAGATTTTATTGACACAGGCTATGAGCAAAACTTAAGGTTGCTGGCTAGAAGACATGATTTGGTTGTCATTCATTTGAAAGATGATAGAGAAACACAATTGCCAAACTTAGGCATTGTGCCAGTCTACGATAATGAAAGTCGTAAGACCATTTGGGTGAATACCTCTTCCAAAGACTTTAGAAATAAACTAGAAAAAACTTACACTTCGAATAAAGGAGAATTAGAGAAGTTCTGTAGAAAGAATCAGATCAACTATCTGGAGATTAACACCAAAGACAACTATGTTCCACAACTGATCAAGCTATTTAAGATCAGAAATAAAACAACAAAGCGTGATTAAGAAAGTAGTTTTCGGATTAACGTTTTTGCTTTGTTTTGCCTTTGTCTCTTTTGGTCAGGATACAAAGCCAATAGGCTATTTCTTGAAAGACAGCGTAAAGATTGGTGAATCGGTCGCATACTCTTTAAGCTATAAAGACAAGCGTAACAGGCCTATCATCTTTCCAGATTCTACGTTTAGTTTTTTTCCTTTCGAACTTTTAGATAAGGCCTACTTTGACACCAAATCCGATACAATAAACAGTATTGATAGTGCCGTCTATTATTTAGCGACCTTTGAAATTGACACGGTTCAAAGACTCTCTCTTCCAGTATACATAGATACTGGCGAAGACAGTGTGGAACTCTTGGCATTAACGGATAGCATTATTCTTGACCAAGTAGTTACTCAAATGCCGGATTCTGTGAATATGGCAGAAACAAAAGCTTTTCAACCTGTCTCTCTTCAATTCAACTATCCTTACTGGATTATTGCCTTAACTGCTCTAGGTATCATCAGCATTATTGTGATGGTAATTTGGGGAGGAGAAATTCGGAAGAGAATCAAACTTTATCGTTTAAAGAAGCAGTTAGCCAAATTCCAAGATCAGTTCGATCAGGAGATTGAGCGAATCAATCAGAATATCTCGAAACCAGAACTAGAGAAAGTATTAAGGTTTTGGAAAGACTATATGGAACGGCTTGAGAATATTCCATATACCAAGCTCACCACTAAAGAAATTGTAAGGATTCAGCAAAATTCATCTCTGGAAGAAACGCTGAAATCAATAGATAAAAACATTTACAGCGCAGTTACAGTGAGTGCCCTGCAGAATGACTTTGAGTTCTTAAAAGATTACTCACTAGACAGATACAATCACGTAACAGAATTGATTAAGAATGCTTGACCAAACACTCTACAAATGGTATTCATTGGAGTGGTTCACTCCTACAGCTTTCAAGTCTTTTGATTGGGAATTCTTTTTTGTGCTGTATCTCATTCCTGTAGTACTACTCTTATTTCTTCTTAAATGGCTGGTAGGCACAAAGATTAAGCAGAAGCTTCCGGTTGCCTTACCAAAACAAGACATCTCTAAGCATTGGACAAGCTATTTGAGGTTTATTCCAAACCTGCTTTTAGCGTTGAGTATTATGCTTGTTTTAATCGCTCTCGCAAGACCTCAAAGAACAAATGAGCAGGTAGAGCAATGGTCTGAAGGAATTGATATTGCCTTGGTGATAGATATCTCCGAGTCTATGCAGATTGAGGACTTTAAGCCAAACCGCTTAGAAGCAGCAAAAAGAACTGCCAGAAGCTTTATTGGAGGTAGAGATCAAGATAGAATTGGACTTGTGATCTTTTCAGGAGACGCCTATTCATTATCCCCATTGACCACTGATTATGAGCTGCTTTACAAGTTTATTGATGAGGAAATAGACTTTAATAAAATAGAGAATAGAGGTACAGCTATTGGTAGTGCCATTGCAGTGGGCACAAATCGCATGAGGGAATCAGATGCTGTTTCAAAAGTTATGATACTCTTATCCGATGGTGACAACACAGCCGGTAATATCGATCCGATAACCGCTGCAGAATTAGCAGCAGCGTACGATATTAAAATCTATACCATCGGTATTGGTAAAGAAGGTAAAGTACCTTTCGGCAAAGACTTTTTCGGCCGACCTAATTACGTGGAAAACACCTTAGATGAGACTACACTCAGAGAGATTGCCAAAATTGGTTCGGGAGAATTCTATCGTGTTTCAGATAACCAAGCGCTTGTCAATGTTTTCGATCTGATTGACCAATACGAGAAGGCCGAAATCAAAGAGACACGTTACAAAAACACAACTGACTTTTACAGCATATACCTGTATTGGTCACTAGTATTCTTTATGCTCTACTTACTTTCTAAAAGCACATTCATTAGTAACGTCTTAGAAGACTAGAATTTAAAAGCTAAACCTAGCCCATTTGCATCCATAGTTACGTTAGAAAGTAATTGTGTAAGCTTGCTATTCTTTGTTTGTAGCACTGTGAACAGCACTATATCAAAAGCAAGAAGAAAACCTCCTTGTAGGATTAGAGATCGACCATAACCTCTCATAATATCTCTTTTATTCTCTCTAGTTTTCGCCATCTCTTTTAAAAGAAACCCTCCTGTAATGTAAGCTATATCTAAGCCTGCATTGAAGATGAGTACCTTCCCCATTTGATGAAATTCCGAGACCGTTTCGGCCATATTGAGCGAAGCCGGATCTGTAATAATTGAATGTCTAAGTCCTGGAACAGCTAATGCCAGATTCACCACATTCCAAAAGATGTTCATGCGATAGAAATGCCCCTGCTCTACAGAACTGGGATTCCTCAAGAGCGCAGCATTTGTACCCATATTTCCTAGAGCCCAGCTACCCAATACAATCATTCCAATTTTATTAACCTGAAGTCTTTCAGTATTAAAACTGGTTAGATCATAACCTTGAGACCATGCATCGAAAGTGAATAGGACAACCAACGAAGCAATAAATAAGATTTTTTTCATAGGACATGCGTTTGCGCATTGTCCTAACTCTCAATAGATAAAAGAGTTTAGCCCATGAGGTTAATCCCCAAGCCTTCTAGAACAAAGTTGAAAAGTCTTAGACTGAAAAGAATCAGGGCGATGCCCACTACACGATTCATGATTTTCATAAAGCGTGGTGTAACGATTTGACTAAGTTTAGTAGCGAAATAAGCTTTGAGTACGTCTACTCCAAAAACAGTGGCGATTAACACAGAAAAGAAAGTGATGGCTTCACTATTACTGTATTGGAAGTCTACCGTCACTTTACTGATAATTCCAATCCAAAAAATGAGAACAAACGGATTAATCCCATTCAAAGCAAACCCTTTAAGTATCTGTTGAAACCACTTGGTTTCTTCAGCATGCAACTGTTTTAGTCCTTTCTGAGGAATAGGTTTTGCGATATAAATAATACCAAAAATGAGCATGATGGAACCTCCTATTCCACCCAACCACATATTGAAAGAGGGATTATCTACTAATTGAGAGATTCCTAAGTAAGTAACTACAATGTAAGAAGCATCACTTATGGCTATTCCCACTGCCATAAAGAATCCTGGCCAAAAGCCCTTTTCTACAGAGTTTTGAAGAAGGGCAAAAAATACCGGGCCGATTAAAACGCATAGCAAAAGACCAAACCCTAAGCCATTAAGAATAATATCCATAATTGATTATGCCATCTGACCCAAAAATGATAGCCAGCTCTCTAGTTTCTCTTTCTTAAGTACTCTAGGAAATTTAGTTTGACCACCTTGCTTACCTTCTGACTTCAACCAGTCATAAAAAGCTTCTTCAGGCAGCACATCGAGATGAATATTCTTTAATGCGTGTTTTCTTTCAACAGCATAGTCATCATTCAGCTCTTTTAAAAAGTCATCAATAGTGGTTTTTAGAAGTATTGGGTCAACAGCATCATTCGTACCAACATACCAATGATGAGAGAATAGATTGCCATCGGGTTTTCCTGCCACTGTGAATTCTTTAACCGCAATACCCAATTTATTGCTGGCTAATTCTACCGCAGTATTCATATTATCTACAGAAAGGTGTTCACCACAAAGACTCAAGAAGTGTTTTGTTCTACCGGTTATGATAATTTCAGAATTGAACTTGTCTGTAAACCTTACGGTATCTCCTATAAGATATCTCCAAGTTCCGGAGACAGTAGAAATAAGCAATGCGTACTCTTTACCTTCTTCTACCTGGTCTATCATAAGCGCTTCAGGGTTTTCCTTCAACTGACCATCAGCATCAAAATTATCCTCGTTAAAAGGAACAAACTCATGGAAGATTCCGCCATTCAGCATTACACGCATTCCCCTTCTGTCTGGTGCATTCTGAAATGCAATAAATCCTTCAGAAGCTAGATAAGTATCAATGTAGTGCAAAGGTTTACCTAGCAATCTATCAAAAGAGTTCTTATAAGGTTCAAAGGCTACTCCACCGTGTACGTAAGCACCAAGGTTTGGCCATATCTCATGAATATGCTTCACGCCATAACGATCAATAATTCTTTCCAATAGTATCGTCATCCAGGCAGGTACACCTGCCAGCATACCGATATTCCATTTTGGCGCTTTATCAACTATTTCTTGAAGCTTAGTCTCCCAATCTTTTTGCTTCTTGATTTTGGGAGAAGGTCTCGAAAAACCCTGTACCCATAATGGTAATTGACCTGTAGTTATTCCACTCAAATCTCCGAAGTAGAAATTACCCGAAAAATTTAGTGCCGTACTACCACCGAGCATGAGCATGCCTGATTGGAAAAACTTATCTGGCAGATCGTACTTTGAAAGTGTATAAACGTGTCTTGTCCCCGTTTTTCTGATCTGTTTGATCATATCTTTAGTAACAGGAATGTATTTTGAAGAGGCACCAGAAGTACCTGAACTCAATGCAAAAAACTTGGTATTTCCTGGCCAACACACATCATCTTCTCCCTCACGTATTCTGTGCCACCAGTTCTCATCCATCTTATCATAGTCGCAAACCGGTACATTGGCTTTGTACGCTTCATAGAAATCATAAGTACCGAAACTTCTAAACTGCTCTAGTACTTCGTGAAAATTATAAGCCCTGCCGAAAGCTGTATCTCGTGCGCTGATAAGTAATTTGGATAATTCTTTCTTCTGAAGATCGTAGGGCGCAGTATAATCCTGCTCTAACGTCTCTCTAAGCTTTATCCCTTTCTTTAAAATTGATCCTATTATAGGCATGGTAAATTCAACTGTTCGTAACTGCTCTTCTAGCCTAAATTCTACTAAATTTGACCGCGATCAACGCATCAAAGATAACAGAAATCTCAACTTTGAGTTATCTGCACATATGAGTATCAAAGAGAATATTGAGCACTTCAGACAAAAGTTAGACGGAACAAATGCTAAACTTGTTGCCGTTAGCAAAACTAAACCCAACGAAGACCTTATTGAAGCTTATGAGGCAGGGCAAAGAGACTTTGGAGAAAATAAGGTACAAGACCTAACTAGAAAATCAGAAGAACTCCCTAAAGACATCAATTGGCACTTTATTGGGCACTTACAGCGCAACAAAGTCAAATATATAGCACCATTCATTCACCTAATTCATGCAGTAGATAGTGAAAGACTTTTAGTCGAAATCAACAAACAAGCGGCTAAGCATAATCGCATTATAGAATGTCTATTACAGGTCTTTATTGCTGATGAAGAAACAAAGTTTGGATTGAGCGCAAATGAAATAAAAGAGTTAGTAGAAAGTGATACACTCAAAGAACTGAATAACATTAGAATTACTGGACTCATGGGTATGGCAACCAATACAAATAATCTGGATCAGGTAAGAAGTGAGTTTGCAGGGTTAAAACAGCTTTTTGAAGACTTAAAATCAAATACCTCATCTGCTAACATAGAGATGAAAGACCTCTCCATGGGCATGACAGGTGATTTTGAAATCGCTTGCGAAGAAGGAAGTACAATGGTAAGAATTGGTTCTGCCATTTTTGGTGCGAGAAACTATTAACAGAATGACAGGAAAAGCAGTAATTATAACAGCAGCAGTATTAGGTGCATTATCAGTGGGTATTGGAGCTTTTGGAGCTCATGGACTTGAATCTACTTTAACGGCTAACAATAGAGTGGAAACCTTTGAAACTGCGGTTAAATATCAATTCTATCATACCTTGGCATTGCTACTTCTAGGAGTACTTATGCTTAATTACGATCAGAGTCAATTCAATGTAGCAGCCATCTGTTTCATAGTGGGTATTGCCATCTTCAGCGGATCGCTTTATACTTTATCACTTACTAATATGACTTGGTTAGGTGCCGTTACGCCAATTGGAGGACTGGCCTTTATTCTAGGCTGGGCATATCTGGCATTAGGTGCTTACAAAGCACTCTAATTAAAGAACCTCTGATGAAAATTCACTAGGAACAATTCTTTACTGGCTCTTGTGACGGCTGTATACAACCAACGGATATAGTCTTGGTCAACCATTTCTTCCGTTAGGTAACCTTGATCTACAAAAACAGCATCCCATTGGCCTCCTTGAGATTTATGGCATGTCAAGGCATAAGCAAACTTTACCTGCAAGGCATTTAGGTATGGATCTTTCTTGATGGCTCTAATGCGTTCAGTTTTTGTGGCTATGTCTGCGTAATCTTCAGATACCATTTCGTAAAGTTTACGATAGGCAGCATCATTTAAGGAGGCTTCAGGTGAATAGAGTGTGTCTAATAGCACTTTCGCTTCAAAGGGTTCTTGCTCGGGATAATCCAACAACTTCAATCTTAACGAAGCAAATCTAAGGTCGTAGACCTCTTCAAATCGAATAATTTTGAGCACCTCTACAAAATCTCCATTAGCTAAAAAACCAGCAGGAGTATTCTCAGGTAAGAAATGATAATTGTTCCGTACAATCATCAGAATATCACCAGCCTCTAACTCATCTTCACTATATCTTATGGACCTTCTGATATACTGATTATACTGAACTGCATTCTTATTACTTCTGCAAATGATTACCGTATTTTCAGTCCCATATTTATCGTAGGCATACCTAAGCCCATCTTCTAGCTTTTCACCTGTCATTTTATAAATATCAGGGAAACGGCTAGTCGCCATTTTGATAACGGGATTCTCTTCGTGAAGAATTTGTCTTAATCGCGTGGCATTAAAAAGAATCCCTGACTCCTCTTCTTGCCGCATCACCTCTGTAAGTTCTGTGGCATGAATCTCGCTTTTAAAAGTACCCTTCAGGTAATCTTGCTCTAAGGCCGGACTTTCGTTAGATCCTACCGGTGGTAGCTGCGCCACATCTCCAATTAGTAATAAACGATTGCCAGGTTGCGAAAAAACATAATCAAATAGCTCCTCTAGCAGCGACTTCTGTCCAAACTCTGCTTTAGAGGAAATCATAGAGGCTTCATCAACTATAAACAGAGAGTCTTTGTAATAATTCTTTTGCCTTTTAAACTGAAAACCTTCTCCGGGTTTAGCTGTCTGCTGAAAGATTTTCTTGTGGATGGTAAAAGCGGTCCTTTTGGTATAGCCAGACATTACTTTGGCTGCTCTACCAGTGGGCGCCATTAAGACATATCTGAACTTAAAAAATGGAAGCATTTTAACGATAGCTCCTACAACCGTAGTTTTACCAGTACCAGCATAACCTCTTAAAACCAAAACTGGATTATGAGCTTTCTTGTCGAGCAAGAAGTCATCAAACAACTCAAAGAGTTGTGACTGACCGCTGGTAGGCTCAAAAGGAAACTTAGTTTTTAATATTTCTGAAGGCTTTGCCAATTATTGGTTTCTTTTAGCCACTTCTTCGGGAAACAAGGTAACCATTGTGGTAGAGGCCTTAGCAATTAAAGTGCGTTTATCTCCATTGATATCCCAAACCTCAGACTCACAGAAATTCATCTTTTTACCTTGCTTAACTACCCATCCTTTGGCGTAAAGCTTTTGACCTTTACCTGGAGCAAAATAAGATATCTTAATTTCACCTGTTACTACATGTTGATCTTCGGGCACTACGGTGTAAGCCGCAAAACCGGCTACAATATCTGCCAATGTAGCGGTTACGCCACCATGAACTAATCCGGTTTGTTGTTGATGCTGTATAGTTAAATCGAGTTCACCTTCAGTTCTGCCTTCTTCAATCACATTTAAATCAAACCCCACAAGCTTCATAAAATGCTGGCGTTCTAAAAACTTCTCTACCCTTGATTTAAAATTGGGATTAAATACCTTTACCATGCTTCAATTTTGGGCAAATATAGGCAATCGCATATGTCTTCTACTACAGAACAGATCAACAAGATTTATGGAGAAAAACTTAGGATTAGAGTTTGTGGAATATTAGTTGAAGACAACCGTATTTTATTGGTTCATCACAAGTCATTGGGCAAAAGCGGATCGCTTTGGGCGCCACCCGGGGGCGGAATGGAATACGGTGAAGAAGCTCATGATGCCTTGAAAAGAGAATTCTTTGAAGAAACTGGATTAGAAATTGAAATAGATGGTTTTCTTTTTGTTCATGAATACTTAGATCCGCCACTTCATGGCATCGAGCTTTTTTTCTTGGTAAAGCGAGTTGGCGGCAGTTTGGTGCTAGGCAAAGATCCTGAAATGACCAATGACTCTCAAATACTCACAAAACTCGATTTCTACGACTTCAACGAACTAAATGAGAAAAATCCTGATGTTTTACACTACGTTTTGCAATCAGTAAATAACATTCAAGACCTCATTAATCTAAATGGTTATTTCAAATTTCATTAATTATCCATAAAATAGCGTTTCTAATATATCAGATTACCTAATTATTTAGTTATTTAGCAAAAATTCAACCTTCAAAATGAACCTAACTAAAATCTTGACTATCGTATTCTTCTTGGCAGCAATTGCCGTGGGATATCTATTGTACGATAGTATCAACACTACTATTGAGCAAGCAAAAGAAATTGAAAGAGTTGAGAACCAAGTGAAAGCAAAGCTAGAACTCATTAGAGATGTTCAGACTGCTTATCAAGGTACTTATGGCGATTACGCTGACTCTTGGGAAAAACTCATCTCTTACGCTGATACTGGTAAAATATTCTTGATCCAGAGAACTGAGAAAATTACCATGTTAGCCTATGGTGCTGAAAAGTCTGAGTTCATTTATGATACTTTGGGATATGTTTATGTGAAAGATTCAGTAATGAAAGGAATGCAACCGCAAGTTCTTCCTGAATTACCTCATGCTCCTGGTAAGTTCTTCTCTCTTTACGCAAAAGACTCTATAAGATCTGGAGTAAATGTAGATTACATTGAGGTAGTAGATACTTTCCCTTTTGACAGAACTAGAAAGGATGACGCTGATAACGAAAAGCGTAGACCATTAAGATTCGGTTCAAGAACAGATATTTCTACTGCTGGTAACTGGTAATACCGTGAGTACTGCCAATACTCAGCAATTAATAGCTATAAGAGACGAAAGAATTGATATTGATCGGATTGATCATTATCGTCTTTCGTTTTTTATTTCAGACAAAGACTGTCAAATCACTGTATTTGACATCCGCAAAAAAAGACTACTCCTTTTTGAGCATCGTTTCTTCGATTCAGATAAAACTGTAATTGAGAACCTGCAATACATCTATGATGACCATATCTTGGTTGCCGCAGGTTTCTGGAACGAAATACAGCTTTATTTCAGAAACAGACTTTTTGCTCTAGTTCCCATGCCTGTCTTCGACAAGCAAATGGTAAGTTCTTATGTAAGGCTTAATGAGGAAATAGACGATTCAACAGAATTCCATTTCAAATTGATGGATGATTTGGGTGTTGCAATCGGTTTTGGTTATGAAGGTGCCATTAAAGCTTGGTTCAAAGAGAGGTACCCAAAGGTGTCGCTCTTTACTAATCATCAGAGTACAGCCTTTTTAAAAGCTATCAAAGTTCCTTTGAAAGCGAAAAGGGCAAATAGTCTCTTTGTTTCCATCAATACCAATGAAGTGCTGATCGCTGGTTTTAACCTAAACAGAATTGCCATATATAACCAATTTGGTTTTAGAGATCAGAACCAACTAGTTAAGCTATTACTGCTTACTATAAAACAATTCAGCGAAGAAGGGCAGGACACCCCTATCACGCTTTATGGCGTGAAAAGTCAAATCAAGTCGAATCTCCCATTACTTAAAAAGTACTTCAAAAATATCGAGTTGGGTAGCCGTCCAGATAACATTGCCATTCATCACGTGTTTAATGAATTGGAGACACAGGAATACTTCGAAGTGATTTCAAATCTATAATCAGCATCATGAAAAAAATTGCTCTTTTCCCAGGTTCATTCGACCCATTTACAAAAGGACACGAAGACATTGTGCTAAGAGGTCTGAAGATGTTCGATGAGATCATTGTTTGTATTGGACATAATAGCAAAAAGGCCAATCGCTATTTCGATATAGATTTCATGGAGAAAAAGATCAATGAGACCTTCGAGAATATACCAGAGGTGTCTGTGCTTGTCTATAATAGGTTAACGGCTCAGCTCGCTACCGAATACAATGCCAAATATGTGCTAAGAGGTCTTAGAAACACCACAGACTTTGAATATGAGAATAGTATCTCACAGGTTAACAGAGACCTGAACGATGGTTTAGAAACAGTTTTCTTGATTACTTCTCCAGAATTGGCAGCCGTAAACTCAAGTATTATCAGAGAAGTACATAGGTATGGAGGAGCCGTAGATAAATACCTTCCTTATACGCTCTGAACAGCCTTAGCGGTGTTTTTCTTAAACTTCTTATACACGTGCTGAATCGAATGATAGGCATTGTATAAGGCCACATTGATTTCTTTTTCATTCATCCACTTCACTTCATCAATACCCTCTTCAACCTGCGGTTTCATTTTAGAATCATCAGTGCATGACATCTGGTACCAAGTCGTTTTCTTTAGAATGCTTTGACTTCCTTTTGTATAGGTGTGCCAAGTGGTACAAATCTTGTCCTCCACTTCTACGCTCACATTACATTCTTCTTCTACTTCACGCTTAGCCCCTTCAGCAATACTTTCCTTGTTTTCGATCTTGCCTTTAGGAAAATCCCACATGCCTAGTCTATGGATCATTAGCACCTTATTACCTTCTGCAACCACACCTCCAGCAGCCTTAATAATCTTAAACTTACTTTTGATGTATTCTACAGCTTCATCGTATTGATCAGTAACCACTGTAACCGACTCTAAAGACTTTAATTTCTTGTGGTGATTGTGTAGAATGAAAAGGATGGACTTGATAGTGCTGCGATTTACATTCGTAATCAAAAGCTTCCCTCTAAAAAACCGCTCATTGATTAATAAATCGTCTTCTTCGATTACTTCATCGTAATCTTTAAGATCGCCCATACGCTCGGGCTTCTTTATTCTTAACGGTTTGTCCTTAATGTAAATTCGCATTTAGGATTTTGATTGTTGTTCAATATGGAAAAATTCTTTGTGGTGGCGAATGATCAGCATCAGATTTTTTGAGAAAAAATTTCACTTAAATTCGCGACATGGGAAAAGTCCAAAACGATAAAGAAACCGCACTAAAAGTCGCGTCTGATTTACTTCAAATTGAAGCCATCAAGTTAAGTGTAGATAATGCGTTCACCTGGAGTTCAGGTTGGAAATCTCCGATTTATTGTGACAATAGGCTCTCTTTATCCTATCCAGCTATTCGAACGTTTATTAAAGAGCAATTAGCTGAGGCCGCAAAAGCCCTCTTTGCTGGATATGAAGCAGTGGCTGGTGTGGCTACGGCCGGTATACCTCAAGGAGCTTTGCTGGCAGAAGCGCTTGATGTTCCGTTTATCTATGTTCGCTCTAAACCTAAAGGGCACGGTATGACCAATCTTATTGAAGGTAAAGTAACGCCCGGTCAAAAGGTAATTGTAGTAGAAGACTTAGTTTCTACAGGTGGAAGTTCCCTAAAAGCAGCAGCCGATCTTAAAGCTTCAGGATTCGAAATTCTAGGCATGCTGGCTATTTTCACTTATGGTTTTCCTGTAGCCGATGAGAACTTTGCAAATGCCGGCATTGAGTTGCATACATTGAGTAACTATTCTGTGATGCTCGAAAAAGCTAAGGAATTAGGTTATGTGAAAGAATCTGATCTAGCTTCTCTAGAAGAATGGAGAAAAGACCCTGCTAATTGGGGTTAATACTTTTCCTCAATTCCTAGGCCGAATAAGGCAAAATCATATTTCACCGGATCTTGAGGATCGTACTTCTTCAGGCTTTCGGTCAACTCAATGGCGGTTTGCCAATTCATCTGTTTGCGCGTGATCAACTGAAAACGTCTGGCTACTCTTTCTACATGAAGATCGCAAGGGCAAACCAGCTGGCTAGGCTTTATCTTCTTCCATAAGCCAAAGTCTACGCCATTATTATCTTCTCTGACCATCCACCGTAAGAACATATTGATACGCTTGCATGCCGATTTTCTTAAGGGAGTAGCAATATGCTTTTTCGTTCTATGCGGTGCATATGGGAGCGCAAAGAATGACTCATGGAATTGAATAAGTGCATGCTCCATATTCTGATCATCTGTTCCGAGACCTTTAGTAAAGGCCTCTTCGAGTGAATTATGGTTTGAATAAAAGTGCCTTAACCATTCTACAAAATAGAGGGTATCAATATCGTTGAAAGTACGGTGCTTAAATTTTAGAAGTGGCTTCAGATCGTCTTCAGAATGATTTAAAATAAAATCATAAGGTGCATTGTCCATCATTTCAAACAGCTCTTTGCACTTATTTATGATCGTGACACGCTGACCCCAAGCCAAAATAGCAGCCCAAAAGCCCGTAATCTCAATATCTTGAAGTTTGGAATAACTGTGAGGAATTGAAATTGGATCAGGCTGAATGAAATTTGGCTGATTATACTCTTCAACCTTTGAATCAAGAAACGCCCGAAAATCTTCGAACTCTGCAGCAGCCATTTATTGGAAGTAATTCAGCTCTACTCTGAATCTTTTATCAACCGCTTTTAATTGAGAATAGGCTTTCTGATTTAGCTTAATCAATAAATTCTCATTCTCCTCAGTTTCCGGCAGCTTACCAATCACACGTACATAAACAGTTAAATCATTCATCAGATTTCTCACCTTGATCACCGTTCCTTTTTTAGCGGTTTTGTGTAGAGCAAAGTATTTGTCAGATGGATTGGCTTCGTCAATAACTTCAGCAAGTCCCTCGGTTTTCTTTGGACCAAAGCTTGTTCCGCCATAGTCAACAGGTTCCTCTTCTTCAGTAACCTGCTCAGATGTATCGGCTTTGGTTACAATCTCAGAAACCTGCTCTTCTCTTCCTTCATTCTCATCCATTACCACTCTAATGTCAGGCTTTTTATCTATGCCCACATCAAATACCCTGTTCTCTACGCCTTCACCTTCTAATAATTCTTGCTCTACTTCTTGCTCAATCTTTAATTCCTGTCCAAGAGACAAACTATTGGAAGATAGATTATTCCATTCCTTTATTTGAGTGACACTTACACCGTACTTCCTTGAAATAGCGAAGAGCGTCTCCCCTTCTGCCACTTTGTGAGAAATGGATTCAATTATGGTTGTGGTTCTGGGCTGCTGGGTTGGTAATTCTCCGCCAAATGGAATTTTCAAGGTCTGGCCCACCTGCAAACCACTAGCTAATGCAGGATTTGCATTATTAATTTCTGTAACTGAAGTTTTGTACCTCCTAGCCAAAGAATAGAGCGTTTGCTTCGATTGCACTTTATGTACAACAAAAACCTTCCCATCTATTTCTTCAATACCCAAAGAATCAGTTTGTGCATTAGCTGCACTAACCATTAGTACGAATAAAAGAATGTTTAAATATTTCCTCATCAGTTAAATGCTGTAGGCCAGCAATTCCTTTTTTCCTTTAACAAATATAAGCTCTCGGTTGACGATAAAAAATGTACCCGAAGCAAGTCCTTTCAAATCTTGGTCCAACTTTTCTCGCAACAGCAACTCGCCATCCACACTAAATACGAAAAGTTCGTTCGAATAGCCTGTCTCTCCTTCAAAATTTGCCGAAACCACAAAAAAATCATCATTCTGAAAGTATTCGAAGGACCCGGAAGCCTTCTTATTGATATGCTTAGTAATAAAACCTTGCAGCGTCTTAAAATGACTTGAAGTCTCTTCGAAATGAGAAGGATATGAGAGATTCCCATGGCCAGACGCAGGCTCAGCATCTACATCCAAAAATTCTCCTGATAAAATATCTAGACTTCGCTTTTCCTCACCGTTAGCAACCAGTGTAACTTGATTATCAGAAGCACTGAGGTATCTGGTATTTTCATGCTGCCATAAAACTTCTAAGCTCTTGAGATCTACAGCAAAAATTGACTGAAGCTCTATGTCTTGGGTATCATTAAAGATTTGAAATAAAGCAGCATCCTGTGCCAAATAAACTAGACTCACCCACCATTCCTCTTCAAATCTTATTTGCTCCCATAAGAAGGTCTCAGCCTTTGGATCAAAAAGTGAAAACAATACCTGTTGCTTTTCTTCATCTCTCTCCGTAATCATGATCAGATGCCCATTAGAACGAACATCCCATATGGGAGCACCAAATTCGATTGAAAAAAGTGACTGCAACTGTTTAGACAAGACTTTCTTTGTATTTTGAAGCAAAAATAGGCTATAAAAGTGGGGATCAAAGCATACAAAAATATCATCCGAACGATTTACCTAAGCGCCATACTCTTTCTGGCATTTGCTGCTTACGCTTCTGAGCAAGCCAAATACCAAGAAGGCACTATGCGAGTCTTTGTCATGGAGATTAGAGACAACATTGATCCTAGAATGAATCGCTATGTTGAATTGGCCTTAGAGCAGGCAACGGAAGAAAATGCCGATCTCATTATTATTGATATGGACACCTATGGTGGTGCCGTAAATGATGCAAATGACATTAGAACAAGAATTCTGGATTACGAAAAGCCTGTTTGGGTATACATTAACAATGATGCAGCCTCTGCAGGGGCATTAATCTCCATTGCGTGCGATAGTATTTATATGGTACCCGGTGCAAACATCGGTGCTGCAACAGTTGTAAATGGTGTTGACGGCTCTCAAGCACCTGACAAATACCAATCTTATTTCAGATCTATTATGCGCTCAACAGCCGAAGAAACCGGAAGGGATCCTTTGATTGCAGAAGGTATGGTAGATGATAGGGTTGAGATTGAGGGTGTTACAGAGGAAGGTAAAATCATCACTTTCACAACATCTGAGGCCATTGCGAATGGTTACTGTGAAAAAGAAGTAGCAAGCATTCAAGATATTTTGGAGAAGAACGAAATTGTTGACTACGAATTGATCGAATATGAATTAGGAGGAACTGAAAAGATCATATCCTTCTTTTTAAATCCTGTCATCAGTGGACTATTGATTCTGGTGATCACGGGAGGTATCTTTTTTGAGCTGCAAACACCTGGTGTAGGTTTTCCATTAGCTGCTGCGGGACTTGCCCTTATCTTATATTTGGTACCCTATTACCTTAACGGTCTGGCTGCCAATTGGGAAATAGCCGTACTATTTGTTGGTATTGCATTAATTGCACTGGAAGTATTTGTAATTCCTGGTTTCGGAGTTGCAGGAATAGCCGGAATAGCCTGTACGGTTGGCGCTCTCATATTTATCATGCTTGGTAATGATAATTTCAATTTTGATTTCGTTCCAGCTGAAGAAATCACAACGGCAGCAACTGTAGTGGGTGTTGGCATCTTTGGTTCGATTGTATTATTGTTTGTTCTGGGGTACCGGTTTACACAATCGAACATGTTCAAGAGAGTGGCTCTGGTCACTACCCAAGATAAAGAAGATGGCTATGTGGCTACATTCTACAAAAAGGAACTTGTTGGCCAAGAAGGTGTAGCTATGACAATACTTAGGCCTAGTGGAAGAATAGAAATCGAAGAAGAAATCTATGATGCTTATACCAGAGGTGAATACATAGAAGCGGGTGAAAAAGTTAAAGTCATAAGTCAAGAAGGCACTTCTCTAAAAGTCCGTGCAATCAAATCATGAAGAAAGAATTAGAAGATCAGTTCAGTGCTGAAACCTTAAGTATTATAGGCGGGCATGATCCTTCCAAAGCATTGAACTCCATCAAACCTCCAATATTTCAGACCTCAACTTTTAAGTTCAACACGGCTGAAGAAGGTAAGGCATTTTTTAACAAGCAGGTAGATGCAAGCAGTTTAGAAGAACGAAACAATAGCCTTATCTATACTAGGCTGAATCATCCTAATCTTGTGGCGGCAGAATACAGGTTGGCAAAGTTAGACGGTGCTGAAGATAGTGCCTTCTTTGAATCAGGAATGGCCGCCATTACCACGTCTATTCTTACTTTTTGTAAGGCAGGTGATCTCATAGCGCTTTCTAGTCCTCTCTATGGTGGTACCGATAAATTTGTAAAGGGCATTCTCACCACTTATGATGTACAGTATCTTGAATTCGATTCGAGTCATTCGAAAGAAGATATACTACAAAAAATTTTAGATCATCCGAGAGCCCAACAGTTGAAAATGATCTATGTGGAAACACCTGCTAATCCAACCCTTTCGCTAATCGACTTTGATACGGTTGTAAAAGTAAAAACTGAACTGGCAAATGAAGGTATCGCTCCTGTTCTCGCAGCAGATAATACCTACCTAGGCCCTATTTTTCAGCACCCCTTAGCTCATGGATTCGATATCATCCACTACTCAGCTACAAAATATATAGGTGGGCATAGCGATTTGATTGCTGGTGCATGCTCGGGCAAAATGGATTTACTCGAGGAGATCAAGAAGATGAGAACCTATTTAGGCTGTATGGCTTCTCCGCATACCTCATGGTTATTAACAAGAAGTTTAGAAACAGTAGGCCTCAGAATGGAAAAACAAGCAAGTAATGCTAAACAAGTGGCTGAATTCTTAAATCATCATCCGAAAGTGAACAAAGTATATTTCACGGGTCTGCTGAAAGAAGGAAGTCATTCGCATGAAATCTTTAAGAAACAGCAGAAATCGGCCGGTGCTATGATGGCTTTTGATGTAGTAGGCGGAGAAAAAGAAGCATTCACCTTTTTGAATAGTCTTCAATTGATTCATTTAGCCATTTCTTTAGGCAGCACAGAAACCTTAGCTTCTCACCCTTATACAATGAGTAGTTCGAATATGGCAGAAGCTGATCGATTGAAGAATCATATCACTCCGTCTTTAATTCGTATTTCTGTGGGTATTGAAAATCCTGAGGATCTAATTAAGGATTTAGGACAGGCATTGGATAGTTTGTAAAACTAAGTATTACGTCATCCTGAACTTGTTTCAGGATCTTCTATCTTAATTGATAATTTCTTTGCAAAATGGCCAAAGGAGGTAGCGTTTACATTATTTCCAATCCCAATAGAACAGTGCTCTACATTGGAGTGACTTCGGATTTGATTTCTCGTATCATTCAACATAAAACAGGTGAATTCGAAGGCTTCAGTAAGAAATATCAATGTAGAGATTTATTGTATCAAGAAGAGTTTTCTTCAATTGAGGAAGCTATTGCTCGAGAAAAACAACTGAAAAATTGGCATAAGGAATGGAAATGGAATTTAATAAAAGAGTCGAACCCCGATCTAACAGACTTAAGCGAATCAATTGGAATTGACCTTCGGCTAGATTTATAAATCTCATATTTTTTTGAAAAAGATCCTGAAACAAGTTCAGGATGACGTATTATCCCATACAAATTCAAATATGTCAGATCAACCTACACTATACGACCAAATTGGAGAAACTCATATTCTGAAACTAGTAGATGATTTCTACGAAGGTGTTGAAGAAGATGAGTTAATCAGGAAGCTTTATCCAAAGGATCTGGAGCCTGCCAAAGATCGACTCAAACTCTTTTTGGTACAGGCTTTAGGTGGGCCAACCACTTATTCTGAACAACGAGGGCACCCTATGCTCAGGCGCAGACACTTCCAATGGAAGATTGGGGAAGAACAAGCCACACATTGGTTACAGCATATGCATAAGGCACTTGAGAAAGCTACTTTTTCCGAGGAGTTAAAAGATGCCTTCTGGAATTATGTCTATAAAGCAGCGCTACACATGATCAATCAATAGTGTAGTAGATATTCTTAATCTGAATCTCTTTGCCATCAAAATTCGAATCTCCCAAAAAGAACAGAGGTGCAGTAACATCTTTCCAATTTGCACCATTGTCTAATGCTGAGAGTGACAGACTCACCTTTGTCCATGATTCACTGACATTGACACTTTTATTGGGGCCGATTAGTTGACCATTATTCACTTGATCGCCTCCAGCAAACGTCCCGGTTTGGAAACCCATGTTAAAGGTAGCTCTGGTATCTCCTTTAATCTCGAAGTGAAGTTTTCCATTCTTAAAAGCTGATAAATCTTCGCCTTTACCCATCAACTCTAAAGCACTTCCCCACCATTCTCCAGTACCAGTCGTCACAGTAATCACACCTTCAAGATCCATCTCAATGCCACAGGTTCCTTCCCATGCATTCAACTTGATATTGGAATTAGGGAAGGTCATGGTCTTATCTGATGAAGGGTCCATGATTTGAGAAGTCAGAACATAAACAGCTTCTTCCACTTTTGCACCAGGCGCCCTGGTTTCGTTTTTTGTGGTAATCTCTAAAATGCCAACTTCTTCAATAGTTGGTGGATTTAAAACTTCAGCCATTAAAGCAGCTTCATCACCAGAGTAGGTTTTAGTAATGGACTTACCATCTCTAATGAGACCATCAAATCGACCTTCATCAACCCAATCCCAAAGCGCATATTTTGCTTGACCATTCAATTTTATCAATCCAAAATGATTCTCTGAACCCAATGAGTCTCTTGAATCTTTCCAACGTTCGTCAAAAGCCTCAAAATAGAAACAAGACATACCTTCTTCAGCAGTCCATTCTCTCATCAACTCATAATAAAGCTTCTCCTTATACTCATCGGCTGCTTTAGAACCGGTAGCGCCATATGAAGAAGCAGCAATGGTTGCCCAACCCGTCTCTCCTATATGAATCGGTTTGCTAATGCCTTTACTTTCCATATAAGTTTTAGCTCCGATATATTGCTCGTGAGCGTAGTCTTTTGCTCTAATCATGGCATTTTCAATCTGCTCCAATTTGTTCAAACCCATTTCTTCCTTTGGTACAGCCCAAAAAGCGGGATTATAATGCGAATCATGAAAAGGATATGTGTGAAGCGAAACGAAATCAACCGCTTCTAGCAGATCAACTAAACCTTGTTTATCATAAGCATTGGACCCTCCACCCCATGACTCATAATTATCAGAGCTCGTGATCCATGTTTCAGCAGGGATTTCTCCTTTGGTTCTTAAGTCTTTTAAGTAGTTCACACCATCCAACACAATTTCCGGCTCTACAAAATAACCCACTGCCCACTGGACCATGGCTTCATTACCCACCGCAATAATCTTCACGATATCAGGGTATTGATTTACCATTTCAACTGCAGCGTTTAACTCAGCCATATTATTCTCAACATTGGGCTTGCTATGATCTGGATTATCCGTCCACGCACCTTGACACTCGATCCAAGTCCCAAGCATCACATACATTTCAAAAGAAGCATCTTCTTTTTTCAGGTCATCAATAGCTTTTAGTAGGTTCTTAGCCTGACCAAACTGCTGCGTGTTGTAAGTCCTAATCAACTTGACTCCCATGGCACTGAGCAAGCGCATATCCTCTTTCAACTGTTCTACAGTTGGAACAATGTCTCGTGTGGGTTCTCGATAACCACCAAAAGACATGGCCAAGTATTCTGGGTTTCCTAGAATATCAGCAGCCGATTTAGAACTTGGTGTTGGAGAACAAGCCACTAAGGCAATCAAACTGATAAGTATTAGGATTGAGTTGAGGTGCTTCATATGCTTAATATATAAAGTCTTAGAATTAACAGAGAAGACACCGTTTGCATTTCTCTATAATTGAATCATTATTCTATCTTCGCAGCAAAATGAAGAGGCGACTACTTTTAATATACTCCGCTTATGGATTATTCGTCTTTGGATTGATCTTCGCGGTTTTTCTGCCATTTTTCTTATTGGCAATGTTCATCAGACCCTTAGAGAAAATGGCAGCATTCCTGAACCATTTATGGGCTCGCATTTTCTTTTTTCTGCTCTTTCTCAATAGGACTAAAATTCGATACGAAGAGAAATTAGATAGAAAACAGCGCTACGTATTCTGCGCCAATCACATGTCTTATCTAGACATCCCAACCATGGGTTTAATCAATCATAATTTCAAATTCATTGGTAAATCATCATTGAGAAAAGTTCCTGTTTGGGGTTACATGTATTCTAGGCTTCATGTATTAGTGGATCGAGATAACTTCAGAAGCCGACATAACAGCTGGATAGAAGCGAAGGAGGCCGTAGACCGTGGTTTTAGCATGACATTCTTTCCCGAAGGTGGTATATATACCAAGACTCCGCCAAAGATGGTGCGTTTTAAGGAAGGTGCGTTCCGTGTCGCTGTCGATAAGCAAATTCCCATAGTTCCGGTTACGCTACCAACAAATTGGAAAATCTTACCTGATAGCATGACCTTGGTTCAGCACCCAGGTTTGGTAGAAGTGCATGTCCACAAAGCCATTTGGCCAAGAGGCACAGATGATAATGCTGTGAAGGAACTGATGAAAGAAGTCTATGAAGTAATTGATCAGAAGTTGGTAGATTTGGGGGCTTATGAAAGTTGATAAGGAGACATTACATAAAATAGCTCATCTCGCACGCTTGCATGTAAAACCTGAGGAGGAAGACAAGTTGCAGGAAGACATGAGCAAAATCTTGACTTGGGTAGCTAAACTAGACGAATTAGATACTGAAGGCGTAGAGCCACAAACTCATATGACTTTCGAAAAGAATGTACTTCGCGATGATGTACCTAAAAGCGAAATTACAACTGAAGAAGCTTTAAAAAACGCGCCTAAGCATAGCAACAATCATTTTGAAGTACCTAAAGTACTCAAGCGCAATTCGTAAATAAGATCGAACGTTATCTTTGAAATTCAACCGTGAATCACCAACAACTCAAGTTTATTAGGAACATAAGCTGGGCATTGGCCTTTGGCTGTATTTTAATGTTCATCTATGCCCTATGGGTTGGAGATAACTTGGCATTGCCCTGGCAAGTTGAAGCCACTTTTAAAACACGTCCTTTACTGCTCGATTACTTTACCATCAATGGTGAACCGTCAGGGGTCTATGTCGATCAACTCCTAAGCTGGCAGCAGTACTTCACAGAAGACATTCAGTTTCTAGCTTGGCCGGAGAATATATTGGCAATCGTATTCGCTATAGCGATGATTAGCATTACGACCATCGCATCTTATCTAGAGCGATTTACCTACTTTTTATTGAGTGGTGTAATCGTTCTAATGCTCACGCAGCTGCGGCTAGAAGAATTGGGAATCGTTCCGGATTACATCATGTATATCGTGCTGCTAGGCTATGCGCTTTGCACCTATACATTTCAAAGCTTCTTACCGAATACCAAATTCTGGATTAGAATAACCAGCAGTACCTTATTCTATGGCATACTCGGGCTAATCATTGTTACGGCAGATCATATACAATATGGGCATTGGGTATTAATCTCATGGGGTATCCTCAGTCCTATGATTCTTATAGCTTTATTCATAGTGTTCATTGCGGGAGATAATATCTACAGCATTTTCCGTATCACGACCAGCGGTGCCTCAAGTGGTAAGAATGGCCTGATCCATTATGGAATAGCAGGACTCATTTATGTGGCATTGCCTGCGCTACTGTTTCTACAAAGAACCGGAAATACTGATATTGACCTAAGCTTCATTTCTCCAGAAGCTCTTTTACTCCTTTCGATTTTCTCAGGGTATTGGAGCCTAAAAGAAAAAGTAGAGCCCATGAAATTGGGTATTGAGGTGAGCATCGTGCGAGATTGGCTCTATCCTATTGGTACAGCGTTAACCTTTGGTTTCTGGGCCTTCGCTAAACTGACCATTAACGATTCTCAGGAAAACGCAATGGAGTGGCTGATCATCTTAAGTCATTTGGCATTTGGAGCGGCATTCTATGTCTATGCCCTCATTAACTTCTTACCTCCACTGCTAGAGAATCTAAAAATTTGGCCACTATTCTACCAAGGCTTAAGAACACCTATTTTGATGGTGCGACTGATGTCCTTTGCGCTCTTTTTAGGAGGAATCTTTTACCTAGAAAACAGACCGTACTATCAGGCAAAAGCAGGACAATATGCCATGCTCGCGTCTTTAGGTGAAAAGTCCGGTAAAACACTTCTGGCAGATCAATTCTATCAGCAGTCAGTTTTCTATGACTTTTACAACTTCAAGGCGAATTATAGCTTAACGCGAATGGCCGAGCGTGAATTAGAGATCAATAAGATTCCCGAAAAGCTCTTTGCGGTATTGAGAGGCAATTCTAATCCAAAATCGAGAGTAGCTTATGCTCGATTCTTTAACAAAAGAAATGAGCCTTTCCGTGAATTAGATGCCTTGATGGAATCTCGAGAGATTTTCGAGAGCGAAGAGGTGAGAAACAACCTAGGCATTGCACATTATGGTTATACCAATTACGACTCGGCTCTGGTCTACTTTCGTTTGAACCCGGGAAATATTGTCAGTGAAGGTAACCTGGCTGCTCTTAACTACGATTTTGCTCAGACCGTGAATTTCGATACCACTTTTAGCTATTCTAATCCTGAAGAAATCAACATTGCTATCAACCGTCAGGCTCTGGCTAATGCTCAAAATATCGACATCGAATTCCAGCATGCACTTGACCCTGATACATTACTATCGAGGGAAAACCTATTTTACCTTTACAATGCGGCTTTAAGAAAGCAAAATGCTTCAGGTCCTGAGGTGCTATCGGCACTCGATTACTATCTCAGTAACTTTAAGAATAGCCAGTATAGCACCTTTATGTTGATTGCTAAATCCATCTTGCTCTACAATATCGAAAAAGTCAATGATGCTTTCATCACATTGGAGCAGGCCATTGCGGCAAGCGGTCAAGGTGCTGGCTTTCCTTATTTCTTAAAGGCCGTTTGGGCTTACGATCAAGGAAAAGCCGATCTCACCATTTCATCTCTCGAGAATTCAGGAAAGCGTTCTTATGATGACCCTCAACTGAATCAGTTCATCGATCGCATCAAGACGGTTCAAGATTATTCCGAAGTAGCTGATATCAGTGAACGACTATCGGAAATCAGAAATCAGAAATCGACTCTAAGAGAAACTGAGTATCAAGATGCATTACTGCAAATCGCGACTTTAAATGCCTTTGATGAGACGACTACTTTAGAGACATTAGAAGAGCTTAAGGCATTAGGTGTAGATCCTTCGCACATATATAACAGCTTAATTACTTCTCTGCAAGTTAATAAGGAGAGTATCGCTTTAAGACAAGCATATGTCTTACAATGTGCTGTAATGGGTTATAGTGCCTTTGCAGAAACTGCCCTAAGCAAGCTTCAAGAACAAATGGATCCTAAGGCCTTTGCCGATTTCAATTTTACCTACTTACAAAAAGTAAGAGAAGTACAACAGCAAAGGTTAGGAAACTAAAAGGCCTTAAGGTATACACGGCAAGCTACACGGACAGAATACTTATAGCTTAAAGCGTGAAGCATGAGGCGTTCAACTGCGGGCTATGCGCGCAAACCACCCTTAATCCGTTTGCTTTTCCGCTTACGTAAAGAGTTACGATTCATAGCATAGTTTTTAATTCTTTTGTCCTTGGTAAACCTTTCATGTAAATAAACAGTAGTGTATTAAACATTTAGGCTAGTACACACGTCAAAGGAGTATGAGTAGTGTAATTCAGACATCAGATATATCTAAAATCTACCAAATGGGTAGCGAAACCATTCGTGCCCTTAAATCAGTAACCATAGACATTAAGCAAGGCGAGTATGTTTCATTTATGGGTCCTTCCGGTTCAGGAAAGTCTACCTTAATGAACATGATTGGATGCTTAGATACCCCTTCTGGTGGTAGTTACATTCTGAATGGTCAGGATGTAAGTGATATGACAGAGAATGAATTGGCTGAAGTGCGAAACAAAGAAATTGGATTCGTATTCCAGACCTTTAACCTACTCCCTAGAGCATCTTCATTAGAGAATGTGGCTTTGCCACTGATCTATGCAGGCTATAGCAAATCTGAAAGACTAGACAGAGCACAAGCTGCATTAGAGGGTGTTGGTTTAGGAGAGCGATCATTCCACAAACCGAATGAGCTTTCTGGGGGTCAGCGTCAGCGTGTGGCCATTGCCAGAGCCTTAGTGAATGATCCTTCGATTATATTGGCCGATGAGCCTACTGGTAACCTCGATACCAAAACGTCTTACGACATTATGGACCTATTCATCGAGCTACACGATAAAGGCAACACCATTATTATGGTAACGCACGAAGATGATATTGCTGAATATTCACACAGAATTGTAAGATTAAGAGATGGGTTAGTTGAAACGGATAAGGTGAATCCAAATCCAACAAGAGACAATCCATTAAAGAACGTTGTAGTAGAAGAAGCTTAAGCTTTGAAGATATATACAAAAACAGGAGATTCAGGCACCACCTCTTTATTGGGTGGTGCTCGTGTTTCTAAGGCACATATCCGAATCGATGCCTATGGCACCATCGATGAGTTGAACAGCTACATTGGCTTGCTGAACGATCAAGCGGTGAATGCTCCTAGACATGATTTCTTAAAAGAGATTCAAGACCGACTCTTTACCATTGGCTCACATTTAGCCACTGAACCCGGTAAGGACAAAGTGGTAAAACCCGATTTGTTTGATAGTGACATCGAATCTCTCGAAGGTGGAATGGACACAATGGATGCTGATCTTCCGGCACTCACTAGCTTTATATTACCAGGAGGACACCAATCTGTATCATTCGCCCATTTGGCACGAACAGTTTGCCGAAGAGCGGAAAGAATTGCCATTGCCTTAAACGACCATGAGGCAGTAGATCCACTGATTATTCGTTACCTCAATAGACTTAGCGACTATCTTTTCGTTTTAGGTAGAAAGATGGCCCAAGAGTTAAAGGCCGAAGAGGTGAAGTGGGAGCCTAGAAAGAAATAATTTTCCCGTAAATAATTAGGCACACGAGATTGTATGCCGAATATGGTTCGCCTATCTTGCGTTCTCGCCTACGGAATATTTGGAATAACTCTTACATAACTTGTTGATTATTAGTGTTTTAACACTATGGAAACGTTTGCAAGAGGGCCTATAAAATTGTATTTTTGTTTTCCTATCAGACGTAAAAAGCTATGATCGATTCACAAGCTATTGATATACAACCTATTGCGAACTCTCGCATTCAGGAACTAGACGAGAATAACATTCCTTTCGGAGCACTTTACTCCGACCATATGTTCTTGGCCGACTATTACGATGGCGCTTGGCAAGACGCAAGGATTGTTCCATACCAAAACATTTCATTGAGCCCTGCTAATGCCACTTTGCATTATGCCATTACGGTATTCGAAGGCATGAAGGCTTACAAAAACCCTGATGGCGATGTGATTGCTTTCCGTCCGGAAGCGAATGCAGAAAGATTGAATATTTCAGGAGAGCGTATGTGTATTCCTGAAGTACCACAAGACTTGTTTATGGAAGGCTTAACCCAGCTATTAAAGATAGATGCTGCTTGGGTACCTTCTGCGCCAAACACGTCTTTGTATATCCGTCCGTTTGTGTTTGCCACTGACGAGTACATAGGAATTCGCCCACCATCAAACTTTAGGTTTATGATCATTACTTGCCCGGTAGGTGCTTACTATGGCAAACCGGTAAGCGTAAAGATCGAGACTGAGTACTCTAGGGCTTTCCCTGGGGGTACGGGTTATGCCAAAGCAGGTGGTAATTATGGTGCCAGCTTATACCCTGCCTTACAAGCACAGAAAAAAGGCTTCGACCAGTTGATCTGGACTGATGGACAGAATCACGAGTACATTGAAGAATCAGGTACGATGAACGTCATGTTCAAGATTGATGATACTTTGATTACCGCACCTACTTCAGGCACGATTCTGAAAGGCATCACCAGAGACTCAGTATTAAAGATAACGAGAGACTGGGGCATGAAAGTAGAGGAAAGACCTGTTGCCGTAGCTGAAATTGTAGCTGCCGCCAGAGAAGGTAGAATCCAAGAGGCCTTTGGTGTAGGTACTGCTGCAACCATTGCCCCTATTGCCAAGATTGGTTTTGGGGACGAAATCTTTGAGTTACCCAACCCTGAGAATGGCGAGCTAGCTCAAAACATCTTAAGAGAATTGAACAACATCCGTTACGGGCTCATCGAAGATCGTTATGGATGGACGTATAAGATATAAGCGACACGCTTTACGCTGCACGCAAAACATAATTTCCCCCTAGCAGGGGGAATAGAAGGGGGTAGATAACTCCCTTTTTTTGTACTCTTTCCTCTAACGTCATTGCGAGCGAAGCGCGGCAATCTCCTCAATGAAGAACGAAACCTACTTATACCCCGACCCTAAAGGGTGAGTAAATCCAATTTTGTATCGTCATTCAGAGGGAACGAAGTGACCGAAGAATCTTCTACTTCCTTTTCGTCATTCCCGTGAAGACGGGAATCTCATCATTTAAAAACGAGGCTCTTCTTTTCGTCATGCTGTCCCGAGGCCTCGGGATCAGCATCTATTAAGTTAATTAGCAAAGCGACAAAGCAGATTCCGAAACAAGTTCGAAATGACGTTCTAACTTTTACCGTCACTCCCGTCCCGTTAGCTATCGGGAGGAATCTCCCTTATGAAAAACGAAATTCTTCATTTTTGTCATTGCCAGGATCATAAGACTGAGTATCTCTCCAACTCTTCTCAATCGAATCTCTGAGCTCCTTCTCCGAAGTACTTCGAAGGAGAAGCTTTGCGAAGAGTCTCAGAATTCCATTACCCCGATTCTTCGCTTTGCTCAGAACTCAACTTTCCCACTAGACAGGGGGAACCCAAGGGGGTTGATACCAAACCTCCTTCCCTCCCCCTCGTATACCCTCATTAACCATTATTAACTGAACTCCCCCACCTTCTTCTTCATTATTGTAATGAAACATGGGCATAATTGCCTTTCTTTATAAGCAATGAAAGTAAAGCATCTCTTTCTCCTTCTAGGAATGTTTTTCCTTTTTACAGACCTCTCTGCACAAGCCTATATGGTGGTGCGCAAGAAAGGCACCAAACGTAGATACGAATACCGAGCCGGCTCCTACCTGACTTACAAACAAAAGGGCTGGGACATCTATACCACCGACCGGATTACCGACCTCAAAGACAGCACCTTGGTGCTGGAAAACAACCTGCTTTTAATTGAGCAGATCGAAAGCATTGATATCCAAAATGCCGCCACCAACAGATCTGATTTTTTACGTTCTGCCGAAGGGCTGGCACCCGTAATAGGTATTGGCTTAATGGGCTTAGACTTTATTAACCACAGCGTAATTGATGGCAACCCTTACACCTTTGATGAACGCACCACCACCACTGCAGCAGTCTTTGTTGTAACAGGCTTCGGTCTCAAACTCTTCCGCAGAAAAAAGGTACACCTTACCAAGCCTTTGTTTGAGGCTTTTATAATTGAGTAAAAGCTAAACATATTCTTTTACGAAAGCATATTTACCCTCATAAGAAAGTAATTGAAAGCTAAGGCTTTATAGTCATTACGTGTTTCAAATCAATTCTATTCATGATATCGTATTCTATAAATGAGTAAATACTCATATATCTAAAAAGAATACTTTATTATTGTTTTTCAATAATTAATTATAACTTTGAGGAAATTTAAAACTCATGAATAACAAAATATTAAACCTAGCACTAGCCATTAGTCAGGTTCTACGCTCTTTCTTAATCTTTATCCTTATTGTGGTAGTAGTATTGGGTGTAATTCTCGTGGTAGATAATGAGGCCCTTCCCTTTTTGAGGTATAACAATGGGGCTTTCAACTTTTCTGGTCAAGGGAGTGGAGAGGCTTTAGGCTTTAGACCACAAGGCTGGTTTACGCTATTCACCTTTTTTAAATTGGCACTTATCATTCTATGTACCATCCTGATTATCTCAGAGATTTTAAAGGTTATCCAGTCCATTCGTTCTTTAGATACTTTCAAGCAAAAGAATATTCTCGCCTTTAGAAGAATGGCACAGATCTTCTTGGGACTCTTTTTTATCCATATGTTCTCTTTGGTACAAACGGAGGGACAAGTCTCTTTCACCTTTGGTCTACCCTTGGAATATCTCATCGCTATGATCGGCTGCTATGTGCTTTCCGAGATTTTCAAAGAAGGCAACAAATTGATGGAAGAGAACCAATTAACCATATAACCATGGCAATCATTATCAACTTAGATGTTATGATGGCCAAGCGGAAGATTCGCTCTAAAGTCTTGGCTCAGCAATTGGGCATTACAGAAGCTAATCTGTCGATTTTGAAAACGGGTAAAGCCAAAGCCATCCGCTTTACTACTTTAGAAGCCATCTGTGAGGCTTTGGATTGTCAGCCGGGAGATTTGTTGGAGTATCGAGAAGAATAGGCCACACGATAAACGCTACACGCATCAGGCCAAGGAAATTAAGTTCCTGTGAAGCGTGAGGCGAGTAGCGTATGACTTAAAGTAAAGCGTCATCCTGAACTCGTTTCAGGATCTAAAAATTACTTTGGTGATCAGAATCAGAAGATTCCGAAACATCCCGATAGCTATCGGGACGGAATGACGGCTAAGATTTGATTGCTTTAAGCCCTTTTCCCTTGTGAGAATAACGAAAAAGACGGAACGTCACTGCGCCTTCGCTGTAGCTTTAGCGCAAGCGTTCTGAGTGTTCAGAGTATTCTGAATCGAAAGAGTCTCATTTTCGGATTAGGGGATTCTTTCGCTCGTCCATTGGACTCCTCAGAATGACGGTCGGTTAAAGTCTCGTTTTTCATTATGGAGATTCTTTCGGTCGCTTTACCTTGTTTGCTCCCTCAGAATGACGAAAAGAGATTTCCAAATCTCAGACCATTTCTTCACTTTTGCAGCTTAATAGAACTAAGACATGACTTCAGACCAACTGAAAGATTTAAAAGCCCGTGTAACGGCTTTGAGGGGGTATCTTTGACTACGATATCAAGAAGAAAGAAGTAATTGACGAGGAACTGGTTACCGCCCAACCAGATTTCTGGAATGACCCTAAGGAGGCGGAAAAAGTATTAAAGGCACTTCGTAATAAAAAAGTCTGGACAGATAGCTTTGAGAAGGTAAATGAGGCCGTTGAAGACCTTGAAACCCTGCAAGAATTCTTTGAGATGGGTGAAGGTGATGAAGCGGAGATTGAAGCCCAATATCAGGTGGCCTTACAGCTTCTAGAAGACATTGAGTTTAAGAAGATGCTCAGTGGTGAGGAAGATCAGCTGAATGCCATGATTGAGATTAACCCTGGGGCTGGTGGTACAGAAAGTAACGACTGGGCCGAGATGCTGATGCGGATGTACATCATGTGGGGTGAGAAGAACGGCATGAAGGTGAAGCAGGTAAACTATCAACCGGGTGAAGTTGCCGGATTAAAGTCGGCTACTTTAGAGTTTGAAGGTGAGTTTGCTTATGGCCAGCTAAAGTCTGAGTCGGGTGTTCATCGTTTGGTACGCATCTCTCCTTTTGATTCAGGTGGAAGAAGACATACCTCCTTTTCATCGGTTTTTGCTTACCCAATAGTGGACGATACTATAGAGATTGAAATCAATCCATCGGATATTTCTTGGGATACCTTTAGATCAGGGGGTGCTGGTGGTCAGAATGTGAACAAGGTAGAAACAGGGGTTCGTTTGAAGCATGCGCCTTCGGGGATTATTATTGAGAATACGGAAACGCGTTCTCAGTTGGGCAACAAGGAGAAGGCCATGGCCATGTTAAAGTCTCAGTTGTATCAGCGAGAATTAGAGAAGCGCCATGCGGAGCGAGATAAGGTAGAGGGTGAAAAGATGAGAGTAGATTTTGGCTCTCAGATTAGAAACTATGTGATGCATCCGTACAAACTCGTGAAAGATAATCGCACTGGCGTTGAACGAACCGATGTGCAAAATGTTATGGATGGGGATCTTGATGACTTCATTAAGGCGTATTTGATGCAGCTTTAAGCTCCTTTTAAGACGTCATTCCGTCCCGATAGCTATCGGGATGTTTCGGAATCTTTTAAGACGATACGTAAAGCATTGAAGCAGATCCTGAAACGATTTCAGGAAGACGGTGATAAGAAATAAAAAGGTGGTCAATCCCCCGAGCCCCCTTTTCAAAAGGGGAGAATAAAAAATGTCTAACCCAACAACCATAAAAAAAGAAAGCCTCTTTAGTCTGCAATTCACGCTGCTTTGCGTGAGTTCACTATTGTTTTTCTCCAGCTTCAATATGATTGTGCCGGATCTCTACGATTACCTGGACAATATGGGCGGTGGAGAATACAAAGGGCTGATCATTGCGCTCTTTACCGTAACGGCAGGACTTTCCAGGCCTTTTAGCGGCAAGCTCTCAGATACTATCGGTAGAATTCCGGTCATGGTATTAGGGGTTGCGGTTTGTGTGATCATGGGCTTATTATACCCAGTAGTGAGTTCTGTTTGGTCTCTGCTGCTGCTGCGTTTCTTCCATGGTTTTTCTACGGGCTTTAAGCCAACAGGCACCTCCGCTTTTATCGCTGATATTGTGCCCGCCCATAGACGAGGAGAAGCCATGGGCTACTTTGGATTATTCGGGAGTACCGGTATGGCGTTAGGCCCAAGTATCGGTCCGCAGATAACAGCAGCTTACAATATCGATGTGACCTTCTACTGCTCTGCGATCATCGCTTTTCTATCCATTGCCATCCTCTTGGGCATGAAAGAAACTTTGAAAGAAAAGGAATCTTTCAAGTTCAGCTTATTAAAAATTAGAAAAGATGAGGTGTTAGAACCTAGGGTTTTTAACCCATCGATTACCCTACTCCTCTGCACTTTCTCTTTTGGCGCCACTATTACACTAGCACCCGATATGGCCATTAATCTCGGATTTCCTGAAGGTCAAAAAGGTATATTCTTTACCCTTTACGTGGTCTGCTCTTTGCTGGCTAGAGTTACTGCAGGAAAGATCTCTGATAAAAAGGGGCGAGTGATTGTGCTAAAATATGCGGTTGTCTTCCTCTTTGCTTCTAATATCGTTTTAGCCTATGCCGACTCGCAAGCTGTGTTTATCATTGGCTCTTGTATTTTCGGCTTTGCGGCCGGTATGAATAGCCCAACCATTTATGCTTGGACCATTGACTTGAGTTTGGATCACGCAAGAGGTAAAGGCATTGCCACCATGTATATCGCTTTAGAAGTGGGTATTGGCCTGGGCGCCTTTATTGCTGGCTATATTTATAGCAACGAAATTGATAACTTACGTTTCGCATTTTTCACTTGTGCTGTCTTGACTGTTTTGGCTTTCCTATTTTTGAATTATGGACTCGGCTACGGCAAACGGCTCGTTCAGAAATACGGTTCATGAATCAAAAGAATTACGTTTATCCCTTCGCGATCTTGTCGGCAGTTCATCTGCTCGGCCAATTTTTAGAGGAACCTTTAATTCATGATGTGACCAAGCCCTTCTTAATCCCGGCATTGGCTTATTATTTCTATAAAACTTGTATCCAAACACCATTGAACAAGTTTGTCTATGCTGCACTATTTTTTAGTTGGCTGGGAGATGTCTTATTGATCTTCTCTGGACAAAATGCCATGTTCTTTATTACCGGATTGATAGCCTTCCTCATAGGACACCTAGTCTATGCCTTTATGAATATCAACTTTGTGAATGATAGCAACGCCAAGCCGGTATTTAAATGGCCGGCTGTTTTTGTGGGAGGCTATGGCTTATTCTTTTTTACTTATTTGAAAGATGTACTCGGTGAAATGATGATACCAGTAGCCATCTATTGTGCAGTGATCTGTATTATGGGAATTACGGCCATTGGCAGATGGAAAAGAACAGACAAGAACAGTTTCAATCTAGTTCTTATTGGCGCCATTCTATTCATCACAAGCGACTCTGTTATTGGCTTGAATCGTTTTATGGGACCTGTAGCATTTGCCGGACCGATAGTCATGTCCACCTATTTGCTGGCACAATACCTACTCGTAAAGGGGTATACGGCTTTTATAGAAGGGTTAAAGAAGTGACGAGTTGCGAGTTGCACTTTAGATTAAAGTATGCAACTCCTAAATAAAAAAGCAGCGATTAACTCGGTGCCAATATCCTCGAAACTCGTGGCTAGAAGCTCGAGACTCTATCTCATTCTTCTCACCTTACCAGAACCAGAAGTACTTGAATTAACACCCGTAGGATTGCCTTTATAGTACACATTACCGCTTCCTGAGATTCGTACATCAAGCTCTCCCTCTACATTAACTGTGGCACGACCTGAACCTGAAATGGTAATGTTATAATCACCAACTTTGAGGTCTTCAGCGAAATACTTTCCTGAACCACTGATACCCAATCTGGCATCACTTGAACTACCACTTAATTCAATATTTCCTGCACCAGAAATTCTTGAGCTTACTGTTCTGGCATCAACCTCCACTTCTATGCCTCCAGAGCCTGAAATGGACGCTTCAAAATCGTCTGATTTCAATAAGCCTTGAGAAACAATATCACCGGAACTACTTACGTACACGCCATTGATTTCTTTCACTGTAATGTACACATCTACTTTTGGCGAATCTCTCCAGCTTCTCCACCATCTGCCTCGGTTTTCAGTACCGATACGTAGTCTTCCGCTTTTTACATCAGTTTCTACTTTCTCAAGATCCGAACGACTTCCTTCTAAGATCACTTCGTTCTTATCTCCCATCTTGATGTAAACTGTGCCATCAATGCTCATCATCACTTCATCGAAATTACCCACGTTGCGGGTTTCTTTGTTCTGAGCAGAAAGAGCGATGGTACAGACTAAAAGTAGAGCAGTAAATATATTCCTCATGATTTCTTAATTCTTACACCCTAGAGACCTAAAAAGCGGACTTAGGTTGCATCGATAATTGAAAATTCTTGGCTTTTTTGATGTGCTAATTTCTTAAACCTTAAATAAAGTGCAATCGCAGCAATTGTCAACCCAATCAACAAACCATACCAGATACCTTGTGGACCATAATCAAGTACAAAGCCAAAGATATAACTCATCGGAATGGCCATTACCCAGTAAGCCGCGAAAGTGATATAAGTCGGTACTTTGACATCTGACATTCCCCGTAATGAACCTAAGCCTACTACTTGAACCCCATCGGATAGCTGGAATAAACCTGCAATAATTAACAACGAGGCTGCTAATTCGATCACCTCAATTTCATCCTTGCCCACATAGAGTGTTGGGAAGAAATTACTGAAGGTCATATATACGGCAGAACATCCTGCCATAAACACGATGGCCATCATAAAACTGGTATTACCCACCTTCATAAGGTTGAGTCCATCTTTCCTGCCAATCTGATTACCCACCCGAACTGTAGAAGCAGCAGATATGCCTGAGGCCATCATGTAACTTAGAGAAACCAATGAAATGGCAATCTGATGTGCTGCCAACGGACCTGTACCAATCCACCCCATCATTATAGCAGCCATAGCGAATGCACCCACTTCAAATACGAATTGAATACCACTAGGCACCCCAATTTTCAGCATAGGTTTAAAGAAGGTCGATTTGATTTTAGAAAGCTGAAAACCCTCTCTAAATCGCTGGAATCTTGCATATCTGAATACAAACAAAAATAGGCCAATCGCCATTAAAACACGAGCAATCAGAGTTGCCCATCCCGCTCCATTCAATCCTAATTCTGGGAAACCGAACTTGCCAAAAATCAAGAGGTAATTCAGCAGGATATTCACCAAGTTGGCCGCGATGGTGATGTACATGGTTGGCTTTGTCACCGACATGCCCTCGGCAAATTGCCTGAAGCATTGGAACATCATCAATGGCAACAAAGAAGATGAGATGATAAGAAAATAGGGAGTCCCTAAGCTTACCACGTCTTCTGGCTGGCTCATGTAAGGGATTGTATAGCTCAACCCAAATAAGACCAAAACGAGTAAGAAACCAGCACCTCCGCAGAGTATTATACCGTGCCTCAGCAGTCTAATGATTTTAGATTCATCTTGCTGTCCATCAGCTTGTGCTACTAAAGGTGTAATGCCATAAGAAACTCCTATCCCGAACATTACTAACACATTCATAAAATTATTAGCGAAAGAAGAGGCTGCTAATGGAGTTGCTCCTAATTGACCCACCATAATACTATCGGCAATACCCACAGAGATATGCCCCAGTTGGCTTAGCATAACGGGGTAAGCAATGTTCAAGGTCTTCTTGAAATGGGCATTATAGCTCAGTGATTGACTCATTAGATGCCTAGTGCTCTAGCATATTTAAGGATTCCGGCCATGGTGAGGCTATCTGTTATTCTTCCATCCAGAACCATTTCCAAAGCCTCTTTAAAAGGTAGTTTCTTGATTGCAATGTCTTCAGTATCATCAAAATCGGTTTCGCCTTGCATAAGCTCTGTTGCCACATACACAAACCCTTCTTCATCAGTAACCGAATTAGAGGTATGAATTCTGCAAAGCAATTCGAGTTTATTGGCTCTCAAACCCGTTTCTTCTCTCAACTCCCTTAAGGCACCTTCCTCTACATTTTCATCATGTGGTACACCTCCCATTGGCAACTCCCAACTATACTCATCTAAGGTATAGCGATATTGACCTACCAGCCAGGTATTACCTTCATCATCGATTGGTAAAATGCCTATGGCTAAGTTCTTAAAAGCTACTTTCCCATAGATTCCTTGTCCACCACCCGGCTTAATCACTTGATATTCTGTGACATTCACCCATGCATTGTCATAGATTTCTTTTCCACTAAGTGTCTTCCAAGGATTCTGATGTTTTGACATGGTTCAAAATTAGATAAAGGTTTCAAGTTCTTATGCTTTGTTGGTATGTTTATTACTATGCTTAAGTCAAATTTTGGAAGCGGCAAAGTTGAAGCAGGTAGCGATGAAGTGGGAAGAGGGCCTTTGGCCGGACCAGTTGTTGCTGCAGCTGTAATTCTTCCACCTGATTACAAGAATGGAAGACTCAATGACTCCAAAAAGCTAAGCTCCAAAGTAATGGAAGAACTTGAACAGGAGATTATGGAGGATGCTATTAGCTATAAAGTAGCCGAATGTAGTCCTGAAGAGATTGACCAGATAAATATTCTTAATGCTTCTTTTCTAGCTATGCATAGAAGTATTGAAGGGTTAGGTCAAGTTCCTGAATTGCTCTTGATAGATGGTAACCGCTTTAAACCATACAAAGAGATTCCTTTCGAATGTATTATAAAAGGGGATGGAAAGTATATGTCGATTGCAGCTGCCTCGATTTTGGCCAAGGCGTATCGAGATCGTTTGATGCGCAATGCCGCTCAGCAATACCCCGGCTATAGCTGGGAAACCAACGCAGGCTATCCTACAAAAAAACACAGAGAAGCGATACAAAAGCTAGGTATCACTCCTCTTCATAGAAAGTCTTTTAGGTTATTGCCAGAACAGATAGAGCTGTTTTGAAAAGTTTCTAGCTTCGAGTTGTGAGCTTCGACAAGAAAACACTTGTAACTGGCAGCTCGTCACTCGTAACTCTTTAATGCTGCTGGTAGACTTTAGCTACAATTCTCCATCCACTGTCGAATCTTAGCAAGCTTAAATAATCTGTGTAGACATGTTTTCCCTGATTGAATAGTTCAATCTTCACTTGAGCGGCATGCCCGGTAACGTCTACCATGGCAAACTTATGGTCCCATTTGTTCTTAGGATCGTTCGCATCGTAGTTACTCCCTTTTCGCTTGGCTACACCTTCAGCCCAAACTGCTATGGGATACTTATTGATTTGCTCGCCCTTAGGCGAGTAGATGGCGAAATCTTCATGGAATCCTTTACGCATAGCATCAGCATCTAAGGCATTAAAGGCACCATTGACATAAGAATTAAGAACAAGCTCTTTGACTTCGGATTCTGCAGCAGAATGATTATCAATAGATATAAATGACATGGTGAGGGCAGCCACTAAAACAAGGGCTGAAAAAAGTAGTACAATCTTCTTCATTGCAATTGATTTTGGTTTTTGATACTTCTATTTATGTAAGAAGTTACGAAAAATAAAACGTCACTCTGAGTGTTCCGAAAATTCGGAACCGAAAGAGTCTCCTAAATAATTCAGAAGATTCTTTCGGTCATCTCATTTAACATCGAGATTCCTCAGAATGACGTAAGAAATTACTCGTATCTCAAAGATTCTACCGGGTTCCGCTGAGCAGCTTTCATAACCTTGCCTGAAATCGAGAATAAGGCTACTAGCAAAATGATGATCACAGGTATTAACCCACTTATAATGTTTGGCGTTACGTGATAGGTCCAGATTGTACCCATCAGTCCGCCAGCAAGTACCACACCTGAACCAGCCCCAAGGATGGATGCTATGCCTACAATGATCAAGAAAGGTTTATTGATTAGTGTTGTAATTCTTACAACAGAGGCTCCCAATACTTTGCGAATACCAATCTCCTTGGTTCTACTCTGAATATTTATTGAAACCAGTGTAAACAAACCAATTGCTGAAAGGACAACAGCTATAGCTGCTAGAAACAAGAACATCTGAAGGATATTGACATTGATGTCCTTGGCCTCCCCTAAAACATTCACTTCATGAGTCAATACATTACTCGGGCGATCTTGAATCACTTCTGTCCAAGTAGTTTCGAGATAATCAATAGTAGCACCCAATTGGGCTTGCGGAACTTTAGCAATGAGCATAGAAAGATTTTGATCGTCTCTTAACCTGAACATCACTGGATCTATTGAACCCCAGAATCCCCAGGTATAAAAGTCTTCCATCATTCCTACTACAGTAAGACTCACAGTATCTTGAATAGTGATGCGTTGCCCAATTGGTTCTGTCCATCCGAACTGAGAGGCAAATCGCTCATTGATGACAATGCTGTTTGCCTTGTCTAATTCCTGATTTGATTGGTCAAAGGCTCTCCCCTCAACAATATTAAAACCTAGAGACTCAATATATTCTAGACCTACATCAAACACAGAAACTTCATATTCGAGATCTCCGCTTTTAACAGCTCGTCCATAAGATCCCCAGCCTACGTGATTATTGGTTAATGACACATTTTCAATGGCAGGATTGGTCTCAACCACAGCCTTTAATCTTTCCGCTTCTAAACCACTATTCATAGGCACCATTAAAATACCGTCTCTATCGTAGCCTAAATCAAGCGAGTCTTGATAAACTGAATTCTGATAGAAAGTGAATCCAAACACCAAAGCCAAAACTGAAATGAACATTTGCAGGCCTAGTAAAATTCTAGACAAGGTACTTGATGAACCTACTTTCAAGGTCCCTCTTAATATTTCGACTGGCTTATACTTACTTACAAAGAAGGCTGGATATCCGCCTGCTAGTAGACCTGTTCCCAATAGTACCGAAGCCAAGAAGGCCAGTACCATTGGATTCTCAGTGAGACTCATCACTACATTCACATTCGGCCACATGCCATTGTATTTAGGTATCAGCCAAAGCGAGAATAGTAGCCCTAGCACCAGTGCCATAAAGCATAAAAAGATGTTTTCACCCAAGAACTGAAGCACCATTTGTTTTCTTGTGCCCCCCACAGTTTTTCTAACTCCAATCTCCTTCAATCGCTTGTTAGACATGGCAATTGCCGTATTGGTAAAGTTAAAACAGGCCAAAAGCAAAATGAGCAAGGCCATAATGTTTGGGGCTGTGATGTGCTGAGGATGTAACGTTTCATTCCCAAGGCTAGTTCCGTTCAAATCTCTCTGATTGAATGGTATTTCTTCCATAGACTGCACCCAGAAAGAGGATACTTGAAAGTCTTCTCTAGCCTCAGCCTGCACTTCGGCATATTTTGCTAGCGCTTGAGGAACAAGCGCTTTTATGTTTTGATCTTTACTTTGAATAAAGAGCCCATCAACAAATCGGCCCCAGTCAGTTCTTTCAATATTTAGAATACGATAGTAATTCTCGAAATCACTAATCAGCTGAAACTGCATAGTACTCTGTAATCCCGGCTCTTCGAAAACACCTCCAACGGTTACAAAGAGATTAGGATAATTTGATCTAACCAGCTCAATGGTCTCTCCTACTGCATTCTCTCTTCCGAACAATGACACTGCTACGCGATCAGAGATCAAAACGGTAGACAGTTCATGGTAACTTTCTGCATTACCGTGGAGCATTTTGAACGTAAACATCTCCATGAAATCCTTATTCACGAATGCCATGGTTCGGTTAAAGATATTGTTATCTCTTTTGATTGTAACTCCGGCACGATCGAACTTACTGACACGTTCAACCGATGGAATCTCTTCTTTGATTACATCACCTAATACCATGGGCGCAAATCCAAAAGGCACATTAGCTCCATTCTGATCCCTATAAATAGAAATCTGATAGAGCTCATCATAATTCTCATGCTGAGTATCGAATGATTGCGCAAAATTGTAATTGAGGTATGCCACTATACAGCAAGCAAGTGCCAAACCCAATCCTACAATATTGATAAATACAAAGACTTTGCTTTTAACCAGGCTACGGAGCGTAACCTTTAAAAAATTCTTAAACATGTTGTTGACCTTTAGTTAATGTTTTGAGTAACCATAAGATACAAAATTCCTTATTAAGGTTGCATGGCCTTTAAGAAAGTCTATGACCTTTAACATTAGCATAAATTCAATCTTGCATTTCGGCTTTACTGTGTACTTTTGTGGCCACTTAACTATAGGAAAATGGAATTAAAGAACGTAGCACTAAACGACCTTCACGAAAGCCTTGGAGCCAAGATGGTTCCTTTTGCAGGTTATAACATGCCGGTGAGGTATTCATCTGATATTGAAGAACATAACTGCGTGAGAAATGGCGTAGGCGTTTTTGACGTATCACACATGGGCGAATTTGTACTTGAAGGCCCTGATGCTCTTGATTTGATTCAACGCGTAGTAAGCAACGATGCTTCAAAGCTAGTTGACGGACAAGCACAATATGCCTACTTCCCTAATGAACAAGGTGGTATAGTAGATGACTTATTGATCTACCGATTCAATGCCGAGAAATACATGCTTGTTGTGAATGCTTCGAACATCGAAAAGGACTGGAATTGGGTAAGCAAGTTCAATACGAAAGGCGTAGACATGAAGAATGTGTCTGACGATTATTCTTTGTTTGCTGTGCAAGGTCCTAAAGCTGCAGAAGCACTGCAATCTTTAACCTCGGTTGATCTATCGACCATTAAATATTACAACTTTGTGGTGGGTCCAATGGCTGGTGTGGAACATGTGATCATTTCAGCTACAGGATATACAGGTGCCGGTGGTTTTGAATTGTATGTCCACAATGACCATGCTGAATCTGTATGGAAACAAATCTTTGATGCTGGAGCTGATTTCGATATTAAACCTATAGGCTTAGGTGCTAGAGACACGCTAAGATTAGAGATGGGCTATTGTTTATACGGTAACGACATTACCGATGAGACATCTCCAATTGCTGCCGGTTTAGGTTGGGTTACCAAATTCACAAAGGAATTCACTAACAGTTCTGCCATTCAGCAACAAAAAGAAGAAGGTGTCGACACCAAACTTGTGGCTTTCAAAATGGTAGACAAAGGTATCCCAAGAAGTCACTATGAGATTATGGATGCTGATGAGAACATCATTGGTGAGGTTACTTCAGGTACTATGTCACCCTCTCTTGGTTATGGTATTGGCTTAGGCTACGTTAAAAAGCCAATGCATAAAATTGGTACTGAGGTATTAATTGCCGTAAGAAAAAGAAGATTAAAAGCAGAGATTGTTAAGCTGCCTTTTTATAAATAATTATATCATTCGTCATCCCGGCCTGATAGCTATCAGGATGTTTCGGGATCTTCTTAGTTAATTTGGTAGATTCTGAATCAAGCCTGCCTGTGGTAGGCCGATTCAATTTGACAACTCCATCTTAGTTCAACTGATAAAATGAAAATAGAAGTCTGCTATACCCCCGATCTTATCCATCAATTTGATGTAAAAGATAAATGCGTTGTTGTCATCGATGTATTGAGAGCAACATCATGTATGGTGGCAGGCTTAGGTAGTGGTGTCAGTTCCATTAAACCCGTAGCCACTATTGATGAGTGTCTTGATCTTGGTAAACAAGGCTATGTAATGGCAGGCGAGCGAGGTGGAAAGAAAGTTGAGGATTTCAATATTGGTAACTCTCCTTTTGATTACATGAGTTCTGAATTTAAAGGAAGAAAAATCGCAGCTACCACCACTAACGGTACCAAAGCAATCGAATTAAGTAAGGAAGCTCCTGAAGTATTAATCGGAGCTTTCTTGAATCTCAGTGCCATAGTCGATCGGCTTAAAAAGCAGGAGCGAGACATTCTACTGTTTTGTGCGGGCTGGAAAGGGCGATTCAATCTAGAAGATTCTCTGTTTGCAGGTGCAGTCATCCACGGACTTGCTAAAGATGCTGACTTTGATGATGATGCGAGTACATCGGCTTATTACCTCTACAAATCAATGAAATTCGATATTCATTATTTCATTAGTAGAAGTAATCATGCCTCGAGGCTTTCAAAGTTCGGAATCATGAAAGACATTGAATTCTGTTCTCGAACAGATGAATTCGATGTGGTACCCAAATTAATGAATGGTGAACTAGTGGTTTCTTAAGCAGCAGCTTCTGGTCTAAGATCCACTTGTACTTCAGCGTTCTTAAGCACTTTCTTTAAGCGAGGACTTTTTTCTCTTAGACTATACACCCAGCGATTCATCGGTTGAAAGAGTTTTGGCAAATCTGTTCTGAATACGTCACAGAAAAGCACTACACGCGTTTCATCGGTCTTGTTCCAAACCGCATGCTTGTAGGTATCATCGAACAGGACATCTTCTCCTTCTTTCCAATCATACCTTTGGCCACCATTCACAATGTAGCATTCTCCTTCTTTAGGAATTACTAAAGCCAAATGGTAACGGTAAACCCCTTTATAAAACCCATTGTGAGGTGGGATATGTTTGTATGGCCCAAGAATAGAAAACATGGCCGTTGTAATACCCGGTATCTGTTTTAATAACTCGGTTGTCTTCAGTGCCTTGGCACAATTAGTTTCCTGCCAGTTATCATATGCCTTAAACATGAAGACTCGCCAAGGCGATTTATCTCCATCGTTGATAAAACGTTGAATTTTGTCTACTTCGTGAAATTTTGGAATTGACTCTTCGTCTTTCAGCACTTCCATCAACTCGTCCCTTATCACTTGCCAATTGTCTTTCAGGAGCTGGTGATCTGCGAAGTGCTTTTCTACATCAACCATGGGAGGGTTTCTGAAAAAAAGCCTCAATACCAGCGAAAAAGTAATCGCTATTAGACTTGGCTCTAGAATATAGATGATGACATTGAGACCAATAAAGCCTAAAATTATCCAACCAATGATTTCAAGAATGACCATACAATTAAAAAGTAGTGCTTTGGTGATTATTACCTAAATCTAAGAACCAAAAAAAAACCGCACGAGTTCTCGCGCGGTTTTTTTTATGTAAACGTTTTATTACTTTTTGGTAATTGTGGTAGTTGCCTCAGTAAGTAAAGACATTGGAATTGTCATTCCTTGCGCACTCATATCACCTGACATTTCCTGTATGGTTTGGATTTTTGATGGCATACCGGTAGCTGCATCAATATCGATTATCGCTTTCTGATCACCTCCTAAAGCCATTCCAACAGACATTCCTTGAATAGATACATCACCATCAACTTTCATATCTGATGTACCAAAAATCGTGTCTTCATCCTCCCAGTATAAGGTAGTTGTAAACGAGATAGGAATATTATTCACCACAGAAGCAAATTCATTTTGCCACTCTTTCTCTCCTCCTTCAGGATAGATATGGTAAGTCACATTTAGCTGGTTGATAATATTGGTTTCGTCATAGACTCCAACAATTTGATCTGCATTTGCCGCATACATTGTACCTGCTAATTTTTCCTTCATGGAATTTCTAACCTCTTCGAGTCCCATTACTGCTGTTACTTTACCCGTCTCTGTCATAGTAAAGGTGTAGCTAGAACCTTTCATGATTCTAAAAGGTAAATTGGTAATACCTGCACTATCAGAATGCATCTTCTGGGCCATCATACCTCCCATTTCAAATGCTTGCATCAGGTTAGTTGACTTCATGGTGTAGACACCATTCTCATTAGCCAAAACCTCAATTTCCTCTTTTGCTGTTACGATTTGAGCAGACTCTTGCTCTTGATTCATCACCGTTTGCTTGATATTCTGATCAGCCACTGATAGAAACTCAAATTTGTCACCAACCGACAAATTATACTTTGTAATTTTTTGAGCACTTAAACTAAAGGTGGCAAAAACCAATAGTAGCGCAATGCTTAGCTTTTTCATGATATTTTTAGTGTAGTTTTTCGTTGTTTTTGTGTCTGTCTTTATCTCTGGATGTTTTCTTGGCCATTCGTTTGTCCCAAGCCTCCTGAAGATCCACTCCGGTTTGATTGGCTAAACATACGACAACAAAGAGTACATCGGCTAATTCTTCACCTAAATCTTTAGACTTATCTGAATCCTTTTCTGACTGCTCTCCATATCTTCTGGCAATTATTCTTGCCACCTCACCCACTTCTTCTGTCAACTGAGCCATGTTAGTAAGTTCATTAAAATAACGAACCCCTACAGTCTTTATCCAATGGTCAACTTCTTCTTGAATCGCATCAAGCTTCTTTAATTGATCACTCATTATTTCTTATCCTTAGAATCTATAATTATGGTCACCGGCCCATCATTTATCAAGGCCACCTTCATATCAGCACCAAATTCACCTGAACCTACTTCTTTACCTAAATCTAGCCTTACTTGTTCTAAAAAAGTCTCATAAAGTGGGATTGAAATATCAGGTTTTGCAGCTTTTATATAAGACGGCCTATTGCCTTTTTTAGTACTAGCATGCAAAGTAAACTGACTTATAACTAGTAATTCTCCATCTATATCTAGCAGACTTTTATTCATTACATTTTGATCATCCGGGAAGAGCCTCATGTTCACTATTTTTCTACTCAACCATTCAATATCTTCCTGATCGTCAGCCTCCTCAATACCAAGTAACACGAGTAAACCTGTACCTATCTGAGACTTTACTTTCCTTTCGATGGTAACCGATGCTTCAGAACATCTTTGTAAAACTGCAATCATAGCGGTGCAAAAAAGACCATTATCCAATTAGTATAAAAGTGAAAAGTGGATAGTATTCGTTTATTCTCTATTTTCACCCTATGCGCATTCGCCAGTATTGGTTGATTACATTTTTAGCAATAACTACGGCTGCATTCTTCTTTTTTCAAGAAAAGCAACTACCACTCACCTATCATTTTGCTGAGGATTTTGATGGCAATGACTACGAGCACATTTACAATTTCTTTACAGAAACTGAGAATGCCTACGCAGTACCCTTTCCTTTTCATCAAAGAGTTCTTGTGCCTTTTCTTGCTGCACAATTAAACTCGGGTGACATTATTAAGGACTTTCAATGGGTTAATCTATTTTTTACGCTACTGGCCATAGTGGTTACTTTCCAACTTTGGAGAACACTTGGCTTTGACCTTAAATGGATGTGGTTTGGCTTTATTTGGCTCATTTTCCACTGGTCTGGCCTAATCAGGCTAAATGCTTTTGATCCAATTACCGTTGACCTGCCCATCTATTCGTTGCAAGCACTTTTTCTTTTACTCTTACTAAAGCGAAGGTTTGTTCACTTGCTTTGGCTAGCGCCATTAGCTACTAGTCAAAAGGAGTCCTTTATTGCACTCATGATTGTGCTCTGCGTCTATGCGTGGTGGTATAATAAAAAGACTGAAGAGTCATACTTCGACTTGGCCTTTATACTAGGCGCAACAATTTTAGCCATAGCTACTCAGTCGGTTATTAATTACAATTTCAGTCCCTCAGAACCTGGAAAAGGTGCATTAATTACATTAGGCTATCACGCGAAAGAAGTGTTGCTTAACCCCATTAAAATCGTTAGGTGGTTAACGGCACTAGGAACGGCATTCAGTCCCCTTATCTATCTCATAATCTTTAAAAATATCATTCAATTCAGGTTCGAGAACAAAAAGAACCTAATCATTCTATTCTCGATTGTGTACATGGGCTTTGGCCTATTAGCTGGGGGAGATATGACTAGAATCGCTTTTCTAGGTTTTCCATTTATCATGACTTGGTTAATAATCGAATTTCAGGAGCAACCCAAACTGTTCCTATTCTTCGTTTTAGCACTTACACTTTGGTTGCTGAAACCTGGTTATATACCTGATCCCGCATTCGAAAGAGAATTATGGCAGACCTGGTATCCGGAGTTCGCACCGACTGATGTATTAATCGGACAAATTGTCTATTTAACACTGATACTCGGGATTCTTATAGGGGTAATCAGAATGATTGAAAGGAAGAAACTACTCTAACCGACTACATCTTCCTCATCAATTCGGATTCATAGAAATAGCAACCCTTATCTTCTTGTTGAGCCACTTTCATAATGGCATCTGCCACCTTATCTCCATGAATTGGTCTATACTTCTTCCAAGGACCTACAAACGGAATAATTCGAGTAATGGCTTGAGCAAATTTTTCTCCGGGCCTGCTTTCTTTACGATTACCTCTCAAAAGAGATGGCTTGAAGATATATCTCGTGCGGTAATCTAAGAACGAAATTTTGTCTTCCAGCTCGCCCTTTACTCTGTTATAGAAATAACGGCTTTTCATATTGGCTCCCATTGCCGAAACAATGAAAAACCGATCAGCACCTTCTTTAAGGCCTCGTTTGGCTAGTTCATAAGGATAGGTAAAATCGACTTTATAGAAAGCTTCTTTTGAGCCGGCAACTTTAATTGTAGTTCCTAAGGTACAGAAGACATCATCTCCTTTTGGGAAGTCTGACATTTGAGAAAGCTCATCGAAATTTATGACTTGTTGAATGAGCTTATCGTGCTCTAGATTGAGTGGCTTACGCACTAACGCAATGACTTGACCATAGTCGTTGCTGTTAAGGAGTTTTTGAGTTAGTGACCTGCCAATCAATCCGCTTGCACCAGCGATGATTGCAGTTTTTGATTCCATACATCTAAAATAGCCAAAAATTCATTTTGCAATGTATTTGCTCTGTCTTTGGCATACCATAAGTGCATGTATTCAGTAAATTCTTTACCCGACTTAGCCTGAGAACCTTTGTTTTCTAAGAACTCTTGTTGAATTGGTTGTGGTCTAGGACCCCAATCCCCTAAGACATTTAAGTCAGAATCCAGCGCAATCAATTTTGGAATAGAACGACCACCGTTCGTTAAGAACTGATCTATTACCTCCGGATGCTCATCGCGTAAAATCAATTTCAAATCGATATTTGGGTTTAAAGAAGCCATCTTTTGAATGAAGGGTAAGCTTTGAGCAGCATCACCACACCAGCCTTCTGTAACTACCAACCAAGTCATGGGCAGATCTATCTCTAAAACTTTAGATTCCAATTCTGGAGTGAGTTTTCCAATCTTATCCCACTTACGCATGCGCTTGTCATTCAGTCTAGCATAGTTGAGCATACTTTCAGACTGATTAGAACCAGTGGTCATATTTTTAGCCATTAACTGATCTAATAATTCGCGGTAAGCGTCATATCCATACGCATTATCCAACAAGGCCGGTGTAATTACTTTCATTACTTCAATGTTATAACACTGAAACTAAATTTTATTTAGAAAAGTTCGCTGTTTCCCAAGTTTTATACTGCTCCAAATCTTCTCTGAAACAACGGCCGAGCCAAACCAAAATCGTGGCATCATCAACCAAACCGGCAATGGGTATAAAATCAGGTAAAGCATCTAAAGGAGCCAAGAAATACAAGAGCCCTGCAAGAATCATTACAAGAGTTTGCCAAGGAACATCTGTATAAGCGCCAGAAATGGTATTGGAGAGCATTCTACCTATCAGCTTGAGGTAGTTCACCATTTTGTCTTTGAGACTATCATCGCTTTCGGTAGCCTCTAGCCTGTCATTAAGCTTTTCTAAAACCTTTTTGAGCTCATCATGATCGTTAACGATGGTTTTAGCCTTCTCTCTAAACTTATTGAAATACTTCTGTTCTTTCTGATTTGGCTCTTTCTCCATCTTACAAAAATAGTCTTAATTCGTTTTTCACAATAGACAATGCATCCACAGTTGGGTCACTTTCCAACTTCATCATTTCTCCGAAAATTGCCTCAGCTAAATCTACCGCGTTCTTCGTGCCATCCATTTGTGCAGATGCAGTTTGTATTACCGTAATAATGGCATTGATTGCTTTCTTGGTAGCATTCCAGGCATCATCAGACATATATACTTGCTGAGAAAGATTATGGTTCTGCTCTTCTCTTATTTCCTTCAATAGCAATTGTTGAAAATCGAAGGCAGACATTTGAGGGTCGCTCAATCTCAGCAACATGTTATTGGGAGAAACCCTTTCCAATAGCAATGCAATCCTTTCATAGGCCTGTAGCCTAATAGGCAATATCACTTCTGTATTCTTAGCTTTTAGCTCTACCATCTTTTGGTCGAATTGTTTATTGAGGAAACTTCTTACCACTAAAAACATGGCATAAAGTACCAAAAGAGCGGGAACTAAAATTTTGATAAGTTCAGTTGTATAATCCATGAACAATAGGTGAGATTATGAGTCTTGAAAATAGTCAGATTCTCATTTAGTATTAAGTTTGTCAGCGAATTTCTAAGTCAATATGCTAATAGAACCAGTTACCCTCACCCCTAAAGCCATTAAAGAGGTTAAAAACATAATGGCCAACAAGAATATTCCTGAAGGCTATGGACTACGTATAGAAGTTAAAGGCGGAGCTGGTTGTATGGGATTGGGTTATGGTTTAGGATTCGATAAGCCTAAAGACGGTGACATGAGTTATGAGGTTGACGGAATAACAGTTCATGTTGAAAAGCGGCAGACCATGTATTTGGTAGGGCTAGAGGTTGATTTCTATGAAGGCAACGATGCACGCGGATTTACATTTGTCAATCCTAATAGTGTAAACCAAGAATGAGCCACGTTTACGACATTGTGATTTTATCGGACGACCGATACATCATAACTGAGAACCCTGATCCGAGCAAAACAAATGGAATTCTCGAAGATCGTATTGTCCAAACGGCTTTTGAAAAGCGCGGCTTTAAAGTTGGCAGAAAAAGCTGGTCTGATCCTGAATTCGATTGGTCAAGCACCAAGGCTGTGATTTTCCGTACCACTTGGGATTATTTTGAACGCTATGAAGAGTGGATTAATTGGCTAGAGCATGCGGGTAAGGTCACTCAGATGATCAATCCTTTTGAACAGATCAAATGGAATATGGACAAACATTACCTTAGAGATTTGTCTAATAAAGACATAAACATACCCGAGACGCATTTTATAGAAGCCGGTGAAGAAACTACGCTATCAGAATTGATCGAAGCTAAAGGATGGCGCAAAGCAATATTAAAGCCCTGCTTTTCGGGAGCTGCTAGACACACTTATAAAATTGAAGGTGAAGTTAATCCCGCTTTAGAAAAGACCTTCCAAGATTTAATATCAAAAGAAGCCATGATGCTTCAGCCTTTTCAGGAAAATGTAGTAGAACAGGGTGAAATATCACTTATGGTGATGGGCAGAGAATTCACCCATGGTGTATTAAAGATTGCCAAACCAGGCGACTTTAGAGTCCAAGATGATTTTGGAGGAACCGTACAGGACTACGTACCAAATAAGGAGGAAATCGCTTTTGCTGAAAAAGTAGTAGGAGCCTGTGAGCCATTTCCGAATTATGCCCGAGTAGATATCATTAGAGATAACAACAACGAACTCGCCTTAATTGAACTTGAATTGATTGAACCAGAACTATGGTTTAGGCTGTATCCTAAGGCTGCCGATGTTCTAGCTGCATCCATTTCTATTTGATTTTTTAATCGACTTACCTATTTTGAGTTTAAATCAACTTTAAACTCACACATTATGTCATCTTCGACCTTAGGTTGGATAGCTGCAGGAATAGTTATCCTCATTGAAATCATCTTCATTTTTGATGTAGCCTTTAACAAGAAAAGTAAGCTTAGACCAATTATCAAAGATTCTAGTTCACAAGAAGATGTGAACAAAAAGCCTTATAGCTTTTCACGCACCCAACTCCTTTGGTGGACCGTCATTGTTATTACCTGCTTTGTCATTAACATGGCCATTACGGGTAACATAGACGGAATCATCGTTGGTTCTTCATTGGTTCTTTTGGGTATAAGTGCTGGTACAACATTGGCAGGCAGAGTAATTGATAATTCTCAATCAGACGCGAGTGACCAAACACATCAAGATGAGCCTTCAGAAGGCTTTTGGATGGATATTTTATCTGACCAAAACGGAGTAAGCATCCACCGCTTTCAAGCACTCTTGTTCAATATCTCAATTGGAATTGCATTTATTGTGCAATTTATCGCTTCTATGAAAAGCGCTACAACGGGTCAGGTAATACCATTGCCTGAATTAGATCAAGCGAGTTTAGGTCTCTTGGGTATTAGCTCCGGAACTTATGCGGCACTGAAATTCAACGAGAATCTCAGCTCGAAGTCTCAAGCACCGGCTAGCACTTCAACTGCTACAGAAACAGATAGCACAGCTACAACAAAATAAAATCATGATTAGCCCTTGTCTAGACAGGGGCTAACTCTATTGCTTAATTAACATATCAGCATGTTCAGTAAAAAGCCCAAAAGTTATGAAGTAGATGGTAAGCAGTTTAAATGTACTGTATGCCAGCATACAGAATTCACTCAACGCTCGGCTCAGCTTAACTCTTCAATCTCTTCTTTTTTTGGTCTAGACTGGACTGATCGATCAGCTGAATGTCTAGTATGCGAGAAATGTGGTTATGTGCACTGGTTTTTGGTCTAGTCGTACAGATACTCAAAAGCACTCTTGTAGCTACCCAACTGCTGCGCATAATCAAGCACTTGATTATAAAAGGCATCTTTTCCTAAAGTCCCAGAATCTCCAACAATAACTAGTTTAGTTCTTGCTCTAGTCATAGCTACATTCATTCTACGGTATTCCTTCAAAAAACCAATTTCATTTTTTTCATTAGAGCGTGTTAGGCTAATGTAGATCACATCCCTCTCCTGACCTTGGAAAGCATCGACTGTATTAACCGAAATATTATCTCTTACATTATCCAAAGCAGGAGTCTTCATAACAAGGAATCTTAGCTTTTCTATCTGTGCTTTATAAGGGGCAATAATACCTATAGATTGATGTAAGGAAATATTTCTAGAAAGATGCTTAATGAGAAGTTCGGCCTCCTCATCATTATAAGTGCTCAACGTTTCTTTCTTTACCTTCTCAGAAAACCCGGCACCGGCTGTATCAATAAATAGAAAATGATCATCATTGACTTCTCTCTCTCGAAGCACAACATCTTCAGCAGTCTTTAGCTTCCCCTTGTAAAAATAGTCACCTGAGAACTTCATGATTTCCGGATGCATTCTATACTGGGTCTCTAGCATTTCTGAAGCTTCTTCTATTTGCATGGCTTTTTCGAAGAGCGTTTCAGCCAAACCTGACTTTGCTGCCTTGATGGACTTAATGGTTGGAGGTAATTGCAAATGATCGCCCGCCATTACCACTCGATAAGCCTTCTGTATGGCAATCCAACAAGCAGGTTCTAGCGCTTGGCTGGCCTCATCGATAAATACGGTTTTGAAGGTTCTATCTTCTAATAGGCGATTAGTTGAGCCCACCAGCGTACAGGCCACAACTTGAGCTCGATCCATTAAATCTTCTGTAATCTGAGATTCAATACGATCTGCATCTTCTCGTAACATGCGTGCTTCTTTCATAATCAGCTTGCGCTGCATGCGCTCTTCATGGCCAAAACTACGTTTGTACTTTTGCCCCATTCTTCGGTATTCATCAGATCGCTTTCTAATCTCCTTGAGCTCTCTAAAAAATCCATGCTTTGAGATTTTTACATCTAAACTATTCTCTATTACCTCGGGCGTTAATCTTGCAGGGTGACCTAAACGAAGCACTTCTATCCCCAGATTATCTAATTTCTCAACGATCAGATCAACCGCTGCATTACTTTGTGCACAGACCAATATTTGACGCTCATTTTTAACCACCTCTTTAATGGCATTCACCAAAGTGGTGGTTTTCCCAGTTCCAGGTGGTCCATGGATGATGGAGATATCTTTACCGTTAAATACTTTGGATAGCGCTCTATTCTGGCCCTCATTTAAATTCACTGACTGAAAATCGAAGCCATTTTTAAATTCAGGTACTTTAGCCCCATAAAAGATCTCTCTTAGATCGGCCAAGCGCCCCTTATCGGCTTTGAGAACCACCATTAACGCTTTGTACATCTCGCGATAGCTGCCTTCATCAAAGAGCAGGTTCACACCTAGCTTACCTTGATTAATCCAATCTGGCATCTGCTCTGAATTGAGTACTACACGCATTTTGTTATCCCTAACATAGCTGATAACACCAGATACCGTTTCAGCATCATCTCCGTGCCCTGTAAACAAACTTGCAACAGCACCCACTTGAAAAGCATGATTCTTGTCTTGATGAGAATTACGATCTACCTCAATGGTGTAACGCTCTCCAGTACTGATGTACTTATTCGCAAGTGTGACCGGATACCAAGTCACTCCCTGCTTTCTTCGTTCATCAATACTTGTGTTTAGCATTTTGCGCTGATACTGCGCATAATCCTCATCTTTCTCAATGTGAAGTAAATCGATGAGGTGGGAAATCTGCTCTTGTGCTTTAGTCATAAAGATTAGATCAGAATTCTCTGATCATGGTAATTCTAGATTGATCAACCTTTCCGCCAACCGGAGGGTTTTTCTTAGCCACAGAAATTTCAATCTTTTTTACCTCTATAAAACTCTGCTGAATACGATCTACCATTCTTTGGGCCAAACGCTCCAGAAGTTTGGTTGAAATAGCCATCTCTTCTTTCACTATCTGATAAATACCTTCATAATTAACGGTACCAGAAAGGTCGTCTGTATCTGCTGCTGCGGAGAAATCTGTTGTTACATGAACGTCTATCACAAAGTCGTTACCTTCCTTACGTTCATACTCATAAAAACCATGAAAAGCATAGAATTCTATGCCTTCCAGTGATACAATATCTTGATTCATTTTAATCGAATTGATCGAAGAAAGATCCTTTCTCCTTTTCTTCTTCGCTAGATTCTTCTGCTACCCGTGCTTCCTCTACTGCCACAGTTTCTTCAAGCACTTCAGCTTCCTCTACTGAATCTACTTGCTCTTCCATTATAGTATCTTCAACTACTTCTTCTACCGCATCATTTGTAGGTGCAGCTACAGGAGTATCTAGTTCTTCAAAAACACCATCTTCGTCAGCAGCATCTTCTACCATTTCATCAATGCTGGCTTCAGCTGCTTTTTTATCGTTCTCAACGATTATTTGATCGACATCAACTGGTGTTTTCTGGGTATCATTGATCTCTCGGCTTACTTCTTTGGCCTTCTTTAAGTGCGGTTTAATATCTGCAGGAAAATCTTCGTGACGACCAATTTTCGTGATAATGTCTTCGGCTAACATCTTAAGATCGCTCATTAATGAAGTCTTGTTCGCATCGAGACTTCTATACACCTGCTCTAGCTGACGGATCTCATCCTCCATATCATCAACTATAGTACGCGCTTTATTTTCCGCATCTTCAATAATTGATTTCGCTCTATTTTTGGCCTCAGACATTAAAGCATCTGCCTTCATCTCAGTCTCTTTCATATGAAGTTCTGCAGTCTTAGTAGCCTGCTCAATCATATTGGCACCAGTATCTTCGGCAGTTTTTAGCGTTTTGAAAAGAGAATTCTCTACTTCTCTCAATTTCTTTACTTCGTTCTCAGCAGCCTCTAACTTATACTTAAGTTCTTTGCACTGGTCATTCATCCTCTCCCATTCTATAGAAAGAGAATTCAAAAATGCCTTTACCTCATCTTTGTCGTAACCTCTAAAACCTTTTTCGAACTCTTTTTGCCTAATCTCTAACGGAGTAATATTCATGTTAACCGATAATTAAAATTTGATATCCCAGACCGAAATACTTCGATCGTCACTAGCAGATAGTAATAGGTCGTTGAAGTCTGTCCAAAGTACTCTGTTTACAGAAGTACCATGACCAGCATGACGTGCTTTGTCAATTACCTTCAGGAGTTGGAAAGTCTCGGCATCCCAGACCTTAATAGACTTATCCATGCTACAAGTTACAAAATGTTTGGAATCAGGACTATAGCTCATGTGGTTTATTGCAAACATATGTGCTACAATCGACTCATGTTCAGAATATCCGCCCTCCGTATTCCATACCTTTAGATGAGCATCTCTACTACCACTAATTAAGTAACGTTCATCAGGTGAATACTGTACAGTAAAAACTGAAATTTTGTGGGCCTCTATATCATGTAGCAATTCGAAATCTTGCAGCTTGAAAATCCTGATATGATTATCGCTGTAACCTACCGCTAAATGTCCAAGACTCTCAGAGATTGAAATCGTTCTAGCACTCTTGTCGCTATGCCTTAATACCTGAATTGTCTCTAGTGTGGTTAGGTCTAAGATATACACTTCTCCATTTGCCAATGCAGCAAATATTCTATCCTTAACTACCTTAATATCGAAGATGGCACTTGTACCTAATTGAATTGACCCTAATTCCTTTTTCTCAGCTACATCAATTAAATGCAAACCATCGAAATTCTGCCCTACTATTAAAACCCCTCGTTCAGCATAATAATGCAGTGCATACACTGAGCTTGGCACTTTGGCAATCATTCGACCATCATCTAAATTATTGAAATCCCACTGGGCAATTACGCCATCACCACCTGAACTAAAAAAGGTACTTCCAGGACCTCTCTCTAGCGTATAGACGCAATCTGAGTGTCCTCCAATGGTTTTTACATTCTCTACTAGAATATTAGGCATTGCAAAAAAGCTGCTATCTTCGATTTACGCTGTAAAGCTAATCAACAGAAGGCAAAGCCCTATTATCTATGCCCGTAGCTTTTGAAGAATCTATAAAAGAAGGTCTTACATTTTTACTCTGGAAAATTGATGAGAGTGAAGAAGAACTCTTAGATAAACTTCACTTAGATGAAGTAGAATTAAGTGATTTCAATTCTCAGAAAGTACCTGTTAGAAGATTAGAATGGTTGGGAGCAAGAAATGCCTTAAAAGAACTGCTTAATGAATATGGTCAATTCTTTCATTACAAAGATGAATTCGGCAAACCCCATTTAAGAGACTCATCCATTGGTGTGAGTGTTTCCCATGCCAAGGGGTTCGGAGGTGCTGTAATTAATCTAAATGGACCAGTAGGTTTAGATATTGAATGGGTTAGGCCACAGATCAATAGAATAGCACATAAGTTCACCAATCCATCCGAAGCCTCTTGGGCGAATGGCAATGAGAATCGACTGACTCAGATTTGGGCCGCTAAAGAAGCTTTGTACAAACTCCATGGACGGACGCAATTGGCATTTGCCGAACAGCTTTTATTAGACATAAAAGAAGACGAACTTCCTTCAAAAGCACACATCCTTGAAAATGATCAAAAAGATAGCTTTAATCTTAAATTCGGGGAATGGGAAGGGCTTCAGTTTTCTTTGGCCTATTAGCTCTCTGTAGACTCCACAATCTTTAACAACTCCTTTACTTCATCCACACGCTCGGTGTGACCTAGCTTCTCATGTGCGTTGATCAAATTTCTCAACATACGCGCTACAATATCCTCATTAGTACAAGGCTCGTAGAAGCGATCATTTGGTGACAATTTGAGGTTAGCGATATATTCGTCAATCTCTTTCTTAGAGAAAACAAGCCCGCGGTTAAACGCATTTACGTAAAACTGCACATCATCTTGCTTATAGGTCATCACAAAAAGATTAGGCAGGTTCACACCATAGACCGGCATTTTCAATTTCTGAGCTACTAACATGTAAATCACACAGAGTGAAATAGGGTTACCCTTTTTTGTCTGAAGCACTACACTGAGCATTGAATTACCTGGTGAATGGAAATTCTTAGTATTAGCACCAAAATGAAGCTTATTAAAAATGACAGAATTTAGAATCTTAATCTGATCAACAGGATGAATGTCTGATTTGAATTCAAGCCAAGCCTCATAATACATCTGCTCCAATTGCTTACTTAGATCGGCATAGTCAAGATCCGGATACTGATAGGTATTAATCAACCAAACACCTTCTAAAAGATCTTTGCCTCCATTGGCCTTCCAAGCTTGGAGTTTCTCTTTTAACAATTCAAATTGAAGACTATGAACGAGTTCTTCAATGCGTTTCTGTACTACAGGATTGAAGCTATTCTCCCATTCAAACTCTAAATATGGTATAATGTAAGTACCTAAGGACTTAATCTTACCTTCTACATGATTGACAATTTCTACGTCATCATCTTCTAGTAGAGATACTAAAGCCTTAAGTTCTTTATTATTTAAATTCTCTGATTCTGTCATTAAGTCTGGATCACTCCTACATTGAATTGCTCAGTAATTGGTGCATGATTAGCCGCCTCAATTCCTTGTGCAATTACTTGTCTTGTCTCTAATGGATTAATAATTCCATCTACCCAAAGTCTCGATGCGGCATAATATGGACTCATTTGCTCATTGTATTTTGCCTTAATCTCTTCGAGCAGTTTTTCTTCTTCTTCCTTGGTTATCTCTTTGCCTTGAGCCTTTAAGGAAGATACTTTAATCTGAAGCAAAGTTTTAGCTGCAGAGTTCCCACTCATTACCGCAATTTGTGCGGTTGGCCATGCATAGATTAAACGTGGATCATAGGCTTTTCCGCACATAGCATAGTTACCTGCACCAAATGAGTTACCTGTTATGATGGTGAATTTTGGGACTACAGAATTAGCCATTGCATTCACCATTTTTGCCCCGTCTTTAATTATACCACCATGTTCTGCTCTACTACCTACCATAAAACCACTCACATCTTGTAAAAAGACTAAAGGAATCTTTCGCTGATTACAATTCATAATAAAACGAGCAGCTTTGTCTGCAGAGTCTGAGTAGATCACACCACCCATTTGCATTTCGCCCTTTTTGGATTTAACAACCACTCGCTGATTGGCCACAATGCCTACAGCCCAACCTTCAATTCTAGCATAGCCACAAACAATGGTTTGACCATACTTTTCTTTGAACTCATCAAACTCAGAATCATCCACAATTCTGGCAATGATGTCCTTGACATTGTATGGCTTAACGCGGTCTTGAGGCATTAATCCGGTAATCTCTTCAGCGTTTTCTTTTGGAGGTTTAGCTTCTTTTCTATCAAAGCCAGCTTTTTCAAAGGCGCCTATCTTATCAAAAATGCTCTTGACGTAATCTAAACAGGCCTCGTCATTTGGAAACTTATTGTCTGTCACTCCAGAGATTTCGCTTTGCGTAGTAGCGCCTCCTAAAGTCTCATTATCTATTTCTTCTCCAATAGCTGCCTTAACCAAATAAGAACCAGCTAGAAAAATAGAACCTGTTTTATCTACTATCGCGGCTTCATCAGACATTATTGGCAAATAGGCTCCACCTGCTACACAGCTACCCATAATAGCAGCTACTTGAATAATCCCCATTGAAGACATTTTAGCGTTATTTCTAAACTGTCTACCGAAGTGCTCTTTATCCGGGAAAATCTCGTCTTGCATGGGTAAGAACACTCCTGCACTATCTACCAAATAGATGATTGGAAGACGGTTTTCCATAGCTACTTCCTGAGCTCTTAAATTCTTCTTGGCTGTAATCGGGAACCAGGCACCTGCTTTAACGGTAGCATCATTGGCTACAACTACACAAGACCTTCCACTGACCTGACCAATTCCGGTAACTACTCCGGCAGAAGGACAGCCTCCTACTTCTTGGTACATACCATCTCCTGCAAATGCACCAATCTCTAAGAAGTTAGAACCTTCATCGATTAAATAGCTAATTCGTTCCCTGGCGGTCAGCTTTCCTTTCTTATGTTGGGATTCAATCTTTTTGGGGCCTCCACCCAATTTGACCTTCTTTAAGCGTTCGTTTAATTGATAAACGAGTTGACGCATTTGGTCATCATTTTTATTGAATTCTATATCCATAGGTAGTTCAATCGGGCTGTAAGCCCATTTCCATAGTTTACTTGAAGTCTAAATTAGAGGCTTGAATTCAGATATCAAACGAAGAAGCGTTTAACGGTCTTTTTTCTTCTTTTTTGCAGAAGAGCGACCATCTGCCGGTGGTCTATTCTTACGTCCGAAAATAGAAAAGTGAACGTAGCGTTTAGGATTGTAACGGAAATCAATTAGTAGACTATCCAAATCCGACATCATTAGATTCAGGTTGTTATACAATGAATCATTAGTCATTAATTGGCCTAGCGTACCTTCATCAGAATTCAATCTTTCTAAGAATGTTTGAGTCCCATCTAAAAGAGAGTCCATTTTAACCAGTCGCGCATCAATATCAACTGCGTTCAATTTCTCTCCTAACATTTGATACTCTCTCAACAGAGGATCAAGTCCTCCCATTGCGGCAACCAAAGAATCGGCCACATAATCCATCTGCAATTTGAATTGCTCCAAAGTAGATTTAGCTTCTTGCGTTGTTAATACTAACTCTCCCGAAAGCGTACTGAAATTGTTGATCGCATATTTAAGTGTATCCGATGTCTCTACAAAGGGATCAAGTACATCGTTGATTTTATTCACAAGAGCAGACAATGCGTTAGCAGCGGTTTGCCCTTCTTCCACTAGAAGCTCTGCAATACCACCGTCAACTTCAGACCTTAAAGTATCACCTGCCTCTAAAACGCGAGCTCCTCCTGGCCTCATCAATAATTGAATTTCAGAACCACCTAGGAAATCGGGCTTTGCCAGTTTGGCAATTGTACTATCAGTTAGAATGATGGTCTTATCAATAGCCAGCGTAATGATAATCTCAGAATACGTGTCATCACTAAACTTGCGATCAACAACACTCCCTACATCTAATCCACTGAGAATGATTCTAGCTCCTTTATCGAGCCCACTAATATTCTGATATTTTACATAGTAAGTATTGAGTGGAGAGAACACATCTAAACCTCTTAGGTAATTGAAACCTATGTAAAGTGCTGCTGTCATAAGCACCACAAATAAGCCGACCTTAAATTCTCTACCTCTTGCCACTTAGTTTTGAGTTTGATCTAAATATTCAAAATAATCTCGAATTGCTCTAAAAATAGCAGATGCAATATAATCTTGTGTGGTTGCACTGCTTAATTCTTTTTCCTCTTTTGGATTAGTAAGATAACCTATTTCTACAAGAACACTGGGCATTGCAGTATTCCAAAGCACCCAAAGACTGGATTGCTTTACTCCTCTACTCTTTCTACCGGCCCTCGTTTTAAATTGCAATTCAATATTTGAAGCCAGCAAAATGCTATTCTCCTGATATGCCTCTTGCTGAATTTCAAACATGATGTCTACTTCAGGAGAATTAGGGTCAAAACCCTGATAAATCTCCTCATAATTCTCTTCAAGCAGAATTACAGAGTTCTCTCTCTTAGCTACTTCGAAATTTAATCCCTCATTTTTTGTCCCCATAACGAAGGTCTCAGTACCATAAACTCCCTCATTACCCTTAGGCATTGCGTTTGCATGAATAGAAACAAATAAATCTGCTTCGGCTTCATTAGCTTGTATGGCACGGACTTTGGGGTGACTGTACACATCTTTTGTACGTGTATAAATGACTTCTATGTTATCAGTGAATTTTTTCAGATACTCACCTACTTTTAGTGTAACAGGTAGAACAACATCTTTTTCCTTGAGTTTTGCGCCTCGGGTACCCCAATCTTTACCACCATGTCCTGCGTCTAGGACAACTTTGTACTTTTTAGTTGAATCGTTTGAAGCTTGAAATGCAGTAGCCTGAAAAGAAATGCTCAGTAAAAAAAAGACAAGGAGACTATAATTTTTCACTTTCATGCGAATGAATACTTCTATTGAAATAACTTTACGCAAAAATCTCAAAATTTCGGATAATCCGAAACTTAGCGTGTTGTCAATAAGAAGCGTCTTACTTTTCATAATACTACTTGGTAGCCTAAACCTATATTTAGAAGCTCAAGTTCAACAACTGAACCGAGATTCTCTTATTGCTATTAATCAAAATCGTGCCAATTTACCTGAGCCCGTAGAAAGAGACACCATTCCTGGTATTCAAGATTCTGTGGTTGTTAACGTAAATGGTATTGAAACTACTATTAAGTATTTTGCCAAAGATTCGATAATCACAAAAATCACTGATAATTCTACTTATCTCTATGGGGATGCTGTAATTGAATATGGTAGAATAAGACTGGCAGCAGCAGAAATTATTATTGACAAGAGTTCTAATGAATTGAGCGCAAGAGGCGTTCAGGATTCATTGGGCAACTGGATTGGAAGACCAATTTTCAACGATGGCCCCGACCGGTTTGAAACCGAAGAGATACGCTTCAATTTTATTACCCAAAAAGCAAGAATCAAGGGTGTGGCTACCCAACAACCAGACGGCCTTTTGCGAGGTGAGGTGGTGAAACGAAACCCAGACCAAAGCGCATACATACTCAATGGAAAGTTCATACCCTGTATGGACGACCCTAATGGTAACACTTACATTAAAGCAAAGAAGATCAAAATCAATCCGGGTAAGAATATCATTACCGGTCCATTCTTATTGTATGTGGGAGGAATACCAACCCCTTTAGGACTCCCATTCGGTTTCTTTCCTGATACCCAAGAAGTACAATCGGGTATCCTCTTTCCTAAGTATGGAGATGAGAGAAGAAGAGGTTTATTTTTGAGACAAGGAGGTTGGTATCAAGTTTGGAATGATCAAATTCACTCTTCTATTACCGGTGATATTTACTCTAAAGGTAGCTGGGCTGTCAATACAAGAACTGTATATAGAAAGCGATATAAGCACTCTGGCCAATTCAGTTTAACCTACAATAGAAATATTACTCCAGAAACGGATGAAGTTCAGATTGACTCCAAAGACTTTTGGTTGAGCTGGTCTCACAGCCCCGATTCAAGAGGAAGAAATTCGAGGTTCTCAGCCAGTGTAAATGCTGGTTCCTCCACATTTAATCAGAACAACTTCTCAACTACCAATTTCCAGAACAACGTAAGATCAGAATTCAGATCAAATATTCAGTATTCGGGAAGCATACCAAGAACCCCATTCACTTACTCATTGAGTGCAAGACATACGCAAAACATTGAAACAAATGTACTCGATGTCTCTTTGCCAGAAGGTTCTTTTAACATGAACAGAATATTCCCATTCAAAGGGGCTAAGGCCGACATCCTAAAAAGGCTAAATGTGGGATGGAGATTCCAACTATCTAATAGAGTAACCAATGTAGTAAGCCCGGGAACCGCTGGTTTCAACATAGCCAATACTGCAAATGAAAGAGATACGATTAGTGTATCTTTTGGAAATCTCAATGAGTTGTTGCGAAATGCTAAAAATGGTGCTCGACACAATGTAGATTTATCAACCTCATTCAGTTTACTCCGCAATATCAATGTAACACCATCTGTAAGTATTGAAGAGCTATGGTATTTGGAAGAGTTAGATTACGAATTCTTAGAATCTGAGAATGCCGTAAGAATTGATACAACAAGAGGTTTTAGTAGATCAACTACTTATAGTGCGGCATTAAGTATGTCAACACAGATATATGGTACTTTCAATTTTGGTAGAAGTCGAAAAATCGAAGCCATTAGACACACCATCATTCCATCATTAAGTTTCTCTTACCGACCTGATTTCAGTGATCCGAGATTCGGTTATTACCGTACTGTTCAAACTGATACTAGCGGTACGGAACGACAGCTGTCTATTTATGATGGTTTTAGATATGGTGCTCCTTCATTGGGTGAGTCAGCCGCTGTAGGATTCTCTGTCAGTAACCAGGTAGAAATGAAAGTAAGGAGTGATACAGCCAAGTCTGAAAAGGTAAAGATTCTAGAAAATCTGACGCTATCAGGTAATTATAACTTCCTAGCAGACTCATTCAACTTGTCTAATATTAACATTACAGCTCGAACTACTCTCTTCGATAAGAAACTCAATCTGAACATGGGTGCCACGCTTGATCCATACTCCTATGTAGAGAACACCGAAACCGGCAACCTGCAAAGAAGAAGCATCTTGGCTTTTAGAAATCAACAAGGTCTTGGGCGAATTACCTCTGCAAGATTCTCCTTAACCACGAGCTTGAATTCCAAAGCTGGGCAAAGTAGGCGATCAGGGGTAAGAACCGATGGACGAGGAAGTTTTGACGGCTTAGGTACAGAAACTATTGGTTCAGGCTTTTTACCTGAAGAATCCGGGACATTCGGTTCCATAAATGACGGAGGACAATTAAGCAGTCAGTTACCGGCTTATTTTTATGACCCTAATGCCTATGTCGACATTGATGTGCCGTGGAACGTGAGACTGAGTTTCGACTACAGTTACAGGTGGACGACAACGGGTACGACTACTAGACAAGCCATGAGAGCTTATGGCCAAATGGCTTTAACACCTAAGTGGGATATTACTTTTAATTCAGGCTACGATTTTGTAGCTCAGGAACTCACCCAAAGTTCTCTTGGGATCTACCGAGATTTAGGCTGTTGGGAGATGAGCGCCAACTGGGTGCCTTTTGGTGCATTTACCTCATACACCATTGATATTCAGATTAAGGCATCTTCGCTTAAAGACTTAAAAATTAGTAGACGAAGAAGCCAGTTCGATAACAATCCGAATTTCGGTCAATAGTCAGTCCTAGCTTTTTATTGATCCATTCAACAAAAAAGGGAGCAAATGCTCCCCAAATTTCATCATTATAATAAGATTAGATCTAAGCCGGTTGCACAAACAACCCTTCATCGGTCTTCTCAACCTTGGCTAATCCGTTTTTAGTCAATTCTTTGATAGACTTATCCCATTTCTTATTAGAAAGACCCGCATTCTCTTTAAGAGTCGCTAATACCATTCTTCCATTCTTAGATAGGTCATCCAATACTGCCTGAGCTTCTTCGCTTAACTCAACCTCCACCTTCTTCTCAGGCTTCATTTGTGGGAAGAATAACACATCTTGGATTGAATTCGAGTTGGTCATAATCATTGATAAGCGATCTATACCAACCCCTAAACCTGCTGTTGGAGGCATACCGTACTCTAGTGCTCGCAAGAAATCTTCATCAAGCACCATGGCCTCATCATCACCTCTTTTGCCAAGCTCCAGCTGCTCTTCGAATCTTTGTCTTTGATCAATCGGATCATTCAATTCTGAGAATGCATTACAGATTTCTTTACCATTACAAATGGCCTCAAAACGTTCTACTAAACCTTCTTTATCTCTGTGCTTCTTAGCCAATGGAGACATCTCAACAGGATAATCCGTAATGAATGTTGGCTGAATCAATTTCGGTTCGCAATGCTCACCAAATATCTCGTCAATGAGTTTTCCTTTACCCATTGAGTCGTCTACCTCTACCTTCAATTCTTCAGCCGTAGAACGCAATTGACTTTCATCCATTTCCGAGATATCAACGCCCGTGAAATGTTCAATCGCTTCGAACATGGTAAAGCGTTTCCATGGGCGTTGGAAATTGATTTTATGCTCTCCCACTTGAACCTCAGTTGTCCCATGAAGATCAATAGCAACTCTTTCTACCATTGCCTCCACTAAGTCCATCATCCAATTGTAGTCTTTGTATGCTACATACAATTCAACTTGAGTAAATTCAGGATTATGGAAGCGAGACATTCCCTCGTTTCGGAAATCCTTAGAGAATTCGAATACACCATCAAAACCACCAACGATTAACCTTTTTAAGTACAACTCATTCGCTATTCGCAAATAGAGTGTCATATCTAACGTATTGTGATGCGTTTTGAATGGACGTGCCGCAGCTCCTCCATACAAAGGTTGTAGTATAGGTGTCTCTACTTCTAAGTATCCTTTTGTTGCCAAGAAATCTCGCATTGAATTTACCAATTGAGTTCTCTTTACAAATGCATCTCTCACCTGAGGATTCACAACCAAATCCACATAACGCTGTCTGTAACGCTGCTCAGGATCAGTAAATGCATCGTGAACAACGCCTTCAGCATCAGTTTTTGGAAGCGGAAGCGGTTTTAAAGACTTTGATAAGACTTTATACTCTGTAACGTGAACCGAAATCTCTCCTACTTGAGTCTTAAAGGCATATCCAGTGATACCAACAAAGTCTCCAATCCCAGTATTCTTTTTAAACACTGTATTGTAAAGCGTCTTATCCTCATCAGGACATAGATCATCACGTCTTAAATAAACCTGAATTCTACCTTGGGCATCTTGAAGTTCAGCAAAAGAAGCAGACCCCATGATTCTACGGCTCATGATTCTACCGGCCAGGGTAACCTGTTTATATGCATCAGGATTCTTCTCGAAGTTGTCTTTTATCTCTTGTGAGAAATTAGACACTTCGAAAGTCTGTGACGGATAAGGATTAATACCGAGTTTCTCTAACTCGTCCTTCTGTTGTCTTCTTAATATTTCCTGTTCGCTAAGTACCGGCATAACGCTTTGTTTAAAAGGAGCGCAAAGTTAATGATTCAATGAAATTTATAAACTAAATGAATAGGCTTTAGTTCCGCAGAAAAGCCTTTCTAAGACTTTCTTCTTCTTTTAAGTTCTTTCTCAACCAAAGACAGCTCTCTTCCACTCTGACCTTTAACAGAAGTATTCTCTTCAGCTCTTCTAATGAGATATGGAATGGTAGCTTTTAAGGGACCATATGGCACATACTTAATCACATTATAGCCACCATGCGCTAGATTAAAAGATATATGATCACTCATTCCGTAGAGTTGGCCAAAGTAAACCCTGTCATCAGTTGGTTTAAGGCCTAGTTCATCTATGGCAAGCGTCATCTTATAGTTAGATGCTTCGTTATGAGAACCTGCAAAGAGACCTATTTCAGAAATATTCTCGAGACAATACTTTGCGGCCGCATCGTAATCTCTGTCGCTTGATTCTTTATTGGGTTGAATAGGATCTTGATATCCCATTTCCAAAGCTCTTTCACGTTCCTTCTCCATATAGGCACCACGTACCAACTTTGCACCAAGGATGTATCCATTGTCTTTAGCATGCTGATGAAGATTCTTCAAGTTAGTAAGCATGGCATGGCAGTACATCTGGAATGTGTAGAAGATTATGGCGCTTTCTTTATTGAATTGTTGCATGGCTTTAATCGAGAGCTCATCAATTGGCTTCTGTACCCATGTTTCTTCAGCATCAATTAATAGCCTCACGCCTTTTTCATGGGCCAATGCGCAAATCTTCTCAACGCGCGCTTGAACTCTTTCCCAAGCCGATTGCTCCTCAGTTGTTAAAGATTGTTCTGCATGTATTTTGGCCAGTAAATCGAATGAGGCCAATCCTGTGATTTTGAAGGCCGCGAATTTTAAAGTTTTGGACTCACTCGCCTTATAAATGGTCTGCAACACCTCATTTGTTGTGGCTTCAAAACCTTTTTCAGTCTTTTCGCCTTCAACAGAATAATCGAAAATCGCGCCTATTTTAAACCTACCCAATTCATTGGCCGCTGCTTCACAATCTTGCAAGTCTTCACCGCCACAGAAAATATCGAAGATGGTAGATTTGATTAATCCTTGCACAGGCAAATGCAAGCCCAAACTCAGCTTAGTCATTGAGGTACCAACTTTAACCATCCATGGATACTTCATGGTGGAAAAAATGAAGTGTCTCTTCTTTAATTCTTTATCCGTCTTTGCTTCAAAGGCAATTTCAAGCCTTTCAAAGTCTACAAACTTCTTTAAATCCATAGGTCAATAATGCGAGGCAAATATAGCAACAAACTGAAACGCTATTACTTTTGTTCTATAGTCGGAAAAACAAAAAATGTATGTCTTTTAAGGACTTGAAGGGATGGACAAAGTCACTAAAAAGGCCTGCTATAATTGCAGGACCTTGCAGTGTAGAAAGTGAAGATCAATTAAGGAAATCAATCGACCCAATTGTTGGCAAAGTTGATATTTTCAGAGGAGGTATTTGGAAACCCAGAACAAGGCCTGGGAATTTTGAAGGAATGGGAGAAGAAGCACTCAAATGGATTCAAAATGCTCAGAAAGATCTAGACATTCAATTTGCTGTTGAAGTGGCCACCCCTGAACATGTTGAACTTGCATTGAAGCACGACCTCAAGATATTATGGATCGGTGCTCGCACTACGGTAAACCCCTTTAATGTAAGTGAACTGGCCACAAGTCTAAAAGGATGGGATGGTACAGTAATGGTGAAAAACCCTATTCACCCTGAACTCTCGCTTTGGAAAGGTGCGCTTGAAAGGTTCTATAAAGAAGGGATAAATAAACTAGGTGCAATTCATAGAGGCTTTCATAGTTACCAAAAAATCAATTTTAGAAATGCCCCTTATTGGCAAATCCCCTTAGATCTCAAAAGTGAGCTGCCTGAGTTACCTCTTATATGTGACCCGAGTCATATTGGTGGAGATAGATCTATGATTGCACCTATCTCTCAACGTGCTTTAGACTTAAATTATGATGGCCTTATGATCGAAACACATTTTGATCCTGACCACGCACTAAGCGATGCTAAGCAGCAAGTAACACCTAATCGTTTAATTGAGATTTTAGCAAATCTTCACGCTAGAAAACCGGAATTTACAAACCAGAACTATCTAGATCAGATGGAAATCATTCGAGAGCAGATTGATAATGCTGATAGAGAATTACTAGAAGCGCTTGCTTTGAGAATGAACTTAGTAGATAAGATAGGAGAAATAAAGAAGGACAATAATGTGGCAATATTTCAAATCAGCCGATGGAAAGAAATCTTTAAATCTAGAACCGCTTGGGGAAAACAGCTTAGTTTAGATGAAGACTTTGTGTTAGATTTATTTAGAAAGTTGCATCAGCAGTCAGTGAAACAGCAGACTGAGTTGTATAAAAGAGAAGAAAACGAAACCTTAAACAATGACTAGTCTAGGACTTCTGGGCCCTGAACATACATACCACGACATTGCTCGGAAGAGATATCTGCCTCACTTTAATCCTAGTTTTTATAATAGTTTTGATGACTTATTTGGCGCACTTAAAGAAGGCAAGATTAATCGAGCACTCATTGCACTTAAGAATTCTACTAGCGGATTAGTAAGTAATAATCTCGAAAGAATAAAAAAGGGAGGTTACTGCGTGATTGAAGAGTTTGAGATGCCGATCCATCTATGCTTAGGTAGTTGCCATCCTAACACCCTTACTTCTATCAAGAAAATCTATTCTCACCCAATGGCCATTAAGGAGACTCAAATGTATTTTAGAAAATACAGCCATATCACTTTTATAAGTAGTGAAAGTACGGCTGGTGCCATTGCTGAACTTAAAAACATCCACGATCCTCATGCAGCTGTTATATCCAGTAAAGAAGCGCTCAATGAGCATTCACTTCTTATGATCTCAGAGAATATAGAAGACGAACCAAATAATTCTACAACCTTTGGCCTTGTAGAAAAATAATTCAATCGTTCCCCTTAAAATTTTAGAATAAAGTTTTTGATTGGAAAAGAAGATGGTTAGGTTTAGATAATGAAAAGATTTACAGCGGCTTATTTTTACTTCTTTTACTTTTTCCAGAGGGCAAAGTGAACCGCTAGCTATAGAAAACTAACTAACAACTATACGAGCCCGGTTCACTAGAACCGGGCTCTTTTATTTTTAAGAAAATGGAAATCACAGACATTCAAGATTGGGGATTAGGTCTTTCAGAGCACGTATTAATTGCAGGACCTTGTAGTGCAGAAAGCCCAGAGCAAATTGAAACTATTGCTAAGGGGTTAAGAGGTAGTAACATCGAGCTGTTTAGAGCCGGTGTATGGAAACCAAGAACTAGACCTGGTTCGTTTGAAGGCATTGGTAATGATGCTTTAGGCTGGCTAGAGATAGCAAGAGATATTTTGAATGTGCCCGTTACTGTTGAAGTGGCTAAAACCTCGCATGTAGAGGCTGCGCTAAAAGCTGGTGTAGATGTTCTGTGGATTGGAGCACGTACAACAGTAAATCCATTTTCTGTCCAAGAAATCTGCGAAGCGCTTAGAGGAACGGATATACCGGTAATGGTCAAAAACCCTATCAACCCTGACCTGCAATTGTGGTTGGGTGCCTTTGAAAGGTTGAATAAAGTGGGCATCAATAAGTTGGCCGCGATCCACAGAGGATTCTCTGACCCATATGAAAAGCGATATCGCAATAAGCCGGAATGGAGTATGCCTATTCATTTGAAAAGAATGCTACCTGGAATTTCTGTGATTTGCGACCCAAGCCACATCTGTGGTACTCGAGAAATTATCGCTTCTGTAAGCCAACGCGCTATTAACTTTGGACTTGATGGACTTATGATTGAAACACACCACGACCCCGACAATGCTTGGAGTGATGCAAAACAGCAAATCACTCCCGATATGCTCAAAATTATTTGTGAAAACTTAAACTTCCGTGAAACGCTGGAAGAGCATCCGGAGGCAATTTCTGAATTGGATGCATTTAGACAAAAGGTTGACCTTGTCGATGCTCAGATTCTAGAATTGATGGCAGATCGTTTCCAGATCATCAAACAAATTGGTGAATACAAAAAGGAGCAAAACTTAGCAGTATTTCAGCCAAATCGGTGGCAAGACGTTATGCAGTCAAGAATAAAAGCCGGAGTAAAAAAGGGAATGACTGAGAAATTCATGAAAAGCCTTTTATTTGCCATACACGAAGAATCAGTTAAGAAGCAAGAGGCACAATTAAAAGAAGTGCCAACTTCTAGTAAAGTATGAGCGAAATCCGAATTGATGAGATTGCCAGTTCAATCTCTGATTTTTTAGAAGACAAAACGTACTCCAAAATAGCGGTCTTAGTAGATGAGCATACTAAAGAAATGTGCTATCCACTGGTAAAAGCCCATATCCCATCACATGAGTTAATTGAAATTGTATCTGGTGAAGAGCATAAAAATCTCGAAACCTGTACTGCAGTTTGGAGTGAGTTAACCAAAGAAGCTTTTGATAGAAAAGCGCTATTGATTAATCTAGGTGGAGGTGTGATTGGAGACTTAGGTGGATTTTGTGCAGTAAGCTATAAAAGAGGTATTCATTTTATCAATATCCCTACTACCCTTTTGGCGGCTGTTGATGCCAATGTTGGAGGAAAGCTTGGGATTGACTTTCAAGGCTTTAAAAATCATATCGGGTTCTTTCAAGATCCTAATGCGGTTTTAGTAGACCCTATTTTCTTAAATACTTTGCCCGATAAAGAACTTAGATCTGGTTTTGCTGAAGTGATCAAACACGGCCTCATTGCGGATAAAGAATACTTTGAAAAAGTAGGCAAAAAAGGTATTCAGCAACCAAATTGGAATGCCGTCATCGCGCACTCAATCGAGATTAAAAGAACAGTTGTAGCGCAAGACCCAAAAGAAGGCGGATTAAGAAAAATCTTAAATTTTGGTCATACAATTGGTCATGCCATCGAGACATTCTATTTAGGGTCTGCTCATCACTTACTCCATGGAGAGGCTATTGCAATAGGAATGATCTGTGAAGCCTACTTGTCTAAAAAACTATTGGGTATGAGTGAGCAGGAACTTGAGGAAATTTCTGACACGATTTTGGATATTTATCCCGACCTTGATATTTACAAAGAAGACTTCACTAGTATCTTAAAACTGATGTATCAGGACAAAAAGAATGTTAATAACTTCCTGAATCACTCACTACTTTATGAGATAGGAAGGTGCGGCTATGACATTGCCGTGGATGAAAAAGATGTCATGGATGCATTATTCTACTACCTGAAACTAAAAGACTGAAGTGGATAAAATTCAGCTCAAACATTGTCCTATTCTAAAAGAAGCTGTAATTCCATTGGAAGCTTCCAAAAGTGAGAGCAACCGAGCCATTATCATCAATGCGCTATCCGGTAACCAATCAGAGGTTTATAACCTTTCCAATGCCAGAGATACGCAAACCATGCTTCGCTTAATAGATAGCAAGGATGAGACGCTTGATGTTTTGGATGCCGGAACCACTATGAGGTTCTTAACAGCATATACTGCTGTAAGCAATCAAACCAAGACATTAACAGGCACCGAAAGAATGCAGGAACGGCCCATTAAAATTTTGGGCAAAGCACTTAAACAGTTAGGATCCAAAGTAAAGTATTTAAATAATTCAGGTTATCCTCCTTTGAGCGTTTCACCTATTGAAGAACAGAAGACTGGCGGACTTGAAATTAAAGGAGATGTGAGTAGTCAATACATTTCTGCACTACTGATGATAGCCCCTAGCTTACCAAAGGGCCTTATCCTAAATATTAAAGGAAAGATTGGTTCAAGGCCATACATTCAAATGACCTTAGATATGATGAAGCTCTTTGGGATTCATCACAATTGGACCAATAATCGAATAGAGATCAAGGCCCAAAAATACAGAGACTATCCTTATGTGGTAGAATCTGATTGGTCTGGCGCTAGTTACTGGTATAGTTTTGTAGCATTAGCTGACCAAGCGAAAATCAAACTTTTAGGTCTTCGGCAAAAGTCCCTGCAAGGCGATATTGCCATAGTGAGAATCATGAACCAATTAGGTGTAATGAGCACTTTTGAGGATGATGGTGTGGTTCTTCAAAAAATACCTCACTCTAAAGAAGCGGAATTTGATTTTAGCGATTGCCCTGACCTTGCTCAAACAGTGGCTGTTGTTTGTGGTATAAAACATATAGACTGCAGAATGACGGGGTTGGAAAGTCTTCGCATAAAAGAAACAGATAGAATTAAAGCCCTAAAAAGAGAGCTTAAAAAATTCAAGATAAAGCTTAAAGAAACTGAAGAAGGGGTTTGGGAGATTAAATCCAAGTACGAAGTCGGTCATCCTGAAGTTGAGGTAGAGACATATGAAGACCACAGAATGGCCATGGCTTTCGCACCCATTTCCACACATCAAAAGATTACGATCTTAAATCCAGAAGTGGTGAACAAATCATACCCTAGTTTTTGGGAGCATGTCTCTCTGGCTACAGACCGTTAAAGCTTTTCTCGTTCCTGTCGGCTAAATTACATTTCAATAGTTGGAATTATATCCGACTATTAGGAGTTAACCCTTCAGCAATCTACTATGGCTAAGAAAAAGAAACTCAACAACATTACCATTAGGCAGGTATTCCAAACCATTATTTGGCCTAAGCGAGGATTATTACTTTTTGGACTATTTCTAATCCTGTTAAGAAGTGGCGCAAGCCTTGTTTTACCAAAAGCAACTCAGTATCTCATTGATGATGTGGTGGTGAATAAAGATATGGCTATGCTCAAAACGGTTATACTGGTTACTATTCTAGCCATTATTACCCAAGCTGCTACTTCCTTTACACTCACTCGATTATTAAGTGTTCAGGCACAAAAATTAATCGCACAGCTGCGAGTAAAAGTTCAAAAGAAAGTACTCTCTCTTCCCATAAACTATTTTGACAGCACAAAATCAGGATCGCTTGTTTCTAGAATCATGTCAGATGTAGAAGGTGTAAGAAACTTGGTGGGCACCGGATTTGTGCAACTAATTGGCGGCACGATAACTGCAATTGCTGTTTTAATTCTGCTTATTGATATGAACCCTAAGCTGACAGCGTTTATTGGTTTGCCTGTATTCATATTCGGATTCATTGCCTTGAGAGCTTTTGGCTACTTAAGGCCCATATTCCGAAAAAGAGGGCAACTGAATGCTGAGGTAACCGGTAGGCTTACAGAAACTCTAAATGGTGTTAGAGTGATAAAGGGATTCGGTGCTGAATTACAAGAGATCGTTACTTTCGAAAAAGGTGTGAACGAACTCTATGAAAATGTTAAGAAAACATTAACTGCTTCTGCCCTTGTTCAGAGTTCAGCTACCTTTCTATTGGCAGGAGTGGCTAGTACCGGAATCTTGGGAATTGGTGGATACTATATTATAGAAGGTGAAATGACAAGAGGAGAACTCTTTGCATTTATAGGCTATTTGGCCATACTCATTGCACCAATTGTGCAAATGTCAAACATAGGTTCTCAAATTACTGAAGCCTTTGCCGGTCTTGATAGAACGGAAGAAATTATGAATACCAAGGCCGAAGATGAAGATGAGCATCGAACGGTAGAGCTAGGCGAAATAAAAGGAGATATCGCATTTAAAGATGTGAGCTTTGCTTATGAAGAAGGGACAGATGTAATCAAAAACATCTCTTTTGATGCACCTAAAGGAAGTGTCACTGCTTTAGTAGGGTCATCCGGTTCTGGTAAGTCTACCATAGCTGGTTTGGCGGCTACTTTTCTAAAACCTAATTCGGGTCTCATCACAATTGATGGCACTGACCTATCTACCGTAAAGCTGAGAGGTTACCGAACACATTTGGGAGTTGTATTGCAAGACGATTTTCTTTTTGAAGGTACCATCAGAGAAAATATTCTCTTCCCAAGACCAGATTCTTCTGAAGAAGAAGTAATGGCTGCTGTTAAAGCTGCCTATGTAGATGAGTTTACAGATCGGTTTGATGAGGGCTTGGACACACTGATTGGGGAACGTGGTGTAAAATTATCAGGCGGACAAAGGCAGCGTATTGCCATTGCTCGGGCCATACTCGCTGATCCTAAGATACTTTTACTGGATGAAGCAACTTCTAACTTGGACACAGAGAGCGAAACCTACATTCAAAAAAGTTTGTCTGAGCTGATGAAAGGGAGAACTACCTTCGTCATAGCGCACAGGCTAAGCACTATTCGACAAGCTGATCAGATCTTAGTTATCGAACAAGGAAAAATTGCTGAAAGAGGAACCCATAACGAGCTGATAGAAAAAGAGGGAAGATACTATCAGCTTTATACCTATCAAGCACGTATATAATGACTGAACGCGTTAAAATCATAAGCAAGGAATTGCTTTCAGATAACTGGTATCATCTTCACAAGGTAACCTTCGATTATGTCGCATCAGACGGGACTACTAAAAGGCAGGAAAGAGAAGCTTACGACCGTGGTAATGGCTCAACAATCTTATTATTTAACAAAACAAAGCAATCAGTAATACTTACCAGACAACTTAGAATTCCGACATACCTAAATGGGAATAACTCGGGTTTTCTAATCGAGGCGTGTGCTGGACTATTAGAGAAGGACAATGCAGAAGATTGCATTCGAAAAGAAACAGAAGAAGAAACTGGCTACAGAATAAAAAACGTTCAGAAGATTTTTGAAAGCTACATGTCTCCTGGTTCTGTAACTGAAATACTATACTTCTTTGTGGCCGAATATGAGGATCATATGAAAGTCAACGAAGGAGGAGGTACTGACGAAGGTGAGGACATTGAAGTGTTAGAAATTAACTTTAAAAGAGCCATAGAAATGATGGCAAATGGCGAGATAAAAGATGCTAAGACAATAATGCTTTTACAATATGCTCAGATTAACAAGTTGCTTAACAATTAGGCAAACCGTAATTTAATCTAATGAAAACAACACTCGTTCTAGCCTTTCTATTAATACCCATAATAATATTTGGACAAGACCCTCTTCGGTTTGAAGAAGAAGTTGCCAAATTTAAAAACGCAGCATCGGATTATCCTGAAGAAAATAGAATTGTCTTTACCGGTAGTTCAAGTATCAGGCTTTGGGTTGATTTCAAAGCCTACTTCCCCAATCATAATGTAATCAATACAGGATTTGGTGGATCGGAGACTTCCGACCTTATTCATTATCAAGACTTGCTCATCAAGCAATTTAGTCCCAAGCAGGTCTTTATTTATGAGGGAGATAATGATACCAACTCAGGCAAATCGAGCGGTAGAATTATGAAAGACTTGAAAGTGCTAATATCTAGTCTCAAGGCATCAGGCATTGAAGACATTGTGCTAATAGCTGCCAAACCCAGTATAGCGCGCTGGCAATTAAAAGCTGACTATCAAAAGTTGAATAAAAAGATAGAAAAGCTAGCTAGCAAAGATGAGCAATTGAGATATGCCAATGTTTGGGATATAATGTTGGACGATGCAGGCAATGTCCGAGAGGATATATTTATTGAAGACAACCTTCATATGAACAAAAAGGGCTACGATTTATGGATCAAAGTAATCGCCCCTTTGCTGAAATCTGAATAGCCAAAAAATTTTTCTTGTAGTAAAAGGCCTCTAATTACCCATTAGAGGCCTTTTTAATTTACAGTAGTTGAGGTTAAATAAAGTTTTATGAATATATGTTGACTTTTACATATTTAAACTACATCTTTAATCAACATTTCGCCTAAACATATGAAAACGCTGACCATCTATGCACTGGTGCTAGGGGTTAGTTTGACGAGCATTTTCTCCCCTTTATCGGGGAAAAGGCCGTCCTACTACGCTCCTCTTGAGTCTTTAGAACTCGAGACACCAACTGAACTCCTCGAGAGTTTCGCCCTTCCGGGTCTTGCAGTAAATGCTGCCGTCAGCGATAACAAACACAAAGCATATCATATCTACTTCGAGAATCAGTCGAGAGAACCTATAGATGTCGCTATCCGCTTCAAAGATGAAAGCGGTAGATGGCAAATGGACGGCTTGACACAACTTAATCCTGGCGAGAAGAAAAAAATGGGCGAAAGCTCCGAAAAGACTTATTACTACTATGCTTCTAATCTAAACCTAGAAGCAGAATCTGACGAATCTTTCAAATATTCAATCAAACATAAATCAACCAAGAAACTGAGGTTTCTAAAACAAGAAATTTGGGAGTGTTACAACTCGGAAATGTGTAACACATTTGCCGTGTTTAGGTAACGTTAAGACGGGGGAAGCTGCTGGAGCTTCCCCATCTTTTTTTCATGTAGTCTATGGCCTTTAGCATTCTGCTCCCATACCAACTCAACATCTCACCATCCACCAATTCTACTTGAGTTTTTAATTGTCTCTCAAGCTCCAATCTGTGTTTCTCTTTAAAAGGAAAAGGCTCTGATGATAGCAGTATTAATTCGGGATTTAATTCTTTGATCTGCTCTATGGTCAGCTCTGGATATCTGGCTGAATCCACAACATTTGTGAGACCTACTCTCTTGAGCATATCATGGATGAACGTATCCTTACCAGCAGCCATAAAAGGTTTTTGCCAGATAAGGTAAAGCACACTGTGCTGCTTATTCGATGTCAACTTTACAAAACCCTGTGTTAATTGCTTCGCCAGAGACTGTGCCTTCTCCGATGCCTCAATGACTTGGCCTAATGCCAAAATCATATCTACCGCAGATTCTACAGTAGGAACATCACTCACCCATACAGGACAGAAAGTGGCTATTTCTTCAATCCTTTCTCGCGTATTCTCTTCCTTATTGGCAATTACCAAATCAGGATTTAAGTACCTTATTCGGTCAATCTTAAAATCCTTAGTACCTCCAACAACCGTCTTCTCATTTTTCCAACCGTGAGGATGGACACAGAACTTTGTAAGACCAACTACCTCCTCTTCTAATCCTAGATCAGCTAATAATTCAGTTAGGGAAGGTACCAAAGAAACAATTCGTTTAGGGCTCTTAGGTATGTTTACTTCCCTTCCAAGCTGATCTATAAAGACAGGCATTATTTCAAGTAACTAAAGTCATGCTGGTCGGGCAGCTGAAGAATAAACTCATACATTAAGTTGATAACGTTCTGTATATCATCTTCATGAGCAGTCTCAACCGTAGTGTGCATGTATTTTAATGGTAAAGAAATTAAGGCTGAAGGAACACCCTCGTTGCTATAAGCAAAGGCATCTGTATCTGTACCAGTAGATCTTGATGCTGCCGCTCTTTGGAATGGAATCTCCTTAGTACTAGCAGTCTCAATAATCATATTCAACAAATTATTATGCACTGCAGGCCCATAGGTCAGCACTGGTCCATTACCGGCTTTTTGGTCACCATCTACCTTCTTATCGTACATTGGGGAATGCGTATCATGACAAACATCTGTGATGACAGCCACATGCGGCTTGATTTTAGCAGCAATCATTTCAGCCCCTCTTAATCCAATCTCTTCTTGCACAGCATTCACAACGTAAAGACCAAATGGTAGCTTTTTTCCTTCTTCAGAAAGTCTTCGAGCGACTTCCGCAATCATAAAGCCTCCTACTCTATTGTCTAAAGCTCTACCACACCAATACCTATTATTCAATTTGAAAAGTTCGTCCTCGAAGGTAATTACGGTACCCACATGAATACCCATCTCCTCAACTTCTTCTTTATTCTTAGCCCCAACATCAATAAAGATATTCTTTAAGGTTGGTGCTTTCTCTCCACTTCTAGGACGCACATGAATAGCCGGCCATCCAAACACACCTTTCACTACTCCCTTATCTCCATGAATATTAACTCGCTTAGAAGGTGCAATTTGATGATCTGAACCTCCATTTCTGACCACATAGATATAGCCATCGCTGTCGATGTAATTCACAAACCAAGCAATCTCATCGGCATGAGCCTCTATCACCACACGATACTCTGCATTTGGATTAATGACCCCTACTGCCGTACCATAGTTATCTGTAAAATGATCATCAACAAAAGGCTTAATATAGTCTAGCCAGATCTGTTGGCCAGAAGACTCAAAACCGGTTGGCGATGCGTTATTCAAATATTTAATCAGAAAATCTTGGCTTTGTTGATCCATTTAATGAGTTGCTTTTATTTATACAAATATGCCCATCTCAACTAAGAAATGGGCACTATAGTTTAATGTCGGTATGATTTAAAGCGGAATATTTCCGTGCTTCTTCTTAGGTAAAGTATCTACCTTATTCTCGAGCATCTTAAACGCTCTTATCAGTTTCTTTCTTGTGTCTTCAGGTACAATCACTTCATCTATATATCCTCTTCTTGCTGCTCTATACGGATTGGCAAACTTAGCTGTGTACTCATCTACCTTTTCTTGTAGCTTAGCCTCCTTGTCATCGGCAGCTGCTATCTCCTTTCTAAAGATAATTTCGGCAGCTCCTTTGGCACCCATAACCGCAATTTCCGCCATTGGCCAAGCATAGTTTAGATCAGCGCCAATGTGCTTAGAATTCATTACATCATAAGCACCACCATAAGCTTTTCTAGTGATCACGGTTATTCTTGGTACAGTGGCTTCAGAGAATGCATAGAGTAATTTAGCTCCATTCGTTATGATACCGTTCCACTCCTGATCGGTTCCAGGCAAGAACCCAGGCACATCTTCCAATACGAGCAACGGTACATTAAAGCTATCACAGAACCTCACAAATCTAGCGCCTTTTGTGCTGGCATCATTATCTAGTACTCCGGCCAGAGAAGCCGGTTGGTTACCAATAATTCCGATACTTCTTCCTCCTATGCGAGCAAAGCCTACAATAATATTTTCAGCGTAGTTCTTATGCACTTCAAAGAAAGAGTCTGCATCAACTAGGTGCTCAATCACTTCCTTCATGTCATAAGGCTGGTTAGGATTGTCAGGAATAATTGAATTGAGTTTGGCTCTTACCTCATTATCGTCAGCATATTCATAAACCGGTGCATCTTCTTCACAGTTTTGAGGAATGTAAGAAAGCAACTGTTTGATATTATTGATACACTCCACCTCATTGGCAGAAGCAAAATGTGTAACTCCACTTTTCGTACTGTGTGTACTGGCTCCACCAAGTTCTTCTGCAGTAACGTCTTCTTGTGTAACAGTCTTAACTACGTTAGGTCCTGTAACGAACATGTAAGACGTGTTTTCCACCATAAAAATGAAATCTGTAATTGCAGGTGAGTAAACTGCTCCTCCGGCACAAGGCCCCATGATTGCTGAAATTTGAGGTATAACACCTGAGGCTCTTGTATTTCTATAGAAAATATCTGCATAGCCACCTAGAGACACAACGCCTTCTTGAATTCTAGCGCCTCCTGAATCATTCAAACCAATAACTGGTGCACCATTCTTCATAGCCATATCCATTACCTTACATATCTTCTCGGCATGTGTCTCAGAAAGTGAACCACCGAAGACAGTAAAATCTTGAGAATAGACATAAACTAGTCTACCGTTAATAGTACCATATCCCGTAACAACACCATCGCCCAAATAAACTTCTTTATCTAGGCCAAAATCTATGGCTCTGTGCTCAACAAACTTTCCGGTCTCCTCAAAAGACCCGTCATCTAGAAGAAGGGTTAGCCTTTCCCTAGCAGTTAGTTTACCACGCTTATGCTGACTTTCGATTCTCCTTTCTCCCCCTCCTAATTCAGCTGCTTCATGCTTTGAATTAAGAAGTTCGTATTTCTCGGCTTTTGTCAGCAAATGCGCTTCGCCATTGGTGTTATTGATATCTGACATATGGTATGACTTTTACGGTCGCTAAATAAAATCTTATGCTTAAATATATGTATGAGCAATGTCATATAAAACCTTATGCACATTCATTATTTCTGAATATCAACTATATTCGGCCAGCCTTAAAAAGAGGCTATAATAATGCGTAAAGCTGTAATTGACTTAGGTACAAATACTTTCCACCTGTTCATTGTAGACACGAGCAATGATCAGCTGAAAACTGTATACCGTGAAAAAATTGCGGTTAAACTCGGTCAGAATGGTATCAGCAAAGGTCGCATTGCGGCAGACGCTCAGAAAAGGGCGCTCCATGCCTTAAACTGCTTTAAAGACATTATCGATCAGTTTGAAGTAGAATCTGTTAAAGGTGTTGCTACTAGTGCTATGCGAAGCGCTAAAAACGGTCGTGAACTTGTTCAACAAATAAAGGATCAAACGGGCATTGAGATAGAAATTATCAACGGAGACAGAGAGGCAGAACTCATTTTTGAAGGGGTTCGAGCCGGAATCCCAATGTCTGAAGAGAAATACCTTACCGTAGATATTGGGGGTGGTAGTGTTGAATTCGTAATCGGCAATAATACGGACATTTTTTGGAAAAGAAGCTTCGAGATTGGTGCTCAAAGACTATTAGATAAATTTCACCGAAAGGATCCCATGCCTGCAGATAGCGTACAGGAGATGTTTGATTGGTTGAAACCGGAATTGAAAGAACTCATAACAGCGATTAATCAGTTCAATCCTACGCGCCTTATCGGTTGTTCCGGCACCTTCGATACCTTAGCTAAAATCTATCGCGAAGCTCATCAAATAGAAACTGATCTTCAAAAGACTTTTTTCCAACTTCCTGTTAAAGCATATAGAGATACGCACAGAGAATTATTGATAAAAGATAGAGAAGCGAGATTGGCAATTCCAGGCATGGTATCTATGCGTGTAGATATGATTGTGGTTGCCAGTATCCTTATCTCATTTGTTTTAGAACATCTAGAGGTGAAAGAACTAACCTGTTGCAGATACGCCTTGAAAGAAGGGTTGCTCTTTTCCGATGAGCACAAACCAATTTCTGAATTAAGTACAGAATCCTAATGTCGACTTTTTCCTACGAACAGCTTCATGGTTTTGCTCGTGCCATTTTTATAAAAATGGGCTCGAATGAACAAGATGCATTAACTGCTGCCAATACATTATTATCTGCAGATTTAAGAGGTGTGGATTCACATGGTGTAGCCCGTTTAAGTGGCTATGTACGACTCTGGGAGAAAGAAAGAATAAACGCAACTCCTTCTATTAAAGTGGTTCATGAGACCCCAAGTACAGCAACAGTAGATGGAGATGCGGGATTAGGTTTAGTAGTAGCACCCTTTGCTATGAAACTAGCTATTGAAAAAGCAAAAGTAGCGGGCACTGGTTGGGTTGCGGTAAAGAATTCCAACCACTATGGAATTGCTGGATATCATTCCATGATGGCACTTGAACATGACATGATCGGTATGTCAATGACCAATGCAAGTCCGCTGGTTTCACCTACATTTTCAAAAGAAAGATTATTAGGAACTAACCCAATCGCTGTAGCCATACCGGCCAACGAAGAACCTCCATTTGTAGGTGACTTTGCTACTACCCCAGCGGCTAACGGAAAATTAGAAGTACTACAGAGAAAAGGAGAAGATGCTCCTTTAGGATGGATTCAAGATAAAGAAGGAAAAGGAACTACTAATTCTCATGGAGTCAAAGAAGGTGGAGCTTGGATGCCATTAGGTGGAACAAGAGAGCATGGTAGCCACAAAGGCTATATTCTAGGTTCTGTGGTAGATATTTTTTCTGCTGTTTTATCCGGTGCTAATTATGGGCCTTGGGCTCCTCCGTTTGTAAGCTATCTAGAACCTGCTGAAAACCCTCCTGGAGAAGGTTTAGGGCATTTCTTCGGTGCTATGAGAGTTGATGCTTTCAGGCCGGCAAACGACTTTAAAAACCATATGGACAATTGGATTAGGAGGTTTAGAAATTCAGAACCAACAGATCCTAACCAACCCGTTGTTATCCCTGGCGACCCTGAAAGAGCTATGGAAAAAGAACGAATGGCCAATGGTATAAACCTACTGGAACCCGTAGAGAAAGATCTTAAAGCACTTGCGGAGAAGTTTGGAGTAGACTTCTAAAGCGTAAAGCCTCCTCTAATTACAACCGCGCTGGCATAGGGCGATCTTAAATCGTCATGCAGTAAATTAATGAGCACCATAAAATTAGCGGCTCCTCTTGAGCCAACACCCCTCGATACTCCTCCTCCCACCAAAAAGCCAGGTACCCACTCACGTATCAGACCATCTCCAAAAGGAGACAAAAACTCATTATTGATATTCTCATACTCCACATGAGCAAAGAAATCATCAAAGAGATTATGACGGGCGAATGCTCTACCTCCATATGCACTATTGCTAAACCGTTCTCTTCTTGGGCCAGGAAAGACAAATAATTCTCTAGAAACATAGAGATAGCTGGCCCCTAGGCCTACGGAGAAATCCTCAGTGACCATATATCCTGCTAGAGGTGAAACATCTACAAAAGTAAAAGTCCCGAAATTGAGAGATAAGTTTCCACCAAAATAGAACCTGTCATTTAAGGAAGTAGTTGAATCCACTGGTTCTTCAAAATAGACTTGTGATAACCCTAATTGAGCGAATGTCAAAAAAGCAACGAGTACAAATAATTTGCGCATGAGTATAAAACGAAAAAGCCCTCGAAAGAGGGCATATTTTTTTCAATTATTTTTGATCAATCTTCAGTGACTACCACGTAAAGATCTTCACTGGGCTTCTTCATCAAGTAATTCTCCCTTGCAAACTTCTCAAGCAGTTCCTTATTCGTATTCAGCTCTTCTCTGTCTTTTAATACTTCTACCTTCTTGGCTTTGTAATAAGCCTTTTGAGCCTTTAAACCATTAAGTTTTTGGGTAAGCTTTATCTGTGATCCAATGTCATTGGAGTCCACAAAAACCATCCAGATGAGAAAAAAGGAACCAAAGAGCACATAGAAGCTCTTCATGAACTTGGGGAGTTTGGTGAAAGGGTTCATATGTTAAAGATAGTGAGAAAGATCGCATTTTGTCAAATGCGTTTGAACAAGCATTCACCAAAACAATACAATCACTCATAATGATATAGAGTCATCCCCGTGGAGACGGGGATCTCTTAAATTGATGGAGATTCCCGCATTCGCGGGAATGACGTAAGAACAAGATCAAATAAAAAAGCCTCTCTAGCGAGAGGCTTTTTTCTAATATCTATGTACTAAGTACTAGCGTCTAGTACGCTTTTCTAAAAGCTGTACCTGGGAATTCAGCTACTTCTTGTAACTCTTCCTCAATTCTTAGCAATTGGTTGTATTTCGCCATTCTATCAGAACGTGATGCAGAACCTGTCTTGATCTGACCCGTGTTCAATGCTACAGCCAAATCAGCAATTGTATTGTCTTCTGTCTCACCAGATCTGTGTGACATTACCGCAGTGTAGCCATTTCTTTGTGCTAGGCTTACAGCAGCAATCGTTTCAGATAAAGTACCAATCTGGTTTACTTTAATCAAGATAGAGTTAGCAATACCCTCATCAATACCTTTTTGTAAACGCTTCACATTAGTCACGAATAAATCGTCTCCTACTAACTGAACTTTGTCTCCAATCTTATGAGTTAAAGCTTTCCAACCTTCCCAGTCATCTTCAAACATACCGTCTTCTATTGAAACAATTGGATACTTAGCACTAAGCTCTGCTAAGTAGTCAGCCATCTCAATTGGAGATAGTTTCTTACCTGTTGAATCTTTGAAGTAGTATACTTTCTCATCTTGAAGATAAAACTCAGAAGAAGCTACGTCTAATGCGTAAACCACATCTTCTCCTACCTTATAACCAGCGTTTTCAACAGCTTCAGAGATTACTTGAAGCGCTTCATCATCAGAACCTAGGTTTGGAGCAAAACCACCTTCGTCTCCAACATTGGTTGCTAAACCTCTCTTAGAAAGAACTTTCTTCAAATTGTGAAATACCTCAGCACCCATTCTAATCGCTTCAGAGAATGACTCGGCCCCTACGGGCATGATCATAAACTCTTGGAAGTCGATAGAGTTATCGGCATGAGAACCACCGTTGATGATATTCATCATTGGCACAGGGAGTGTATGTGCACTAACACCACCAACGTATCTGTAAAGTGGAAGTCCGAGCTCTGCAGCCGCAGCTTTGGCTACCGCTAGTGAAACACCCAAAATGGCATTCGCACCTAAATTTCCTTTGTTATCTGTACCGTCAGCTTCAATCATGATCTTATCGATCAAGTTTTGTTCAAACACAGAAAAACCGATTAGCTCAGCGGCCAATACATCATTCACGTTGGCAACAGCTTGCGTAACGCCTTTACCCATGTAATTGTCGCCTCCATCTCTTAATTCAACTGCCTCGTGTGCTCCGGTAGAAGCTCCAGAAGGTACAGCTGCACGGCCTAAAACACCGTTCTCAGTAATTACATCAACTTCGACAGTAGGATTACCTCTAGAATCAAGAATCTGTCTGGCGTGAATGCTTTCTATTAAACTCATTTTTGGTATTGGTTATGATTAGAAAAGGTTTAAAAATTGATCAAACAAATATCGCGAATCGTGGGGTCCCGGACTAGACTCTGGGTGATATTGTACGGAAAACGTTTTCTTACCTTTTACCTGAATTCCAGCACATGTATCGTCATTTAAATTCACATGTGTAAGTTCCACCGTATCTGACTTTTCAACTTCTTCTCTGCTTACTGCAAAGCCATGATTCTGAGAAGTAACTTCACTTTTCCCTGACACTAAGTTCTTCACCGGATGGTTCAATCCTCTGTGTCCATTGTGCATCTTGAAAGTTGAAATACCACAAGCCAATGAAATAATCTGGTGCCCCAAACAGATACCGAATAACGGCTTATCTGTTGTCATGATTTGCTTAGCAGTTTCAATGGCATAATCCATTGCTGAAGGATCACCTGGCCCGTTAGACAAGAAATAACCATCAGGATTCCAAGCTTCCATTTCTTCAAAAGAAGTCTTGGCATTAAATACTTTTAGATAAGCACCTCTTGAAGCTAAATGCTTTAGGATACTCGTTTTCACACCTAAGTCGAGAACAGCCACTTTGTGAGCAGCATTTTCATCTCCTACAAAGTAAGGTTCTTTAGTGCTTACAAAAGAAGAAAGTTCAAGTCCGTGCATAGAAGGCACATCGGCTAGCTTCGCTGCTAATTCAGCATCACTCAAGTTTTCCGATGAGATTATGGCATTCATAGCTCCTTTGTCCCTGATCTGGCGAACCAATAAACGGGTATCTAAATCAGAGATACCCACAATATTGTGTTGCTCTAAATAATCTTGCAGAGAGCCGCTTCCTGTTGGGCGGCTAAAGTCTTGTGAGAAGTCATTTACGACTAATCCTCTAATCTTAGGAGCATCAGATTCTTGCTCAGAATCTTCTACACCATAGTTGCCGATGTGAGAAGTAGTGTTAACAACAATTTGTCCGTAGTAAGAAGGATCTGTGTAGATTTCCTGATATCCTGTCATTCCGGTGTTGAAGCAAATTTCTCCACCAACAGTACCAATTTTTCCGATTGCGATTCCTTCAAAGCGAGAGCCATCTTCGAGCAAGAGCACCGCTTTTTTTTGAGATAAGTTCAAGTTATGCGACATATGTAAAGGGGCGTGCGACTTTTCGCATCGTACAAAAATAAGAGGCTTTTATTACTAGGCAAAACATGTAGTAGGTAGATAAATAAATGATGGCGAACGGAGTTAAATCACACTCATTAAAGCTCTAATTTTCTATCTTCTGAAAGAACTGCTTTCCATTTTCAAAAGAGATCAGTTTTAGCGATTCATCATTATTCTTTGTTACCAAATACTTTTCAATAAAATACTCTTCATTCCAACTCTCATGCAGATTATCAACGGTATTGGATAAATATACTTTTAACCGATTTGCTCCTATCAATTCTTTTGTATCTATCTCTAAAGGATAAAACCCTACCCATTGAATTCTTAAAAGATAATTTGGGGAATCAATTTTTAAATTGGCCAAACCATTCATATTGGTCATCTTTTGATCAATCAATGATTCTTGAAAAAAGAATGGATTTATACTCCTATTTCTTTCAATTACTAAAAGATTACCCCTTAATGGGGTTGTGTCAGCTTTATAAAAGATCTCGACTTGTAATGAGTCGGATACTGAAGATTTGACAACTTCATATCGAGACTCCTTGCCATACCTTCTTGGTACATAAGTCATGACCAAAGTATCACCGGTAAACAGATAGTAACCTTTGAATAATCTTGAGCAACAAGTACTGTTTTCAAACCTACCTATCGCTTTGAATTTTGAGTCTTCTCCAAAAACAATATTGTATTGATATCTAGAAGTATCTGAATAGAAGAATTCTTTTCCATGAATCTGGACCTGACTAAAGGCACAATTGCACATGAATAAACATAGGACTAAGCAAATAAATTTGGCGCTCATTATGATTTAAACAACCCTAAGTAAGAATTACCTTTATTATTAAGACCCTAAAAAAGCCCTAATCAATGGCTAGGGCTTCAGTACTTTTTTAAGCTGCAACGGGTGCAGGCCTACCTAAATCATAAAGCATTCTCACATGTGCTTTAACTGCTTTCCCAAAAGTCTGCTTAGAGTAATAAGGTATTCCAAATTCTTCAGCAGTCTCCTTAACTATAGGTGCAAGCTTTCTATAGTGCACATGGCAAACGTGAGGTAGTAAGTGATGTTCTACTTGATAATTGAGTCCACCTACTAACCATGTAAACAACCGATTATTAGGACAGAAATTGGTAGTCGTCAATAGTTGATGAACCGTCCAGTTATTTTCTACTTCTCCAAATCTATTGGTTGTTGGGAAATCTAGTTTAGGCATGATATGAGCCATCTGAAATACAAAACCTAAGGCAAGGCCTGTAACAAAGTGCATGGATACAAATGCCAGCAATACTATTCCAGGGCTTATAGGCAAGACAAGTAAAGGTATAACCAACGCATAGATATAATACATGACTTTCCATGCAAGCGCTGTCAGTTGTGCATTTGTATATTCATTCTTTTTGGTTAAGAAGCCCATGTCTTTGAACTGTTTCATCTTCTTAAAGTCCTTGGCTGTAACCCAGGAGAGTGTTGATAAACCATAAAAGAACCAGAAGTATAAATACTGATACTTATGCACTGGTAGCCATTTCTTATGTGGGTCGAATCTTAGAAAAAAGGGTTGATCTAGATCGCTATCCGCTTCATTAATGTTCGTATAGGTATGATGTAAAACATTATGCTGAATTTTCCATACCGTAGCGTTCGCACCAATCATATTCATGGTCAGGCTAAACAAGTAATTCACTGTCTTATTTTTAGAATATGAGCCGTGAATTGCATCGTGCATAACACACATACCTATGCCGGCAGTACCTAAACCACTAATTATATATGCAGCAAAAACTAGCGGGGTGGTGGTAACAACGCCAATTGCGATCAACAACAGGGGTATGGCAAATGCGCTAATCATAAATGCACTTTTAAAGTACATATTGAAATTGCCTGTTTTGTCTAATTCGTTCTCTTTAAAATAAAGGTTGACGCGCTTTTTAAGTGTCTTTGAAAACTCAATGTCCTTGGTTCTCGAAAATTTAGGATGTCTGATAATAAGTGTTTTTAGTTAAAGGCTTTTCAGACAAATCAAGTGAGAGAAGTGTGTAATTCTCGAAGTAATTCTTGAATTGCAATCGTTTGAAGATACACATTCAAAAATACCTAAACGAATAGATTAGAATTTATTGGGCAATAAAAAAGCCCTAACCAAAGGTTAGAGCTTTTAGTGTTTTATATAAAACTCTTTGCTCGAGTTCTTATTCAGCTTTTTCTTCTTCGTCAGAAGACTCTTCTTCAGTTGAAGCTTCTTCAGATGACTCGTCAGTAGCTGCTTCTGCTTCAGAAACAGGCGCTTCTTCAGTCACCTCTTCCTCTACAACTGCGTCTTCTACTACTGGTGCTTCTTCAACTACTTCAGCCGTAGCCTCAACAGCTGCTGGAGCCGCTTCAGTAGCTTTCTTACCACCTCTTCTGCTTCTTCTGCTTTTCTTAGCTGCTGGTTTAGCATCTTCTAACAACAATTCGTTGTAGTCAACCAATTCAATAATACACATATCAGCATTATCACCTAACCTATTGTTAGTCTTTATAATTCTTGTGTATCCACCTGGTCTTGAAGCTACTTTCTCAGCTACCTCGTTGAACAAAGTAGTCACAGACTCTTTATCCTGAAGGTAAGAGAATACTACTCTTCTTGAGTGTGTAGTATCATCCTTTGCTTTAGTAATCAAAGGCTCTACATACTTTCTCAATGCTTTGGCTTTAGCCACAGTAGTGGTGATCCTTTTATGTTGGATCAAAGAAGAAGCCATGTTAGAAAGCATCGCTTTTCTGTGAGATGCTGTTCTGCTTAAGTGATTAAATTTCTTCCCGTGTCTCATTTCTCTTACTCCTCTTCGAGTTTATATTTTGCAAGGTCCATACCGAAAGTAAGGTTCTTTTCTGCTACTAGTTGCTCTAGCTCAGCCAAAGACTTCTTACCAAAGTTTCTGAACTTCATCATGTCAGAAATCTCCAATCTCACTAGGTCGCCAAGAGTTCTTACATCAGCTGCTTTCAAACAGTTGTAAGCTCTTACTGAAAGATCTAGATCGTTCAATGAAGTTTTCAATAGCTTTCTCATGTGAAGCATTTCTTCATCTACTTGCTCTGGCTCATCTAATGCACCAGTTTCTAAGATCATATTCTGATCTGAGAATAACATGAAGTGCTGAATTAAGATGTGCGCTGCACCTTTCAATGCATTTTCCGGGTGGATTGAACCGTCAGTTTCAATATCCAATACAAGCATTTCGTAGTCAGTCTTCTGCTCTACCCTTGTATTTTCAACATTGAATTTTACGTTTTTAATTGGGGTGAAGATGGCATCGATTGGAATAAACCCGAACACTTGCTCAGATGGCTTATTCTCCTCTGCAGGAAGATATCCTCTTCCTTTTTCGATTGTAAGTTCGATCTCAAATTTGATTCCGTTATCGATATTACAAACTACATCTTCTGGGTTCAGGATTTCGAAAGCTGAAGTGAATTTTCCAATATCACCAGCAGTGAATTTATCCTGGTTCTCAATAACTACAGTGATTTTGTTGTCTACTGTATCAGAGATTTTCTTGAACCTTACCTTCTTAAGATTTAGAATTATCTCCGCTACATCTTCTACAACACCTTCTACCGTTGAGAACTCATGCAATACACTAGGAATCTTGATTCCTGTGATTGCGTAACCTTCTAGAGAAGAAAGTAAAATCCTTCTCAAAGCATTACCAATAGTAACCCCGTATCCTTTTTCTAATGGTTTAAACGTGAACAGACCGTGAAAATCGTCTGCCTTCTCCATCACCACCTTATCCGGGATTTGAAATGCTAAAATTGACATATATCTAAAATTTAAAAGGTTCTTAAAATGATTACTTAGAGTAAAGCTCGACAATCAACTGCTCCTTGATATTCTCAGGAATATCTTCTCTTGTAGGTACGTTGATTACCTTACCAGTCATATCTGACTTGTTCCACTCTAACCATGGGTATTTCTGAGCAGAGTTACCAGCTAAACTCTCTGTAATTAGCTCAAGAGATTTTGATTTCTCTCTTACACCAATTACATCTGAATTCTTCACATGATATGAAGGAATATTCAGAACCTCACCATTGATGGTGATGTGTTTGTGAGTAACTAACTGTCTTGCCGCTCTTCTTGTAGGAGCGATACCCAATCTGTATACCAAGTTGTCTAATCTTGTCTCCAACAATTGAAGTAAGATCTCACCTGTTACACCAGACTTTCTAGAAGCTTTGTCGAATAAGTTCGCGAACTGACGCTCCAATACACCATAAGTATATTTAGCCTTTTGCTTCTCCATTAGCTGGATTGCATATTCAGATTGCTTTCTTCTTCTACCTCTGCCGTGCTGGCCTGGAGGGTAAGCTTTCTTTTGTAATGCTTTGCTGTGACCAAAAATAGGATCATTGAATCTCCTAGCGATTTTAGCCTTTGGACCTCTATATCTTGCCATTACTTATAAATTCTTTATTAAACTCTTCTTCTCTTTGGTGGACGACATCCATTGTGTGGTAGTGGTGTAACGTCTCTGATGACAGTTACCTCAATTCCTGAATTCTGGATTGTTCTGATAGCAGATTCTCTACCAGCACCAGGTCCTTTTACAAAAACCTCTACTTTTCTCAAGCCAAGCTCGTATGCTTTAGAAGCACAGTCTTGAGCAGCCATCTGAGCAGCATATGGAGTGTTCTTTTTAGAACCCTTGAATCCCATTTTACCTGCTGACGCCCAAGAGATCACCTGACCTTGCTGATTCGTAAGTGAGATGATGATGTTGTTGAAAGACGCCTTGATATGCGCCTGTCCAAGAGCATCAACCTGCACTACTCTCTTTCTAGCTTTATCTTTTCTTTTCTGAGCCATCTTAAAATATCTTTTTCGGCATTAAAATCTTACTGATTACTTAGTTGCCTTTTTCTTGTTAGCAACAGTCTTTCTCTTACCTTTTCTGGTTCTTGAGTTGTTCTTGGTATGCTGACCACGAACAGGAAGACCTCTTCTATGTCTTAAACCTCTGTAGCAACCAATGTCCATCAAACGCTTGATGTTCAATTGCACTTCAGACTTCAAAACACCCTCGATCTTGAACTCTTCACTAATGATAGTTCTGATCGCTTTCTGTTGGTCATCATTCAAATCACCAATCTTGGTATTTATATCAATACCGGCTTTATCCAGAATGTATTGTGCCGAGCTACGGCCAATTCCGAAGATGTAGGTTAACCCAATCTCCGATCTCTTGTGATCTGGAATATCTACTCCTGAAATCCTTGCCATAATTATCCTTGTCTTTGTTTGAATCTAGGATTCTTCTTGTTAATCACGTATAACTTTCCTTTTCTGCGGATTACTTTACAATCAGCGCTGCGCTTCTTGATAGACGCTTTTACTTTCATGTCTTAATTATTTATACCTGTAAGTAATTCTTCCTTTTGTTAAATCATAAGGCGACATTTCAAGCTTTACTTTGTCACCTGGTAATATTTTGATATAGTACATTCTCATTTTTCCTGAGATATGAGCATGAACTATATGTCCATTTTCTAACTCAACACGAAATGTAGCGTTCGGTAATGCCTCAACTACTGTTCCGTCTTGTTCTATAGATCCTTGTTTCGCCATACTAAAAGTTTACTACTTCTTCTATGTATTTATGAGTAGTTAATATTTCTGTTCTATCCTTGAATATGGCCACCGTATGTTCAAAGTGAGCTGAAGGTTTACGATCTCTTGTTCTAATCGTCCAACCATCATTCTCCTGAACAATGTTTCGAGTTCCTAGATTGATCATCGGTTCGATAGCTATCACCAAACCTTCGTTCAACTTGGGTCCTCTACCACGTTTGCCATAATTAGGAACCTCCGGACCTTCATGAAGATTTCTCCCCAATCCATGACCTACAAGCTCTCTAACCACTGTATATCCCCTATCTTCAACGTACTTCTGAATTGCGAAAGCAACATCTCCGATTCGGTTACCAAACTTGGCCTCTTCAATACCTACATACAACGACTCCTTCGTTGTCTTTAAAAGTGATAATGTCTCTTGGGAAATTTCTCCTACCGGATAGGTATAAGCGGAATCGCTATGAAAACCTTTGTAGAAGACTCCACAATCTATAGAGATTATATCACCGTCTTTTAATTCATACTCGCTTGGAAATCCATGAACTACATTCTCGTTCACCGAAATACAAAGCGTTGCTGGAAAACCATTGTATCCTTTAAAGGATGCTACGCCTCCATGATCTCGGATAAACTCTTCAGCGATTTTATCCAAGTCTTTTGTCTTAATGCCAGGCCTTACGCTCTTGGCTACTTCACCGTGTGCCTTGCCCAAAATTTGAGCGCTTTCACGGATGATCTCTATCTCCTCTTCGGTCTTATAGAAGATCATTAGGCAACAGCAACATTCTGAGAACGTCCTCTCATTCTACCTGACTTCATCATACCCTCATAGTGTCTCATGAGCAAGTAGCTTTCGATTTGCTGTAACGTATCTAAAATTACCCCTACCATAATCAATAGCGAAGTACCTCCATAGAAGTAAGAGAATTGCTGACCTACACCTGCGTTATAAGCAAAGGTTGGAAGGATAGCAATTATCGCTAAGAATACAGAACCAGGTAAAGTGATTCTATCTAAAACATCTCCAATAAAGTCAGATGTCGGCTTGCCCGGCTTTATACCCGGAATGAAACCACCATTTCTTTTCAGGTCATCCGCCATGTTAGATGGATTAACTGTAATGGCTGTATAGAAGAAGGTAAAGGCAATAATTAGAATTGCGAATACCACATTGTATTGCCAAGAGTAAGGATTACTGAACGCCACAGTGATAGCTTGCGCAGTATCACTACTATCCGCCCAGATTTGCCCTAAAAGTGTAGGCAAGATCATTAATGCTTGAGCAAAGATGATTGGCATTACACCAGAAGCATTCACTTTTAATGGAATAAACTGACGCTGACCACCATATACTTTACCACCAACAACTTGCTTGGCGTACTGTACCGGAATTCTTCTAGTCGCTTGAACTAACGCAACAGTTACTACTACCACGAAGAACAATACGATCAACTCAACCACTGAGAATAATGCTCTGCTGATACCATTGGTCTCTACAAATTCGAACCAAGCTGCACCTGGTAAACTTGAGATGATACCAATCATGATCAACATTGAAATACCGTTACCGATACCTTTATCAGTGATTTTCTCTCCTAACCACATACAGAACATTGTTCCTGCAGTTAAAAGAACCATTGAAGAAATAAGGAAAAGCGTTTGATCCACATTTGGAGACATTGCACCAGCTCCGATTATCGTTACTCTTACGTAACCGAAACTCTGCGCCATTGTAACCAAAATGGTCAAGATTCTAGTGATTTGAGTTAGCTTCTTACGGCCAGACTCACCTTCCTTTTGCATTTTTTGGAAACTAGGAACCGCTACCGTCATCAACTGAATCACAATAGATGCAGAGATGTAAGGCATAATACCTAAACCAAAGATAGAGGCTCTTTGGAATGAGCCTCCTAATAATGTATTCAAAATTCCTAGGATACCTCCGTCTGCATCAGCTAATGCATCTGGATTAACACCCGGTAACACTACGAAAGAACCAAGTCTGAAAATCACTAAGAATCCAAGCGTGGCTAGGATTCTATTTCTTAGCTCCTCAATAGCAAAAATGTTCTTTATGGTAGTGAAGAATTTCTTCATATTATTAAAGCTTTGTAACGGTTCCTCCTGCTTTTTCTATTGCTTCTGCAGCAGTTGCTGAGAAATGGTGAGCCGTTACGTCCACCTTTGCAGTCAATTCCCCTCTTCCTAAAATCTTGATTAAATCGTTTTTAGAAGCAAGTCCATTAGATACTAATACTTCAGCATTGATCTCAGTAGCTTTTGTAGCATCTACTAGAGCTTGAAGTGCATCAAGGTTAATTGCTTTATACTCTACTCTGTTTGGGTTAGTGAAACCAAACTTAGGCACTCGTCTCTGTAATGGCATCTGACCACCTTCGAAACCAGCTTTACGAGAATAACCAGATCTTGACTTAGCTCCTTTGTGACCTCTTGTTGAAGTACCGCCTTTACCGGAACCAGGTCCTCTACCAATTCTCTTTCTTGTCTTAGTTGAACCTTCAGCAGGTTTTAAGTTATTCAGTTTCATCTTATGCTTCCTTTACAGTTACAAGGTGATTCACTTTATTAATCATACCAGCAATCTGTGGAGTCAATTCGTGCTCAACAGATCTATTGATTTTACCTAGACCTAGAGCCTGAATAGTTCTCTTTTGTCTTTCAGGACGATCAATAGTGCTTTTTACTTGAGTTACAATAACTTTTGCCATGATCTATTAACCGTTAAAAACTACGTCTAAACTAACACCTCTTTGCTCAGCTACCGCATAAGGATCTTTCATCTTTAATAAAGCATCGAATGTTGCTTTTACCACGTTGTGTGGGTTTGAAGATCCTTTAGATTTAGCCAATACGTTGTGCACACCAGCACTTTCAAATACAGCACGCATCGCACCACCGGCAATTACACCAGTACCTTCAGATGCAGGCTTGATCAAAACCAAACCTCCGCCATACTTACCAATTACTTCGTGAGGAACAGTACCTTTCAAAACAGGTACTTGCACAAGATTCTTCTTAGCATCGTCAATTCCTTTAGTGATTGCATCGGTTACCTCGTTAGCCTTACCTAATCCGTAACCTACAATACCGTCACCGTTTCCAACAACCACAATTGCTGAGAAGCTAAATCTTCTACCACCTTTCACTACTTTGGCTACACGCTTGATCGCTACGACTTTCTCTTTCAAGTCGATTTCACTAGCCTTAATTCTATTCATTACTTGTGCCATGCCAATTAAAATTTAAGACCACCTTCTCTAGCGCCTTCAGCCAACGCCTTTACTTTTCCGTGGTAGATGTAACCGTTTCTATCAAATACTACTTCAGAAATACCTTCAGCTGTTGCTTTCTCAGCTAATTTCTTTCCTACTTCTTTAGACAATTCTATGTTGGTGTTCTTAGTTGCGCCTAGTTCAGCACTAGAAGCAGAAACCAATGTATGTCCCTTCTCATCATCGATGATTTGAGCGTATATCTTCGCGTTGCTCTTGAAAACAGAAATTCTAGGTCTAGCAGCAGTACCGCTTAACTTTCTTCTGATTCCTCTTTTAATTCTAAGTCTACTATTACTAACAGCCATGATTATTCTTATTTAGCAGCAGTTTTACCAGCCTTTCTTCTAATCTGCTCACCAACAAAGCGAACACCTTTACCTTTATATGGCTCAATTTTTCTTAGCTCTCTAAGTTTTGCAGCCACTTGACCAATCAATTCCTTGTCGGCACTCTCCAGCTTTACGATAGGGTTCTTACCCTTTTCCATAACAGCTGTAGCTTTCACCTCTTGAGGAACTGCCAAATAGATGTTGTGAGAATAACCCAAGTTAAGCTCAAGTACATTATTAGACACTGCTGCCTTATAACCTACCCCTACAAGCTCAAGATCTTTAGTATATCCTTCACTTACACCAACAACCATGTTGTTAATTAAAGATCTATATAATCCGTGAAGCGCTTTGTGTCTTTTTTGATCTGTAGGTCTTGCTACAGATACAGAGCCCTCTTCTACGGTTACAGTCATATCAGCGTTAACATCTTGTGTTAACTCACCTTTTGGTCCTTTTACAGTCACTAAGTTTGAATCAGCAACAGAAACGGTAACACCAGCAGGCACACTAATCGGTTTATTTCCTATTCGTGACATTTCTTTTGATTCTTAATAAACGTGACATAAAACTTCACCACCTATGTGTTGAACTCTAGCTTCTTTATCAGTCATAATACCTTTAGAAGTAGAAACGATGGCGATTCCCAAACCATTTAAAACTCTTGGTAGGTCATTAGCACCAGCATATTTTCTCAAACCTGGCTTACTAATTCTTTCAAGATTTACGATGGCAGATTGCTTGTTAGTAGGATTATACTTTAAAGCAATTTTAATGCTGCCTTGAGGACCATTCTGCTCGAACTTGTAGTTCTGAATGTATCCTTTCTCATGCAATACTCTCGTGATTTCCTTCTTCACCTTAGAAGCCGGAATCTCCACGATTCTGTGGTTTGCCCCGATGGCATTCCTCAGTCTTGTTAAGTAATCTGCTATTGGATCAGTCATAATTTAATTTGTTTGTCCTTTTGGACTTTCACTCTGGCGATATCTCCCAGAAGTGAACTTTTATAAATAGTAAAATACCTTCCGGCCAAAAACCGGCCTGCAAAGGTATTGATTATTTTCTTTTATTAAAAGAGAAACTGCTTACCAGCTCGCTTTAGTTACGCCAGGTATCTTACCTGCTGAAGCCATCTCTCTGAAAGTAACCCTTGAGATACCGAATTTTCTCATGTATCCTTTAGGTCTACCAGTTAATTTACATCTATTGTGTAGTCTAACTGGTGAAGCGTTTCTAGGAAGTTTATCCAAACCTTCATAGTCACCTTCAGCCTTCAATCGAGCACGCTTCTCAGCATATCTAGCTACAAGTTTTTCTCTTTTTCTTTCTCTAGCTTTTACTGCTTCTCTAGCCATAATCTAGTTTTGTTTTTTTCCACCAGCGAAAGGCATTCCGAATGCTTTAAGCAATTCGTAACTCTCTTCGTCTGAGTTTGCTGTTGTTACAAATGTGATATCCATACCAGAGATCTTATTCACTTTCTCAATAGAAATCTCAGGGAAGATGATCTGCTCTTTTACACCTAAAGTGTAGTTTCCGCGTCCATCGAAACCTTTATCCTTCACACCTCTAAAGTCTCTTACTCTAGGTAATGCAATATTTAAAAGTCTATCGATGAATTCGTACATTCTGTCACCTCTAAGTGTAACTCTTGCACCAATTGGCATTCCTTCTCTCAATTTAAAGTTTGAGATTGAGTTCTTAGCAACAGTAGGAACGGCTTTCTGACCAGTGATAGTAGTTAATTCTTCTACACCGATGTCAACCAATTTCTTATCAGCTACAGCAGCACCGATACCTTTATTCACTACTACTTTAGTGATCTTTGGTACCTGCATTACCGTGGAGTACTCGAACTTCTCTTTTAATGCCCCAACAATCTCGTTGTTGTACTTATCTTTTAATCTCGGACTAGCCATTTTTAATTACCTCCCCAGATTTTTTTGAATATCTAACCAATTTACCGTTCTCATCAGCCTTTCTTCCAACTCTAGTAGCTTCACCATTTGAAGGATCTACAACCATTAGGTTAGAAAGGTGTACAGAAGCTTCTGACTTCTCAATACCGCCATTTGGATTAGTAGCCGATGGTTTAATGTGCTTAGAAACAACATTAACACCTTCTACAATAGCTCTATACTTATCAGTTTGTACTTCTAGTACTTTACCGGTTTTACCTTTAGAATTTCCAGCGATTACTTTTACTGTATCGCCTTTTCTTACGTGTAGTTTTTTCACTGTTGCCATCTTATAGTACTTCAGGAGCTAGTGATACAATTTTCATGAATTGCTTCTCGCGCAACTCTCTAGCAACAGGACCGAACATACGAGTACCTCTTGGCTCATCGTTCTGGTTCAGCAATACTGCTGCGTTATCTTCGAACCTGATGTAAGAACCATCTTTTCTTCTTACTTCTTTTTTGGTTCTAACTACAACTGCTTTAGAAACAGTACCTTTTTTAAGGTTACTTGAAGAGTGAGCTGACTTTACAGACACCACAATCATATCGCCTACTGAAGCATACTTCTTTTTAGTACCTCCAAGCACACGGATACAAAGCACCTCTTTGGCACCACTATTATCCGCTACGTTAAGTCTTGATTCTTGTCTGATCATGATTACTTAGCTCTTTCAATTACTTCAACTAATCTCCAACGCTTGTTCTTACTCAGCGGACGAGTCTCCATAATTTTCACAGTATCACCGATACCGCAATCATTCTTGTCGTCATGAGCAGTAAATTTGGTAGTCTTCTTTACGAACTTACCATAGATCGGGTGCTTTTCTCTTCTCTCTACTGCAACAGTAATGGTCTTATCCATTTTGTCGCTAGTAACGATCCCGATTCTTTCTTTTCTAAGATTTCTTTCCATGCTTGTATTAGTTAGCAAGTTCCTTAGCTCTTAACTCAGTTTTCAATCTCGCAATAAGGCGCTTAGCCTCTTTGATTTTCATTGGGTTTTCAATAGGAGAAATCGCGTGAGCAAATTTCAACTTTTGAAGGCTACCTTCTTCAGTAGTTATCTTTTCTGCCAACTCTTCAGAAGAGAGTGCTTTGATTTCTGAATTCTTCATAACTATCCAACGTAATCTCTGCGTACAACAAATTTTGTAGAAAGAGGAAGCTTCTGAGCTGCAAGTCTTAAGGCTTCTTTTGCTAATTCTACATCTACACCGGCTGCCTCGAAAAGAACAGTACCAGGCTTAACAGTTGCCACCCAATAATCAGGAGCACCCTTACCTTTACCCATCCTTACCTCTGCAGGCTTACTTGTGATTGGCTTGTCTGGAAAAATTCTAATCCAAACTTGACCTTCCCTTTTCATGGCTCTAGTCATGGCAATACGAGCAGCTTCAATTTGTCTACTTGTAATCCATCCTGGTTCTAGGGACTTTATTCCAAATGTTCCGAAAGACAACTGGTGGCCTCTTTGTGCAACACCGCGCACACGACCCTTTTGCATCTTTCTGAATTTCGTTCTTTTAGGCTGTAACATCTCTTTACCTTTTTAAAAAGTGATTACCTCTTTCTATTTCTGTTTGGTCTACGACCACCACCTCTGCGATCTCCACCACCAGAATTGTTGCTTACGCCAACGTTTGGTGATAAATCTCTTTTACCAAGTACTTCTCCTTTAAAGATCCATACTTTGATACCGATTTTTCCATAAACCGTGTCTGCTTCAGAAATAGCGTAGTCAATGTCTGCTCTAAGTGTATGCAAAGGAATTCTACCTTCTTTATACATCTCAGATCTTGCCATCTCAGCACCACCAAGACGACCTGAACATTTTACTTTAATACCTTGAGCACCTACTCTAACAGCAGAAGCAATTGCTTGCTTCATGGCTCTACGGTAAGAGATTCTAGCTTGAAGCTGCTGTGCAATAGACTCACCAACTAATTTGGCATCTAGCTCAGGACGTTTGATTTCGAAAATGTTGATTTGAACATCCTTAGATGTCAATTTTTTCAACTCTTCCTTAATTCTGTCAACTTCCTGTCCACCTTTACCAATTACAACACCCGGACGAGCAGTGTGAATGGTAATTGTGATTCTCTTGATCGTTCTTTCGATGATAATTTTAGAAATACCACCTTTTGGGATACGAGCTTTGATGTACTTTCTGATCTCTTGATCTTCAACCAGTTTAGCAGGAAAATCTTTTCCTCCGTACCAGGCCGAATCCCAACCTCTTACGATACCTAATCTGAGACCTACCGGATTAACTTTTTGTCCCATCTTAATTAATTGTCAGTTTCATTGCTTACTTCTTCTACTACTTCTTCAGCGGTAACTGCTGGTTGATTCTTAGAATCAATCACAATCGTTACATGATTAGATCTTTTACGGATCCTATGCGCCCTACCCTGTGGAGCAGGTCTCAATCTTTTCAACATTCTACCACCATCAACAGTAATAGACTTGATGTAAAGATCGGCATCTTCTAACCTCTCATCTTCGTTCTTAGCTGCCCAGTTTGCAATGGCAGAAAGAAGAAGTTTTTCGAGTCTAGCTGCACCTTCTTTAGATTCAAACTTTAATAGACTTAAAGCTCTGTTCACTCTCTCGCCTCTAATCATATCAGCGACCATTCTCATCTTACGAGGAGAAGTAGGAACGTTATTTAATTTAGCTACAGCTTCCATTATTTTCTCTTGTCTTTTTTAGCGATGTGTCCACGGAAGTTTCTAGTTGGTGCAAATTCACCAAACTTGTGTCCTACCATGTTCTCAGTTACAAAAACAGGAATGAACTTATTGCCATTGTGTACTGCGAAAGTATGACCGATGAAATCTGGAGCAATCATAGATCTTCTAGACCAAGTCTTGATGACTGATTTCTTTCCTGACTCATCCATGGCTTCGACCTTCTTCGTTAGTCTAAAATCGATATAAGGTCCTTTTTTTAACGAACGTGCCATTTCTTACTTTTTCTTTTTACCAATGATCAATTTGTTCGAATATTTCTTAGGCGTTCTAGTCTTTTGCCCTTTAGCGTAAAGTCCGTTACGAGATCTTGGGTGACCTCCTGAAGACTTACCTTCACCACCACCCATCGGGTGATCTACCGGGTTCATAACTACACCTCTTACTCTTGGTCTTCTACCTAACCATCTTTTTCTACCGGCTTTACCCAAGTTCACATTCATGTGCTCAGCATTACCAACAGAACCGATCGTAGCTAAACAAGTAACCAAGATGTTTCTCATTTCACCAGAAGGCATTTTTAACGTAGCGTATTTACCTTCTCTTGCAACCAACTGTACGTAAGATCCTGCGCTTCTTGCCATTGCAGCACCTTTACCAGGTTTGAATTCCACACAGTGTACGATAGTACCTAAAGGAATTTTAGAGAGTGGCAAAGTATTACCTACTTCAGGAGCCACATTCTTACCTGAGATTACAGTTTGTCCTACTTGCAATCCTTGAGGAGCGATGATATATCTCTTCTCTCCATCAGCATAGAACAATAAAGCGATTCTAGCAGATCTTGCCGGATCGTATTCTACACTTTTAACTGTTGCAGGAACATCAAATTTATTTCTCTTAAAGTCAATTACTCTTAATCTCTGCTTGTGACCACCACCCATGTAGCGCATTGTCATTTTACCAGAGTTGTTACGCCCACCTGATTTCTTAAGTGGTGCTAGTAACGACTTTTCAGGAGCAGAAGCAGTAACGTCTGCAAAATCCGGAGCAATTCTAGCTCTGGTTCCTGGAGTCATTGGTCTTAATTTCTTTACACCCATTGCTTCTTATTTATATGCCGCTATAGAAGTCGATTACATCGCCTTCCGCAACAGTTACGATTGCTTTCTTAAATCCATTTGTTCTACCAGCGATAACTCTAGACTTAGTGTATCTAGATTTTAATTTTCCCTGGTATCTCATAGTGTTTACATTCTCTACTGTAACACCATACATATCTTCTACCGCTTTCTTGATCTCAACTTTGTTGGCATCTTGGTCTACAATGAAACCATACTTACCAGCTTCGTTTAGGGCAGATACTTTTTCAGTTACTAAAGGCTTCTTAAGAATACTCATATCTGATTACTTTAGTAGGTTTTCAATTTTCTCGATCGAACTCTCGCTAAGTAGTAAGCTATCAGCATTCAATACATCATAAGTATTCAATGAATCAGCAGTCACAACTTTTGCATTCTGAAGATTTCTGCCAGAAAGCGCTACATTTTTGCTTTGGTCACCCAAAACCAATAATGTCTTCTTATCTGCAACTGAAAGGCTACTTAATACATTCACAAAATCCTTAGTCTTAGGAGCATCGAAAGAAAAGTCTTCCAACACAACAACACTATTATCTTTTGCTTTGTAAGCCAATGCAGATTTTCTAGCTAAAGACTTAAGCTTCTTGTTTAGCTTAAACCCATAATTTCTTGGCTTAGGACCGAATACACGACCTCCACCTCTGAAAATAGGTGACTTGATGCTACCAGCTCTGGCAGTACCAGTTCCCTTTTGTCTCTTTATCTTTTTCGTAGAACCAGCGATTTCGCCTCTTTCTTTAGACTTGTGAGTCCCTTGACGCTGATTAGCCAAGAATTGCTTCACATCTAAGTAGATGGCATGATCATTTGGCTCAATACCGAAGATCTCTTCTGAAAGATTAACTTTTCTTCCAGTGTCTTCTCCACTATTTTTTAATACTGCAATCTCCATCTTCTTATTTCTCTAGAACTACGATTGAATTCTTTGCACCAGGAACTGAACCACTTACTACAATAAGGTTCTCCTCAGGAAGAACTCTCATTACTTGAAGGTTAAGCACAGTAGTACGGTCATTACCCATTCTACCAGCCATTCTTGTTCCTTTAAATACTCTTGCAGGGTATGAAGCACCACCAATAGAACCTGGGGCTCTCATTCTGTTGTGCTGACCGTGTGTAGCTTGTCCAACACCACCAAAACCGTGACGCTTAACTACACCTTGGAAACCCTTACCCTTTGATGTGCCAATGGCATCAACAAAGTCACCTTCTTTGAATACATCACCAACCTTGATCTCATTACCAAGCTCAATCATGCCATCAAATTCCTCACGGAAATCGCGAAACTCAACTACGTTTTTCTTAGGAGTTGTACCGGCCTTTTTAAAATGACCTTTTAGTGCAGCGGGAGTGTTTTTCTCCTTGCGCTCTCCATAAGCCAACTGAACAGCTTTGTATCCGTCTGTTTCCTCATTTTTTACTTGCGTTATCACGCAAGGACCAGCCTCTATCACTGTGCATGCGACATTACGTCCATCGGCACCAAATATGCTAGTCATTCCGACTTTTTTTCCGATTATTCCAGACATTATTAAAACATTTAAAAGTACCCTACGTAGGGCACTCCCGAGAAACGGACTGCAAAGATAGGAATTTAATATTCTGATTCAAACGTGGCGAATGAAATTTGCCGAATAATTTAAAACCCTCTTTTATAGCCATTTACGGGCATAAAAAAGAGGCTATCCCTTAAGAATAGCCTCTTCAATTCATTTATATAAAATCAATTATACCTTGATCTCTACATCAACACCAGAAGGAAGCTCAAGCTTCATTAAAGCGTCAACTGTTTTTGCACTTGAAGAGTAGATATCAACCAATCTCTTGTAAGTACAAAGTTGGAATTGCTCACGCGATTTTTTGTTCACGTGTGGCGATCTCAACACTGTAAATTTCTCTTTTACTGTTGGAAGTGGAATAGGACCACTAACAATAGCACCAGTAGTTTTTACTGCTCTCACGATTTTCTCTGATGACTTATCCACCAGGTTGTGATCGTATGACTTTAATTTTATTCTAATTTTCTGTGTCATAATCTTGTCAATTTACAGCTTACTCTCCTTTGCTTTTCTTGATTACATCTTCTGCGATATTGTTAGGTACAATATCGTAGTGAGAGAATGTCAATGAAGCAGTAGCTCTACCAGAAGACATTGTTCTCAAATCAGTTACATAACCGAATAGCTCAGAAAGAGGCACATCAGCTTTAACAACAGTAGAAGTTCCTTTAGTATCCATACCTTTCATGATACCTCTTCTTCTGTTCAAATCACCTGTGATTGAACCAGTGTACTCATCTGGAGTCACCACATCAACCGCCATGATCGGCTCCATCAATTTCGGAGAAGCTTTCCTAGCAGCTTCTTTGAAACCAAGTCTTGCAGCCAATTCGAAAGAAAGTGCATCTGAATCCACATCGTGGAAAGATCCGTGGAACAATCTTACTTTCATATTCTCAACTGGATAACCAGCTAAAGGGCCATTATCCATTGCAGATTTGAAACCTTTCTCAATTGCAGGGATGAATTCTTTAGGAATTACACCACCAACAATCTTGTTCTCAAACTGCAATCCTTCTTTCTCCCACTCTTCGTCTTGAGGAGACAGTTCAAACACGATATCGGCAAATTTACCTTTACCACCCGACTGCTTTTTGTAAACCTCTTTGTGCTCAACGTTAGAGTTAATTGACTCTTTGTAAGCTACCTGAGGAGCACCTTGGTTAACTTCTACTTTGAATTCTCTTTTTAGACGATCCATGATGATATCAAGGTGAAGCTCACCCATACCTCTTAGAATAGTCTGACCAGTTTCTTCGTCAGTATTTACAGTTAATGTTGGATCCTCTTCTACAAGCTTCGCGATAGCCATACCTAGCTTATCAACATCGGCCTGAGTTTTAGGCTCAATAGCGTATCCAATTACAGGATCAGGGAAGATCATTGACTCAAGAACTAATCTGTTCTTTTCGTCAGTTAATGTATCTCCTGTTTTGATATCCTTAAACCCTACTACAGCAGCGATATCACCACAGTGTAGTTGAGGAATTGAATTCTGCTTGTTAGCGTGCATCTGGAAGATTCTAGAGATTCTTTCCTTCTTGTTAGTTCTGTTGTTATACACATAGGAACCTGCATCTAACATACCAGAGTATGATCTAACGAAACAAAGTCTACCTACAAACGGGTCAGTAGCAATCTTAAATGCTAGTGCCGAGAATGGATCACTTGGATCCGGCTTTCTTGTTTCTTCTTCTTCTGTATCTGGGTTAGTACCTACAATGTTATCTCTATCTAGTGGTGAAGGCAATAGCTCCATCACATAGTCAAGCATTGTTTGTACACCTTTATTTTTAAAGGCAGAACCACACATCATTGGAACAAAGTCCATATTGATGGTAGCTTGTCTAAGGGCTACAAGGATTTCATCCTTAGAAATTGAATCCGGATCTTCGAAGAATTTCTCCATCAAAGTATCATCGTATTCAGCTATAGCCTCTAATAAGTTTTCTCTATACTCAGCTACTTCGTCTTCCATATCAGCTGGGATGTCAATCTCTTCGAAAGTCATACCTTGGTCAGCCTCATTCCAAACGATAGCCTTGTTTTCTACTAAGTCAACTACACCCTTGAAGTTGTCTTCAGCACCGATAGGTAATTGAAGAGGAACAGCCTTAGTACCTAACATTTCTTTCACCTGCTTACACACGTTCAAGAAGTCAGCACCTGCACGGTCCATTTTGTTAACGAAACCGATACGAGCAACTTTGTAGTTATCTGCTAGTCTCCAGTTAGTCTCAGACTGAGGTTCAACACCATCAACCGCTGAGAACAAGAATACTAAACCATCAAGTACACGTAAAGATCTGTTTACCTCAACAGTGAAGTCAACGTGACCAGGAGTGTCTATAATGTTAATGTGGTATTCGTTGTCTTTGTATGGCCAGAATACAGTAGTAGCAGCAGAAGTAATTGTGATACCTCTTTCTTGCTCTTGCTCCATCCAGTCCATTGTAGCAGCACCATCGTGTACCTCACCAATTTTGTGAGAAACACCAGTGTAGTATAGAATTCTCTCGGTGGTGGTAGTTTTACCAGCATCGATGTGCGCAGCGATACCGATGTTCCGAGTGTATTTTAAATCTCTTGCCATTGTAATTAGGAATTAAAATCTAAAGTGTGAAAATGCTTTGTTCGCTTCAGCCATTCTGTGCGTATCATCTTTTTTCTTAACAGCAGCCCCTTCTCCTTTAGAACCTGCAATGATTTCACCAGCTAATCTTTCGTGCATAGTTTTTTCACCACGCTTTCTAGCGAACATGATCATCCATTTAATGCCGAGTGATGTTTTTCTGGCAGGTCTTACCTCAGTAGGCACTTGAAAAGTGGCACCACCCACTCTTCTACTCTTCACTTCGACACCAGGCATGATGTTACTCAATGCCTTCTTCCAAGTTTCAAGACCATTCTCACCAGTTCTCTTTTCTACAAGCTCTATCGCATCATAGAAAATTCCGTAGGCAATACTCTTCTTTCCATCGACCATTAGGTAGTTCACAAACTTTGTTACCAAAGTGTCACCGAACTTTGGGTCAGGAAGAATATATCTCTTCTTTGGTTTAGATTTTCTCATTGGTTATTAATATTCTATTTCTTGTCTTTAGGACGTTTAGCACCGTACTTAGATCTTCTTTGAAGTCTACCGCTTACACCGGCAGTATCTAGTGCACCACGAATGATGTGATATCTTACACCTGGAAGATCTTTTACTCTTCCTCCTCTAATTAGCACAATTGAGTGCTCCTGAAGGTTATGACCTTCACCTGGGATATATGCGTTCACCTCTTTACCATTGGTTAACCTTACTCTCGCTACTTTTCTCATAGCTGAGTTAGGTTTTTTAGGTGTAGTCGTATATACCCTTGTACAAACCCCTCTTCTCTGCGGGCAGCTATCCAAGGCTGGAGACTTTGACTTAGAAGTCAATTTCTTACGGCCTTTTCTTACTAGTTGTTGTATAGTAGGCATTTACAGTTTTTTAGATTTTAATTTCCTAGTTACAATTTTCGGACTGCAAAGGTATGAAAAGAAGAATTAGAAACAAACGTGACTTATTAAATTAATGTGTCCTTTGATTTAGGAGCAAGTCGCTGAAATTCAAGAGAAAGCAAAGATGCCCAAAACCGATTATTACTCCTCCATATGATTTGGGAAATTCGACTTGAATTCTCTATTTTTTGAATTAATAAACAGATTCAATATGCCTGTTCAAGTTGTAATGGGAGCTTCAATGATGTGTTCCTTTGGAGTAGCTCCTTCCTCTTTAGTTGTATTACCCAAGAATAGAGTGATGGCCAATAAAATGCCTGCTGCTAATATTATGGACAATATTCCTATGGTAAATATATTGCCTTTTGGTATGTGTACTTCAATGGCTAACCCAACGGTAGCATCTGCAACTGCTGCAGCACTAGGTGTTTTAACCCCTATGCCTTGTATTCCGGTAACTGTAGCACCATGGGCACCCGGTGCAACCAAAACAATGGTTGCTAAAATGCCGGCACTTCATAACGGCTGCACACTAAACTGCACTTGGGGTGGGGTGATTACTATTACTGCTCCTGGTCAAGCCACTGTTCAATGCACATAAAAAAAGGACTACATTTCTGCAGCCCTTTTCTTTTATCTATTGCCTAAAACTTAAGCTTCTCCAACGGTTCCTCCGAAGTTCATTGGAAATTTTGGTGGCTCCTCGCTCTTCTTTATTGGCCCAAAGTTATTTTCGAACTTATCGATATTGTCTTTGAGCGCGTAAAGAAGCCTTTTAGCATGCTCTGGTGTAATCACTATTCTAGATTTCACCTTTGCTTTTGGAACACCCGGCATCATTTTGATAAAATCAATCACAAACTCACTGTTTGAATGGGCTATCATAGCCAAGTTCACATATTGACCCTCAGCAATTTCTTCTGAAAGCTCAATATTCAACTGATTTTGATTTTGATTTTGCTCGTCTGCCATCTGCTTATAGTTCTACGCTATCTCTCTCTTCTGAAGACTCAATGCTGTAAGCTTCTTTAGCCGCCATCATCTCGTCATACTCTGCTTGATTACCAACAATCAGATCATGGTAATCTCTCATACCTGTACCAGCAGGGATCAAGTGACCCACAATAACATTTTCCTTCAGACCATTCAACGTATCAGCTTTACCTCTGATTGAAGCTTCACTTAATACCTTTGTAGTCTCTTGGAAAGATGCTGCCGAGATAAAGCTATCAGTACCCAATGATGCTTGAGTAATACCTTGAAGCTTAGGCTTAGAAACCGCAGGTTGCGCATCTCTCACCTCTACTAACTTCATGTCTTTTCTTCTCAAGCTTGAGTTCTCATCTCTCAACTCTCTTGGCGTTACAATCTGACCTGGTTTCAAGTTCTCAGACTCACCAGCTTCAACCACAACTTTCATATCAAGAATTGCATCATTCTCTTCTCTGAATAAGAACTTATCTACTACTTGACCTGGTAAGAATTGTGTATCACCGGCATCCATGATCTCCACTTTCTGCATCATTTGTTTCACGATGGTTTCAATGTGCTTGTCATTGATCTTCACACCTTGTAGTCTGTATACTTCTTGAATCTCGTTCACTAAGTATTCCTGAACTGCAGTTGGTCCTTGGATATTCAAGATATCGTTTGGTGTAGTAGCACCATCAGAAAGCTGGTAACCTGCTCTTACAAAGTCATTGTCTTGAACAAGAATGTGCTTAGACAATGGCACCATGTATTTCTTCTTCACACCATCTTTAGACTCGATGAAGATTTCACGGTTACCTCTCTTGATACCACCATAAGTCACAACACCGTCAATCTCAGACACTACAGCCGGATTAGATGGGTTTCTAGCCTCGAACAATTCTGTTACTCTTGGAAGACCCCCCGTAATATCTCTCGATTTACCCATAGTTCTAGGGATCTTAGCCAATGGTTGACCAGTTTTCACTTTATCGCCTACCTCAACCGCCAAGTGAGCTCCTACAGGAATGTTATAGGCTTTAGAATTGTCTTTAGCCGCTACAACTACTGCAGGGTTCTTAGTCTTGTCCTTAGTATCTGTGATTACTTTCTCTCTGTGACCAGTCTGCTCATCGTACTCCTCTTTATAAGTAATACCTTCCTCAATTGATTCGAACTCAATGGTACCATCGAACTCAGAAAGAATTACCGCATTATAAGGATCCCACTTACATAGCTGATCTCCTTTAGCCACTTTGTCTCCTTCTTTTACTTGAAGGATAGCACCGTAAGGTACGTGGTTAGAAATAAGTACTTTATCTGTTTTAGGGTCAATAATCTGGATTTCACCAGTTCTACCCATTACGATTTCAATCTTGTTGCCTTCATCGTCAGTAGTAGGTAATGATCTTACTTCTTCGAATTCGATCACACCGTCAAACTTAGCTTGAACGCTAGCATCTACTGCAATGTTAGATGCCGTACCACCTACGTGGAAAGTTCTTAATGTCAACTGAGTACCCGGCTCACCAATAGACTGTGCTGCAATTACACCAACTGCTTCACCTTTTTGTACCATCTTATTGGTAGAAAGGTTTCTACCATAACATTTCGCACAAACACCTCTCTTAGTCTCACAAGTCAATACTGAACGAATCTCAACTTCTTCGATAGCCGTCTCTTCAATTCTATCAGCAATTTTCTCTGTGATTTCTCCACCTGACTCAACGATCAACTCTTCTGAGATTGGATCATATACATCATGTACAGATACTCTACCTAAGATTCTTTCGCCAAGACCTTCAACGACATCCTCGTTGTCTTTCAATGCAGAAACTGTTAGACCTCTTAGAGTTCCACAATCTTCTTCATTCACGACACAATCTTGAGCAACATCAACCAAACGTCTAGTTAGGTAACCCGCATCAGCAGTTTTTAATGCTGTATCTGCAAGACCTTTACGTGCACCGTGAGTAGAGATAAAGTACTCCAATACATCTAGACCTTCTTTAAAGTTTGAAAGAATTGGGTTTTCAATAATCGCACCAACTGACCCTGCTAAGTTTTTCTGTGGCTTAGCCATTAGACCTCTCATACCACCTAACTGACGAATCTGCTCTCTCGAACCTCTAGCTCCTGAGTGCATCATCATGTAGATTGAGTTAAATCCTTGACGATCTTCCTCCATCTCAGTCATCAGCTGATTAGTCAATCTTGTATTTACACGAGTCCAGATATCAATTACCTGATTGTAACGCTCATTGTCAGTGATTAGACCCATCAAGTAGTTTTGCCATACGCCATCTACTTCCTCTTTAGCACTTTCAACAAGACCATCTTTTACTTCTGGGATGTGAATATCATTCAGACCCATTGAAAGACCACCTTTATATGCCATTTGGAATCCAAGCTCTTTAATATCATCTAAGAACTTAGCTGACTTAGCAATACCACAAATGCTTACCACATTCGAAATGATCTTCTGAAGTTTCTTCTTCGTTAACAATTCGTTTACAAAACCTACTTCTTCAGGAACATTCTGGTTGAAAAGTACTCTACCAGCAACTGTCTCAATCATTTTCTCAACAAGCTGCTCATCTTCTCTCACCTTAGTTTTCACATGGATGTAAGCGTGCTTAGAAACAGCACCTTCATTCATCGCAATAATTACTTCTTCAGCAGAGTAGAATCTCATGCCTTCACCAGGCACTTTATGATCTTCTGTAGATCTTCTTCCTTTAGTTACATAATAAAGACCCAATACCATATCCTGAGAAGGTACTGCAATAGGTGCACCGTTTGCAGGGTTCAAGATGTTGTGAGAAGAAAGCATCAACATAGAAGCTTCCATTACCGCATCATGCCCTAGTGGTACGTGTACCGCCATTTGGTCACCATCAAAGTCTGCGTTAAATGCTGTACATGCTAGTGGGTGTAACTGGATTGCTTTACCCTCTATAAGTTTAGGCTGGAATGCCTGAATACCTAGTCTGTGTAGCGTAGGAGCACGGTTAAGTAATACAGGATGCCCTTTCAATACATTTTCTAAGATATCCCAAACCACAGGGTCTTTTCTATCTACAATTTTCTTAGCAGACTTCACAGTCTTCACAATACCTCTTTCAATCAGCTTTCTGATAATGAAAGGTTTGAAAAGCTCTGCAGCCATATTCTTAGGTAAACCACACTCGTGTAGTTGTAATTCAGGTCCTACTACAATCACTGAACGACCAGAGTAGTCAACCCTTTTACCTAGAAGGTTCTGACGGAAACGACCTTGCTTACCTTTAAGCATATCACTCAAAGACTTAAGCGCTCTGTTACCGTCTGATCTTACTGCATTTACTTTTCTTGAGTTATCGAAAAGTGAGTCTACAGCTTCCTGAAGCATACGCTTCTCATTTCTAAGAATTACTTCAGGCGCTTTAATATCAATCAATCTCTTAAGACGGTTGTTTCTAATGATCACACGTCTGTAAAGATCATTCAAATCTGATGTTGCGAATCTACCACCATCTAGAGGCACCAATGGTCTCAATTCCGGTGGAATAACAGGCACCATACGTATGATCATCCACTCTGGTCTGTTTTCGATTCTAGTTCTTGCATCTCTAAAAGCCTCTACAACTCTTAATCTCTTAAGTGCCTCAGCTTTTCTCTGTTGAGAAGTGTCAGTAGCTGCCTGGTGACGAAGTGCATAAGACATCTCATCAAGATTTAATCTTGACAATAGCATCTCAAGACCTTCAGCTCCCATCTTAGCGATGAATTTTTCAGGATCGTCATCGTCTAGCATTTGGTTCTCACGAGGAAGTTTATCTAGGATATCTAGATACTCATCTTCGGTTAAGAAGTCCATGTAGCTAATACCTTCTTCTTCTTTAATACCTGCCTGGATTACCACATATCTTTCGTAGTAAATAATCTGATCAAGCTTTTTAGTAGGAAGACCAAGAAGGTATCCGATTTTGTTTGGAAGAGATTTAAAGTACCAGATATGAGCAACAGGAACCACCAATTCGATGTGACCCATACGCTCTCTTCTAACCTTTTTCTCGGTTACTTCAACACCACATCTATCACAGATGATGCCTTTATATCTGATTCTCTTATACTTTCCACAATGACATTCCCAGTCCTTTACAGGTCCAAATATTCTTTCACAGAATAAACCACCCATTTCAGGCTTATAGGTTCTATAGTTAATAGTCTCCGGCTGGGTAACCTCTCCATGAGATGACTCAAGGATTGATTCCGGAGAAGCCAAGCTAATAGTGACTTTGTTAAAGTCGTTGTTAAGTTTTCTATTCTTTTTAAATGCCATAGCTTTTTTAAATTCTTAAAAGTGGTCGATTGTAATTAGTCTAAAGTGATTTCAAGTGCTAAACCTCTTAGCTCGTGAACCAATACATTGAATGATTCAGGAATATTTGGTTTAGGGATTGAATCACCCTTCACAATAGCTTCATAAGCTTTTGCTCTACCAATCACATCATCTGATTTTACTGTCAGAATTTCTTGAAGAACGTGTGATGCACCGAATGCTTCAAGTGCCCATACTTCCATCTCTCCAAATCTCTGACCACCGAATTGCGCTTTACCACCAAGTGGCTGCTGAGTAATTAACGAGTAAGGCCCGATTGATCTAGCGTGCATCTTATCATCTACTAGGTGACCTAGTTTCAGCATGTATGCAATACCTACCGTTACCGGCTGATCGAAACGCTTACCAGTTAAACCATCATTTAAGTATTCACGACCTGCACTAGGAAGACCGGCAGCTTGTAGTTCAGCTTCAACTTCTTCCATGCTTGCACCGTCAAAAATTGGAGTAGCATATTTCTTACCCAATTCAAGACCAGCCCAAGCTAGTACAGTTTCGTATATCTGTCCGATATTCATCCTTGACGGTACACCTAGTGGATTCAATACAATATCCATTGGCGTACCATTATCTAAGAATGGCATATCTTCTTCTCTTACAATTTTAGCAACAACACCTTTGTTACCGTGACGACCCGCCATCTTATCACCAACTTTAAGCTTACGCTTTTTAGCGATGTATACTTTAGCAAGCTGTACGATACCTGTTGGTAATTCGTCACCTACTTCAATGGTGAAACGCTTACGCTTGAATTCACCAGTGATTTCGTTTCTCTTCAGGTTATAGTTTTTCACCATTCTCACGATAAGTGAGTTCACATGTGCATCAACTGTCCAACCTTCTAAGTTACAGTCAGAGATTAAGTTCACTTCCTCTTGAACTGAGTAGTTACTCTCATCTCTGTAGATATTCTTCTCAGGGAATAAGTTCTCAGAAATATTATTCTTATTGAACTTCACACCTTTAGAAATAATCTCATCACCAAACTTGTGGAATACACCTTGACAAGTCTTACCATTCAATAATTGGTAAAGCTTATCTACCATTTGGTTACGAACTACAGTAAGGTCTTTGCTGTATTGCGCTTTCAATACTTCAACTTCCTTCTTCGCTTTAGCTCTTAGATCTTTATCTTTCTTAGGTCTAGAGAATAATTTAGTGTCAATTACCACACCTCTTAAAGATGGAGAAGCTTTCAAAGAAGCATCTTTTACATCACCAGCCTTATCACCGAAGATCGCTCTCAATAGCTTCTCTTCAGGAGTTGGGTCTGTTTCACCTTTAGGGGTAATTTTACCAATAAGAATATCACCTTCTTTAATTTCAGCTCCAACTCTGATGATTCCATTCTCATCTAAGTTTTTAACTGCATCCTCACTTACGTTTGGAATCTCAGAAGTCAATTCTTCCTCTCCTCTTTTTGTATCTCTTACTTCAAGTTCATACTCATCGATGTGAATTGAAGTAAAGACATCGTCTCTTACAACTCTTTCAGAAATTACAATTGCATCCTCAAAGTTGTAACCTTGCCATGGCATGTATGCCACTCTTAAGTTCTTACCAAGGGCTAACTCACCGTTCTGAGTAGAGTAACCTTCGCAAAGCACCTGACCTTTTTCCACTCTCTGACCTTTCAATACGATTGGCTTCAAGTTGATGGAAGTATCTTGGTTAGTTCTTTGGAACTTAATAAGGTTATACGTTTTGTATTCAGTATCAAAGTTGATCAACTCATCTTCATTAGTCTGATCGTATTTGATAACGATTTTAGTCGCATCTACATAATCAACAACTCCAGCCTCTTCAGCAATTACCAAAGATCTTGAGTCTCTTGCCGCTCTTGCCTCAAGACCAGTACCTACAATTGGTGCTTCTGGTCTTAATAAAGGAACAGCCTGACGCTGCATGTTTGATCCCATCAAAGCACGGTTTGCATCATCATGCTCCAAGAAAGGAATCAACGAAGCTGCTACCGATACAATCTGGTTAGGCGCAACATCCATGTAAGAAAGCTCTTTAGGCTCCACTACAGGAAAGTCGCCTTCAAATCTTGCTTTTACTCTTTCGTTTTCGAAGTTTCCTTCGTCACTTAAAGGAGCATTGGCCTGAGCAATGTTGTGTGTATCTTCTTCTTCTGCAGTTAGATACATTACATTTTCAGACATATTCACTTTACCTTCTTCAACCTTTCTATAAGGTGTTTCGATAAAGCCCATGCTATTTACTTTCGCATGCACACAAAGTGAAGAAATCAAACCAATGTTTGGACCTTCCGGTGTTTCAATGGTACAAAGTCTTCCGTAGTGCGTATAGTGAACGTCACGAACCTCGAAACCAGCTCTTTCTCTTGAAAGACCACCTGGTCCTAAAGCAGACATTCTTCTTTTGTGCGTAATCTCAGCAAGTGGATTCGTTTGATCCATGAACTGAGATAACTGGTTAGTTCCGAAGAATGAGTTGATTACTGATGACAATGTTCTCGCGTTGATCAAATCAACAGGCTTGAAGTCCTCATTATCACGAACGTTCATTCTTTCTTTAATGGTTCTAGCCATACGAGCAAGACCTACACCAAACTGAGCATAAAGCTGCTCACCAACAGTTCTTACACGTCTGTTAGAAAGGTGATCGATATCATCCACAATTGCTTTTGAGTTGATCAATCCGATCAAGTATTTCACAATTGAAATGATGTCTTCTGTAGTAAGAACAAGTTTCTCAGAATCGATCTCAAGATTTAATTTCTTGTTGATTCTGTATCGTCCTACCTCACCTAGGTTATATCTCTTATCTGAGAAGAATAATGACTGGATAATATCACGTGCAGTTTGCTCATCTGGCGCATCAGTATTTCTCAACTGACGGTAAATTTGCTCAACAGCCTCTTTCTCAGAGTTTGAATTATCTTTTTGTAGTGTATTGTAGATAATGGTGTAATCAGCAATGTTGATATCCTCTCTGTGAAGGATAATTGAATCAACATCAGCTTCTAGAATCAACTCAACATTTTCTTCAGTCAATTCTGAGTCACGCTCTAACAATACTTCGTTTCTGTGAATTGAAACTACTTCACCAGTATCTTCATCCACGAAATCTTCAACCCAAGTTCTAAGTACTCTAGCAGCAAGTTTTCTACCGATAGCTTTCTTCAACTGAGTTTTATTGGCTTTTACTTCTTCTGAAAGACCAAATAGATCTAGAATATCTTTATCAGTACCATAACCGATAGATCTCAAAAGAGTAGTAACCGGGAATTTCTTTTTACGGTCGATGTAAGCGTACATTACACTGTTTACATCAGTTGCAAATTCAATCCAAGAACCTTTAAAAGGGATGATTCTTGCAGAATAAAGTGGAGTACCATTTGTGTGCTTACTTTGAGCAAAGAAAACACCTGGTGATCTGTGTAACTGAGAAACAATTACTCTTTCTGCACCATTGATAACAAATGACCCTTTCTCGGTCATGTAAGGAATGTTACCTAAGAACACCTCTTGCTCAATAGTCTCAAAATCCTCATTATCCTCGTCATTACAAGTCAAACGAAGTTTCGCTTTAAGTGGAACAGAATAAGTTAAGCCTCTGTCTACGCACTCTGTAACATCATATTTCGGAGGATCAACTAAGTAATCCACGAATTCTAGTACAAAGTTTTCTCTAGAGTCAGAGATTGGAAAGTTCTCAGAAAAAACCTTAAACAGTCCGTCTTGTGTTCTCTTGTCAGCAGGTGTTTCTAATTGGAAGAAATCTTCAAACGATTTCACCTGAATGTCAAGAAAATCCGGATAGTCTAAAACCGATTTAATCGAGGAGAAATTTATTCTTTCAGATTGATTTGCTAGAATAGCCAAGATCGTATCTTTTTGTGTTAAAACTGTATTATTCAAAAGCGGCAGTCTTAAGCCGCAAAAAGGGGCTTACCCCCAAAATATATTATAAACAGGAAAAGACCCGTGATCACTAGGGATCAGGGTCTGTTCCAAAAGCCATTTAATAATGGCTCTGCAATTACTTAAGCTCTACTTCAGCTCCAACTTCTTCAAGCTGAGCTTTTAAAGCTTCTGCTTCGTCTTTTGCTACACCTTCTTTTACAGCTTTAGGCGCGCTATCTACGATTTCCTTAGCTTCTTTAAGTCCAAGACCAGTTAATTCTTTAACTAGTTTTACAACTTTTAATTTAGAAGCACCAGCAGCAGTTAATACTACGTCAAATTCTGATTTTTCTTCGGCACCGCCTTCGCCATCTGCACCACCAGCAGCTGGACCAGCTACTGCTACAGCTGCAGCTGCAGGCTCAATACCATACTCGTCTTTAAGGATGTCAGCAAGTTCGTTTACTTCTTTCACAGTTAAGTTAACCAACTGTTCTGCGAATTCTTTCAAGTCTGCCATTTTGATTATTTGTTATAAATGTTTTTAAATCTTACTAATAATTAATTTTCACGCTCAGACAACGTCTTGAGAATACCTGATAATTTGCTACCAGAACCTTGAAGGCCAGAGATAACATTCTTAGCAGGAGATTGAAGTAACGTAATTACCTCACCGATAAGCTCAGCCTTAGACTTAAGCTTAGCAAGCATATTCAAATTCTCTTCTCCAATAAAAAGATCAGTATCGATGGAAGCACCTTTCAATACTGGAGAGTCGCCACCTGATTTTTTTCTGAATTCTTTGATTGTCTTCGCAGGTAGGTTAGCATTCTCACCAGAGAACATAACACCTGAGAATCCTCTCAAAACGCTTTCATCAAAAGGAGCATAGTCAGTATCCATTCTTTCTAATGCTTTTTGAATCAACGTGTTTTTGAAAACTCTGTACTCGATTCCTTTCTCGAAGCACAGTCTTCTTAATGAATTGGTTTCAGCAACTGTCATTCCAGATGCGTCTGTAATATAGAAGTTGTCATTGCTTGAAAACTTCTCAACCAATTGATCAATTACAATTGCTTTTTCTTCTCTTGTCATGATTACAGTCCAGAAATTGAGTTCTTATCCACTTTCACACCTGGGCTCTGCGTTGAAGAAATACCGATACTTTTAAAGTATGTTCCTTTTGCAGAAGCCGGCTTTAGTCTAGAAATAGTTTGAATCACCTCATTAGCATTGTCTGCAATTTTCTCAGGAGAGAAAGATGCTTTTCCAATACTTGTATGGATAATACCAAACTTGTCTACTTTAAAATCGATTTTACCACCCTTAACATCAGTAACTGCCTTAGCCACATCTAGTGTAACAGTTCCCGCTTTTGGGTTAGGCATTAGACCTCGAGGACCTAATACTCTACCTAATCGACCAACCTTAGCCATAACTGTTGGCATAGTGATGATAACATCAATATCTGTCCAACCACCTTCAATTTTCTGAATGTAGTCGTCCAAGCCAACGTAGTCAGCACCAGCAGCTTTAGCCTCCTCTTCTTTATCAGGAGTACAAAGCACTAGCACTTTCACCTCTTTACCAGTACCATGTGGAAGGGCAACAACACCTCTTACCATTTGGTCTGCTTTACGAGGATCCACACCTAAACGCACATCAATGTCAACTGAAGCATCGAAATTCGCAGAATTAATATTCTTAACGATTTCAGCAGCTTCTGACAATGAATATTGCTTAGCTGGATCATATTTGCTAAAAGCTTCTTTTTGCTTTTTTGTCAATTTTGCCATTTGTACAAATCTTTAGTTATTCCAGGGAGCTGTACCTGTAACCTTTAATCCCATGCTTCTTGCTGTACCAGCTACCATTTTCATGGCAGACTCAACAGTAAAAGCATTTAAATCCGGCATCTTCACCTCAGCGATCTCTTTTACCTGATCCCAAGTAACACTACCAACCTTTACACGGTTTGGCTCTGCAGAACCCTTCTTTTGTTTAGAAGCTTCTAACAGCATTACTGGTGCTGGAGGAGTCTTGATGACAAAGTCAAAAGACTTGTCAGAATAAATGGTAATTAATACAGGAAGAACCTGTCCCATTTTGTCCTGAGAACGTCCGTTGAATTGCTTACAAAACTCCATAATGTTAAGTCCTTTAGCACCAAGTGCCGGACCTACCGGTGGAGAAGGGTTGGCTTGGCCTCCCTTGACTTGCAACTTCAGATAACCAGTTATTTCCTTAGCCATCTTAATCTTCTTTTTCTACTTGCATGTAACTTAATTCAACAGGAGTATTTCGACCGAAGATCTTAACCATAACATTAAGTTTTCTTCGCTCTTCAAATACTTCTTCTATGGTACCCGAAAAACCACTGAAAGGACCATCCATTACTTTTATGGTCTCTCCAACTATAAATGGTGAACCTAGTTGCTCTTCATAGTCGTCTATCTCTTCAACCCTACCTAAAATACGGTCTACTTCTGATTGACGTAATGGCACTGGCGGAGTGGAAGCGTTGCCAGCTGTGTGACCTAAGAACCCTATAATTCCCGGGATATTTTTAATCGTATGGACGACTTCACCGTTAGATAAATCGGCTTGAACCATTACATAACCAGGGAAAAGATTTTTATCACGAGAACGCTTTTTACCGTTTCTCATTTCATAAACCTTTTCTGAAGGAATTAAAACTTGAGGAATAGCTTCTTGAAAATTCTCTCTTTCGATCTCATTATCAAGATACTCCTTAGCTTTCCTTTCCTGGCCAGATACAGCCCTTACCATATACCATTTTAGTTCAGCCATCTTCTGATCAAATTCTTATAATGTGTAAAACCAATCCATGACCTTATCGAACCCTAAATCAATTAGTCCGATGATCAATGCAAAAATGAGTGAAGCGACCAGCACTAATACAGAACTACTCTGCAATTCAGAGAATTTTGGCCAGCTTACCTTATGCCTCATTTCGTCATAAGAAGCAGTAATAAAAGTTGAAATTTTACTCATTGGTTTTACTTCTTTTTCTCTTGCACGGGTGGTAAGATTCGAACTCACGACCTTTGGTTTTGGAGACCACTGCTCTACCAGCTGAGCTACACCCGTGTATATTTTACAAATCGAACTCCCTTATTTACTTCAAAGCCCTTTTAGGCTTTTCATTCCTATTCCGACTAATAATTCAATTATCAATCCGTAAGTCTCTGAACATCAAATAGATAAATCTCTTCTAAATTTATCTTTATAATTACAAATGCGCTTCGACCCAATCAAAAGGGCTGCAAATGTAGGGATTTCTTGATTATGAAACAAACGCGTTCCTGTAAAACAAGAACGCGTTCGTATTAATTAATATGTTCTAAGAATTAGTCTAGAATTTCAGTTACCTGACCGGCACCTACTGTTCTACCACCTTCTCTAATTGCGAATCTTAAACCTTTCTCTAGGGCAACTTTGTTGATCAAGTTAACCTCGATAGTTACGTTGTCACCTGGCATTACCATTTCGATATCTGCTGGAAGGCTGATTTCACCAGTAACGTCAGTTGTTCTTAAGTAGAACTGAGGACGATACTTTTTGAAGAACGGAGTGTGACGTCCACCTTCTTCTTTAGAAAGAACGTAAACCTCTGCTTTGAAGTGAGCGTGAGGAGTTACAGAACCAGGCTTACAGATGATCATACCTCTTTTGATATCAGTTTTCTCGATACCTCTAAGCAATAGACCAACGTTATCACCAGCTTCACCTCTATCTAAGATTTTTCTAAACATCTCAACACCAGTTACAGTAGAAGTCATATCTTCTGCACCCATACCGATGATGTCAACAGGGTCACCAGAGTTGATTACACCTCTTTCGATTCTACCAGTTGCAACGGTACCACGACCAGTGATCGAGAATACATCTTCAACAGGCATCAAGAAATCTTTGTCAGTCAATCTTTCTGGAAGTGGAATGTAATCATCAACAGCATCCATCAACTCTTCAATCTTAGTTACCCACTCTGGCTCGTTGTTCAAACCACCAAGAGCAGAACCTTGGATTACTGGAAGATCATCACCAGGGAACTCGTAGAAAGAAAGTAATTCTCTTACTTCCATCTCAACTAGCTCAAGAAGCTCTTCGTCATCAACCAAGTCAACTTTGTTCATGAATACAACTAGTGCAGGAACACCTACCTGACGTGCAAGAAGGATGTGCTCTCTAGTTTGAGGCATTGGACCATCAGTAGCAGCAACCACAAGAATAGCACCGTCCATCTGAGCAGCACCAGTAACCATGTTCTTAACATAGTCAGCGTGACCAGGACAGTCTACGTGAGCGTAGTGTCTGTTAGCAGTTTGGTATTCGATGTGTGAAGTATTAATAGTAATACCTCTTTCTTTTTCCTCTGGAGCGTTATCGATCGCAGAGAAGTCTTTTTGTTCAGCAAGACCTTTGTTTGCTAGAACTGTAGAAATTGCAGCAGTTAAAGTGGTCTTACCGTGGTCAACGTGACCGATAGTACCAATATTAACGTGCGGCTTGGAACGGTCAAAGGTTTCTTTAGCCATGATTTTTAATAGTTAATATTAATGTTACAATTATGTCTATACACTAAAAGGCCGACATTCGACCTAGTATTAATTGAGCCATTGACGAGATTTGAACTCGTGACCTCTTCCTTACCAAGGAAGTGCTCTACCCCTGAGCTACAACGGCTTGCAGTTTCAAGTTTCAGTCTCAAGTTGAACTATAAACTCAAAACTTTGAACCTGATAACTCAAAGCTTGAGCGGGTGACGAGGCTCGAACCCGCGACCTACAGCTTGGAAGGCTGTCGCTCTACCAACTGAGCTACACCCGCTTGTACTAACTGCTAAAAGTAGTTAGTCAATTGTGGGGGGAGCAGGATTCGAACCTGCGAAGACGTAAGTCAACGGATTTACAGTCCGTCCCAGTTGGCCGCTTTGGTATCCCCCCTCTGGTATTTTCAATAAATATTAGAACGTTCTAATGTTTCCCCGCTAAAAACGGACTGCAAAATTAGACCCTTTTTTATTTTATTCAAATAAATGCTAAAAAAAGCTAGACTATTTTCTCGGCAGATTAAAAAGTGGTCAGAATAAGCCAGAAAGGCACTTTTTAGGCAGACAATTACAATCTCATTATCAATCAGAAGTCATACACTTTTGTCTTCTATTCATTATAAATTGTTAGCTATATTTGTGCGGGTTCTTAAGGCGTATTCATTAACTTCCGAGCCAAAGACCAAACCACTTTTTAACATGTATCAAGCAACTACTCTAGACGGGGAAGAAATTAGTGTAGAATTCAAAGGCACTCAGATTATATATAATGGTACACCTTTTCAGTGGACTCTAGAAAAAACAGGAAAGCAAACCTTTTTAGTTACCAAAGATAACAAGCCGTTTAGGGCTGAGATCTTATCAATTGATTATGACACAAAAGAGGTATCATTAAAAATTGATAAATCTATTTATAACATCAGTCTAAGAGACAAAATGGACCTGCTCTTAAAAGAGATGGGTATAGACAATTTAAACACCGCAAAAGTAAACGATGTAAAAGCACCAATGCCAGGATTAATACTGGACATTCTTGTAAAACCGGGCGATGAAGTGCAAAAAGGTGATAAACTACTAATACTAGAGGCCATGAAAATGGAGAATGTATTAAAATCACCAGGAGAAGGAATTATTAGTACTATCGAAATCGGCAAAGGAGATAGTGTTGAAAAAAATCAGATACTGATTAAGTTTTAAATAATAGAATGGGATACAAAAGAATATTACTAAAGCTAAGTGGTGAGGCCTTAATGGGTGAGCAGAACTACGGTATTGACTCTAAGCGTTTGGACCAATATGCTCAAGAAATTAAAAAGGTACACGATTCCGGAATTGAGATTGCTATAGTAATTGGTGGAGGCAATATCTACAGAGGAGTTCAAGCAGAAGCTAGTGGTATAGACAGAGTACAAGGAGACTACATGGGTATGCTGGCTACGGTGATAAATGCCATGGCTATACAAAGTGCCCTGGAGAAGCACGGTATGTACACCAGACTGATGTCTGGAATAAAAATGGAGGCCGTATGTGAACCTTTTATTAGAAGGAGAGCTGTACGACATTTAGAAAAAGGAAGAATCGTAATTTTCGGTGCTGGTATTGGCAATCCCTATTTCACCACGGATTCAACAGCAAGTTTAAGAGCCATTGAAGTAGAAGCTGATGTTGTACTCAAAGGAACGCGAGTTGATGGTGTTTACACGGCAGATCCTGAGAAAGACCCAAGCGCTACAAGATTTGAAAACCTATCTTTTGATGAGGTAATCCAAAAAGGATACAATATTATGGACATGACAGCATTTACGCTGTGTCAAGAAAATAATGTACCTATTATAGTGTTCGACATGAACAAGCCTGGCAACCTAGATAAGCTTGTTACAGGAGAAAAAGTAGGTACCTTAATCAGTTAAATAATGGAAGAAATAGAAATCTATTTAGATGCGGCCAAAGAGACAATGGAAAAGGCTGTTGGACATGCAAAGAGTGAATTAGGAAAGATACGCGCTGGTAAAGCTATGCCCAGCATGCTTGATAGTGTAATGGTCGACTATTATGGCAACCCTACTCCTATTAATCAAACAGCATCTATTTCAACACCAGACGCAAGAACTATTTTTGTTAAGCCTTGGGAGAAATCAATCATCCCTGAAATTGAAAAAGGTATAATGAACAGTGGTCTTGGTTTCAATCCTCAGAATGACGGTGAGCAAATTATTATTAGCGTACCTCAGTTAACTGAAGAGAGAAGAGTTCAATTAGTAAAGCAAGCAAAAACTGTGACTGAAGACGGCAAGATAAGAGTAAGAAATGCTCGTAAAGATGCTAATGATGAGATTAAGTCACTCCTAAAAGAGGGTGTATCTGAAGACGCTGTAAAAAACGCAGAAATAGATGTGCAAGAACTCACTGACAAATTTGTGAAGGTTATGGATGAGTTGCTTACTTATAAAGAATCTGAAATAATGACTGTGTAAAACCAGAAGAAAATTCTTTGAAAAGCACCACTAGGTGCTTTTTTTATACCCTAGATTTTCCAATCCAGTACAAAGATATAACGGTTCACTCCCATCTTCTTTTTTCCGAATTCAATCAAATGCACCTTAGTTTCCGAAATGTGTAGCACCTATTTATTCTGGTTTTGTATAAAAAATGAATTATGCTTGAAACCATTTCTTATACAAAGAGTGAAAATATATTATGAAAGGAACTAATCTGGGAGAATTTGAAGAGCTTGTTTTGCTCACAATAGCTGCCCTTATGGAAGAAGCATACAGTGTAGCCATCTGTGAAGAGATTGAAAAGGTAACTGGTCGTAGCGTAAAGCTTAGTGTTGTTCATGCAGTACTTAATCGCTTAGATAAAAAAGGCTTTGTAAAATCTCATTTAGGAGAACCAACAAAAGCTAGAGGCGGAAGAAGGAAACGATTCTTTACTGTAACACATGCGGGAAAAGCGACACTCTCCAAAGTGAAAGAACAGAGAGATCAGCTCTGGCAGTTGATCCCTGAATTCAATCTTAAAATGATATGAAACCACAAGGTATTCAGCCACCAAAATGGGCATTCCGTTTTTTGGAATGGTACTGCAAACCAGAGCTATTGGAAGATCTGCAAGGTGATCTGCATGAATACTTTGATAAAACCTTAGAAGAAAAAGGAGCAAGAAGAGCAAAGGTCAACTACATCATTGATGTAATAAAGTTCTTCAAACCATACACCATAAAAAAACTCGAAATATTAGATCAATTAACTCAATTCATCATGTTTAAAAATTACTTCAAAACATCGGTCAGAAGCATTGGAAGAAATAAACTCTTCTCTGCGATTAACATCTTTGGACTAGCCGTGAGCATGTCTGTTTGCTTACTCATGATTACCATGTACACCGAGGTGAAAAGCTACGACAAGTTCCATAATGACATAGACAACTTGTATCGTATCAACTCTTTCCAACAGTACATGGACAGAGACACTTACAGATATGCGTCAACATCACTTTATCTGGGTAATCGTATGAGAGAGGAAATCCCGGGAATTTCTTCTATTACATTACTCAGAAGAAATGCTGGTGGAGATGCTAAAGTGGGTGATAATACTTTTCCTGTGGATGCACTTTATGCCGATGAAGAGTTCTTTGATGTGTTATCATTCAAACTAATTAGAGGAACAAGCAGCACAGCATTGCTGGAACCTAATACGATTGTTATTACCGATGAAACTGCTGAGAAGCTATTTAAAGGTAAAGACCCACTGGATCAGACAATTAATTTAAAAGGTAAAGACTTTAAGGTGACAGGGGTTGTTGAAAAACCTCCATTCAATTCTCATATGCGCTTTCAGGCTCTCGTCTCTTTAACAACACTTGTTGAAGAAATGAATAGTAACGAAGAAGTGTCTAATTGGCCAACGTTTTCCGGAATCTGGATGAATTATATATACTTCCGAACTCAGGAAGGTATAAGCAGTAGCGATATTCAAGCGAGATTAGATGTTATCTGTGAGGAAGAAAGCAACTTATTAGAGCATACCACAATATCCACTGCTATTGAACCTGTTAGCAAAATTATGACAGGGGAATCCAATATGTCTAACCAATTGGGTAATAGCATGGGAAGAGAACCACTACTCCTCTTTGCAGGACTGGCCTTTATAGTAATCCTTTCAGCGGGCTTCAATTACACCAATCTTTCCATAGCAAGATCACTTCGCAGATCTAAAGAAGTAGGGGTAAGAAAAGTGGTTGGTGCCAAAAGAGCACAAATCTTTAGTCAATTTATAGTAGAAGCAACTTTGATATCTTTAGCCTCCTTAGTCTTGGCCGTATTCGGGTTCTACTTAATCAAACCGCTTTTCTTAGGAATTAACCCGGAGATTGAATCAATCTTTCGGTTAGAATTGGGCATAGAACAAGTGTTCTACTTCTTAGCATTTGCTATTCTTGTGGGCGTTTTTGCAGGCTTTTTACCAGCACTATTTCTGTCTAAGTTAAAAGCCATTAGCATACTCAAGACTAATTCTAATACGAAACTATTCTCTAGAATAGCACTTAGAAAATCACTCTTAGTCGTTCAATTTACCTTGTCGCTTATATTCATTATTGCGGCAACAATTGCTAATCGTCAGTTTCAATATGCTATGAACTACGACATGGGCTTTACCACAGATAACGTGCTGACCTTACAATTAGAAGGTAATGACCCATTTGAAACTGAAACTATACTTGAAAGAATTCCGGAGATCGAAAGTATCTCAAAATCGGCTTTTGTATTAAGCGTGGGAAGCACATGGGGAACACAAATGTTCAGTGAAGACAAATTAGATTCTGCTACTATCTACTATTTATCTGTAGATCACAAGTACATACCAATGATGGAGCATAAACTCCTTGCCGGAAGCAACTTCCCTGCTAAAGAAAAAGTGGAAAACGAAGAAAGCCTCATTTTAAATGAAACTGCTCTCAAGAAGTTTAGACTAGGCACACCTGAGGAAGCTATTGGTAAAATAGTGGAGTTTGACAACCAAGACTTAATGATTTCAGGTGTAGTTGAAGACTTCCACAACCAGACCTTGGGGTCAGAAATTCGTTCTTTTGCATTCAGGCATCTGCCACAAAATGCAGGTGTACTCAACTTAAAACTCTCGACAAGCGATATGGTAAACACGAGAGAAAAGATCAAAGCTGCATGGGATGAATTTGATCAGGTGCATGAATTTAATGCTACTTTTTATGAAGATAGAATTGAAGACGCATATGCCATGTTCTCAGTGCTCTACAAAATTGTAGGCTTCTTAGCCTTCTTAACCATCTGTATAGCATCTCTGGGGCTTTTAGGAATGGGAGTTTATACAGCAGAAACTAGACTAAAGGAAATTAGTGTTCGAAAAGTATTGGGTGCCACAGAAGGCAGTCTAGTTAAACTTCTGTCTAAGAGCTTCATGCTACTATTGTTGTTAGCAGCAGTAATAGCCATACCAATTACATATTTCTTATTCGAATCAGTAATACTCGCAGATCAAGCCTACAGAGCACCAATTGGCATCCTTGAACTCACTCTAGGAGTAATCATCATATTCTCTATCGGGTTCTTTACAATTGGAAGTCAAACGTTAAAAGCAGCTAAGGCAAACCCTGCTGAAACACTAAGAGCCGAGTAATCCAAATCATTATTACTTAAAAAAAGCCCTCAAAATGAGGGCTTTTTTGGTAGGGTAACTCACAGCTAAAAGTATATTGAGAGAAAGAACAGTTGTCACCTGAGCGACATTTACTAATTTCAGATGACCGAAATTTTTTAACTCTTGTATATGAAACTGCCACGTTTACTTTTTGGGCTTTTATTAGTGACTCTTGTCACTTCTTGTAATCCTGACGATGGAATTGAATCACCCACAACATTAGATGAACAGCTTACACAAGCTTTAAGATCTGTTGCTCCCGGAGGTGATATCAATTACTTCAAACTACCAAGCCCCGATGTTCTTTCTGAGATTCCACAAGATCCACTTAATCCCATAACAGCAGAGAAAGTAGCGCTAGGAAAACTACTTTTTCATGAAACTGAGCTAGGAGGTAATCCAAATTTGGCTGCAGGTATGAAAACCTATGGTTGTGCTAGCTGTCATCAAGTGAAGGCCGGATTTCAAGCAGGTATTCCTCAAGGCATTGGTGAAGGGGGTAGCGGTTTTGGACTAACCGGTGAAGGAAGAACTGTCCATACTGATTATGATGTAGACGATTTAGATATACAACCTATTAGAACCCCTCCTGCACTCAATGTGGCTTTTCAAGATGTTATGCTATGGAATGGTCAATTCGGAGCTACAGGCACCAATGCTGGCACCGAAGCTAATTGGACTCCCGGTACACCTATAGCTACTAACAATGAAGGATTTGAAGGCGTAGAAATCCAGGCCATTGCCGGATTCAACGTACACAGACTACAAATTGATGATGAGTTCTTAACCAACCTTCCTACTTATAAAGAAATGTTAGATAACGCTTTCCCTAAAATGCCAGAGGAAAGGAAGTATTCGAATATTGGTGTCGGTTTAGCAGTAGCAGCATATGAAAGAACCTTGTTATCTACAGAAGCCCCTTTTCAAAAATGGCTAAATGGACAAACCGAAGAATTGAGTCTGGGTGCCAAAAGAGGAGCACTTGTATTCTTTGGTAAAGGAGAATGCTACAATTGCCATACTGGTCCTGCCTTAAATGATATGGATTTTCACGCGATTGGCATGGAAGATCTCGATGCGCTGAATACTGATCTGAGTATTCCCGGTGCCTTGAACGCCTCTTTAGGTAGAGGTGGATTCACTAAAAATACGAATGATGAATATAAATTCAAGACCCCTCAGCTTTATAACCTTAAAGACCACAGGTTCTTTGGGCATGGTGCCACCTTTGAGTCAATTGAAGCGGTAATCGAGTATAAGAATTTAGGAGTAGTTGAAAAAAGTACATTAAGTGGTCATAGTAATATCTCACAACACTTTAAGCCATTGAGTCTCACTACAGATGAAATTGCCGACTTGGTTGACTTCTTAGAAAATGGTCTATACGACTCAAATCTGGACCGTTTTGTACCATCCTCCCTCCCTTCGGGCAACTGCTTCCCTGTAAGCGATGAACAGTCTAAATTAGATTTGGGCTGCAACTAGTCAGAATTTAAATCTTACAACCCTTTAAGAGCGCCAAACAATTTTTGGCGCTTTGTACTTATTATTTTGTATTCAAATAAGAATTATATAAGATTGCATTATGTATTCAAATAAGAATCTAATATGAAAGGCACTTATTTAGGAGAATTTCAGGAGTTGGTCTTACTCAGTATTCTTGTACTTGCTGAAGAAGCTTATGGTGTTAGTATTCAGGAAGAAATCAATCAGAAAACAGGCAGGTCAATCAGTAGAGGAGCTTTGCACTCTGCATTAACACGCCTAGAAGATAAAGATTTCATTAGATCACAATTTGGAGAAGCCACACCAGAGCGAGGTGGGCGAAGAAAGAAATATTATCAGATAACGAACTTAGGTCAAAAGTCTTTAGATGAAGCAAAAGCTATAAGAGAAGAATATTATAGCACCATCCAGTTAAAAACTCAAAATACATAGGTCGAATGAACACACCGAGATTTTGGACTAGGCTTTTAAAGTGGTTTTGTAACAATAGCTTTTTTGAGGAAATACAAGGCGACCTCGAAGAACAGTACCATGCTAAACTTAAGAAAGACGGTAAACATGCTGCAAAAGCCTTCTATAGGAAAGAAGTGATTTTTTTGATTAGACCTTCGGTAATCAAATACATTCCATTTAGAAGATTGGTCAATTGGGCTTTTGTGTTACACGCTTTCAAAGCCAGTTTCCGAAATCTGAAAAAGCACAGAGCCTACTCCTTGCTCAATATTGTGGGCTTTGCTGCTGCCATTTCAATATGCCTATTCTGTGTGAACGCTATCTACAGCAATCAACAACTCGATCAGAAATTTGAAGACAAAGAATTCATTTACCGAGTGAATACAATGTCAACTAATTCTCTGAACACCTCACTAAGAGCAAGAACGCCCATCAGACTCTATGAAAGAATCAAGGAGGAAATTCCTGAAGCGAAAGAAGTAGCCATTATTCAGTCTGGTGCCATGGGATTCGAAGCATTCTTAAAAGGCTCAAAGCAAGCGCTTCAGGTCTTCTCGGTTAATGAAAACTTCTTTGAGGTACTCAACTATGAAGTACTCTACGGAAATGTCAATGACATCTTCAAGAACAAGTCAAATGTAGTGATCACAAAAGAGATGCTAGATAAGTACTTTAAACCTGAATCCGTTATTGGTCAAGAACTCGGTCCTTATATCATTTCTGCAGTAATAGAAACACCTGCAAAAGTTTCGCATCTAGATTTTGACATTCTAGCAACTGACATCAAAGACAAAGATGCCTTAGCATTCTATAGTTCTTGGAGAACGATTATGCTACAACAGCTCTACATTAAGAGATATCCTGAAAGCAAAGAAGAAACCATTCAAGCTAAATTAACTGCTATCGCAAAGGAGGTGAACAAAGAGTTTGAAGGGAAAGACATTGATTTGAGCTACGATTTCAGATTAGAACCTCTCAAAGATGTAGCCAGCTCCAATGCGGATATGAATCAAGGTACACTACTAGGAGCCGGTGGGCAAAGAATCATCTGGATTCTCGTGGCCATCTTACTTGGAGTCTGCTCCTTCAACTATACTAACCTGGCCATGGCAAGTGCTATTGCGAGAACAAAAGAAGTGGCCGTAAGAAAAGTAATGGGTAGCCTGAAAAGCGCATTGGTTTTGCAGTTTTTAGCCGAAACCATAATTCTATCCTTGATAGCATACCTATTTGGTTTAATCCTATTTAAATGGTTAGCACCAAAGTTTGCTACTTTTTCGGAGTTCTATTTCAATACGAATTTAAGCCTCAACCAAGTCGCCATCTTCTTTCTTTTTACCCTTGGTATGTCTTTAATCTCTGGAATTATTCCGGGATTGATATTTTCCAATATTTCAGCCCTTCAACTTTTCAGAAAGACCAAGAAACAAGGTAAGCTATCTCTCATGCACTTGAAGAAAGGGATGATCGTAATACAAATGACCATAGGTCTCTTTGTGTTTATTGTTGGTTATTTCATCTATAATCAAGCAGCTCTGATTAGTAAACAAGATAATGCTTTAGTTAACGAGGATTACATTGCGGTACAACTGCCCAAATACGATTCTGCTAACATTATCTTCAAAAACGAACTCCAAAGAATAAAGGGAATTGAAAATGTAGTAACACTTGAAGGCATTCCTTTACTCCAAACTCTGGGGGCCACCTACTTTGAGAAGCAGCACAACAAAGAACCACTAAGATCTGGTGTTGAACTTTTTAGAGCCGACCAAAATATTCTTAAACTAATCGATCCGCATTTAAAATGGTTTAGTCAAAAACCTGAGCAAATAGAAACACCATTCTTCTTGGCGAATAGACTACTTATTGAACAAGCTAGCGATACTATCAAAAACATAAGAGAAGGTTTCTATTCTTTAGGAAACGATGAGTATTTACCCGTACTAGGTTCAGTAGATAACCTCTTTGGTAATCAAGCTGCACTTGACCCTGTGCCCGCTGCAATACTCATTTATCCAGAAGTAAATTCCTCTAGCTTCTATTTAGAACTGTCACCTGAGGGTAGATCAGAAACAATTGATGCGGTAGCCAAACTTTATCGTGACCATTATCCAGGAGCAGATTTTTTACCCTTCTTTTTAGATGATATTCTGACTAAGAATCTCGGATCCTTTAAAAATGCCATTAAGGCAATTCTTTTCGTACTCAGTTCAATTATTGTAATCACACTAATGGGCCAAATAGGTATGTCAATGTACATGGCGCGTTCTAAAGAAAAAGAAATTGGTATAAGAAAGGTTCTAGGAGCTAGCTTTAACCAAATAGTTAATCTAATCTTAAGAAGTACTTATATCCAATTAATTATTGGGGCTCTCGTGGCTAGTCCCTTAGCCTATTTGTTCTACACCAATGCAGGGCCAAGCTTTACCGTTCAGATGCAAATCGGTATTGAACATTTTTTGATCGGCTTAGGACTATTCAGTCTTGTGATTATTGGATTGATCACGGTTCAAACTTGGGGCACCACCAATGCTCAACCAGCTGAAACATTAAGAAACGAGTAGCCCGTTTATTTAGAGAAATGTTGTAACACATCTTAAAAATCTAAATCAAACCTTAAATTGATTTAGCAATGAACCCTTTTCTAACATCCTATCAGTCTGACGATGACGATAAAGCCTTAATTCAAAAAGCTATCAAAGGAGACAAGTCTTCATTAGAAAGTTTAATAAAAAAGCATCAGCCATATGTCTATAACATTGCTTGGAAGATGGTGCAAATGCCCGATGATGCCCAAGATTTAACGCAAGAGGTCATGGTAAAAGTGATTACCAACCTCAGCAAATTCAGAGGAGATTCTCAATTTAGAACTTGGCTCTATCGCATCGTTGTCAACCACTTTCTACAAATGAAAAAGCAAAAACGGGAGACTTTGGTGAACGAAGACTTTAATGGCTTTGCTGAGCGACTAGGAAAGATTCCAGACATTCCACTTACCGAATTGGAACAAGAAGAAAAGGCAACTGAGATCCGAGAACTTAATATCGCATGTATGTCCGGCATGTTGCTCTGCCTTACTAGAGAACAAAGACTGGTCTATATTCTAGGAGAAATGTTTAATGCGGATCATAATATTGGTGCAGAAATTCTCGAGATTTCTAAAGCCAATTTCAGAGTTAGACTTTTTAGGGCGAGAAAAGACATTCAAAACTTTATGGCCAATCAGTGCAGTTGGGTAAATCAAAACAATCCCTGTAAATGCCATAAGAAAGTAACAGTTGCATTCAATGGTGGGCCTTTAGACAGTAAAAACTTATTATTCAACCGCAAGGAGTTCTCAAATTTCAGACAACATATAGCGCAAGACGCTCAAGAAGTAAACGATTTGGTTGAAGAGAAAGTGCAAGCTTTACATGCTGGTCTACCCTATAGAGAAAACTTCGACAAGAAAGACTTCCTGGATGAATTTATCAGTGATAAAAGAGTAACCGCCTTATTTAATCTCAACTAAGTTGTAACACATGCTGAAAATCGTTCTCTAAGAATCAAATCATTAGAGAACAACAAATGTGAATATTATGACAACTTTAGTAGCCGATGCACCAAATGCATCAACAAAAAAGAAAATGCAGACTTTTACGGTTTCAGAAACGCTGCCACTCCCTGCATCAAAAATATGGGAAGTGATTGCAGATTACGGCAACGTAGCTTTTTCTCATCCTGCTATTTTATCATCTGAGATTATAGGTGATCAGCATTCCGTTGGAGACCATACGCAAAGGGTTTGCTATTTCAATGATGATAAGACTCAGTTGCTAGAAGAGAAAATAATGGATTTCTCTCCCGAAAATTATTCGTTTACCAATCAGGTTACAAAATCTGTCAAATTCCCTGTAATTCCTGAGTATACGAGAGGCTTTTACAAAATCGATGACTTAGGAAACGGTACTAGCAAATTCACTTTTAGAATGGAATTTCGAACTAAGCCAGCCTTACTAGGACCGGTAATGAAGGGTAAGTTCAAAGCTTTGATAGGAGACTACTTTACCTCCATAGTGCACTTTGCGAAAACTGGAGAAAAGATTACCAAAGAAAACTTTAAAAACATTAAGAATAACTAGGTGACTAGGTGACTAGGTGACTAGGTGACTAGGTGACTAGGTGAAAAGTATTAATCGTTGATAACTTCATCACTTAGTCACCTCTTCACACTTCATTTTACTCCCCCGGCTTGTAAGTTTTTTTGGCTCTGGCCTCCACGTCTTCTTTATAGAATGCTACTTCTTTGAAATTGATATCGGCATAGCGCTGTCCTTGATCTAAGAAATGAGGAGAGTTTGGGTCGCCACTTTGTCCACCGGCTAACATACTTTTAGCTTTAACTTTATCTCCAAACTCAACCATAGCCACAAAGCTATTACCTCTGTAACCATAGATCTTTTTAGTACCACTAAAGCTTCGTGCACCATAAGCTGCTAAAGCACCCCATCTAGCTGTTGTCATGCCAACCGGAATACTTGGTGCATCATCATCGTAAGTCAAATTCATATCGCCAGATAATCTCTGGAATCTATTGTACTCACCCCATGGTACCTCCCATGTACCAAAGTCTTCAGTGAGTTTGGTAACGGCTTTTTCAAATACCTCTAGTCTTTCTTTAATTGGTAAACCCGTTCCTAAATAATGGAAACGATCCAATCCATTCATACCTCTAGGTGCCTTACCACTTGAATTATAAGCAGACCCATAGAAGTGTGCTAAGGTCATAGCAACCGATTCTTTAGAAGTGGTTAAATCCCAATCTTTCATCACCTGATATGCGCCTGCATACTTTCTTTTCATTCTTGGTGACTTATCAAACGCCTCGATCAGTCCAGGTACTACTTTTTCAAACGCAGGTAGGTAAGGATCATGTGCTAATTCTATGAGACCGTCAATCGTCATATCCTTCATTTCGGAAAGAACTTGAACGGCATGTACCCCTCTAAAATTTTCTTGATCAGGCGCCATATAATACGGATAGTCCTCAGGCTTAGGACTGAATTCTGCGGCTGCCGTAAACGGTGTTGAATTACAGTTCTGTATCCATCCATTTCCAGGATTTACAATAGTAATAATATCTTCTAGTTCATGCATCCCTTGCCAATCTGTAGCAGGATTTGAACCATCTACCGGCTGAGAGTAGTCAAACTGAGGATCTCTCTTTGGAATGAAATCGCCATGATAATAAGCAATGGTACCATCGGCATCGGCATAAACCGTATTGTTAGATGAGTTTCTACGTATTTTCATCATCTCCCAGAACTCATCATGATTTTGAGTTTTTGTTCTGGTAAAAGACTGAATCAGCGCATCAACTGGTTCCCAATTCAAGGCGGTAGCAACCCATTTATCATCTAGCTTTCCTGTAATCGGTCCGTGATGGGTACGGTACATAGGGAAAGTGCGCTCCTTCATCTCATCCCCATCTTTGTATTTCAGCGTTACCTCTGAAGTCCATACATCTCTCCACTCTTCTCCGTACTTATATTGAAGCTTACCGTCCTTTTCCTCTATTGTTTCTAAGAAGTCATCTTTAAAATCAACTCTTGTGGAAGTATGCATCCAACCATTCTTTTCATTAAAACCTTGATAGATAAAGAACTGCCCCCAAGTAGTTGCACCATAGGCGTTTAATCCCTCTTCGCTCACTACTTGAGATTCACCTCTGAAATAGAACGAAGTATGTGGATTGATCAATAGCATGGCATTACCGGAAGCTGTATGCTCACCAGAAATGGCAAACCCATTAGAACCCTTAGGCTCTTCCTCGAATTGTGGCTCAGGCATAAAGTCTTCCATGGCCATGGCCTTTTGGTTTTCTCCATAAAAGGCTTGTATTCTTCTTGTAGAAACGCTTTCTATATCGCCACCAATGGAACCTTCAAAGAAGAACATTGGGAACCATGGCTCAAATCGATCTAAAGTCTTAGGCTTGACTTCCGGATGCGTATGCAAATAGTAATTGATACCATCGGCATAGGCTTGGCATAGTTCCTTTAACCAATCAGGAGCCGACTCATAATGTGCCTTTGCTTCATCGATGGTCATATAGAGCCTCGCTCTCAAATCACTATAAAGTGCACGCTCACCCTCCACTTCTGCGAGCCTACCAATGGCCCAATAATAGTTTCTTTCAACTCTCGGAAAATCGTCTTCGCATTGCGCATAAAGCATTCCAAAAACAGCATCTGCATCTGTTTTTCCATAAATATGTGGAACACCAAAATCGTCTCTTATGATGGTTACATTCTCGGCCTGAGCCTCCCATCTCTCCACCTCTGTATGAGGTGAGGTTTGGCATGCAGCGAGAAAGAGTAATAGAAATGCGAAAAGTAGATTCTTCATCAGTTAAAGGTTTGTGTAAAAAAGCACAAACTCAACTGATTGTTCAAATAGCTTTTTTGTGAATGGAGATTAGTCCTTTAAAAGAAGTTCTGCAGTGATGGCCTTTAGCTGATCCAAAGACTTAATGGTAATCATATTTACTCTGTATTTACCATTGACGACTATAGTAGGCACACTTTCTATTTGCTTCGCCAGCCAAAGATCATTCATTTCCAAAGCCTTGGCATTGATATCCTCACTTGCCATTAGCTCATCGAACCTTTTACCATCGACACCATTGGCTACGAAAATCTTTTTTAAATCTTCTTGAGTTTCAAGCGCTATTCCTCTAGCGTGATAGGCGGCAAACACCTGTCTTACCAGCTCTTTTTCCTTATCCAGTTCTCTCATGACCATGAATGCCTTCATGATAAGTTCCTGCATTTTTGAATTATTCTTAGGTAGATAACTCACATGAGATTTCTCGAGCTTGATACCGTTTGGTAGAGAAGCATCAACAGAATCCATAAATGGTTCAAACTGAAAACAATGACCACAGAAAAGAGAGAAGAACTCCTTTACTTCAGGTTTAGCCGTTTTCTTTTCTGCAACTACGGTGTAGTGCGTTCCTTCTTCAAATTTAAATTGAGCCTGAAGACCAATGCAGAGGATTAAACCGAAAAGAGTAATTGTCGCTTTCATATCTGAATTTTCACGAATGTAACATGAAAAGAGTTTTTCATGAAAACAACAAAGCAAAAGCTACACCAAAAATCAGCTACCTGACTGACCAGATGGCTCAGCGAGAGAAATACCCTTGTTGATACCCTGCTTGCCTAGTTGATATAGTCTTCTTTGGCGAGGATCGTTCTTATTGAGTTTTCGATATTCTTCAGCAGTTAGCCCCACTCTTTCGCCATAAATGCGGTAATAGGCAGCATTTAATTCGTCCATTACTGCGATGAACACTTCATAGCTACTGCCTCTATCGGTCTTTAACGAGACTACGGCTTTACTAGGGCCTTCGGATGAATCATCACTTCTTAAATTGGCATCGATATAGTTCTTCATTGCAGCCGGTAAACCCTCATAAACTTCACGATCACTCAGATTATCCTTACCTCGTTTCTGGTCAGACATTCTGCCAAAGTTTAAAACGAAATCGTAGACTAATTCTCTGATCTCTGTTACATCATCCAGAATTTCATTCTCAACTAGAATCTTATCTGCAGAATTCAATTGAATCTTGAAGACGTTTCTTTCATTTAGCGGCACATCGATATTCTCCTCCTTAGGTGGAGGCAATACCATTGTAAGCCCCTTATTAGTGGCTATTTGGGTAGTTACAAGAAAGAATATTAACAATAGAAACGCGATATCTGCCATGGAGCCGGCATTTACTTCCTGACTTCCACGATTTTTACTTCTAGCCATAAAACTAATTTATTAGTAAGTAAACTAATTATATAGTTCTATGCAAGTAATATTTAGTTGCTGTCTCCTATTATGGCCGCTACCCCAATTCTTACACCAAAGTCTTTAGCCTCCCATCCTTGAAAAGACTGAATAAACTCCACTCTAAAAATTCTAAAGATATTGTCTATTGTGTACCCAATTTCTGAGTAGTGATCAGACGTTGGTGTTGTTAGGTAATTGAAGAATAAATTCTCTTTTAATCCAGATACCCTAAGCATAGGTAACTGAGTGAACAAAAATTTTCTAAATCTTAAATGGCTAAAGAGAGAAACATAATCCTGTGAGGTGCTGTATCTGTAATAATCAAGCATTCGATAGCCACCAGTAACATTCAGAGGCACAAATAACAACCTGTTACCGCTAAAGTTTTTAAAGTCTGGAAGTGAAGCGGCATTATCATTTAAGAAGGTTCCGGCTTCAAGTTTAAAATCGAAAGTAGCTCTTACTCCTAGGTTAACTTTAGACTCAATGCCCAATTCCACATGATCGTAATCTACATCTGACCCCAATAAACCATTAATCCCCTTTCTATAGGTCAAACTAAATTTTGGAGAAGAATCTTGCAGAGGAATTAACCGTCCATTGTACCTTCTAAATTTCAAGAATGGTCTAATGGCATAATAAGCATAAGCCTTAGAGGCTCGATTAAACTCCAGCACATCGCTGCCCGCCAATTCTTCAACTATTGGTCTATTTAATCTGAAAGGCCTTTCATTTCTATCGCCAAAACTAAAATTGGTGTTATTGAAGAGCTCATTTCTATCTGCCCATTCAAAGCCTAATTGTACTTGGTGCTTATATCTAAATCTTCTTGCCCAAGAGACTCGAAAGAACTCCTTCTCATAAAGAGACATGAAGTTTCTCCTATTAGTAAGTGTTACATAGGAGTTAATGAGTGGGCTGACAATATCAGGATTGAATTGACTTACATATTTACCCCCCGAGAATCTAAAAGTATTTCTCTGTTCGGTCTCGCCAATACCGAATACTCCTTCTACTTTACCATAAAAAGTATTGCTGGCAAATCCATATCTCACAAAAGGGTCAATTCTTAATCGTGTGGTTGTATCGTTTCTCCAGGAGAATGTTCCTGTGGCTTCTAAGTTCCAACCCTCTACCGTATTAAAATTCGTTCCGGTGATCAAACCATCGTAACCGAATCTTAATCGCTCACCAAGTTTATAATAACCTCCAGTGATGATATCGGTAATTTTAAAACGTTCTCCATTATTAAGTCTCGCTGTATCGGCTTCTGCCTTCTCTTTTTCAGCATAATATGTACTGTCTTCTCTTACATAGCTCAGAACTTCTCTTTGAGTTAGCGGAACAGGTCTGATACTCGCCCAATATGAAGAATCTTTCCTTGCGGCAAGCGTATCAATCTTATAGAAGTAATCAGATACAACATCTTGTTCTTCCTCTTGCTCAAGTTCTTGCTTCTCATACTCTTTCATCAGTTTTCTAAACTGCTTTCGAGACACTTCTTTGTTTTCAGCAAAAACCTCCTTTACACCTTCTGCTACCTCACCTTCTTTTATAGACTGAATTTCTTCAGGTGCCGGGGCAATTTTCTCATCTATAAGAATAACCGAAGGATCTAATTCTGTATTTGGCTCTAACTTATAATTGCTGACAGACGCCAAATAGGTATATGTACCTGCCAGACCAAAAATAGATCCTGAGAATTCCATCTTTTGTGTAACAGGCATCCAGATCTCTTCTTCTATGGGTGCGTATATTGAGTTAAGGTTCACCCCAAACCCCATAATACTTGTAGACAGATCTAAGGAGTGAATATTCCAATAGTCTTCTCGAATATAAATTTCCCCTTCGAACACATCGTCTCCTTTTGAGCGAGGAATAACTTTGATCTTATTGATCTCATATCCTCTTTCATTAAAACTCCCTTGATACTCAAATCGATAATAAGAGAAAGCTCTTTCGTTTAGAGGAGAGATGGCATTCACCACCTTAGGAAAGTAAAAACTAGTGTTGATATAGGCGTTTGGATTGGCATTGTCTAAATCCTCACCTGAAGCTCTCACAGAAATTACTCTCTCTTTGAAGGTATAAGGTCTTTCGAAAGAAATCTCGCTAACTGACTCTGAAGTAAAAACCTGACTCGTATCGATTCCTTCTTTCTCGAATGTCCTTCTTAAAATCCAAGGTACTTTGTCAATCTTCCCTGTCCCCTTCATATATACTTCAGCAGAAAAACTGTCATTCTGAAGCAGGTGATACTTGGCTTTGGCAATTGCCTTTCTCATGATGGTATAAGAAGGATCTTCAGCTTTTCCATCAACTACTACTGTTGGTAGTTCATAAACCTGAGGCTTCAATTGAATCTTCAGATCTACATAGTCATTACTCACCTGAACCTTCTTTTGAACAGATTCATAACCCATAAATTGAAATGAAATAGAGTAAATGCCAGAGGATAATGGCATCTCGAATTTGCCTTCTAAATTGGTAGAAGTACCTGTTCCTTTTTCTTTTATATAAATAGATGCAAATGGCAAAGGGCCACCATTCTCATCTACTATTGTTCCTTTAATTCCTTGACCGAAGGTTGCCAAGCTTATGCAAAGCAATCCAAGGATATAAGTAAGGCGTGTCATCTAATCGTGTTTGAAGTTTTTGACTCTGAATCAGGATCTATTTCAATCTTGTCATTCAGTAGACGCAAATGTGAACGAAAATGTCGCCTCTACAGTTTGATTTTGTGTTAAAGAATTCTAAATCAGTTAAATGGGTTATGCTACTGATAGAATTTCTTCATTTTGATATAGGCCTCTACGGGTTGGGGCAATAGATATTGAACAGAGTGCTCGTTGCGAATACTGGACCGGATAAAAGTTGCACTGATATCTAACATAGGTGAATCTACATACCTAATATTCGCGTGGCTCACTTTAATCTTAGAACGGTCTACTTGAGGTCTAGGATAAACATAAAGACCATGCTGTTCTAAGATAACTTCATGGTTTTTCCATTTATGAAAATGAAGCAAATTGTCTTCTCCAATAATCAGCTTAAACTCATCATTCGGATGTTTATCTGTTAAATACGCTAGGGTATCTGCTGTGTAGCTAGGTCTGGGCATATTAAACTCCACATCGGACGCCCTAAACTTAAAATTCTCTTGAATGGCCAATTCCACCATTTTCAATCGGTCGAATTCATGCAGCAAAGAACTACTGCTTTTGAAAGGGTTTAACGGACTCACAACAAACCAAACCTGATCTAAATCTGTCTGGTCGGCCATAACATCAGCAATTACCAAATGACCTATATGGATGGGATTAAATGAGCCGAAAAAGAGTCCTACTTTCACTGTTATTGATTAAGGAAGTCATTCACTAGCTTCTCAGCTTTTTCAAATGACTCATCTAAGTTTTCGTTCACTAAAGTTACATCAAACTTATTTTCTAAAGACATCTCGAACTCCGCTCTATATAACCTTTGAGAAAGACTGTCTGCCGATTCTGTTCCTCTGCCTTTTAATCTCTTAGCTAACTCTTCCATGCTCGGCACCTTAACAAATACAGCCAAAGCATGCTCTCCAAAATAAGATTTGAGTTTTTGGGCTCCTTTTACCTCAACATCGAAGACCACATGGCGACCTTCATCCCAAATTCGCTGCACCTCTTCTTTTAAGGTACCATAGTAGTTTCCAGTATAAACTTCTTCCCACTCAATAAAGGCATCGTCTTCTATTTTCTGACGGAATTCATCTTTGCTCAGGAAGTAATAGTCTTTACCATGGGTTTCGGTTCTTCCTCGTTTATCTCGAGTAGAAGCACTAATAGAAAAGCCAAGATTAGAATTCTTGGCCAAAAGGTGTTTTACAATTGTAGTTTTTCCTGAACCAGAAGGTGCAGTAAAAATAAAAGCCTTGCCTTGGGTCATATATTAAAGATTAACACTCTTGCGTATCGCTTGTGCTAAGTCATTCGGAATATCTGCTTGATGCTCCGTTAGTTTAGCACGAATCTGTTCACGCATCGATTTCTCGCTCTCGAAGGTAAAACTAGATTTAACGCAAGTCCTTATTTTTTCTTCAAAAATCTCCAAAGAAGCTTCGTCTGCTTCATTGTCCAGCACTAGCTGAACCAATTCCTTAAATTTTGATTCGTTAATTAAGTTACCCTGCTCACAATAGCATTTTTCGAAAGTAACTTTGAACCATTCTGAAAACTCCGCCATCTGTTTACTTATTAAAACCCATTTCTTTAGCGTACTCCGCCAACTTCTCTTTTAACATGTTTCTTGCTCTATGCAATCTAGATCTTACCGTACCTATCGGAATATCCAAAATCTTGGACATCTCTTCATAAGTAAATCCTTCCAAGTCACTTAGTATGATTACTGTTCTGAAATCTACCGGGATAGCATTTAATGCCCCAGAAACTTCATCGCCAATCATATGTTGAACGGTCTCTACACGTAAATCGGTAGTAATCTTTTCACCAGCATCATCAGAGTTGTAGTACTGTTCTACTTCATTGTAATCAACCTTTGCCGGCTGCTTACTTTTCTTCCTAAACTCATTAATAAAGCTGTTTTTCAATATGCGGAACAGCCATGCTTTTGCATTAGTTCCTCTCTCGAAAGAATTGATAAAACGAAAAGCCTTCATGTAAGTATCTTGTACTAAGTCTTTCGCATCGTCTTCGTCAAATGTCAAGCGATAAGCAAATGAGTACATAGAATCCACATGCGGCATAAACTCCGTATCGAAGATGTCCGATTTCTCGGCCTCAGAGTAATTTTGACGTTTTGCTTCTTGTTCGTCTTGTATAGTTTCTGTGGACATGGATCAAAATTAATAGATTCCTGCTGATAAGCTTTCTAAACCGAAAGTTTTAGCAACACTACTGTGTATTCAACTGAAAAGAAGATTATAAGTTTACCTTTGTCACGCATGAATATCGATAGGCCGTTAAACATATTAATCATCACCTTTCAAGGTGATATGGCGGGCTCTACCAATTCAATTTCATACTTATCTAAAGGTTTAGCCGATAGAGGACACAACGTATTTGTGGGCATCCGAAAAGAATCGCTTCTCTGGACTTTGTTAGAAGACACCAAAGTCTCGAGAATCCCAATGACGTTCAAAGGAAAGTTTGATAAAGAGAATTGGAGGCAAATACGAGATGTGGTAAAAGCCAATGATATTCAGGTGATCAATGCCCAGTCCGGTATTGATCGGTATACAACCATCTTCTCAAAATGGCGCTATAACCTCAACTGTAAGATTGTTCATACCAGGCGACAAAACCCTTTGAGTTCAGGTGGCTGGCTTCAACGAATGTTCTACATCAAGAACACTGCATCAATCATAGTAATCAGTGAGGGCCTCAAAAAAATAATGACCGATAAAGGTTATCCAAAAAAACACCTCAAAGTGATTCACAATGGCATTCCAAATGAGCGATTTAGCCAATGGAGTGAAACAGGTGTGGCAAAACTCAAAGATGAGCTATCAATAGCTGATGATGAAATCGTTATAGGCTCAGTATCTCGACCAAAAGAACAAGACCAAATCATTCATGCCTTGGCCCTAATCAATAATCCTAAAATCCGCTTAGTGCTAGCCGGAGTAGATAAAGAAGATTATCAGTGGGCCATTGACAAATATCAACTTGCCAACAGAGTAGACTTTTTAGGCAAAGTAGATAGCAGTGAAATTTTGAATGTTTATCGACTCTTTGATATCAATATACTGGCCTCAACAATGGATGGTTTTGGGCTCGTATTATTGGAAGCCATGGCCATGGAATGCCCTGTGATCGCCACTAATTTTGGCGGAATACCAGATGTTGTTCAAGACCAAGAAAACGGACTCCTCTTTGATAATGGAGATGTGGAGATTCTACAAAGACACATTAATCGATTGCTTGAGGATGATTCACTTAGAGAAAAACTGATCGCCAACGGCAAGACCTCAGCATTCGATACTTTTTCCATGGAAAAGACCATCGATAACTATGAAGAATACTTCTTGAAATTGATTGAAGAATAAGCTGATCTTCCCCTATCTTGCGAAGATAAATCGAGCAGAATTAGTGCTGAATGGATTACCTCTCAACTCTTAACGAACCCCAATATGAAGGCGTAGTCAATACTGAGGGCCCTGCTATGATCATTGCAGGTGCAGGATCGGGAAAAACGCGTGTTCTTACCTACAGAATTGCCTACTTAATCAAGGAAAAGGGAATCGATCCATTCAATATTCTATCTCTAACCTTTACCAACAAGGCTGCTCGAGAGATGAGAGAGCGTATTGAGCGTGTTGTGGGACTCAACGCACGCAATCTCTGGATGGGAACCTTTCACTCTGTATTTGCCAGAATCCTTAGATCTGAGGCAGACAGATTAGGCTACCCAAGCAACTTTACTATTTACGATTCTGACGATTCTAAGTCTCTCATCAAAACCATTGTAAAAGAGTTTGGCTTAGACGACAAAGTATATAAACCTAATGTGGTTCTGAACAGGATTTCCAGTGCCAAAAACAGATTGGTTTCTTGGGAAGAGTATTTAGCCAATCCGCTGTACGAAGCAGATGACGCTGCCGCTCAAAAACCAGAAATGGGCAGGATATACAAAGCCTATTGCCAACGCTGTTTCAAGGCAAATGCCATGGATTTTGACGATCTACTGTTCAACACCAACGTACTTTTTAGAGATCATGTAGATGTTTTGAACAAGTATCAGCATAGGTTTAAATATGTACTTGTAGATGAGTTTCAGGACACCAACGTTTCTCAGTATTTAATCACTAAGAAACTATCTTCTGTAAGCCAAAATATTGCCGTGGTAGGTGACGATGCACAATCCATCTATGCCTTCCGCGGAGCAAATATTGAGAACATCCTGAATTTTGAAAAGGATTTTCCAGACCTAAGAGTCATTAAGCTTGAACAGAATTATCGCTCTACTCAAAACATCGTAAAAGCTGCCAATTCTGTGATTGCTAGAAATAAAGGTCAGCTTAAAAAGAGCGTTTGGACAGCCAATGATGAAGGCAATAGAATTGAGTTGATCAAATCCATTTCTGATAATGAGGAAGGCCGCTTTGTGTCTTCAGCAATTTTTGAGCAGAAGACACAGAACAACTATCAGAATAGAGACTTTGCAGTCCTTTACAGAACCAATAGCCAATCAAGGGCCATTGAAGAAGCCTTAAGAAAATCAGGAATCGCATATAAAATTTACGGTGGACTATCCTTCTACCAAAGAAAAGAAATAAAGGACCTGATGGCCTATTTGCGATTTGCAATCAATACGGCTGATGAGCAATCCTTCCGAAGAATCATTAACCTACCGAAAAGAGGTATTGGAACCACATCAGTAGAGAAGATGGTGGTTGCCGCTTTTGAACATGACATACCACTCTGGGAGGTTCTCACCAACATACAGGCTTTCTTACCGGGCAGAGCGGCAAACGCAGTTGAACAGTTTGTGACATTAGTTAAAAGTTTTCAAATCTCAATTGAGACTAAAGATGCTTATGAAGCCGCGAGTCACATTGCGAAAAACTCGGGTTTACTAAAGGAGCTTTATGCCGACAAAACTGTGGAAGGACTCAATCGCTACGAGAACGTTCAAGAGCTTTTGAATGCGATCAAAGAATTCGTTGATACGCCAGATGTTGAAGACAAGAGCCTAGGGGCTTTCTTGCAAGACATCGCACTTTTAACAGATGCTGATAATGAAGACCCTGAGGATACAGATTTTGTGTCATTGATGACGATTCATTCATCGAAAGGACTAGAATTTAAAAACGTATTTGTAGTAGGACTCGAGGAAGACCTCTTCCCTTCTCAGATGATGATGTCTAGCAGGGCTGATCTTGAAGAAGAAAGAAGGCTTTTTTATGTAGCCATAACACGAGCCCAAGAGAACTTATACTTCTCTTATGCCCTTTCTCGTTATAGATTCGGTAGACTAATTAATTGTGAACCGAGTAGGTTTATAGAAGAGGTTGATCCAAGCTTTATTTTTGTTAATACAAGATACGGTAGCCGAGAGCCACAATTAGGCAGAAGAGAAGGACCTCCGGGAGTTACTTCGAACTTTGCGCGTAATTTAATGGCCAGTAAAAAGGCTGTTCCTAAAAAGCCACCGCAATACCATAAACCAAGTGCTGACTTTAGACCTAGCGATACGAGCAACCTGCAGGAAGGCATGAAGGTAGAACATCCGAAATTTGGCTTTGGTAAAGTGCATAAAATGGATACTTCCGGAGCCAACAAAAAGGCTAAAGTGATCTTTGAAGATTTCGGTGAGAAGACTTTGCTGCTTTCTTTCGCCAAATTGAGAATCGTAGAATAGAAAATAAATTAGGCTCTTAATCGATAATAATTCAGGGGCTTAAGAATAATTGTTAATTTGACATCGTGAACTCGAATACATTAGAATACAATACAGAAAGAAAAGATGTGAGACTTAAAGAGTATGGCCGCAACATTCAAAAGCTGGTCAATCACATCAGAACAATTGAAGACAAAGAAAAGAGAAGTGAGTATGCTCAAACGCTCACGGATTTGATGAAACAAATCAATCCGAACCTCAAAAACAATCAAGAGACAGATCAGAAAGTATGGGATGATTTATATATCATTTCTAACTTCGATTTAGATATTGAAGCGCCTTTCCCAATGCCAGAAGAATCTGCTATTGGTAAAAAGCCTCAAAGAGTTGAATACAAAAACTCTAAAATGAGATACAGACACTACGGAAGAAGTGTTGAAATCATGATTGAGCAAGCCATCAAAATGGAAGACCCTGAAACAAAGGAATCTGCCATTATCCATATCGGAAGATTAATGAAAGGCTTCTACAATACCTGGAACAAAGACAACATCGAGGACGAGATTATCCTGAAGCAAATCAAGGAGCTTTCGAATAATCAACTTGACATAGATATTGAAAAAGTGAAAGAATTCGGCTTATTCAATAACAATGTTAAGGAAAGACGTCATTCGAATAATAATAACAATAACAACCAGAATAGAAGAAGAGGTCACCATAAAAGACGCAGAAACTAAATGTCTCAATTCGTTATTGAAGGAGGCGCCCGTTTATCAGGAGAAATAATTCCTCAGGGAGCCAAAAACGAAGCACTTCAAATCCTTTGTGCTGTTCTACTAACACCAGAATCAGTTGTCATTAACAAAGTCCCAGACATCAGGGATGTTAACAAACTCATTGAGTTGTTGGCGGCCATGGGTGTTGAAGTGGAATATTTGGGACATGAATCTTATAGATTCTGTGCAAAAGATGTAGACATTGACTACCTAGAAACTGAAGAGTTTCGCACTAAAGCCTCCTCTCTTAGAGGATCAATCATGATCCTAGGTCCTCTTTTGGCAAGATTCGGTAAAGGTAAAATCTCAAAACCAGGTGGTGATAAAATTGGCAGAAGAAGATTAGACACCCACTTTATAGGATTCCAAAAATTAGGCGCTCGTTTCTTATATGAAGCACAAACAGGCATGTACCACATAGATGCCTCTCATCTTAAAGGTTGCTACATGCTACTAGATGAAGCTTCTGTTACGGGTACAGCGAATATATTAATGGCTGCTGTGCTTGCTAAAGGTAAGACCACCATATACAATGCAGCTTGTGAACCTTATCTTCAGCAACTCTCAAGAATGCTAAATTCTATGGGAGCAAAAATTACAGGTGTCGGTTCTAATCTCCTTGAAATTGAAGGTGTTGATTCACTAAAAGGTACTGAACACACCATGCTACCTGACATGATCGAGATTGGCTCGTTCATAGGGTTAGCTGCCATGACACAATCTGAGTTAACCATCAAAGATTGTAGAATAGATCAGCTGGGCTTAATCCCTGAGACATTCAGAAGATTAGGTATTGAGATGGAATTCAAAGGTGATGACATCTTTATTCCGGCTCAAGACAATTACGCTATCGAGACTTTTATTGATGGATCCATTATGACCATAGCAGATGCCATCTGGCCGGGCTTAACACCTGACCTTTTGAGTATTGTTTTGGTAGTAGCTACGCAAGCCAAAGGAACGGTTCTAGTTCATCAAAAGATGTTTGAAAGCCGCTTATTCTTTGTGGATAAGCTAATTGACATGGGTGCTCAAATTATTCTTTGCGATCCACACAGAGCCACAGTAATTGGCTTGGATAGGAAGCAAAAGTTGAAGGGTATACGCATGACATCTCCTGATATTCGTGCAGGTCAAGCATTACTAATTGCTGCCCTTTCCGCAGAAGGAACAAGCGTAATTGACAATGTGGAGCAAATCGATAGAGGCTACCAGCACATCGACACAAGGTTAAATGCCTTAGGTGCCCATATTGAGCGACACGATTGAGAATAGCCTTTTTCATTTTTAACGTCTTCCTCAGGCTATGTGCAGCTATGAGTATTTTTAAACATCTTTATGTTAGAGACGTCTATTAATTATGGTCAAAATTGGTACTTCTAGAAGACTGAAGAAAAGTGGCTCTGCCAAAAAGCTCAGAAGAAGAGATGTCTTCATCTACCTCATGGAGGTCTTTCTTATCATTTTCGGTATTACTGTCGCCTATCAGCTAAATGTATATTACGAAGACAAGAAAGACTTAAAACTTGAATCAGCTGCTATTGAAAAAGTGAGTTCAGAAAATGAGAAGAACCTAGAGACTTTTGAGGAGTTAATTGGTAGTAGACTAAAATTAGAAAACGACACCAGACAATTGGCGCGCATTCTATTCTCCGGAGGTAATCTAGAAGAAGACAGTATCTCGCATTATCTCTTCGATATTAACCGAACACACAAACCCATCCTTCAATTTGAGGCAACCAATTACTACCTCAACACCAATTACACCAATAAAAACTCTGACCTTAAAAACGAACTAATCAGCCTGAAATCTGTGTATTTAGAGTTGCGTGATGTGGTAGATTACTATGTACGTATGAAAGAGAAATACTATAGTGAATTTCTCGTAAAGGATGTGGATTTTGGTCTGGAAGAGATCGTATCACTAGACAAAATCAAAAGTGTTGAATTCAAGAATTTGGTTGTAAACCTACTCTCCAACGAACAGGAATTAAATATCCTGTTCGATGAAGCGTATGCTTTATCTATGCAAGTAGATGAACTAATTGCCGAAAAACTCAACTAGGCTACTTCGTGAAAAGGGCACCTATACCTGCCTCCCAAAGTTTCTTATTGTAAGCTGGTAATTCAATATTCATCAATTGCTCTCCTTCTGATTTTAAAACAGTCCATTCCTTTTCTAATTCGGCTCTTCTGTCTCTTGAAGGTTGATTAATTCTTGGTATACTACTTTCTGTCTGATTAATCAGGAACATGTATTCAGCAGTAAATTTGTTCGGGAAGTTCTCCACATCGTCATAAGCTTTAGACTTACGTTGAACCATTTTCTCATCCCATTCAGTCAAACGCTTTACCAAGGTTTCTCCCTCTGCTTTCAATGCAGCATCTTCAACACCTTTCAAAATCTGACGCAGTCTTGCCTTTGTGCCATTCAGTGTATTTACCATTACATGCATTGCGGTTAGCTCCGATTCCATTTCAGACATGAACTGATCATAAATGGCATGCTGACCATCTTCCATTTCGAAATTAGGGTTATCCAAAATTTCAGCCTGGGTCTGCAAGGTATTCTCACCTAAATGAAGTGTAATATTGTATATCCCTGGTGACACTTTATGACCACTGTAACTTGCCTCTATATACGCTTTTGGAATACCCGGCATAATTGGGTTTCTCATATTCCAAACGAATCTGTTCAAACCCTCTTTTTTAGAAATAGTCGGTGCTCTTTGAGGGCCACCTGCATAACCTAAATAATCAGTATCTCTTTCCGAACTGATGGTATTAATCAGTTTATTATTGGAATCCCTGAACTCAATTCTTATTTCACCTTCTGGAACTTCTTCGAGATCATAATAAATTACCAAGCCACTTGCCGGATTGATACCGGTAAATGCGTTTTGTCCATTGGTTGAATTGCCATCCATGGCACTTCCCGGCATTCCGTAGGTAGTAGCATTCGGCTTATAAAGTATGTTGCCTTCCTTCTCATCGTATTGACTGAGTAAATGAAGGTCATCAAGGATCCAAAAAGATCTACCTGATGTGGCCACAATCAAATCGTTATTGTGTACCATTAAATCATTAATAGGAGTGGTCGGTAAATTGAGTTGAAAAGGCTCCCAAGATTTACCTCCATTCCATGACACATAAACACCTGTTTCTGTACCGGCATAAAGCAAATCCTTTCTCTTCTTATCTTCTCTAACTACACGCGTGTAAGCGCCATAAGGAATCCCATCTGAAATTTTAGTCCAGGATTTACCATAATTGGTAGTCTTATAAAGTCCAGGCGTTTTGTCATTGAACTTGTAGCGCGTGGTGGCAATGTAAGCAGTCGCAGGATCATGAGGCGAGACTTCAATTGCATTAACAAGACACTCCTCCAGACCCTTAGGTGTAACATCTGTCCAAGTAGCCATGTCATCTCTGGTCAATTGCACCAAACCATCGTCACTTCCTGTCCAGAACACTCCTTTCTCATGGGGAGATTCAGCTAAATAGGCAATTGTACCATAGTTCTCTGCCCCTACAGCCTCATTGGTATAAGGCCCACCCCCATTTCCTTGTTTCTCATCTATATTTCTAGTTAGATCGGGAGAAGCTTCAGTCCATGAAACACCTCTATCTTCTGTTTTCAGTACCAGCTGAGCAGCGTGGTAATACGTATCTTCATGATGCATTGACTTCACAATTGGTGCATTCCAATTGAAGAGATATTTCATGTCTCGAGCTGCTTTGCCTAAATATTGAATAGGCGCTGCCATAATCTCAGTTGACGCTTTAGACTTAGTATCTAACAGTTCAATAGTACCCAAATAGCTACCACCCATTACATACCTTGGGTTGTCGGGATCAAATGCTAAGAAGGCACTTTCCCCACCTGCGGAAGCAGACCAATCTGATTCTGAAATTCCTCTTCCAAGACTTTGGCTTGCGATCTTAACGGAAGAATTATCCTGTTGTCCTCCATAGATGTTGTATGGGAAAAGATTATCGGCATTAATCCTATAAAACTGAGCCGTAGGCATATTTGCCTGAGTCGACCAGGTAGCCCCTTGATTAAAAGTAATTGCTGCCCCACCATCATTGGCGATAACCATGTTTTTCGAATTGGTCGGGTTGATCCATAAGTCATGATAGTCTCCATGTGTACCGCTTAGGCGTTCCCAAGTTTTACCTCCATCAATAGATCTAAGTGCCGGTGCGCTTAAAACATATACCGTGTGCTCATCATTCGGATCGGCAAAAACCTCGGTGTAGTACCAAGCTCTTTGGGTCAATCTGTTATCACCACTTACTCTGCTCCAACTATCACCAGCGTTATTTGAGACGAACAAACCGCCCAAATCTTTATCTGAATCACTTTCTAAAAGCAAATAGACCTTTTCAGAATTTGCGTGACTTACCGCGATAGCCATCTTACCTAATTCATCAGGAAGTCCATTTTCTATCTTAAACCAAGAGTCTCCACCATCAGTACTTTTATATACGCCACTTCCTTCACCACCGCTTATTACTTTCCACGGCTTTCTCTCATGCTCCCACATAGTAGCGTATAAAATATCTGGTGCATGGATATCCATACTCAGCTCACTTGCTCCTGTTGACTCATTTACAAAAAGCACTTGGTTCCAAGACTCACCTCCATCTGTAGTCTTGTAAATACCTCTTTGAGGATTAGAGCCGTGTAAAGCACCTTGCGCAGCAACCAACATTACATCTGGATTCCTCGGGTGAATAATAATTCTTGAAATATGTTGAGTCTCTTTAAGGCCAATATGCTTCCAAGTTTTACCTGCATCAGTCGACTTATAAACTCCGTCACCATAAGAAGTCATAACACCTCTAGGCGCATGCTCACCCATACCCACCACTACAATATTTGGATCGGAAGTAGATACCGCAACTGCCCCTACAGAACCTGTTTTAAAATATCCATCTGAAATATTGGACCAACGCTGGCCAGCATCTGTAGTCTTCCATAAGCCTCCACCAGTGGTTCCCATATAATAGGTAAGCGGATCTCCAATAACACCAGTAGCAGAGACGGATCGTCCGCCTCTAAAAGGCCCTATATTTCTATACTTAAGGGGTTTAAAATATTCTTCAGCCGATTGGCCAAAACAGATCAGCGCTTGCGCCAATACAAGAAGAGTAAAAAGTGATTTTCTCATGTTCCGTTTTTTCAGAAAATGAAAGATACGCAATCACTTCAATACTATTAAAATCACTTTAAAATTACCTGACGATCGTGCAGACCACATTCTTTCTTAGAATCTTCCCACCACCAACGGCCGGCACGAGAATCCTCCCCTTCCAAGATTGCTCTAGTACAAGGAGCACAACCTATACTCGTAAAACCTTTTTTGTGAAGTGCGTTAACAGGTACATTGTTTTCTTTGAGATAACGCTCTACTTCTTCGAAAGAACAATCCAAAAGTGGGTTGAATTTGAATACACCATGCCTCTCATCCCATTCAATCTTTTCAAATCCTTTGCGGTTGTCTGATTGACCCGCACGAAGACCCGTAACCCATATTTTAGCACCTTTTAATGCTCTTTCAAGGGGCTCAACCTTTCTTATATAGCAGCACTCCTTTCGGTTATCTACCGATTGATAAAAGCTACTGAAACCTTTAGCTGATGTGAGTTCTTCAACACTCTGGGCGTTTGGAAAATATACTTTGAATGACTTTTGATATCTGGACCTGACCCTGTCCATTAATTCGTACGTTTCATTAAACAGTCGACCAGTGTCAATTGTAAAAACGTCTATATCTAAATCGTTCTTAAAAATCGTATCAAGTACTACTTGGCCTTCCCTTCCAAAAGCAGTGGAAAAAACGGCTTTACCAGGAAAGAGTTTAGATACTTCTGAGAGACTCTCGGCCAAATCTTTACCTTCTAGCTTTTCAAATAATGAATCTATACTCATCTTCTAATTTTTGAATAGGCCCAAGCTCTTTCATGAAAATAGTAGAGCACCATTTTCGTAACCACTTCAACTGAGCCAATAGAAAAGGCCATTGAAGTATCTCCCGTAATAAAGTAAGAGATCATGATGGTATCTAGAGTACCAATCACCCTCCAACTGACTGTTTTAGCAACACTCTTCAGATTGCTATCCCTTGGAGGCGTATTATTTATTTTCTTATTTATGACTGTATCTAAGAACATATTGACCGTAAAAAATTGATACGAGTTTCAAATCTATGTATTCCCTACCATTTTAGTAGGGTAATAACGTAAAAAATTTTTATTGGTTCCTGAGAATGTCTTTTAATGTCTTATTCTCTAATACTTTTAAAGTATTATCTCGAACATCAGCCATTACCCTATTCAAGCCACAAATCTCTTCGTTACAATTCTCACATTTTTCGTAGTAATTAAGACTTACACAGGGCAGTAAGGCTATTGGTCCATCTAATGCCCTAATGATCTTGGCAAGCACTACTTCTTCAGGAGGCTTAATCAAATAGTAACCTCCTCCTTTACCTTTTTTTGAGCCTAGAACGCCTGCTTTCTTCATTTCTAAGAGAATATTCTCCAAAAACTTTAGGGAGATATTTCGCTCCTGAGATATTTCTGAAATTAATATAGGTCCCTTATCCTCGTTTTCGGCTAGGTAGGTTAATGCATGAAAGGCGTATTGGGTCTTTTTAGAAAGCATTGAGGGAAATTAACAAAATTCGAAATGCCCTCTATGTCATTTCTTGCAATTGGTGGAAATAAAAAAAGGAGCCTAGGCTCCTTTTCTCTTTTTAAAACTTTACAACTAGTAATTGTTCAACATTACCGGCATTACTAGCATTAAAATATCTTCATTATCATCCTTCTCTGCAGGTACAATCAAACCTGCCCTGTTTGGAGCTGACATCTGAAGCGTAATACTCTTGGAATGAATATTTCCGAGCATTTCAACTAAGAACTTGGCATTGAAACCAATTTCAATATCCTCTCCATTATGCTCACATGCTAAAGTTTCTTTTGCCTCATTAGAGAAATCGAGATCCTCAGCAGAAATGGTCAATTCGCTTCCTGTGATTTTCAGTCTTATCTGATGAGTTGTCTTATTAGCATAAATAGATATACGCTTAAGAGAACCCAGTAATTCGTTTTTATCGATAGACATTTCGATAGGATTCTCTGTTGGAATTACATTTTCATAATCAGGGAAACGCTCATCGATCAATCGGCAGATCATTTTAATGTTATTGAAGTGGAAATATGCATTTGAAGCATTGTATTCCAATACAACATTTGAGTTCTCTGAAGGCAAAGTAGACTTTAATAAATTGAGTGCTTTGCGAGGTATGATGATTGACATACCTGAATCGGTAGCCACATCTACTCTTCTATATCTAACCAATCTGTGCCCGTCTGTAGAAACAAAAGTGGTATTTGTATCATCCAACTTAACGAACACCCCAGTCATTGCTGGTCTTAATTCGTCATTACTGGTAGCAAAAATTGTATTGTTTATCGCTCCACTTAAGACTTCAGTTGACATATCTACTGAGTATGCATCTGTAACATCCGGAACTTTAGGGAAGTCAGTGGCATTCTCACCAGCCAATTTATAGCGACCATTATCAGAGTTAATCTCCACACTATATGTCTCAGCATCTATGCTAAATGTCACCGGCTGCTCAGGCAAATTCTTCAAGGTGTCCATCAGAATTCTAGCAGGTACAGCGATACTGCCATCCTCTTTAGCCTCCACATCAATTTCTGTAATCATAGAGGTCTGCAAGTCCGATGCAGTGATGGTCAAAAGCCCATCATTTATTTCGAAAAGGAAGTTTTCGAGAATAGGTACCACAGGGTTGGTGGTAATAACTCCATTGATATTAGAAAGACGCTTGAGGAGTTCGGCTGAAGAAACAATAAACTTCATAAAAGGGGGATTTATCTGATTGATTTAATAAGCAGCTAAAATTAAAAATAAAATCAATATAGAGAATTGAAAACAGGCATTTTAGCGATGAATCTGAACCTATATTCTCCGTTTTTAGTTTACAAATTTCTGTCGTCTGTAACATTAATTACACCAATTGTCTTTTTAGACCTTAATTTCGCACAGAATCAACACTTCAAAGACGACATGTTCGGAATTTTTAAGAAGAAGACTAGAAGTATTATGAAAGAAGTAACCGTAAAAGAATTAGCAGAATTAAAAGCATCTGGTGCTGATTTCCAGTTGATTGATGTTCGCGAACCATATGAAGCAGAGATCGCTGAAATGGGAGGAGAATTGATTCCAATGGGAACTGTGATGAACAACCTAGATAAAATCTCAAGAGATAAACAAGTAATTGTTCACTGTAGATCTGGTGCAAGAAGCGGTAACGTAGTTCAGGCTTTAGAAGCTCAGCAAGGGTTTACAAATCTCTACAATCTCAAAGGCGGCATTTTAGCTTGGGCCGATGAGATTGACAACAGCGTTCAGAAATATTAAGTATTGTACTTTCGTTTTCTCAGGTATGCTCTTGAGAATCCGAATAAGCCCATAATAAGCAAAGGACCTATTAAGTTTAACAACTGCCAATAGGTCCTTTCTTCTTGAACCTTGATTCTATTTAGCGGTCTCAAAGTTACCTCCTTAGCCCTAGCCGTAATTAAACCATTAGCGTCTGTCAAATAAGCCAGCGTATTGAATAGAAAATCTTTATTGGCATATCTAACTTTCTCGCCTTGATCTGCGAATGGGTTTATGCCAAGCTCCAATGGTGTCCCTCTTCTTAGGTCTTTTTCATTTCTGATGAAATCACCATCTGAGATCACAACAATTTTTGTCTCGACACTCTCCTCTTTAAAGTCGGCTTTAGCTTCTCCTTGCAGGAGTCTATTCTTAAATAAGGAAGTAAACTTCCCTTCTAGTAAGTAAGCGACTGGCTCTATACCATGATTGAATAGAGCAGGATCGGGCTGATTTGCATAATCTTCAAAAGCCACTTTAGCCGGAGCTGCGATAACTCGTGTAAACTCAGAAGTAAACATAAGTGGCGTTTTTTTCACACCCACAGCTTTTACGGTATCTATGGTGCCAAAAGTCCTGGCATAAACAGCGTCTAAGTTTTTTGTAATCGGATGATCAGAAAATTGATTAACAGCTGCATAAAAGGGCCAAGGCAAATTGAACACATTATTTTGCTCGTCTACCACCACAGGGTATCGACCAAAATTCTGAATATCCTGTATCAGATTATCTTCTAGTCTAACACCATATCTAAAGAGAAGATCGTCTAAGTTATGGTCTAAAGGTAATGCCAAGGTACCTTGCCCTGCAGCCAAGGACATATCTTCAGTGAGCGCATCAATCATGAATACTGCCTTTCCTCCATTCATGATATACTGATCTAGAATAAACTTATCGTCTCTAGAAAATTCAGTTTTTGGTTTGGCAATTACTAAGGCATCCATTTGCGCTAATCTATCATCTTCTAATTCGAGCTCTACCAAATCAAAATACTGCACCATTTCAGCCTTAAATCCGGCAATGTCTAAAGAATCTAATTCCCCATGACCTTGCAACAATCCCATTTGCTTTCTACCTAATCGAGCCAAACGCTGAATCCCTACTGCAAGCGCAAACTCAAGATCCTCAACGGCTTGATTCACCACTTCATCAGGTGACACTCCTGTTTTGGATTCAAAAATGGAAACGGCAGCCGCCTGTTGATTATACCTGAGAATCACATAGGGAAAAAGCAGTTTACTTACTTGATTGCCATTCTCTGTATAAAAGGCTTGTACTGCCGAAAACCCTTGACGCGCCAGATAATCGTAGTTCTGTTTACGTTCTTCTGCTGTAGCGGCATCACTAGGATCGGTATTAAAAGAGGTGATCACATTTGGCGACTGTGCATCAAAATCTTTGATGGTTTGATCCAAAGCCTGAGTTAGTCTTTGATATTGAGCAGGTAAATCTCCAGACAATAGTATCTCAATAGACATTGGCTTATCCAACTGGGCCAACATCTCTTCTGTGGCTGGCTTTAAGGTATATCTCTTGTCAGCAGTAAAATCTATGCGTGAATAGATATTCGCAGAAATAAAATTTAGTATAAATATCACCAAAAAGAGAACCGATGATCGTATAATGATTCGATTCCTAAGAGGTTTGAAAGAAAAGTACCTGGCCCCCAGTTTTAGCTGAGTTAAGAGAAGCATGAAGACTGACACGCTTAAGAGATACGACAAGTTCCTTGTATCGATCAAGCCCCTGCTCATGGCCTCATAATGATAACTTAGACTCAGTTCTTTTATATACAAACTCAAGTGACCAGAGAATAGTCCTGAAGCCGAAAACAGACCGGCAAACATTAGAAAACAGAGAAAAACAGCCAGTATAAAAGAAATAATCTGGTTTTCACTGAGTGAGGAAGCCAAAAGACCTATGGCTACAAAAACCGAGGCGATAAGTAAAAGACCAATATAAGAACCTGCTATACCCGGGATATCTAAATTGCCTATCGGGTTTCCTAATTCAGAAATAGAATAAGCATAAACCAAGGTGGGTAGTACGGCTTTAAAGACAATCGTGAGTGCTGCCAGATATTTACCTATTGTAATTTGCCAATCGGAAATGGGTTTGGTAAAAAGTAATTCAAGTGTCCCTGACTTTTTCTCTTCAGCGAACATGCGCATGGTAATGGCAGGAATAAGGAACATTAACACAAACGGGCCTAAGCCAAACAGCGTATCTAAATCTGCATAGCCATAGTTAAGCACTGAGGTGTCAGGAAAAACCCAAGTAAGCAACCCTATACCTGTCAGGAATACGCCTATCACAACATAAGCAATCAAGGCATTTAGAAACTGTCTGATTTCCTTTTTATAAATCGCCCACATCGTTCTTTTGGGTTAGATTTCTAAATACTTGCTCGAGATCTTCTTCTTTCTGTTGCATGCTCAGGATTGTCCAGCCTTTAGCCTTTGCTAGATCAAAAAGCTCAGAACGAATGTCTTTATAATCCTTTTGTTGGATAGTATATCTGTTACCCTCCTCTTGTACTTTACCAAACTCTTCTATTAATGTAACATCAATAGAACCCTCGAATTCTACTTCTACTATTGGAGAAGACTGAGTCAATTTATCTACGGAATCATCAGCTACTATTACACCGTTGTTAATGATCACTACACGGTTGCATAGGGCCTTCACCTCTTGCATAATGTGAGTAGATAGAATAACAGTTTTGTTTACACTTATCTCCTTGATCAAATTCCGAATCTCAACTAATTGATTGGGGTCTAGGCCTGTTGTAGGTTCATCTAAGATCAATACGCTCGGATCGTGCAAAAGCGCCTGAGCTAATCCTACTCTTTGTCTATAGCCCTTACTTAACTGGCCAATTCGCTTATGCTGTTCTTTTGTCAATCCGCATAGGGCAATAAGCTCGTCAATTCGCGATCTCAAAACAGTCTTTTTTAGATTTTGGACTTCTCCGGAGAATTGTAGAAACTCCTTAACATACATGTCCAAGTAAAGGGGATTATGCTCAGGCAGATAACCAATCTTCCCTTTGGTGTCTTTAGCATTAGTTGTGGTATCTATTCCTTCAATTTCAATTGATCCACTACTTGGGGGAATATACCCTGTTGCGATCTTCATAGTTGTAGATTTCCCTGCACCATTCGGCCCTAGAAAACCCAGAATATCACCTTTATTCACCTCGAATGAGATGTTGTCAACTGCTTTTTGTTTGCCGTAAATCTTGGTAAGCTGACTTACTTTAATAGACATTGCTGATTGAACGCTCTTGGATTGAATTCATTGCGAAAATAGTGTTTAGAAGCGAAAAGGGTCTAGAATTTAAGTTAAAGGTGTGATTTCTTTTAATTGAATCTAATTTCCTTAACTCTTGTACCTTGATCCTTCAGCCTCAATCCTTATCTTAAGTATATGAAAACTCCAATCTCCAACCTTATTCTAATCGTATTAAGCTGTGCCATATTAAGCTGTGGTGGAAATAAACAAACTGAAGAAAAAGTGGAAGTATCTGCAGACGGTTTTGCAGTTGATTTCATTGACAACTTCGATTCCTTTAACCCTGAAAACTGGCAAGATCAGAGGATATGGGTAAATAATGAGTTTCATTGTTATGTTCCAGATAACCAGTATAACACCCGCGAAGTAAGTAATGGTACAATCAAACTCAAAGTGGTGAATGTTGGGGAAGCTATTCCATGTGACAATCTCGATAAATTTGGCAAACAGCATCCTGAGACGCTCTATGCAGCGGGCAGGATAGCTTCAAAGAATAGAAAAGAGTTTATAAAAGGTCGTTGGACTGCTAGGTTGCGTGTTCAAGGCAGTGGACAAAAAAGCATGTTCCCTGCATGGTGGCTTTTAGGTGCTCAAAATAATGAAGCTCCGGTTCAAGAAGAAGATGAGAACGTCTGTTGGCCATTAACAGGTTCAGGTGAGATTGACATTTTCGAGCATCATGGAGATTATGGAGCTGATAAGTTTACGACCGGTGCTATTAAAAGTTTAGGCGAGTGCGACAAAGGTGACTGGTGGAGCTACAGAAAAGATTTCCCTGCTACGTTGGACGAATTCCATGAATACGCGGTAGAATGGGAAGGAAGCGACCTCGTTTATAAGCTCGATGGAGAGGAAGTTTACCGTAATGAAGGTGAAGGAGATAATTACCCGGAACCTATGTTTGCCATTTTAAACTTCGCCAAAATTACAGACTCTCCTATGGAAGGAGAATGGGTAATGGAAGTGGATTGGGTAAAGCATGAGTATAAAGTTGGAGAGTAAAAAGGTCTTAGGATCTAGGATTTAGAATGAAGATTATCTTAATCCTAAAACTTAAATCTCAAACCTAACTACTTCTTCGGTTTACCCTTTGGCATTAATGGCCTTACCTCTACATCTACCACATGATAGTTAGGATGAGTCTCCAAGGTTTGAAGGATGGTCATGGCAATATCTTCTGGGCGCATCATATTTTCATTCGCGTTTGCGAATTCAATCTTATCGAAGAAGTTAGTATTCGTTGAACCTGGGTAGATGGTTGATACCTTGATCCCGTAGTTTCTTAACTCTTTAAAGATAGAATGGCCAATACCAGTTACTGCGTGCTTTGTACCCACATAACCCGACATAGTTTCTACACCATTGGTACCGGCAATCGATGAGATGTTGATGATGTGACCTTCTTCTAAATCGATCATATCAGGCGTTGCCACTTTTATACAATAGAAGAGTCCGTGCACATTCACATCAAACATTTCTCTCCACTGCTCTACCGGCATTTCATGGATGAGGCCTTGATAGCCAAAACCAGCATTGTTAATTAAAACAGAAGGTTTACCTAGCTTTTCGGTTGTCAGTTTATAAGACCCCTGTACATTTTCCCAATTGGCTACATCAGTACCAAAGAAATGGTAACTCTCATGGTCAATCTCCGGGTTAGTTCTGCCCCAAGCAGCAACTATCATTCCTGCATCCAATAACAATTTAACCGTCTCAAACCCGATGCCTCTACTTACACCAGTGACAATTGCTAGTTTTCCTTTTACTTCCATGGTTTATATAAGTTCTCTCTACCGAAAATGGTTCGCAATGTTAATATGAATTTTCGAGTCCATACGTAAGTTTTTGACTCGAATTGAGTACTCATTAGATCAAAGAGTCTTATCCAATTAGTTAAATTGCAACGGATGGCAGATTTCAAAAGACCGAAGCTAGACAGCCAAACCTATGTAACTCTAGGTTATCTTATCATAGTAGTGATAGGGATGATGTTCGATTATGATTACTATAATAGATTTTCGATTAACATTTTCGAGTATGCTGATATTCTCGACTTCCTATTGGCACCGGTAAAAAATTTACAGTTAATGATTTTTGCTTTTGGGTCCTTTCTGGTTGTCCTATTGTTCTTCAGGCTTGATAAACTTTGGATGACTAAATCTCCCAAAACCTATAAAAGAATGAATTTTGGTATGGGCGTAAACTCGGCCTCAAAGTATCGCCCTTTTATGATTGGAGTGTCAATTGTTGGCTATCTATATATCGCCTCGGTTTTCTATGGTGAAAGGATGTACAATAATTACCAAGAAGAGGCTGATATGATTGAAGTAATCTACGAGTCCAATCAAAGAGTTCTAAAAGGGAAATTAATAGGCAAAAACACCGATTATATCTTTCTAGAATCTAACGATAAGTCAGTACGAGCCATTCCTGTCTCATCAGACGTACAAGAGATTGTAATTTCTAGGCCTTAGCTACTGAAACTTTATCAGCTCTTGAATAATTACTGTCATACCTTTTTCTGCCTTGGCAGCAGCGGCCAAGATATTCGCAATATTGATCTCTGGTAAATTATCAGGATCCCCAATATCTGTAATGGCAGAAATCGCAAAACAAGGTAATCCCATATGTCTAGCTACCCCTACCTCAGGAACAGTAGACATACCCACGGCATCGGCTCCAATAATTCTGATATAGCGATACTCCGCTCTAGTTTCTAAGTTTGGACCGCTCACTGCCGCATAGACTCCTTTATGACAAGGAATACCATGTTTCTTGGCAATGTCCATTCCTTGCTCCACCATTTTTCTCTCATAAGGTTCAGACATATCTGGGAATCGCGGACCAAAATCGTCAAGATTGGGCCCAGAAAGAGGGTGTTCTTTCATCAAATCTATGTGATCGTCAATAATCATCAAATCAGAGATTTGGTAATCAAGATTAACCGCACCGGCAGCATTACTTACAAAAAGCTTCTTTATTCCGAGTAACTTCATTACACGAACCGGAAACGTAACCTCCTTCATATTGTAGCCTTCATAAAAATGAAAGCGCCCTTGCATAGCGATTACATTTCTACCCGAAAGCGTTCCAAAAATCAACTTACCCTTATGACTCTCAACCGTAGATACCGGGAAATTAGGAATATGCTCATAGTCTATCTCTTGTTGAATATCAATATCGTTAACTAAAGCCCCTAGACCAGTTCCTAGGATGATACCGAATTCCGGTTCAAAACCTGTTTCTGATTTAATGTAGTCAGCCGTTTGATGAATTTGTTCTGAGTAAGTCATAGTTGGAAATATAAGTCGCAAAGATTAAAATTCCTTTAAACCTTTCGCCCTTTGATTTGATTATTACGCTAAACATAAACTGATCTGCGAAGATTCCGACTCGGCCATTATATTCGCAGCAAAATTTGACTCAAATGATTACGATTGTTGTTGGTACGAACAGACAAAATTCGAACAGCGCTAAGATTGCGAAATATTATAAAGACATATTAGATTCTAAAGTTCAAGGTGATACTCAAATAGTAGATTTAGCGGAATTACCGGGTGATTTTGTTAGCAATTCCTTGTATGAAAAAAATGGTCAAAACCCGGTTGTGAATAACCTAAGGGAGAAAGTACAGAGCTCGGAGAAATTGGTCTTTATAGTTCCTGAATACAACGGATCATTCCCTGGTGTTTTGAAGACTTTCATAGACGGACTGAAATATCCTGATGGGGTACGGGATAAAAAAGCAGGTATGATTGGTATCTCTTCGGGTCCACAAGGAGGAGTATTTGCCATGTCTCACCTATCAGACATCTTCAACTATTTAGGCATGCACGTATTGGCGTTAAAGCCAAAATTAGCCGGAATCGAAAAGAATTTTGACGGTGAGAGAATCACTAACGATTTATACAACCAATTACTTGAGCAACATGCTGAGAAATTGGTAGCGTTCTAATAGCGAAAATTGAAACTTATCTCCAACCTCTATTCTACAGGCAGACTTGTTTCAGAATCTTGATTTTGAATAGATCTCGAAACTTCTCAATAGCTCACAAGAACGAATAAAAAAAAGACAGCCCATGGCAGTAGGCTGTCTTATTCACATGTCGCAACTTTTAACCGTTGAGGCCAAAATTGACGTTAATCTACATTGTCATGTAGAAACTTATTATCTCCCATAATCTCATCGTCATCGTTGAGATTAAAGCGAGAGATATTTCTTTCAGAAGAAGGTTGGTTCTCTGCCAATCTTACCTGCTTACGCTGATAAGCCGGTATTTCCAATTTCTCCTTAAAATCATCTTGATTAATATGAGAGCCTGAAGTTCCTCTTAATCTCTCTTCTCTAATACGTGCTTGCTCCTGTAGCTTGGCGCGTTTCAGTTCCAAGAAATTCTTTTGACGCTCTTCATGAAAGTCGTTGTCCAAAGACTCATTTCTAGCCTCGACAGTTGGTTCCTGAGTCGTATTCGGAGGAAGCTCTTCTACATCATATTTATTAGCTAATTCAGTTAAGAAGCTATATCCAGGACCCGGAGTTTCTTCAATCTCCTCTTCAGGTTCTGGTTTCGCTTCAGGCTGAGGCTCCGTTCTATCAGCAATAGCTTTTGCATCGAAAAGGGTAGTCTGTAAGTGTTCAGGTGAAAGAGAGTCTTCGTCTCTAGGAGTGTTAATCTCTTGACTAGTCTCGAGATCGATTACCTTTCTCTTTGATACAACTGCGGTATTATCTAATTCAGGAGCCTCAAATCCTGTAGCAATAACTGTGACACTGATGCTTTCTCCATGTTCTTGATCTATTCCATGACCAAAGATCACTTCGGCATCTTCGCCAGCTTTTTCTTGAATATATTCTGTGATTTCTGTCAACTCGTCCATTTCAAGCTCTGCTTCTTCTCCAGACATAATTGACAATAGTATTTTCTGTGCGCCTTGAATCTCTCTGCTGTTGAGTAGCGGAGAAGAAATCGCCATTTCAGCCGCTCTGAGTGCTCTTCCTTCACCCTCAGCCATTGCAGAGCCCATAACTGCTGCTCCAGCACCTTTCATTACGGTTTGAACATCCATAAAATCGACATTCACATAGCCCGGAACCGTAATGATCTCAGCAATTCCCTTAGCTGCTGTAGTCAGTACATTATCTGCTTGGGCAAATGCACTGCTTATCTTAAGGTTGCCATGTATCTCTCTGAGCTTATCATTTAAGATAACAAGAACCGTATCACAATTCTCTTTCAGCTCAGCAATACCTCTGTTTGCTGCAGCAGTCTTTTTCTTCCCTTCGAAGCTAAATGGTGCTGTAACAATACCCACCGTAAGCAGGTCCATATCTTTGGCAATTTTAGCGATAACGGGAGCAGCACCAGTTCCAGTACCTCCACCCATTCCTGCAGTAATGAACACCATTTTGGTATTATCACTGAACATATCTCTAATTTGCTCTTTGCTTTCTAAAGCTGCATTTCTACCAGTTTCAGGATTAGCTCCTGCTCCTAGTCCTTCAGTAAGGCCAATGCCTATTTGCAGTCTATTTGGAATAGGACTGCTATTGAGTGCCTGTGCATCTGTATTGCACACTACAAATTCCACATCTCTAATACCTTGATTAAACATGTGGTTTACTGCGTTGCTTCCGCCACCGCCTACACCAATCACCTTAATGATTGATTTGTGGTGTTTTGGAAGTTCAAACATGTAAGATTCTGCCATGATTCTTTATTTAGGTGAAAGGTTCTAGAACCTAGGTTCAAGTCACTTTCGATTTTTTTTAACTTCTAAAAATCGGGTGGCTCCATGCAACTAAAGCCTTACCCTCGTTTATTTAATACTCGTTTTTGTCGTGGAAATCGTCCATTAATAGGCCCTTAGTTTTATCAAGGAGCTTACTAAAGAATTCTCCACCTCCTTTATTCACTTTTTGCTCTTTCCTTTGAGGATTGGCCTGTCCATTCTCTACATAGCGATTTTCTCTTTCGTCTAATGCTCTGAAACCTGCAAGCACTAATCCCACAGTAGTCGCATACATTGGACTTTTGATTGCTTCAATCTTTGACTTACCTAAATGCTCGTTCGGGAATCCGATTCTTGCATCCATACCAGTCATATATTCAAAGAGCTGCTGCACATAAGCCAATTGCGAACCACCACCAGTGATTACAATACCTCCAGCCAGTTTATTTCCTAATCCAGAAGTAATGATTTCAGCATGAACCAATTCAATGATCTCTTCCATTCTGGCTTCAATGATATGAGCCAAGTTTCTGATTGAAATCTCTTTAGGAGGCCTGTTTCTCAATCCTGGGATTGAGACGATCTCATTCGGATTTGCTTCTTCAGCTATCGCTTTTCCAAATTTGGTTTTTAATAGTTCAGCCTGATTTTGCATTACTTTTAACCCCTCTTTGATGTCGGTAGTAATGATGTTACCACCAAAAGGAATTACAGCGGTATGACGAATGATACCGTCATGGAAGATTGCCACATCTGTAGTACCACCCCCGATATCTACAAGGCATACACCTGCTTCTTTCTCTTCGTCAGAGAGCACTGACATACTTGATGCTAGGGGCTCTAGAATCAAATCATCGATTTCGAGTCCACCACGCTTCACGCATTTATTGATATTTCTAATGGCGTTGGTCTGTGCTGTGATGACATGAAAATCTGCTTCGAGTTTCACACCAGACATACCAACAGGATCTTTGATACCATCCTCATAATCCACAATGTAATCTTGTGGCATTACATGAATGATTTCACAACCCGGAGGCATAACGATTTTATGAATATCATTCGTTAAACGATTGATATCTTCTACTGTGATTTCATCATCTACTCTATCTCTGGTAATGCTACCATGGTGGATAGATGACTTAATGTGTTGACCTGCGATCCCCACATTAACCACATTAATTTCAATTCCTGATTGTTCGCTGGCTTCAGCAATGGCCCTTTCTATGGCCATAATGGTTTTGTCGATGTTGGTAACAATTCCTCTGATTACCCCATCAGACACGGCCTTGCCCATTCCCAGTACTTCGAGCTTGCCGTACTCATTTTTAGTCCCAACAATAGCACAGATTTTAGTTGTACCAATGTCTAGTCCTACTACGATTTTGTCTTGTTGCATGGCGTTATTATTCACAAATGATTTGGTCCTTAAATGCTACGTTTACCCTGTCATAGGTATTCCAACCCTTGGTTGGCATAATCTGCTTGAAGAAAATCTTCAGCTTGTTAAACTTCTTTTCAATGTCAGTTGGTAAGCCAAATTCAAGGCGTTGATCTCCAACTTGAGGATACATGACTATGTGCTGATTGCGCTCTAACACAATCTCCCCAATCTGCATTGTCCAGAAGGATTCATTAATTATGAATTGTACTAGGTCATAGATTCCTGATCCGTATTCATCTTCTAGTACATTTTCTAATTCGAATAGCTTTTGCGTTGAGGTACCCGTAATAACAGGTACTCTTGCCGTATACTTTGGTGATACCGGAAGTAAGTCTCCGTCCTCCGCGATGTAGGCGTTCAAACCGTTTCTCCCAATAATTCTAGCAATAGGCTTATTCTGAGTCGCTTTAATAATTAAATGTCCTTTTAAGTCTTTATAGACTTCCGCATCTTTTACAAAGCTGTGGCTCTCAATTCTTGCTTCAACTTCTTTGAGGCTCACTCTTCCAAATTGATCTCCCAAGATGGAATCGCCCTCGTTTTCCATTACCAGAGCCATTACATCTGACTCGTCAATAAAGAAATTCTCGTATGCATTTTCTATTTCGACATCGATCTCATCTACACGATACCCTATCGTTCGCTTATCAATAGTACTAGCCATTAAGAATAGCACTACAAAGCCTCCAACAATGCCGATTACTCTGAAAAAGGTCTCTTGCTTTCTCATAACATCGCTTCTTTAATTGGATTGACTAATTTATCTATATCACCTGCCCCAATGGTGAGCAGTACTTCAGGCTGTGCCTGCTTAACATTCTCTATTAAATCCTCCTTTGAGGAAATAGACTTGTTATCAATGGTAATATCTTTTAGTATCATCTCTGATGTGACCCCTTCAATTGGAAGCTCTCTTGCCGGATAGATATCTAATAAAATCACCTCATCGGCTAGCGATAGGCTTGAAGAAAATCCTTCGGCAAAATCTCGAGTTCTTGTAAAGAGGTGAGGCTGGAAGATTGCTGTGATCTTCTTACCCGGGAATAGATCTCGTACCGAGGTTAAAAGTGCCTTAATCTCTACAGGGTGATGAGCATAGTCATCAATGAATTTCAAATCTGAAGAGTTGATAATCCATTCGAACCTTCTTTTAACACCTCTATATGTTGAAACACCTTTCTTTATGGCTTCTTTGGATGCCCCTAACATTCTCGCTACAGTAATGGCAGCCATCATGTTTTCCACATTATGATAACCAGGAACCATAAGCTGTAAGCCGTCTATAATCTCTGCCTGAGAAACATAATCGAAGATGAATGAACCATCTTCAATTTTTAGTTTCTCAATGGACACACCTTGTGCGGTCAAACCATAAGTGGTTCGCGACAATTCTTTATTTCTAATCAGGTCTTCTGCCAACTCTTCCTTTATGATTAGCTCGCCTTCAGTTTTTACCTGACCGATAAAATCTCTGAATGTATTTTTCAAAGCATCCTTATCACCGTAGATATCAAGATGATCTGGGTCTGCTGCAGTTACGATAGCATAATCAGGGAAGAGCGTTAGGAATGAACGGTCAAACTCGTCTGCTTCAATCACCGCGATGCTATCAGCGCTGTCGTTCATGATCATATTCGTCTCGTAGTTGGTAGAAATACCTCCTAAGAATCCTGTACAATCAATCTCTGCAGATTTCAATAAATGAACCACCATAGAGGAAGTCGTGGTCTTACCATGTGTTCCTGCTACAGCCACCGTCTTCATGCTCTTAGCAATTACACCCAAAACCTGTGAGCGCTTCATTACCTCATAGCCTTGATCTTTCAACCAATTCAGTTCAGAATGATCTTTAGGAATGGCTGGAGTAAAGACGACAAGTACGCCATTAGTGGAATTCTTAACCTTAGATGGAATAAGATCTAAGTCATCATTAAAGTGAACCTCAATATCTTCTTCTTGAAGCTTGGCAGTTAAAACAGTCTCTGTTTTATCATATCCAGATACAGCTTTCCTATTATGCTTAAACCAACGGGCTAAAGCACTCATACCGATACCACCGATACCTACAAAATAGACGCTATGGATATCTTCTAGTTTCAAGCGATCAGTTTTACGATTTCGTCCACAATTTCTTCCGCGGCATTCGGCTTAGCCAATGCCTTAATATTTTCACTCAAGTCTTTTTGAAGAGCTTGATTATTGATCAATTGGATTGCTCTATCAATAAGCACTTCTCTCGCCTCCACATCCTTCACTAATTCAGCTGCAGCATTATCTACTAGCGCCTTGGCATTCTTAGTCTGATGATCCTCAGCCACATTTGGCGAAGGCACAAAAATGGTAGGCTTCTGGGCAATGCTTAACTCGGAAACAGATAATGCTCCTGCTCTGCTAATGACCACATCAGCGGCTGCATAGGCCAAGTCCATCTCTCTCACAAATTCCATCAAATGGATTCCTTGTGAATTCGAAATTGCTCCAAGCTTGGTTTTCATTTCTTCGAAATAGAAGCGACCACATTGCCAGATGACTTGAACTCCTGCTTCAACGAGTTTTTCAATCCCGGCAATCAGGCTGTCATTTAGCGTTCTTGCTCCAAGACTTCCACCGATTACAAGTAATGTTGGCTTGTTCTCATCAAGACCGAAATGCTTGATGCCGATTTCCTTTTTACCTTTTAAGTCGACAATATCTTTTCGAACAGGATTGCCAGTCATCACCACTTTATCAGCTGGGAAGAACTGATCCATATTCGGATAAGCGACACATATTTTTGAAGCCTTTTTAGCAAGGATCTTGTTGGTTAGTCCCGCATAAGAATTCTGCTCTTGAAGTACTGCAGGTATATTTTTTCTCGTGGCTGATTTTAATAATGGGCCAGAAGCATAGCCACCAACACCAACCACAGCATCAGGCTTAAATCGTTTAACGATTTGTCTACTTCTTCTTAGACTAGAAAGTAATTTTAGAGGGAAAGAGAGATTATCAAGTGTTAATCTTCTTTGAAGACCACTGATCCAAAGCCCTTCGATTTCATAACCAGCTTCAGGCACTTTCTGCATTTCCATCTTGCCTTGGGCTCCAACGAATAGGACCTCAGCATCTTGAAAACGCTCTGTAAATGAATTAGCAATGGCAATTGCCGGATAGACGTGTCCACCGGTTCCACCTCCGCTTATTATGAGTCGATATGGTCTCTTAGCTGAACTCATACAACGACTCTAGATGAATTTTTTAGTTCCCCATTCAAAGCAGACCCCTGCTCTGTTTCTCCACGGCTTACACTCAGAATAATACCCAATGACAATCCAGTGAATATGAGTGAAGTTCCACCCATACTTAAAAGTGGTAAGGTTTGACCTGTAACCGGGCCAAGGCCCACAACTACCCCAATATTTACTAAAGCTTGAATTACAATCAAGAAGGTAAGACCTGCAGAGAGTAACCCTCCAAACGCTCGGTCACTATTGGCGACCACCCGCATTCCCCGGTAGAGTAAGACCAGGTATAAGAAGAGCACAAATACTCCCCCAACTATTCCGTATTCTTCTATGATGATGGCGAAGACAAAATCAGCATAGGCTTCAGGAAGAAAGTTCCTCTGCACACTGTTGCCAGGGCCTTTACCCATAATACCGCCAGTAGCAATAGCTATGTAAGACTGTTCCACCTGATAAGGTAATTCCGTACCCTCAATGAATCTTGAGATTCTTCCTTCAGCAGTAGCTCCTCTTTGACCAACTTTCAAGGCTAGTAAGCCTGCAAAAGCTCCAACGACTACGAGCATTGCCAAATACTTTACCGGAACCCTGCCTATAAAAAGCAAAAGCATACAAGCCGCAAAGAGCATCACTGCTGTTGAGATATTCGTCATGGCAATCAAACCGCAAATACCACCACACCATGCTAAGAGTGGAATTAAAGATTCTTTAATATCCGTTATATTCTGCTGACGCTTTGACAACATAGTAGCCAATGCTGCCACCAAAGCCATCTTGGCTAAATCTGACGGCTGGAACTGGATTCCTATAAAAGGCAAAGTAATCCATCTTGAGGCTTCATTATGTTCGGCACCATAAAGCCATGCATAAATGAGCAATGGTACAGATGCTATCAGTGCATAGCGCGTTAATTTTGAATAATATCGATAGTCTACTTTATGAGCAGCCCACATTACACCTAGTGCTAAAAACACCATTAAGGAGTGCTTAATGAGGTACTTTTCTGTATTACCTTCAGCCACTCGATACGCCAATGACCCGGTTGCACTGTAGACAACAAGGATTCCCATTACAGAAAGGCAGATCACTACCAACCAAATGACGGGGTCGCCTTGGATATGCTTATCTGTCCATGTTTTAATTTTCTGCATCATAAGGCTAGTACTGCTTCTTTAAATTGATTCCCTCTATCCTCATAATTCTTGAACAAGTCGAAACTTGAACAAGCTGGTGCCAAGAGCACTGTGTCTCCCGGCTCTGACAATTCTTTTGCCCAACGTACTGCTTCTAGCAAATCTGTTGTAGATTTTACTATCGGCACAATATTCTCGAATGATGTGATCAGCTTGGAATTATCCTTTCCTAAGCAGATCAAGGCTTTCACCTTTTTCTCCACAATGGAAGTGACTAAGCTGTAATCATTCCCTTTATCTATTCCCCCAGCAATCCATACTAATGGTGCATCGAAAGCACCTAGGGCATATTTTACTGAATCCAGATTGGTTGCCTTAGAATCATTGATGTACTGAACATCATCTAACTTTCTAACCGGCTCAAGTCTATGCTCTGTATTCTGAAAAGTCTTTAATCCATGCAAAAGCTGCTCCTTCGTAGCACCTGCCAATAAAGCGGCATTACCCGCAGCCATGGCATTTTGCATGTTATGTAGTCCCCGGATTGAGATATCTGCTCTGGGGGCAGATACCTCAATATCTCTAGGGACATAAAACAACCTATCATTTTGTAAATGTGTTATCTCAGCAGCGTCTCCGCTGAGCGAAAAGGGATGTACATTCAGCCCACTTGTGGCCTTAAGAATGCCTTCCCCGATATGGGGGTCATCCTGCCAATAGACAGCATGACGTCCCAGGTGTACAAGGTGAAATATGCGCATCTTCGATGCGATATATTTTTGAAAGTCGTATTCGTATCTATCCAGATGATCTGGGGTGATATTCAATAGGACTCCTATTTCTAATTGTAAATCGTAACTATCATCAAGCTGGAAACTTGAAATCTCAAGCACGAACCACTCTTTATCTTCTTCGAGCACTTGACGTGCGAAGCTCTTCCCTATATTTCCTGCTACACCTACACTGAACCCTGCTTCTTTGAGAATATGATAAGTAAGGAGTGTTGTAGTGGTTTTGCCATTGGTTCCTGTAATTCCAATGAGCTTTGCCCTAGAGAATTTTCTACCAAATTCAATCTCTGAGATAATGAGATTTCCATTGGCCATTAGCTTCTGAATAATAGGAACGGTCGGTGCAATACCCGGGCTTTTTACAACCAAGTCACTCTCCAGTATACGCTCAATAGAATGCTTACCTTCCTCGAATTCAATACCGGCATGAGACAATTCTTCTTTAAATGAAGTCTTAATCTGACCATAGTCTGAAACGAACACAGCATAGCCTTTAGCCTGACCTAATAAGGCTGCTCCTATACCGCTTTCTCCTGCTCCTAATATGGTCAGTTTCTTACTCAATTATCTTAGTTTCAATGTTGCTAAAGCCATAATTGCCAACAAGATTCCTATGATCCAGAATCGGGTGGTAATCTTAGCTTCAGGGATGTTTTTCTTTTGATAGTGGTGATGTAAAGGAGACATCAAGAAGATTCTTCTTCCTTCACCGTATTTCTTTTTGGTGTATTTGAAATAGCTCACTTGCAGAACTACAGAGAGATTTTCAATCACGAAGATTCCACACAAAACAGGAATCAATAATTCTTTTCTGAGTACCAATGCCAAGACAGCTATGGTTCCTCCCAAGGCCAGGCTACCAGTATCGCCCATAAAGACTTGAGCGGGATATTGGTTGTACCATAAGAAACCAACACAGGCTCCAACAAAAGCAGTACAGAATATTACCAACTCTCCTGAGTTTGGAATAAACATGACATCTAAATAGTCTGCGAAAATGGCATTACCGGATATGTAGGCAAGAATCGCTAAAGTCAATCCAATTATGGCTGAGGTACCTGCAGCTAAACCATCTATACCATCGGTAATATTGGCCCCATTGGAGATGGCCGTAACAAAGAAAATTACAATCAATACATAAATAGCAGCTGTAATCAGATCATTCTCTGTAGGGTTCAGCTTACTGTAGTCTAGCTCATTGTCCTTAACAAAAGGGATAGTTGTAGTTGTACTTTTTACGTCTTCATAACTCAGAACCTCTTCCGTTTGTCCTCTTTGCGGTGCCTCGTCAAATTGACGTACCACCACGTTTTCATTAAAGTAGAGCGTCAGTCCTACGATTAGACCTACAGCGATTTGTCCGAATACTTTGAACTTACCTGCTAGGCCTTTCTTGTCTTTTTTGAAAACCTTGATATAATCATCTAGGAACCCAATAGCACCGAGGAAAAGGATTGTGATCAATAGTAAGATCACATAGATATTTTCAAGTCTAGCGAAAAGAAGGGTCGGTACAACGATACCCGCAATAATGATCAGTCCACCCATGGTAGGCGTACCTTTCTTTTCGAGCTGTCCGGCCAATCCTAGATCACGAATGGTTTCTCCAACCTGCTTCTTCTGAAGCATCCAGATTAGATTTTGACCAAAGATGATCGTAATCAGCAATGAAATTAAAGCGGCCATTCCTGCTCTAAAGGAGATATACTGAAATACCCCTGCTCCTATTAGGTCGAATTCTCGATCGAAATAATCAAATAGATAATAGAGCATGCTTAGTCGTTCTTATGGGTTAGGTTCAACATTTCATGTAAGACTAAGCGATCGTCAAAATCTGATCGAACGCCTTCAACTTCTTGATAGGTCTCGTGGCCTTTACCTGCCACAAGGATGATATCGCCTGGCTCAGCGAGGATTGATGCTGTTTTGATAGCCTCTTTTCTATCTTCTATTGTTAGTGTTTTTCTAAAGTTCGAAGGACTTACACCTTCTTGCATATCCTTCAGGATATCCATTGGTTTTTCAAATCGAGGGTTATCTGAGGTCAAAATCACCTTATCGCTCAAGTCGCAAGCGATCTTCGCCATAATAGGTCTCTTATCTTTATCTCGATTTCCCCCAGCACCGACAACTGTAATGACTTTCTCATTACCTGTTCTAAACTCTTTGATGGTCAGCAATACATTCTCTAAAGCATCAGGCGTATGTGCATAATCTACAATTCCTGTAATACCTGTATCTGTATTTACTTGCTCGAATCTTCCGGGTGCCGTATTGATTAGGGAAAGTTGCTGAAGCACCTCCTGCTCTTCTTCCCCAAGAAGAACAGCACACCCAAATACCGCTAAAAGGTTATAAGCATTAAAGTCTCCAATCAACTTAAACCAAGCATTGTGCCCAGCAATATCCAATTCTAATCCTTGCAGTGTATTAGAGAGAATCTTGGCCTTATATTCAGCCAAAGACTTAATCGCATATTTATGCTTAGATGCCTTTGTATTCTGAAGCATTACCATGCCTCGCTTATCATCCGAATTGGTTAAAGCGAAAGCTGATGATGGTAATCCATCAAACAGCAATTTCTTCGCTTTGATATACTCGTCAAAGGTCTTATGGTAGTCTAGATGTTCATGAGAAAGATTCGTGAAAATCGCTCCACGATATTTGAGCCCGGCAATCCTCCTCTGGACAATTGCATGTGAGCTGGACTCCATAAAACAATGGGTGCAACCTTCTGACACCATTTGTGCCAGCATCTTATTAATAGTAATTGCATCAGGTGTCGTATGCGTAGCAGGTATCACCTGATCATTGATCTTGTTTTCTACTGTTGAAAGAAGCCCTGTGTTATAACCAAGGCCTCTGAAAAGTTGGAATAATAGGGTAACACAGGTGGTCTTACCATTTGTACCCGTAATACCAACTAAGTCTAATTTCTCCGAAGGGTTGCCATAAAAGTTGGAAGCCATAATCCCGAGAGCTTCTAATGAACTCTTAACCGCTATGTAAGCCACACTGTCTAGAAGCGCCTTAGGCAGGTCTTCACATACAATGGCCACCGCACCTCTTTCAAGCGCAGCGTCAATGTAGTCATGGCCATCTACTTGAGTTCCGCGAGTGGCAACAAATACAGTTCCTGGCTCTACTTTCCTCGAATCAAAAGCGATAGTAGTGATGGCTGTTTCCATATCACCGGAAACAGAAGTCAAAGAGACCTTATATAATATGTCTTTTAACAATGCCACTAGCCTAGAACAATTTTGATACTTCTTCCTTCAGTTATTCGGACACCCGGCCTGACCGATTGAGATTTCACTCGGCCATGGCCAGATACCGAAACTTTTAACCCTATATTCTCCAAGATGTAGATCGCGTCTCGGAGTGTCATGCCTTGAACATTCGGCACTAGACTCGATCCCTCATGATTTTCTTTCCATATAATGGCATTATTACTAACGCTACTTCTAACCCATTCTGCATCTTCTTCTCCTGAATAGTTAGAGATTCCGAGAAGATTACATAGCTCGTTCAACTCATCTAATCTTCCTGCTCTTATTACCGGGAATTTGCCGGAATTAGCTACATAATCCGTTTCAAACTCATCGTGCAGTTCTAGATTCTGAGCATAGATCATATCCGCTATTTCTTTGAATACCGGAGCAGAGACATCACCTCCAAAACGGTTCCAACCTTTAGGATCATCTATGACTACAATGCAAGAATAAAGCGGCTCCTCTGCAGGGAAATAGCCGGCAAAAGAGGCATAATATCTTTGGGTACGATATCGCCCTCCAATTAATTTCTGTGCTGTTCCTGTTTTACCCGCTATTTTGTAATAGCTGTTCTTAATGTTTTTAGCGGTACCTCGCTCTACAACCTGCTCGAGCATTTGTTTTAGCTGAGCAATAGTCTCTTTCGAAGCAATTCGTTTATTAATCACTTCTGACTCGAATCGCTCTACTTTTTGATCAGCACGATTAATCGATTTAACCAAAATCGGCTGGATCATTTTGCCATCGTTGGCAACCGCATTATAAAGTGTTAGTGTTTGTAAAGGAGTAAGTTGTGTCTCATATCCTACTGACATCCAAGGCAAACTCACATCTGACCATGTGGGGTGATCTACATCTTTGATAAAAGGCTCACCTTCTCCCATTAATTGGAAATTCAAAGACTTACCAAAACCGGTTCCTTTAATGATATCAATATACTCTTGAGGGTTACTACCGAAGTGCTCATCTACCAATAGAGCGGTTCCTACATTTGAAGATTTCACAAAAACATCCTCAATCGTGATTTTACCATAACCGCCATTTTTATGATCTCGCATGGTACGATCACTGAATTCGGCCCATCCTTCGCCTGTATCAATAGAATCTTGTAAATCGATTTTGTCAGCCTCTAACAGAGCAAGCATCGAAGCCAATTTGAAGGTAGAACCGGGATCGTTATTCTCTGCTACAGCAAAATTGTAGCTCTCAGCATACCTGCCACTTGCAGTTCTTTCCAAGTTTGAAATTGCCTTGATTTCACCCGTAGACACCTCCATTAAGACTACTGTACCATAGCTAGCTTCATATTTCGACAAAGCTCTTAAAAGTGCATTTTGAGCTACATCTTGGAGGTTTATATCAATTGTAGTATGCACATCATAGCCATCGACTGGACGCACATCTGAAGAAGCGTTTACAGGTTTCCAATTACCTCCGGCAACCTTCTGGAATAAACCCTCACCATCTTTACCTGATAAGTAGTGATTGAAACTTCTCTCTACTCCTACTCCTACATTATCTTCATTGAGGTAACCAATGGTACGTTCAGCCAAGGAACGGAATGGTTTGTGTCTTCTGTCTTCTTTCTGAAAAATGACCCCACCACGCATTTGGCCCAGCCTGAAAATTGGCCATTCACTCATCTCTTGTTTTTCAGTGTAGTTAACGCTTTTGGAATTGAGCACCACGTAGCGCTTGCGAGACTGCCGAGCCTCGGAGATCTTCTTCTTGTATTCAGCGGAAGAACGATCTCCGAAATGTTTCGACAATAGTAGTGAAAGGGAGTCTATATTAGACGTAAATGTTTCGTTATCAACGAGTAAAGGATCAAATGCCAGCTTATAAAACGGCAATGAAGTGGCGAGCAAATCATTTCCATCAGCATAGATGCTTCCTCTTGTAGCCTTGATTTTTTTATAATCAAGACTGTATTGCGCAGCTAAGTCTCTCCACTTGTCGCCATTTACTACCTGAATGTCTACCATTCGGTAAATAACAGCCAGTACAAAGATGACTACTGCTAAAAAAGCTAGCCTTACCCTGAGTAATATGGAGCGCTTAATATTCATCGTCTTCTACAATGATTTTTGTTGGCGGCTCTTTACTCTCTTTTAATCCAAGAGACTCAACACTCTTGGCAACTTCCGACTGCTTACTGCTAAACATGTAATCAGCCTCTAGGGTAGTTACATCGGCTCTGAGGTCTTCTACCTCGTCTTCTAGTTTATCTATTTCTCTTGTGCCTTTCTCTGCATAGTGGCTGTTCCAAACATATAGCACACCTAGCAGCACCACAAAAGCAACTTTCGGTAAATATTTTACCGGAAAACCTCCATCCCAATCTTGACCGAACTTGACTTTTGAAGACAGGAAGCCAAAGAAGCCTTTGCCTTTAGGCTTTTGGTTTTCTTCGACCCGGACTCTGTTTTCAGCCATTTTTATATGCGCCTAGCGACCCTCAGCTTAGCGCTTCTGGACCGACTATTGGCAGTTAGTTCTTTTTGATTCGGTTGTATAGGTTTTCTATTTATAGCCTGAAAGGGCTTAATCTCATTTCCAAAAAAATCTTTCTCTACATCGCCATGGAACTTCCCTTTATTAATGAAGTTCTTGACTAACCTATCTTCAAGTGAATGGTAACTCATTACCACCAACCTTCCATCAGGCTTGACTACTTCCGCTGATTGTTCTAAAAAGTCTTCCAGAGCCCCCATTTCGTCATTTACCGCAATACGCAAGGCTTGAAAAACCTGAGCGTAGTACTTATTCTCTCTTCCTCGAGGAGCAAACTTTTTCAACAATGCTATCAAATCGAAAGTGGTATTGAATTCTTGTGAGAAACGCTCAGATACTATTGCCGAAGCAAGAGACCGCGCATTTTTAATCTCACCGTAAATACCTAGAATCTTATGCAGATCCGCCTCTTCGGCAGAATTGACTAAGGTTTTAGCAGAAGCCTGATTGGACTGATCCATTCTCATGTCCAACTCAGCATCTGCTCGAGTTGAAAAACCCCTAGACCCCTCATCAATTTGATGAGAAGAAATTCCTAAGTCAGCCAAGATTCCATCGACTTGTTTCACCCCATGCAGCTTTAAGTAGCGCTTGAGATGGCGAAAGTTGGCTTGTATAAATGTGAAAGAACGATTTTCAATATTTGAGGCATTTGCCTTAGCATCTGAATCCTGATCAAAGCTTAACACTTTACCATTCTCAACATACTTGAGCATTTCTTTGGTGTGACCTCCGCCTCCAAAAGTCACATCCACATAAATTCCGTCAGGTTTAATTGCCAGCCCTTCGATGCATTCCTGCAACATTACCGGCACATGATATTCAGTCATTTGATCTAATCGTCAGCCAAATACTTTTCGGCCAACTTTGAATATTCTGAATTGTCGCTGATAAGATTCTCTTCGTATAAGTCAGGATTCCAGATCTCAACTCGATTTCCCAACCCCACTAAAACAACCTCTTTTGTTAAATCAGCATAATCCATCATTCGTTTCGGAATATTGATTCTTCCAGAACCATCCATCTCCATTTCGGAATTACCCCTAAAGAAACTTCTCTGAAATCTTCGATACTCTTCATTGAACTCACTCAATGACCGAACTCTATTGATGATCTTCTTGTACTCGAGCATTGGATACAATACCAAGCACTGCTCAAACCCTCGCCTTACAACGAGTTCTTGATTAGCCACATCGGGTAAAGCAGCCTTAACCTTTGCAGGTAAAGCGAGCCTTCCTTTTGCGTCTAGTTTACAGTCATATTCTCCAGTAAAAAAAGACATTACACACCTGAACTAAGACAAAGATAGAAATTCTACCCACTTTCACCCATAATTTTCTACTTTTTCCCACTTTTTACCAAAAATCCTGAAAAATGTACTGATTTGGCAGCTATATAGCGATTTGCCAATCACATTGACAACTACAATTCCTCACGAATCGCCTGATTATTAGAATATTAGGATAGAAAATCAGTAATAGGGCAGAAAGTGGCATTTGGTGGGTTAATATCCCAAGCACTGATAGAAAGGTAACCTTAAAGACAAAAACCTAGTAGATTTTATACTTGATATAGGGTAAGTACGAATTAGAGTTGTTTATAATCTACAGTAGCTCAAAGATCACATCTGTCGGTGTTCTTAAGAGTTTACTCCAACTATAAACTACTAACTAACTCACCCGCTTAGGCGGGTGATTTTATTTGGTACGTTCGATAGTAAATTGAACCAGATTAGCTAATGAGGTCTTATACTGAGACTCAGGAAAAGTCTCTACAACAGCCATTGCTTTATCGACATATTCATTCATTACTTTCTTGGCGTATTCAATTCCCCCATTACTCTTTACGAATGAAATCACCTCGTTAATCTTCTTTTGATTTTTAGAATTAGATTTAACAATGCGCTTAATCTTTCGCTTGGTGCTAGCATCAGTCTGCTGGAGTGCATGAATAAGCGGCAAAGTCATCTTCTTCTCCTTAATATCAATTCCGGTAGGCTTACCTATTTCATCCGGGCCATAATCGAAAAGATCGTCTTTTATTTGAAATGCCATTCCAACATTCAATCCGAATTCTTTCATTCTCGCGATTGTATCAGAATCTGCACCAGCTGAAGCAGCTCCTACGGCACAACAAGAACCAATTAATGATGCAGTCTTTTGACGGATTACATCATAATAAAGATCTTCGGTTATATCTAGCGTTCTGGCTTTAGCCATCTGTAGCAACTCTCCCTCACTCATTTCTCTTACTGCCTCAGACACAATTTTCAAGAGATCAAAGTCTTCATTATCTATGGAAAGTAGTAAACCTCTTGATAAAAGATAATCACCAACCAGTACGGCAATCTTATTCTTCCAGAGTGCATTAATAGAAAAGAATCCCCTCCTCATATTGGAGTCATCCACTACATCGTCATGCACCAATGTGGCGGTATGTAATAGCTCAATTAGAGATGCGCCTCTATAGCAACGGTCGTTAATTTGTCCCGCAGTTCCAGCTGAAAGAAACACAAACATGGGACGCATTTGCTTTCCCTTGCGTTTCACTATGTAGCCCATGATTTTATCAAGAAGAAACACCTTAGACTTCATAGAGTCTCTAAACTTTCGTTCGAAGGTTTCCATCTCGGCTGAGATAGGAGCTTGTATTTCTTTTAGTTGGAGGGACATTCAGTCAACAGTCGTGCAATATTAATAGGTAGTATCCCAACGGCAAAGACATTCATTGAATAAAGCAAACTCACTTTTTTAGTTGAATTATTCTGACTTGTAAGGATTTTTTGGCGCTAACCTAAGTGCTAATTCAAATGTTATATATCCGTGCACTTTATTTCCTTCAACTTCAGGACTTAATCCATTATAAATCATCTTAAACGTGGTATTTCTAGAATTGGTAGCCCATCCCAATCTCCAATGATGCACAAGGTTTTTAATCTCTTCTGTATGAGGCGCATCATTTGACCAAAGTGAGCCTTCTATGACTACGTTATGCAAGACCAATTGGGTTCCATAACCAAAGAAGAAATAGCCATGATTTCTAAACCTTTCACTCCCTTTGCCAATAATTGCATTTTTAAATGCAGAATTCTCTAAGTCTTGCAGTTTGCCAAATCTAAAATCGAAACGCTGCATCAAATGCGTAAACCCTGTACCTAAATATGCTTCTGAGTCTAATACCAAATCCATACTATTGGATTTGAGCCAGATTTGCTTTGCCAAACCTGCCTTTACATTAACGATTACCTCATTGGGAATTTGAAACTCCCACCCTCTTGGTCTAGGAAAACCGAGGTTCTTATGATACCACTCTTGAAAGGCTCTTGCACCTGAAAGTTCACCAACAAAAGCCAATTCAGACCCTAAGGTTCTAGAGAAAGAAGGGCTTAGAAACTTCTGGTGACTTATTCCGAAAGTCAATAAACCGGCATAAGGTCTATCGTAATTATTCGGATTTCTTAGAATCAACTCTTGCGGAGTAAATGTCTTGTGTGAAAACTCGAAATCGAATATCCCTTTTATAGTATCCTTTTTTGAATTCTCTCCACCTGGCACCCATCTTTTATGAAAAATAATTCCATTTGAATAATACCTATCGTTACCCACCAATAAATAGACATCATTATCATTGGCCAAAGAATATTCCCTATTCTTGTAGGTAGTTTGCCCCATGCTTTGAAAAACAAGGCAAATGAAGATCAATAACCAGAATAGCTTAAATCTCATTTTGATTTTGGCCCTAGAGTAAGAAGATGCAATGATAATGCATTGATATGAAAGATAGTCCGAAGCTTAAAAGTCTATTAGAAAAAAGAAGGCAAACAGACGCATTGAGAACGTTAAAAATAACTTCTCCCGATCTTATTGACTTTTCCTCCAATGACTATCTTGGTTTAGCAAGAAACTCCTCCCTTAAAAGCGAAATACTAAAAGTTTCTCAATCGAGATCATTAACAACCGGATCAACTGGTTCTAGACTAATAACAGGAAATAACTCTTTAATTGAAGAGACAGAAAATTACTTAGCTCAATTTTTCAGTCAAGAGGCTTCCACAGTCTTGAGTTCAGGCTACATGGCCAACTTGGCCTTCTTTTCATCTGTTCCTCAAAAAGGAGATACAATCATATATGATGAGCTCTCTCATGCGTGCATCAAGGACGGCTGCAGACTTAGTTTGGCCAATAGATATTCTTTCAAACACAACGACCTACAAGACCTAGAACTTAAGCTTCAAAAAGGAGATGGTAATATCTTTATAGCCGTAGAATCTATTTACTCTATGGATGGCGATATGGCGCCTTTAGCGTCTATTTGTGACTTAGCGGATAAATATCAAGCATTCGTAATAGTTGATGAAGCACATTCTACAGGCGTTTGGGGTTCAAATGGACAAGGTTTAGTTCATACTCTAAATCTTCAGAACAGAGTATCTGCTGTGATCTACACCTTCGGCAAGGCTCTAGGAATTCATGGCGCCTGTATTACAGGGTCGAAAGACCTAAAGTCCTTCCTCATTAATTTTGCGAGGCCGTTTATCTATACCACAGCACCAAGCGATCATGAAATTATCTCTATTCAAAAGGCTTTTGAGCTTAGAGCCCAAAATCAAACGTTAGCTGATTCCCTTTTCGAAATCATAAACTACTGGAATAAGAAGCTGCCAAAATTCTCTACACCATCAGCCATAAAAGCCATTACGATAGGAGGAAATACAGAAACAAAAACGATCGCAGACAATCTTCAAAATCAAGGGTTAGATATTCGACCTATTCTAAGCCCAACGGTTAAAGCTGGAACCGAGCGATTAAGGATTTGTCTGCACAGTTTCAATACTAAAAAAGAAATTGACTTTATTTGTGACACACTCAAAACGGATTACCCAGTCCTTTTCAACTGAGAATCGATTTTTGAATGGATAAGATTTCCCCAGACTACGTAAAAAAGAGATACAAGCAGGTACTTCCAGGAGGTATTAATGAATGGCCCGTAGTCAACTTCAGCAGAAATAGAGAACGTATTGTAAGAGAAGTTGCTGAAGAAAGTATTAAACAAATAAGGAAGTTAGCCCCTACTCGAGAGGCCCTTATCGAGGAAATTGAAACCACAGTATTTAGAGAGAAGCTAAGAATTAAGCGAAACCCTTGGGCCGTAGATCCAGAGGATGAAGGCAAATTCTTAAGTAGAATTAAAGCGAGTCTTTTAGATATCTCTCAAATGGAGGACCATGAGGCTATTGATGAGGCACTTGATGATATTTTGGAAGAAATGGTCATTCGTTATTCAGATGAAATAGCGGGTAACTTTAAGAAATCGAGATACCGAATGGTAAGACGTTTGATCACATTCGGTTTTGCTAGACTGTTAAATGCATCACGCGTGCGGGGTATTGGCTCAATCTTCAGCAGCCAGTATACCATGCAAGACAAAATTCACATTACGGGCGAGGTTGAGGAGTTAAGAGAGCTTACCAAAAAAGGCACCATCATTATGGTACCTACTCACTTTAGCAATCTGGATTCCATACTTATTGGATGGGTAATAAGCGCACTTGGCCTACCCGCCTTTATTTATGGTGCGGGCCTTAATCTGTTTAACATCAGAATTGTGGCTTACTTTATTAATAGCCTTGGAGCCTATAAAGTAGACAGAAGAAAAAAGAACCTAATCTATCTGGAAACACTTAAAGCACATTCCAGGATAGCAATTCAGCTAGGTTGTCATTCTCTATTCTTTCCGGGTGGCACGCGTTCAAGGTCCGGTAAAATTGAGAAGAGACTAAAGCTTGGTTTACTCAGTACAGCAATAGAAGCACAGAGGCTCAATTTTGAGAAGGAATCAGAAGAATCCGGTAAGAAGGTATTTATAGTTCCAGTAACACTGAATTATAACTTTGTTCTAGAAGCACCAAGCTTAATTAGGCAATACCTGAGACTTCAGGGTCAAGAACGCTATTACACGGAAAACGATGAGTATTCAACCTCTTACAAAATAGCTGCCTTTTTAATAAAGTTCTTTACTAAGGGTTCAGACATATCTGTTTCTATAGGTAAGGCCATGGACGTCTTAGGTAACTATGTAGATCAAGAGGGTAATAGTTACGATAAGAGTGGAAGGCTGATCGATACGAAAGAGTATTTTACTCAAGACGGCTCAATAGTATCGCATAATCAGCAACGAGAAGATGAATACACCAGAATGCTGAGTGAGAAAATCGTTGACGAATTTCATCGCATTAATAAGGTATTCCCGAGCCATTTAGTAGCATTCTGCGGGTTTGTAATTCTTCAAAAGAAGTTCAGAAAACTAGACCTCTATAACCTCATGCGTTTGCCGGAGGATGAATTAATTATTCCCTATGAAGAATTCTATTCTACATTTCAGAACCTGCTGAATAGAGTACACAAAATGTACAATAAGGGTAAAGTGAGCATTTCCCCTTCTTTAACTGGAGACCCTGATGAAATCATTAGGCAAGGACTAAAGAATGTTGGTATGTACCATGCCAAGAGACCTCTGTTGATAAACAAGCAAGGCGATTTGACAACACAAGACATCAATCTCCTTTTTTACTATCACAACCGATTAGTTGGTTATAACCTAGAGCAATATGTCGAATAGTAAAGTTGGAGTAATTGGGGCTGGTAGCTTCGGCACAGCCGTGGCAAATAAACTAGCGAACAACCGAGATGTGATCTTATATGCTCGCAACTCGGAAAGTGTAGAGCGCATAAGAAGTGAAAGGAAATCAGCTGGTCAAGAACTGCACGAAAGTATCCAGATCACAAATGACCTTGAGGAAGTTGCGAAAAAATGCAACGTAATATTTCCAGTGGTGCCTTCATCTAATTTTAGAAAAATGATGATCGATTTAGCGCCTTACTTAAGGCCGTATCATATGTTGATCCATGGCACTAAAGGGTTAGACCTCAAAACTCCAAAGAAAAAAGGACCTGACTTTGAATTGGACCGCAACCATGTCTTCACTATGAGTGAAGTTATCAAACAAGAAAGTGTGGTTGTAAGAGTCGGTTGCATGGCAGGCCCGAATCTAGCTTCTGAATTAGCCACTGGCCATCCTGCTGCAACTGTTATTGCCTCTCCTTTTACAGAGGTAATTAATGAAGGGAAAGCATTACTAAGATCAGAGAATTTTCAAGTCTATGGCAACACCGATCTTAGAGGTGTAGAGCTGTGTGGTGTACTTAAGAATATAATTGCAATTGCCTCGGGAATTCTTTCAGGGCTAGATCTTGGGGAGAACTCCAGAGGTTTGCTTGTAAGTAGAGGCTTGGTGGAGATGATCTATCTGGGCCAGGCTCTGGGCGGAGAAATCTCCTCGTTTATAGGATTGGCGGGAGTCGGTGATTTGGTAGCCACCACTACCAGTTCCAACAGTAGAAATTATACCCTAGGCTATAAAATTGCTAAAGGAAAAGACCTAAAAACGGCTATGGATGAGATGGATGAAGTAGCAGAAGGAATCAACACAATCAAGACCGTTAAGAACTTGTGCGATAGCCAAGGACTTAAGCCTGTTATCACCGAAATCTTATATCGAATACTCTTTGAAGGATTATCAGCTCAAGATGGCGTGTCTCAGCTAATGCGCTATCAAGGCAATATTGATATCGACTTTCTTTAATTTTTTAGATAAGCTTCCATAGCATTCAAGCGCTGCAACAGTGGCGGATGAGAATAATTCATAAATACGAATGCTGGGTGAGGTGTAAGATTACTCAAACTAGAAACAGACAACTTTTTTAGTGCTGCCATCAATGGTTTGGCATCGTAGGTAGTTGACGCAAAGGCGTCTGCTTCAAACTCATTTTTTCTACTCAGGACATTCATTAACAGACCGGTAAGTCTGGAAATTGGAGAATACAGAATTCCGAAAGCAATTAGATTAATATGAATAGCCAAACGATCAGCACCAAGTGCTTCACTTAAGTCTAGATTGAAAATAAATAGAGACAGTATGAAGAGCGTGATTGCCATCTGGATAACACCTAAAACAAGCCCCTGAATGATGTGTTTCTTTTTAAAATGACCGACTTCATGTGCCAATACCGCTACCAACTCTTCTTCAGAGTGGTCATTAATCAGAGTATCATAAAGAACGATTTTCTTTTTTCTGCCAAGTCCAGAAAAGAATGCATTTGCCTTGCTCGATCTTTTAGATCCGTCAATCACATAAATGCTTGTCAAAGGGAAAGCTACACTTTCAGCATACTTCTGAATTTTAGATTTCAATTCACCATCTTCCAACGGTGTAAGCTTATTAAAGAGTGGCAGAATTAGAGAAGTATAAAATACATTCATGAAAAGCATAAAGCTTGTAATGAGAACAAGCGCGTAAATCCAAAAATTAGCTCCCAGCTCATTGATTAACCAGAGTAAAGCATAACCAAGTATACCACCCATTACAATAGCTAAAACATATCCCTTAATCTTATCCAAAACGAATGTCTTGAGAGTGGTTTTGTTGAAGCCGAACTTCTCCTCAATCACAAAAGTGGAGTAATAAGAGAATGGCAAATTGATCATGTCAGACAACAAGAAAAGAACGCCAAAGTAAACCAAAGATTGAATAATCGGATCGCTAACCCAGCTAGAAACCATACCATCTACAACTCCAAAAAGACCGAAACTCAATACGACCAAAGTTAAAGCAGTACTAAACAATGAAGTAATAAACCCAAAGCGCGTTCTTGCTGACTGATACTTCTGCGATTTCTGATACTCCTCTTCATTATAAAGGCCTTTTAGCTTGTCAGGCACTTCATTTTTAGAAGACTTGTAATTCAAAAAGGAAAGCGATTGATCAATGACATAATCAAATAGCACTAAACCTATAATGAGGTAAAGCAAATCAGTAGCGTACATGAAATATTAGTTTTTAGGACACGGAATCCTCCATCGATCTCTAGGTACTTTGAGCGGCTTATTCCAGTCAAAGAAATATGCCATTGAGAATTCGTGAGCTCCTCCTGCTTCAATACCAAGTTCCGAAAGGGTGTAATCAAAACTGTATCCGATATTGAAATTATTGGTTGTAACACCCAGCGTGAAAATTAAGGATTCAACAGTACTTAGCGTAACATTACCAGTTGGTAAGACCGATTCATTTTGTCTAAATGGATTACCTCGGTAACCTATACCAAAATTGATAGGCTCTAAATACAGATACCCGCCAAGGTCGAGTTGAGTAAATTCTCCCTGTTGCTTATACTGAAAAACAGGTGTAAAGCTTCTTTCAGCATAGGTATATGTTAAATCTTTTCTTAATGGACCCCGACCAATGGTAAATTTATATCCTCCGTGAATCGTTATTCTTCTCGGTAGCGGGCTATCACCATCAATTAGTGATTGATTAGGTTCCGTTAAATGTTGTACAGCTGCCCCTAGAAAGAGTCTTCTCGAAAACAATAGACCGCCTAAACTCACATCTCCATAGTTAATACTCAAGCCACTCCCCACAATTGAAGGGTCCGTAACTGTTCTATCGATAGCACCTGTGATCGGATCAATCTGGTTAGCAAAGACTAAATTTTGAAAACCTGCATTTCTGTTAAAGAAGCTGTATTGGATTCCTGGCCTAAACACTAGGTTGTCGTTTAACTTTAATTGATAGGCATAACTAAAACCAATATTTGTGGATTGTAATCCTTGAATTCCTTCCCTATCAGTAGTTACAATTAAACCAATACCACTGTTAGCACTAGGAATGAAATGGTCTGCATAAAAAGAGAAAGTTTGGAATGAAGCTTCCAAGTTCGGCCACTGGTTTCTGTAATTCACACCCATTCGGGTATACTCAGATGCTCCTGTGAATGCAGGATTAATATAAAGTGGCGCAGCATAAAACTGAGAGAATTGAGGATCTTGCGCTTTTAACTCAAAAGTCGCACTAATGACCAACACATTAAATAATAGGATTAATACTCTCCTCATATCTCCTTTTAAACAACTAAACGCTCTTAACCCCTAAACGTATTACATTTATTAATAATTATTTCAATTATTCTAAGCTTTAAACTTCTTAAACGACAAGAAGTTTTACATTATCTTAGGGCTGCCTTTTGAGGCGTTGAATATAATAAAAAGTCTAAGAATGGCGTAATAGGGATAAGAATTCGCCAATTACTTTCACTAATAGAAAAGAATAGCTTGTATAACCTAAAACGAACCCTTCTAACTACGGTCATTTTATTAATGGCATATACTGGTTTGGCACAAGACTATACCAGGCATAATTGGTTTTTTGCAGGCAATGATCAAGGTATTCTGTTCGGCAAGGATGCAGAGGCAAATTCAATTATTTTCGATGGCAAGAATCCTCAAACCAATAATGGGGAAAAGGTAACTGCCACTGATGCGATCACAGGTGACCTCATTTTCTATTCGGATGGTCTAAATATCTACGATGGTACCTATCAAGTAATGCCGAATGGCAATAATATTCAGACCGATCCCAATGGAATTCAGGCTTTAGCAACTAGTCCTGTACCTGGTTTGAATAGCGAAGACCTATTCTATATGTTCCATAAGAATGCCTCAGGAGAAATTTTATACACTATTGTAGACCGAAGTATTCAAGGTAATAGAGCGCCAGAAGGTCTACCATCAGGCGATGTAATTACAAGCAGGAAAAACCAATCAACCGGAATTGCCAACCGAGGTGACGGTATGATTACTATAGGTTCAGAAGACATGACCACGTTTTGGTTAATCACCCAAAACTTGGCCGATAGTACAATTCAAATTCATGAGATACCACCTGCAGGTGGCGCATTTATAAGCGTTGGCACAATCAATCTAACCAATCCTATAATTGTGCAACACATGGCTTATCATCAATTGACAGGCCAAATCGCGTTGCTACCATCCAATAATAGCAACATTGAAATCATCCAATTTACCAATGGCTTTTCGGGCCCAAGCTTGAACTCGGTAAGAACCATCTTGAATAGTTTTGTTTTTGGAGAGGATTTTGGAGGAAGCCCAGGCTGGTCATATACAGGACAATTTCTCTACTTTTCTAGGAATACAACAACCAATGGGAATGTATTCAGATCAGATGTATTTGATACTAACCTTTCAGCATCAATAGAACAAGTTTTATCAACTCCGGTAACAGAAAGTCTCAGTTTGCAGCTGGCTCCCGATAGCACAGTTTATCATATCTACAGGAATGCAGCTGGCGGAGACAGACTTTTGGCAAGAATAGATAGAACCGATAGTCTCGATGTAGCAGAACTACTTTATGAACCAGAGCTGTTTGAATCAGCTGATGTAAGTTCCGATTATTTCACACAGTTCGGTCCAATGGCTCCCATTCAGCCCGATATTGAAATAGAAGTTGGAAATGGTCCTTTCTGTATGAACAATCCTGTTCAGTTCTTTCCGGCATTTGATCCCTCAACAGCTATTCCTGATAATTATTTCTGGGATTTCCAGCCATTTGGAGTTACCTCAGATTTACAATCTCCAGTCGTGACATTCGATCAAGCAGGGGTACTCACAGCCTCCCTATTTGTAGAAATTAATGGACGAACTTATCCGGCATCGAATAACCCTTTTGTTCGAGAAATTACCGAAAATGACATTCAAGTATCGCTTCCTGATACCACAATATGTGAAGGCGAAACATTAACCTTAGACGCTGAGCCGCAAAATGGAGGACAAGGGCAGCAAGGCGGTGCCTCTGGAGGACCTTATACTTATTTATGGAGCACGGGAGAAACCACTTCTACCATTGATGTGACAGAGACTGGTGATTATTGGGTTGTGATAACCCCAAATACCGGCTGCCCAATTTATGCTACTGCAAGAGTACAAGTTTATGCTGATGAAAGCACTACAGCCAATATCTGGTACTTTGGCTTTGGAGCGGGCCTAGACTTTAATGAGGTTGAAGGATTAGATCCTCCTCCGCGGAGTATTATTGATCCGCATGCCATGGATGCCCCGGAAGGCACCTCTACCATATCCGATGCCAATGGAGATGTACTGTTCTATTCCAATGGATCAACCGTTTGGAACCGAGAGAACACAGTCATGCCGAATGGAACAGATATCGGTGGCGATAGTACCTCAACACAATCTGTCATCATTTTACCATTCATAGAGGACGAAACGCTCTATTACATCTTTACCACAGAAGAAGTCTATGGCACGAATACTTACGAGCTGAAATATACTCTGGTAGACATGAAGGAAGACAATGGACGTGGAGACGTATTGCTAAAAGATGTGGTACTCTTTAGTAAGTCTACAGAAAAAATTGCCGCTTATGAGGGAGGCAATGGCTATTGGCTCTTAACTCATGAATATGGCAACAATACGTTTAGAGCATACCCGATAACAGAAGAAGGAATAGGTTCGCCAGTACTTTCATCAGCGGGAGGCATCCATTCATTTAATGATCCGTTAAGTGGTCAAGCAGGCATGAAATTCTCTCAGGCAGGAGATAGATTAGCGGTGGCTATAATTGAGGATACTGAAGATTATGTAGAAGTCTTCGACTTTGATCCTGAAATCGGAGAAATTATTGAATTCAATTATAGAATTGATTTAAACGAAGGTGGACCAGGTAATGATGAGGTTTATGATGTGCATTTCTCTACCGGTGGTAGAAAGTTATACGCCACTTTGAATAATAGAAATACAGGTTCAGCTGGAGGAAGAATTCTGGAATATAGGGTAGATACCTTTTCCACTGAAACTACCAGATTAAATTCTCGTGCAGACATTACAGCTGGTGCTGGGTTGAGTGTAAACTATGGCCAAATCCAAACCGGCCCTAATGGCGCATTATACGTAGCCGTTGAAACACCTGGCAATCAAGCTGGATCTACATTTGTCTCGCAAATTAATCCAAACGAAGACACTTTAAGTTTCTCAGGTTTTACTCCTCAGGCTGTTCAACTGACTACAGGAAATTCCAGATTGGGACTACCTAACTTTGTTCAGAATAATTCTAACCCTCAAGATGAACCAACAATATCGGCTGACAGCATAGTCTGTGTAGAAACGCGAGTAGGTTTATCGGGATCGGGTACATCAGATATAGACGAATATCAATGGACCATTACGAATCAAGCTGACAACAGTACGGTATTTAGTGTAGCAGCTCAAGATACTGCCTACACCTTCACAGCAGATCAAGAGGGCAGATACAATATATCGTTTAACATAACCAACCGTTGTGGGCTGGATACTACGCTTGTTCAGGAAATTCAAGTCTTTGGAATACCAGAGCCTCCTACTGTTCCAGGCGCGGTATCTGTGTGTGAAGATTCAGAGTTTGCTTTGGAAGCCGGACCTGCCGATCCAAATTTGGCCTATGAATGGACAAATAGTCAAGGTGCGGTTGTTTCTACAGACAGAACTTACAGCATTACAGAACCGGAAATCTACACGGTAACTATTACCAATATCATTGCCGGATGTACCAATAGTGCTCAAATATTCGCTGGTCCACCTTTTGACATCTCGCTGCCCGATGCCAGTACCATTTGTGAAGGTTCAGAGCTCACTTTAGACCCGAATGTCACTGCTAATAACTACATATGGACCGTTATTGATGAAGGCGGGAATGTTTCACCTCCTTTAGCTAATCAGCGCAGAGCGACTGTCGATTCTAGTGTGCCTGGTATTTTCAGATATGTGGTTTCTATAGAAGACCCTATATCTGCAGGTTGCTTTGTAAATGATACAACTACTGTTACTATAAATGCTATTCCTAGAGGTATTGCCTCAGCTATAGTCAATCCAGCTTGTGGAGCCACAGATGGTTCATTTAATTTCGATGTATCGACTACAGGTAGTTATACTTATACCATTACCGGAAACAGTTCTGGAGTAGTAGATCAGTCAAGCAACTTTATAGGCCCAGGTACTATTCCACTTTCTAGTTTAGCTGCAGATGTTTACACTGTACAACTCACTGATAACAGCAGCGGCTGTGTTAACGCGATAGGAGACATTCAAGTCCAAAACGATCCACCAGATTTCACAATGACTACCGTGGCTACTGCAGCCACCGATTGCGGTGTGAATGATGGTAGCATTTTAGTGACTTTAAGCGCAGATGTATTCCCAATCCGTTATACACTAACCAATACCACAGATGGTACTACCACCGGACCAATAGATGTCGCTTCGGCAATTCCTACCACGACTTTTGACTTCAACATTACAGGACTAGGATTGGGTAATTTTGACCTAGAGGTTTCCTCCGTTGGATCAGGATGTATTCAGACGGCAACGGGTATTGCGGTTGACCAACCTCAACCTGTACAGCTCACTGTCGAACCATTCTTAGAAGATTGTGCTGCTAATATTCAATTATCAGCAAGTTCAACCACGGTTGGAGCTAGTTACAGCTGGACAGGTCCAAATGGCTTTACATCTTCTGTTCAAAACCCTGTTGTGACGGCAAGTGGTTCTTACACTGTAACAGCAAGTGCACCAAATGGATGTCCTACTTCAGCAGATGTAGTAGTGGATCTAACCATTCAACCTATCGTACAAATTAATCAAGTGGGTGACGTTTGTAATGGTGAAATTACATTGGAAGCTGAAGTTACCAATCCTGAAACGGGTGCAGATTACACTTTCAATTGGAGTAATGGTGCCAACTCTAGAAGCATCACAGTTGATGCATCAGGAACATTTACGGTTACTGCCAGAAATTCTGTAAACCTAACCTGCGAAGGAACAGCAAGTACCAATATCACCATACCAACCCCTATTGAAGCGACCATTAGTTCTACACCTGCTTGTGATGATGGCTCGCCTGTTACCTTAACAGTTAATGTGACTGCCGGTAGTCCTAGCTCTATTACTTGGACAGGACCGGGAGGTTTTACTGCAACAGGAACTAGCGTATCTGTAAATGATGAAGGCTCTTACATTGCCACTATTACGGATGGTACATGCCCTATTGAAAGAGGAATAGATATTAGAAGACAAAGTATACCTGAAGGAGAGCTTCCTGATGTTGATTTCTACTGCCCAACCAGAACTAGTAATCCTATTCTATTTGCTGGCAGCGGATTCGTAACATACGAATGGACACTAGATGGCGTGGCATTCCCAGATGCAGATCAAACCCTAACTGTTCAGCAGCCTGGAGAATATGTGGTAACCATGACCACAGCTATTGGTTGCGTACAGACTGATACGGTAACAATTATTGAAAGCTGTGATCCTAGTATTGTTGCGCCAAATGCTTTTGCTCCAAGTAGTCCAGCACCGAATAACACTTTCTCTGTTGTGCCTAACGATTTCGTCAACGATTTTGAAATCTACATTTACTCCAGATGGGGCGAGCTTTTATTTACTAGCAGCACTTTAGAATTTAAATGGGATGGAAAAGTGAATGGACAGTTAGTACCTGTCGGCACATATCCTTACATCATCAAGTTTACCTCAAGATTTGAACCTGAACGGGGCACCTTTGAACAGCGTGGTTCTGTGACAGTCATCAGATAAAACAAAAAAGGCGATTCAATGAATGGCCTTTTTTAATATGCTAGATCTCTTAATCTTGTAAAGCTGCTACGCCTGGAAGTGTTTTGCCTTCCATATATTCAAGCAAGGCTCCTCCACCTGTAGATACGTATGACACATCATTTCCATATCCCAGAGTATTAACAGCTGCTGCCGAGTCACCTCCTCCTATCAATGAGAAAGCACCTCCCTTGGTTGCTTCTACAATCCCTTCTGCAACAGCTTTGGTACCGTTAGCAAAATTCTCCATTTCAAAAACTCCCATAGGTCCATTCCAGAGAATGGTTTTAGATTCTTTTACGGTATCAGCAAAAACCTGAGCCGCTTGAGGACCAATATCAAGACCCATCCAACCATCTTCAATGGCATGGTTCATGGCTATACCCGTGTTGGCATCATTTGAGAAAGCATCGGCTACCACAGAGTCTATGGGTAATACAAGGTTTACACCTAAATCTTTCGCCTTCTTAACCAAATCTTTGGCCAAGTCCAGCTTATCTTCCTCTAGCAAAGAATTACCAATGCTACCTCCCATGGCCTTAAAGAAGGTATAAGACATGCCTCCACCAATGATCAGGTTATCTACTCTCTCTAATAGCTTTTCAATGATTAAAATCTTATCAGAAATCTTCGCACCACCCATTATGGCAGTCATAGGTTGTTCACCGGTTTCTAACACTTTCTGAGCATTCTCCAACTCCGCCTGCATTACAAAACCACATCCTTTCTCTTCGAAGAATTGAGCAATGATTGAAGTTGAAGCATGCGCACGGTGAGCCGTACCAAAAGCATCGTTGATATAGATATCACCATGTTGGGCCAAAGCTTTAGCAAAGTCTTCATTACCCTTTTTCTCTTCATTGTGAAAACGGAGGTTTTCCAAGAGCAATACATCCCCAGCTATTAAACCTGCTGAAAGTGCATTGGCTTCTTCACCGATGCAATCAGAAGCAAACTGAACCTCTGTACCAAATACTTCTGATAAGTGAGCTACTAAATGCTTCAATGAGAATTTCTCTTCAGGGCCGTCTTTTGGTCTTCCTAAATGCGACATCAAAACTACCGAACCACCATTCTGCAAAATATACTGAATGGTAGGTGTAGCAGCCTTGATTCTTGTGAAATCTGTAATCTGGAAATCCGCATTCAGAGGCACGTTAAAGTCTACTCTGATCAATGCTCTCTTTCCGTTAAAGTCAAAGTCTTTGATGGTTTTCATAGTTGCTAAGCAGTTGCTCGTTTTATTCTGTCGTTTATGGCTCTTCCCAATCCTTCTTCCGGAACAAGCTCCGTAATGATTGTTTCTATATTCGGATTCGCATCGAGGGTTCTCAGGCCTGTAAACAGTCTTTGTGCCGCCTCATTTAAATCTCCATTTACTGAAAGCAAATATTGATTTTCATGCGGAATATCTTCCAAATAATGCTGGAATACCAATGCTCCAATTTGGAAAAAATCAACGATAGAATTGCTGTCAAATTGGTCTTTTAATTCAATCGTTTTCTTTGGGGCATAGTGGCTTTCCAACATGCCCGGTGCTGTAGGTTTAGAGCTAGAATGTGTATTGACTTTTATGCTAGGGATGACATTCTTGATACGCTCCAAAGACAAACCGCCTAACCTTAATACTGTTGGATCATTCACAAAGCTGACGATGGTAGATTCTAGTCCTACAGTACAAGGTCCTCCATCCAAGATATAATCGATACGGCCTCCCAATTGCTGATTAACATGCTCCGCGGTTACAGGAGAAATATAACCGAAGGGATTCGCACTCGGTGCGGCCAAAGGAAAGTCAATAGATTCCAACAGAGCTTTAGTAAAGTCATGATTTGGCACACGCACGGCAACAGAAGCCAATCCTGAAGTAACTAAGTCGGGAACATTTTCCTGTTTATTCATGACCATAGTTAACGGCCCAGGCCAAAAAGCACTCGCAAGATCATTGGCTTTATCAGGGATATTGTCAACAATGTTATTTACTCTATCCAGACTTGAAGTGTGAAGAATGAGTGGGTCAAAAGAAGGTCTTTGTTTGGCTTCAAAAATTTTGGCTACAGCCTCTGAATTGAGCCCATTTGCAGCTAATCCATAAACCGTCTCAGTAGGTATGGCCACAAGACCACCTCGCTCTAAAATATCTTTCGCTCTGCCTAAATCTTGACCAATGTCTGCCATTACTGCATACAATTCTGACTAATTGCTTGGGTTGCCCCTTCAAAGTTCAAGGATTGCGCTTGGAATAAATAATCGCAACCAGCCTGTTTATTGTCTCTTGCTAACTCTGCTAGTCCTAACCAATAATAGGCTTCTCCTAAATCAGGCTGCATCTCAACAGCTTTATTCAATGAGAAGATTGCGTCCTCAGGATTATTAATACGCAATTCAGTTTTTCCTTTATTCAGATATAACAAAGCATTTTGAGGGTCTATTCTTAATGCAAACTCAAAGTCGAATAAGGCCCTATCAAATTCACCGTATTTAAAGAGAATAGCTCCCCTATTGGTGTAGGCATCAATTACATCTGGTGCAATCTCTGTTACATAGTCGTAGTCCATCATGGCTTCATTGTCACGTCCTAACATTCTAAAGGCATTCCCTCTATTAAAGAATGCTCTGTAATTGGTCGTGTCTGTATTGATTGCCTGAGAAAAGACCGTTAATGATTCATCTAATTGTCCCAATCTTAACAGCGCAACACCTTTGGCATTCAATGCATCGTAGCTGTTGGGATTTGAGGCTAGTAATTCGTTAAATGTCTTAACGGCCTCAGTATAATCTTCAGTACCCATTAATGCCCTGCCCTTGGCCAAAAGTTCTTCTTCTGAAGGAGCACAAGACGAGATTCCAACTATAATAATAAAGGATAAGAATGCGATAAGTCTGTTCATAGCTTCAATTGTGGCCACAAAGATAGGCCTAGAAACTTGTGAAAGCCTAATTCCTTTGAAGAATGACTTTTTCGGCTAAACTGGTACCTCCATAAGTAATTCTGAAAATATAAATACCATTGGGAACGGGCTGTCCGGCAGCATCGGTACCATCCCAAAAGAATTCATTCTCACCTTCGAAGGCTGCAGATCCCGTGATCTGTCTAACGAGCTCTCCTGATGAATCATAAATTCTTACTCTTGAGAATCGATTTTCGGGAACTGTAACCGTTAAAGAAACAAATTCACTGAATGGATTTGGGGCTACACTAGTTATGGCAAAATCTGATCCTTCAATTCCTCTGTCTAGCGGCTCAACATTTGGAATCTCAGCAGTAAATATCCCTTTACCATGGGTACCTACAGCTACTTTACCATCAACTCTTCTAAAGTCGATCATATTCACTACACTATTCCCAATGCCATTGGGTGATTCTAATGTCCACAATGTATTTGTTCCGTTGAGTTCTTCAGTAGTGTACAAACCAGTACTTGTACCTGCCATATAGAAGTTAGTACCATCTGTTTGAGGCACTATGGTAACCCATCTCACAGATGGTCCATTTCCAGTTCCATCAATATTCTCCTCAAGGTTTCCTGAAACATCTTGGAAAGTATCTCCACCATCAGTCGATAAAAAGATGCTTGGCACTTCATAATTAGCAAATGAAACAAGCAATCTATCCGCATCTCTTGGGTCTACAGAAATAGATCTTATATACGCCAATTCAGGCAGATTAGCTCTAGTAATGTTGGTCACCTGATAAGAAGGTGTATGAGCATCTGTAACCTTAAACAATTGTCCAAAACTTGTTCCGAAATACAAAACGTTTTTCGGAGAAGTTGAAACCTCAACAGCCGATACTCTACCTTCACTAATCTCGGTTCTGTCTAGTCTGTCCCAATTGGTAGATGTTGTTTCTTGAGTTCCTGCAGATAATTGTGAAAGGTTTCTGTTTCTCCAGACTACATCACCACCTGCCAAGTACATGCGATTCGCATTATTCTTATCAAGGATATACGGATTGACAAACAGGTAAGACTGGCTGGGGTCAGAACCTCCACCGGTTGGGTCTACTCTAGCAAAAGAAGTAAGACGCAAATTCTCATTTAGCGTTAGTCTAAAAATCACAGAGTTTTGAAAAGACATATAGTAATAAAAGCCAAAAGGTGTTGTGGCAGCGAATCCACCATCTCCACCAATTACTCTTGTGCCGTTATCTTGGAATAGCGGTCTATTGGCCACACCCAAAGATCCATTGTCTTGAGTACCACCAAATACCAGATCATCTGGTGGATACTGACTAATGGCCGTAGTGAAAAACTGGGTAGTAATGAATCCGTTATTTAATGATCTATGCTCCACTTCCTCAGCCAAATTATTATCAGTGATGAATACACCACCATCATTAGCGGTTATCATTCTATTGTTATTAGAAGGTGTAAACAAGACCTCATGCTGATCTGGATGATGGTTAGGATACAAATCCTCTCGATCTTCAGGGTTATACCCTCCAATCCAAGCAATATTCTGATTAGTGCGGAAACCATCTGTTGATCGGTACAAATTCGTTCCACCAACATAAACAACATCAGGATTGTCTGGGTGTACTGTTATTACCAAGTTATAGCTCCCTTGTGAATCAAAACCTTCAATCTCTCCATCAGGATCACTTGGTATGTTCAACGATCTATCATCGAAATCACCTGACAGCGCATCGTAAGCAAAAAAGCCATAACGCGGACCTCTATCCGCTATGAAGTAGACAAAGTTTGGGTCCGATGCCGATGAACCAATTTCAATTCTATTGATAAAGCTATTGCCAAAACCACGAATCTGTTCCCACTCAATACCATCATCGGATCTGTAGATGCCATTGGCAGCAGAGAATATACTCGGACTAGCGGTTACTGAGCTGAGAGTAGCGTAAAACACATTGTCAGCAGTTCTATGAATGTCTGTGGCAAAAGGATAGTCTAGGTTATTTAAATCTGTATTGTTGTTGAAAACAAAAAGGTCATCTCCAAGTACAGTCGACCATGTTGCTCCACCATCCTCTGAACGAACTATGCCACCTACTACGGCAGCTAAAATCACTTCATTTTCTGTATCACTAGGATCGGTCTCTATGTCCCAAACGTATTGAAATGGAGAAATAAAAGCTTCTGGAGAATCCGTTACCGTACCTAATATGGGCGACCATGTCTGCCCATTATCTGTAGATCTGTAGATACCATCACCTCTAAAAGGAGCACCTCCGGCAAAGCCTCTTGCTGAATTACCAATAAGCTCACCCGTACCATAGTACCAAATGTCTTCGCTACCGGGTCTCTTGTTCTGAACGATGCAGGTTACGCTCTGTAACTGATCACTAGTAGTCGTTTTTGTCCAGTTTTCGCCAAGATTCGTTGAACGCCACATTCCTCCTGACACGCCACCTGCAAGCATGATGTTTTCATTTCTTACATCTAAGGCTAAGGCTCTTGTACGGCCCCCAAAGTTCTCAGGTCCTATTTGTTGCCAATCTAATGTTTGTGTAGCATCAGTACCATTTGCACTTCGTTTGGCTCTTCTTAATACTTGATCTTGATACTGCTTTTTGGCAAAAGCCAGCTCGTCTTTCTTTATGTTGTAAGGCACTTGGTTGGTTCCAGGAACAACGAGCATTTCGCGCTCATATTCAGTTCGTGATTGGCGGTCTTCTCGCATACCAATCTCCGAAGGCGCTGTAGGAGCTTTAACAATTAATGGCTCTTCTTTATGAGGAATAATCCCAACAGTAAAAAAAGTAATGGTATAAATACCAATAACTGCGAGCGCATAGTTTTGCCACTTCAAATTCCTCATAGTCATAAAGATAACGGCAGGTTTTTAATTCATTATAAACTCAAGCACTTAAAAAGTTAATTCAAGTGTTTTGTTCAACATTCGTTGGATGGATTCATTCCCTTCTGTCTTCTTGGCGATGTTTTCAAAAGCAATCCAAGCTACATCATGAGATTCGTCACTTATGGTAAGTAAATCCGTTTCATTGGCCTGAAAAATAAAGCGTACATCATAATGGTCATGTTCAGGCACACCTTTTCTTTCTGGTATGGTATGAATGTCTATATCAAAGATTTTATCACTTAAAAAGTCCACTTGGGTCAAGCCTGACTCTTCTTGACATTCAGCCATGGCCACTGCCCGTAGGTCTTCATTACCATCAGCATGGCCTCCCAATTGCAACCAGCGATTGAGCTTGGCATGATGCGTAAATAAAGCTTTATCTCTTTCTTTATTCACTACCCATACCGAAGCGGTAAAATGTGCATGAAGTAAAGAGCGCTCAAAACAGTTCTCGTATCTGAGCAAGTCGAGCATACGGTCTCTAAAACCGAGTTCTACAGCATATGAGGAAGTGTAATTCTGAAGCTCTTTCTTGAAGGCAGCTCTGTGGTCAGAATTCTGAGATGACGACATTGGCTTTATTCAGCTTCCCTTTTTCCAAATCACTAATGAGTTCACCTCTCCCGGAGTTATTTCTATCTCCTTTTCGAACGATTACGTAATAAGCCGCTGCATCTAACTTTTTAAAAGTAACCTTTCCCTTGGCATCAGTTAACATGGTCTTTTGTACGGGATTCTTTTCTGCATTATAGTCGTCTAGGGTAGCATAGAGCGTTACTTCTGCATCTCTAACTAAATTGCCGAGCTCGTCTAATACAGTAACCTTAAGCTTGGTATTAAAAATCTGTATCTGTGCATTGGCTTGTCGATTGAATGCGGCAAAGCACAGAAAGAAACTGAGGATTAAAATGCGTTTCATATAAGTCTGAGTTATTGCTTGAATAGGTTTTCTAAAAGTTCTTCGAAGGTAAGCGCTTTAGAATACAATCTGTCTTGATAAATACTTGCCAAAAACTTGATGTAATTAGGCTTGCGATCGATTTCAATTTTTTCTACGGTTATGTTTCCATAACGTTGATTAGCCAAATTAGTCTCTAAATCTTCAGTAAGTGGTTTGAGATACCATTTTTCAATGGTCTCTTCATAGTTGTTCTTTTCTGAGATTTTTCGATCTCCTACAGAGAGCTTGTAGCCCATTTGGAGCACACGTTCTTTAAACCAATCGAAGCTGTGCTTGAACGTATCTTCAGTAAAAGCATCGCCATAACTTATAGCAAAACCATTGGCGTATTGAGATTTAAGGATGTGTACATCTACACTTGAGACAATGCCTTGCTTCTTCAAGAAATAGCCTCTTTCAATGTCTTCAATCAGCTGGCGAGATCCTTCGGTTTGTTTCCATTTCTCATAAGCGGCTAACTCTCTTTCTGAACGAGATAAGGTCTCGTGAATGAAAGCTGCTTTGGGCGCCTGCTTGCCAAATAACTTCCCCACCACATTATCGAAAAAACTCATGCTGTAAAGCTAACGATTAAAGCAGGGGATTGGTTAAACGTTTCCTGATTTAGTCAACTCCAAACTGCCAAAATCATCGTAGGCAATGCGACCAAAGTCGAGCATCTCAGAGAGCACCTCTAGCATGAGCGCTTTATGCGTAGGATCGAGCATGGTAACTAGCTTCTCTTCATTAAGCATTAAGTTCTGGCTTAAAACATTCATGATTTGTTGCTCATAATGCTTTTTGATTTTGTCATCGTCTTGATGCTGCCTTTTCCGCACATCATTATCGCAAATGCCACATTCGCCATAATCTTCCTCTCCAAAATAGGTAAGCAGCTGTTTGGTGCGGCACGTTTCATCATCATGCACGTAGGCAATCACCCGCTCCATTTTATCGAACTTGAGTTTTCTCTTGGCATTAAGTGTGTGCTCATCAATTGCCAATTTGCTAGCCTCTTGCCGAGGCACCAGCAAAGTGATTTGCGGTTTATCTTTTTGAGGTATGTAATTGGCCATGCCTCTGTCTTTTAAAGCGTTTAGCCCTTGCTTAATGACATCGACCGAAGTATTTAAAATGGCGGCCAGGTTACTTTCTTGCACCCGCACTGGTTGCTGGTACAACTCTCCACCATACAATCGAAGCAGGCCTTTTATTAAGGCATCGAATTGCGCGTTGGCAATCTGAAAATTATACATCTCAGACTGACTGACTTCAAACTGAATGGCACTTGGACTAAAGAAAGATTCACTCAAATGAATGAGGCCTTGATCTTGCAAAGCCTTGAGTGCATGAAAAACTTCTATAGGATGTTGATCGAATTTTCTTGAGAACTCTTGCAAATCGAAGTCAAAGCTTTCTTCAGGAAAACTACCATTGGCCAGCTGATAGAAATTGCCGATCATCTGATACACGTCTTTTAGATACTTCGATTCCGGCAATGACTGCTTGGTCTTGGTTCTCAAATCTTCTATATCTTTTTGGTTGCAGATAACCACAGCAAAAGCCTTCTTCTCATCTCGGCCTGCTCGTCCAGCTTCTTGATAATAAGACTCTAAATCTGACGGTAAATCCATGTGCACTACAGTCCGCACATCGGGCTTATCTATGCCCATACCAAAAGCATTGGTAGAAACGATCACGCGGGTGCGATTATGAATCCAGTTTTCTTGTTTGATGTTTCGTTCTTGGTGAGTAAGCCCCGCATGGTAGAAGTCTGCCGAGATGTGGTGTCTTTGCAGCATTTCCGCGACTTCTTTGGCATGTCTTCTAGTACCGGTATAAACTACCGAAGTGCCATTAATCTTTTGCAGTATTTCTAGCAGTTTGCGCTCTTTGTGTTCTTCAAAACGAACAGAATAAGAGAGATTGGACCTAGCAAAACTCTTGGTAAAGACTTTGCCCAACTGAAACTGCAGTTTCTCCTGAATATCTTTTTTAACCCTTGGTGTAGCCGTTGCAGTTAGCGCAACTATAGGCACTTCGGGGAAAAGCTCCCTTAGTTTTTCTATCTCTAAATATGCCGGCCTAAAATCATATCCCCATTGAGAGATACAATGGGCTTCATCTACCGCAATAAGCGAAATACCTCTGGCATCTTTAACCCGCTGCATCCTGACCTGAAAAAGCTCAGTTTTCAAGCGCTCTGGTGAACAGTAGAGGAATTTGAGATTTGAATTAACCGCATTATCTAAGGTATAATCAAGCTCTCTTTTGCCTTGGCCTGCATGCAATGCGGCTGCTGCTATGCCCCGCTCATTCAGTTGACCCACCTGATCTTTCATGAGAGCGATCAAGGGTGATACCACAATGGTCAATCCTTCCATTAACATACCCGGTACCTGAAAGCAAATAGATTTACCTCCACCAGTAGGCAGCAAGGCCAAAGTATCGTGCCCCGCCAGAACAGACTCAATAATCTCTTCTTGTGAAGGCCTAAAACTATTGTAGCCCCAATACTTCTTGAGTATGTGAATGGGTTGATCCATTACACTAAATATAACAATCAGATCAAGGTTAAAGAATTGACAATTCAAATAGTGAGCTTGGATATGAACAAAAGACTTTGACTATATCCTCAAAAGACCCCTAGCCCCTGTAGGAGTAACATATATTCCCCTTCAGGGGATTAAGGGATAAAACTTTATTGAAGCTTACAATAAGAAAATCTTTTCTTGTTCATTGAATAAGCGGAACCTACCAGCTTGGCTTTTCTTTATTTAGGAAAGCAGCAATTCCTTTCTGACAATCTTCAGTAGCTCTGGCCTCAGCATTTTGACTAGCGGCATATTTTAAGCCATCTTCTAAGTTGAGGGCTTGCACTTGCGCAATCATCTGTTTAGTCATACCCATGGATTGACCTGAGTTCTTATTGACTAATTTCTGAGCCAATGCGGCAACTGTCTCGTCTAATTCAGCTGCACTCACCACCCTATTAATCAAACCAAAGTCTTTGGCTTCTTGTGCAGAGATAAGATCTCCTGTCAGCAATAACTCTTTCGATTTACCCTCCCCGATCTTTCTGAGCAAGAACACTTTTACTATGGCAGGAATAAAACCTATGCGCACTTCTGTATAACCAAATCTAGCCTCTTCCACAGCTACCGATAGATCACAAACCGTGGCTAAACCGCAACCACCCGCAAAAGCATGACCTTGAATTTTAGCAATTACCACTTTGGGCATGGTATAGATTTGTGCAAAAAGCTCCATTAAGTGAGTAGAGTCTTCCAAATTCTCTTCGTAAGAATTGGATTGTAATGATTGCAAATAGGCCAAATCTGCACCGGCACAAAAGGCATCTCCCGCAGCAGCCAAAACAATTACTTTAGCCTCAGCATCTTTAGCCGCATGGCTAAAAGCTTGCTTTAATTCAGATACCACTTCAGCATTTAAGGCATTACGTTTTTCCGGGCGATTAAGCGTTATGGTAGCCACGCGGTTGGCTACTTGGTAAGTCACAAATTTCATTTCCTCCATAGATGGCTAAAATAACCGTCTGTTCTGAGAGAATGAAATGGTTTATTCCGAGCTGTAAAATGTTGCATTAGATCTTCTTCAGTTCTGCGCCAAAGATTATTACCTATGATTAACTGATCTGTACTTAGACTATCTAAAGCATTGCTCTCATACTTCAACTTTCTGCCATCAAGGAAAATAAAGTCAAAATGGAGTTTTTGATTCAATGGTTTGAGTTCTTTAATCATGAGCACAGACTGGCCATCCACGAAAAAGACTTCTCCTAGTTCAGTGGTAGATGACTTTACGCTTAGTTGGTCCTTTGTGACATCATAATTAGTACCGTACATAATTCGCTTTTGGTGTAAATGAAAACGCTGCTTCTCGGCATCCGCAAGAAAAGCAGAGTCCGACATCAGCTTAGATTCAAATCCCATTCTTAAATCAAGAACACGAGCATTGTTGACTTTCAATTGACTTATCTCCATCGAATCAGCTGCATTTGAAAAATGATTGATTTGAAAACCAGCAAAGAAAAGACTACAAGCAAATGCTAGATTTAACCAATTCGTGTGTCTGTGTATGAGATAAAGTATCAAAGCACCAAGCGTCAAATAAAGCAACCAAGTGCCTAGAATATCGAGATAGATACCCGATATGGTACTATTAGGCAATCGACTTACCCAGAAAACCAAATCGTTCACAACTGCTACAAATCCACTGATTAACCAACCGACAGCTTGACTTAAAAATGGAATGAAAGAAACAGCAAGAAGAACTAGTGTACTCAAAAGGCTTACAAAAGCCGCTGGAATGATAAAGAGATTGGAAACCAAGAAGTAAGTAGGGAACTGATGAAAGTAAAGCATACTCAATGGCCCAGTCGCTAATTGTGCAGCGATAGATACGCAAGAGATTTCCCAGATCTTATCAATCAAAAGATACTTTGGGCTCCATAAACCATAAAGCTTCGGTTGGATATATACGATGCCAAAAACCGCCAGGTAAGACAGCTGAAAACCAACGCTCATGATTAAATAAGGGTTGAACCAAAGCAAGGCAAATGCAGATGCGGCAAGCGTGTTGTAAATGTTTCCTTTTCTAAAAAGTGCCCTACCTATTGCAACAAAACTGAACATCGTGACTGCTCTTAAGACTGAAGGGGAGAGCCCCGTAAGCAAGGCATAAAACCATAAGATGCTGACACTTAAAATTGCCAAAAGCCATCTGTATCTTTTCTTCTGAAAACCTATCCTTCGAAAGAACTGAAAAAGCACTAAATAAATAATTCCAACGTGCAAACCTGATACAGCCAAAACGTGCATAGAACCTGTAGCTGAAAAAGCCTGAACCAGATCATTTTCTAATTCATCTTTTACTCCCAATGACAAAGCCAGAATAACTGCCTTTGCATCTTTATCATCTATATGCTCATTGATCACATCTATGCAATACCTCCTCATACCATCAGATATAGAGATTAAAAATGGAACAGGATTGTGACCAATAATGGCATATTCACCTCTAATGTAATCTTGATGATAAACTCGATTATAGACCAAGTAATTCTTGTAATTGAACTCTCCAGGATTCGCAGGAGGACTTACTAGATCAGGTTGGCCTTCAATAAAAAGTAGATCTCCTTTTTTAATAGCTGTGGAATCTTCTAGAGGAAAATAAGCATTTACGAATCCCTTGTTGTTTAGCCATTTTGCATTAGTCAGTATTTCATATAACTCCAATTCAATGAGTTTGGACTTCTTCTTTATTTGAGGATCAGAGATAACCCTAGCCTTATATCCATTTACCTCCATTGAATCCTGAAACAAGAGGTCTGGCATAGCATGAGACTTAAACTCATCTAGTCTGTATGTCCCTAGGCCAAAAGCGACCAACATGATGATGAGTCCATTGACGAATCTATACTTGAAACTATCCAGACTGTTGAGAATTATAGACAAGAAAATCAGGCCTATGATAAGCCAGAGATTATCCTGCAGTAGATGCCCTAAATAGTGATAGGAAACTATGCCTAAAGCAAAGCAAAAAGCAATTCTAACAAAGGGATAGGCAGATAAATTCAAAAGCTAGTGTGTGTTCTAGCTAGAATTTAAATAAATATCAAAAGAATTTAAAGTACTTTTCTCATTTCAAAATGATCTAGACCTGCTTCTTCAAACTTCTCTCCAATAGATTCAAAGCCAAAACGGCTGTATAGTGCCATGGCAGGAATTTGAGCATGCAAATAGAGCAAAGTGCCTTCTGGTAGGTTAGCTGCGTCAATATTACCAAGAGCCGTTTGTACCAAACGCTTACCCACCCCCTTGCCTCTAAGTTCTTGTAGTACAGCAAAACGCTCCAACTTAATGCCTTTTTCAGTAGCTCTGTAACGGCAGCAGCCTACAGGTTTGCCTTCTTGGTAAGCTACAAAATGCGTAGAGTCATCATCGAATCCATCGAACTCTTCATCAACGGGGCATTCCTGTTCATCTATAAAGACAATTTCTCTGATTTTAAATGCCTCTTTTAGTTCAGATTCGTTTTCAACCTTTTTTACTCTGATCATTAGTGTTTGGAGTTTTGTCGTAAGCCGATATAATTTGTTTAACTAATTTATGACGTACAACATCTTTTGCAGTTAATTCAACGGTAGCTATTCCTTTTACGTTTCTTAGAATTCTTACAGACTCAGAAAGACCCGATTTTTGATGATGTGGTAAATCAACTTGAGACTGATCACCGGTAACAATCATTTTAGAATTAGGCCCCATTCGTGTTAAGAACATCTTCATTTGCATGGCCGTAGTATTCTGTGCCTCATCTAAGAGAACAAAGGCATTATTTAGTGTTCTACCTCTCATATAGGCCAATGGTGCTATCTCAATGATATTATTCTCCTGATAATTTCTGAGTTTTTCAGCTGGGATCATTTCTCCTAGTGCATCATAGATAGGTCTCAAATAAGGATCAATCTTCTCTTTTAAATCTCCCGGAAGGAAACCTAAATTCTCACCTGCTTCTACAGCCGGTCTGGTGATAATAATCTTCTGAACCTCTTTATTCTTTAAGGCTTGAACCGCCATGGCCACAGATATGTAGGTCTTTCCTGATCCTGCAGGACCAATAGCAAATACCAGATCATGATTTCTTACAGCCTCTACCAAAGATTTTTGATTCGCTGTTTTCGGCTTAATGTTATTTCCTCTTATGCCGTAAACCAAGGTATCTTCTGAGGCACCGGCATGGAAATAAGCCGACTCTTTCTTGACTAAGGATTGGACGTGCTCTTCAGAAAGAGATCCATACTTATGAAAGTGGTTAATGAGTGATTGCAGAATGTCATTTATCTGTATAATCTCATTAGCACTACCCTTAATAAGGATTTCGTTACCGCGAGCCACAATTTTACTTTTAGGAAATGCCGAAGCGACTTCTTTAATATGTGCGTTGCCAACTCCTAGGAAGTCGACCATAGCCATATTTTCTAGTGTAATTAACTTTTCTACCAAATTTCTACTTTGGGTTTATAAGATTGCCTAAGCTTATTTTTTGAATATTTTTGCTGCTAAATTAAAGAAAAACACCTAGCCAACTTTATGTCGCTCATCACTTTTACTTCTGATTATGGCCTGAGTGACCATTATGTGGCAAAAGTTAAGGCACAGATCATATCGAAATCACCTGATTCAAGAATTTTAGACATCGGTCATGCCATTAAGCCTTTCGATATAGGTCATATGGCGCATGTCCTTAAATCTGTTTATGCTGATTTTCCCGAAGGCACTATTCATTTAGTAGGTGGAGAGCCTAGTAACAAAAGAACCGGGATTCTCATTTTCTTTATTGAAGGACATTGGTTTGTCACACCAGATAATGGACTCATCACCTTAATTTCGGAAAGACCGTTGCATCAGGTTTTTGAAGTTACATCTGAAGAAGGTGACTATATGAAAACGCTGGCTGAAACAGCCTCAAGTTTATCTTCTGGTGAGCCAGCTGAAGGACTCGGCAAACCCATTACAGACTATCAACAATTTACGACTCGTAAAGCTAGAGCTACCAAAAAAGAGATTGCAGGCCATATCGTATACGCAGATCATTATGGCAATTTGATCACCAACATAGAGCAAACTGATTTTAATATACTTAGTAAGGACAGAAAGTATAGTATACAGTTTGGGCGTGAATCCTTGAATAGAGTACATAACAGAATTACAGATGTTGAGGCGGGTGATGTGTTTTTTATTTTTAATGCCGAAAAGAAATTAATGCTTGGCGTTAATCAGGGCAATGGCAAAGAACTTCTAGGGCTGCATTATGACAGCCCCATAATTATCAAGTTTGAAGAATAATGCTCATAAGAATTGTAAGAATGACCTTTAGAGAGCAAGAAGTGGATAACTTCTTAACCATGTTTGAAGCTAAGAAGGCATTTATTCGGCATTTTCCGGGCTGTAATCATCTGGAACTTCAGAAAGACTATAATGATCCTAACATATTTGCGACTTACAGCATTTGGGACTCACAAGAAGATTTAAATAATTATAGACACTCTGAACTCTTTGCAGAAGTTTGGGCTGACACGAAAGCTAAATTTGCTGCCAAACCAATGGCATTTTCTCTGAAAAAATTCATTGAAGTAGACTGATATTTTCTATCCATCTCTAATTGGATAATCAAAAATCTTTATCCATTTTTGCACACCCAATTTCAGAAATGACTAGTGCGGTCCCGATGGCTATCGGGAGGTAGACGCACAAAGCAAAATGCCTAGGTGGCGGAATTGGTAGACGCGTTGGTCTCAAACACCAATGCCTTCGGGCGTGCCGGTTCGACTCCGGCCCTAGGTACTAAAGCTCTTCAAACGAAGAGCTTTTTTCATATTACAGCAATAGTATTTTGAAGCGCAAAGCCAACTTTTCCAGAGATAGACAATACCGTTACTTATTAGAGCGTGTATGGGATGACAATGGAAAAACTGTACTCTTTATTATGCTTAACCCTTCAACAGCAGACCATAAACAAGACGACCCTACCATAAGAAGGTGTATGGGATTTGCTCAGTCTCTGGGTTTTAAGAGACTCATTATCGCCAATCTTTTTGCCTATAAAGCCACCAAGCCGGAAGACCTAGTTCAAGCAAAAGACCCTGTCGGCAAAAGGAACATGGAGTACCTGAGAAAAGCTTATAAAAGAAGTGATTTGGTCATTACAGCCTGGGGTAATCCATCGGTAATTAAAAAGCTAAAACCCAATAAGCAGTTGAGACTGATTAATAAGTGGCAAACGCATGCTTTGGGACATTGCAAAGATGGTCATCCCAGACACCCATTATACTTAAGAAAAGACGCAGATTTACTGTTGAATGAGCAAGTCTTTGAGGTCTAAACGCAACTAGCGTAGTATCACGAGTTTTCCAAAACCGTTGTCAAAAGCCCGATCTGCAGAAGTATTTCGGCTACCAAATCCTTGACCCGAAGAGGACTGTAAGAGCACGCGATAGAGATAAGTACCATTGGCTAATTGGTCACCAAATTCGTCTTTGCCATCCCATGCATACTCAGTAATGTTATTACCAATCTTAATTGGCCCAATCTCATCTTGAGTAATTTCCCTTACCAACTTTCCGGATACAGTAAAGATTTGAATTTTAATTTGATCAGGAATAACTGAACCTGTTAAGGTGAACACAAACCTAGTACTGGTTGAGAAAGGATTTGGGTAAGGATAGAAGTTGGTAACGGTAGACTCGTTTACTACTTCAAAGGTAATCTCATAAGGCCCTACTCCCGCTAGATTTCCAGATGCATCAGACGCGTTAACGGTTAGGCGATATTCCCCATCGACCAGCTCATTCGGTCGATATTGAATAACAAAATTCTGATTCTCTGATGCCGGTATAAAAGAAAGATTGGGGTCTTGGAAAGAAATACGTTCAAGCGGACAAGTCTCACAGGTTTGCCCTAAGAATATTTCAATGCCTAAAGTATCTCCTTTAAAAAGGAATGGGTTATTATCTCTTAACTCTACTTCAATCAACGGAGTTGGTGAGACCACATCACCATCCATGATATAAATACCATCGAAAGTGACATCCATATTCGGGTTAATTTCATCTCTTATCACGTTGAAGAAATCTTCTAGAAGAATGGCATTATTTGTGGCAAACTGTTCAATCTCATCATTCAAGTTTACAATCACTTCTAAGTCATTAAGACCTACTCTTCCCTTGGTATCTATAGGAATAGAAAATTCAACCGAATTCCCAGCAGTGACCGGCTGAATTTGCAAAGTGTCAATAAGCTCATCATTGGTATTCTGATTCACCAATCTATATCTTACTCTTAAGGTATTTGTAAAATCAGCGCCAGAGATGTTAGAGAACCTGAAGTTTGCGTTAAACGGCTCGCCTTCTTGAAGTTCTATTGAGTTATTTTGCTCATTCTCTAAAGTCACTACCCCTTCGGCAACTCCATCGAAAGTAACAGCCCATTCTCGTAATTGAGAAGGCGTAGCTGAAACCTGATCTTTCAAACTCATAAAGAGTCTTATAAATGGATAAACATCGGCATCAACCGAACTTAAATCCAGCTGATTAACATCACTCACCGTAAATAAAACATCTTCAGTACCATCATTTCTGGTACCTCTCACTTCAAAGATCAGCTCATCTTCGGCCTGATTTGTGTCAATTGATTTATAAAGAGTACCCCAGTTAAATGCTGGACCGATAAAAGGTGAGAAAACGGAACCACTATCTGTACTGGCAATGATAGATGTGGTAAGATTAATCTCTGTTCTCGAAGCATCAGGATCCGCTCCAGTTGGGACACCAGTAATTACGTCAGCAACATCGCCTGTATTCTTGGTTCCAAATATAATAATAGGGTCACCACTTGAAACGAATCTACTCAGGTTATCACCATTTGTATTAATATTCAAATTATCGATGATATCAGTTCTAGCCCCAGACCGCCAATCTGCATAATTAAGCTGGCCATTTGAAAAGATCAAAACATAATCTCCATCTTGAACTCCACTAAAATACTGCCTCGTCAAACTCTCACTTGAAAGGATGTTCACATCCCTTAAATGCACATCTGAAATCCTATTAATGAACTGAGGTGTTACACCACAAGTCAAAGGATCTTGGGTTTCAAATTCTATTCCTGGTGTTCTTAAAACAACATAAGGATTCCCAGTATCCTTATCGAAAGCCAATAGATTAATAGACTCAGGAGAACATGCTTGATTCGCCCCTTGGGCAAAGAGACTAGTTCCATTCACATTAACAGTCATGTCTAAAGGAATGCCTCCGCTTGGATGCTGAGAACCAAAAGTGGTTATGTTAATCCTAGTTTCATTTCCGGAAAACTGCCAAGTATTATTAACCTCATCTTTGGCAATGGCAGACAAAGCCAAATCATTAAATTGGTCAAAGGCCGTTTGTCCCCACCCTAATTGTCCATTCTCTATGTAAGTAAAAGTAGACTCTAACCATGGCTGTGGATCATCAATCAATTCATCTTGGAAAATCGAACGCCAATAATATTGAATGGTATCATTTACTGTTGGTGGAAGTAACTGCACATCCCAAACGGCAATACCGTTTCCTTCAAGCGTGGCAGTTTGGCGCCAAGGACTATTAAAATTACTGATCGTATCCAGCTCAACCACATAAACCTTGTCATTATTCTTCAAATCGGCAGACTGTACAACGATCTGCGTATTTGTTTGATTGATTAGCCCAAAGTTGGTTGGCGCTGTATTGAAAGTACCCGATGCACCAAAGAAGAAATCTCGGCTGGCAATATTGTTGATCTCACTTCCTTCATCCACAGCATTTTCAATATCTAAGAAAACCTCAAACTTATTGTTACCAAAAACATTAAGCCCTTGATTACTGACTTGGAAATAAACCGTGTCTCTGTTAAGAATAGGGTCCACAGTAATGGGTGGAAGTTCAATCACATTACCATCTGGAAGTGTCCTTCTCGCCAACACACTTACCCTATCGGTAGACGTTCTTCCGGCATTATTTACCACTACGCCTAAATCAAAAAAGGATGTATTAGCTGAAATTGGTAATCCATCAATAGACTGGCGAAAGATATCTTCCTCTCTCACGATATAGTCTACCTTATCATGCCCAAAAATCTGAAGTGCTGGATCGCCTTGCAATACACTTTGTTCTACTACCGCATGGTCTGCTTCGTCTGGAATAAAACCAGACAACTGATCCAAAATTACTTGCTGCTGAATTTTACCGACCGTTTCTGTCATCCAGAGTGTATCTGCCATGCGCTCATAAAAGTTCTCAGTGTATTCTTGCAACACATTAGGAATACCCACATCACTGTGCGCAATAAAATTAACTGCCCCTTTATCTTCTGCAGCTACCCAGTTTTCTCCAAAAGAAGAGTAAAAGAATATCTCACCACCTCGACAACCGTTCACTAAGAACACAGGGTATCTACCAAGATTATCATAGCCCTTAGTAGCATCAGTGGCTAATCCAATATCTATATCCGCAAATCTTGCAGATGAATGACCAAAAAAAGTAACAAAACCAACCCCTCTATTGATCTCTTCTGAGATATTGAAATTCTGTACAGAGTTGTTATTCTGTTTAGAAATATTGAGGACGTTTGCTCCTAAAAAGTCGTTTTCAACAATATCACCAAAACCCTCAATAAAGAACCTGAACCTGTTTAATTCCCTAGTGCTTAGTCCTCCACTGAGTTGGATAAAGTTCTTCGTCCATGGTGAATCCTTTATGGCTCTCTCTTTATCCTTTACCTTATTCAAGTAATTCCTTACCTCTAAGGGCTCTTTAACTGAAAGCCTTCCCACAGGGAAAGCAGGAAAATGCTCTCTTCCATCTAAGCCCTCTACGTACATAATGTCTGAACCCGGTGCTCCCATGGTTGGCACCAATTCCCTTCTATTAAATGCCAAGGGGTCATTACTTCTTTGCGTTTGAAGATCTACTCTACTTGACTTACCAATGAGAAAAAGATACTCAGGCACACCTTCGCTATAAGCTTTTCGCATAAATCTTCTAATTGCTAAAGGCGAGAATTCTCCATAAGAAAACTCATTATACAAATCCGTAACATCAGAATAATTAACTGTATAACTACCTCCTTCTGCAGAGGCTCTATAGTCTACATATGCCTGAATAGGATCTGAATATTCGCCTGCTTCAGTTTTTAGGAAAGGATGAGAGATTATATAGTAGTTAAACCTTGAGAGGTTTTCATTTCTAAAAGTAACCTGTTCTACAGCCGGTTCAATAATCGAGCCTTCAGACTTAAGCCATAGCTTCGGTGATGTGTTGTTATTTATTAATTGGGCCTGCAATGTGCCTGCGTTAACAGCCGAGCTTATTAAACTTGGCGATCTGTAATTTGTGATATCATATAGAAGTGCATCAGAAGGAGCATTTTGAACAACTAAATTTTGATTCCCACTCTGCCCTGCAAGTTGAATCAACTCGTCACCTCCTCCGGGATCAATAGTCTGTGGATAGGTTAATTGTGTATAGGCCACACCAATTCTATCATCAGCGAATTCTTCAAAACCCACTTCCTCCACTCGGACTATTAATCGTCCATTCTCGATATCAGACCATTCAACTTGTGAGTTAACGAGCGCATAGTTGCTGTAATTGAAAAAGATATCTTTTCTCAATAGTCTTAAGCGCTCTGTAGAAGGGCCTACAAAGACCGAAGCATTATGCAAAACATTATTCCAGCCCAAAAGCTGTACTGACAAACTCGGTTTACCTTGAGCCTCAATTTCACCTTCAATGCCGTCAATTACTAGGTCTATATAATTTAGGTTTCTGGTTTCCCCAAACTCACTTTTTATAATGGCTCTTGTGGAAAACATTTGCCCCCTATCGTACAAAGACCTTTTTACTTCGGCCGAAGGATCACCAATGGGATAATATTGACCAAAACTGAATGCTGAACTATATACTTCTAACCGTTCAGCTCTATGGCTACTTACATCAGGTAAGCCCGATTCGTTCAGGTTAATCTCACCCATACGTAAGCCTGGCTGAACTCCCTGAGTTAAGAAGAATGCGGTGGTATCTGAAAACAGATTGTAATAGGTATGCACATGGTCATCTGCACGATAATAAAGTTCTGTGTCCTGAGTCCCGTCATTTCTTAAACCGAAAAACTCTATGTAATCTCCGCTATCAAAAGTACCATCTTGTAAACCCGTGAGTCTAATGGCTACCTCTTGCCCTCTATGAAAGAGTTGGAGATTCTCAACATCTAAGGCATTAAAATCAAAGCCAGCCGCTTCTAAGTTAGCGCGTGTAATTCTATGAATATCGTCTGAACCGGTCTTGATTTTAAAATAAGACTGATCATAGCGAATCCATTCATTGCCAAACTGCTGAGCTGACACATTTTGAGTCAAGCCAAAAGCAAAGAGTACTAGAAAAAGAAGCTGCTTAATTTTCATCCTTCCCTCCTTTCCTAACTATTCTTCGTTTTCCTTCAGTATAGATTTTAGGCAAAGCTTCCAATGAATACGTAATCGAGAAAACATGAGAATATGGAGATTCGGCTACATTGCCGATATCGGTTAGCGCATAGTCTATTGTGAAATCTTCAAGTTTTACGCCCAAACCCATGCTCGGCTGAAAAGACCAAAATGTAGATTCTATGGATTGATCACCGGTAGAGAAATCTTTTACTCGCTGAAAATTACCAAAGCCAGTTCTCAAGAAGAATTTGTCTTCATAATCAAATTCAAAACCCATTTGTGGCTCAAGAGAAACCAGCCCCGTTTTAACCAGCACATTTCTTCTACCATCAAATGTCCATATCAAATCTAAAGCCGCGAGTACGTCAATCTTATCATTTATGTTAAATGATCTTGAAGCACCAATCTGCATTCTAGGCAGTGTTAATTCCATAGAGTTGCCTGGTACTTCATTATTGGTTTGGAGAAAGGTCTGGGTCAATTGATCTCTATTGATTGACCATGCGTTGAATGTGGTAGTAATGTCTCTAAGCATTAAACCAAAATTCCAATCGTTGTATCTGTATTTTGCAGAAAGGTCAAGTCCAAAACCCCAAGCACTTGCAAACGCACCAACTTTTCTTCTTATAACTTTCGCATTACCTCCAACTGTTAGCCCCCCGCCTTCAACAAAATCCTCTCCTGAAATTAGACTAACGCCTCTTGTATAAGAGAACATAAAAGCTACATCAGACGAATTAAAGAATTGAATATTGTCATAGTTAATTCTACCATCAGCATCGAAAAGCAATCTTGTATCAGGGATATCATCAATACCTAATCGAATGAGCGCAATTCCCATATGGCTATTCTTGTCTATAGCTCGTGCATAACCCAGGTAGTCGTAATTAGCAACACCTGCAAAGTATGCTGCATGCTGAAAAGAAAACTGATGGCGATATTCTATATCCGTAAGTGCAGCTGGGTTCCAATAGGCTGCTGTCACATCATCGGCTACACTAGTCATAGCATTAGACATGCCAAGCGCCCTAGCTCCAACACCTATAGCCAAAAACTCATTACTGTATTTGGGAGAGGATTGTGCCTTGAGATTAACACAACCTAAGGTCATTAGGAGTAACATTAACCCCTTGAGTATTGTACGTGCGAGTAGTTTTATCACAGTTGTCTTAGGCTCTATATACACTTCAAAAGTATAAATACCTACCGTCTTGAATGTATTTTTATCTGACAACTCTTAGAAATTCTAAATATTTTCTAAAGTATTAAAAATAAGCCCTGAAGCTTCAAATTCATCGATTTTCTAAATAAAAAACGTCTAACTATATCACAAGGTAATATTTTTTATATAGTACTATGCAACACATAGTACCTTCTTTCGTATATTTGCACATAGGTCAAACATCTTAATGTGTAAGAGATGAATTTAGAAAACACTCAAGTGCAAATGCGTAAAGGAATTCTTGAATTCTGCATTCTGCATATTATTGCAAGAGGAGAAGTGTATGCTTCCGACATGTTGGAAGAACTCACTTCGGCAAAAATCATGGTCGTAGAGGGCACCTTATACCCACTGTTAACGAGACTCCGCAAGGCAGGACTTGTTGACTATAAATGGGTAGAATCAAGCTCAGGTCCTCCACGTAAGTATTACACCATTACTCAAGCTGGTGAAGACTTTGTAAAAAGTCTTACAGGCACTTGGGAAGAATTGGTCAACTCTACCACTCAAATTATCTCAAACCACAAGTAATCAGTCATGAAAAAGAATATCAGTATCAACATTAGCGGAATCATCTTCCACATAGAGGAAGATGGCTATGAGAAATTCAAAGCATATCTCGATTCAATCAACCAATACTTTGCTAGCTATGAAGACAGCGAAGAAATCGTTGCTGACATTGAAAGTCGCATTGCAGAGCTATTCTTAGAAAAACTAGACGATGGCAAGCAAGTGGTTACGATTGACGATGTAGATAACTTAATTGCCGTAATGGGCCAAATTGCCGATTTCGAGGCAATTGAGGAAGAGGAAGATTTCTCTAAGTCGCAAACCACATCTGCTAGCAAAAAAGAAAAGCGTAGCAAGAAAAAATCTAGCACTGGGGACGGTGACAAAAGAGTCTTAAAACGAGATCTTAACAATAGAATTTTTGGTGGAGTCGCTTCAGGAATTGCACACTACTTAAAAACAGATCCATTATGGATTCGAATCCTTTGGTTGTTCCTTTTCTTTTCTGGAATTGGAATCATAGTCTACATCATTATGTGGATGGTCATTGATGGAAGCGAAGACTTACCTGAGAATGATAGTGTAAAGAAACTATATCGCGACCCTGATAACAGAGTATTAGGAGGTGTAAGTGCAGGTCTTGCGAACTACTTCAATACCGATGCGTTGGTTTTCCGAATCATTTTCGTAGTACTATTCTTCGGTGGTATTAGCGTTATTCTCTACCCTATCCTGTGGATCATTGTTCCACAGGCTTCTTCATTGACTGAGAAAATGCAAATGAAGGGTGAGAAAGTAACCCTTTCTAACATTGATTCTAACATAAAAAAAAACAAACAAGAAGATTTAAATCCCAAGGGGGAGAATACTTTCACGAAGGTTCTACTTTTCCCATTTAGATTAATTGGCAACATATTTACAGGGCTAGGTAAAGCCATAGCTCCGGTATTTCAATTAATCGTTTCGCTTATCAGGGTATTCATTGGAGGTATTATCTCTCTAATTGGAATATCTACAATGTTCTCCATACTCGTAGCTACTGGAGTAGTATTGGGTGTTTATAACGGAGACTGGTTCTGGTTCGGTAATGAATGGGATTATGTTACCTCAAACATTATTTCGAATACAATTCCTGAGATAGGAGTTCTGTTCTTATTAATAACCATATTCATACCATTCTTATTCCTCTTTATAGCGGGTATAACCATTATCGCTAAGCGCAGAGTAATGTCTAGTTCTACAGGGTGGAGTATTCTTGGAGTCTGGATGATTGCGGTTATTGGAACTTTCGCAGTTCTGCCAAATGTGGTTAGAGATTTTAGAGACGAAGCTTCAATTGAAGAGGTTGATCAATTAAGTATTAGTGGAGATACTTTAGTAATAGACGTAAGGTCTGTAAGCTACTTTCCAGAATCAAGCTATAGATATGGCAGAGATTATCAAGATTGGTCAGAATCAGAATTTAGTGATTTAGATATAAGAGTAGCTCGAGATGGCGAATTGAAACTAGAAAAGCGCTTCTATGCAAGAGGTAGAGACCCGGAGAGGGCTCAAGAAAATGCTCAGGAGGTCGAATATAATTACACAATTAGTGGTAATAAAATCACCTTCGATTCAGACATAACCTTCAAACGAAATGCAAAATTCAGAATGCAAGGTGTGAACCTGAATCTATACATACCTAAAAATCAACCGTTCCAAATTGAAAGAGGTAGTAGAGAATTGATACAGTACTTCGGCTACAGATACAGTTGGTGGGAGGTTTATCGCAACACTTGGATGTTCGATGATGAAAGCAAACTGATTTGCCTAAGCTGTGATCAGCAGGATGTAGAAGAAGAATCTACTAGCAGAGCCATATCTAGAACCATATTGTTAGATGATTTTAGTAAAGTGGATCTCAGTGGTGATATTGATGTAACCATAAAGCAAGGCAACAAAAATGAGCTTATGATATATGGTGGTCAAAAGGCAACTCAAAGAACCAATGCTCAGGTTTCTGGTAACGAGTTAAAAATAAGGGATACCAATTCTAATGTTAATAGCGAATCAATCACCCTAGAGTTGACAGTTAAGAACATTAACTACTTAAGCATTACAGAAAGAGCTAAAGTTAAATTTGAAAATGCAGACTTAAGTGAATTGAGTATTTCTACCAATTCTGGAGCGAGGACTCTAATCAATGGAAATATTGATCAAATGAGAATCTATGCCTTTGGAAGATCTCGTGTGGATATTGAAGGCTCTGTAGATAACCTGAATTTAGATCTAAATGATGGTGCGAGACTCTTTGCTTACGAGGCACAGATAAAAGAAGCCGAAGTTGTGACAGAAGAAGAGTCAAGAGCAAGACTTACAGTAAATGAGTACTTATCTGTAGAAGCCTCAGGTTTTTCCTCAGTACGATACAAAGGAGACCCGGAAGTGAACATTAAGGATAAATCTACTTCCGCTTCAATTAGCAAATACTAATCCTCTAAATATGCACCGGGCTAAACGCAATCGAGAGCTCGGTGCTTTTTTTATCCCTATTCAATTCAAAAACATCCCGATTCAGAAATAAGAATCAACAGGTCAGTCACATAACCTGTTCAAAATGTGCTGATTACACTATATTTGATCATGGCAGCAACCAAAAAGAGATTTTTTTCTCTTTTACATGCAACCGAATTTATTATTCATACATCTACCCTATGTAGTCAACCAAAACATGCTACAGATAAAAAGGTCAAAAACTGAAGATAGTCTGCTCGAAGGCTGCCGTAAAGGCGACAGAAAAGCACAACACGATTTGTACGAAAAGTACGCCTCGTTAATGTATGCTGTATGTCGTAGATACATCAGTGATTCTGCAGAAGCAGAAGACGTTTTAGTCTGTGGATTTACGAAGGTGTTCACTAAGATCAATCAGTTTAAAGGCGATGGAAGCTTTGAAGGCTGGATCAGAAGAATCGTTGTAAACGAGGCGCTTTCGTACATCCGTAAAAACAAGAGCATGTATTTGGAGGTGGAGATTGAAAAAGCTGACCGTGAACCGGATTACGGTACATTACACGATCAGCTGGAGGTAGAAGATCTACAGAAATTAATAGATCGACTTCCTACCGGATACAAAACGGTTTTCAACCTCTATGCCATAGAAGGCTTTTCACATAGGGAAATAGCCGAACAACTTGGGATTAGTGAGAATACCTCTAAATCTCAATTAAGCAGAGCCAGAAATCATCTACAGAAAATGTTGATCGAGACTGAGGCGTATTTGAATAATAAATTGATGATTCATGAAGGATAACAGAATTGATAAATTGTTTGAGGCTGGGCTGAGCCAAAACAAATTGACTCCTCCTCCTGCCGCATGGGATAAAATTGAAGCAGAACTCCCATCAAAATCTAAAAAGGGTGCTTGGTTCTTATTAAGCATAGCTGCCTCTTTGGTATTGGCACTATCTTTAGGATGGATCTTTATTGGACAATCGTCAATTGAGGATACAAAAGAGCAAATACAAGCTCAAAATCAAGAACAGCAACAGCCAGTTGTAAAAGAAAAGATAGAACAAGAAAGTGAGCCAACTCAAGAGGCAATTCCGTTAGAAATTATAGAACCAAAAGATCTACAAACCACTAACAATCTAGCCGATCTCACTCCTGCAAAACCTGAAAAGATCATCGATAAAGAAGTTCTTCAGGAAACTAGCCCAACTGAACTGAATGCGCTAATTATTATTGAGACAGCAAGTCTAAAAGCACTGAACCAACAGAGCTTAGAGCTTCTTAACGATTTTAAATTTCAACATATCTCATTCGATATTAACGAAAGTCTTCAAGCCTATTTAAGCCAGCAACCGGAAGTTCGTACCGCACTTCCAAAGAAGAAGAGATTCACTGTGCTAAGTGGAATTGTTTCTGTGGCAAAAGGAGTGAACTCTAGCAAAGAGGCTTTATCTGACATAAGACAGTCCAAGAACGAATTCGTCATGAATGAACTCAAGTATGGCGAAAAGACAGAATCTAGTGATGACGACTTAGATTCTCCAGTAAATAGATAATCAACAACTCAAATTATAATACACAATGAAAACTACCTTAAAAACAGGGTTGTCGTTAATGCTGGTCACATTAATGATAAACATGGCTAACGCACAACAGGCAGAGTTTAGCCTAGCTGCAAAATATGATAGCGAGAAGCTGAATGAAGAATCCACTTCATTCGATACTGAAATTTTTAAAGAGGAATTCAAGGATTCTTATGAGGATGATGTACGTGTTTCTTATCGCTATGCTGAAAGAAGAAGATACAGAAGAGGTAACAGATGGGATGTGGATAAATACTATCCAAGAAGAGGTACTGAGAACTTTGTAAACTTTTACATTGGTCTGAGTAATTACTTAGAAGATGAAGAATTACCTAATAGCAATTCTATCCTAAACCTGAACCCAATTACCTCGTTCTACGGTGCTATTAATCTAGACAACATTACCAGAATTTTGGGTCCAATTTATCTGGACTGGGGTGCAGGTCTCAGTATACAAGACTTTAGTTTCGAAAACACTAGAGTAAGCGTTGTTCCAGGAGATAATGAAGTCTTATTTGTTGAAGACAATACAATCTCCGGCAGAAAGAGTCGCTTAACCATGAGTCACTTAAACGTACACTTTATCCCAACCCTATCATTTGGCAGCTATAATGACTTTAGAGTTGGACTAGGAGTATATGCAGGATATAGAATTGGCGCTCATACCAAAAGAAAGTTTGACGATGCCAATGGAGATACAGAAAGATTAAGAGTTAGAGACGATTTCTTCCTTTCACCTTTTAGATATGGCCTTAGAGGAACTGTGGGATGGAATTCTTTCGACCTGTTTCTAAACTATGACGTGACTGAACTGTTTGATGAAGACGTAACAGCACCAAGATTAAACCCAATTACGTTCGGGGTAATACTTTAAACCAAAAACTATAAATACTCAAAATATGAAACACATTTACAAAACACTCTTTGTTGTACTGCTGGTCGCAGGTATGACAAGCCAAGCAAATGCACAATGGAGATGGGGAAAAGCAGGCGATTTCGAGAGAATCGATACAACTGTTAGCATTCCTCGTAACAATGGGAACAGCGTATATATTTCAGATAATGACTTCTATTTAAGATTTGGCTTCCTAGGTCTAGACTTAGAAGTTGAAGACGACTGGGATTACGATTGGAGATCTAGAAGAAGAGGAGTAAGAAATATTGAATACTTCGAAAGACATGATCATGGAACCTTAAGAGGTCTAAATTTCGAATTTGGTTTACTTAACTACTTAAATGATGGAGACTTCCCTTCATCGTCTGATCTGTATGAATTGAGACCAACTGCCAGCACATTTGTAGGTTTGACCTGGAATCACACAAGCTACATTTCCGGTCCCTTATACCTCGACTGGGGTGGTGGAATAAGCTGGTATAACTTTAGATTTCAAAATCCGGCAACGCGTTTAGATCCAAGTAATGGCCGTTTAGATTTCTTTGAACAACAAGGTTTAGAAAGTGCCATCAAAAGTAAGCTGAAAGCAACTTATTTAATGTTCACCGCTGTACCAATGTTCGATTTTGGTAAAGGCAAGCGCATTGTTCGTCAATTCGAAGAAGACGATGTGAGAGTAGCTGTAAGCTCAAGAAGAGGATTCAGATTTGGTGTAGGACCTTATGTTGGTCTTAGACTAAGTAACAAAGCAAAATATGTATTCAGAGACGGAGATGGCCGAGATAAAATCAAAGAAAAGGGCGGCTTCTTTATGAACGATCTTCGCTATGGTCTTAGAGCTCAAATCGGTATCAACGGATTTGATATGTTCATCAATTACGATTTCAACGAATTATTCGAAGAAGGTAATGGCCCCGAGCTAAATCCTGTTTCGATTGGAGTAGTGTTTTAAATAAACACTGCTAAGAGTTTAAGCCGATTCTTCTATTGAGGGATCGGCTTTTATTTTATCAGCCATTCTTTGTCTTCCTTCTTCAGTCTTAAAAGTTTAGCAAAGTAATAACCACTTGGTCTATTAGCTGTCATCAGAATAAGGAAAACAGTAAAAACTATAGCATAAACCATGTCGCCTTTTTCATAGAGTCCAAAGGCACCTATTCCAGCTCCAAATGCCCACATGATATTTCTATAGATAATAGGTTTCTTGAGCATAGATAACTTCACGTCTATCTCTTGAAATGGCTCCACCGCTTTTCGCATATCTCGAGACCAGGTACCTAAAGTTCTCAAAAGCACATAGCCAACTGCAATCGCCATTGCCCCATGAAACATAAAATCAGGCTCCTCAAAGAATACTGCTCTTAACTCACCAGTCTTTTCTTTTTCCAAAAAAACCCAACCAAATCCGACCAATGGGAGAATCAAAAAAAGGTACACAATAGATTCTAGAGATCTGAAATAATTTCGCTTATCGAAGTCGGGATCTTGGAGTTTCATTTAATTCAATCTGAGCTAAAACAATAATTTGCTAACGAACGTTAGTATGCTTACCTTTGGTTTGATGGAAATAGCCGTAAAAAAGAATCGCAAGCAACAAATTGAAGAGAAAGCAACTGCCCTTTTTCAAGAAAAAGGATATGCAGCTACTTCAATGCGAGACCTAGCCAATGTACTAGGCATTGAAGCTGCGAGTCTTTATTCTCACATCAAATCTAAAGAAGAAATTCTTCAAAAGGTATGTTTTCGCATGGCAGATGAATTTTTTGCTGCATGGCAGGCAGTAGAAATGGAAAATTCAAGCTATGCAGCAAAGCTAGAGAAAGCGGCTATAGCACATGTAAAAGTGATCACTTTAGACACTAATGCTTCTGCTGTTTTCTTTAATGAATGGAGACATTTAAGCGAGCCTTTTTTGAGCGATTTTCTCAACATGAGAAACGACTATGAAGGCAGGTTTATTGACATTATAGAAAAAGGCATGGAAGCAGGAGAGTTTAAAACGGTGGATTCAAAATTCATGATGCTTACCATTCTCTCTTCACTTAACTGGACACATAACTGGTACAAACCAGAAGGATCGCTAAGCTCTCAAGAAATTGGGAAACGCTTGGCCAACATGATTTTAAACGGATTGAATAAATAAAGATATGTACGGAGGAGGAAACACATTTGAGGCCATGAAGGCCACTGCACTTGTTGACGAAGATCCAATCAAATTAGCTGAATTTGAGGCTAGAATTGAACGAGGAGAAAAAATTGAGCCATCTGACTGGATGCCTCAACTATATAGAAAGCAGCTAATCAGAATGATTGAGCAACATGCCCATTCTGAAATCATAGGGGCACTTCCTGAAGGTACGTGGATCACCAGAGCTCCAGGCTTTAAAAGAAAGCTGGCGTTAATGGCTAAAGTGCAAGATGAAGTAGGCCATGCGCAATTACTTTATGGCGCAGCTGAAACTCTAGGTAAATCAAGAGAGGATATGATCCAAGACTTGATTAATGGTAAGTCGAAATACTCCAACATATTCAACTATCCGGCATTCACTTGGGCTGACTCTTGCTTTATTTCTTGGTTAGTAGATGCTGGTGCCATTGTTAACCAAGTAGCCAATTCTAAAGGTTCATACGGCCCTTATTGTAGAGCATTAGAAAGAATTTGTGCTGAAGAATCATTCCACCTAAAGTATGGTCACCATTGTGTAATTCATTTGGCCACAGGCACGAAGAAGCAGCGCGAAATGATGCAAGCTGCAGTGAATAGATGGTGGGCTCCAATGATGCACTTCTTTGGACCTTCTGACAAAATCTCTGTTCACTCAGAAATTCTTATGAAGTGGAAAGTTAAGATGGCCTCTAATGATGAGTGTCGTCAGCAGTTCTTAGATATGTATGTGCCTAAAATCTGGGAACTTGGCTTAACTATTCCTGATGATAAACTCATGAAGAATGAAGCTACTGGTCAGTGGGAATACACAGAACCAGATTGGGATGAATTCAAAAGAGTAATCAATGGTGATGGCCCATGTAATAAAGAGCGTTTAGCTGTAAGAAGAAAAGCTGAAGAAAGAGGACGTTGGGTGAGAGAAGCCTTATTGGCGCCTAAAGCAAAATACGTTACTCCATTAGCCTAGCACTATGTTAGAATCACTTGACCCAAGAGTTAATAGACTGGGACTTCCCGATAGTTTTGGAAGTCCTTTTGGATCTTCTTCATTAGACCAGTTCGAGACTTATGAGGCCTTTGTAATGACAAAGCCCGGTAAACCTTTCGAACATGTTGGAATTGTACACGCTCCTAATGAGGAAATGGCTTGGCTGTTCTCCAAAGAGCAATACACCAGAAGAGGCATGATCTATTGTGCTTTATGTGTTATAAAAACGGAAAACGTAAAAGTTTCAGCGGTTACAGATAATGACCTTGATGTTTACACAACCATAGAAGGCGAGTACTCAGGTCAAGAGAAAGACTCATTCGAGGTATTTCACCTTATTAAGCGAGGCAAACAACACAAACATTCAGGGAGTGTTATGGCTGCTGATTTTGAAGATGCCATGAGATCTGCAAATCAATCCATTGAAAGGCCTAAAACGGTCTATAATGTTTGGATTGCAAAAACAGAGGACATCTTTTCATCTGATGAGGAGGATGCAGATATCTGGGACACTTTGAAGGAAAAGAAATATCGCGATGCGATAGATTACAAAGCAGCAGATAAAATTAAAGCATTTAAAGAAGAGCAGGCATGAACGTTGAAGCTTTAAAAGATCTATTATATAAAATGGCTGATGACCAGCTGGTGCTCGGTCACAGAAATTCTGAATGGACCGGTTTTGGTCCATTACTGGAAGAAGACATTGCCTTCTCGTCTATGGCTCAAGATAAAGTTGGTCAAAGCTGGCAGCTCTATAAAATTCTGAACGAATTGGGTGAAAATGATCCGGATACCGTTGCCTTTATGCGTAACGCAGATCAATTCCATAACTGCCAGTTTGTAGAACTACCTAATGGAGAATATGACTTTAGCTTAATTAGACATTTCTTATTCGATACTGCCGAATTGCTCCGTTTCCAATTCTTAAGTGAATCATCTTTTGAACCTTTAGCCTTATTGGCTAAGAAAATAAAAGGGGAAACGAAGTACCATTCTATGCACGCCAATATCTGGGTAAAACAATTGGGCTCAGCTACGGAAGAAAGTGTGAGCAGACTACAAACCAGCCTAAATGAGGCATTACCCTATGCATTGGGAATTTTCGAAGAATCGAAATTTGAGGATGATTTGATTACCTCTGGTATCTTCAAAGGAGAGGCTGTGCTAAAAGAGGCTTGGATGGGAGAAATAACAAAAATCCTAAATAAAAGCTCACTTAGTCTACCTGACCTTACTAGCATAGAACCTATTACTGGAGGTAGAAACGGAATTCATTCAGAGCATCTTCAGCCTATGCTAGATGAAATGTCTGAAGTATTTAAAGTAGACCCAACTGCTGAGTGGTGATCGTTAGGTTTAAGGGAAGAGGTTTAAGGTTTAAGTAATGACTAATTCGGTAGAGGAAATTAGAGAATGGTTAGAGGAGGTAAAAGATCCAGAAATACCTGTATTGTCTTTAAATGATTTAGGAGTAATTACAGGAATCCAAATTCAGGACTCGGGCAAAGTAGTTGTAGATATGACACCTACCTTTACAGGTTGCCCTGCTATGGATGTAATGAAACAAGATGTTGTTGACGTTCTCACTAAAAACGGCATCGAAGACCAAGAGGTAAGGGTTACATTCGAAACACAATGGAACTCAAATCTTATCTCTGATAAAGGAAGAAAAGCTTTGGCCGATTTCGGTCTGGCACCTCCACCCAAGCATAATATGGTGGTAGACATTGACATTATTGAGCGGGCTAGTTGTCCTCATTGTGGAAGTGACAATACAGAGATGAACACCCCTTTTGGTCCTACCCTATGCCGCTCTATACATCATTGCAATAACTGTGGAGAAACTTTCGAACAGTTCAAGCCCGTTTAAACCTTCTCCCAAACTGAATCGACAAAGTTGCCTTTGGAATCAGTTAAATGTGCTAATATTTTGAATCCTGCAGCTTCAGCAAACTCTTCTATCATTTTGTAGGAATACTTGTGAGAAACTTCCGTATGTATGGCCTCCCATTCGTTGAAGTGAAAGGTTTCGTCTAGCTCCTCAATGTAAACCGACTGATCTACTGTGCTAATCAAATGACTCTTTGTTTCCCCAGTTATAGGATCGTAGGTTGGAAAATGCTGAAATGTAGATAAATCGAAGTTTGCTCCTAATTCCTCATTCATTCGTCTCAGCAAATTGAGATTGAAGTCACGTGTGACACCTTCCTTGTCTCCATAAGCTGCCAATATCTTAGCAGGATCTTTCATTAAATCGAATCCCGTAAGTAGTATATCCCCAGACTCTAAGTAATCTCCGATATGCTTTAAAAAACCAACTCCCGATTCCTTAGAGAAATTACCAATATTCGACCCTAGAAATAAAACCACCTCTTTGCAGTCATGAACATAGCTTAACTCCTTTAAAGCTTTGAAATAATCACCTTGAATGGGTTCTACCTTAACTTTCGGTAATTCTTCCTTTAGGGCAATTTCCAAATGGTGTAAAACATCTCCTGAAATGTCTATTGGTGAATAAGTAAACTCATAGTGCACTTTAAGAAAGTGCTCAAGTAAAACCTTTGTCTTTGTACCGTCACCGGCACCTAACTCTACTAATCTAAATCTTTCGTGATTTGGGGAAATGAGGGATAGTATTTTGTCTTTATGTGTTTCAAAAACTTCAAACTCAGATCGAGTAAGATAATACTCTTCTAAATCCATGATTTTTTGGAAGAGTTTGTCTCCTATGGCATCATAGAAATATTTTGAAGAAAGTGATTTAGGGAAATGGCTTAAGCCATCTCTAACGTCAATAGCAAATTGACTTAGTTTTTGTTTTGTCAAGGTCATGTCAAGTGGTTTCGGCTAGTCTTAAGCCGGTAAAATGCCAACGCAAATGCGGATGGAAAAAGTTTCTGTATGTAGGCCGAATATGATTTCTCATGGTAGCAAAAGAGCCTCCTCTTAATACCATTTGATTAACCATAAATTTTCCGTTGTACTCGCCTAAAGCACCATCGGCAATGGTATATCCTGGGTATGGTAAGTAGGCACTGTTAGTCCATTCCCACGCATCTCCGTAGAATTGGTAATCATCCCCTACTCGAGGCATCGTCCTATAATTTCTTTTATCTAAAAAATTGGCTGACTGCGGAATATTAGGTTGGTGTAATTTACAAGCTACCTCCCATTCAAACTCTGTGGGTAATCTTTTACCCTTCCATTTAGAAAAAGCATCAGCCTCATAAAAATTGATGTGCGTGAGTGGTTGATTACGATTTACTTTCTCCAATCCAGACATGGTAAAGTACATCCACTCTCCATGTTTCTTATACCAATAAAAAGGGGCTTTAATCCCTTCTTTCTTCACCCACTCAAAACCTTCCATCAACCAGTGACTAAAATCTTGATAGCCTCCTGATTCGATAAATTCAATGTATTCACCAGCAGTAACCAGTCGGTCTAAGACTTTATAAGATTCAAGAAAAACACGATGTTTTCCTTCTTCATTGTCAAAGTGAAACTCATCTCCTTCATAACCGACTTCATATATTCCTTCAGGAATAGCTAAATAGTTTTCTTCGAGATTTGGTTCTGAAACCTCTCCTTTAAAATTCCTATAAACAGGGGCAAGCGGATTGATCCCAAGAATATGCTTAATGTCATAAACCATTAACTCTTGATGCTGCTGCTCATGATTCAACCCAATCTCAAAGGCAAGTCTTAGTTCCTCAGGCAAACCATTAGTATTTAAGAACTGCTCCATGTGCTCATTTACATAGGCACGATATTGCATAATCTCTTTTACCCAAGGCCTTGTTAAAACACCTCTATCTGCTCTGACCCAACGCTCACCCTCATTCTCGTAATAACTATTGAATAAGAAAGGATAGTCATCATCGAACAGTTTATAACCAGGCATATGGTCTTTCAGAATAAAAGTCTCAAAGAACCATGTGGTGTGAGCTAGGTGCCACTTAGGAGGGCTAACATCAACTACAGGCTGCACTACAAAGTCTTCGGGTTGAAGAGGCTCGCAAATTTCTTCCGTCATTCTCCTGATTTCTAAAAACTTATTGAGGTATTCTTTAGATGAAAAAATAGTGGCTTGATCACTGGTGTTCATATCTATTGAGTTAGCAAAATTCTAGCAAAAAGTGAAACGATATATATAGTGTTTAGATTACGAATTGACTCGTGTGTTACAAATTGAACACAAAAAAACCCCGAATGTTCGGGGTTTTAAGATTATCCTATTTCTATGACTATGTCATCTGTGAGTGGATGACTCACACATGGTAGCACGTAGCCTTCGTCTAATTCGGCTTCTGAGAGTCCTTCATCCTCTGTCATCTTGACCTTACCTGATAAACATTTACCTCTACAAGCAGTACATAAACCGCTTTGACAAGAGAATGGCAAATCGATATCTTCATCAAGACCTTTTTCAAGAATAGTCTCCCCAGGCTCAACAGTATATTTATACTCCTCATCGTCATAGATGATGGTAACTTCTCTTGCTACAATTTCATCTGACACAGCATCTTCTTCACTGGCTGTAGATACAAAAGACTCTTTATGTACTTTATCTGAAGGAACACCTGCCGCTCCTAATCCATTGATAGCAATATCCATCATCGGACCAGGCCCGCAGACGAAACATTCTACTTTTGGTAACTCCTTATCCGCTAAAACAGTATCTATAACCTCTTGAGTCAAGTAGCCTGAGTGCGCTTTTAGTGAATCACTTTCGTTTTCTAGAACATGCACAACACTAAATCTATCATCCTGTTGCATCTGCTCTAACGTAGATTTGAAAATGATACTGTCAGCGCCTCTGTTAGCATAAACAAGCGTAATCTTAGTGTTTGGTTCTTGATCTAAAGCCGATTTGGCAATAGACATCAATGGCGTGATTCCCGATCCACCACCAAAAAGGACCAACTCTCTACTATTAGTAGCTGAAAAGTCTGTGGTGAAATTTCCTATTGGAGACATAACTTTTAATGTCTCTCCTCCAGAAAGGTTATCGTTCAAATAGTTAGACATTACCCCGCCTTCTACCCTCTTTACAGTAACCGCAGGGTTAGGATCTACAAATGGGGATGAGCAAACAGAGTATGCTCTTCTCACTTCCTTACCATCTACATCTGCAATGATTGTGAAAAACTGACCGGCCTTATATTCAATATCACCTTGTGCAGGCTGCTCAAAATGAATGCTTATTGCATCATCAGTCTCCTTGATAACCTCCTTCACTTTTAAATGCAAGAACCCATCATTAGAAGTGGTTTTACTCTCTTCCTTCTTCTTAAATAAACCAAACGCCATAATTCCTCAATTCTATGTGTAGCTAACTAGAAAATCGACCAAGTGGTTTTTTATGATTCGGTCAAATTTTCAAGTTGCAAAAGTACGGAGATATTTACTTGAAAGGAAGTATTGTTCTAAGTTCAAACCGCTAGCGTTCAATCATTTTGTATCTTTGGCCTTTCTTAAAAAAAGAGCATTTCATGGAGCTAAATACATTAACGGCAGTTTCACCAGTTGATGGTAGATATAGAAGAGTTACAAAGGAATTAGGAGAGTACTATTCAGAGTATGCTTTGATTAAATATAGAGTGGAAGTTGAAATAGAATACTTCATCGCCCTATGCGAAAAACCTATTCCTCAACTCGCCAATGTAGATTCGAGAAAGTTTGAAGAGCTGCGAGAAATTTATAGAGGCTTCTCCGAAAAGGATGCGGAAGGCATAAAAGAGATTGAAAAAGTAACTAACCATGATGTAAAGGCTGTTGAATACTTTATTAAAGAAAAATTCGATGCTTTAGGACTAGAGGATGTAAAAGAGTTCATTCATTTTGGCCTCACGTCTCAGGACATTAATAACACCTCAATTCCATTATCTCTTAAAAGAGGGCTTCATGAAGTAGTTGAGCCAGCCCTATTAGAAGTGAAAAGTCTTCTTTCACAAATGACACAAGACTGGGCTCATATCTCTATGCTGGCTAAGACACATGGACAACCCGCTTCTCCAACAAGACTTGGCAAAGAGATTGAAGTATTTGTAGCAAGAATTGATGAGCAACTTGTTCAATTAGGAGACATACCTTTTGCAGCAAAATTCGGTGGTGCAACAGGAAACTTTAACGCCCACCATGTAGCATATCCTGGAGAAGACTGGATCGCGTTTGGGGATCATTTTGTATCGGAGTATCTAGGCTTAAAAAGAAGTCAGCCTACAACCCAGATAGAACATTATGATCATTTAGCCGCTCTATTCGATTGTCTAAAAAGGGTGAATACCATACTAATAGATTTCTCAAGAGACATCTGGCAGTATATCTCTATGAACTACTTCAAGCAAAAGATTAAAGCCGGGGAGATTGGCTCTTCTGCTATGCCTCATAAGGTAAACCCAATCGATTTTGAAAATGCCGAAGGTAACCTTGGGATCGCTAATGCAATCTTTGAGCACCTTTCTGCTAAACTTCCTATTTCTAGGTTACAAAGGGACTTAACTGACTCAACCGTGCTTAGAAATGTTGGGGTACCGTTAGGTCATACGCTAATTGCGCTTAAATCCTTAGTGAAAGGCATTAACAAATTAGAATTGAACCAAGCTGCAATTGATGCAGACCTAGAAGAGAACTGGGCAGTGGTTGCAGAAGCCATTCAAACTATACTTAGGAGAGAAGCATACCCTAAGCCTTACGAAGCGCTCAAAAACTTGACTCGCACCAATGAGAAAATTACAGAGAAGAGTATTAAGGCCTTTATTGAGACTTTAAATGTCTCAGAAGAAATAAAAGCAGAGTTACGAAACATCAGTCCGTTTAATTATACAGGACAATAAAAAAAGGGAGCAATTAGCTCCCTTTTTTTATTTGTTCATTTCTACCATCGAATCGGATCTAGGATCGTATTCTAACAGTGGATTGTAAAGAAGTTCTTTGTTTTGAAAATCATACAGCGTAAGGTTTCTTAACTCATAGTAAGCTACCCAATATTGCTGTAATGCTTGAATGTAATTCCTAATGGCCTGGTCCTTTGTAGAACGCGCGTTTGTTAATTGAAGAATATCAACTTTCCCTGCTAAGTATCTACCATTAGTAATCTCAAAACGCTTAAGAGCGATTTCTTGTCTTTTCTCAGCAATTTCTATTTGATCTCTAATCTGACCAAAGTTCCTCACAGCATTTTGGATCTCCTGCTCAAAGTTGATTTGGTTCTGTTCAATGTTAAATTCCGTCAACTTCTGTCTTTCTCTAGCCACATTCATTCTTGCACGGTTTCTTCCTCCATCGAGAATTGGAAGCCTAAAACCAAGTGTTACTCTTGAGGCCGAATTGTTGTTGTTAAAATCATAAACATCACTTAGTCCTTCACTTTGATTACTACTAAAACCAAATGATGCTGTGAAGTCTGCGCTAAACCTTCTGGCTCTGGCTTCAGCAACATTTCTTTCAGCCTCTAACCTGTCTAATTGAAAATCTAAAAACTCCGCTCTATTGTCTTTGGCGAACTGCAAGGCGGTTTCGAAGTCAATCAAAAAATTAGGAACCTCAGCAGGTGGAATCAATTCCAATTCAACATCATCTGTTAAGCCTATAAAGTTTCTAAGATCAAGTGTTCTTGATTGCACATCTAGTTTAGCTTGCTGCGCACCACTTTGAGCTGTAATCAAATCTAACTCCGTCTGTAGTAACTGGTCTTCGGTTGTTGTACCGATATTATATCTACCTTGTTCTACCTTAAAGATTGTATCATTTGCAGCTTCATTTTGCTCTTCAATCTGCAAGTTTCTCTGCTGTATCAAGAGTTGGAAGAATAATCTTGCTGCTATTTGAGAGGTATTTTCTAAATCCTGAACATACGATCTCTTAGACTGCTCATACCTTAATGGTTCAATTTGCCTATCCCATCTGAAAGGATTGACTGCGAACAATGGTTGAGAAATCGAAATTCCGAAAGGGTCTCCCTGATATTGCGTAATATCTCTATCGAACAAATCTACTCTAGCTATTCTGGAATCAACAGAAACAGTGGTATTAGACCATGGTAACACTTGCTCCAGTCCTAGACTTAGATTAGAGTTATTCTGATTTACATTTCTAAACTCGAAAGTTCCATCCTCCTGTCTAACCTGAATTGGCCTATTTGAGAAATCAGGCAACGTACCTCTAAGTAAAAGTTGAGGCTTTAATTGTGACCTGAATACTGCATAGCTCCAGTAACCTAAAGTCCTAGAAGTCTCAGCTTGCTTGGCGCTTCTAGAATTCTTGCGTGCTAACTCAATAGTTTCTTCAAGCGTAAGCGTACGTCTCTCTTGTGCATTTACAGTGAATGATAAGCACAAAAAAGCTAATAAAAGTAATTTGACCTTTTTCATAATTCGTTGATTATTCATGTCTGAGTGAAGTGATCGGATCTTGTTCAGCTGCTCTTTTTGCTGGCGTGATACCGAAGATCAAACCTACAGTTGCTGCTACCCCAAAGGAGATGAAAATTGATGTAAGGCTAATTGATGTAGGGAAATCAGCCAGCGAACTAACCGCATACGCTAACCCGACTCCAAGTATTACACCAACTAGGCCACCTGTAACTGAAATCATAACCGACTCAAACAAGAATTGCATAATGATGTCAGTTTTCTGAGCTCCGATAGACAGTCTTAAACCAATCTCTTTAATCCTCTCTAGTACAGAAGCAAGCATAATATTCATAATACCGATACCACCTACTAATAGAGAAATTGCCGCAATAGCTGCTAAAACTATGTTGAATATGTTCTGAGTTCTTTGTTGTTGTTTTAGGAGTAGTTCAGGTATGGTGATTTCAAAATCAACAACTCCAAAGTGTCGCCTTTCCAGCATTCTTGCCATTACATCAGCTGTTGGGTTCAGCTTTTCAGAATCAGCAACCTGGACAACGAGTCTATCAATTTGATGGTAGTTACTAGGCTTGGAATCATCTTCGTCATCGTTATTCGATGGTCTCACAAATCTTAGCCAAAAAGGTCCACCTGATGGTCCTCCAAAACTCTTTTTAAGTCCAGAACCAGTCACTAAATCTCTGTTGATATATCTGATCAATACGGTTTGGATAGGTGTATAAACATCCATGTTATAATCTCTAATTCCGAGATTAGATATGGCCTTCTCAGAGATAAAACGCTCCTTTAATACACCAATAACTTCTAGCCACTGGTTTCCAACTTTAATCTTCTTACCAATTGGGTTTTCTTGAGGGAAGAATTTCGTCTGAATTCCTTTTCCAATAATACACACTGGTTTTCCCAAACGAAGCTGTTCATCGTTAAACATCTTCCCTTCGTTCAGATCGAAGTTGGCCACTTCGAAATAACTAGGTTCAACGCCAACTAATTTTGAAGACCTTCTCAGACCATTTTTAATAATGTAGGTCTCAAGTAAAATCTCAGGACTAAGTTTTTGTACACCTGGTATAGAATTCTTGATGCTTTCTACATCCAAGAGCTTTAACCCTGGTGAAAACTTTTTGCTCTCACTTTCTTCAACTTCGCCAATAGCTTGTTCAGTTTGCTCTACTCTTGGTTGAACAATGATATTATTAACGCCTACTAATTCAATTTGCTCAAGTATCTCTTGCTGAGCACCATTACCAATGGCAAGCATGGCAATTACTGCCGCTACTCCAAATATGATACCCAATGCCGTTAAAAGAGACCTAACTTGATTTGCCAATACTGCTTCTAAAGCAATATAGAAGTTAGACCAAACGCTCTTTTTGGTAATCTTCATAGTAAGGAATTATTGACCTGGTTGTCCTGAACGAGTAGATGCACCACCTGGTCTTCCGCCAGAAGGTCTTCCACCACCTCTGTTGCCACCACCACGCTGGAATTGCTGCATGCGCTCTCTCATTTCAGCAGGAGAATTAATACCAAAGCTTTTCATTCTTTGGATCATATCTGGAGACATCGGTGTTCCATCTCTATTGAGCCACTGCTCTTCTTCGAACTCTTCAACCTCAGGCTTTAAGTTTCTTAAACCGTTTAATTCAGCAATAAGCTTTGGCTCTTTTCCTTCAGCATTAGACGGCATAGATAGATAAAGGACATCTCCTTCATTCACACCCATCTCAATAACAGCTTCATTGCTGTTGGTCAAACCAACCTTAACCTCTTCTACTTTTCCGCCTTTCTTCACTACGTAGTTAATAGAATCATTCCAGACATGAAGTACTTCTAAAGGCACATGGATAACTGAATCTAATTTTTGAGTCAAGATGATATTACTGGTAGTCATAGCGGGACGAAGGTCTCTATCTCTTTCATTCAACCTTACCACCACTTCAAATACTTTTGCATCAGAGTTAGGATTCTGCTGTCCTACTCTTGCCACTCTTATAACCTTTCCGGTAAGCTCTTTATCAGGAAATGCATCTAAGCCAATCTCTACAGTCTGACCTGATTTTACCTTTCTGATGTCCACCTCATTGATGTAAGTAGTAGAAATCATGCTCGAAAGATCTGGTAACTCAGCAACGTTAGGAGAATAGACACTAATTGAAGAACCTTCAACTATTCTGTCGCCACCGAAGCCTCCTTTGGTATAGATCACCATTCCATCTTGTGGTGCATTAATGGTAAACTCACCCATTAAGGATCTCATTTTATTGTAGCGGTCTGTAACCCTTCTTAAATCAGCAGTTTGCTCAATCATTCGAGTTTTCGCCTGTTCCTGTCTCAAGCCATAGTTCTCAATGGCTCTTTCTTTATCTCTTTGAAGCTTCTCTAACTCATTCTCATATCTTTGAATGGTTGCAGGTGGCTCAAAAGCTGATTGCTCTAGCTGTAATTTTTTCTCTGCGATTTGATAGTCAAGATTAATCAGTTTATCTCTCTCTCCTCTCAAAGTTAGTGCTGTATCAATTTTCGCACTTTCGTATTCTGCGTTTTCAGCATCTACTCTGTCTTTCTCTGTCTGAATTTTGTCATAAAGCTCTCCTGGATCTAGTTGAGCTACAAACTGCCCTTTTCTCACTTGAGTACCTTCGTCAACCAATCTTTGAACTGTTAGATTACGAATACCATAATCTCTTGCTGAAACCGGACCAACAATCTTAGTAGATCTTTCTGCAGACAACTCGCCAGTGGTGGTTACTTCTACAGTGAAATCTCCCTTTTCAGCAGATACAAAAAGTGCTGGCCCTTCTTCTCCGTCCGATGGATTTAAGAATACTATGGAAGCTATTATGGCTACCACTATGATTCCTCCAAAAATGATTAGTTTCTTCTTCATGACTTATTTCTGTTTCGGTTTGCGAAATTATCGCGATATATCCTTTTTTATCGCCCACCTAAAAAACTTTACAACCTCCTGAATAATTGGTCGAAAACTCGATTGTGAACTTAATATCCGACCACAAAACATTATGATAGTGCAAATGTTTTGCCGTCTACATAGTTTAATACGACCTTTTTGATGCTCTGAAGACTGCTTAGGTTTAATGACTTTTTGCCATTTATAAGAGCGGTAAATAGTACATCCCACTAGAGATTTAGTCCTTTAGACGGTATCTATTTTGTTACAAATTGATTTCTATCTTTGACGAAAATTTTTCGATGCAAAAGGTTATCAGTTTTATGCTCAGGCATGTGCCTAGAAAACAGCTTCAATACTTTAGTCATTATGTATTGAGGGTAGTTAGCCTATTTATGCGAGGGAATAATGTGGAATGTCCAATATGCGAAATCAGCTACCGAAAATTCCTACCCTATGGTAGGCTAAATCCACGGCCGAATGCCCTATGTCCTGACTCTCTTTCGCTTGAAAGGCATAGACTGATGTGGCTATACTTAAAAGAGAAAACGAATTTCTTCACTGATGACCTGAAGCTCTTGCATATTGCTCCAGAGTTGTGCTTCATCAAGAGGTTCAAATCTATGCCAAACATAGACTATACCTCAGCTGATTTAGAATCACCACTGGCCGATGTCAAAATGGATGTGCATCAAATACCTTTTGAAGAGAATACTTTCGATGTGGCCTTCTGTAATCATGTAATGGAACATGTTGAAGATGATATAAAAGCCATGTCGGAAATCAACAGAGTTCTAAAACCAGGAGGATGGGCTATTATTCAATCTCCACAAGATTATAGCAGAGAAGACACTTTTGAAGATCCATCAATAACTGACCCTAAAGAAAGAGAAAGAGTGTACTGGCAAGACGACCATGTTAGACTATACGGACTTGACTATGGTAAAAGGCTTGAAAAAGCAGGCTTCAAAGTGAAAGAAGACAGGTTCGTAATGGAATTGCCGGCAGATCGGGTAAAAAGATTTGCTCTTCCTTCTAAGGAAATCATTTATTTCTGTGCGAAGGGCTGATTGCCTCTAGGTGCTACAACTTCGGATATCAGACCCATACCGTAGGCAAAAAGCTGAATGAAGCTCGTAGATATACTCATTAATCCAATTGATAAGCTTCTATTCTTGGCTGCGCTGTGAATAAAAATCAATCCAAAAAAACCAGCTAGTAGCAAAGCACCAAGCCTGAACAAATCATGTTGCCATAACAAAGTACTCAACCATGCGAAAACCGCTAGCACAAAGAACAGAGGCAACAAGTGGACCAGCTTAATCTCACCCGGAAAGTAGCGATTGACATTGATTCTAGCTCTACCAAAAAAATGAAGTTGCTTGTAGAATTGGCTAAAGCTGGTCCTTCTTTTGTGATAAACGAATGCTTTTTCAACTAGTCCAGTCATAAATCCTGAATTAATTATTCTAATACTAAACTCAATATCTTCACCCATACGGGTAAGATTATAGCCACCGGTTTGCTCAAACACTCGTTTGGAAATACCCATATTGAAGCTTCGTGGATGAAATTTACCAACGTGTGATTTATTGCCTCTTATTCCCCCTGTAGTAAAAGGGGATGTCATAGAATAACTAATGGCTTTTTGAAGATTATTGAAAGATTCATGCGCCTTATCAGGACCACCGAAAGCATCTACTTGATTTTGATCCAAGAATTTATCTACCTCTTGAAAGTAAGTAGGAGGAATTATACAATCAGAATCAAAGACGACAAAGAAATCTCCTTGAGCTTTTTCAAAACCATAGTTCCGAGTAAAGCCTTGTCCTGAATTTTCCTTGTAGTGATAGTGAACGTTCAATCTGTCTTTAAAAGAGGCGACCACTTCTTTGCAAGTCTCATCAGATCCATCTTCAATAACCAGAACCTCGAAATCCTCATATTGCTGATCTAGCAATGAATCTAGTAGTTCTTTTATTTCTTGAGGTCTATTAAAGACCGGGATTACTACGGAATATTTAGGCATTAGTCGAGGCCGATGGTCTCATCAAAGATATAATCTTGTGGTTTATGGTTGTTCATGACCATCATTTCTCCTAGAAAACCTGCTAAAAATAACTGCATACCTATGATGATAGCTGTTAGTGCAATAAAAAACAGGGGTTGATCAACCACATCTCTGTAATCCGGAGTCTGGAGAATATAAATAGCCCTAACCTTCTCCCAAATAATTCCTATCACGGCAAAGAAACCCAAAACGAAAGAAATGGTACCGAGCGTACCAAAGAAGTGCATCGGTCTTTTTTTGTAACGAGAAACAAAAGTGATAGATAACAAATCCAGAAACCCGAAAATAAACCGCTCTAAACCAAACTTGGTTACTCCGTATTTTCTAGCTCTATGCTCAACTACTTTCTCAGATATTTTTTCAAATCCATTCCTCTTGGCTATCACAGGAATGTATCGATGCATCTCACCATAGATATCTAAGGTCTTTACCAGCTTCAAATCATAAGCCTTTAGACCGCAGTTAAAATCATGAAGTTTAATGCCGGAAAGAATTCTGGTAACCCAATTGAAGAATTTTGACGGGACCGTTTTACTGATAGGGTCAAAACGCTTTTGTTTCCATCCGCTAACCAGATGATTACCTGACTTAATCATTTCATAAAGCTCCGGAATCTCGTCTGGGCTATCTTGTAAATCGGCATCCATGGTTATAACCACTTCACCTTTTGCATGCTGAAAACCTACATTTAAAGCAGCAGATTTTCCATAATTCCTATTAAACTTTATCGCCTTGATTGGGTGCAGCTTTGACAAATCTTGTATGACTTGCCAAGAGTTGTCTCTACTCCCATCGTCAACTAATATTAGTTCATAAGAAAAGCCATGTGTATCCATCACACGGCTTATCCAATCTGTTAATTCTGTTAATGATTCATCCTCATTATAAAGAGGAACCACAATTGAAATCTGTATCAAATTAGAAATCTTCTGCTTCATTTTTAATGATGGCACTTACGATTGATCCCCAAACTAAGCCACCTAATAAGACAAATATAATACCCATTACTACAAGTATTTCAGGACTGGAAAAACCTGCTGAAAATCCCTGCATTGAATCAATTTGTTCTTCTGACATTCCCTGGTCTCTCCATGCATCTTGCATAGCATCCTGCATACGCTCAGTTATCCCAGGATCCAATATTTTAACATAAGCATAGTAAACTACATTTCTAATACCCGCACAAATCACAGCAGCTACCATACTGATCCTAAAACCTTCTCCAAAGGTCATAAAACCTCCATTAGCAGTTTTAAACTCTTTTGTAGCTAAAACATAAATTACAATAGCAATAACAATGTTTAAAAATCCAAGCCATGTAGCTTGTGTCTCTAAAATCAATGGCACTACTGCTAACAATGCGGTAATTAACCCATAGATAACACCCCATTTTTTAGCTACCTGTCCTGTTGATATTTGCTCGTCCATTTTGTTTGGTTTAAAGTTGACGTATTGAAAATAATCTATTTTTCTCTAACATAGTCAAGACAGGCCTTATCGATGGATAGAATTATTTAAGCGTTTGATATTAATGTTAAGCGTTTTTTATTGTCTTTGGCGTGTTCTTAAAACAATAGAAAATATTGGAGTCAGGAATAGTCCTATGACAACCTTCTTCAAAAACACATCGAGAATCAGTTGGCTTTTAGTAATGCTTTCAACCATTTCTAGCTGCCCTTCAAAGAATTCTTCAGGATTATCTTCAACGCCAGCAAGGATTAAATCCTTCATATTTATCATATCCTCTTTCTGAATCGCTTTATACTCCACGATAAATTCTGGTTCTATCCAATTGATGAAGCCAGTATAGAACACCATAAAACTAAAGCTGATAGCTAAGTAAGATATAAAGCCAATGGTCATGCCGTGGTAAAATCTCAGCTCCTCTCCATTAAAAGATGACTTGAAATCTTTAATGGGTAAAAAGCTGAATACTCCAATTATTATAATGTCCAGAATAAAACTGATAAGATTTCTCCATGGCTGTTGATCTAAATAAAAAAACAGTAAAAAAGATATAATGGCCATTATACCGCCTACTAAGCCATACTTAAGACCCAGTTTCGGTATTGCAGGATTGATTTTAGTACTCATTTAAATGCAAATGTCCTTTATTGACAGTACCTATGATTTTGCCTCGTAACTCCTTTCCAAAAAATGGAGAAGCCTCAGATTTAGATTGATTGGACTGTTGACCGAGTGTCCATGACTGAGATGGGTCAAAAAGAGTAAAACATGCCTGAGCTCCTTCTTTAATCTCCTGATAATCTATCCCAAGTCTTTCTCTAGGGTTGGTAGTAAATGTCTGAACTACATCTTCAAATTTATCCCCTAAGGCTGATAGGATTGTAGAAAAATATGTTTGCTGATTTGAAGAACCGAACTCAGCCAAATCAAATTCCAATTTTTTACTTTCTACATCTTGAGGGTTATGATCTGAAACAATAGCATCAACTGAACCATCAAGAACACCTTCTATCAATGCCAATCTATCCTCCTTTAACCTATAAGGAGGATTTACTTTTAAATTGGTATCATAGCCTTCTAATGCATTATCCTCAAAGAACAGATAATTGACTCCTACATCACAAGACACATCCAAACCTGATGTTTTTGCTCGTTTGATTAATTCAAGTCCTTCCTTAGTAGAGACTAAACTAAAGTGAAGTTTGCCACCGGCATACTTCAATAGTTCAATGTTTCTATGAATTGCCAGAGACTCCGAAAGTGATGAGAATCCTCTCATTCCCAAGTAAGTACTTACTTCACCTTCATGCATTTGACCATAATCAGTCAGCAATTTATCCTGAGATTTATCAATTAGAAGACCGTTAAACTTCTGTAGATATTGAAGACCCTTTATAAATACATCAGAATGCCATATTGGCTTTTCGCCATCAGAAAAGGCTACTGCTCCAGATGAATGTAAATCAATCATTTCTGTTAGCTCAGTACCTTCACATTTTTCGGTAAGAGCCCCTACGGGATAAAGCGTAATTTTAGCGGCCTTATTGAATCGTAGATAGTAAGAGATTGCATTCTTGTTTGAGATAACCGGAGAAGTATTCGGCATTAAAACCACATCAGTAAAACCTGATGCCTGAGCCAAAGCAGTACCTGATTCTAAATCTTCCTTATGCTCATATCCCGGGTCATTAAAATTGGCCCTCATGTCTATCCAGCCTAAACTTAATTTGAGATTCTCACTCTTAACTATATTACCTGAATAATCAATATGGTCTTCAATCGATTTGATTAGTCCATTAGAAACAAGAATATCTTTGGTAGACTTATGAAGAGAAGAATTAGGTTGAATAATCTCCGCAGCACGGATCAAAAATTCCATGTTACAAATATCGGATTAATATTATTTCTGCAAAAAGAAAAATAAGGGCTACTAATAAGAAGTGTTTCCAAAGATTTTTGCCTATCAAAGTATCATTTACAAATGATCTGGCCTCATTTTCAGACGACAAATCAAGCACTTGAATGTGTGGGTACTGTTCAGCCTCTCTCATCTTCTCTTGTATATCCTCGTCAAATTCAGACTCTGACTTAGGCAGATTAAATGACATTACACCTAATGTGTCTTCATCGGCAATCAAATAATATTGACCTAATGAAATTTGATCCTTTGGGATTTCAATGAAGATAGAATTATCAATAATTCTTTGATCTGGAATGATTTCTAATTCACTGTTAACGAGCTTATAGATATCATTAGAACTTTCATTTTTAACAGGATATGATATCGATTCACTATCAGTGAAGTAATACAGTCTATTAGCACTCGATTGACTACCAAATGCGAGCTTATACATGATAGGCACAAAAAGTGCATGATTAGCAAAACTTGAATTGTCAGTTGATAAAGAACTTGCCATAAAATAGGTGTTCTCCCCTTCAATTTTAGAAAGAAAAGGTCTACCGTTTTTAAAATAAAGAAGAGGGAATTCAAAATTTACCAGTCTCCATTGGGTAGAAGCGAATGGCATTTTAAAATTTCCTAGCTCTTCTTCAAAAATCCCTTCAAAAAATGGATTATTAAAGTCAACAGGATCTAGTTCAATCTGGGCATTATCATCCTCTAAAACATTAATCCCAATTTTAGAGAATTCAGATAGAGACATGTCTGTATTCGGAATTACGATAAGTCTACCTTCTCTTTGCAGAAAAGAATTTATCTGGTTTACAAATTGATTTGAAAAGCCCGATAGTTCATTAACAACTACTACATTGGCATTATCAAATGAACTATTGTCTAAAGCAGTCACGCTACTTCTAGAAAAATTGAAGAGTTCATTGTCACTAAATAAGGACTGAACAAACTGATTTGAGTTACTGGCATACACTTCAAGGATTGATACCGTTTCTAATTCATTTATGCTTAGGTAAAAAGTATTATCAAAGTTTTGATCAGTAGCATCAATTTCAATTGAAAGTCTAGAAAAATCTTGAATGGAGTTAGGCAATTCATATACATATCTACTCTCCAAATTATTATCGAATCTGACTTCAGCAGTTCCTAGAAGCTGGTCATTATTCAAAATTCTTAGGTTTGCATTTCCATTTGACGTATTTGTAGATTTTATATCTATCACCAAATTGTTCGAAAACTCACCTGAGTAGAAAGTATTTGCGAGATAAACACTATCGATGTAATAGTTGGGCTCACTTATAACCTCTAGTGGAATTAGATAATAATTAGAAGTAGAATCTGAAATAAAAGAATCAAAACTGTCTACCGCATTAAAGTCTGATATTAAGTAGGTATCGACATTTTGTAACTCAAAGCCACTTTTTCTACCGACAATCTCTTTCCCAAGTCGATCTATGCCTACTAAATCAATGGTATTTAATTCATTGATAAGAGCCGTTCTCGACAATCTCGTAGAAATAGAATTATTATACGAATTCTCTAGTAATCGAAAATCTGTCCCTTCTGGATAGCTCTCAACAATGCCCTTTACAATTGAATATGCATTATCAAAATTTGAACCATCCAAATTTTGCACAGACATGCTAGTGCTATTATCTAGGTATAATAGTACATCATTTGAGAAATCATCCGAATAAGGTTCATCTTGATAAATAGGCTGAGCGAAAGCTAAGACTATTAACGTCATTGCTAGAATCCTAAAAAATAAGACCAACAGTTCGATAGGTCTTTTCTTAGAAGTAGATTCTTCTTGAACTTGTTTAAGAAGAGATATATTGGAAAACTCTATCCTCTTTGCTCTTCTTAAATTGAAAAGATGAACAATGATAGGAATGGCAATTAGGGAAATTCCCCATAACAAATGAGGTGATTGAAAATAAATAACCGCTAGACTGACTCCCATCTTTGAATTTCAATCGGCTATGATACGTAAATAGCTTTATTCTTATACGGTATAACTGAATAAAAAACTAAAGGCTATAAAAAAACC
>DIYO01000006.1 GCA_002427755.1 Roseivirga sp. UBA6052
AGATGCTTTCAGGAAGCCAATGGGGCGATAACCCTGTTTGTTCGAGGAGGAACCAGGTTCCCAACCACCAATGACTATTCCTACAACTGGCGAGCCGATTTAGATAGAGACGGTACTTTAGAATTCAACAGACAGACCACAACAGGAACGATCACAGACTTTAGAGCAGGCACCTACTTGGTAGAAGTCATTGACTTTAATGGTTGTAGCACCAACACGGAATTTATAATTGAAGAGCCCGTACTACTAGAAGCTGATCTGGAAACCTTGATCAACGAACCGATTTGTCCACAAGCTAGTAATGGTACAGCGTTTATAGATGCAAAGGGAGGTACGCCAGACTATCAGTTCTTCTGGAGCAATAACTCTAATGTAGATGACCAGAATGCTGCTAACTTAAGCGAAGGACCATATAGCGTAAGAATAGTAGATGCCAATGGTTGTGAGACTACCTATGCGATTGATGTAACGGAGCGTTTTCCTAAAGTCTTTGTACCGAATGCCTTCTCCCCGAATGGAGATGATACGAATGAAGAGTTTAAGCCAGTGGCCGACTGTACGTTTGAATACTCTATGCAGGTATACAACAAGTGGGGCACGGTGGTATTTACCTCAGTGGATATTGCAGTAGGCTGGGATGGAACCTACAGAGGAGAACCAGCGCCAATAGGAGAGTATAGCTACGTAATCTTCTACAGAACCCAACTCAATGATATAGACATTGAGGAAACCCTCAGAGGTAAGCTTAATTTGGTACGATAGTCCTTTCTTGAAAGCACTTCAATCCTTAATTTCCGTTTTACTCAAACACCCAATTCTTTGTCTCTTACGGTTTATAAATCTTCTGCAGGTTCCGGTAAAACCTTTACTCTTGTTAAAGAGTACATCAAGCTGCTGATTCTCAAGCCGGGAGACTATAAGCATATCCTTGCGATAACCTTTACTAACAAGGCTACAGAGGAAATGAAATCCAGAATTCTGGAGGGCCTAAAAGAGCTTTCGTCTGGTGATCAGAATACCTTAAGCGCTGTTCTCTTGGATGAATTACCGGAGAGTTTCAATACTGAAAAGATTCAAAGAAACGCCAAGGAAGCTTACCTCTCAATAATTCATGATTATAGTCGATTCGAGGTTTCCACCATCGATAGCTTTTTCAGCAAAGTACTAAAGTCATTCGCCAAGGAGCTAGACTTACCCTTGAGTTATGAGGTAGAGATGAATACCGAACTGGCCTTGTCAGAGACGGTGGAGAATCTTTTCAGACAGTTAGAAGATCACAAAGAGATCAGATTATGGCTCAATAACTATGTAAAGGATAGAATTGAAAATGATAAAGGCTGGAATGTTGAACGTCAAATAGAGAAGCTGGGTAAGAATCTGTTTAATGAGTCTTTTCAAGAAGGGTTTAAGGGGAATAAGGTGTCTCTCGAGCAACTCAATCTTGTGATTGGCGACCTTAAAAAAGAAAAGAAGCTTTTTGAAAATACGGCTAAATCATATGCGCGAAAAGCATTTGAAATCCTCAATGCCAATGGTCTCAATTTTGATGACTTCACCTATAAAAAGTCAGGTCCGTTGGCAGCCTTTTATGCACTTGAAAGGGACGAATACGAACCAGAAACCAAAAGCCGTTTCGTTAATGCATTAAACGGAGAAAACGGCTGGGGTGCTAAAAAGAGCGATCGGTATGAATTGGCCAATCAAATTGGAGAAGAGCAATTGCAACCATTAGGTGTAGCACTTTTAGATTATATTCTTGAGGAACGTCCCAAGTACAATACCACCACGGCAATTCTAAAGAACATCTATGCTTACGGACTTTTAGAAGCGCTTGATCAAAAGCTAAAGGAATATAGAGATGAGCACAATGTGATGCTCATTTCAGACACCAATAACATCCTTAGAGAGATCATTCAAGAAGGAGATGCTCCATTCATTTTTGAGAAGATCGGAAGCTTCTTTAAGCATGTTATGATTGATGAATTTCAGGATACTTCTAATTATCAGTGGCTTAATATCAAACCGCTAATTATCAATGCGCTTTCCGAAGGTCATGAAGTTCTGATAGTAGGCGATGTAAAGCAGTCTATATACAGATTTAGAGGTGGTAATATGCGACTCTTATTGTCCCAGATCAAAGATGATCTAGGGTCTTTTTATGATGCTGCTGCAGATAAGAATCTGAGTACCAACTATCGAAGTGCCAAGGAGATTGTCAATTTCAACAATGCGTTATTTGAGAAGCTTCCTCAAGTGTTTGAAGAACATGACAGCTTGAACCAAGGGGATCTCTTGTCATTAGCATTCAGCAAACATGAACAAGAAATACATAATCAATCGGGTGGTTATGTTTCCTACAAGTTCTTTGAAGATGCAAAGGAGTGGAAGGTAACTGCAGTTGAGCAATTGATTAAGGAGATTTTTTCTAATGAATCGAAGCGCTACCAATTTGCTGATATGCTCATATTAGTAAATAGGAATGGGGAAATCTCGGAGATTGCCACCGAGTTGCTGCAGCAAAACATTCCCTTTATAAATGGAGAATCCTTAAGGTTAGAGCAAAGTGACTTGGTTCAGTTTGTATTAGAGTTATTAAGACATTTAAGTGCCGGGAGCGATTACGTTCAGCAGCTCAATTTGGTAACTCTTTATACTCGAATCAAAGGGCAAGCGCTACAACCTGTTTTTGAATTTGAGGAAAGGAAAAAAGTAGACATTCATCGCTTTGGTCTACCTCAGACCTTCTTTGATAGAGAGCCGTCTTTAAAGAAGCTTTCCATCTTTGAATTGGTAGAAGAGCTTTTGGTGATTTTTGATTTTCAAGATGTTGCGGATATCTATTTGCAGCAGATGCTTGATCTAATATTAGAGCAAAGTCAAAAAGGAATTCATTCCATTGCAGCATTTTTAGAGTGGTGGGACAAAGAAGGCGCTAATCAGATGATTGCTACTTCAGAGCAAGCCAATGCGGTTAGAATCCTTTCAATACATAAATCTAAGGGGCTGGAAGCTCCAATAGTGTTTATCCCTTTTGCCAATTGGGATATTCTACCCAATGCCACCATGCATCAGTTTTGGACAGATCAAGTCCCTGAAATCTACCATCATCTTAAATACATTCCACTAGACTTTAACAAAAAGCGACTGATTGATTCAGACTTTAAGGATGCCTTTTACAAAGAGGCAGAAGAAGGTGCGCTGGATATTTTAAATAAGACCTATGTGGCTTTTACTAGACCGAGAGAAAAGCTGTATTTAAGTGCTCCCATGCCGGGTTCAGGTTCAGCTAAAATTCACCAATTGATAGAACCTGTGCTCTCAGATATTGGTATGACTGAAACGGATGCTGATTACGGCAAACACTTCTATGTTGGAACGGATCATGAGTCGCTCAATAAGAAAGAGAATAGCACACAGGCAAAGACCATAAGTGTCTATCCAGACTCGTCTTACTTAGATCAATTGACCATAAGAAATGATTCTGAACGCTTCTTTATGCTTCAGGAAACTGATCAAGCAAAGAATATTAGCTTGGGCAATCAGGTGCATGATGTTTTGGCCGATGTAAGACAAGCGCATGATTTGGAAATGGTGCTGAGACAAAGGCTGCAATCTGGTGAGATGGATCGAGAGACAGTTGATCAAGTGCGGGGGCGCGTGGAGAAGTTGTTTCAAATGGACCTAGTGAAAGATTGGTTCAATACCGACTTTGAGGTAATGAATGAAAGATCGCTTTGGTATGATGGTAAAGAATTGAAACCTGATCGATTGATGCTGAAAGGGGATACCGCGATTGTAATTGATTACAAGAAAGAAGTTGAAAGTGATGCCCATAAGAAACAAGTTAGAGGGTATATGCAGGCGGCAAAGTCTATGGGATATACGCATGTCTCGGGGTATTTGATCTATGTAGAACCTGCTGAAATTAAGGAGGTAATGCTATGATCTCTTTCCATCAAGAACTCGCCAATAGAATTGAGCCAGCTGACTTGAAGTTGTTGGGTAGTCAATGCTATGTGTTTCCGACCAAAAGGGGAGGGCTGTTCTTTAAACGCGCACTCATAGATCGATTTGGCAAGCAGAACTTTATGTTGCCTGCAATCTTCAGTATAGAAGACTTTGTACAAAAGCTCACAGGCTTAACGATTACCGATGAGCTTACACTCCTTTTTCATCTCTTTAAGATTTATCAGAAAAAACAGCCAGAACTTCAGTTCGATGATTTTTATGCTTGGGGTAAGATTATTCTAAAAGACTATGATGAAATAGATCGCTACATGGCCGATGCCAAGCGTATCTACATGGACCTTCAAAACATTAAAGAGCTAGATCTAGAGTTTGGTATCACAGAAGAATACCGATCTATAATTGAACGCTATCGAACCCTGACTGAAAGGAAAGAGAAAACCGATCTGTTGACCAAGTTTTTAGAGATATGGAAAGAAGTTGGAGCCGTCTATGAGGTTTACCAAGAAGAGTTAATCAGGGAAGAAAAAGCCTATGGGGGGATGCTCTACAGAAACTTGGCAAATCTCCTTTCTCAAGAAACCATTGATCATGAATTTGAATACTACCACTTCTGTGGGTTCAATGCGCTCTCGAAAGCAGAGGAGATCATTTTTGATAGTCTCGTAAAAGCTGAGAAAGCGCAATTGTACTGGGATTCAGATGGCTACTATATGCTTGATCCTAACGAAGAAGCCGGAGATTTCCTCAGGGCGTATACTGGTAAATGGCCGGAAAGCATAGTCTTTGATTCCAATTCCCTTACAAAGCAAAAGGAAGTTTTTATACACGGTGTTCCGCAACAGATGGCCCAAAGTCAGCTGGGAGCAGATTTGGTGACACAATTGTTAAACGATGGCGCCAAACCCGAAGAGACCGCTATTGTATTGGCCGATGAAAAACTACTGATCCCACTGCTTTATGCCATGCCCTTGCATGATAGAAAGGTGAACGTCACCATGGGTTATCCCATGCGGGTCACTGTGGTCTTCGACTTTGTATTGGCGTATCTAGAGTTAATCAGAAAGGCAAAAAAAGATGGAAAAGACAAGGTTTTCTATGCCTACGATTTAAAGCCTTTTCTCTCTAATGCTTATGCCTCGGTTTTCGATGATGAAATCTTCCAAAGGGTAAATGACTGGCTGGTTAAATTCAAACGTAGAAACATCTCGCTAGAGGAACTCAAATCATTAACGAACCATTCGGCCATTATCTCATTGTTAGAGTCCGGGGATGCTTGGACAGATATTCAAGATCGACTGAAGAAATATCTGACTTTGGTATTCTACGAGTTCAGAGAGAACAATAGATCACAAACCGATCAAGAGTTTATTTATTTCTTCATTAAAACATTGAATCAGCTCAATAGCTATTTAGAAGATAGGGATGATTTCAGTCTAAAGCTGATCAAAAAGATTGTTCAAGAGTATTTCAGGTCTATTAAGATTCCTTTTGAAGGAGAACCCGTTCAAGGGGTTCAGATTATGGGATTCTTAGAATCAAGAACCTTGGATTTCAAGCAGATTATTGTGCTTTCAGCCAATGAAGGAAAACTGCCTACAGCAAGAAATCTGAATTCTTATATCCCTTACGGATTGAGAAGGGTATTTGAGCTGCCGACCTTTGAAGAACAAGATGCTATTTACGCCTATCACTTCAAACGACTGATTCAAAGGGCTGATAAAGTGCATTTTGTCTATGATCATAGTATTCATGGGGATTCAACAGGAGAGAAGAGCCGTTTCATTTTGCAACAACAATACCTCTACCAAGAACATCCCAATATTCGTGTTTCTGTAGACACCTATGGCAGCTTAATTCCTGAAGTCAATACCGATTTCTCCATAAGTCTTCAGAAGTCTCCCAAAGTGCAGGATCTACTCAAGCATTTTGAGTTCAAGGAAGGTGATGCCTCTAATTACCTTTCGCCAACTTCTTTAACGAATTACATCACCTGCCCACTCAAATTTTACTTTCAACATGTAGCGGGCATAAGAGAGTTAGAAGATGTAGAGGAGGATATCGATGCTCGAAATCTTGGGATTGTGGTTCACGAGGTGCTAGAGTACTTGTACACCCCTTGGTTGGGCAAAGAAGTATCCTCAGAGCAAGTCAAGCTATTGAAAGGGCTGGTAGAGAAAGAGTTGGAGGATTCACTAAGAAGAAATGCAATCATTCAAGATCGTCAGCAGCTTACGGGGAGAGATTTAGTCACCAAAGAGGTGATGATTCAACTCGTTCAAAAAGTGTTGGATTTAGATATGAAAGATGCGCCTTTTACCATTGAGGGATTAGAAAGAAAGGATTACGAGAAGTTTGTTTCTGTTGGAGATTACAAAGTTCGAATTAGTGGTACCATCGACAGAGTGGATAGTAAAGACGGCATCATTCGCATTACTGATTATAAGACCGGTAAGGTAGAACTGGTCTCAAGAGGAAGGCCTGCTAAATCTGATGAAGAGATGACCGAAGAGCTATTTGTAGAACCCAAATACAAATCTGGCTTCCAAGGTATGCTTTATGCGGCCTTAATGAATCCACACTATCAAGAGCCGATTAAGGTGGGCATTACTTCTCTTGTTGCTCTAAATGATGGAACCAAGTGGTTGAATTCCGGTAAGCCCTTGAACGACCAGTCCATTGCGTTTTACGAGCATTTGTTAGATGATATGGTAAAGGAGATTTTTAACGTCAACGTACCCTTCAATCAAACCGATGATGTGGCACGCTGCAGCTACTGCGAGTTTAAAAAGGTCTGCAAGCGCGTTTAATCGAGAATTGCCCTTTGATATTTAAACTGACAAGGTTCATCGCAATTGAAGCTTAGAATCAATTCGTCATTAGTCACTGTAAAGGGGAGGAGAAGCATCTCGGCCGACATGTTTGGAAAGCAATTCAAGAACATCAACTGGCCATCCTCATAATTAATAGTTCCTGTAATTTCTTCAGCGTCATTTACATCGAGATTGCATAGTGAACCAATTGAGAGAAAAGCACCATCGGCAAAAAAGGTAAGTTGACGATCTGAAGTTACGGGCTGAAATGTACCGCTACCATCTCCGGGATCTAACAGTACTTCAGTGAGTAACCAGATACTTTCTACTTCGGGCGAACAAACACTAAAAGTGTCATCACATTCCGGATTTTCACAGGATACAATCAGAAGGCTAGCAAAGGCGAATAAAAAGAGTAGAGATCGTTTCATACTTATTTGATACACGCTGATTCGCTAGGGTTGGAAAATAAAGGGGTAAGCGTCTCAAAAATCAAAAAAAGAACATCATTCTCGGCCTACATTTATCTGACGATTTCTTAGGTAGATACTTTCATTAGAATAAAATTCCCCTCCTTCTGAAGGAGGGGTAAGGGGTGGTTACCTGAATACTTTAGGCATAAAAAAAGCGACTCTAGGCCGCTTTCTATTCAAATCTTTTATCTCTGCCTATCCAATGGTACAGACTCCGTTTTATACTTATCAAACCAGGTAAGAATAGCAGACACTTTGGCAATGAGGTTACTCGGTTGAGCCGCAATACCATGATATGCATTTGGTATACGTACCATGGCCGTTTCAATTCCACGTAATTTTAGAGCTGTGTAGTATTGTTCCGATTCATGAATCGGGGTTCTTAAGTCTGCTTCACCCGTTAATAGCATGGTAGGGGTAGTTACATTGCCCACTAAGGAGATAGGAGAGTGTTTCATGTATTTTTCAGAATCCTCCCATGGTTTTTTCTCGAACCAGTAACGCGTAGCAAAGGCCGACATATCAGAGTTCAAAGCCCAGCTATACCAATTGATTACAGGTTTAGCCACAACAGCAGCTGCAAATCGATCCGTCTTACCGATAATCCAGGATGTTAACACGCCACCGCCAGAACCACCGGTTACAAAGAGTTGATCTTCGTTGATATAGCCTCTTTTGATCACTTCATCTACACCTGACATTAAATCATCATAGTCTTGGCTTGGGTAATTCTTATCGATCTCATTTCCAAAAGCCTCGCCATAACTGGTGCTCCCTCTTGGGTTGGTGTACAGCACCACATAACCGGCTGCTGCCATCAATTGAATCTCACCAGAGAACATTGGGCCATAGCTCGAGAATGGGCCACCGTGGATCTCAAGAATCAATGGGTATTTCTTATTTGGATCGAAATCCGGAGGCGTAACAATCCAGCCGTTAATATCCAATCCGTCAACAGACGACTTGTACCAAATCTCCTCAACTTTGCCGAGCTGCTTATATTCAAACAAGTCCTCATTGACATTGGTCAATCTTTTGTTGTTGCCGTTATTGCCCACTCCTAAATCCGCTGGAAGTTGCGTCTCTGCCCAGGTATAGGCGTAGTTACCATTGGCAGCAATGGAGTAAGCACCTGAGGTATAAGGACGACCCAATGAGGTACCACCAAGACCATCAGTAATCTCAGTTACTTTACCTTTGGTGGTTATGTATCCAATTTTGGGATGCCCCTTGTCTACATATTGAAAATAAAGGCCTTTGCCATCTGCGGCCCAGGTCACATTATTTACATCTCTGTCCAAATCACCAGAGATCAACCTTGAGTTGGAGCCATCTGAATTCATCAAATAAAGCTTAGATAATTGGTAACCTTTGTAATTGTCATCTCCGCCTGTGTAGGCTATGGTCTTACCATCAGGAGAAACCCGAGGACTGCCATCGGGTCCATATCGATCGGTAAGCTTAGTAAGCTCACCTGTGGCTAATGCTATGGAATAGATGTCTGAATCTCTTCCTTCAATTTCTTGATCAGGACGCATGTTCGCACTGAAGTACAAATGTTGGCCATCTTTAGCCCAAACCGCACCGCTGTGATTAAAAGCTGCATCGGTTAACTGTCTTGGAGTACCTCCTGAAACCGGGACAGTAAATAACTGTTGGTGTCCGGCCGGTACTTCTCCAGCACCGTCTCTTCTCCAACCTAGCTTATCTATGTATTTAGGGGGTGCATTCCATTTGGCACCTTTAGGCTTAGCAGGCATGCGAATAGGGGATGCGCTCGCCTCTGCCACAAACATGTTGAACGAAAGGTATTTATCATCGGGAGACCACTGAATGTTGGAAGGTGTTAACTCTGAGTTGACCAATATCATTTCTTCTCCTGTATCCATCCAGCGTAAGTACAGCTCCGACTTCCCTGACTTATTAGACATATAGGCCAGTTTAGAACCATCATGCGACCATCTAGGCGATCTGTCATTCTGCTCTCCGGTAGTGAGTGGTCTGTTTTGCGTACCATCAAAATTGACAATCCATAGGTTAGACAGGTTACGGTCGTTCATAATGTCTTTGAAGTTGCGCACATAGATGATTTGCGAACCGTCAGGAGAAATCTGTGGATCTGAGATATATTCTAGATTAAAGATATCGATCATCTCCAATCGGTTGGAGACTTGAGCGTTGAGGGTATTGATGCCTAAAAACAAGGCAAAAGCAAACAGGCTTATAAGTCTTTTCATAAGGTTGAATGTTGAAGAATAGGAAGATAGATAATAGGCTTTCTTATCGCAATGAAAAGATTGCTAGTGGTTAGGTAAAGAAGATAAGGATCGCACCAATCAATGTTACAACCAAAATGAATTGTCTGAATAATTTATCATTCACGCGCTTTAGAATTCTTACACCGGTAAAAAGACCCAGGAATATAAAAGGTACAGTAATCCCACTCACTTGAATGGAGGTAGAGGTAATGGTCTCCCAGCTCCAAATATGGAGTGGCACTTTAAAGAGGTTGGTAATCAAGAATAACCAGGCCGTTGTACCTATAAACACATTCTTGGGTAGTTTCATAGCCAAGAAGAAGAGGTTCACGAATGAGCCCGCTAGATTACCTACCATGGTGGTGAATCCGGCTGTGAGTCCCATAATTCCTGCAAAGCTGAGGTTGTCCGGCACGTACTTACTTTTTCTTTGATCCCACCAGATCATCACCAGAACAGATACGAAAATTACGGCTGCCATGCATTTTCTAAAGACTTCTTCCGGGAGTCCTTTACCCACCCAAGTGCCTATAAGCACGCCAATAATTAAAAAGGGCAATAGCCTAAAGAGATACTTCCATTCCGCATGTCGGTTGTAATAGATTACAGCAAAGATGTCTCCTACAATCAACATGGGTAAGAGTATGCCTGTGGAGGCCTTGGCGCCAAATACAAAAACCAACAAGGCTACATTCACAACGCTTAGGCCTTTAATTCCGGATTTTGATAGGCCAAGCAAGAAGGCCGCAGAAAAGAGAATGGTGTAGTCTGCTAGGCTAAGGTCTGAGAGCATATGTAAAAGTAATACAAATAAGAATGCTTCAAATCCGCCTTAATTTTCAGTTGCTAAGTACACATGCAGTTGCGCTCGACTTATTGTAGTTTATTTTTTTTCCTGGGTTATACAATTGCTTGCCTACTTCTGTATAGAATGTATGCTTTTTCAAAAACTCATTATTGAAGGTTTTCCAAGCATAGTCTGAATATTCTTTGCCCTCTACTAATAAGATTTCTTTTCTTAACAATGCTTCAAAAGAACTGTAATCTGCATAGGCCAAGTGTCCGGTGTCTGCATCCTTAAGTATTGCTCCGTATTCACTTAATGGCTCGTTATCTACTATTGTGCTCATAATGGCTAAATGAGCTTTCTTTATCAGTTTTGAATCCAATCCTGCATTATGCATTAATACTCCTAAGGTTTCTGAACCTCTCTGCTCGTGGTTTTTAGCCCCTTGAACAAACCCTATGTCATGGTACCAGGCAGTCAATTCTATGAGTTGAAGGTCAATGAACCGGTAATCCATTCTTTTTGCTATTTCTAGCGCATTATACACTACGTTTCGTGTATGTGAATAATTATGATAGGTATACTCAAGAGGTACTTTATAGCACAATTCGTGCTGTGCGTGACGTTTAAGCTCATTGAATACAGAAGGATGGATACTGTTTATGTTAGAGGCCAATTTTTCTAGCATAGCTTACTCTTTCTAATAGTTCGTAGATATTGGGAATACTCTCTGAGAAAAAAATGGGAGTTTTTAGATAAGATTCAGCCATCTCGAAGAATAGATCTCTTTCATAACGGCTGAGTTTGAGTTCTTTTTCTAAATGACTATGCTCAGTGATTTTGCTAGCATGCACACCCAAAGAGACTAGAATGAGTTTTAGTCTAGTAAAGTCGGTAACCTCACCTTCTTTAATGCGTTTTTGCTTTTGTGGAGCTTGTACTTGATTAAGGACAAGTTGATTTGTTTGTCTCATTTGCTTATCAATTTTTCTTTTCGATAAGCAATTTTGCTCTTAACTAATGGAGTTCTAAATCATGTAAATCGAAGCCTGCATTTGTTGTGTTAAACACGGCATTATGCAAGTTGAATAGAAAATGGACTTTCTAGAATCCGTTGAACCAACGCTTGAAAGGTGTGATTTTTTCAGTCGAAACCAATACCATTTCCGGTACTTCTACATTCAGTAAGATTTTAAGCTTGCGCGAAGAGTAGGGGATTACCTCTTCGATTCCATCCATATTAACCAGAAACCTACGATTAACCCTGAAGAAACTGTCATCTAGCGATTGTGATAAAGCATCTAGCGTCTCGTCAATAATATATTTTGAGCCATCGAAGGTTTTAAGGTAGACAGCCTTTTCGTGCACGTGGAAATATGCCACGTCTTTAATGGCGATAGAACGCATTTTACCTCCATAATTTACACTTATGCGCTTCTTTTTAGGATTATCGTTTGTATTAAATCCTTGAATTTGATTAATGATTTCTTGAAACTTACTTTCTATTGGCTTATGCAAACGACCGTATTTTTCAAGGCTCTTTTCTAACTCTATTTTATCAATAGGTTTTAAAAGGTAGGCGATGCTATTTTGTTCGAATGCTTTAATAGCATATTCATCATAAGCAGTTGTAAATATTACCGGGATATCTACTTGGACTTTTTTAAAAATATTGAAGCTTAGATCATCAGATAAATCAATGTCTAAAAGCAACAAGTCTGCTTGATTATTGTGCAGCCACTTGATAGAGTCTTCGACACTTTTTAGGTGCTGCTTAACTTTTATATCAGGATTTATTTCTCTGAGTAGAAGTGTAAGTTTTTCAGCTGCTAAATCTTCGTCCTCAATGATAGCTACTTCCATTAGATTAATTTGATCTAATATCTATAACTCATATGAACATAAATGTTCACTGATTAGATCAACTAATTAGGCTTAATAAGAGGTAATTCTGAATAGTAAAAGTCATCTTCTACATAAAATTTTGGGATAGAACTATCCATAATTTTGTATCGCTCTTTTAAGTTCTTTTGGCCTAATCCTGTAGATGTGATTCTGCTTTTTCTCAGGTTGTAATTGTTCTTTAAAACGATTGAATCATCGGTAGAATAGAAGTGTAAATGAAGTGGAGAATCTTCTGAAATGCTATTGTGTTTTAGGGCGTTTTCAACTGTTATTTGCAGTGCCATAGGAGGTATCTTACATCTAAATGCCTCAGCATCGATCTTTTTAGAAACGATCAAGTTATCACCATATCTTATTCTTTGTAGAAATATATATGACTCTATGAAGTCTAGCTCTTCTTTTAATGACACAAAGTCTTTTTCATTATGTTCTAGAACATAACGGTAGACTCTTGAAAAGCCCGTTATGTATTGCTCAGACAATTCTACATCCTTTTTAATTAGGTTAGTGAGCACATTGAGTGAATTAAAAAGGAAATGTGGGTTTACTTGATTCTTGAGAGCTTCATAATTGAGTAGAAGATTCTGTTTTTGTAGCTCCTTTGCAGTTAATGAGATTTTTTTCTTTTTGATATCAAATAGAATGTATTCATGATAAATGAATATCATGGCATTGCCTATTAGGAACATGAGCATGGCTAAAACTTCAAATTTAGAACCTTCAGTTCTGGCCTCGTTATTACTGACAGCACTTACAATAATTGAAGCTGTTGTGCTAAAGACAGCGGTTAGGATCGCCAAAATGATACCCTCAGCTGTTATTCTCTTGATAGCGTCATATTCCCAGATATATCTGTTTTCTAACCATTGAATTACTTGATATGCAATGACACTAATTAAAATTGAGAGTAAGAAAAACGATGGGATGTCAGTCAGAAATTCTAATAATACATCATTGAGGTTTTCATAAGTGCCATCCAGTAATTCTTCAATACCTAAAAGACTTGCTAAGACCAAGGCAATAAGTAAATAGTAAATGCAATAGTGCTTTTTAAGTAAATGTTTCAATGTTCTCATAATAATTCGCTCACTATTGCTTCTTCTTAGGCACTTTATTGAAAAGCGGTTTCATTTTAATAATGTTCAAAAAGATCATTGCGATCCAGTGTTTAGTAGGGGTAGAGCGGCATAATAGAATCCGTCCTCTACATAAAACTTAGGTAAATTGGATTGTGCTGTTTTGTAATGTTCGAAGAGATTTTTTTGCCCTTCTAGATTTGTAGCCTTTTGAATATTTCTGGGATTGAAGGTATTGGAAACATAGACTATCTCATTTTCAACTTTTATTTCAACCACTAGCTGCTGACTTCTCGATATGCTGTTATGCCTAAATGCATTTTCAACAACTGTCTGAAGAGACAAAGCAGGAACCTGACTGTTAAAGTATCGCAGGTGTACATTTTGATGAAATGTGAGATTTGCACCATGCCTGGTTTTTTGTAAGAACATGTAAGCTTCTATGTATTTCAATTCTTCTTTAAGGGTGGCGTAATTAGATTTTTTGTTTTCTAGACTATACCGGAATATCTCTGAAAACTTGCCGATAAATTGATCTGAAAGAGAAGGATCCTTATAGACTAATGTGGAAAGGGAGTTTAATGAATTAAAGAAGAAATGAGGGTTTAATTGCTTTTTAAGTGCATTGTATTGTGCTAATATTAATTGATTCTCGGCTTCTAGATTTGATGATTTTTCTACTATACGGCTCTCCTTATGATTGACTAATTTCTGATCTAAGATCTTGAACAGATAGAAGAAAATTAGACTCACAAAGATATTAATCAGTAATGCCAAAAGAGAGAATTTATATTCTGAATCAAGAATATGTAATGGTCTTGATTCGCTAATTGGAATGGTTAGAATTGATGTACTGCAGGCAGTAGTTAAAAGGAAAAACACAAGAAGTGTTTTTCCTTTAATCAAGTTCTTCAATTCCATTACTCACCTTCCACTTCAACTATCGTGTAAGATCTTTCCGAAACTTGAGAGGCTGAGAAATAACCCAATGGGAAATTATCTGGGTTTGTTAGGTTTTTGATATTACCTCGTACGCCAATAGGTGGAGTGTCTAAAACCCCTCCAAATCTTCCCGACTGATCAAACAAGGTAAAGAAGTAGTTGAAGGCGTTCTCACTTATACCCCATTGCTTTACCGATACTTCATCACCTGGCAAGAAAACGACTTCTTCATTAGGGAAATACCCGATTATTTCTTGTCCATCAAAGAATTCATCTTCTCGAACTAAATTGAACTTATTTCCGGCATCTGGAAGAATTTGAAGCTCATCTCCTTTGAAAGTTTCCCAGAAGTAAAAGTTTCTAGTATTCGCAGGATCTTTAAAGTCTATGGCAATTTTAATTCCTTCGTCTTCGAAAAGGTTCTCTTCCTCAAAGACTTGATAGATGTTATCGATCTCTGGAACGGCCACAAGAGTTTCTACTGCTTCGAATTCTTCGTTGTTCCAATTAATTCTAAGCGTGTATGTTTCTCCAATGGCTCCCACTAGACCGCTGTTTGTATAAGTGCCAGGCGATGTTTCGGTATAATCATATCGGTTACCAGCTCTATCCGTAACCCAAACTATGGCACCTGTGGCTCTTGGTGTTTCTTCATTTACAAAGAATTCTCCAAGTTGAGAGAGGACAATCGTTTGAGGTTCGTTCTCTCGATCATTGTTAAGAACGACTCTTCCCTCAATAACTAGTTTTTGTTCTCTTACTTCTAAGTCTAGGAATACTTCTTCCTCACAAGAAACTAGTATGAATAGAGATACTAAGGCTACTAATAATTTATATGCTTTCATTTTTTTAAAATTTAAAGTTGTAAGTGATGTTTGGAGTTATCCCAAAAAGAGATGTTTGGAATGCTTGCGTTTGACCTGCTACATCTGAATTTTCGGTGAAATAAATGCTATTCGCATTTAGTCGGTTATAGACATTGTAAAGTCCAAATACCCATTCGCTATTTCTTTCTTTACCATTCTTAGGCTTCCTTTTCATTGTAGCAGAAATATCTAAGCGGTGGAAAGTGGGTAGTTGGTTTTGATTTCTTGCTCCGAAGTGAGGTACCACTAGCCCGGCATACTGGTAGCGTCCTTCAGTAAAAGTTGCAGGTAATCCACTGGCTAGAATAAAGTTTCCAGATAGACTCCATCTATCGTCTAGTTCGTAAATTCCTGTTATTGATAAGTCATGTAGCTTGTCAAAATTGGCAGCATACCAGTCTCCATTGTTGATTCCTGGATCATTCTCAGTTAAACCTGTAACTCTTCGCTCACTTCTAGATAGTGTGTAGCTTAACCAGCCTGTAAACCGGCCTCTATTCTTTTTAATATATAGTTCTGCGCCATAGGACCTTCCTTCTCCACTTAAGATTTGCGTCTCAATTTGGTTATTAGCCACTATGTCAGCTCCATCTACATAGTCAACCAGGTTTTGCATGTCTTTGTAGTAAACCTCAATAGAAGCCTCGAACATATTGTCTTTAAAGTTTCTGAAGTATCCTAATGCAAATTGGTCTGCAGATTGAGGATCAATGAATTCTCCACTTGGAGCCCAGACATCTAATGGTGTTGGTGCAGTAGTATTAGAGATTAGATGTAAGTATTGGTACATACGATTATAGCTCGCTTTAATAGACTGCTCATCGTTAATTGTATATGTTAAGCCAATTCTTGGTTCAAAATTCACGAAGTCTCTAATGTTGTCGCCACTACCATATTGATTGGTTCCAATTACTCTTCCTTCTTCATATCGGCCTAAGGTTTGGTTGTAAACTACCGGCTGGTCATTCTCGTAGATGGGTAAGTCCTGTTCGCCCGTTCTTGCGAATCTTGATACTCTTGCACCGACATTCCATTGAAAGTTTCCACTCTCGCCTAAGTAGCTCAGATAGGCACCCTGTTCATTTGCGAATTTGTTATCAATAGTAGTTGGAATAATAGGAGACCCTTCTAGCGGTGTTATTGCAGCAGGTCTGAATTCGTGCCATTGCTGATCTACTCCGAATTCTAAGCGGTTTTCCCCTTGTAAGTAGTAAGTGAAATCTGCTTTAAGGTTATAATTGAAGATGTCTGAGGTTACTCTACTTTCTGTTCCAGTGGCTAGATTATCAATAAAGTAATCGTAGTTGCTGTATACTGCCGAGAAATTGGCAAATAGTCTTGGGCTAAACACTTTATTCCACCTAAGTGTACCAGTAGCATTACCCCACCCATTACCAAAAATACCACCAAGGTTTACTTCATCTCTTCCAAAATAACCACTTAAGAATAATCTGTTATTCTCATTGATTTGGTAATTCGATTTTAAGTTTAAATCGTAGAAATAAGCCGTATTATCATCACCAAAGAGACGGAGTAAGGCATCACCGTAGGATCTACGAGCCGTTACTAGAAAAGATCCTTTATCCTTCACAATGGGTCCTTCGAGGAGGGCACGAGCAGAGATCAAACTTATACCACCTTCACCTTCTAGCTTTTTCATATTGCCCTCTTTTTGCCTAACATCTAGAACAGAGCTTAAACGCCCACCATATCGGGCAGGAATACCTCCTTTGTATACTTTGACATCTTTAACTGCATCTGGATTTATAGCAGAATAAAGCCCTAATAGGTGAGCAGAATTAAATATGATCCCTTCATCTAGTAGAATTAAATTTTGATCCGCTGAGCCTCCTCTTACATTAAATCCTGTGGCACCATCTCCAACGGATGTAATACCCGGTAATAATTGTATTGATCTAATTACATCTGGTTCTCCTAATACCGCAGGAATTCTTTTCACAGTAGCAGCGGAGATTTTCGCAACACTCATTTCGTTGGTGCTGACATTTGTGTTCTCAGCTTCTGATGTAACTACGATCTCTTCTAATAATTCGGTCTCATAGGCTAATTCAAAATTGATAGTCGTATCATTTTTAATCGATACCTTTCTTACTTCTTTCTCAAAGCCTATAAAGCTTACAACAAGTGTATATTCTCCAGGGTCTACAGAAAACGAGTAGAATCCGTAGGCATTAGAAATATTACCTGTACCTAGTTCTTGAACTAAAACTGTAGCACCTATAAGGTCCTCCCCAGTTTCTTTTTCCTTTACATTGCCGCTAATTCTGATCTTATCTTGGGCTGTCAGACCAAGAGTAACGCTGATCAAAAAACAGCCAATAATTAACTTCTTCATTTGTTTTTTTTACAAATGAGCAGTAGCAAATAGAATTAGGAAAAAGAGATAGGTCAAAGCCTGCAAAACTGTTGCTCAACTCTGCAAAACTCAGATTGAATTGAACAGTTCTTTTTGTAACAATAGATGAGAATAAAGAAAGCCTGATCATTTGATCAGGCTTTCTAGACATAATTCATGGTAAGTTCATCAGTTGGCAGGAATAATCTCGTATTGCCAGCCTTTGGATTCCTTGTAAGCTCTTAATGGGTTAGGTTTTTGGGTACCCAGATAAAGTAGCCCTGAACCGGTTGCTATCCATACTAAAGGTTGAGGCCCTCCGAAAAGAGCTACCATAGTACCTACCCCTAAGGTAACTGCACCCACATAAATACTAGCACTGGTAGTAAGAAAAGAGATGATGGCCGGATTGCGTTTAATCTTGTTGATTTCATCAAGTTCAATCCTTTGGCCTTCCACAACTAGGTGGTCTGCCGCAATTTTTGCCTTTCCGTTTAGCTTTAGTCCACTATTGGTAAAAAGTCGAACCCTTTTGTTGTGTTTGATGATAAGCTCTTTTGAAAGTTTGCTATTACTGATTTTAAGGGCATAGTCTTGTGCATGAGCAGTTACACTCAATGCAGTTAGGAACGCGAAGACTATAAGACACTTAAGTTTGAAGGATGAATTCATTTGTTTCTTTGTTGCCGGGTTTATAATCAATGAAAAACTCGAGTAGAATAGCTTGTTCTAGCTGATTGTTTTTAGTGTGCATTGAATAATGTGTTTCCGACTTTTCTCTAAGGAGATGGTTTTGACTGTAAGCAATCCTGACTTGCCATGATCTTGGAAAAGGCAATCCAGATTTTAAAATCTAGGCATAAAAAAAGCCTTAGATTTCTCTAAGGCTTTTAGCGGAACATATACAAGGATCTTGAACAACATGCGACCTTCCCGAGTACTCGGGACAGGCATTCTAATCAAGTTTTGAATTAATCAGTCTTTCAATGAAAGCTTTACTTTTTTGAGCCTTAATAAATCGTTCTTTTTTCAAAGCATCAGATTTATCTTCAAAGCCTTCAGTGTAGACCAGCTCCCAAGGTTTTTTGCGAGAAGTATAGCCTGTTCTTGATTTATTATGCTTTTCTAATCTAGAAATTGGGTTAGCACTATAGCCTATGTAGTAGGAGGAGTCCTTTAGACTTTGAATGATGTAAACGTAGAACATGTGTGTGTATAGTAATAGTATGAATTCTTGACCAAATTTTAATGAGATTGAATGTGCCATATAATTGGCGAGCTTCCCGAGTACTCGGGACAAGAATTCTAACCAGTTCAGTTCAGCAGTTTAAATAAAAAAGCCTTAGATTTCTCTAAGGCTTTTAGCGGAACGGACGGGACTCGAACCCGCGACCTCCTGCGTGACAGGCAGGCATTCTAACCAGCTGAACTACCGCTCCTAATTTTTTTCACTGAACTCGTTTCGCTGCGACCTTCCCGAGACTTCGGGACAAGTATTCTAACCAGCTTAACTTCCGCTCCAGTGTACCCTTCGTTTAAGGTGATGCAAAAGTAGTAGCTTCCTTTTGATTTGCAAATAGCCACCCCAATAAATTTCAGAAAATTGATCTAGGTGTTTCACCTAATCTATTGCTTTAGTGTATTGCTATCGTTTGCAGGGACAATAATCACGAATTTTGATCATAAGATTTAATAAAAACTGCCATGAGTACATTAGCATTACAGCCCCATTTTACCCAAACCAGCCGTCAGCGTGCTGTTCAAACGGGTTCAGTGAATCATCTACTCGACAGCACCAAAAAAATGAAATTGAAAGTTGCTGTCTTATTCGAATTGCTCAAAAAAGATAAAAAGACGAGACAAGTCCTTGAAGTCTTAGACGAGCAAATCGCTTATCACCAAGACGAATTGTCACGTATTGAGTTTCTGCAAAGCAAATCTCAACGTGCCGATTTAACGCTAACGAATATCATAGCTCACGATATCATTGACCATGCCTCGCATTTGGCAGAGGTAAATGTTAAGATCACGGGAGATGTTCGTTCCAGAATGAGAGGTGATTTTGAACTGCTGAGTTCATATATGAACCATTTGTTCTCTTACATTAAGAACTATTTATCGCTCGATAAAATTGAAATTGATATCTACAGGTCTCAAGGATTTGTCAAGTTAGACTTCCATGTGCCATTACCTTTAATGCTCGATGATAAAATGTTAAAGATCACTGAGCGTACCATGAAGGTGCACTTTGGAAAACAGACTTGGCTAGGAGGTAGGTTGCTTCTTGCCTTACCTTCAACTAATACCTAGACTTTTTTAGTCCTTACGTCTTTGTCTTCGTACCAGTCTTCGAATGTTCTCTGAGTTTGGTAGTTATCTGTGAGAATACGGTAGACCATGTATAGCAAGAGTGCTTGGCAGGTTAATAATGAAAAGAATAGAATAGGAAATATTACACCCATTTGTGTCATAAGGGTGTAAGCTACTACTGCAAGTGTGGTTAGATATACAATGAATTTAAGAGAACGCATGAATGATGAACATGCGTTCTCTTGTTTTGTTTAACTATATGTGTAAAAAAGTTAAACAAAATTAATAGCCATATCCTGCTTTTTGTAAATCGTTTAATGAGTTGAAGGCACTTGGAGGATTGAGATAACCCGCCAAGAACTTATAGATTTTCAATCGCACTTGCTTAGCAATCTTGGTATCTAATCTGTCAAAGGCATGGCCACCAGGTATGTCTTCATAGATTTCACTTTCAAATTTCTTACCATCTGCTTTAAGCGATTTGATCAAATGCTGTACTTCAAGCACATTCACGTCTTCATCATTAGTGTTAGAATGAACAAGAAGAGGCGTTTGTAATTTATGCGTATTCCAAGCCGGAGATCTGCGTTTGTACTCTTCTACGTCTTGATATGCCTCTTTACCTATATGGTAGTCGGCTGCGTATAGCGCTTCATACCCGTCAGATTTATAACCCATTCTTGCAATTAGGTCACTTACAGGTACTCCTGCATAACCTACTTTGTAAGCCTTTGGGTGGTTATAAAGATTCATCAGCGTAATGAGTCCACCATGGCTCCAACCAAAGATTCCAATTCGATTCTCATCCACGATGTCATAGTTCTCGATCATGTAATCTCTTGAGGCTTTCACGTCTTCTACCTCTAATCCTCCATAGTCAATGAGCTCATAGAAGCCTCTGCCATACCCTGTGCTGCCTCTGTATTCAGGAGCCACCACGATATAACCTTGTGCCATTAACTCACGGATGATATGGGCATAGAATGTATTGAAGTTACTGTGCACACCACCATGAGGTAGCACCATCATAGGGTACTTTTTAGAAGACTGAACCGATTTTGGAATGAAGACATAAGTCTTGAATCTTACAGGGTTTTGTGCCCCTTGACCTGTTGGATTTCGAATCACCCGTCTTTTCGGACCAGTTAATTCCACTTTGTCTATGTAGGCAACATCTCCAACCTTATTGTACCACATAAGATCATCCATGTTTTTATTAATGCGGTCGAAGGTGTGGCGCATATTGGATAGTTGACGTTGAACTCTCTCAATTTCGTTTTTTAGCTCTTCGTTTGATTGGGCTTGCATGCATAGCACAGCTAAACTGAAGAGGAGGGTGTATAGTAGTTTTTTCATTTGATTGAATTTGTATTAAGCTAAAATATTGGATTGGCTTTCAGAAATTGATTTTCATGAAAGGTCTATTGCTTCTTTTTAAAATGAATTGTGTAGAGTTTATGACTAATACTCAATTCGCTTAATTGGTTATTGCTAAACACATGAGATTCTTTCTTGCCATCATGTTCGAAGAAAAAAGTATACGCATCTGATTTAATCACTTCCAATGGTTTGCCAGTGGCCAAAGAATAGAGTTTGGAGCCATCTTCTGGTACTTCAAAATAATATAAGTCGGCCCCTAATATTGATGGCTCATCGATCGACTCATCTTTACCATTAATTTGAAGCGAGTAAGCATTTCCAACCTTTTTGATCTCAACAGACTCTTTTAAGTGCCCGTTGGTCATAGTCTTTGCCTCCGATTTTGTCAAAGCATTATTTGCATAAGTAGATGTGCTGGTATAATCAACAACCACTTTAATCAACATATGAGCTTCTATGTGTGTGCTAATGTTGATGGTAGTTGTTCCAGCGCTTTCAATCTTTTCAACTTTCATTTCACCCACTTTATGGCCCTTTATAAAACCTTCATAGACTATGGACTGCGATGAGATAGTTCCACACTTAAAAAGTAGAATTAATGTGAAGCAGATGATGTTGAACTTAAAGTTATTTCTCATGTTTGGTAAATATGGATTATAAGATACAGCATCAAGAATCTGGGAGCAAAGGAAGCTTTTATCTGGAAATTGAAGGAAAAAGATTAGCCGAAATGACTTATTCTGTGGCAGGCACAGAGAGAATAATAGTTGACCACACCGAAGTAGATGATCGTTTAAGAGGTAAGGGTGTAGGTTTAAAGCTTGTAGAATTTGCTGTTAACTATGTAAGAGAAAAGGGCATCAAAATGCTGCCCCTTTGTCCGTTTGCTAAAGCCACCCTCTTAAAACATCCTGAGTGGAAAGATGTATGGTAACTCTACCAAGTAGATGTTTTTAGGTCTCTTGTGGCCTGTAAGACATCTCGTCTACTCACTTGGCCCACAAGCTTGCCGTTATAGTCTACCACCGGAAATCTTCTAAAATGCGTTTGTAAGAATTTAGATGCTACATCTAGTACATCTGCTGTAATGGGTACAGTGCTTACTCCGTCACTCATATATTCTGCCACGCTAATTCTACCATGTGGTAAGTTATGCATAGCTTCATCTACCATAATTTTAAGACAGTCTATCTCAGACAGTATACCTACAATTCTACCTTCATGGTCTACAACCGGGGCTCCGGAAATTCTCATTTCTAAAAAGGTGTCCATTGCATCTGCAATGCTTTGATCCGGATGAAAAGTGACTACTTCTTTAGTCATGTAGTCGGTAATGGGTCTGTACTGATTTACCTTTTTTTCTGTTTTTTCTGCCTTTGCTGGAGTAAAGTTCATAGTGAATCTGTTTTTAATGCGTTGAGAAAATTGAAAGGCATAGAATTTAATAAAAATTCAATCGTAAACAAAATAAAACACTGACTATAAGATAATTAACAATATGTTAATTGGTGATTATAGAAATGAATAGAAGTATATAGGGCTTATCTATTATTGTACTCTTTAATCTTCTGTTGAAGTAGTTTGTAGTCTAATTTACCTTGAACATCTTTTAGGTGATCGACAATGGCCAATGCCTTGCTGATTTGCTTCTCTATACTCTTGACTTTACTTACAACATAGATTAGACTCCTTTGCTTACCGGGTGTCAATTCATGAAAATATTTAGAGCCCACTTCATCTTGGTCTAGCATAACAGCAAGACTCTCTGGCATGGGTACACCATATTCAGAATTGTCTTTAGTAAGTTCTAGTTTAACTTTATCTCCTTCAACCAGGGCAAGACTTTCTCTAGTCTTTTTATTCACCATGATATAGCTACCGGTACCTAATGGCATTAAGGCACTATGTAAAGTAATAGAGTCATTAACTACGCAAATGACTCTATTATTCCCATCTGCTTTGAACTTATTGGTAGTGATTTCATCTACGGGGAAGTGGTAGTACCAAATAGACCAATCAAACACTTCTAGACTACTATATGTGGTTACCTGCATGATTGAAAAAATGAGCTGTATGCAATTTGAACAAAATTCATACACGGTTGATTGATGTGTTGTAAGTAAATTTAATTTTACATTAATGTTATGAATGTTACCTTTGTGTTATTCAAATGGTAAATAAGAAATTTGAAAATATGACTTAACAGTCATGTTTTTGATTAGGTAGAAAGGAGGTGTCATGACCTCCTTTCGTTTTTTATGCCATTTATAAAAGCTCACTTGTATCTGTCCGCTAGACTAGATAAATCGCCTCAAATTCAACTTTATGAGAAGACTAATTATACTGATTTCCTTCCTGGGTGTCGCTGCCTTACTTACCGCTCAGAATTATTTCCCGCCTAGACATGCTTGGGAAAGTAAGAACCCTACTGAATTTGGTTTGAATGCTGAAGCACTCGCTCAAGCTGTTCAATATGCAGAGGAAAACGAATATTCAGGTTCAAGAGATCTAAGAGTAGCTATTCTGGAAGGTTTTAGAAGAGAGCCATATCATCAAATTCTAGGCCCGACAAAGAAGCGGGGTGGACCGGCTGGTATGATCATCAAAGATGGTTATATCGTAGCCGAGTGGGGTGATGTGAACCGCGTAGATATGACGTTTAGTGTTACAAAGAGTTATCTATCTACCATGGCCGGATTAGCTGTCGACAAAGGTTTAATACGGTCAACTCAAGATAAAGTGAATGAATATGTTTGGGATCAGACTTTCTGGGGAGAACACAATAGCAAAATTTCTTGGCATCATTTATTAAATCAGTCTTCTGCCTGGACTGGTGAATTGTTTGGTATCAAAGACTGGGCAGACAGACCTCCAAGAAATGGGGGAATAGATGATTGGCGTTTAGCAGCTCCTAGAGAGCCGGGTACATTTATGGAATACAATGATGTACGTGTGAATGTATTGGCTTATTCTTTATTACAGGTTTGGAGAAAGCCATTGCCGCAAGTGCTTAAAGAGTATATAATGGACCCGATAGGCGCGTCAACTACTTGGAGATGGTTTGGGTACGAGAATGCTTGGGTAACCGTAGATGGAATGAAAATGAAGTCTGTTACAGGTGGTGGACACTCAGGTGGTGGCGTATTTATTAGTGCCGCAGATCATGCCAGATTTGGTTTACTCTTCTTGAATGATGGGAAATGGAACGGCAATCAGCTTGTTTCAAAAGAATGGGTCGATGCTGTACAGGTTTCTTCAGAAGCCAATGCTAGCTATGGCTATATGTGGTGGCTCAATAAGGGGGGCAGAAAATGGAAAGGAGTAGAGGATGAGTCTATTTACTATGCTGCAGGCTTTGGCGGAAACTTTATTGTGGTAGATAAAACCAATAATATGGTAGTGGTAACTAGATGGCTAGAGCCAAATAAAATAGGTCCGTTTATGGAGAAGGTGTTAGCTGCTACAAAGTAGATTTTAGCTTGTGTAGTATTTCATCTAATCCGTTGATTTTAATCTCGTAGAGTGTGGCCAATTGCATGCCTAACTTGCCTTTTGGGAAGCCTTTAGAAGCAAACCACTCTAAATAAGAAACAGGGAGATCGCATAGCGTTCTCCCTTTGTATTTACCGAAATGTATTTTATCTCTAACAAGTGTCTCTAAAATCTCAGGATTCATTCCTTACCTCTTTGTTTTGATCTCAATTTGAGTGTCTTTATCTAGAATGAAAAGCCATTTTTCAAAGTCTTTAGGTCCGAACATCCCATACGGCTCATTAGACATACCATAACTTTCTTTCGGAATCCCCAACATGTTAGTATCCAATTGATCGTTTGAATTTTCATCGTGAAAATATCGGACGGCATATCGGCCTTTATTTACATTCTTAAAAGTGATAGTGGACTTTCCATCTTTAATTATTCCAGACGTTCCTAACACACGGTCTTGATTCTCATCTAGCAGTTCAATCAAGATTTTACCTGAATCACTCTTTAGGTTACGAATCTCAACTTTTAAGTCAAACTGCGCATTCAACTGTGGAGTCAATGCACTTATTAGCAATATGAAGGTTATAAGCTTTTTCATTTTTACTCCATTCTTAATTGATCTACAGGATTGGTTCTAGCGGATTCATACACTTTAAAACCTATTGAGAGACTGATTAATGCAGTTACTACTAGAATAGGCCATACAAAGTTTAGCGGATCAATACCTCTATGATAGGCATAAACAATATCTAACACTATGCCTATTACAATGCGTCCGTTTATTAAGCCGAGTATAAGAGCAATAGCGAGCATAATAATGACCGGTCGATTAATCATAAGCATAATCTGGTTGACGTTTGCGCCTAAGACTTTTCGAACGCCAAACTCTTTCATTCGGCTCTGAATATTGAGATAAACCATAGAATAGAGCCCAATAGCCGAAATGAATAGCGTAAGAAATGCCACAACGCCACTAATGGAGATCATAATGTTGTTTGTTTCTCTTATCGCTTTCATCACATCTTCTTGGAGAAAACCTGTATATAGTTGATCAGGGAATAGCTTACTCCAGATGGTTTTAATTTGAGCTTCTGTTGCTAATACATCATCCTCAATGGCGAGATGGGCCACCTGATAGGCTTCTTCACCTACGGGTAGCAATACAGTAGGTTGAATCTTGTTATCAAGCATAATGGGCTTAAGGTTGAAGTCGTCTACAATACCAATGACTTGATATCTTTTTCCATCTAAGAATATCCATTCATTTAGCACATCTTTTTCTAAAGTTTTGGCCAATAAGCTATTAATCACAATGCTGTTTTCTGACTCTAGATCACCCTTTTGAAACAGTCTTCCCTTGTTTAGGCGTACACCTAAGTTCTCCAAATAGTTTAGGCCAACTTTAAGCGCTGCTACATCGTAATTGTGTTGTTTGTAGTTTATAACTTCAACAGGAGCACTAAATCCAATGGTATTCATTGTTCCGCTAATCCCCGAAATTCCCTTGACATTTTGAAGCTCAGCTTCTAGTACCTGGTATTGATTAGCCGATTTAATAGGAATGTTAATGGATTGATCAGCATAGTATCCTCTATCTAGTGTTTCTTGATAGGCTGCATTCTGGTTAAAGACGATCATGGAGAAGACATTATAAACACAGACAACCAATTGAAAGGTGAGTAGAATGCGAGTGAACATACTTCTGTTTCCCAGTTTCAGGTTCCCCTTAATAATCTTTAATGATTCATATTTACTGATATAAAATGCAGGGTATAGACCTGAAAGAACACCTGTAATCAACCATACACCAGTCATAAACATGAGAAAAGGAAGAAAGCTGACTCTTTCAAATTCTACAATTTCAAACTCGAACATTGAATTGTAAGGATCAATCAAGAGCATGCTAATTAGGCCGCTTAACACCATGGCGAAAAGAAGTTGAAGTAGACTTTCTGCTAGAAATTGGAATCTGATATCGCTTTTCTGGCCTCCAAAGACTTTTCGCATACCTATCTCTTTGATACGTTTTCGCGCAATGGCTAAACTTGTATTGATGAAGTTGAATATGGCGAGAATCAGTACGCCAATTGCCGCTGAAACTGTACCTACTACTGAAGCTGGATGTAAGTGTCCCATAAAGCTTGAATTCAAGCTACTGTTCTCATATGCCGGCCAATTGAGGATATTGTCTACTTCATAGGCTACAATTTCTTCTGACTTGCTCTGGGTTTTTTGAACACCTAAATACTTGTTGAGAGCTTCTGTGATTAGGTCAGGTGAATACTGCTTAGATGAAATAAAGGTGGCATTTGTCCAATGTTTCCAATCCCTTAAATCTATTTGGTATTGATCTTCATAATTGGAAAAAGGTATGATCAAATCGAATAAAAAACTGGTGTTTTTTGGCACATCTTTAAGAATACCACCGACTGAAAACGATTTGAAATCTCCATTCTCTAGTTGGATTTTGATCACACCATCTTCTATTTGTGTGCTGCCAAAATACCTCAGCGCCAGATCACTAGAGATAAAGACTTCTCGTTGATTCCTGAATCTCGGGAGGTTATCATTTTGCAATTCGAAACTGAAGAGCTCAAAGAACGCTTCATCAGCATACGCTACTAACTCCCTGAAGCTATTATCTTCTATTTTGATTACTTCAGATTGAGCTTTATACCTTGAGGATATGAGATCAGGGAAATCTGCGTCTAGGTATTCTTTGATGGCAATGGGAGAGTTGCTTTGGATTCTTGTTCCTTCCTGGGTATTCTTAATAGTGTTGACCTTGACAATGGATTCGGCATCTTCAAAATACGTATTGAATGCTTGATTGAATTGTATGTTGAAATAGGCAATCGTACAAAGTGCGAAAGCTATTGCAATGGATAGTAGATTGACACCAACAAAGAATTTGTTTCTTATAAAGGTGCGATACGTTGTTAAAAAGTAATTTGACCACATGATTAAAAAGTTTTAATCAAAGGTGGTTTAATCAGGTTTTACAAGCGTCCAAAGTTCTAAGTTGGGACTTTTTCGATGGACTTTTTGTATTCACCGGGCGTTATACCTTCAAGCTTTTTAAATACCCCATTAAAAGAAGATTTAGAATTAAAGCCTGATTCAAGAGCAATGCCCAAGAGCGTATAGTTCTGAAAAGAATTTTCAATACAAAGCTTTTTGAAATGGCTAACGCGCATTTGATTGATGTAGGTAAAGAAATTGATTTTAAGCTGCTCGTTGATGGCTTGAGAAAGTTGATTTTTATTAATACCTATATCATTCGCAAGTTTCTGGATGTTTAATTCAGGGTCTAAATAAGGCTCATGTTTTTTCATATATGATGCCAGCATCTCCATAATTTCTCCGGATCTATCTCTTGATAAACCTGAGGTGGCATATTTAGCCTCAGTCTTTATTTCTGCTTTAACATAAATGGCATCAGAGAAGATGGTAGTTTGTTTTAAGCCAAAGAAACCTATCACGGCAATGTTCAAAGTGATCAAGGTAGCTACAGCTTGAAAAGAAGTGGTGAAATCTATCCATTGGAATGAGCCTGACCAAATAGCGATAAAACTCACCCAAAACCCAATCATGGACATAATGATCCAATACCTCAGCCAGTTCATGTTTACTGTCTCTATATTGGAGAATTCGTTTTCAACCCTTTTTCTATGTCTGTATAGAAGAACCAAGCTTATCGTTGGATATAAGAAACTGAAGAAGGCCAAAATGAGTCCATAATTGATGACAAAGAATGAATCGATACCCCTCGTTTGAATAAACCCTTGGTCTACCACAAAAGTCTGATCTGACGCTAGATTGTAATAGCAATAGAGCATCCAGCTCGTCATAAAAAGGAAAGGGACAAAATGATAGAGGTATCTCTTGAGCTGAAACCTTCTTTTCCTGACTAGATCGCAAACATAGAAGTAAAGAATAGGTGCGGTACCGAATGGTAAAAGCATACCTATAATCTGGATGGCTTCGAAGTCTCTATTGCTAAAGTTAAAGTCGTAGAAGAACGAAAAGAGCTGGATAACATTTAGAGTTAGCCAAGAAACAAGAATCCAGTCATGTGATTTCTTATCGGACTTTCCAACGATTAGGAGTCCTAGAAATATTCCTAAAAATATGCCAATGTACATTAAGGCATTCATCATTATATATGGATGTGCTTCTTAAAAAAATCTGTCTTCTTGGTGAATATAAATCACAGAACATTAAAAACGATACACTTACAGGCAGCCTTTTTCAACAGATTAGAGTAATGAGAATACAAACAAAACATGTTGAACAACTCTTATAACTCTAACCCATAATACTATGAACAGAAAAGACTTTATAAAAACGGCAAGTTTGGCTTCTATTTTAGCCATGACAGGTTTAACACTTCAGAGTTGTTCTTCAGACTCAGAGGATACTGATCCGAATCCAAATGATCCTAACGATCCCAATGGAGGAGGGCAGGCCAATACTGTTCAGTTTAGTATTGCTAATAGTCCATTTACTGCATTGCAGAATGATCAGGGTTGGTTACTACATCCACAAGAAGATATACTATTGATTAATGTAGGTGGTACCATAAGCGCATTTACATCGGTTTGTACGCATTCTGGTTGCGCAAGAGATTGGACATTCCCAAATCAATTATTCACATGCAATTGCCATGGTTCTCAGTTCGATAGCAATGGGGCTGTTGTTACCGGACCAGCTTCTAGTCCTTTAGCGCGTTTAAATCTGACTAGAAACGGAAACGACATTACAATTACGATTTAAGAAACTGTCGGAGAATTCAATTCTCCGTTTTGATGGTTGAGGTTGATTGAGAGAAAGCTTACCAATTGGTAAGCTTTCTTACTTTTTAGTAACTTCCATAAACTCAATTTTTTCAACTATGCCAAAGATGTCAATCCAACGTACGGTAGAGGTTCATGCTCCTGCCGACAAAGTATTCAACACGCTCAATGATTTTAACTCTTGGACCGCTTGGTCTCCATGGCTCATCATGGATCCAAAAGCCAAAGTAACTGTAAGAGAAGATGCCAAATATTATGAATGGGATGGAGAGCGAGTAGGTAGTGGTCAGATGTCAATTATAAACGAGCAGCCTAATGAATCGATTGATTATGATTTGCTTTTCCTCAAGCCATGGAAATCCAAAGCCAAGGTGTCTTTTTATACCAAAGCCAAAGGTGATTCAACTGAAGTAACTTGGACAATGGATAGTAGTCTGCCATTCTTTATGTTTTGGATGAAGCCTATGATGGAAGCTTTTGTGGGTATGGATTATGAAAGAGGGCTTAACCTGTTAAAAGACTATCTTGAACATGGTGAGATTAAATCTAAGCTAGATTTTAAAGGCGAATCTACGGTAGAAGGATTCGATTATGTTGGCATTAGTACCCAGTGTTCTAAAGAACAACTAGGAGAGAAGATGCGCCAAGATTTGGAAAAACTTGGGGCTTTTATGAGTGATAAGCAAGATCACGTGGCTGGTAATCCATTTTCTATATATGCTAAATGGGATATGGTTAAAAATAGAATCTCCTATACTTCCGGGATTCCGGTGACCCAAATCCCTGATAATCTACCTGCCGGTATTGAAGCAGGGAAGATTCCTACTACTAAAGCTTATGAATTACGTCATACTGGGCCATACCTGCATTTGGGTAATGCATGGAGTACACTAAACAATATGGCAAGAGGCAAAGCCTTTAAGTGGAACAAGAAAATTTGGCCTTGGGAGGTTTACCTTAATGACCCTGCAAATACTCCGGAAGAAGAACTCATTACATCAGTTTATTTCCCTGTAAAATCTTAACAAACTCATTGACGCATGGTTGTGGTATAAAACCTAAAGCCATGCAGATTACAAGAGCAGAAATAGATCAGTTAGACAGGAGGAAGAGAGCTAACCTTATCAATTCAATCACAGGTATTAAGCCTGCTAATCTAATTGGTACTAAGTCAGCGCTTGGCATAGAGAACTTAGCGATATTCAGCTCTGTGCTTCATTTAGGCTCCAATCCGCCATTAATTGGCTTGGTTACGAGACCGGTGGGTGAGGTGCCAAGGGACACTTATGCAAATATGAAAGCCTCCGGAATCTATACAATCAATGCGGTTCCTAACACAAAAGTAGAAGCAGCTCATTTCACTTCTGCCAAGTTCGATAGGCATGAATCAGAGTTTGAGGCTTGTGGTTTTGAGCCTACCTACATTGAAGGCTTTGAAGCGCCATTTGTGAAAGATAGTCCTATCAAATTCGGCCTGAATCTGGTGCAAGAAATCCCTGTAGAGCTCAATGGCACCATCATTATGATAGGAGAAATACAACACCTGATTATTGAAGAAGGGTTGATTTCTGAAGAAGGCTATCTGAACCTAGATGCAGCTCAAATAGCCGGTATATCCGGCTTAAACTCTTATTACGATCTCTCTTTTATAGACACATTTCCATATGCTAAAAAGGAAGATCTAGGTCAGTTGAATCAAAAGTCTGCTTCTTGAATTTTACCGGCTAATTGAAAGATCAAGAGTTCGGATAGCTTGGCCTCATATCTAGCATCTATATAGTTGGTTTGCGCACTCAATAGATTGCTTTGAGCGGTTCTAAAGTCTAGAGACGATATTTGTCCCAAACGGTACTGCTCTTGCGTTCTTTCAAAATTCTGTCTATTGGCTTCTAGATTGCTTTGTTGAGCATTTACAATGAACATTTTATTGTTGTAATCTGTCCAAGCATTTTCGAATAGAATCTTAACCTGTTGTTTGGTTTGCTCAAGCGTAGTTTCCTGAGTCATTTGGTTTAGCCTTGCGTTTTCTACAGCGATTTTGGCAGCACCTCCATCGAAGAGATTCCAGTTCAAACTCACATTACCCGAAAGGCCTGTGGAAGTACTGGTAGCTAGGAATGACGCGCTGTTGTTATTACCCAACCTATAATTGTAGCCGCCATTTAAACTCAATGTAGGCAAGAACCTAGACTGGTTAGTTTTAATCGCAAATTGACTGATTTCTACTCCTGACTTGGCACTTAATAAACTGGTATTCTGTGTCATCACCAGCTCTCTCATGTTCTCGTAATCAGTTATAGGCGTGAAATTCAAGGTTGTATCCACGTTTACTCTTGAAATGGATTGCTCACCTAAAACAAGGTTTAGATTGCGCTGGGCTGTTAATAATGCCTGCTGCGCATTCAAATAGTTAATGCTGTCAGTATTAACATCTACTTGCGCATTAGTAACATCGAGTTTAGAGTTTCTACCAAAGTCAAAACCAAATGCCGTTCTAGTTAGTCGATCTTTTGATATTTCTAGTGTTTCACCAAGCGTCTTAACCGTCTGTTCGTTTCTGGCAACATTATAGTATGCCGTAAAGAGGTTAAGCATTACTGTTTCTAGCGTGGCTCTGGCTTGCAGCTGCTGAAAGTTTAGGTTCTCTCTATTAGAAGCCATGTTATACTTACGATTGAAGCCATCGAAAATCACATAGTTTAAGCTCAAACCAGCAGTTCTGCTATCAGATGTTGCCCCTTCTAATTCTGCCACTCTACCATCCTGAAACTCGGCTGTCAAATTATCGGTGTTGTAGGTAACACCGGCATTACCGGTAAGGGTAGGTAAGTAGCCAGAATTCAATATACTGGTATTATTTTCGGCTATTCTAACGGCATTGTTGGCAATCGTTAGATCAAAGTTGTTCGCCATTACAATGTTAATGGCTTCTTCTTTTGTCAGTTGCTGAGCAGAGACCGTGATCACCAAGAACAGCCCTAGGATACTTGATATATACTTAGTCATGGATCTCAGTTTTTAGTTCTAATACAGCTCTTTCTACTTCTTCCTTAGGAATTTGCTTACCTGTAATCAGCCACTTGGTACTCACTTTGAATGAGTTGGCCAGCGATAAATAAATTGGAAGTATGACCAATGTTAAAATAGTAGCTACCCCTATGCCGTAGGCAATTGAGATGGCCATAGGAATCAAGAATTGTGCTTGTCTACTTGTCTCTAAAATCAATGGTGCAAGACCTGCAATTGTAGTAATAGAGGTAAGGAAAATGGCTCGGAATCTAGATTTAGAAGCTTCGAATAAAGCTTCATCATAATTCATTCCTTCTTTTAGGTATCCGTTAAACTTACCGATTAAAACAAGACCATCATTCACCATAATTCCTATCAAAGCAATGATGCCTAACCAAGAGAGTATGTTGATAGGGAAACCATGAATGTAATGTCCCCAGGCAACTCCAATCAAACTCAATGGAATGAGCAATAAGAGGAGCAAAGGCTGGCCATAAGATCTAAATGTAAATGCAATTGTAACGTAAATCAGGAATACTATAATTGGGATAATCGTTGTGGCCGAGTCGGTTAACTTGTTCTGCTCTCTTTTTTGACCATCGTATAATGGGGTCACAGATGGATATCTGGAAAGAATATCTGGGACCACATTGTTTCTCAGGTCATTTAAAATGTCAGGAGCACTTTCGGAGGGGTCAGATAGGTCTGCAGTCATCTGAACCTCTCTACGTCCATCTAAGTGATTAATAGCGATTTCACCTCTCTCTATTGAATAAGTAGCTATTTCTTTAAAAGGAATTCTAGAACCATCAGGTGCAGCAATTTTCATCTCATCTAGATTGTTGATGCTCGACCTGTTCTCAGCATTATATCTAACCCAAACGCGAATCTCGTCTTGCCCTCTTTGGAATCTTTGTGCTTGGAAACCAAAGAACCCGTTTCTTACTTGGTTCATAACATCTTGTGTATTTAAGCCTAATAGGTATGCCTTATCCTTTAATTGAATATTGATCTCCTTTATTCCTTGAGGATCGTTATCTGTGATGTCTTTAAGGAGAGGATTATTTACCATTTCGGTTTTAATCTCTTCTTTAGCCGCTTTCAATTCTTGAATGTTGTTGCCTAAAAGAGAAATGGCTATAGGGCTTCCTCCAAAGTTTCTACCACCACCAAAGGTGAGTGCTTCTACTCCGTAAACAGGTCCTGTGGCTTTTCTAATCGCATTCCCTACATCAGTTGAAGGAAAGTCTCTTGATTCACCAGGAAGTAGGTTTATGGTAAGACTTCCATTAGCAGTTCCTGGCCCCAATTTCTTAATCACATTCTCAACTACTTGAACATTACCGGTTTGCCTTGCAGTGAATTCTTCGTTCACTATCCATGCCTTTTCTTCTATCATGGTAAGGATAGAATCGGTAATGGATACGCTTGTGCCTTCAGGCATTTTGAGCGTAACGGAAACTTGATCACTCGCTATTAAAGGGAAGAAAGTAGTTCTAATCATTCCGCCACCAATGGCGCCTATTGTGAGAATGAGTAATGAGAAGGCCATTGCAAGGGTTAAGAACCTGTTTTTTAAGGCAAAACGAATCACATGCACATAGGTCTTATCTCTTAAGAACATAATGATGGCATCACCAATTTTATTGACTTCTCTGAGCTTACTGAATACTCTCGCGATTAAGCTCTTTTTCTGGTTAGGGTCTTCTTTGGTTAAGGCTTTTGAGTGAGCAATGTGAGCCGGTAGGATGATTAAAGCCTCGATTAAGGAAATACTTAACGTGAGAAGCACTACTACCGAAACTTCACCAAAAAATTCACCAATTCTACCATCTAGAAATAAGAAGGTACTAAAGGCTAAAATAGTGGTAAGAATTGCCGATACAATAGGAGGGACTACCTCCAAAGTGCCATCTATCGCAGCACGTACCCGGCTCTTACCTTTTTCATAATGGTGATAGATGTTTTCTGCAATTACAATTCCATCATCTACCAGAATACCAATTACGATAATCATTCCGAAAAGGGAGAGTACGTTTATGGTTACTTCCAAACCAGGAGCAAAAATGAACATACCTAAGAAGGCAATTGGCAAACCAACAGCTACCCAGAAGGCTAATCTCGTGTTCAGGAATAAGGAGAGGAAACCCAATACCAACAACATACCCACTAATGCATTCTCAGTAAGTAATTGTGTTCTTTGAACCAGCGTTACAGAAGCATCACTAACTACCTCAAGTTTAACATTGGTATATCTTTGATTGAAGCCTGTGATGTACTCTTTTACGTTCTCAGCGGTAGAAATTAAATCTTCGTCATTCGTATTGCTGATACTGATATTAACTGCTTGCTCTCCATTGTAGAAACTGGCATTAGGACTTTCAGCAAAACGGTCTTTCACAGTAGCTACATCTCTCAAGCGAATTACATTTCCTGATGGATCTGCTCTTACTACAAGGTAATCGAGCTCTTTGGCCACATAAGACTTACTATTCGCTCTTATGAGGTACTCTTCAATATCTGTTTTGATATTACCACCAGTAACCAAAATGTTTTCTCTTGCTACAGTCTGGGCTACTTCTGCAAAAGTGAGGTTGTAAGCTAAAAGGTCCTTTTCTCGAACAGCTATTTCGATTTCTTCGGCAGGATAACCCGAAATACTCACCTGCGAGATCCCATCTATGCCCCTTAGATCATTTTCTATTTCTAAGGCAATATCTTTGAGTGTTTTGAGTGGCACATTGTCTCCACTTAAAGCGAATGAAATGGTAGGTCTAACACTTTCCGTTTTATTCACTACAATAGGTTCCATTCCACTGGGATAACCGGGAACACGATCTACCGCATTCTTAACCTCTTGCACCATTACATCAATGTCTCGGCCTTTCTCTACCTCAACGGAAATGGTACCGGCATTTTCGTTGCTCACCGAGGTTACTCGATCGATTCCGACAACTCCTTTCAGATTGTCTTCAATTTTGAGCACAATACCTTCCTCTATCTCCAAAGGTGAAGCACCTGGATAGGTGATGGAAATATTGATGATTTTCGATTCATTCAAAGGGAAGAAGGAAGACTTCATTTTGAAAATACCTAGTACTCCAAAAATGATGATGGCGATCATTAGAATGTTGACCGCAACCGAATACTTAATAAAATAGGATATCAGCTTTCTCATGATACTTATTCTATATTACCAGTACTCGGACTAATCTTTACCAACATGCCTTCATAAGCGCCCGGTAAAGGACGACTGAGGATTTGCGTACCGTCTTGCAAGCCTTTAACAATGGCTGTTTTGTCGGTGTAGTAGACAGGGTTTACTTGTAGGATTTGAAGTTTACCGTCATTCACAGCGAATAGTTGATTTTCATTGACCAATAAGGTTCTCGGTATTTCTAAGGCATCTGTCTCTGATCGAGCAGCAATATTTGCCTCCATATACATGCCTTCTATCAAGTTTTCTCCTTTTACACCTATGTAAACTTTAACAGTTTGTGTCGTCTGATCTAATCTTCCATTGACCCTTCTCACAATACCTTGCCATTCTTTTATTCCTTCCAGGTCTGTAAGTGCTACAGGTTCTCCAACTTGAAGTATATCTAGGTATTCTTGGTTTACATCAACTTCTAATTCAAAGTCATCTAGCGCCACGAATTCACCTAATTTTTGTCCTGAACGAATCAATGTTCCCGGATTAACAACAGATTCTGTAAGTACACCACTAAACGGTGCAGAGATTACGTATTTACTGTATCGCTCCTCAAGATTCTTGATGTTGTAGTAGGTTGTAACGATTTGACGACCATTTACAAAGTATTTTTCCTTGTCATTAACAGGTTCGGGTAGGGGGCTTAGGTTCTTATTTAGGTCGAAGTTTTTGAGATAGCTTTCCCAGTTTTTAAATGACTTAGGGTAATCGAATTTCAAATCAGGCATCATACCTGTTATGAGATCATACAGGCTGGAACGCTGAGCTAAAAGACTGGTGTAGAACTCTCTACTGTCAATATCCATCAAAATTTCTCCTTTTCTGAATGATTGCCCAGACTTAAATGGTTTAGTACTCTCCTTAAATATCCCTTGAACTTCTGAATAGATTTCAACCTTTCTGCTTGCTACGAGATTACCATTTGCTTTTACTACAATGGGTATTTCAGTATTTAGCACAGGTTCTGCAAATACGGTTTTGATTTGCTTAGGTACCTCGAAAGTAGGTCGGGTGTTATTGTCTATGAGAGTTTTGGCCGTGTAGCCGGCTCCAAAAAGTAGTGCAAGTCCAATGATCGCACCTATGATTTTCCTTAACATAAGCTTAGTATTCCTGCCGAATAAAGCGCGAAAATGAACTTTTTGTTCAAGAGAATCTAGTTTTTTACATGAATTCGTATCAATCCGTTTTGGTCGGTCAGAACACAAAAAAAACCGACCTGCTGGCCGGTTCTTTCACTAAACTTTCAACTAAAACTAACTAAATGTTATTCTCAAATCATTAACCAATGATTACATGGAGCAAATACAGGCTACCACTTGCAGCTACCATGGTGGTGAATGCTACTAGGGTATTTTTTGTTTCTATGACTAACTTTTTCATTTTCTTATCCTTTTGTCTTTGAATACTGTAGTCTACTTTTTTCCCTACCCCCTTGACAGAAAATTTTCTTTACCTCTTCTACATGAACATTGTCATGGCCATGGAAGATCTATTGCAATCTCTTAAGGTTACTTCCATAAGGCGATTATCTAAGTGGTGCATAACCTGGCCTGCTAAGTTTTCAAGAGCCTCGGCAATTTTGGGTGTCATCTTACGGGGTTTTGTATCGATGATACAAAGTGTACCTAAAGCAAGTCCCACATCATTTACAAGTGGTTTGCCGGCATAGAATCTTACACCAGGGGCGCCAGTTACTAATGGGTTGTCGTGGAAGCGTTCATCCTTGGTAGCGTCTTCTACTACTAGTATTTCACCAGGGCGTAGTATGGCATGTCCGCAGAATGAGACCTCTCTAGGCGTTTGTTTCACATTAAGTCCTTCAGTTGCTTTAAACCATTGTCGGTTTCTGTCTACTAGTGAAACCGCTACCATGGGAACGTCCGAAATCATTTTGGCCATTCGTACGATGAAGTCGTAACGTGGCTCGTTTTCAGAATCAAGCACTTCGTATCTATCTAATGCTCGCTGTCTTAATTTTTCGTTGAAGGGTAATCCGGGCTTTATCATTTTTCTATCTGTTTTTGTTTTTCTGTCTTGAGAATAGTTTTAAGCATAACCAAAGATCAGCAGGTAACAGATGATAAGGTTCAGAGATTCACGAAATCTAAAATCTAAGTGTGATTTAAGGGATGAATAGGTAATACACGTAGAAAAATATCAAAAAAGGTACTTCAGGCTAATTTAAGGCTGATTGTATATTATTAAAGTACCTTAATTAGGAACAAGGCTCCCGTGTTTTCCTAGAAATTTGAAGGAATAAAAGAGGGATGTTATTTTCTTATTACTGTGATTTTGGAGATTAGACTTTCTCGTACTTCATAGACAACTATCAATTCTATGACTTCTTCGCTACCCATTCTACCAGTAATGCTTTCATGGTCAATTACTTTACTGCCCATCACCATTCGATTTAATAGTTCAGATTTGAGCTGAGGAGATTGCTCAAAAAGGTTGGTGTAGATGCCTTTTACTTGCTCGTAGCCGCTTGCAATAGGTTTTTGGTCTCCTAGGTTATAAAGACTGATATCTTGGCTCATAACGGACATAAAGCCCTTTATATCACGATTATTATAAGTGTCTAATTGTTTTTGAACGACTTGTTCAGGAGTGATTTGCATTATTATAAAAAGAAAAGTAGAGATAAGGTAAACCATATCTCTACAACTCTATTTTTATCTGATAGTTCTGAGTCTGAAATTAATCTTGTCTTACTTGTAAGTAAGCTGTTTTTCTAAAGGCTTCTGAAGGACTTGATGTGACTTGGAAAATCGCATCGTTAAAGTCTTTATCTCCGCCAGGAATTGTCACGTCTTCAAAGCATAACACGAAGGCGTCACAATCTTCATCATAGAAGATAAGGTTCTGTTGGTTACCTCTTGCATTAAACTCCCAATCTGAATATTGCTGCGCATGTCCATCGGTAATCTTATTCTTCCAACCGTTGGAGTTTATAAAGAAACCGAATACCGTACCGGCAGGGAAGGTTCCCAGCACTTCTACCGTATTACCCGGTATTAAATTACCTCCTGAATAACGAGCACTGGTGTTCGGGAAAATCACAGTTTTTTCGAGGTCTGCAATGCTGCTCGGAGGATTGTTTGCATTGTATGTATAGTAACCCAATACATTTCTGTAGCCCGCACCTTCATGTAAGAAGGTTACTTCTACTTGAGCATCTTGTTCTAGATAGAAACTTGAATTAGGATTCTGAAAATATTCAGGATGTGACTCTAAAGCGTTTTCGCCTTCCGCCAATACATCTACAAGCATAGTAGTAATGAGTTCAGGACAATAATCTCTTTGAACCATACCCACAGGTGTACCTTGATCATCATAAGGTAATACTGTTTTAAACTGCTTCTCATACTTCAATACATGAAAACCACCGAGTCCTTTGGCTACAAATACGTAGCCGTTTTGTGCTGTAACAAAATTGACCGAAGCAGGCTTTACAGGTAAATCCCAGTGGAAAATTGGGGTAATGATTCCGGTACGTTCTGCATCTTCCCGAAGGGCAATGTTTACGCCATCTTCGCCATTGGCTAAGTAGATAAACTGATTATCAATACTCAGGGAGTTGGTATTACCATTTGGCAATAGACTGACTTCTGTTTCTTTAATGGTTTCACCTGTTAAAATGTTAACACTTCTTACACCTTGGCTACCCGCGGTAAAATATAGCTCTGTAGAGTCTACTGGAGAAAAGACTAATTCGTATTTACCATCTCTAGGCAAGTCTACCGATTGGTGGTGAGAGGTAGATGTATTATAGACTAACTGTAGATTTTCACTTTCTACTTGTTTGATGCTAATTTCAGTTTGATTGTCTACAGCAAGACTTGCATAGTATTCTATATCTCTCACTGATGATCCTGATACGCCCTTAGCTCCTGAAAATTCAGTGGCTTGCATGTTTGAAAGGTCATATCGGTCTATTTTGATGATTCCACCAAAGCTTCTACCAGCAGAAACCAGAATGTAATTATTCGTAACGTGTATGCCATTTGCTGATGCACTAATTCCTGATAGTGCCTTGCTCAAATTGATTCGTTCGTACGACTCTAATTGATATGTTGCGGTTAGATTTAATTTAAAAAGCGTAGCTCCAATTTTATTACTAGAACCAGCTACCCAAACTACATTGGTCTCGTATGGGTCTAAGGTTACCGCGTTAATATCGTATCCATCAAAAGGAATAAAGCCTAATGACTCAGGTTCATCAGGATTTGACAGGTCTATAAATTCCAGTGCACCCATGTGTACATTGCCTCTTTTGTGATAAGTAACATATGCCGTGCTTTCTGAGAGGGCAATAGAAGTGGCACTTAATTCAATGTCGCTTACCTCTAGAGGTTCTACGTTAGCTACGTAGGTCCAATTGTATTCATCTTCAGTGTTTAGATCTGTCGCCTGAGTAGGCGCAATTATAGCTGGAGAATTAACAATCGTTAGGTGCCTTTTAGAAGATGAATTTTCAGTAGTCTGAAAAAGAGGTTCTTTATGCAAATTATTGTCAGGGAATGGCTCATCTTCTTGACAAGCCGCAATTAGCAATGCTGAGAATACAAGCGCGTATAATTTTTTCATCGTTACGAATTTTGCTGGTTGAGCACTTAAAATGGTAAGATAAAATTACGCTTGAGAGAGCTGAAAAGCGGTTTTATTCGATAAGCAGACCTTATTTAGCGGTAACTAGTTACTATCTGCTGCTTAGTGATTTTATGCTTTATTAAAGCTGAACTGTAGGGTGTATTTATTAACTATCTATTCCTTTTTGCCTTTTTCAAGGCAATGTCATAGTCATCAGGCGTGCCTTTGATATTGATATTTACGAATCGCGTTTTTCTAGTCTCGTCTCGATAAATAATATCATCAACTTGTTCTGAATTATCTCTATTTTTTCTGCCAAAGATTTTCTGAACACCTGCACGTGCAATCACTTTAAGTGGAATACGCATATCATATTCCATATCTAAATCGACTCCCTGTGTTCCGGAAATTTCAAAATAACCCAGACTGGTATTCAGGTTCATTTTAGGAATAATAAGATCACCGTTTTGGAGTTTGAGATTGTTTTTCAATGTATCGAATCTCACTAGGTTCAGGTTCTTGTCAGTAAAGAAACTCGACATAGCGCTGAAAGGAGAGAAGTTGACCAAACTGCCTTGTACTACCTCAATATCAATATCAAGCTCTGCTTCATCAACAGCAGGTACTAAATCAGGGTGAACATGTATAATACCAGAAACTGCTCCAGTCAGTTTACCATGCAGGTTATCTGAGATTAATTGGTCTTGCCCGAAATTATCGAACTTGAAGAGTAACTTATCCAAGTCGATATTCTCTAATTCCATATTAGGTTTGAGGTAAATAAACTCTGGATTTGAACCATTAAAGTATCCGTTCATTCTCATCTGCCCACCTGCAGCATTTAAGCGCATGGTATCTATATAGATATAATGGTTCTCCTGCATATTACCCTTCAGCTTGAATTCCTCTAGTAAATACTTGTGGTAATTCATTTTGTCTATATCTACCTCGAACTCTAAGTCAGTAAAAGGAACCTCAAAAATGTTGAATCCATCCTCATGGTCTACCGTACCTGTTGCTTCATCAGGTTCGGCAGGGATATAAGAAAAGAGTTGATCAAAATCGAGGTTAGGACTAGTAAGTTTGAATGTATGAGGTTTCTTAATGCTGTCTTGTTTCAGGTGAATGTTAGCATCTACGGTGAGGCTAGAATTGCCAACACTGCCACCAAAATCTGAGATCAGTAATTCCGTGCTGTCGGCATATATCTCTCCGGCAAAACCTTTTAAACGAACCCCGTGCTCTTTCATGTAAGCGCTTAATGGATCCAGCGAAAGGTTTACGGATTTTAAGTTGTTTTCAAATGTCATTTCGGAATGTCCATGAAAAAGTACATTCTGGAATTCTTCGCTTCGATAATCTTCAGGCACGTAGTTTTCTCCGTTGTATGAGAAAACATCTTGGAGTTGAATGACTTTAGAATCAAGATCAAAATCTATGATTGATTTTCCATTAGGGTTTTCTTGAAACCAAAGATCGTAATGGTTGAGTCGGCCATTAAAATGAAAATCACTTTGATCCAACATGCCTCTAAAATCTATTACATTGAAATCCGTAGAATCAATAATCACATCTGCATTGAAATCGTGTAATTCATGTGGGTAATTAGTTAAACCGGCATAGAGGTCTTTGATGAAAAACTCACCCAATGGGAGGTAAGGTGACTCCGTAAAAGCTCTGGCAGTGGTTTTAAATTGAAAACCCATAGTGAAGTTTTTTACCTGTTCATTAAAACCTTCAGTTAAGCTATCCACTTTGGTTATCTCATAAATGTCTATCAGATTAGATTCAATATTCATATTTACATCTACCGGAATATCAGTATGATGGAGAATAGCCGGAAGGTCAGAGATATCTGCTGTAATGGAGATGTCTGATTGGCCTGCTTTCAAGCTGAACTGTTCAACTACTGCTTTATGACCATCCATTTCAGCTTTTATATTTAAATCCTTAATTGGTAGATGAAAATCTGGACTCGAGAAACTCAGGTTTTCGACAGTTAATTCTGTAAAGTAACTCTCGTTTAATCTCTCTATGGCTTTTGAGGGGTCATCAAGGTCTATGATGTCGTGGAAATTCATATCAAGGATTACTTTCCCACTTACATCCTCTAGGTCATCGAGACTCAAAAAATCAACTAAGAAATCCAGATTGAATTCTGAACTCACGCTCATTTCTATATCTGGTGCATCGAAATTCTTTACGGAGATCGCACCATCAAATTTTCCGGTTTCTGGTGTAGCGCTAAAATCTTCTATGGTTAGGGCCATGGTCTCTGCAGTGTTTAACTCACCATTGGTAAAATGACCTTTAAAGAAGAGTTCATTTACCGCCTTAGACACTTCGGTGTTTTCAACAAATGCTTCTTCGCAGCCAAAATCTATCTCTATATGAGGGGAGGTGCCATACGACGGACCCGCCACCGTTGCATTAAAATAGACTTGTCCTCCATTCTCATACCTCGAAAAAACAGGATCTAGTTCAGGTGGAGCAAAAGCCAAGAATAGATCGAAATTGGGTTTTTGGCCACTGAATTTCAGGTCTAAATCAAGATCGTTTTTAACGTCAATACTTCCTTCCATTAAGAATGAAGCACTTTCAACTAGCAACTCAGAAGGGCTAAGATTTAGCAGTTCTTTTTCCAAATCGTATGATAGCGCAGTATTGAGGCTCAAGTGTTTGTCATGGAGAAAGGAAGTATCTCCCTTGATAATCAGATTGAATAAGAAATCAGTATCGAGAGACGCTTCGATTTTATCCTCTAAAATGGAGAAACCAGACTCTGCATTTTCAATAAAGACTTCAAAAAGCATATCGTTCATACGATTAAGCTTCATGACATCTATATTTTCCAAAGCAATTGACTCTAACTTAAAGTTGGTGCTTGTCGTAGTTTCTGATGATGTGGTGTCATTGGAAGCTTCAATAGGAGATAAGGCTCTTCCTAAGTTTAATTCACCGTTTTCGTATTGAACCAACTGAATCCCACCGTTGCTCAGCTTGATTTTTTTCACTTCATAATTACCATTGATGATGGACCATGCATCGAAACCAATATAAATGTCATCAACATGTACTATCGGCATGCGTCTTGATCTCTTGGTTTCATAGATATTCACATTGTCAAAATCTATGGAGATGTAAGGAAAGTTTTCGAAAGGGGAGATGTGGCTATCTTCTATCTGGAATTTGCCCTTGAATGAATTGTTAAGTTGTTTTTGAGCTTCTGCTAGAAGTTCATCTTGCTTATAATAAGCTACTGCTATCACAGCTCCCAATAGTGTGGTAACTGTTGCAAAAACTAAGATGAACAACCTTGTCCATCTTCTCGATTTACTTCTCCCTTTCACAAGAATTAAAGTAATGCCCAATAATTAGAAAGTCTATAGTTAATCTTTAAATTTTCAATATTTAAAATCAGAGCTCGTCTGGTTTTAATCCCAAGTCGAAACGATTTGTTGGGCTAATTCTTAAAGAATTAAGAATTGCTAAGAGTAATAAATCTTAAGATTACCCCTTGTATTACTGTTGATTGCAAGTTGAACTTTAAATGATTAAATCGGCTGGTAGGTTAATCGTTAAAATATCATGAAACACGCAATAGTAATCTCCATCATTCTTAGTTTTTTAGGCTTTTGGGTTAATGCCCAAGAAGTAGATTCTGTTAAAATAGATACTGATAGGCCCACACGTTCTTACAGCCCTAAAACAGTACCAAAAGGACGTTTTTTACTAGAGACAGGCTTTGAGGTTAACCAAGACAATCACACATCAAGGGTAAATAGAGATGATCTTCAAACTACCTCTACTACCTATAATATTTCCGTTTTAAGATACGGTATTACCAAAGGCATTGAATTAAGGTTTTCCCAAGCCCTAGTCAATTTTCAAGATGAAGATACGGGTACGATAATCGAAACTGGTGCAGAACTGACCCCCACACTAATAGGGGCTAAGGCTAAGTTGATTGAAAGTAAGCGAGGCAATACAACAGTTTCTTTTTTGGCCCAAGTTGGTGGTTCATTTCTAAGTGATGTTGAAACGGGCGCCATCTTAGAAACCATGTTAGTTGTAAGGCATAGCCTTACTGATCGATTAGACTTTGGTTACAACCTGGGAGGTCTTTACGTAGAGAATGTAATTGACTATCAGACTTTTGTTAGCGGATATTTAAGCTATGCTGTATCGAACAAAGTGAGTGTTTTTACAGAGTCTTACTATAACAGTGGAGGAGGAGGTCCGGATATTTCACAGATCCTAGGAGGTTTCCAGTTCAAGCTCAATCCAAAAATTCAGATTGATGTGTTCGGTGGGACAAAGATTGATCCTTTGGCCTCAGATGTGCTTTTTGGCTTTGGTGCTGGATTCTTATTTTAATCTAATTGTATAAGAATCGAGTTCAAATAGCAAGTGAAATAAGAAAGCCAATTCATCGATATTTATGATGAATTGGCTTCCAATCTGACGGATTGTATTTTACTAATTACATGCTGTTGTACTCAAGTATTGATGATCCTGTAAACGCGTAGTGGCAATATTTTGGGTTTCATTAATTCTAATACAGCTTAAATCTGTATTTCGAATAACCCGTAAATCATATAACAAAGATAATTGAGAAAGATTGAGCTCACTTAGTGCATTGCCCGAAGCCCATAATATCTCAAGCTGAGTATTCCTTTCAAGATTTAAAGTGGTAATATCATTGTAGCTTACCTTCAAATGCTTCAGTTGTGTATTGGTCTCCGTATTAAGAGTTGTAAGATGATTGCTAGTGGCTAGCAAATATTCAAGCTTATCACAGCCATCTATCTTGAGTGTTTTAAGTTCATTGTTTTCAATATTAATCCCTTCAAGATTTGGTAAGTCCAAATTCAAAGTTTCGAGATCGTTAAAACCTAATCTAAGTTCCTTCATTTGGGTTTGGTTAATTCCCGTTATACTGGTTAAAGCATTTGCTGTAGCACTTAAATCTACCAGCTCGTGATTATTACTAAGGTCTAATGTCTGTAAAGCGTTTGCCTCGATTTTTACAGTTTCGAGTTTGTGGTTATTAGAAAGATCAATTGACTCCAATTCATTTCTTCCGATTAATAATAGGGTAAGCTCTGTGTTGTTACTTAGATCTATGGACTTTAATTCATTGAAGCTCAACTCTAGTTTTTTCAGTGCCGTGTTTTTACTTAAGTCTACACTTTCAAGACTATTGTGAGAAGCAATAAGCTGCTCTAAATTCACGAAGCCTTCGATACCTGTTAGATCACTGATCTTGTATTCCTGATTTGAAGTAAAAACATCTAAGCTGGTTACTTCTAATGCGTCCTCTAGCCAGATCTGTCCATTGATCTCTCCATCCTTATCTATTCCCCAATGACCAAGGCGAGCTTCAAAGTTGGGATCAGGAATACTTAAAGGCGTCTTAACCGGTGGTTCGGGCTCAATTATAGGATCAGGAACAGGGTCTTCTCCCTCAGTGCTACAAGCGAAAAGAAATATTGAAAGTAAAACCAAAAGCTTGGCGCCATTGATACGTTGTGTTGACATGGTTTGAGTTTTTGTCGTTTAAAAAATGTTTGACCGATACTGTCAGACGAAGACTCCATGCAATGGTTACGCGAAAGAGAACATCTTTTTTTATTTAATGATTGAGGGTGCAGGCGTTAGGGGATTGGATGGTTTAACTGATGAAAATCGCCATCAGATTCCTTATTAATCTAAGTTCGTAGTATATATTGCGGACTGTATGTTTCGAGGGACTTGCGAGACCATCTGATGAGAAGAGCTCTATTCTTACTACTATTAGGAATACCTTATATAACCTTCGCACAATCAGGACTACGACTTGATGTGGGTCTTGGTGCTTCTTTTCAAGATCAGATTGTATTGGATGGGCAGAGTTATGGAAATCAAGTGTCTTTAGGTGGTAGATTGGGTTTAAGCAAGACTTTGGAGTACAAGAGAAATATTCTGTTTAAAGGTGGAGTGGTCTTAAAGTATAATCGATCTCAAAATGAATTTAGACCAGCCAATCTAACCATGAATTACTTTGCCCTTCAGGTTCCCCTATATGCAGGTATAAGAGTAAAGAAGGATTGGATATTCTTAGCAGGTATAGGTTTAGAAAGGCATGAAGATTATAATAGCTTGACTTTTGAAGAGCAGGTTGATCTGCGGATTGATCTTTTGTTTAAAATATTCAGACATATAAATGAGAGACAACAAATCTTTATCTTTTCACATTTTAATTTCAATGATTCTCCTTCAATCTCAGGACTTACGAGTCCAAAAAATGGGGTCTATTTAGGGATTAGCTCGGTAATTTTTTAATTCTGAAATAATGAGAAATCTCTTTAACCGATTATTGCTTTTGAGCTATCTGCTTTTGCTAACTGGTTGCCTTGGCATTAATGCAGATTTTGAATTTTTGGCTCAAAATCCAAGCACCTTAAATACGGGTAACATAGAAACCGGACTTAAAGTGGCTAATCTAGAAGTAGATCAAACTGAGTTCGATTTCATGTACAATAACTTCGACCAAGAAATCGAAATTGATGCCTTGTTAAGTGTTTACAAAGGAAATGAGTTACTCATTGATAAAAGAGAAGTTGAGATTGAGATAAAGGGGAATTACAGTGCCAGTTTTGACCTAAAACAAATTGGAGTAAAATTTCAATCTTCCTACAACAACAAATCGAGAGATTTAATTGATGCACCCAATTTACCGTTTCACTCATTAGATTTTGTTAAGGCATTTCGTTTCAGAAACTCAGGTAATGACTTTGTCTATACCATGATAAGGGATATCAGTTTTACTGAATTGGCCAGACAAGCCCAATTAGACTTAGACATTATGTACACAGAACAGGTCGTGGTATTTATCAATGATCGTTTTTATGGTTTAATGAATATGAGAACCGAATCAAATGCCAACGGTATGGCACGTCTTTATGAAGTAAAGAAAGGTGACATAACACTGGGTAAAGTGGTATTTCCAGGAGTAGTTGAAAGGAAAAATGGGGATCGAAGTCGAATAGACAGGTTTCTAGAGGCTATTGAAAATCAAGAGTTAAGCTTTCTTAAGAGCCAGATTGATCTAGCTAACTTCATTGATTATATGATATTCGAGAGTTATTTAGGGCATTGGGATTGGCCTAATAATAATGTTCGGTTCTATGCTATTGATGATGGTCCTTTTCGCTTTGTGCTTTTTGATTTAGATCAAGCAGTAAAAGAAGACATAGGTTTATCCCCCATGTTCTTTATCCAAAGAGAAGGTCAAAGTCCGATTAGAGATTTGTTTAATCTCTTGTATTCAGATGCTGAATTTAAAGAAGCGTATGATAATCGTTTCAAAAGCTTGATCAATTCTGGTGTATTGAGTCCCCAAAGATTCAACAGTATCGTAGATAATTATATGACGAGAATTGAACATCTGATGCCCACTCAAATTGAAAAATATAATCAACCGGGTACCATGGCATTATGGTATTGGTATGTGAATAAACTGAAGCAGAATTTTCAATGGAGGGTAGAAGCCATACAACCAGGCATAGCTGATAACTAGATTTAGCTTCTTAAGCTCTAAATAGTGATCAATAAGGAATTACTTTCCTGTAGCGTACTCCATATAAGCCTTACTTCCCAATACAGAACTTAGAAAATATATTCGCTAAGAGATCATCTGTGGTTATCTCACCCGTAATCTCACCTAGGTAGTGGAGGGCTTGGCGGATGTCCATCGCCACAAAGTCATTAGTGACTTGACCATCGATGCCATTGATGACAGCTTGTAGGGAGTTTTTGGTCTGAAGAAGCGAGTCATAATGGCGGATATTGGTGACTACTGTATCACCTCGTTTGAACTTGTCTAGATTAACGAGCTCGAGTATTCGTGCTTTAAGCTTTTCGACCTGCTCAGGATCTTTAGCAGAAAGAAAGAGCATATCCGGATGTTGATTCTGAAGATCAGATACTGTTTGCTCCTTCACCTTATCTAGTTTATTCCCCAATTTCAAAAAGGGTACACCTGTGTTTTCCAAGCGATTGATCTCCTGATTCATTTCTACAATGTCGAGATCAGCTAGGTCGAATAAATATATAATCAGTGAGGCTTCTTTCATTTTAGCCAAGGAACGCTCCACACCAATGGCTTCAATGGTATCAGTTGTTTCTCTTAGTCCTGCAGTGTCGATAAAGCGAAAAGCCACACCACCTATGATGATTTCATCTTCGATAAAGTCACGAGTTGTTCCAGCAATGTCAGAGACTATAGCTTTCTCTTCGTTTAGTAAGGCATTGAGTAGGGTAGACTTACCAGCATTCGGTTTGCCTGCAATAACCGTGGGTACACCATTTTTAATCACATTGCCCAGATCGAAAGAATGGATCAGCGCGTTAACTACTTCAAGTAGTGCATTTACTAGCTTCTTTAAATCATCTCTACTGGCGAACTCCACATCTTCTTCTCCAAAGTCGAGCTCCAGTTCAATCATGGAGGCAAAATGGATTAACTCATTTCTTAAACTCTTGATTTCACCTGAGAAACCACCACGCATTTGGTTGAGGGCTGCATTATGGGCTGCTTCAGAATCTGCATTGATGAGATCGGCTACTGCTTCTGCTTGCGCCAAATCGAATTGCCCGTTCATAAAGGCACGCTTGGTGAATTCACCCGGTTTGGCTGCACGAGCGCCTTTTCTGATAAATAGTTGGATGATTTGGCGGATGATGAAGTTTGACCCATGACATGAGATCTCCACTACATTCTCTTTGGTAAACGACTTGGGTGCTATAAACAGCGAAACCAATACTTCGTCTAATATCTTGTCTTTGTCTCGGATTGTGCCAAAATGAATCGTGTGACTATCCTGTTGCTCCAAGTTTTTCCCTGCAAACACAGTGTTTACCAGTTTAATCGACTCTGGACCACTTAATCGAATTACACCAATTGCGCCAATACCTTGAGGTGTTGCAAGGGCTATAATCGTATCAGTGTTTTGAGGGATTTGAGACATGGCGCAAAGATAGGTTTTAAAGCTTGACGTTAGGTGCCACTAGTTATGTTTCCGTTCACCTTTAACTGAACAAATACCAGAATTGTGTTACCAAAAAGCAAACTACAAATCCCATGATGATCGGAAGGATACTCGCGACCGTTGTCCATTTAACACTTTTGGTTTCTTTATAAATAGTGTAGATGGTTGTGCTGCATGGGTTGTGCAATAGACTAAAGAGCATGAGGTTGATACCTGTTAGTACAGTCCAACCACCCGCAGCCAATACATTAGCAGTATCCATGGTTGAGTCCAGTTCGAACATAACGCCATCACCTGCTCCGAAACCAGCTAGATTCAAATTAGCTACAGTAAGCATAAGTATGGTAGGGATAATGATTTCATTGGCAGGGATAGCCACTATGTAGGCTAGAAGGATAATCCCGTTTAGCCCTAAGAACATTCCAAATGGGTCTAACCAGCCAATTAATTGATCGGCTAATGTAAAGTCTCCTAACTTGATATTTGAAACCAGCCAGATCACCGCTCCGGCAGGCGCTGCAAATACGATAGCTCTCCAAAGAACGATTAAGGTTCTGTCAATAATTGAGGTGTAAATGGTTTGCCAGAATCTTGGCGGTCGATAGGGTGGTAGCTCTAAAGTGAAAGTAGACACTTCACCTTTCAATACAGTTCTTGAAAGAATCCATGAGGTTAAAAACATAAAGCCAACACCCAATAAGGCAATACCAATCACTGATAAAGAGGCGACTGTGGCTGAGAAGGCTTTTGGTACTAGCGCACCGATAAAAATCGTGGCAATTAATATTTGTGTAGGCCAGCGTCCGTTGCACAATGAAAAGTTATTCGTGATTATGGCTATTAGTCTTTCTCTCGGACTATCGATGATTCTTGTGGCTACAACACCTGCTGCATTACATCCCCAGCCCATGCTCATTGTCAAAGCCTGTTTGCCATGAGCACCACTTTTTCTAAAAAGTGCATCTAGATTGAAAGCTACCCTAGGTAGATAGCCAAAGTCTTCAAGAAGTGTAAAAAGTGGAAAGAAGATAGCCATAGGAGGGAGCATCACAGAAACTACCCAAGCTACAGCCATATAGATACCGTCAATTAATAAGCCATCTAACCACCATGCCAAGCCTATACTTTCCGATAAGTTCTTAAGTGCAGGATAAAGTGTTTCTATCAGGAGGGTAAATAACATACCTGAGGGTAAGTTTGCACCTGATATGGTAAGCCATAAGATGATCGACAGGATGCCTATCATAATAGGAAAACCCCATCGCTTACTGGTTACGATTCTATCAATCTTGCTATCAAGTGTATAGTTCCGCTCCTTACCAGGCATTTCAACTGCTGCCGAAGCAATTTCTGAAGCATCTGTATATAGACTCTCAGTTAATCGATCATGAAAGTTGTCGCCTAACTTCCATCTCAATTCTGAGGCTAACTCCACTATAGAATTTTCGGTTTTATTCTCCATTTACACCAACTCTAGCAATTCTTTATTCACAACAGCTTCTGTAATTCGTTCATCACCTTCAAGCAATCTAAAAGCTACCCATCTGCTATTAGGTAAGCCGGGGAATTGCTTTTCTATCTCTTGGGCTAGTTTATTCACCGAAGATTCTACCATTCCTTTAAGGTTTTTGACTTTGCGAGGTTTGCACACCAATTGCCCAGTAGCAACATCACTAATGGTAGATAACAATTGAGGTATGCCTTTTTGAGATCTTGCCACCGTCTCTATTACAGGAATACCTAGTTTCTTAGCGAGTTCTCTTTGATCAATCTTAATATGGTTGCGTTCAGCTTCATCCATTAGGTTTAAGCTCAAAACCGCTTTGTTTGTAATTTCTAAAATCTGAAGTACTAAGTTTAAGTTCCGTTCCAGTCTGGTGGCATCAGCGACAATTACTGTTACATCTGGCTTACCAAAGAGTATGAAGTTTCTGGCTACTTCTTCATCTTGTGAAGTAGAGAGTAAGGAGTAAGTACCTGGTAGATCAATCAGTTTATATTTCTTTTCATCGTAGCTGTAGGCACCTTCTGCACGTACTACAGTTTTACCTGGCCAATTACCTGTATGCTGTCTTAAGCCTGTTAATGCATTAAAAACTGTGCTTTTACCTGTGTTGGGGTTTCCAGCCAGTGCTACTACATAGTCTACTTTGTTCGTTTCAATACCCAGCTTTTTTAGGCTATTGACATTGTGAAAAGCGCAATCTTCGCATCCTGAATGTGATGTTGACATTTTTAGCTTCTATTAATGAGAATTAAGTCTGACAATGATTTTCTAAGTGCTATAGAGGTGTTTCTTACCCTGTAAGCCACAGGATCTTTGAGTGGACTTTTTAGATCAATTTCAATTGCAGTTCCGGGAAGTATTCCTAAATCGAGCAACCTTCTTCTATTAGCGCCACGACACTCTTTAGAAAGGCCAATTACCTCGGCTTGTTCACCCTCGGTTAAGGCAGAAAGGCGTAGTGCGTTCTCTTCAAATATTTCATTGGCATTTAGTTCGGCCACGTGAATGTTCGCAGCAACAATAGATGAAAAGCGATGTTCTACACCCTCACATAGAAATTTAACTTCATTGCTGTTTTGCTCTATCAACTTGATATGCGAGCCAACAAATAGGCGTTTATCTAGAATCTGCTTATAGATTACCTCAGGTTCATCCTCTATATGAATGATCTTACCAGGTAGATCTAATGAATAGGATGGAAGAGGTGTCCATTCAACATTACTCATTTCCCCCATCTCATTTGGTATCGGATCTCCGTGTGGGTCGAACATAGGGTTGCCTAAGGTGGATTCTAGTTTGAGCGTTTGCTCTTCGCTTAGTTTGTGCTCCATCTTTTCGGCAAGCATATGCCAATCGCTAGCTTGGTGACCAGTTCTTTCAGCTAGGTACTTTTCCCATAGCCTATGGACACGTATAATTCTAAGCGCATACAATCTTCCTTCCTCAGTTAATTGAATGCTATTGTTGTCTAAACTCACTAAGCCACTTTGGGTCATGTTCTCCACAACTGAGAAAATGCTCTTTCTTTTTAATTGTAAAGCGCCTGCTAGGTTATCTAGTGTGGCTTTGCTTTTACTCTCTTCAACATGAAACAACTGCTTTAAAATGTCTTCAGTGAGTGTTTTCTCTTGTTTGATTTTACTTTGGAGTAAATCTTTAGCACCAAATATTCTGTAGCCAAGCCAGGCTAATGCTACTAGCGCTCCAAAGACCAATAAGTTGATTAGTGCTGGATTCATAATTCCTTTTAATCAGTAGCTACCAATAAGTTCTCTGCAGCCCTTGGAGAAACCGTGATAGATTTATCGTTCTCAAGATTGATATCAATTGAGCCATCAAACTCATTTTTGTCTTCCACCCTCAGTTTTGTTCCAATAGAGATACCCATCTTATCTAGATATTTTAAGAATGCGGTGCTAGAATCGTCCACAGCTATTACCTGACAAGAGGAACCAATTTCCACCACCGACAAAGGTTCTTTCTTTACCTGAGCGAAATTGCCGTCTTCGTCAGGTATTGGGTCACCATGTGGGTCGTATTTAGGGTATCCCAAGAACTCGTCAAGTCTACTTATGAGTAGGGGAGATTTGATATGCTCAAGTTGTTCGGCTACTTCGTGTACCTCATCCCAATTGAATTTTAATTGATCTACAAGGAAAACTTCCCACAGTCGGTGTTTACGAATCACCTTGAGTGCAATCTCTTTCCCCTTAGGAGAGATGCTTGCACCTTTGTACTTCTGATAGAAAACCACTTTTTTCTGCGAAAGCTTTTTTAGCATATCACTAACCGATGCTGCTGTTGTCTGCATTTCGTCTGCTAGGGCATTAGTAGATACAGGTTTTCCGTCTTGAGTATTGAGATGATAAACTGCCTTGATGTAGTTCTCCTCAACGAAACTGAATCCGTTTTCAATCATAGTACAAAGATACTATTTAGAATAATCTAAAAAAAATATTAGCCTGATTGAAATGATTATAAATAAGGGGTTAATAATCAGATATACAATGAGTTGTAAATTGGGTAAAATATTTTTAGATATACTTAAATTAGGCTGTCGATTAGCTGATTGAGCTTCTCAGCTTCGGTTCTCCAGAGGCTTGTTTTAGTATCTCCCTTAGAATAGAAATCTGTAGTAGACATCTCATCTAAAACTTTGGCGGGATCAAAGTCATTGGGATTCAAATGAATAGCGGCATTAAATTGCTCACAAAAGGTTATCCAAGTGGGATTATCTAATGCGATAATGGGTAGCTTATTGGCTGTATATTCAAAAAGACGTGTGAGTAGTTTTTCTTCATTAATGCCGTTATCGGCTTTTTTCAGCACGAACCCGAAGTCAGCTTTCTCTATGGCTTCAATAATTTCTGCATGGGGAACTAGGTGGTCTCCACCGTTAAGTTCAATGTAATCTAGGTCTTTAATGGTTTCATGTAACCTAAGCAAATCACGCTTTAGGGCACAATAACCCACTATTCGGAGTCTAATCTTGTCGTTCAGAGCGTATAAAGCTTTTGTTACCTCAATAGCATCGAACACACCATTGTTCTCAGCAATAGTTCCTGTAAAGACAAGGTCTATGTATTCCGGATTAGGATTTCTGTAAGCAGTGCGTTGATCGGGCAGTGGCATGTATTTGTTTTCAAGAATAGTATACTTATCACCTAGAAATGGCAGTTGTTTTTCATAAACCTTCTCAGCTAGTATATAATGCTTGATGAGTGGCTTAGTCAGCCATTCTTTAGTTCTTACCCAAGAAGCAAGAATGGGGCGAAGCCCTTTTCTAAATACGTTTGTATAGAGAATGTTTTTTTTATAATTCTCACGTAGATCATAGATAAAATAGCCACCAAATAAAATTTTGTAAATAGTACTAACTATCAGTAAATCATGTGAGTTAACTATGTATAGTTGAGGTTTTACTTTAATTAGTAATCTTAAGACTTTAAAGGGCTTTAAAAAACGTGTTAGGCTAGCTCTGCTGAAGTTTCCAAGACTATGGGTCGTAATGTATTCAGCAGCACGTTCATTTTTTGATTCAAAGCCTATGATATTAATATCATATTTGCCTATTTCAGCCAGCGAAAGACCAAACTTCTCAAACATTCTTGTGTCATCTACTGGTTTAAGAAGTGAAGCAATTACGACTTTGGGTTTTTCCATCGGTATTAACTAAATATAGAAATTTTCTCAACCATTATGGAATTAAGAAACATCATTGAAAAAGCTTGGGACGACAGAAGTTTGTTGAATGATAAGGAGGTGATCTTGGCAGTAAAGACAATTATTGAAGACTTGGATCATGGAGATAGAAGGGTAGCAGAACCAACTGAGGATGGTTGGAAAGTGAATGAATGGATTAAGAAGGCGGTGATCCTATATTTTCCAATTCAGAAAATGCAAACTATTGAGGTTGGACCTTTTGAGTTTCATGACAAGATGAAATTGAAGACCGGTTATGCTCAAAAGGGAGTGCGTGTTGTTCCACATGCCATTGCTAGGTATGGTGCCTATGTTTCTAAAGGAGTCATTATGATGCCTTCATATGTAAATATAGGGGCGTATGTAGATGCAGGTACAATGGTAGATACTTGGGCTACAGTAGGTTCTTGCGCTCAGATAGGGCAGAATGTTCATTTAAGTGGAGGTGTAGGCATTGGTGGCGTACTAGAGCCACTTCAAGCAGCTCCTGTAATTATTGAGGATAACGCGTTTATTGGCTCTAGATGTATTGTTGTTGAAGGTGTGAGAGTTGGTAAGGAAGCAGTACTGGGTGCTAACGTAACCTTGACGGGGAGTTCAAAGATTATTGATGTCACTGGAGATCAACCGGTAGAGTATAAGGGGTATGTGCCTGAAAGATCTGTTGTAATACCAGGATCTTATGCCAAGAAATTCCCAGCTGGCGAATACAATGTGCCGGCTGCATTGATTATTGGCAAACGTAAGGAAAGTACTGATAAAAAGACCTCTCTAAACGATGCGCTTAGAGAGAATGATGTCGCAGTTTAGAACTTTATTCCCATTATGGGAAAAAATGAATAACTAACTATATTCGTAAGTCACTGTTTTACAGTGACTTATTTTTTTGGATAAGAGTTTGATCCTTTTGGCACTAGAACAAAACTCTTATGAAACGATTACTCTTTACTTTCGCTGTCTCTATTTTTCTTTTTTCATGTGAGACTGAAGAAAACATATTAGATATTTCACCTGAAGAAATTTATCAACCGTCCTTAATCGCTAACGAAGACCTATCTGATTTAGCCCTGAGAGTCACTTCTATCTCATCAGGACATATCCAAGTGCTATCAACTACCTCAAGTGTCTCATACTCTCAAGTAGCTGAAGTATCACCTAATCAAATCAACGGATTAGACTTGAGTGCTACTGGTGTTACCGTTCTAAAAGGTAAAGCATATGTCACCTACCATGTTAGAGGAGAGAATTATGGTGGAGAGATTCTAACTTTTGATGTTTCTAACCCAAACAGCCCAACCTTACTGAAGTCACTTGTTGATGAGCATGCCGATTACAATGATATCATGATGGGTCAGCATGAAGGCAATATTTGGGTGGCAGGAGCTAGAGATATTGACGTTTCGAAATATGCAAATTCTAACGGTGCTATAGCGACTAAAATAGGTTTATCAAATGGTCTTCCTAAAGATCAGCCATCTTGGGAAGCGGCTTTACTTTCATATTCAGCTAGTTCGATTACGAGAGTAGACCCACCTCAGGGTGCTTCTAATGGCCGTATTTTCGTTACATCAGGAAGTAAAGGAGGTATCTCTGTTATCCGTGGAAATGATGTAAACGAGGTGTTCCATAGCAGGCAGGTGGATAACGCGAAGCATTTCGATTACGGAAATGATAGAGGTGTATTCTTAAGGGGGAATGGAGATGGTACATCAACCATTGATATATATGCTTTAGACGATACATTTGATTTTGTGTCTTTCACAATTCCTTATGATGTTACACCATTAGGTAAGAACGGAGTGGATGTAGTTGGAGATTATGCTTACCTCGCCATGGGGCAAGATGGACTAGTAAAAGTAGATCTAGTGAATCAAAACGTGATTGGTTCTTTTCAATCAAGTGGTCAAGGCTTAGCCAACGGAGTTCAAGTGAAAGATGGATTGATTTACCTAGCCAATGGTAGTGATGGCTTAATCATGTTAGATGATAATTCACTTGCACAACAGGCAGCTTATAAATTCAATGGCTCTTGTAACTACGTTCATGTTGATGGAGATAATCTCTTTATAGCCAATGGTAGAACGGGTGGGCTCATAATTATGTCAAAAGATTAATTTTTGGTTTGAGTTTTTTGATTCAGAGTAGCGACATTGTCGCATAGGGTAGAACTTTCACCCTACTCGGGAGGGCCATTTTGGCCCTTTTGCTTTTTTATAACACCTTTTGCTATACTTTTGCGTTTCATTACGGAAACGACTCAAATGAAGACTATCAAGTCATTGTTTATTATACTATTTGTAGTACTTATTTCTGCCTGTAATAGCGATGTAACTAGAGAGGCAGATAAACTGGTAAGACAGGGGAAATATGCTGAAGCTATAGAGGCTTACAGCGAATATCTAGCTACAAAGCCTAAGGATATTAAATCACTTTATAATCGTGGTAGAGCCTATGAAGAATTGGGCCAACTCGAGAATGCCCGAAAGGATTTTATTAAGGTGTTAGATATTGATGTGGAGAATATCAATGCTAACCTGAGTATGGGTAAATATTGGTATAACAAAAACGATTATAACCGAGCCATTAACTTTTTCGACAAGGTAGTTAAGGTGGATGGCAGAGTATCAGAAGCCTATTTGTTAAGAGGTAGATCCTACCATCAAAGCGGTAATTTTGAGAATGCACGCGAGAATTACGATCTAGCCATCAACTTCGACAAGAAAAGTGCAGAAGCCCATTTGTTTAGGGGAGCATTAAAGGTTGCTGCCGGACAGAATAAGTCTGCCTGCAACGATTTCAATAGGGCTAAAGCGCTAGGATCTGATGAAGCATCAAGCGCATTAGGTAAGTATTGTAAGTAATTCTTCTGAGTTTTTATTAGCTTGAAGCAACGTTCTGAAAAAAATCAACGTCTTATAAGCAGTTCATTTTTTATAAAACTCAAACCATGAAAAACACTAAAAACTTAAAAAGGTCATTTGCATTGTTAGCAATGACGTTATTTCTTGTTGCAGCAGCTCCGGTAATGGATCCTGTGGGCGTATGGGATTATGAAGTAGAATCTCCTGATGGTAATGTCACAGGTGAAATGACCATCACTAAAACTGATGGGGAATATGAAGTAGTTATAGAGAGCGATATGTATGGTAAAATGGAATTGGAAGATGTAGCCATGGAAAAGGACGTGATGTCTGCTACATATGAATTAGACGGTTTGCCATTGGAATTCGAGTTTTCATTTGATGGAGATGAAATGGAGGGTGTAGTTTATGCCAACGGTGATGAACTTCCTTTAACCGCAACTAAGCAGAAATAGTAGAGAAAACTACATTTTGAATAGATTTAGAAAACCAGGCCGATAGGTCTGGTTTTTTGTTTAGAACCATTGAGAAGTAAAAGTATTGGCTTCTAATTGATTCTCCAATTCATCAGGTAAAGAAGGGAAGAAGTCGATATTCGTTAATGCTTCAATACGGTCAATAGAAACAACAAATGAAGCTAAAGGCTCGCTGCTTTTTTCGTTTTTCATCAAAAAAGCAATGGCTTTGATTTCTGGTTTAGCAATGTCAAGTAAAACTTTATAATAATATTCAGGTACAGATACTTCGTTCTTTCCAATGGTTTTGAATGATTTGTTTAATACAGGGCCCGTAACAACATATATTTCAGAGTCTTGACTTGTCCAGTTTCTTATCTGATCTTCTAGCTTTTTCCATATACCACGATTGAAAGATGGTGCCTGAGGGCTCATGTTACTCATATAGAATGATTGTGACAAAGCGAACTCATCGTAAGAGAAATCTGCAGCAGGTGCTAAATGACCTCTGTCATAACCGGATCCTTTATAGTCTGATAAATCAGCAGAGCCTGTTTTTACACGAGGGTCTTTTCTAAAGTCATCTTTCCTTTCAAATCTCTCTTGTGCTAAACTATCAGCTGAAAGTTTGTAAGCTACCCACATGGCTTGCTCGTGTTCTTCACTGTAGCGAATGGTGTAATAAGGCCTTTCTATAATCGCTTGATTAGCTTCATATGCAGGCCACATAAAATCGAAGGCCTTGGTGAAGTACAGATCAAAGGCGTCATAATCAAATGGCTTTTCAGTAGGCGCTACAGCTTTTATCTCAATCTCTGAAGACGAGGCTTCGCTGCTATCATCTTTATATATTGCATCCTCTTCAGTTGTAAGCGAAGGAAGTTCGAATTCACTTATGGCGTCAGGTACAAGTTTGCCTTCTTGGATAGCAAGAAATCCATAGCCTAGCCCTACTAATATGAGTAAACCCAAAGTGAAACGCGCTAAGCTAAATCCACCTTTATTTCTAGCGGTTGATTTTCTAGATGTTTTCCTTTTGGTAGGTACTCTTCTTTTGGCCATTCGTCTTTTTTGGCAATGATAAGGATAAATGGCTTTAGTCGAGTTGCAATTTTATTAAATTGAGAGGCTTTACATATTCAAAATCAAGACGAACTATGCAAAAACATTCAATGAAGTTTGAGTGGCAAGGTGATTTAAGATCAATTTTTAGCGTCTTAATCATATCGCTACTTTCTATTCCGGCATTTGGATTATCATACCAAGATGCTGAAGAAGACACAACAAAAGGACAGACTACTTACAAAGATCTTCCGCTTAAGGCTGGAAGAACACTAGAATTCAATACAAAGGAAGGTACATGGCTGTCTGTAGATATAAGCCCCGATGGTTCTACTATCATCTTCGATATGCTAGGGGACCTTTATACAATGCCCTCATCAGGAGGAAAGGCCACACGAATAACAGATGGTATGGCTTATGACACACACCCAAGATATAGCCCTGATGGGAAAACTATCGTTTTTACTTCTGATAGAAGCGGGAGCGAAAACGTATGGACCATGGATTTGGAGACTAATGAGACTAAGCAAATTACAAAGTCTAATAATGAATGGGTGCAATCAGCGGAATGGTCTCCTGATGGTGAATACATTGTAGCAGTTAAAGGAAGAAGAAATTTTAAACTCTTCATCTATCATAAAGATGGAGGCGGAGGCTTTCAGCTTATTAAAAACCCAAGCAGCCTTAAAGTAAGTGAACCTGCATTTAGCCCTGATGGTAGGTTTATCTATTATTCTCAAAGAAATGGTGCATGGAATTACAATGCCCAATTGCCGCAATATCAATTAGGAGTATATGATAGAGAGAATGGTCAGAATGCCACAATCACTTCTAGATATGGTTCTGCATTTACACCCACATTATCTCCTGATGCCAAATGGTTAGTATATGGTTCTAGATATGAAGATCAGACGGGTTTAATTCTAAGAGATTTAAATACAGGTGATGAAAAATGGTTAGCATATCCGATTCAAAGAGATGAGCAAGAGTCTATTGCACCTTTAGGCGTTCTACCAGCCATGACTTTTACTCCCGATAGTAAAGAAGTAATCACTACTTGGGATGGTAAACTGTATAGAGTGGCTATTTCTGGAGGGGGAGTTACTGAGATTCCTTTAGACGTTGATGTAGCTTTAGAAATGGGGCCGCGATTGAAGTTCAACTACCCAATTTCTGACGATAAGGATATGTTGGTAACACAGATAAGAGATGGTGTGCCTTCTCCTGACGGATCTAAATTGGCATTTACTGCTCTCAACAGACTCTATGTTATGGATCTACCAAATGGTGAGCCAGAGAGATTGACTAAAATGGAGATGACTGAGGCAATGCCTACATGGTCACCAGATGGCAACCACATTGCCTATGTTACATGGTCCGATGCTGATGGTGGTCATATTTATAAAGTAAATATAGATGGTCGCCCAAGACCGGAGAAACTCACTTCAGCATCTGCTATTTACCAGATGCCAGCTTGGAATAAGAATGGAAAAATAGTTTTCAATAGAGGAAGTGCCCAAAACTTGAAGGATGCATTTGGTCCTGGAGCTCCGAGAGCCAGTGAAGACCTTTGTTGGGTTTCTTCAGATGGAGGAGATGTAAACTTTATAATGAAAGCTAGAGGAAGAAGTGGTGCGCACTTTGTGATTGGAGATGATAGAATTTACCTGTCAAGTTTCCAAGGTCTGAGTTCTGTGCGATGGGATGGAACCGATGAGAAACGCGTAATATCCATTACAGGTATAACAACTTATGGGGCTAACCCGGCCTTTGACCACGATCATATTGATTATTATGATCCTTGGGAAGAAGACCCTCATGGAGAGCATCAGAGCTCGTTAACGCAAAACGGGGGATGGAGAGAGAATAATCCACCTTCTAGAGCTGCTGTAATTTACATGGCTCCTGAAGGGGACAAAGCTATGGCTCAAATTAACAATGAGATTTATGTGGTTACCGTACCTAAACTAGGTCAAGTACCAACTATTTCAGTAGCTAATCCACAAGGAGCACAATTTCCTTCATGGAAGTTAACTGAATTAGGAGGGGAGTTTCCAACATGGTCTCATGACGCTAAGAAAGTTCATTGGTCACTGGGTAAAGCACATTTCATCTATGATTTAGATGATGCCATGGCTTATGCCGATAGCGTAAAAGTAGCTAAGAAGGCTGAAGCTGAGGCCAAGAAAAAGGAGGCTGAGGAAAAGAAAGATGATGAGGCAAACACTGATGAGGAAAAGGCAGATCAGAAGAAAGAAGACGCTGAGAAAAAAGAGGAAAAAAAGGACGAAGGCTATAAGCCGGTTGAATTCAATATAGAAGTAACAGTAGAGAAAGATATCCCTGAAGGAATAGCGCTTTTAACAGGTGCTAGAATCATTACCATGAACGGTGAAGAGGTAATAGAAGAAGGAGATATTCTGGTAGAAAATGCAAGAATTAGGGCTGTAGGTCCTAAAGGATCGTTAGATGTACCGAGAGGTGCAGAGACTATTGATGTTTCAGGTAAAACCATTGTACCGGGTTTTATCGATACGCATGCTCACATGTGGCCAGCTTGGGGACTGCATAAGAATCAAGTTTGGGTATATGCCGCGAATTTGGCTTATGGTGTTACAGCTACTCGAGATCCACAGACAGCCACTACGGATGTACTGACCTATGCTGACATGGTGGAAACAGGTGAGATTTATGGGCCTAGGGTTTATTCTACAGGTCCAGGTGTTGGCTATTGGTCTTATAACTTTAAGAGTCTTGAGCAAACCAAGAAGACCTTGAAGCAATACAGTGAGTACTATAATACCAAGACTATTAAAATGTATTTGGTTGGTAATAGAAAGCAAAGGCAATGGGTGATTGAGGCTGCAAAAGAGCAGAAATTAATGCCGACAACAGAAGGTGGCTTAGACTTTAAATTGAATATGACTCAATTGGTTGATGGTTATCCGGGGCATGAGCACGCTTTGCCAATTGCACCATTGTATCGTGATGTTATTCATTCGGTGGCAGAGTCTAAAATGGCTTATACGCCTACGCTCCTTGTGGCTTATGGTGGTCCTTGGGCTGAGAACTATTTCTATTCGAGAGAGAATCCATATCACGACAAGAAATTGTCTCATTTCACACCTTATGGGGAATTAGCTGGTAAATCTAGAAGAAGACCAGGCTGGTTTATGGATGAGGAACACGTTTTCCAAAAGCATGCCGAAGGTGTGAAGTCTGTTGTTGAACAAGGAGGAATTTCGGGAGTGGGTTCTCATGGTCAGTTACAAGGCTTAGGATATCACTGGGAACTTTGGGCAATGGCCGCAGGTGGAATTTCTAACCACGATGCTTTGAAGACTGCTACGATACTTGGAGCAACGGCCCTAGGTTTGGAAGGTGATATTGGTTCTATTAAGGCAGGAAAGATCGCAGACTTTGTGATCCTAACTGGTAATCCATTAGATGATATCCGTAATACGAATACGGTTACGCATGTAATGAAAAACGGCAGACTTTATGAAGGTAATACCTTAGATGAGGTTTATCCAAGAAAGAAGAAAGCTGATACTTTTCATTGGCACTCGGCCAAACCGGAGGGCTTACCAGGATTGAAAAAGTAAAATTTAAATACTTGAAAAAACCCAGTCAATCGACTGGGTTTTTTATTTTGCTTCAATGAATCGCTTCTCTCTATTGCTTCTAATTTCAATTGTGATAACTGCGTGCAATAAACCGGTTATTGAGGATGAACCGCTTTTTCAATTAAGCACTCAATCTGATTCTGCAGTTTATCATTACAACCAAGGTTGGAAGGAAATTATGGACTATGGTAATTATAGCCAAGCCGAGGAGGAGTGGAGAAAAGCGAAGTCATATGATGACAAGTTTCTTTTAAATCTTTCCGTTTTAGCCAGAGTTACTCAAGATTTAGAAGAGAGACTCTTGCTTACTAAAACATTAGAATCAAGAAAAGATGAGCTTTCTGGCGATGAGCGTAAAATCTTAGACGTATATTTGGCTCTCACGCATTACACCAATTTAAGAGATCAAAAATCTGAATTAAAAGACAGTGCCTTAAGGGCTGCAACTGATTTGAGTCAAGTCAATCTTAGAAAAGTCGTGCACCGAAATCCGAATGAGGTTTATATTAAGTCTGAATATTTCGAAACACTTCATCGAGTAATCGGAGCTCAGCAGACATTAGATTCCATACAAGCATTGACTTTGCCTACTCAACTAGACAATCCATTTATTCTAGGTTATAGAGCCTCTCTTTATGCTGAGCTTGAAAACTACGATGCAGCCCTATTAGTAGCTAGGAGATTAGTTACAGCCATAGATAATCGTTCGGTAGCCAAGCCTTATGCGGTTCTAGCTGATATTTATTACCAACAAGGAGATTACGCTAGAGCCACAATTAACGTAGATCGTGCTTATAGTCTAGATCCAAATAACTTGGATGTATTGAGTCTACGTGAGAAACTTAATGCAGTTGACTAAGAAGCTTCGGCCTTTGTTTTTATATCAGCTAAGTCTTGCTCGACCGCCTTTATAGTCCCTTTCTTGAACATCCAACCCATGAGTGCGGACATGATTTTGGCTCCAGTAGTTTGAGGTTGTCCATTAAAGCTCATGGTTAGGGTAGAGGTGCCATTGTTTTCTTCAACTGCCATTTTAGAAATATAGATAGCTCCGTGACTTTCGGCTCTAGTTTGGTAGTAACTATTCTCCTCGGCATGCGTGATCCACATGGTTTCATCAGCTTCTTTGCCGAACATAACCCGTGTCTCTTTCCATTTAAGTCCCAGAACCCCGTTGTCTGGTTTTTCAAGAACTTCTACGCTTTTGATACCACTAATGTGTTCTGGTGCTTTTTCGATATTGGTGATGATATCCCATACCTTTTCTTTCGGTGCGTTGATTTGTGTACTACAACTGATATTCATGGTCAAGTCTTTAGTGATTAGAATTTACGAATTTTTATGTTCGCAAAGTGCCCGACTCTCCTGAAACAGCGCTCATACTTTAGTATGAAAATGAAAAACTCGACAGTTTTTGATGTCGAGTTTTTCAATATTTACACTTCTACAGTCTTCCATTTTCCCTTTTTAAAGAGAATGATGCCCCAAATGGCGATTAGGGTTTCTGTAACTGTTATGGCTGTGAAAACGCCTACTGGGCCGAAATCCAAAGTTATGGCTGCTAAATAGGCCACTGGTAATTGGAATAGCCAGAAGCAAAAGAAATTCACAATTGTTGGGGTCTTGGTATCTCCTGCACCGTTGAATGCTTGAATGATTACCATACCATAGGCATAGAATACATAACCAGCAGTAATTACTTGCAAACTCAAAGCACCATATTCAACAACTGTTGAATCATCGCTAAAGAACCCAATGATGTATTTGGCAAAGACGAGATAGATTAGAGAAATACTAATCATAAATATCGCGTTGTATTTCCCCGTTTTCCATACACTAATCTCAGCTCTTTCGGGCTGTTTTGCACCCAAGTTTTGTCCAACTAAGGTGGCTGCAGCATTACTCATTCCCCAAGAGGGCATAAGCGTAAACATCATTACTCTTATTGAAATCGTATATCCTGCTAAGACATCACTACCAAACTCAGACATAATGCGCATTAAGAATACCCAACTAGATGTCCCAATTAAAAACTGGCCAATACCACCGAGTGATACCTTGATAAGATTCCACATCACATCTAGCCTGATCACGAAATCTTTAATGCCAAGTTTAATACGACTCCAACCAAAGAAGAGAATCATAAACTGAGCTATAACAGCAGTTCCTCTTCCAATAGTTGTGGCGATGGCAGCTCCATCTACCCCGTAAGCCGGAATAAAGCCCCAGCCAAATATGAAGAGTGGATCTAAGATAATATTCAGTCCATTAGAGAGAACGAGCGTCCACATGGCTACTGAAGCATCTCCAGCTCCACGAAATACGGCATTAATCAAGAAGAGTAGCACTACGGTTATGTTTCCACCAATAAGTATTCTGGTATAACCATAGCCTTCTTCAATGAGGTCGCTTTCGCCACCCATTAGGCCAAGTATTTCCTTTGGGAATATGATGCCTACAATCCCAATGATGATGGCTATTGCAGAACCAAGTATAATGGCCTGTGTCGCAGCTTTTGCTGCACCCTCATGGTCTTTTTCACCCGTTCTACGCGCTACAACGGCTGTTGCTGCCATGCTCAAACCGATGGCCACAGCATAAATTAAGGTGATTACAGATTCTGTTAGCCCTACTGTAGCAACAGCGTTAACAGAGACTCTAGAAACGAAAATGATATCTACTAATGCAAAAGTAGACTCCATGAGCATTTCTAAGATCATGGGTATGGCCAACATAAAGATGGCTTTACGAATACTGCCTTCGGTAAAATCCTGTTGTTTACCAGTAATGGCTTGTTTGAGGTAGTTTATGTACCTCCCAAATGTATTTTGAGATGACTTTGTCATTTTTGAGAATTATGAATTGTAAAAAAAATAAAATGAAGAGGGCGTGAAGGTGTAATTAACCTTTCACGGTCAGGACCAGATCAAAGACGTAAATCGGACTGAACATAATTCTCATAACTTCATGATGATGCGAAGGAGGGATAATTTTTTCTTAAATCAAAATTTAAATTCGATTATGGAAAATAGCTGATACTATTTACCCGTACTTTTTTTGCGCGTAGGAATATGAAGCAATACATACCATGAGCCTACTAATCCCAATAAGATTACACTTACCTGACCATAAATTGAAGGAATTAGATAGAGTGTAGAATAAGTAATCATGGCCCACATCATTAGCTGAGATATGATTTTCGTTTTAAGAGGGATTGAAGGGTTTTCTTGGTAATCTTTAATGTACTTGCCAAATATTCGATTATCCAATAACCATTGATGAAACCGTTTCGAACTCTTTGAAAAGAAGTAAGCAGCCAGTAAAACTAATGGGGTAGTAGGCAATCCGGGAACAATGATTCCTACGATGCCTAGCCCTAAGCTAATAAACCCAAATGCAATAAAGAGTGGCCTTTTCAAATTGATGTACTCAATGAAGTGGCAAAGAAAACGCAAAGCACTTTCAATTAAAAGAGCAATCCTTTTAAGTTAGTTCACTAGATGTCCATCTTCTAGTAAATTCAAAAATTACAATGGTCGTTAATACCCAGAATAACCATCTTAAAATTGAGTCTGCCTTTTCGGATTTTTCATCAACGGGTTTAAAATCATAGTCTTTGAAACCCAATGAATCCATTAGACTGGAATAAGCAAATTCCAATAAATTGGCCGGTTTATTTAGTTGGTCTTTTTTAATTGAATCGAATTCAATTAGCTGTTTATTGATGCTTTGGATTAATTCATCTTTTGTAATGAATGACTTTCTGGAATCAATTAAGCTAATGTTGACAAAAGTTTCATCTTCCTCAATTCTAGGAAGATAGACGATGTTATGTACTGATATCCCACCATTTCTAGATGAGGAATATGTATAATCATATTCTAATTCGAAGTCATATTCTTTAGGGATTACTAGATCATAGTTGCCACTCAGGAATGAAAATAGACTACCTTTTACTCTTATAGAATCATCCTGTAACCTATTTACGTCATTTAAGAATAAATTGAGTTTCCGCTGCTCTTCCGTTTTGTTTAGGACAAGATTTTGAGTTTTTTTATCTAAGACTTCCTCTATTTTACCACCAAATTTATAATCTGTAACAGAGGTTATATATAGAGTTGATTTGGTTACCGCTTGAGCGGAAGCTATAGAGAAGGCGCCATAATTAATAATGATGATTCTTAGTATATAATTGAGATTATATCTTTTTGTGTTCAGTCTTTGCTCAACATTGTTTAGGTAAACATTTGAGGCCATAGAGGCGAATATTGCCGAAATAACGTAAGTGATATTTAATCCAAACAGGAAGAAGTTTCGTATGTCACCGTAGCGTCCTGACAGTATCCAAGCAAGAAAAATCAAAACAAGATATGAGATATATATACCTGCTAGAATTCCCCATAAATTACTCCTCTTTTCGTCTTTAAAGTCAGTTGAACCAACAACAATAAATAAGAATGCATGACCTACTATGAATGTAGCAAGAACAAGTAACTTAAGTAGTATCTCCATTGTGTGTTAAGTGTAATTCTCAAGTTTATGAATGATTTTCAATTCTTGAATTATTGGGGCCTAATTCAATACCTCCAACTCGATAAATCGGCTCCTTTAGGCGCTACCTTCCCTACATTATCTACATACTTTTTGATAAACATGCGGTGATAGCGCAAGCGACTGATATGATTACCGTTTTCATGGTCTCCATTCCAGCAGTGTTCAGCTCTATCTCCATAATCCACTACACCGTTGTAGTTCGGACCTGATGTGGAGGTGAGAATTTCTTCGGCCAGATAAACCGCATTGTTGAGGTAATAATTGTCCATATCACCACAGTAGAGATGGATTTTGTGTTCCCAATCTTTACCATACTTGGCCCAGTCCCTTTTCAGGATGTATGCGAGGTCATAATTCTCTTTCCAATAAGCAGCTACTTCTTTGTCAATTTCTCCTGTAACACGATCCCAAATCCTTTTTGGATAGCCATTTTCGTCTAATGGTGAATAAGTAGCTTCCCAAATATCCCATTGCTGACCCGAACGACCTTTAGAGCCTAGTACTAATTCACGGTAGTTCATATCTCTCAAACTCGCATCTACATTGCCTAGATAATCTCTATGACCAGCTACGAGCGTCTTTCGGAAAGTGCCCTCCTCATAATAGGCATTCTCATCTTCATAAATATTCACTAAACAGTACGCTCTAAAATCGATTGGATCTGGGCATGCAGCGAAACACATCCCATACTCTTTTGGGTATTTAACTTGAACAGCAAGCGATTCCCATCCACCAGTACTGCCTCCGTAAACAAAACGAGACCAGCCTTCACCAATTCCTCTGAACTGTTCCTCAATGTAAGGAATGAGTTCATAAGTTAGAGCGTCTCCATATGGACCTTGAGCAGCACTATTCACAGCATATGAGTCATCATAGTAAGGGGTGGGGTGTTGAATCTTTATCGCAATGACTCTCGGGAAATCCGGGCCAGTCCAAGTTTTGTAGAAATCATAAGCCTCTTGCTGTACTATGAGATTATATCCATCCACGCCAAACCGTTCGCTATACGTTGGTTCCAAATCTGGATCCGGAGGTGTTGTTCTAAAACCTCCAAAGTCGCTAGGGAAGTGCCCATGCATTATGGCTAAGGGGTATTTTACGTTGGGATGTGTTTCCCAACCTTCAGGTAATAATACGTGGGCTCCTATGTACATATCTCTTCCCCAGAAGTCACTCAAGAGCTCACTTTTTATTTTTATATGCTTAATGTATTTAGTGTCTTTAGGTTCCTCAATAGGAGGTATGATACTTTCTAGCGAAATACTCGTAGTTGAAATTTGTCCATTTTGAATCTTTACTTTTTGAGGAGTAGAATAGAGATTACCAGGAGCTCTGTTCCATTGCTGACCCTCGCCTCTGTCCATAGGAAGTTTAACAAGATGTCCATCAGCTCTATTAAATATCTCGTATTTATGAAATACGACTTGTAAATAATACTCACCTGATGGCAACTCGTCAAAATTCTGAATGGGATATCCAAACGACTCAGTATCAAATTGAATTGCATCTCCTGGTTTCCAATCTTCTACATCCATACCGAAACCTTGTGCTGTTTTAGTGTCATCTCTTAACTGAAATCTAGGTTCAGAGTCTATGTTTTCTGTTAACAATACGATCAACCGACCATCTAAAGCCTCTTGATAATGTTCACTTGGGTAGGCCAATTCAATATTTCCTGAATTAGAAAATTCTGTGCAGGCGTACAAGAACGTTGAAAGAATAAAGACTATAACAAAAAATACCTTGGTAGGTTTGGTAGGATAGCTACGCATATAGTTGAAGGTTAAATCAAGGATTAAAAAGACTAATTGCTGTGTCGTATTCTAAAATAGCGAAAAATATAATCTACTTAGAGAGGCTTAGTTCGTCATTTGATGATTGAAATACTTGTTTCAAGACTCAAGAGACATGAATGTCTCCATTCCAGTTGAAGTCTTGTCTTCTATAAAAATGATATCTGAATCGAATGAACCTGCGGGTCTATTAGGGTCGATGACATATTTAGGGATTTTAGTAGGGCAATAGTTGATCAACCCTGCAGCAGGGTAAACTTGTAGGGAAGTACCTACAACTAGGAAGATATCAGCTTTGCTCCTGAGATTTAAGTGAGTCAGTAATTTCGGGATATCTAAATTCTGCAACTCATCAAAGTCTTTATGTATTCTCGTTAGGATCCTCCTTTGATGCGGTGGACTATTGTTAGTTTATTATTCTTGATGACATAGGAATAGCTGGCTTAATAACTTTAGGCAATGTTAGTACTTTTTGTTGTTCAGCGATTCCAGGTAGATTAATCTTTACCCTTCTTTTTCCAATCCATTTGCCGTGGGTTATTACAAATCTCATTCTTTCAACTTGGCTGTAGGTGAAATGATGTCTGCTTGAGTCATCTACTTCGTAGCTCATATAATTCTCAGAAGGCTGAATTAAACCATTGCATAAGACTCCTGGCTCGTCTGAGTAGCTGAATGTGTCATCAACAAAATCATTTTCAGAGCAAGGGTGAGGATGGCGGAGTCCGAAAAAATGGCCTAATTCATGTTGCAGTATTCTTGAGTTGAATTGGCGGTAGTACAAAAAATTTTCGTGTACAATTATACCCTGTAGACTCCTAACGGACGTGGATCTGCGATAACTAAGGCCAGGTATTTCATAATCAGGCTCTAAAAATGGGTATGTTGCCGCTCCTCCAACTTCATATTTGCCTATCCAAACATTAATATAATAATCTGGGTGCCAGTAGTAATCCCACATCCATTCTTGAAAACGTTCACCATTACTCGAAATGTCCGAGTAAGTATTGAGACCTGGAGAGTCCAATAGATGATTGTTTGGGTCAGTTTCTGCGAGTCTAAACCTAATGTTAGGAGCCATTTGATTAGGGAAAACTCGTTGGTTCTTCTCCGCGAAACTCTCATTTACATTATCAATCCATTCTTGCAGTCTCTTACCTGTATTTCTGTCCTTTAAATAATCTGGAAGATGAAAGATAATTGGTAATTCTACTATCTGGTAATCTTTATCTGGTCTTGCCTTTATTTCTAGTGATTCTGTGTATCTGCCGTTTATTTCTGCTTCAAACACATGACAGCCCTCTTCTGATGTAGTAAATATGTACATGTCAACACCCTCTGCTACGATATCACCGTTGTGGTAGATCTTGATGTTTTCAGTGCCAACTTTTTGTTGGTCTTTATCTAAGGCTGTGATTTTGATTTTTAATTCAGACTTACCATTCGCAATTGTAAACGTTGTGTTCAGCGTTGTGTTAATTTCGAATGTCTCTATTAGGTCTACCAACTCAGGTGAGAATATTGAGCATGAAGATGTCCAGAAAATGAGATAACCCATTAAGAATAGATAAGTCCATTTCGAAAAATGCTGTTGATAGTTTTTCATTAGTCAATATATTTCTGCAGATCTATTTATACATTAATAAGTAATGTCTGTTTCAACAGGTTTCTTAGGTTTGGTCACTTTCGGTATACTCGGAGGATTCACTCCATTTGCTGAAGGTATAGTCACCATTCTTTTTTGACCAATCCACTTGGCATTGTCAATCACATACCTCATACGTTCTCTCTGCGAATAGGTAAAAAAGGTACTATTAAACTCATAACTCATTGCATTAAATGAAAGTAAGAAGGTATTATTGCAGAGTATCCCTGGGTTATCTGAATATTGAAATGTGTCTTCTGCAAAATCATCATCATCGCAAGGAAATATATGTCTAAGACCAAAAAAATGACCTAATTCATGTTCGAGAGTATTATTGTTCAAGTATCCAGAGTTTAACAAGAAGCCTCTCTTCAGAACAATACCTTGTAAGCTCGATGGGCTTTCTAATGAATTTGAGTTGAGTCCTTCAAGGACAGCATTCTCCTTCAAAATCGGATATGAAGCGAAACCTGCAAAAGATGTGCTAAAACTTGCCAACCAGATGTTTATAACATAATCCGGATGTGCGTATACGTGCCACATCCAATCTTGAAATCCAAAATCAAACTCATGTTGTCTTGGATAAGGATTAACTCCTGGTATTTCAAGTATTTGGCCATTGCGGCCAACTGTACTTAGTCTGAATACGATTCGAGGCGGTACAGAATTGGTTCGTTTTGTAAAACCTCTTAATTCTGTTCTGTTGAATCTCTCATTTGTAAGGGCTACCCATTCTTCGATTTTACGACCCGTAGTTTCATCAATATCTTCTTTAGGGATGTGAAAGATCAATGGGAACTCAACTACCTCATAATTCTTATCCGATCTTGCGTTAATTTCAAGCGTCTCTGAAAAATAGCTATTTAATTTTGCTTGAAATACATGTAAACCGGGTTCAGTCGTAATAAACTCATAGGGAGATGACGCATTGCCTACTACCTCACCATCTTTTATAATTTGTATTCGGTCATCTTCAAATGGCTCGTTATTCGTGTCTTTCAGAGTTACAAAAACCTTTAGAGAAGAGCTACCGTCCGCAATAGTGTATTGAGTTAAATTCTCTGTAGTAAGTTGAAATGCCACGGGCTGCTCTCCTGAATCATTTTTTGAAACAGAACAACCACAAAAGAGTAGAAAGTATATCACATATTTAAATTTCATTGCCCCATTCAATTCTCTTACGCATAATAAGCGTCAAATATCATCACTCCAAAAAACTAAGGGGGACAAATCCTTGAATTTCTGCTAGCTAGTAGACTCATTTTATTCACTTATAGATCAACCAAATTGACAGTATAACCTTAGAAGGCGTTTACTTTTATGACGGTAAGGTAGATCTAAGGTGTATCTGTTAGATGTTAATGACTAACTGATTTTAACCTTTGATTTTATCGGCATCAAAAGATTTTGAAGATCAATCTTGAATTCATTAAATAACCGCTTGTATTAAAAGCATTTATAGTAATCTCTATGATCTTAAGTGATACTAGTCAGTAGTTCTTTAAACATACAGACATTTCTTTTGAGATTATACGCGGCAATGAACCAATCACGACAACAAATAAAAATGGAACGCAATTCTCAAATTGTAAGCACTTACAAGTAGTCGAATCTTTGGTTTAAACTATTTGTCTACCAATTGTCGTTGTATCAGGCTTAAAGGTCTTCATAATTACCCGAGATAGATTAGAAGATTCAATAGCTTTAGAATGTTAAGATTAACCTTAAGAAAAGACAGAATTAATGAAATACATTATAGCTGTATTCTGCTGTTTACAGGCGTATAAAAGTATAGCGCAAATGAGTTCTCGCGATATAGAACTGGTGAAAGTTGATTTAAACCATGCTATCGAAGTAATCGAGCGAGATTATATATACAAGGATAAGAATAATTTAGATTTTGATTGCTTGAGAAAGACCTATTTAGATAAGGTTGATCGTTTATCAAGCCTGTCTGAAGTGGTGATTTTGTTTGAATTACTTCTTTATGAATTTCAAGACAACCACATGACATTGACTACTAATACTGATGATTCTTATCGGTTGTTCTCTCCTGTATATATAACATACCTTGAAGGTGCATACAAGGTTAAGAGCATATGGCAATCACAGATTGATTCTCAGGTAAGAAATATTGTTGGCGCAGAAGTTTTGTCTATCAATGGTATACCAATCGAAGACATGGTCAACAAGTTCCCGATACACTGTAGTGGAAAAGATGAGAGAGAGGAGCGAGAATGGTTAATCAATAAGATAGTCTCAGGAAAATACTCCCAACCCCGTATTTTAAAACTTCGGCTTGTTGATGAAAATGTGATTGAGATTGATCTAGACTCAATTAGTTACAAAGAGAATAACTCTTTACTTGAATCTAGAAGAATAGGAGATATAGGATATATACGAATTAATAATAGCCTAGGAATTCAAGAAATAGTTAAGGAGTTTGATTCAGCCATCGATAACTTCTCTGACACACAAGGTTTAGTTTTAGACCTTAGAAATACAATATATGGAGGAAACTCGTACGAAGCGAGAGGAATAATGAGCCGGTTTATCAATGAGCCAAAGGCGTATCAAAGACACTCATTTACAGCTAAGTCAAAAGGTAATCCAGATGTAGAAAGACTCTACATCGAATACGTTTTGCCTCGTGGGAAACAATATATCAAACCCGTAGTGGTTTTAGTTGGAAGATGGACAGGTAGTATGGGTGAAGGTTTGGCAATAGGGATGGAGGGAATCGGGCGAGGTATCCTAGTAGGAACTGAGATGAGAAGACTTGCTGGTGAAGTCTTCGATGTAAGCTTTCAAAACTTCAATTTTGGTTTCAAGCTGCCTAAGAGACATTTATCCCACATCAATGGGCTGTCGAGAGAAGAATATATTCCTAAGAATTATGTAAATCAAACTACAACTTTAAAGGATGAGATTTTAGAGAAAGGTATTTCCATTTTGAAGTCTCAGATAAGATAGAGTTGGGTGTAATAGCTTTTAGTTAGCCAATTTGTTGGCGTTGTTTAATTTTCGATTTGTTTTTAACATGCAATCGACCAAATGAAGTGTCCATAGATAAGTGGACATTTCTTTTTAGACTTGACTATTGTTGTCCTTTCCTATGATTACATATACTGATATCAGACTTATAGAACTCATTCTATTCTCGCTCGCGTCTCTCAATATTAATGCAGAAAGACTTTCCAATACCCTAAATGTAGAGTTTGCCCACAGTGATACCAATCAATTTATTAATGATTATTTGGAATCAGCAAAAAAAAAATTTGAAGAAAAGAAATATGATTCTGCTTTAATGCAGGCTCAAAGAGCCTACGAACTATCCTCTGAGGTAGATCATGTTATTGGTAAAATCGAGGCACTCAAACTTATAGGATATCACTATTACTATAACAGAGATAGTGATACTGCATTATCCTATTTAGATGAAGCTTTTGTACTGGCCAGTAATAATGGGGTTGGGGATGATGTCGCAAATATTGGTATTGTTCTATCACTCGTTTACCTGAGTAAGTCCGAATTATATGATGCTATAAAGACGCTAAGTGACATTTTAGTTTTAGATGGAAATCAAATATCTCCTGAGAATGAGGTTCTTGTTTTATACAACTTGTCTTCTTTTAGGTCTCAGTTAGATCAATACGATGAGAGTGAAGATGCTCTTTTAGAAGCACTGACAATTGCGAGTCAAAACCAATTAACTTATAGAAAAGGACAAATACTATTGAATTTAGGTGACCTCGAGTTTCGCAGAAATAATTATGGCTTAGCCAATCAGTATTTTGATCGGAGTTTGAATTCCTTTGTTCAAATAGGAGAAAGAAGTATGTCCCTGAATGTACTACTAAGAAGATGTGAATTATACAGTGAAATGGGATATTATGATTTGGCAATTCAAGATTTAGACAATATTACATCAGTTTCAGGTTCGAATGATGAATACTCTTTGTTGGTTAAGACTCAAAAGGCTAAGACTCTATATAATGCTAATAGATTTAGTGAAGCAGAATTGGTTTTAGATAGCGTCTTTGCTAATGCACTACAATTTGATTTTGACTTTTATTTGTACGATCTGTACCAATTGAAATATAAACTTGCAGAACGTGATGAAAACCTAAAGGAGGCCTACCTAAACCTAAAACTTTGGTTAGATATTAAGAATCACTCGGCACCTTCTGAAAAGTATGAGCGATTGAATAGACTAACCAAAAAGCTTGATTTTGAATTGATGACAAAAGAAGTCGCAGTTAATGCAAGCATTCGTAAAAAGGAGTTGTATTATAAGAACTTGCTGATTGGGTTAATTGTATCTGCATTTTCGTTAGTCTTAATATCCTTCCTGCTAAATCGAAAAAGAGTTATATCAAGTCTAATGCTAGTTAGGAATCGTCAGAAGGTATTGGAAATGGAAAGACAAGTTTCATTCTTCAATTTACGGAAAGAGGTAATGAAATTGTCTTCCGTAAAATCTGAAAATGAGGAACTTACGAAAAATAATACAGCCAAACTCGAAATTTCTCAAATGGTAGATAATTCTACCATTAATGGCGAAAATTGGGCTATGTTCAGAACAATGTTCGAAAAGGTTTATCCTCGATTTAATGAGACACTTTCGCGGTACCAATTAACTGTGAGCCAGGAGAAAATTGCTTGTCTCATTATATTAGGCCTAAGTAATAAAGAAATCTCACAAATTCTGAATATACAACCAAAGAGCGTAATCAAATCTAAATCTAGATTAGCTGAAAAGCTCAGGTTGGAGTCTCCTAAAGATTTAGCGAAATTCTTGAATGCCAATTTCTAATCTGAACTTTAAATTTACTTTTAGTAAGGATACAGCTGTGCCAATTAATCCTGGTCTCTTTCGGTCAAATCCAGAAGTCCATAACGTTAAACCCATATGCTCTTCCTAATCAGATTTCTTGGGGGACATTTTTTAGTCAAATTGTCCATAAGTATATATTAGGGGGACATGTGTTAAAGAGATATGCATTATAGAATTATACTGTGTTTAATTGTTGCTTTTTGTTTTAATAGTCTGGCTTTTGCTCAGAATGATATTGACAGCCTCCAATCCTTAATCGCTAAGGCCCCGGAGCATGAGTTAGTAGAGATTCACTTAAGAATCGCAGAGAGATTAGCTTTAACGGATCGAGAAGCCGCTATTAAAAATGCAAAGAGTGCGAATAAGTTGGCAAATGATCAGAATAATAAATCAGGACAAATACAGGCTTTAAAGAGAATAGCGAGCTGTTATTCCATATTAAATAAACAAGATTCAACAATTTTTTATTTGAACCAAGCATTGCTTCTATTGGAAGAAGACGATGCGCAAGAAAAAGGAGAAATCAGCATTAAGCTGGCTGAGGCAATTGCATTCAATGGCGATTTATTTCAGGCTATAAAGATTCTATCTAATTCACTTGAGCTATATGAGCATGAGTTAGAAGATATGACTCTTTTAACTATCTATGATAGATTAGTAACATTCAGAGCGATAATAGGTCAAGTTGAAGAGGCAGAAGATTTATCATTAGAAGCTCTAAGAATTGCCAAGGAAAGACAAGTATATAACAAAATGATTCTTTTCAATCAATTTCTAGGCAAAATCGAATTTGACAGATTCAATTACGATCTTTCTAGAGAATACTATCATAAAGCGAATGCTTTGATTGGCGAATTTGGCGTCAAACAGCAGCGTTTGTCCGTTCAAGTAGCTTTAGCCAAAATAGAAATTCAAACAGGTTTATTTCTTACGGCTTTACAGAGAATAGATTCTATTCTTATGGAAAATGATGTCCATAAAAGAAAAGAATTAGAGATTCTCAGTATTAAATCTTTAGCTCTTTATAAGTTAAATCGGTTTCAAGAGGCCGATTCATTAATAGACAGGATGTATAATGATGTCCTAGCCATTGATTATCCTCATGTTTTAAGAGATATCTATGAATTGAAATATAAGATTGCCGAAGTGGGTGAAAATTATATAGATGCATATCAATTTTTAACGAAATGGGCTCAGGTAAATGATACAATTGAATCCAGAGACTCACGCGCAAAAGTAGACATGCTGACTAAAGAATTTGACTTTAAAAGTTTGAAGGCCCAATCAGAAGCAGATATTCAGATTGCTCAAGTGAAGTTAAGAAATAGAAATTATCTCCTGATATCAATTTCTTGCCTTTCAATACTCTTGTTCATTCTGCTGAATCTAAATAAAAGACGATTAAAAGTTAAACTTGAGAGCTCATTACTCAACGAAAAATTGCTAGAAAAAGAAATAGAGGTCTCAGAATTAAAGCTCCTGAAAAATAGAGATACTATTGATGACTATGAGAAAAAGTTAGATCAGAATAAGTTTATCTCTGGCGCAAAAGAAAGACTTTTTCAGATTTTACAATCTCCTACAATAAAACCCACAGATTGGATAAGTTTTAAAATCGCTTTTGATGATGTCTATCCGGAATTCAATACAAAACTAGAATCGTATAGTTTAACTTTCAATGACCAGCGACTCTCTTGGTTAGTTAGTCTACAACTTAGTAATAAAGAGATAGCTCAAGTGTTGGGAATTACAGCCAAGAGTGTGGCCAAGGCTAAATCTAGACTCAGCCAGCGGTTAGATCTTAAGACGCCAAAAGATTTGGATGAAAAACTTAAGAATCTCTGAGTTTGTAACCCATATGTCTCTCTAGAGGAGTCGAATGTCGCAAAGCATTTCTTTGAACACAGATGATATTCTTGAAAATTCGAAGTGAAACACTATTTCGCGAGATTGATTTGGAAAAGGATTATTTTGAAAACAAAGATTTAATAGACTCTAAGGGATTTAGAGATTCTTTATTTCAGTTTTATCCTCAGCTTACTCAGAGAGATCTTGAACTAATTTTTTTCATTCTGGAAAAGAAAACTACCCGGCAGATTGCTCGATTTTATAACATAACCCCTGATAGTGTAAAGAAGGCCAAACACAGATTGAGAAAGAAGATGAAGATGAATCCTAATATTTCTTGGATTGAGTTTCTATTCGAGAAAGGGTTGATAAAAAAGGATTATAGCAATAGATAAGAATCTCCAATTTTAATGGTCATCCAGATTCTACATGAGTCTATTGGTTTGAATCTTTTTTTTAGTAATGACAGAGCGGTTGAGATAACAAAAGCTAATAAGTCAAAGAATTGACTTTGACAAAACTACCCAGATAACAAATACTGAAGAGGAATAGACTTATTGTCTACTTTATGCACCCTTATTGTCTCGTTGGGTTGACAGATCTAATCGTGCGTTTTGAGGAGATTTAACCATGATTTCAACCAAAATTCGATTAGCAACAAAATTGCTGCTGAAGCTTGCAATTATTTTACCTCTAGTACTCTTGATTAGTCAGTTTCAGAGTTTAGCTCAAACACTTTCCACTGGAGATATTGTAGTACTTCAATATAACTCAGATGGTGGTGATGATGAAATAGCCCTTTTACCATTGGTCGACCTTTCTGCGGGTGATTATTTTTTTGTATCAGACGGTAGTTGGCAAAACGGAACTAGTTCTTTTCAATCTACAACGGAAAGGGGGATTAAGATGACAATTGCGGCTGGAGGTGTCACTGCCGGTACTATCATAAGGTTCGATAACCCTACGGGTTCTCAGCTTGTTCTTGAAAATACTTCTCTCGGAACATTAGAGTATTTAGAATTAGGAGGTCTGACAGAAACAGGGAGTTCTAGAGAGTTGACGTTAAGTACGTCCGGAGATCAATTATTAATTTTTCAAACTTCTGACGGATCGGTGACTAGTTCACCAACGTTTATATATGGATTTAACACTAATATCTCTTCCTCAGATACTAACGGTTGGTCCACGTTAGTTGCTATAAATTCGTCAGAGTCGAATGTTCCTTCGGGACTTACAGCCTTAGATGGTTCTCAATCTAACAAAACAACAGCTACGGCTTTTGGTATAGCAGGTTTAAATGGGTCAGAAGCTGATAATTACCAATATACAGGACCAACGACATCGGCAAGTAGAGACGATTGGTTGACTAGGATTCATACACTGACAAACTGGACAGCTAATGACGCTACTGAATTTACTAATGATGACATTGCATCTGGTGGTAATGTAACGGTAAGTACAGGATGTACTTCTCCGTCAGCTCAGGCGACTACCGCAGTTTTTGGGACAGAGACAAGTTCTTCATTAACTTTAACGAGTTTTACAGCACCGGTGGGTGGTGCAGATGGTTATGCCATTTATATTAATGATGCCAATACTTTTACCGCGCCATCTGATGGCGATGAGCCCACTGCAGATGTAACATGGAATGATGCGGGGCAGCAGGCTGTCTATTTTGGAACATCTGCAAGTCCCAATGTTACGGTGTCAAATCTCGACCCGAGTACGACTTATTACTTTCAGGTTTACGCTTACAACGATTGCTCTGGAACAGAGACTTATGAAACTACCGGTCTGAACACGAATGATGTAACGGCACTTGGGGTTTTGACGATTACGGGTTTAACCGGTAGCGACAAAACATATGATGACACCAATACAGCTTCAGCATCAGGTACGGCTGCCTTATCTGGTGTAGCTGCAGGTGCTAATGATGTAAGTTTGAGTGGTTCTCCGGTCTTTACCTTTGCGAGTGCCAATGTAGGTACTGGTATTACGATCAATACCACAGGTTATACACTGAGTGGAACAGATGCCGCAAAATACACTTTGACCCAACCTACTTTATCAGGAAACATTTCAGCGAAGGAATTGACCATCTCCGGACTGACAGGAGGAGA